>NZ_JABAEF010000017.1 GCF_023701945.1 Rhizobium sp. CG5
CCACTTACTTCGTCCGCCGTCGAATTGCGAAACCCTCCGTCCAGTTGTTCGGTGCCACACCATGGTGCTGAAGAATGGCTTGAGCCGGATGCGGGGTGATCCGCATGTCCGGTTCTTAGGGGGCGGCCGCGCAGCAATGCGCCGCTGCTACCCGACCAGGTACATGGCATTGATGACAGCAATCGTGTCGTGATCGCTCAGAAACTCCGGCGCGCACACCTTCTTGCATTCTTTGCCAAGCTGAAGCCGAGTCTGATCGGCATGGAGGCGTGCGGCTCCGCGCATCACTGGGCGCGCGAACTGACAGGCATGGGCCATGAGGTCAAGCTGATGGCGCCGGCTTATGTGAAGCCGTACGTGAAGCGGGGGAAGAACGACATGGTGGATGCCGAGGCGATCTGCGAGGCTGTGACCCGGCCGACCATGCGGTTCGTTCCAATCAAAACCGCGTCGCAGCAGTCGATCCTGATGGTGCACAAGTCGCGTGCTCTCCTCATCCGGCAGAGGACCATGCTGGTGAACGCCTTACGAGGCCATCTCACGGAGATCGGCATCGTGGCGCCGGTCGGGATAGAAAGAACGGCAGAGCTCGTCGAGCGGGTGCTCGCACACGAGCCGACCGAGCTGGACGTTCCGCCGCTCGTGGCTGACATTGTCGTATCCTTGGCCAGGCAAATCGACTCCCTGACCGCCGAGGTCAGGACACTTGAAGCCAAGATACGCGAATGGCAACGAACGAGCGAAGCAGGCCGCAGGCTTGCGACGATCCCGGGCGTCGGCGTAATCACTGCCACAGCATTGGCGGCGACGGTGCCTGATGCGTCAGTCTTCAGGTCGGGGCGAGAATTTGCCGCATGGCTCGGGCTGACGCCACGATCGAACTCGTCCGGAGGAAAAGAGCGCCTCGGCAGGATCACGAAGGCCGGGAACCGATATCTGCGAACGCTGCTGATCGTTGGCGCGACAGCCGTCCTCAGGCATGTCAGGCATAAGATGCACGGGCCGCTCATCGAGTGGGTCAGGAAATTGTTGTTGACGAAGCCCCCGCGCCTGACGACCGTGGCGCTGGCGAACAAGATGGCGCGGATCGCATGGGCCGTGATGACGCGGCAGACGGTATACACAAACGCCATCGCATAGAAACCGACGCAACAGCGTCACCGAGTTCGGAGGGCCTGCCAGACGATCGTGATGAATACCGGTTCCGCCGGGGATCAGGACAACCCGTTCGCGAGACTGCATCTGCAGAATGCGCTTTTTTGATTGGGACCATGATCCGCGGATTTCATCAAGGCCCGCGGCCGTTCGGCCGATCATCAGAGAGGCCGGACATATGCGAGCAGCCAGCCGGGTTCAAAAAGATCAGAAGATAGGCTTGACCGAGGGGGTGTCCACATATGCCTCGCGAGGAATGGCGGCTAAGCCGACAGGGGAAGAAAACGAGCCGGCCGTTGCGGATGCCGAGCGAGCCGAGCACCGCGAGGCGGTCTTTGGTCAGACATGCCCCATCGAGACCGCAGTGGACTTGGCCTACTGACAGATCAAGTGTTACGACTATGGCATCATCGGGAGGTGCCGAATGGGAGCGGGTTGCATAGTGGCCACAACTCCCAATCGAATAATCGAAGCGAACGCCCACATGTGAGAGATTGCCGGAACGGGCATTATGCCTCCTCGCTTATGCTCAGACGAGTTCGCCAAGGTGGTGTCTGACCCATTTCGCCTCCTCCGACGCTGTGCGACCGAAATGTCGCTTAAAGTCTCGGCTGAACTGGGCCGGGCTTGCATAACCGACTGACCTCGCGACCACCGCAATCGTCTTCTCCTGGCGGGCGATGATCAATCTTGCTTCTTGCAGCCGCATGGCCTTCACGTATTGCATCGGACTGGTGCCAGTCAGGTCCTTGAAATTCACATGGTAGGACGGCGCGCTCATGCCCACCCTGCCGGCCAGGTCGGCGATGGAGATTTCCGTGCCGTAGTGCTGCCGCAGCCAGGCCAAGCTCCGGAAGATTTTCCCGTATGGCCCACTGTGCTGAAGCGCGGCAATCATTGCGCCGCCTTGCGGACCGACCAGCACCCGATAGTGCAGTTCGCGCAGAATACCCGCACCCAGAACGGCACTTTCGACCGGACTGCGAAGCGCCCTCAACAGGCGTAACAGGACGTCCTCGATGTTAGCATCCATCTTGTTCGACATCAGACCGCGTGGCGGATGACCTGAAAGCTCGCTGCGCTTTTCGACCTGCAGGGCGATCTCAGCCGCCAACTGCATATCGAATTCGAGATAGACCGCAAGCAATGGCCTCTCCGGACTGGCGGTCGATTCCATCCGGAAAGGCACGGGGACAGAAACAGCCAGATAGTGGTCTTCATCGTAGCGGAAGATTTCTCCGTCCAGCATGCCCTGCTTGCTGCCCTGCAGGACGAACACGGCGCCTGGGTTATAGAGGACCGGGACATCGTGGAGCACGGCCTCGGTGCGGAGAATACGAACGCGATCGAGCCCGGTCGGATTGTATCCGTGACGCGGAGCTAGACCGCCGGCCAACTCGACCAGCTGGCCTCGCATCGATTGGCGATGTCCATCAATCATAGGATTTGGCAACAACTTCATCGGATCCGCAATCGTTCAGCCGGACGATTAATACTATCTGTCAAACGTCTCCTCAATCAAGGAAGTTCGCACATCATGTCGAGAAAGACCTTTTTCATCACCGGCGCAAATTCCGGCTTCGGCTTGGCCATCGCTACGGCTGCTGCTCAGATGGGCCATCAGGTGATCGGCACCGTCCGCTCCGAGACGGCACGCTCGGCGCTTGCCGCAGCCGTGCCCGCCATTCACCCCGTCCTTTGCGACGTCACCGCGTTCGACCAGATTCCGGATGTCGTCCGTGATACGGAAGACAAGTACGGGCCGGTCGATGTGCTCATCAACAATGCGGGTTACGGCCACGAGGGCGTCATCGAAGAATCGCCTCTCGAAGAGATGCGCAGACAGTTCGACGTGAACGTCTTTGGCGCTGTAGCTGTCGCCAAGGCGTTTATTCCCAGGTTCCGCGAACGGCGCCAGGGTTTCATCGTCAATGTCACGTCGATGGGCGGCATGATCACCATGCCCGGTATCGGGTATTACTGTGGCAGCAAGTTTGCGCTGCAAGGCATATCGGAAGTGATGCGTTCAGAAATGGCGCCGTTCGGTGTGCATGTGACGACGTTATGCCCCGGCTCTTTCCGCACAGACTGGGCCGGACGTTCGATGATCCGCACGGAAAGGTCGATCGCGGATTACGATTCCCTTTTTGATCCGATACGCGAGGCCCGGCAGGCAGTCAGTGGCAAGCAGCTTGGTGATCCAGAGAAACTCGCTGCAGCCGTCTTGATCCTAGTCGAGACCGATAACCCGCCACCGCAACTTCTCCTTGGCAGCGACGCTCTCAAGCATGTATCGGCGAGACTCAAGCGTCTCCAAGAAGAGATCGATGCGTGGACCTCCGTGACGGTATCGACGGACGGCTGACCGGAGAAAGAGGGCGCTCGGACCCTACGGCGCATTTACCCATTTATGATTTTCCTAAATGGGGCCTCAGGCGGGGCCGAAGCCCCGCGATCGTCCTATTCAAATGCTGCCATCTGGGCCGTCGCGGCCTTTTGGTCGACTGAGTTGGCGGGCTGCTCGACCGTACGCTCGTAGGGCTTCCAGGTTTCGCCGGTTATGTCCTCGTAAGCCGAGACGGCTCCTTCGGCTGCCATGCGAACCACATGGGCCTGCAGGCCCATGTCGGCTGCGAACTCGCGCTTTCGCTGGGCGCGGCTGTCGAAGCCTACCGGGCCGTCGAGGTCCTCGTCCCTGGTATCGTTGGAGAGCTTCATGGTGAGATCGCGGGCTTCGGTTACCGCGCGGCTGTAAAACTGCCCCGCGCCGTAGGCTGAGCCGACGAAGGATCCGACGATGCGCTGCATGTGGATCTGCATGGCCTTTTCGGCAAGGCCGTCCTTCAGGGCATCGGCGCTTTCGATCAACTGACCGCGGTGGAGGTCGCGGATCCCGTCGCTGTCGATGAGGGCAAGGCCGAAGCTTTCCGAGATGCGCAGTGCCTGGGCTGTATCGGGGCAGGCGTGCCTGACCATTTCGAGGGTGGTGGCGCGCTGGGATTTGGCTGGGCGGTTTTTCTGGGTGGAGCGGTTGAGCGGTGCCATGATCGGATCCTTTATGAGCGATGTTTCAGCGAAGCCCGGGGTGCCTGACGTCGTCCGGCTCAGCCCCTCGGGTGCGGGCAAAAGGACATGGGCACCAGCGGCCCGGCCCAAGGTCAGGGCATCGCCAGGAGGAGCGAGGACGGTTTGCGGATGGTGCTGCCCGCCTCAAGCGGGCTGCGACAGACGCGGGCCTGCCTTGCGACGAGGCGATGATCCTGCCGCAACGCGGCGCGAAAGCGGCCTTTGACCGGGGCGCGCCCATGTCAGACCGCAGCAAAACCGAGGTGCTGTGCCGGCCGACGATCTGGTTTCTCGGCAGCATGACGCAATCGCCATCGCCGATCCGACCGTGGCAACGCCGCTTCACCCACGCAGGCCACTGACAAATCCCGGTCCCATCACAGTGTGCCAGGATGGTTGCCGCCAGTTCTCTGGCTCCGCGTTTCGATCAGCGCTCTTACCGTACCTTCGAGTGGCCGGACCCCTCTCACCCGGCTCAGTTGATATGCATTCTGTGATCAGTGAATGGGCCACGCCGTGCTTTGCATTTCCACCGCGCCTTCGTTTATCGTGTCAGCTCAGCCCGCCGGGAGCGGCAATCCTGCTGCCGTGCCCAGATCCTGCGATAGAGCTCGATGAAATCGATTACCTGATTTCGAGGTGGGTCGCAGTCTGTGAGCGCGGCAGTCATTGCCTCGCCGCCCAGGTCACGAAGCTGGACGGACCGTCATATGGCTGGTGCTTCAGTGGATCAATGACGAAGCCGTGTCGGCCGATCTGGTAGTCGGCGCGTGGAACCAGGAACCGTCGTTCGCCTGTCTCGCCCCGAAACCCGCCCAGCGTCGCGATGCACTCGACGAAACCCGGTTGGTGATCGGAATTGAGGGCCGCGATGACCACCCAGTCATTGCGATGGCGGCTCTCGAATTCCTGCCGGTCCCGCATGTGAGACTGACTGCCGTCCAATGCGACGCCCATGACGCGCTCGTAGGCATCAGGATAAGAGTCGCGAAGTGTGCGATCGCCGAGGCGCCGCTCATAGGCGGTGAACAGCTGCGGAAAGGCGTGGGCGATCTTCGCCCATTCACAATCCTCCTCGTAGAATCCGTTGTCATTACGATAGAGGGGATGGACGACGGCGTTTGCAATTTCATCCAGATGGAAGCCGCCGTGACTGGCGGTCGAATGCAGAACGATACCGTCGGCATATCGCCGCGAGACCTGTGCCATGCCCCAAGGCGTCGATGCTCCGGCATGTATCGTCGGCCGGTCCAATGCCCTTAGTTCAGCCTCATGCACTGCTTTTTCTGTGGCCATGTCATCATGGATCTCTGCCATGACAAACTCCTTCTAACTGTTTGAGACAGAAACGCCGCCGGCATGAGCCAGCGGCGTCGGTTCAGATCCTGGTGCCTGGCGTTTATTCGGCAGCCTCGCGGAAACCTTCGTCCGCCTCTTCCTCGGCCGCAGAATGGTCCACAACCTCACCACCGGAAAGCTGATCTTCCAGCGTATCGGGAACGTCGTCAGCATCCTCCAATCCGCTGTCGACGCTGGTGTAGCGTTCGACCCACGATCGCACCTCCTCAGTGGATGGCGCCAGCAGCGCTGCCGGATTCACCAGCCGTCCGTCGGCAAAATGCTCAACCAGAGCCGCGCGGGTATCCTTCACCTTGATCCGACCGGGCACGCCCGCCGTTTCCGCGGTCGCCTCAAGCGCAGTGCGTGACAGGCATGAGAGGAAGTCTTCCGTCGCCATATTGGGCAGGAACTCATCAGCACCGACAGCGTCGCCGGCAATGCGGGCGATCAGGCCGCTATCGGAGCGATTGCGCCGAAGCGATAGGACTTCGATCAGAACCGAGCGTGCAGCCTGCACCAGTGTCTCGCGATCGGAGGACAGTTTGCCGTCCTCGCCAATCAGCCTAGCAGCATGCGGGCCGCATTTCGCATGACCATAGGGATTGTCCGATGCGCCGCTGGCAACGCTGACATTCATGCCGGTGAAGGCGAGAATGAGCAAAGCCATCAGCGTGTCGTCTTCGATCGGCGCACGGGCAAGCGCCTCGTGCAGAGCGTCAGTCCGCAAGTCGCCGATCATGTCGAGGCCCTTCTGGGTTACATCGGGCCGTGCTTTCGGTTCCTCGACATCCTCGACAACAGTTTCGACACCATCGGCATCCTTGACCAGCTTGGGCTTCTTCACGTCGGGCATGCGATAGGCGACCGACTGCACCGAGCCGTCGCGGGCGTTGATGTACCAGCCGGTCAGGTCACCCTTGCCGGCCTTGCCGTAGACCTGTTGCGCTTTGGCCGGCAGTTTCGCCTGGCCGTATTCATTGGCCTCGATCACCGAGCCACGCTTCGGCAGATTGTTGGAGAGCCATTCCTGCTGCGCACCGAGAAACGCCTCGACGTCTGTCGTATAGCGGCTGTCCTCGTCAGCGGGTGCAAACAGGTCCTCGACCCAGGTGATGCCATAAGCCTGCGCCAGTTCGTCACCGAAGCTTGCATGCTTGGCGAGCATCCGGGTCGTGGTCAGTGAGCGGGCCACCTCCCACCACGAGACCTGCGGGTCCTGCTTCTTCGGCTTGTACTTCTTCCAGACCTCGGCCTGCTCGTCCTGGCCGGCGGCGGCGATCGTGCGCAGCTGTTGCTCGTTCGGCATATCGCCCCGCGCCATCTGGTCGAGCATGGCGGGCAGGATGTTGGCGAGCAGCCGTAGCTTGCGGATCTGCCGGCTCGGAAGTGCCAGCGCCATCGCGATCGACTCTTCGGTCCACCCCAGGGCCACCAGCCGTTCGATGGCGCGCCATTGATCGACGGGGTTCAGCGGCTCGCGGGCGATGTTCTCCGCAAAGGACTGCATGGCGCCGAGATCGTCGGAGGGATCGGCCAGCAGCAGCGGAATTTCCAAGAGATCCGCGGCAATCGCCTGGGCGGCGCGGCGATGTCCGAAGACGATGATATAGCTATTGCCGCCATCGGGATCGAGTTTGACGATTGGTGGCTGAACGACGCCGATTGCCCTGATCGATGCGCAGAGCAGCGCGTCGGACTGGGGTGAGGATTTCGACTGGCGGGACCGGTCGGGATTGTCCTTCAGGCTGCGCGGATCGGCTGTAATCAACTGCATGGGAATGACCTTTCGGTTTCGGGCGGACGGACTGTCCTTGCCTCCTCGTCTTCTTCTCGAAGACATCTCCCGAACCGCAGGACGGGACGGCGGCTGCAATTGCGCCGGAGCAGACCTGGCTTGCGGGCGAGCGAGGCACACCTGCCTTGCGAGGCAAGCTTGCCCGGTCTCGGCAACCGGCGCGATTGAGAGAAGCAGCAGCCGTTGGACCGCTCTTGCGAACCGGTTTCCTTCCCCTCCTTCCTCCCCTCCCTCGTCGTCCTCCCTTCCATTTCCCAGCGATGTCACACGATTTTAAGCAATTGCTGCTGAACTCTGGCCATGACAAAGCCGCCGCGCCAAAAATCCCAGCCGCTTTTGCGGGAGACGGATCTCCCGATCCGCTCGCGACCGCTTAAAATCCGCGATCCTGCCCAGCCGCAGCTCCCTTTCGATCCGATGCCAGCGCGTATCGAACCGTGCCTGGCGCTGTTGAAAGCAAAACCGCCAACCGGACCGGACTGGATCTACGAGATCAAATGGGACGGCTATCGTATTGCAGTTCACATCGAGCCGAAAGCGGTGCGGATCATCACACGTGGCGGTCATGACTGGACCGACAGGTTTCCGGCGATCGCAGGCGCTGCGCGCAAGCTTGACGTCGGGACCGCCATTCTCGATGGGGAAGCCGTTGTCCTCGATGCCGAGGGCCGCTCGGATTTCGGGGCGCTGCAGCGTTCACTTGGCGGGCGCGGGGGCAGACAAGCCTCTGAGCATGCGATCCTCTACGCATTCGACCTTTTGTATTTCGACGGGCATGACCTGACGAAGATGGAGTTGTCCGGACGTCGTCACCTGCTGGAAGACCTGATCGGCGAAGGCGAAGGAGCGATCCGCGTCTCGCAGGAGGTCGAAGCGGATGGCGCGACACTTCTGGCGGCCGCGCGCGAGCACGGCCTGGAAGGCATCATCGCCAAGCACCGCGACAGTGCCTACCGCTCGGGTCGGCTCGGCAACTGGCTGAAGATCAAATGCATCCAGAGCGGAAGCTTTATGATTGTCGGATACGAGCCATCCACCGCGGCGCGCGGTGGGATCGGCAGCTGTTGCTGGCGGCCTACCAGGGTGCCGCGTTCGTCTATGTCGGTTCGGTCGGGACTGGCTTCAAAGAGAAAGACACTATCGAACTGCGCCGGATGCTGGACACGCTGAAGACCAGGCGTGCTCCAGTTGCGGTTGATAAGAAGGGGGCCGTCTTCGTTCAACCGACATTGATTGCCGAGATCGAGTACCGCGCCTGGACCGACGATGGCAAATTGCGGCACGCCTCGTACAAGGGCCTGCGGGAACTGCAGGACAACGCGGCGATCTACAAACTCAGCGAGTAGGTTTCTAAGGTCTCAAAACGAAAGGGCGCTCGACCCTTTCGGGGAGCGCCCTTTCCAACCCGGACAGTTTCAAACGCGCGGCAAATCGCCACTGTGAGGCAAACCATCGAAACGGGTGATGACCGACAGGTGTGTATCGCCCGACCTCGTTTCAAGTGACGGTGGATATACCGCCGTTCATGCGGCCTGCTGGCTATCCTCCTCTGGTTCATCGGCGGTCGCCGCCAGATCCCTTTCGATCTCGTCCAGTTGGCTCAGCTTGAGTTCAAGCTCAGCTTCGAATGAGAAGCTTTCACCCAGACGCGGCGTATAGGAGGCGAGGCGACGTTTCGCATCGGCGAGACGATTGCTATGGTTCTCGCGTTCCTGTTCAAACCCGCCAAGCGCGTGCTCGAGCCGGGAGATGGCACCGATGGGCGTGGTGGTGACGGCCAGGTCGATCTCGTAGTCGCCACCTGTTCGTTGAAGCAGCGTGTCGTACCGGTACCCGTCCTTGCCGAACCGCTCGCCATGATATGCGAGATCGAAACCGCCGATGGTGGCGATAGTGGCTTCGCCCTCCTGCTGAAGCTGAACCAGCGTCAGGATCTCCTTCATCAGCGCGCGGCCGGCGAGCTTGCGCTCGTCAAATTCGGCACTTCCGACCTGCATAGTAAAAGCGTCGCCCATGGTTGGGACCAGACGGTCGATGTCCTTGCCCACGTCCCCAATGCGGCGGCTGGAAACCTCGATGTCCCGTTCGGCATCGCGGATCTGGCGCCGGATCGCGTGCTGGTCGTCGATATGGGCGGCCCGCAGCCGATCGAGACGGGCAATCTCGGCTTCCAGCCCCGCCTTCTGCATGAGCCGCTCGTCGCCTGACGCGATGGCCTTGGCCATGCCGAACTGGTTGGCCTGCCCCTCCCCCATGTCCTCAAGCCGCCGAACGCTGGTGTCACCGGACAGCGCGGCTGCTATGAACCGGGCCTTACGCTCGTTGTTCTGCCACATGGTGGCATCGAGGCTCCCAAGCGTGGCATAGGCAAAGACATCGACCTCATCATGCTGATTGCCCTGACGAATAATACGGCCCTCGCGCTGCTCGATCTGCGATGGCAACCACGGAACATCGAGATGATGCAGGGCTCTCAAACGGGCCTGAACATTGACGCCGGTGCCCATGGTTTCGGACGAGCCGATCAGCACGCGAACCTTGCCGGCATTGAAGTCGTTGAACAGCCGCTGCTTTGCGTCCGACTTCTTGTAATCCTGCATGAAGGCGATTTCGGAAGCCGGCACGCCCAATCGGACCAGTTCATCGCGGATCCAGCGATAGGCAGAAAAGCCCCGCGTGGCCTCGACATTGATCGTGCCGAGATCGGAGAAGATCAACTGGCCGGCGCCCGGCCGGTCGAACGGCTTGCCGTCCTTGCGGCAATATTCCGCCTCTCCCGTTTCCTGCCATATCCGGTAGGTGTTGAGAACGAGTGCGTTCAGCTTGTTGGCGGTCTCATTGCCCATGGCCTGATCGACCAGGCGCAGATCGATCGCGGCGTGACGTCCGTCGGTGATGACCGAGAGCAGGATGTCATCGCCGGGCTTGGTCGGCCCGTCGCGCATCTCGATCGCCTTGATCCGCGCGTCAAGTTGCTTCTGGTACGCCCTAAAAGCAGCGGTTGGCTCTGCGGTGACGATCTGGCGCTTGCCGCCGGAGACATCGGGGACCTTCACATAGGTTTTCAGATCGACCGGCAGCACGACGTCGGCAAAGGATCGGAACATGGCAATGAGTTCCGGAACGTTGACGAACTGGCTGAAGCGCGTGACCGGCTTGTATTTACCCGACGGCTGTAATTCGAGTTCCGTCGAGGTGTCGCCGAAGGTCGAGGCCCAGGCGTCGAACTCGTGCAGACCACGTTCCGACAATGCTGCCGGATCCATCATCCGCTGCGCGGAGAACATCTCGCCGAGCATGTTGGTGATCGGGGTGCCCGATGCCAGCACCAGCGCCCTGCCCGGGTTCTTCGTCTCGATGAAGCGGGATTTGACGAACAGGTCCCAGGCGCGCTGCGAACCGTTCGGATCGACACCGCGCAGCGTCGACATGTTGGTGGCAAAGGATAGCTTGCGGAATTCCTGCGCCTCGTCGACGATGATCTGGTCGATCCCGAGCTCCGAGATGGTCAGCAGGTCGTCCTTGCGCGTCGCCAGCGCCTCAAGCCGTTCCTTGTGACCTTCCTTCATGCGCTCTATGCGCTTGCGCGACAGCCGGTCGTCACGCTCGACCTTGACCAGGAGGTCCTCGTAAAGCTCCAACTCGTCCTGGATCATCTGTGCTGCAAAAGCCGATGGTACGGATATGAACCGAAACGCCGAATGGCTGATGATGATGGCATCCCAGGTGGCGGTCGCTGCCCGCGACAGGAAGCGATGGCGCTTTTCCCTGACGAAGTTGGTCTCGTCGGCGACCAGGATCCGCGCATTGGGATAGAGCGCCAGGAATTCACGGGCCGCCTGCGCCAGGCAATGGCCGGGCACGACGAGCATTGCCTTATTGATCAGACCGAGCCGACGCTGTTCCATGATGGCGGCCACCATGGTCAGCGTCTTTCCAGCACCGACGGCGTGCGCGAGGTAGGTGGCGCCGGCGGAGATGATCCTCCAGATGCCACGCTTCTGATGGCCATACAAAGAAAAGGCGCCTGAGGCGCCGGGGAGCTTGAGATGATCGCCGTTGAAGGATCTCGGCGCGATGTTGTTGAAAGTATCGTTGTAGACCCGCGCCAACCGATCAGTGCGATCCGGATCGGACCAGATCCAGGACTGGAAGGCCATCTTGATCTTGGCGAGCTTTTCCTTGGCGGCTTCCGTCTCCACCGTGTTCAGCACCCGGCGCTCGGTTTCGCCATCGCGCATCGTGTCGAAGATCTGCGGTACGGACGAGTTGAGGGCGTCGGATAAAAGCTGTCCGGCATGGCGGCGGTGGGTGCCCCATTCCGTGGTGCCAGCAGCCGACCATTCGAGTTGACGGGCATTGGCCGTCCATGTCGCCAGCTCCGGCAGATGGTGGATGGAGATCTCCGCCTTCATGGTCTCCTTGACGAAGGCGACGACATCATCGGCCGGGATCCACGGCGCGCCGAGCCGGGCGGTGATGTCGGAAGGCCTGAGATCGGCAGGCTGGACACGCTCTAGCGCCGCGACGTTTCGCGCGAAGACTGGATCAAGCTCGGCCGCCGCCCGGGCAACAGTGAGCTTCGAACGGACCGCGCCGGACAGATAGGCATCAGCCATCTGCCAGTAGCCGTTGGACGGATCGCGGAAGATCGCCTCGCCCAACTCGCCGATAACATCCTCAACGTCACGATGCAGCAGCTCGGCGATATGATCGGGATCGACATGACCACGTTCGTTCAGCACCACGGCAAGCGCATCGAGCGCGGAGGTGATGACGGGTGCCGGCGGCGGCGCGATGACGCGTTCGGTAAAGATCGGACCCGGCTTGGCGGTGTTGGTCTCCAGATCGTAGTCTTCGATCGAGGCCACCAGCCAGCAATCGGGATCGTCTAGGAACGGCGCTAGGTTCGGCCGGCGGTGGGTTTCTCTGATCTCCCCGGTTTCCGGGTCTTCCGCGGTCGAGACGCTGGTGAAATTGATCGGGCCGAACTCGCGTACGAAGCTCGACCAGGCGATGCGCAGCGACACTTGCGCCTTTTGCCATGGCTGATCGCGTTCCTGAAGCTTGAGAATGAGCCGGACCGCATCGCGGATCGGGATCAGCTTTTGGATGATCAGGGCGTGCTTGGCAAAGATGCCAACAGTGCTGCGACCCTTCCTGACCTCGACCGGGACAGCAACCCCATCCACAACCTGCATCAGTGCCGCGGCCTTGCCGATGAAATAGCTTCCCTCGCGCACCTTGGGATCGTCTGGCCGCTCTGCCATGGCATCGGCGACTTCGTCCTCAAGCGCGAAGTCTATTGTGGAAGGCTCGCCGTCGTAGATGTCGGCTGGTAGCTGACTGATCGCGGCGTTCAGGCTCGTTTCAAGATCATCACCGATCCGGAGGCAGGTATAGGTCTCGCCGAATGGACCTGAGGTGACCGCATGGCGGCCCAGCACCATGTCGGGATGATCGACGAACCACCTGTTGATACGGATGCTGTTGCCCTCACCTTCCACCTTTACATCCGCGAGATCGACCCATCTGTCGTCTCCAGCCTGCTCGTCGACGCGGCGCTTCCGGAAGAAAAGGATATCGACGACAACATCCGTGCCGGCGTCAGCGCGGAAACTGCCTTCGGGAAGGCGGACCGCGCCAACAAGATCGGCCATGCCGGCGATATGTTCACGGGCGCGGGCGTCAGCCTTGTCCATCGTGCCGGACGAGGTCACAAAGGCGGCAAGCCTGCCGGGCTTCAGCCGGTGGATGGACTTGGCGATGAAATAGTCATGCAGCCGCAAGCCGAGAGAGCGGAAGGCCGGATCGCTTTTCACCGTACGATCGGAAAACGGCGGGTTGCCGATCGCAAGGTCGAAATGGTCGGACAGGTCGGTGCGGGCAAAATCGCCGCAGACGATTCTGGCCCGTGGCTGCAGCAGCCGGACGATACGGGCGGTGACGGGATCAAGCTCGATACCGGTGACATGGCTCACCTTGGAGAGAGTGTCCGGCATCAGCGCCGGAAACATCCCCGTGCCAACACCCGGCTCCAGGATCCGGCCACCCTTAAAGCCCATGCGGAGCAGGCCAGACCAGATGGCACGAACGATAAACTCCGGCGTGAAGTGGGCATATTGGGTGCAGCGCGCCAGAGACGCGTAATCGCCAGGCGCAACGGCACTTTCGAGATTGCCGCCGAGCTCCTCCCAGCCTTTGCGAAACGCCTCGTCGCCGGGACGCCGGAAAATGCCGTTGGCCAGGTCCGACGCGCCGAAACCTGTAAAGCGAATAAGCCTGGCCTGCTGGTCAGGTCGGGCCGGTAGACCATGTCGTTCGATCTCGCCCGCCAGCAGGATGGCGGCGATATTATCGCGCGCCCGCTCGCGCCACGATTTTGCGAGACCGCGCGAACCCTGCAGCCGGAAATCGACCTTCGTCCGCATCTGCGGTGTGGTTTTCGGTTCTTTGCGAACCGGAGCGGCTGGCGCCAGTGTCGAGGGGTGCGGGTCAATATCGATATCGGTCCCGAAGTTTGCTGCGAAACCCGGCACACCGAGATCGAAACCGGATGCGAGAGCTGTATTGCCGAACAGGTCGATGGTGAAAGGATCGTCATGCGCCATTGGAAAAACTCCTGTGAGTGGGCGCGCCGAGGCACACTCGCGGGAAGAAGCGGTGTTGCCAGGCTGCGGATGGTGGAGGTTTGGAAATGAAGGCCGCCGTTAGGCAGCGATCGTTTCCGGCAAAAGACGGAACTGCACCGGCAGCTTGGCGGCAATCTCCTCGTCGGACAGATCGTCAAGCAGCTTCCAGATCTTGCCTTGAGCCGAGGGATAGACCAGCACGATCTGCCGATTGCGTAGATCGGCTGGAAATCTGTTGTCGGCATAGCCGCGGAAATCAGGTCCGGTCGCGCTCCAGATATGATCGAGCTTTTCCTGTCGGCTCATGGCGCGGACGGGACGGGATTCGCGGGTGATGATTTCGGCACGCATCCGGTTAGGTGACTGACGATCACCCAGGTCGCAATATCCGTGAAACCAACGGGACCGATCATCGATCGTCAGTGCGAAAAAGACACTGGTGACGCTGGCGGCCAGAAACTCGCGCATGGCGAACATGTCGCCGCGATAAAACAGCGGAGGGAGGATCTCGAACATGTGGTCGTGATCGGCTTCGGATATCTCAAACCACTCGCCGACGTAGCGCGTGCCATTCATCCTGTTATCGTCGAATGGCGCCTGGGCGTGGCGGTTAAACAGGGCGTACATCTCATGGCGGCTGGCGACGCCTTCGAACACTTTACGTATTGCTGGGGAAGCGAACATCTGTGGCTCCTTCGGGGTTACGACTGAAGCGAAGCCTGGTCGACCTCTCCTTTCAGTCCTTTGATTACCCCTCCTCAGCCGGCGCTTCGCGGGCAGCGGGTCAAGGGCCGCCGTCAGGCGGGCGGCAGCTTCACCCTTGATGCGCTGGCCGCGTATGCGGCAGCTCTCCTTTCTCCCTCCTGTCCTTCAGTTCCTCATTCCAGTCTTCACATCGCGGCCTCAGCCGCGAGAAATCGCAACCGGCGCGATCTGCCATCTGGCGCAGACGATCGGCAAAAACCTCACCCTGAACATTGTTGTCGGTCGCGGCCACCAGCCACGTGCCTTCCCCGGACGCTAAGTTTTCCAACGCGAGCGCGGTTAGCGGCGACCACCCGCCGCCGGTGCTGACGTAGAGCGTGTCGGATCGTGTCTGCTCGATTGCGGCCAGGCTAAGTGCATCGATCGCCGCCTCGGTCACACAAATCCGACGAACGTCGTTCATTCCAAACCGGAAGAGCGCCTTGGCGCCGCCGGTGGAAAACCCGCGCCACTCAGGGCCGCGCTCTTCCCAGCCAATGACGGCGCCAGTCTCATCGACATGTTTTGCCCACATCGAGCCATAGGGGCCTTCTCGAAGAACGTCCGCCTCGATCGCCGCAGAGATAACCTGCCATGGCAGCGCCCGGTTGTGTCGAAGATAGCTCCATGTTGCCGATGCTCGCCACGGCCGCTTTCTTTGGTTCCAGCGGTCAGCAACCGAAGCCCCTGTTTGTGTTTGACGAAGAGGCTTCTCCCAGGTCGCTGCGGTTGGCTGAAACGCGACGAGATCGCCGACCACCGCCAAGGCCTCGGCAAAGCCGATCCCATGGAGATAGCTTGCGAGCGCGAAAACGTCGCCCTTGGCATCCGAACGAACGTCGAACCAGCCCCTGTCGTCATGGATGACGATGATGATGTCGTCGTCGCGCCGGAATTTGACTGCCCGGCGCGTGCTCTCTTTCCTGTCTATCGCGAAGCCCTCATGCTCAAGGACGGCTGCGCAGCCCACCTGGGTACGCAGCTCTTCGATGTCATTCTTTTCCATTTCACTTCCTTAGCTTTCCTGACTGTTCGGGCTGTCAGCGCCCAGGCCGCGAAGATGGAAGCGCGCAAGGGCGCGGGTTCGCAATGTGCAGATCTGCCGGGACAAGCTCGCGGCGAAGCCTCCCTTGCGCGGCATCAGCGCAAGCGGCACGCGCTTCCCCCGAAGGGGTGATCGGCTCAATGAGCCGATCCGTAAGCAAAGGGATCATAGATATTGATGATGGCGTCCTCGTCGCCGTCATACTCGGCGGAAGTCATGACGCCGATCTCGCCATCCACCTCGAAGAGGGTGACCGGGACCATCAGGGTCCGGGCAAGATCGAATGCGTGGTTTTGTGCGAGGCTGAGATCCGACATGTGAGGCTCCATCCGTTGGCGGGGCCAATCCCCGCTCAATGGCGCCCGTTCGATCCGGGCCCGGCCGCGGTCACCTCGGCGGCGCAGCCAGAGAGGTCGCAGGAACTGCGAACCCCCTGCGGGTTGACCGTCCAAGGACGGGACTGGATTAGGGATGCCAGACAAGAGAGCTGGGTTTGGCAACGCCATTGGCTGGAGCGGATTGGTATTCGATCTCGCCGCACTGACCTTCGTCCGGATCATCCGGACTGCCATCAACCGGAATGAAGTGAAAATAGGGAACGGCTTGTCTTCCAATGTGAGACTTAGGCGCATAGCGTTCGATTTGTCGGACAGGTGTTCATCGATCGCATCATGTGCGACGGCACACAGGGTGAGACTTTGGCATTGCGTTTAAGACGCAACGAACGAAGCGCTGCCAACTGGCCCGGTACGCAGCTTCGGGATCTCCTATTCGTGTCAATTCTGAATTGACAATCGATAAATGTTTTAAAGTAAACTTGATATTCACTTTGAACTCGTGCCATAATGTCCATTATGAATGAACATCCAACGCCAAAGCTAAAGCACCTTATCCAATCGGTTCCGCCGGGCTTCCTCGTCGATTCGGCTTGGACGGCACGCCATGCAATCTCACGGCAATCCGTATCGGCGTATATCAAGCAGGGTTGGCTTGAGCGGATCGCGACAGGCGTCTACCGACGACCATTTTCGGCAAGAGAAACGGCGCAAGCCGTCACGGGCTGGAAAATTCCCTTGCTATCCGCGCAGTGGATCATGGGACATGTTTTCCACGTAGGAGGTTGGACCGCACTTGGATTGCGCGGCCATTCCCACTACCTGCAGCTCGGCGGCGATACGCGCGTCTACCTCTATGGCTCCGATATACCTGACTGGCTTATGACATTGACAACCGATGCCAGGTTCGTCCGACGAGGTCATGGACTGTTCTCCGACGAGAACAACGGCGTCGAGGACAGCGAATTCAGCCTCTCCGATAATCCAGATGAGGAACTGGCCATGAGCCCGTGGCGATGGCCTATCAAAATGTCATCGGCAGAGCGGGCAATACTGGAGCTTCTAGATGAACTTCCAAAGAACGAGAGCTTTCACAACATCGACATGGTGTTTGAGGCAATGGTCAATCTGCGCCCGAAAATGTTGACGACGCTGTTGACCCAGTGCCGCAGTGTAAAGGTGAAACGCCTTTTCTTCGTCTATGCCGACAAGCACGCGCATGCGTGGCTCAAGCATATCGACAGATCGCAAATCGACATGGGACGCGGCGATCGGGCACTTGTCCCAGGCGGAAGGCTCCACCCGATTTATCGCGTAACGGTCCCTGCCGACCTGCTGCCAAAGGAGAATATCAATGGCGCGTGATCGCTATATGCGGCAGGTCGAGCTGCTCGTTAGGACGTTGCCCTACATCGCTCGGCAGGATGTCTTCGCCCTCAAGGGGGGAACGGCCATCAACCTGTTCTACAGGGATATGCCCCGCTTATCGGTCGATATCGACCTCACCTACCTTCCAATCGAGGATCGGGACACCACGCTCAGCGGTATCGACGCCGCGCTTGACCGCATTCGTGAAGACCTGCTGAAAAATCTGCGCGGCGTCGACGTCCAGCGTATCGCCGGTGGCGGCAACAATGACACGCGAGTGCTCGTCCGGCAGGGCACCACCGAAATCAAGATCGAAATCTCGCCGGTCGCGCGTGGAACGGTGCATCCTCCGGAACTGCGGACGGTCACGGATGGCGTGGCCGAGGCGTTCGGCTTTGCCGAAATGCAGGTCGTGTCCTTCGAGGATCTGTTTGGTGGCAAGCTTCATGCCGCCGTGGACCGTCAGCACCCACGCGATCTCTTCGACGTGAAGCTGCTCTATGACAATGAAGGGCTCACTGATGCGTTGTTTCGGACCTTTCTCATCTACGTCGCAAGCTCCGGCCGCCCCCCGCATGAGCTGATCAGGCCGTCATTGTCCGAAATCGATGACGCCTTCGTGAAAGAATTCGAAGGCATGACCATCGAGCCTGTCAGCCTGATCGAACTGAAAGACGCGCGAGTCCGGCTGACAGATGACCTTCGAGCCCGCCTCGACGATAAAGCGATGCGATTCCTGCTTACTCTCCATGATACGGAACCGGATTTCGACGCCATCGGGTTGCCACAAGCAGCGGCACTACCGGCAGTACGGTGGAAATTGCTCAATTTAGCAAAGCTGAAGCAGCAGAACCCCGAAAAACACGCTACGCAGCGTGGGGAGATTGAGAATATGTTTGCTTGAGCCCACTGCATTCTCAAGCTCGGCGGGCCGCAGGCTTCTTACTCAGGGGTCGAACCAACGCAGCGGACATTACCGGCATGCGACATCGCGCCACCTGCAGGCGGGCATAGCCCGGAGCAAAACATAGAAGAGCATCGGAGCTTTCAGCATCGCGCCGGCCGAACAGGGCGGGAAAGCGGGACCGACTGCCCCCGGAAGAAACGTTCCATTCAGTCTGTCGCGAAGGCGGAGCCAACGTCCGAGTTTCACGACACAGTCCGTGACAACGATCTACTCTTCCCTATCGATTAGTCGGGCCGCCACTCGCCGACCTCGATGGAACCGCTCTCGGTCAGTTCGGTACATACGAAGTGTAAAAGCTCATCGTGCGTGATGACGGCGGCGCTCAGCCGGCCAGTCCGGTACGCTCCGGTATCCAGTGCTATGCGATTTGAGTAAACTTCGGGCCGCAGCGACTTTGTGATCGTGTGACCGTGTAAAACGACGTGGTCAAGAACGTCCATGTGGTCCAGAAAACCGGCCCTGATCCAGCGCAAGTCGTATTCGTCCTGTTTTGCGAGCAGAATGCCGGGACGTATTCCAGCGTGAACAAAACAGAAGCGGCCCATTTCCATGAACGTATGCGCGTTTTCGAGCAAGTCCACATGATGTGGGAAGACTCGGCGGATATCGGCGGCGATGTTCTCAAAATCTGGCACCGGACGACTGGAATATGCACTCACTGTCGCGACGCCTCCCCAGTCCATCCAATTGACAGCGTCGTCATAGGTGAGGGCACCGCGAAGGAGCTCACGTAGGTAAAAATCATGATTGCCGAGAATGAGCCGGGAGCCCGGATAGAGATCGAGTGTCGAGCAGACCTGATCGAGTACCTTCGGACTGTGAGGGCCGCGATCGATCAGATCGCCCAGAAAGATCACGACAGGCTTAGATTGATGATTATTCGCATGGGCGGCGATGTATCCAAGCATGGCTTCGAGAAGATCGGCGCGTCCATGGACGTCGGCAATGGCATAGACGGTGGATGGTAAGCTCTCGGTCGGTATCACTACTTTTTCCTGCAGGCGAAGCCAACGCGTGGCGATCGCCCTTGTGCTTGCAACATGTCGGAGCTTGGAGCGGCGGGGGCGGGGCCAGGGCCAAACCTCGGCGGTGGCATTCCTATAGGCCATGCCGGCGGTGGCACGCTACCAAAAGTGAGTGTGGCGCGAGATTTTCCGCCATGCCTATCGCGCGTTCCTGCCATGAACGGGATAGTGCGACCCCATGGGCATCACAACGTCTCCTCAAAAGAGATCAAAGCAAATGTGGCCGGCACCAGCCACATCTACCGTTATTGCAAACCAGTTTCGACCATCGTCTGCACCATGTCGGCATCACGACGCGGATGACTGAGCATGGCATCCGAGTGGGACGAAGGACGCGCACGAAAAATGCGCCTGATCAAGTTGGCATCTCCGTGGGCATTGACCGCGTCAGCGCTGAGTGTCCCTATCGCCTTGCTTTTGAGCGCGTCGCCTCTGTAGCCGCCCACCGCACTCACTGAAAATTCCTACTCTTCACCTTCAGCGTATCGATGTGCAGGTCAGGTACATAAATTTCCCGCGCCTTGATGCCCATCGGCGGCCGCTCGCGGCTGTCCGGACTGCCCGGTGATCCATGCGCGAACTCATCGCCCCGCCCTGTCGGAACGCGGAAAGTGTTCCGTTCTCCCAGGCTCGCAAGATCGGTGGTCAGATCGAACATCCGTTGCGCCACCTTCCCGCTGGATCTTGCCGTTGATCGCCATCATTGAGGATCCGAGCACGACGCGACGCTGCTTTTCAAAGAGGCTTGGCCAGACAACAATATTGGCAACGCCCGTCTCATCCTCAATGGTCATGAACATCACGCCCTTGGCGCTTCCCGGCTTCTGACGTACGAGAACAAGACCCGCCGTCATCAGCCAGCGCCCATCGCGCGCTGATGTCGCCTCGGCGCAGGTGACGATGTTTCGCCGAATGAGATCCTCTCGCAGGAAGCTGACCGGATGGGCACGCAGCGTCACACCGGTATGGCCATAGTCCTCGACGACATTGGCGCCTTCGGTCATCTGCCGAAGTGCCACGTCCGGTTCCTGCTGCTCGGCAATCACCGTCCGCTCGCGCTCGGCGGCCGCAGCAAACAGCGGAAGCGGTTCGTCGCGCAAGGCCTTGATCGCCCACAGCGCATCGCGTCTTTCAAGTTTCAAGTCCGGTCGAAAGGCGTCGGCCTCGGCGAGCTTAACCAGGGTAGCCGACGGCACGCCGCCGCGCCGCCACATATCGTCGATGGAAACGAAGGGCTCGTTGCCACGTGCCACTGCAATCTTTGCCGCATCCTGTTCGGGCAGCCCCTTCACCAGACGCATCCCGAGGCGCACGGCATGGCTGTCGGTTTCCTCGATCTCTTCGAGCGTGCAATCCCACCGCGAGTGATTGATGCAGATTGGCCGGATCGCTATCCCGTGGGCCCGGGCGTCGGTTACGATCTGCGCTGGCGCGTAGAAGCCCATCGGTTGCGCGTTGATGAGGGCGGCACAGAACACATCAGGATAGTGGCATTTCAGATAGGAAGATGCGTAGGCGATCAGGGCAAAGGACGCGGCATGGCTTTCCGGAAAGCCATAGGAGCCAAAACCCTCGAGCTGCGAAAACGTCTTCTCTGCGAATTCTGCTGTGTAGCCGTTCTTCACCATTCCCTGGACCAACTTGTCCTTGAACTTCGAGACCCCGCCGGTGAACTTGAAGGTCGCCATGGAGCGCCTCAGCGCATCCGCCTCGCCGGCGGTAAAGCCGGCACAGACGATCGCCACCTTCATCGCACTCTCCTGAAACAGCGGCACGCCCAGCGTCTTACCGAGTATCGCCTCCAGTTCCGGCTTGGGATAGACCACCGCCTCTTTGCCCTCGCGCCGCCGAAGATAAGGATGGACCATATCGCCCTGGATCGGACCGGGTCGAACGATGGCGACCTGAATGACCAGGTCATAATAGGTCTGGGGTTTCAGCCGCGGCAGCATCGACATCTGTGCCCGGGATTCGATCTGGAAGGTGCCGAGCGTGTCGGCCTTGCGGATCATCGCGTAAGTGGCCGGGTCCTCCTGCTCGATGGTGGCGAGATCAAGCTTCACTCCCTTGTGCTCTTCCAGCAAGGCAAAGCCCTTTGCCATGCAGGTGAGCATTCCCAAGGCCAGCACATCGACCTTCATGAACTCGAGCGCCTCGATGTCGTCCTTGTCCCATTCAATCGTTTGCCGATCCTCCATCCTCGCCTGCTCGATCGGCACCAGTTCGTCGAGGCGGTCATCGGTCAGGACGAAGCCGCCGGGGTGCTGACCGAGATGACGAGGTGCGCCCATAAGCTGCTGCGCCAGTTCCAATGTCAGCCGCAGGCGGCGGTCGGACATGTTCATGTTCAGCTCGTTGACCTGCTTTTCGCCGACGCCCTCCTTGCTCCAGCCCCAGACGCCGGCCGACAGAGCTGTGATCATGTCTTCAGGCAGGCCGAGCACTTTGCCGACATCACGAAGCGCACCTTTGGCGCGGTAGCGGGTGACGGTGGCGCAAAGGGCGGCCTTCTGCCGACCATAGGTCTTGTAGATCCACTGGATCACCTCTTCGCGTCTGGCATGTTCGAAATCGACGTCAATGTCGGGCGGCTCGTTGCGCTCTTCCGAGATAAAGCGCTCGAACAAGAGGTCGTTTGCGGCCGGATCGATCGCAGTAATCCCCAGCACGTAACAGACGGCGGAATTGGCGGCACTTCCGCGACCCTGGCAAAGAATATCCTGAGATCGCGCAAAGCGGACGATGCTGTAAACCGTCAGGAAATACGGCGCGTAATCGAGTTTGCGGATCAGGTCGAGTTCGTGATTGAGGGTCTTCACCACGTCGTCAGGCACCCCCTCGGGGTAGCGGTCGCGAACGCCCTCCCAGGTGAATTTTTCCAACGTCTGCTGCGCCGTCAGCCCGGGGATGATTGCTTCCTCCGGATACTGGTAGGTGAGCTCGTTCATGTCGAAACGACAGCGGTCGACAATCTCGCGGGTGCGGGCGAGAGCTTCTGGATAGCGGCTGAACAGCCGGTGCATTTCCTCCGGCGGCTTGAGAAAACGATCGGCATGCCGTTCGCGCAGGAAGCCGGCCCGGTCGATGGTGGTGCGATGGCGAATGCAGGTGACGACATCCTGCAGCTGCCGCCTGCCCGGCTCGTGAAACAGCACGTCATTGGTGACAACAGGCCGGACCTTGTGCCGGATCGCCAGTGTGTTGAGCTCATGCAGGCGTAGTTGGTCGTTCGGCCGCCGGCGCAGCGTCAGCGCCAAATAGGCGCGGTCGCCAAATATCTCCTTCACCTTGCGCAGCTGGATAGCGCATACGTCATCGGCCTCGTCGGGGATCAGGACGGCGAGCAGTCCCTCCGCATAGAGAGACACATCCGTCAGATCGAGATGCATTTGCCCTTGCCGCCTCGCTCCTTGCCGAGCGACAGAAGCCTGCAAAGCCCCGAATAGGCGGCCCGGTCCGTCGGATAGACCAGGATCGACATGCCGTCCGCCAGATCGAGCCTGCAGCCGACGACCAGCCGGACACCGGTTTCCTTAGCCGCCTCCCAGGCGCGCACGATGCCGGCAAGGCTGTTGCGATCGACGATGCCGAGCGCCGCAATGCCGAGTGCCTTTGCCGTGGCGAACAGCTCATCGCAACCTGACGCGCCACGCAAGAAGGAAAAATGACTGGTGACCTGGAGCTCGGCGTAGCGCATCAGCCATAGATCCCGTGCAGAAACCATTTTGCCGTTCCGGTCGCGGGATCCACCCCGTCGCCGGAGCGATAGACCCAGAAGCGATTGCCGTCTTCGTCTTCGATCGAATAATAATCCCTGACAGCCTCCATCTCGGATGAACGAACCCACCATTCGCCGAATACACGTTCCGGCCCGTCACCACGCTTAATTCGCCGGCGTTTGCCGCGCCAGGTCATTGATGCCGGCGGGTGGTCGGGTGTGAGCGCAATCACCTCGATCTGAGATCGGCGGTGCAAAAGTCTGCCACGGTAACGGCGAGATAGTCTCGCCGTAGGGGCGGAGTAAAATCCGGCCACCTATCTTCCTTCTGCGTTGAATGCAGGAGGGATAAGGGGATTTACACCGTGGAATTATATCTGAAGGTGCGACTGGCTGTCTCGGAAGGGATGAGCCGGCGTCAGGCCGCAAAGCATTTCAACATATCTCGCGACAGCGTTTGCAAGATGGTGTCGTATTCGACGCCGCCCGGCTATCAGCGTCAGTTGCCGATCCGGCGGCCGAAGCTGGATGCGTTCGTTTCGACGATCGATCATTGGCTTGATGAGGACGTGAAGGTACCGCGCAAGCAGCGCCATACGGCCAAGCGGGTATTCGACCGGCTTCGGGACGAGCGCGGGTTTACCGGCGGCTACACGATCATCAAGGATTACATGCGCGAGCGAGATCAGCGTCGCCAGGAGGTGTTCGTGCCGCTGGCTCATCCGCCGGGCCATGGGCAGGCCGATTTCGGCGAGGCGATGGTGGTGATCGGCGGTGTCGAGCGGAAGGCGCACTTCTTCGTGCTGGATCTGCCGCACAGTGACGGCTGCTATGTGCGGGCCTATCCGGCTGCGGTATCGGAAGCCTGGGTGGATGGCCACATCCATGCGTTTGCGTTCTTCGGGGCCGTGCCGCAGTCG
This sequence comes from Rhizobium sp. CG5, assembly GCF_023701945.1. Taxonomy (GTDB): domain Bacteria; phylum Pseudomonadota; class Alphaproteobacteria; order Rhizobiales; family Rhizobiaceae; genus Allorhizobium. Next base: position 24,112 of record NZ_JABAEF010000017.1, read on the forward strand.
ATCGTCTACGACAACGATCGCTGCCTGGTAGCAAAGATCCTTCCCGACGGCACCCGCAAGCGAGCAACACTGTTCAGCGGTTTCCTGTCCCACTACCTGATCCGTGATCGCTATGGTCGTCCGGGGAAAGGCAACGACAAGGGGAATGTCGAGGGGCTTGTTGGCTACGCCAGGCGCAACTTCATGGTTCCGATCCCGCAGTTTCCGACATGGGGTGCATTCAATATCTGGCTTGAGGAGCAATGCCGCAAGCGTCAGCGCGACAGACTGCGCGGCGAGAGCGAGACGATCGGAGAACGGCTGCAGCGCGATCTGGCTGCCATGCGTTCGTTGCCACTATCGCCCTTCGATGCCTGCGATCAGGCCAGTGCCAAGGTCACGGCTCAGTCGCTGGTGCGGTAGAAGACCAACGACTATTCCGTCCCGGTCGCCTATGGCCACCAGGATGTCTGGGTCCGGGGCTATGTCGACGAGGTGGTGATCGGCTGCCGTGGTGAGATTATCGCCTGCCATACCCGAAGCTGGGAACGAGAAGATGTCGTCTTCCTGTGCATTACCTGCCGCTGATCGAACAGAAGATCAATTCGCTGGATCAGGCAGCACCTCTCCAGGGCTGGGATCTGCCGCAAGAGTTCGCCACGCTGCGCCGTCTTATGGAGGGCCGCATGGCCAAGCACGGCCGGCGTGAGTATGTGCAGGTCCTGCGTCTGCTGGAGAGCTTCGAGCTTGCCGACCTGCATGCGGCGGTAAAACAGGCCCTCCAGCTCGGCGCGATCGGCTTCGATGCCGTCAAGCATCTGATCCTGTGCCGGGTGGAACGCCGGCCGCCTCGACTGGACCTGTCCATTTACCCCTACCTGCCGAGGGCGACGGTCGAGACGACGTCGGCGAAGGCCTACATGCGCCTCCTGTCATCGGATGCGGGAGAAGCGGCATGAGTACCGAAGTGCCAGAGATCCTGCTCTCCCATTATCTCAAGATCCTGAAGCTTCCGACCTTCCAGCGCGAGTATCAGAAGCTGGCCCGGCTATGTGCCACCGAGGGGGTCGATCATGTCGGATACCTCTTCCGGCTTTCCAAACGGGAGATGATCGAACGGGATCGCCGCAAGGTCGAGCGCCGCATCAAAGCGGCCAGGTTCCCTGTCGTCAAAAGCCTCGACAGCTTCGACTTCGCCGCTATCCCCAAGCTCAACAAGATGCAGGTGCTGGAACTGGCCCGTTGCGAATGGATCGAGCGAAGGGAGAACGTGATAGCCCTGGGTCCCAGCGGCACGGGCAAGACACATGTGGCACTCGGCCTCGGCCTGGCAGCCTGCCAGAAGGGTATGTCCGTCGGCTTCACCACCGCAGCCGCGCTGGTCAGCGAGATGATGGAGGCACGTGACGAACGGCGGCTGCTCCGCTTCCAGAAGCAGATGGCCGCCTACCAGCTTCTCATCATCGATGAGCTGGGCTTCGTGCCGCTTTCCAAAACCGGCGCGGAATTGCTGTTCGAGCTGATCTCACAACGCTACGAACGGGGTGCCACCCTGATCACCAGCAACCTACCCTTTGACGAATGGACGGAAACCTTGGGCTCCGAGCGTCTGACCGGGGCTCTGCTCGATCGCGTGACCCACCATGTCAACATCCTTGAGATGAACGGCGACAGCTACCGTCTCGCTCAAAGCCGCGCCCGAAAGGCCAGCTGAAACCCCTCAAAAAATCGCCACGCACGCATGAGACCCCCGCTCGGGCTACGCCCTCCCGGAGGTCTCATGCGTGCGCCACAAGTGGCCTGGTTTTACTCCGCCGCCTGGCCGGATTTTACTGCGCCGTTGACACCGATGAGACGCGTCTTGCCGGAACCTATCTCAAGGGCCGCATCCTGCTCGCCGGCGATGCCGCCCATATCCACGCTCCCATGGGCGGACAGGGCATGAATGTCGGACTGCAGGACGCCTTGAACCTCGGCTGGAAACTGGCCGCAGTCCTGAAGGGCGAAGCGCCCGACAAACTGCTTGGTACCTATGACGAGGAACGGCGACCTATAGGAAAAATTCTCTACACCAATACGCTGGCGCAGGTCGCGCTGGTCACCCGGTTCGATCCGGGCACCCTTGCCTTGCGGGAGACGCTAAACCAGCTCCTAAAAATTCCTACAGTCAATCATCTTGCCGGTGAACTTTCTGGTTTCGACGTCGCCTATGGCGCCGATGCGAAGGCTGCCGTTACTGCCGGACAGTTGACGGCAGGGGTACGCGTTCCCGATATCGAACTGGTCGGCAAGGCCGGCGTATCGATGTCGCTCTACAGCCTGCTGGTGGAAGGGCGTTGGCTTCACCTTTCCTTCAAACCAGGCGCATCGGTCTCCGGTCCGGAATGGTTGCGATCCACCAGCGTGCAATCCCTGGCGGCAGACCCTTCCGACCACGCGGCCCTACGCCGCGTCCGGGCGCTGCTGGTCAGGCCAGACGGTTACGTCGCCGCTGTCGATCAGGAATAAGGGAGGCATCGATGGAAACTCTCAACCCTTCCTCCCTGACCGATGCCTTCTCGCACCTGATTGCACAAATCGCCATCGCCCCACCTGGCGCGCGCCTCGCCGCCATCTCGGGCTAGGTCGCGATCGATAGGTCAGGTCAACTCGTCGGTGGAAACGATCATGCCGCCCAGGCAAGGCAATGCTTCGGGAATGTCTTCAACGCCCTCGCGGCCATAAAGGCGGATCCTAAAGACATCCTGCAAATGAGGATCTACGTAGTCCGGCACACTCCGGATCTCGTCCCGGCGATCTTCGGGGCAGGGGGTGACATATTCGGTGAAAAATGGCCAGTTTGCGCAAGTACCTGGATCGGCGTTGAAGCACTGGCCATGCCCGAATGGCTTGTCGAGATAGAGGTTCTGGTCGCCCTGCCATAACGTACAAGGTATTATGAGACGCAGGGCGTCCGGGAGCCGGACACCTTCGTCTCATTTCATGAAGGCAGCACTGTGATCATCACGCTTTGAACGGATCTGAACTACGACTATCTCCAAATTCACTAAAGCTCGGCGACTAAGATTATTTTTCTATAATCTAGCAAATCAAAGCACCGACCGCAGGAAATCCGCCGTTTCAGAACGCTGCGGAGTATCAAATATCTGCTCGGGCGTTCCGATCTCATGGATAAGCCCTTCGCGGAAAAATGCCACGCGATCGGACACCTCGCGGGCGAACCGCATTTCATGCGTCACCACGATCATGGTCATGCCCTCCTGGGACAGCATGCGCAGCGTGTCCAACACTTCGCCGACCAATTGCGGATCCAGAGCGGACGTGACCTCATCAAACAGCATGTAGTCAGGCGACATCGCAAGTGCGCGGGCGATCGCCATTCGCTGCTGCTGTCCGCCCGACAGACGCGACGGAAAGGCTTTCAGCTTCTCGCCAAGACCGACATGCTTGAGCTGCTCAACCGCGATCGCCTCGGCCTCCGCCTTTGATTTACCCAGCACCTTTCTGAGCGCCAGCATCACGTTTTCGAGCACCGTCAGATGAGGGAACGCGTTCCATTGCTGAAACACGATCCCTATCTTTCGGCGCAGTTTGTTGAGATCGGTACTCTTCGCATGCACGTCTGTGTTATCGACACGAATGGTGCCGCCCTGGATCGGCTCAAGACCGTTGATGCACATCAGCATCGTCGATTTGCCGGAGCCCGACCCACCGATCATGGAAAGGACTTCCCCTTTCTGGACGTCCAGGCTCACACCTTTCAAAACATGCAAGGTGCTGAAGTGCTTATGGACATTCTCGATTTCAATCATTGTTTCTGCAACCTTTGCTCAAGTCGGATTCTCGGCCTTGCGGGGAGACACTTGCTCCGAAGAGCAAGGATCAGGTCGGCGAATAGCCTTCCGGGTTCAATCATTCTCGCGCCACCTTCTTTCCAGCCGTCCGCCGAAACGCGAGATGGGGAAGCACAGGATGAAATAAGCCAGTCCAACGATACCAAGGACGAACAGCGGCTCCTGAATCCGTGTCACGATGATCTGCGAGGAGCGAAGCAACTCGACGACGCCAATCCATGAAATGAGCGCCGTGTCCTTCATGACCCCGAGCGTGAGGCCAATCCAGTTCGGCAATGCGACACGCAGGGCAATAGGAAACACGACCTCCCTCAAATCCTGGCCCCAGGTCATTCCAAGAGACCGGGCGGCGCGCCGGGTCGTCGGGGGGACGGCCAGAATGCCGGCACGAACCACCTCTGTGCAGAAGGATGCTGTATAGATGGCCAGAACCACACAGCCGACGGTAAAGGCCGACCAGTTCAAATCGATGATGGATTTGAATGAATTGGCGAGCACAAACTGGATCAACAGTGGAACCGAGCGGAAGATGTCGAGCACAAAGCCGATTGGTGCGTTGAGCCACCAAGGTGCGCTGGCACGTCCCAAACCGAGCAACAGCCCGAGTATGGATCCACCAAGCACAGCCCAGAACGTAATCGAGATCGTAACACCGGCACCTTTGAGCATGAACAAGAAGTCATTGAGGGTCAGGGAGGTGTCGAAAAAGGTCTGCATCATAGCGGTGGCCCTCAATATCGGAACAGGCGCCACGCCATCAGGCGCGCCGAGCCGATGACCAGCTTCGTCATCAAATAATAGAGAACAGCGGCAATCGCGAAGAACTCGAACGTACGGAATGATCTGACATTCAGGTCCTGTGTCACACCGGTAAGGTCATTTGTCAGGCCCACCACCACGCCGAGGGACGTCATCAGGATCGCCCAGACCATCTGGTTTGTGAGCGGCGGAAAGACGACGCGGAACATCTGAGGCAGCACGATGAGGCGAAACGCCTGGAATTGTCCCATACCCAGAGACCGGGCGGCACGCATTTGTGTGCCGGGAACTGCTCGAAGTCCGCCACGGAAGGTTTCGGCAAGATAACCCGCATTGTTGAATGTAATCGCTGCCAGCAAAGCAAGGAAGCTGTCGAGGAATATCCCCAGTGACCCCAGACCAAAGTACACCATATAAATCTGGAACAACGCCGGCGTGTTACGGGCCAGCTCTACCCAACTGAGGGAAAGAGCCCGAACTGCGCGAAACCGCGACCCGGATGCCAGCGCCAACATAATCGCGAGCAACGTGCCAAGCACCATTGACAGCAGGGCGACCTCAAGCGTCACAAGGGCGCCCCAGAGCATATCAGGCAGCGCTCGAAACGCCGCTCGCCATTGAAAAGTATAGTCCATGGTCGTTCCCGCCATTTGGAAAGGATCGGGGGAAGGAACTCACTTGGAGATCCCGTCACGTCGAGCTGCGGCGGGCACGACTTCCTGTCCGGGAAAGTCTGCCCGCCGAGGTCGTAATCGATTAGCGGTAGACGCCGGGGATCGTCAGATCGGGTGCGTCACCAACGCCGACCCATTTATCCCACAGTTCCTTGTAACGACCCGTACGCACCTGCTGATGGATGAAGAGGTTCAGGTAGTTGATGAGGCCCTGCTCCTGGCGAAGCGTGACCAGTGCCGTATAGTCGATTTCATAAGGTGTCTCCCCGGCAACCACGACGCCCTTGTATTTGCCATCTTTAACGATCGTCGCGGCAACGGGGGCCGTGACGACGGTCGCCTCAATCTGCCCTTGGGAAAGCGCGAGAAACACATCGGCCTGGCTCTGGTAAGCTCTGAAGGAACCGCCGCCCCACGCCTTGACATCCTTTTCGAGGGCCATTGCCTCATAGCCGCCGGCGACACCGCCGACATTGCGGCCTTTCAGCTTCTCATAGCTATCGATCCCGAGTCCCTCTTTCGCGAGAACGACTTCTGTCAAGGCGGTGTATGGCATGGTGAAACCGACAGTTTTCGCCCGCTCCAGAGTGTCCGATGTCTGTGCGACGGCGATGTCAGCCCGGCCGGACACCAGTGCCGGAATACGATCCGGGAAGGTGGTCTCAACGATCTCTGCCGTTACGCCGAGCGCTTTGGCGATGTCATTGCAGTAGTCGACGTCGTAGCCGGCCGGATTGTTCTCCGCGTCGCGCATGCCCATCGGAGGGTAGTCGAGCACCACCGCGCAACGTAATGTGCCGGAAGCCATGATGTCATCCAGCTTGTCAGCATGAGCGACCGTCAAAGTTGATGCCACCAGTGTGGTGGCCAGGATAATTGAAGCCATACGCATTGTTGCATTCCCCTTTTTGTTGATTGGTAGGACTTGGAGCACGGATATTATCGAATTTCCAATATCGTATACGTTTCTTCCGCGCGGGCTGCAGCTATCGAACGAGACTGCAGCGGCTTAGAAACTGTAATTATTGAACCAAGAAACCGAACGTAAGCGGGTCTTCCTCATCGATCGTCCAATTTGCAAACCCGCAAATGTAGGCCTTGCCACTGACTTCCGGGATGACCGCGTCGTAGTCGCCAACCTTTGTCTCGCTCAACACACGTCCCTTGAACACCGTGCCGATGATCGACTCGTTCACCAGTGTTTCCGATGCTGAGAGTTCGCCACGAAGATAGAGTTGCGCGATACGGCCGGCGGTTCCGGAGCCTGTCGGTGATCGGTCGATGGCCCTGTCCGCATAGACGCAGCAATTCGCCTGGGTCGAGCCATCGTGGCGAGGATCGCCGTAGACCATGACGCCATAGACGTCATTGAACTCGGGGATTTCAGGGTGAACCACGGACATCTCGGCATTCACAGCCGTCTTGATCTCGTATCCAAACTGCTGGATCTTCTGAACATCCTTCTCGCGGATGGCGATATCGAACGGGCGGCCGTCAACGTAGAAATAGGTGGCACCGCCATAGGCGATATCGCCGGTCACCTTGCCGAAAGTCGGGGTGTCGACCGTCACGTCCCGCATGAAGATGAAGGACGGAACATTCACGAACCGAACGTTCCCTGCCCGCTTTCCGTCCCACTCGACAAAAGCTTCGATAAAGCCACAGGGCGCATCGATGCCGACGCGGGTTTCGGGCGACTTGCGTTCGACCCAGCCGAGCTCAAGTGCTGCGGTTGCGAGCGCAATGACGCCATGGCCGCAATGGGGACTGTAGCCCATGTTGTTGAGGAAGATCACGCCGAAATCGGCATCGGCACTGACCGGCTCCGTGAGGTAGCCGCCATAGAGATCTTTGTGGCCGCGGGGTTCCAACATGACCGCGCGTCGATACTGATCGGCGTTTTCCTGAAGCCAGGCGCGGCGTTCAACGATGGTCGCTCCGGGAATCTTCGGTAGACCCTGGGTCACAAGGCGGAATGTTTCACCGCACGTGTGCAGCTCGACGGTTGTCAGTGATCTTTCAAATTGCATGCGGACTTCTCCAGGACATCACACCACACAGGCATCAACGGAACCGTCGTCAGGTGGCAATTTTTAGATATCGTATACGATAAACGATAATGGTCAACCGCAAAAATGGAAGAACGGCGCTTTTTCATACAAGCACCATTTTTGTGCAGCGGCGTTCCGAGCCGTCAGTCAACCGAATGGCGCACCGAGTCGCACCCGCGATCTTGCGAGCGCAGGTCACACGTGGACGTCCAGCGGCACAGTGGAGTCTGGTTATTTCCGGATGTTTGCGAGAAGGGACTCGCAAGCTTTGGTAATATGCCGCGTCAGCAGCTCAGCGGCCTTCTCAGCGTCGCCCGCCCGACATGCGGCGAGGATCTCGCGATGCTCCCTGTCGTCGACACCCGTTCCTCCAGACAGCGTCAGCTGAATGCGGAGATAGCGCTCGATACGATCATTGACCGAACGGATGAGGTTGAGAAGGAACGACCGCTCGGCGTCCTCGTAGAGGCATGAATGGAACTGCCAGTTCAATTCTGCCCACCTCGCGACATTCGTTTCCCGGGCGAATGCGTCGCAATATTCCTCGGCCCTTTGGAACGTACGTGCCGTCATTCTGGGAACGGAGAGTCTGATGGCGTTTGACTCCAGCATGGCGCGAACTTCGAAGATCTGCGCGATTTCCGGCTCGGAAACGCTTGTCACCACCGCGCCGCGGTTCTTCTGAAACTCGACAAGCCCCTCAGCCTCAAGCCTCTTCAAAGCCTCACGCACGGGGATCTTACTGACATCGAACAGTTTTGCGACGTCGTCCTGGCGGATCGGCTCGCCCTCGTCAAACTCGCCACTGACGATCGCTTCCCGGATATGCTTGGCAATGATGTCGGATGCCGTGGGGGCGGTTCCAAGCGATGGCAGATCGGCGGGGTTAAGGGGCAAATGGAAATCTCCGAGTCTGCAGTCGATGTGGGAGTGATCGAATAACGTATTCGATATTAGATCGCAATGTTAGGACTTCTTCCCCAATACGCGCCCCGTCGTCGTCAAGATGAATCCGGGTTGACACAAACAGATACCGTATACGATATTCTATTTAGTGTGCCGCTCGACGAATGTCCACCGGCCCAACAAAACGCCCTCTCACTCGGTGAAACATGTCTATCCAGGAATACAGACCGCCAAGGGTAATTGGCTACGTCACCCCGCTCAGCGCCAGGCCGGGTGAACGGCTGGACTTCAAAATCTCATCGCTTGGCGATCGCGCGATAACCGCGAAGGTTGTCAGGTTGGATTGCTGCGATCCGAACCCACTCGGCCCCGGATTGAAAAGCGAACAGGTGGAATTCGGCTTGTCGGCGGTCTATCCGGCCAGAGAGCAGAAGACCCATCTAGGATCCTGCGCATTCGGGTCGCTGCCAACCATCCCGGTCACGCAAGACCTGACGGTCGAACTGACAGTCCGCCCAGGCTTTGTCAGTGCCACCGATCAGACGATCTTTTCCTTGCAAGATATTGCCGGCACGACAGGTGTCGCCTTGATTATCAATGGCGGGCGACTCTTCCTTAAAAATCTGCGGTCACCGGCGCAATCGCAAAGCCTGGATCTTTCCCTCAAGCTGAATGTGTGGAGCAATCTGGAGGTCTGTTTTTCGGATAATGGCGTGATCGTGCGCGCATCAACCGTGGAGACGTCAAAGGTCGGCGAGTCCAGGTTAATCGCAGGCTTGGGCGAAGCATTGCGCGATGTCGACCATATCTGCCTTGCGGCATTGTGGAACGGACATCCCAAGGATTGCTTCAACGGTACGATCGAGGCGCCACGTCTCTCCGTGGCTTCGCCAGAGGCTTTAGAAACCGGCCGCACGATCATCGCCCAATGGACTTTCACCGATAGCGGCAACAGCGAATGGGTGAGCGACGATATCGACCCATCTCGCGGGCTTCAATTGATCAACCTGCCGATGCGCGCCGTCCGCTCGTCCGCGTGGACCGGGCGACACATGGACTGGAAAGTCGCACCGGAAGAATACGCGGCAATCACCTTCCATTCAGACGATCTGAGCGACTGCGCATGGGAGACGACGATCGCGCTCGCCGTGCCCGACGGCGTGCCTTCTGGCGTCTATGGTCTGGTGGTCGAGAATGACATCGCGACCGATACCATCCCGTTCTACGTGCTGCCGGGTCACGGCATGCCACGACAGAAAATCGTCTTCCTGGCGCCGACCTTCACCTACATGGCCTACGCCAATCACGCCCGCGGAAACTTTGCAGGCCCGCTCGAAGCGCGCGTAAAGGACTGGGGCGCCTATCCCCATAATCCGGATGTCGTCGGCACCTTCGGCTACTCCACCTACAACCGCCATCCGGACGGAACTGGCGTGACGATATCTTCGCGGCTGCGTCCGATCATGACGATGCGCCCTGGATACCTTGTCTACCACGACCCGCACGGCTCGGGCATGCGCGGCTTCCCCTCTGACTCTCACCTGACCGACTGGCTGACCAACAAGGGTTTTGCATTCGACGTGCTAACCGACGAGGATCTGGATCGTGAAGGGGTCGATGCCCTCTCACCCTACGATGTGGTTCTGACTGGAACGCATCCTGAATATCATACCCGCCGCACCATCGAGGCCATCCTCGCCTACCGGCAAGCCGGCGGACGGCTGATGTATCTTGGGGGAAACGGCTTCTACTGGAAGATCGGCCGCGACCAGACCTTGCCCCACATTCTCGAGCTCCGACGCGCCGAAGGCGGCATGCGCGTCTGGGCCAGCAAGCCCGGTGAATACTATAACCAGCTCGATGGCGAATATGGAGGGTTGTGGCGACGAAACGGCATCCCTCCCCAGACAGTTGCTGGCGTCGGCTTTACCGCTGAAGGCAATTTCGAAGGGACGTACTATGTCCGTACGGAAGAGTCGTTTGCCGGAGAGCTGGCTTTCCTCTTTGAGGGCATTCCCGTTGATGAGAGGCTAGGCGACTTCGGCCTATCCGGAGGCGGCGCTGCAGGATTCGAGATCGACCAGGCCTGCGCGGAACTTGGAACGCCGGAATTCGTAACCGTGGTCGCAGCGTCCGAGGGGCATGGGCCGTCGTTCGAGACCACCTATGAGGAACTGCTGACCCCCGGCGTTATCGACGGCGGCCCGCGCCCCTATGGCGGCATGCGCTCGAATATCGTCTACGGCCTCGATGAGAACGGCGGCGGCCTGTTCTCGGTCGGTTCGATCACCTTTTGCGGCAGCCTTTCCCACAACGGCTACGACAACAATATCTCCCGGCTTCTCGAAAATTGTCTCCGGAAGTTTCTCTCGACCCCGCGCGGCGGCGGGGGTGCGCACGCTCTGTCGTCGCCCGATACCCCTCCTCCTATTGGCAGCCATTCCTATGACTCATGAACAACAGCACGTCCGCGTCAAATTCTACGCACTGAGATCCTTTCTCGTTCAGATTTTTTTGAACCATGGAACATCCCAGTTCGTCGCCGATATCCTTGCGGCAAACTGTGCCGGCTGCGAGCGCGATGGCGCGATCAGCCATGGCATCTTTCGTATTCCGGGTTACCTCGCATCGCTCGACACCGGTTGGGTTGATGGAAAAGCAGACCCCGAAATCTCCATGATCAGCCCGTCGTTCATTCGCATCGATGCTCACAACGGATTTGCCCAGCCCGCACTCGCCGTCGCAGCAGACGCAATCGATGCGGCCGTAAAGGCGACTGGCATTGCTATTGTGGCGACCCGCAATTCTCATCATTTCAGCGCGCTGTGGCCGGATGTCGAGCCTTTCGCACGCAGAGGCCTGATGGCGATCACCTTCGTCAACGGTCTGGCGAATGTCGTCCCCCATGGCGGTCGCGCGCCGGTATACGGCACCAACCCGATCGCTTTCGCAACGCCGGTCGCTGGTGCGGATCCCCTCGTCGTTGATCAGGCGACGAGCGTGATGGCCAACGGCGAGGTCAGGCTACACGCACTGGCGAACCGAAGTCTGCCGGAAGGAACGGGCGTCGATCGTAACGGAACCCCATCCACCGATCCACACGCGGTGCTGGCCGGCGGCGCACTCAACACATTCGGTGGCTCTAAGGGCTCGTCTATTGCGATGATGGTCGAGCTGATGGCAGGCGCGCTGACCGGCGGACAGCTGTCGTTCGAAAACGACTTTGGTGATTGTGTCGGTGCGCAGACACCGAAAGCGGGGCAGCTGTTGATCGTTATTGACCCGGAGCGTGGCGGCAACAACGACTTTGCCGGGCGGGTTTCGGGTCTTTGCGATCGCCTCATGGAGGTCGGCCAAGAGAGGCTGCCCGGAGCAAGACGCTACGAGAACCGCCGCCAGTCAACTCTCCTTGGCATTCCCATTTCGGAACACAGGCTTCTCGAACTGCAAACCCTTGCCGGCAACTGAGCATCAACGCACATATCCCAGAGGCGCACATGAACAAGATCACGCTCGATAAAAGCCGACTGCGGCTGCATCGGTCCTTGAATGACCATCAGGTCGACCAGCTGGTGGAATTATTTCAGGCAGAATGGTGGACCAAGGGCCGGACAAAGACCGACGTCGTAAAAGCCTTGGCCTCCGGTGGTCCGGTCTTCGCCTTCATTGATCCTGACGGCGACGAGCTCGTTGCGTTCGCTCGCGCAATGACGGACGGCGTCTACAAGGCGATGATCTTCGACATCATCGTAAAGAGCACTTGGCGCAACACGGGCTTGGGCGGGCTTCTCATGGAAACGGTTATGAACGATCCCGCACTGGCGAACATCAAACACCGGGAACTTTACTGCCTGGCTGAGATGGTGCCCTTCTATCAGAAGTGGGGGTTCACCGATGAGCTGACCGGCCTGTATTTCATGCGGAAATCCGCCTGACGCCGTGACAGTCCCGAGCCAATATTCAACTGCCGGAGAAGCGACCCACAAATGGATACCCATTCGATCGACTTCGCCGTTATAGGCTTGGGCGCCTTGGGCACAGCGACGCTTTACCAGCTGGCCAAGCTGGGCGCCAAGGTCGTTGGCATCGATCGCTACTTGCCGCCGCATCCGTTTGGATCGAGCCACGGACGTGCCCGGGTAACCCGCAATGCCGTGGGCGAAGGATCTGCCTATGTGCCGCTGGTCAGGCGTTCGCAGGAAATTCTCGGGGAACTCGAGCGGTCCTTCAATGTCGATTTGATGGAACGGAGCGGCACGCTCATTATGGCCTCAGTACATTATTGGGACACAGAACTACGGTAGCGGTTACTGGCGCAGATCGCTGACGTCGAGTTCGTGCCACATCCACTCGAAACTGTATGTGGCCATGGGGTCCGCGGCGTTCGGCTGTTTTGCGGATTGATTTTCGAGATATTTGAGCCATTCGGCGACCTTCTGGCGGCCGGCTGCTGATTTTGCCGCCTGACGTGGCGTCTTGTTGCCGAGCATGCCGACCGGCTGGTCGAGGGTTTCACGATATTGGCGGTCCATGAACTGATGGACGATCTGCTCAGCGATTTCGGGCGGGATATCGGAAGCGGCTTCCTTCTGATCTTGGGCAGGACGTTCAGCCATCATCTGCTCCACGGTGCGGATTTCAGTGAGTGGCGGGCGCACGAGATCACCAAGGGTCTGCTGGATCAGGACCATTCCTTTGTCTGCGCGCGCGGCCGAATTGGCGGCCAAATGCAGGAAACGCCCCTTCAGCTCGACATTTCCCAGCACACGCAAACCGTTTTCCATGGTGGTGTCGAGAGAAACCCCGGTGTTCTTCTTGGCTTTGCTTTTCGGCTTACCCTCCAGCCAGTTCCAGAATTTTGCGTTCTCCTGCGACATGCCGGGAATAGTGTTCACCCGAGCAGTAATGTCCTTCTGGGTTGTGCCGGATGCTAGCGGAAACCTGATATCGTGGAATACGAGATCGTCCCCGTCGGCATTCTGGAGCGGCGGCATGTCCATCGTTTGCTCAAGCGTGACGAACAGCCATGAAAGGGTGAACATGGAAGTTGCCGCCCGCAGGTCTTCATCCCTGATGACCGGTAGCTTCTTCGCATTCTTTTTGCCGAACATCTGGCGCAGGCCATCAAACAGCGCGTCGGTGGCCTGTGGCGTGAACGGCAAAAGGCCACCGGCAAAGACGTTTCTGCCCATGACGGGCACGATGCGGGCGGCGATCCTGTCCCACTGCTTGAGGGTTTTCGTGGCCGTTCCCTCGCTGACGGCAAGCGGCTCGCCACCGCGAATAACGTCACGCGCCATGAGCGACTTGCCCGGAACGACCTCGCTGACCTCATACAAGCTCATGATGGAGGTGCGCAGCGCCTTCATATAGGCTTTCGCCTGGGCGTTCTCCTTCCAGCCGCGACGCTTGAGGTATTCATCGATAATGTTGCCGCCTTCGACCTCGAAGTCCTGGGTCAGAAAGTCCTCGAAGACGCAACCCCACAGCGTCATGGCCCAGTTGTCGCCGAGGATTTCGGCAATATCCTCGAATTCCATGTCACCTGCATCAAGGACCGGTCCGAAATGATCCTCAAACACCTCCTCGAAGCACTCGCGCCATTCATCGCGGGCTAGAAACTTCATCAGACCCTTGAGGTCATGGCTGGTCGGCATGGATGGTCTCCAGGTTCTGACGGTGTTCGGCGACGATGCGTGAGACGGTTGGTTCGCTGACATCGTATAGTCTCGCCATTTCGGTTCCGCTTTTGCGGCCTGACAAGACACTTTCGGCGATTTCCCGGCGTTTCTTCGGGTCAAGTTTCTTGCGGCGCCCCCCGATCCTGCCTTCAGTCCGAGCGTGGGCCAGACCCGTCGTGGTCCGTTCCCGGATCATGGCGCGCTCGAACTCCGCGAAGGATCCCACCATCTGCATCATCATCCGACCGGCGGCCGTGGTTGTGTCGATCGCTTCCGTGAGCGACCGGAAACCGGCGCCTGCACTGGTGATCCTGTCCATCAGGTGAAGGACATCCTTCAGCGATCGTGACAGGCGATCCAGCTTCCAGACAACGACGGTGTCGCCATCGCGCAGTTGATCGAGCATACGGTGCAATTCGGGCCGGTCCCAACGCCCGCCGGACGCCTTTTCTTCGAACACGCGCTTGCAGCCAGCTTCAGAGAGCGCGCGCGCCTGCGCCCTGTTCGATTGCTCGTCTCCCTTGCTCACCCGGGCGTAGCCGATCAGCATCGAGGTCCTTTCATAAACGGTCGTTTGTGCAAGCGCTCTGGCTACACTGACGAAGCAAGGCGAAATTCCTTTCACAATCCTGTTTCAATATAGCCTCGTAAGGCAAGCGATTTTTGAAAGGATATTCAATGCCGCCGCGAATTTCCATGACCAGAAAACAGAGGGATGCACTGCTGATATTGCCGGAGACGGAAGCCGAGGTCTTGCGTTACCATATGCTCGTCCCAGATGATCTTGCCGCCGTCAATCAATGCCGGACGCCGGAGACCCGGCTGAGCTATGCGCTCCAACTCTGCTGCCTGCGGTTCCCTGGCCGATATCTCAGCCGCGGCGAGCTGCTGCCAGGTATCATGCTCGATCATATTGCCGATCAGGTTCAGGCCGACGCTGATGTCATCGCGCTGTTTGCCCGCCGCGGCGCAAACGCGATACGAACAGTTGACCACAATCAAGCAGCGCCACGGCTTCCGCGATTTGAACCGACCATTGCGGGACGAACTTGCCGCCTGGGCTCAAAACGAAGCTGTCGGTTTGACCGATGGCCGGGTGCTTCTCGATCGGCTGATCGAACGGATGCGAGCTGGAAGGATCATCATCCCTGGTATCAGCGTCGTCGAACGTTTGGCCGCCACGGCGATGCATTCTGCTGATTTCGCGGCGATTGCCGAGATCGGCGCGCTTCTATCTTCACCACAATGCGATCAGATGGACGTGCTTTTATCGGCCAAGGTTCATCGCCAGCAAAGTCGCTTGTCGTGGCTGCGTGCGCCGGCTGGGGGAGTAGGCGCACGATCGCTGGCCGAGATTCTCGACAGGCTCGACCTTGTCCGCAGCATCGTCGGCGATGTACCGGCACGCTTGCCTCTCCACCTCAATCACCGCATGGCTCAAATGGCGAGAGAAGGAAGCCTCTATACGGCGCAAGCGTTCCAGCAGATGAACGCACCACGCCGACATGCGATCATGATAGCGACCTTGAGCGAGTTGGCGATTACGTTGACCGATGCAGCGTTGTCGATGTTCCAGTCGCTCGTTGGGCGTGCCAACCTGCGCGCCAGAAAGCGGCTTGAAGAAACGATCGCCGCATCTGCGGAACAGGGGCGTGTCCGGCTTCTTCGGATCGCCGAGGTGCTTGAAGCTGTGGTGACTGCCGTGCGAGCCGAAGCCGATGTCACGGCCGCCGTCACTGCGATCGCGCCCTTGGAAACCATCGCAGATGATGCGGCTATCATCCGGCGAACACTTCGCCCAGGAAGACCGGACGTGCTTGGCGAGCTTGCACCCGAATACCACGTGTTCAAGAAAATCGGCGCCCGGTTCCTGAGCAGCTTTGCGTTTGAAGGCGGTCGCGCCGTGCAGCCGCTTCTTGCCGCAATCGCGGTGTTGGGCGGGATTGGTGGTGACCGTCGTAAACCGCTACCTGCCGACGTTCCGCTCGGCCATCTTGAGCGGCGCTGGTCCCGGTATGTCTTCACCGGCAATTCCATTGACCGCTCCTATTACGAACTGGCCACCTACTTCATCCTGGCCAATGCACTTGCGAGCGGCGGCGTGTGGGTTGCGACATCGCGAATTCACCGCCCGCTCGAAAAGCTCCTCGCGCCCGCTTCACCGGCAAATCCGGCGCAACCGGTCGCTCTGGTTCGCGCTTTCAATGCCGAAGATTATCTTGCAGACCGCATGGCTGCGCTCGATGCAGCTCTTCTGAACACCGAATGTCACCTATCTGGCAAGGATGCAGCGATATTCGCTGATGGAAAGCTCCGCTTCCCCAAGGAGCCAAGAGGCGAAAACGAGCAGGAACAAACACGTGCCGTCACGGCGAGGTTATACGCCATGATGCCGCGGGTGCGGATTACCGATCTGCTCGATCAGGTCAACCACTGGACCGACTTCACCGAGCATTTCTCCCATGTCTCCACCGGATTGCCGCCCGTGGATCAGCGCGCCTTCATGGCTGCATTGATCGCTGAAGCGACCAATCTCGGCCTGTCACGAATGGATGAGATGTGCGGTACGGTGACCCGGCGTGCCTTGCTACGTATGCAGACATGGCACATGCGTGAGGACACCTTCCGCGCCGCGTTGGCGAGCATGACCGACGCAATTCATGCCGAGCCGCTATCGGTCTGGTTTGGCGAAGGCTGGCGTGCTTCCGCCGATGGACAGGCCTATTATCTCGGTGGTCCGGGCGAAGCTGGCGGCGCAATCAATGGACACTATGGCCGTGATCCGATCGTGAAAATCTACACCACGATCACCGATCGCTATGCGCCGCTTCATCAGAAGGTCATCGCTGGCACCGCTGGTGAAGCCATCCATGCATTGGACGGCATTCTCGGCCACGAAAGCAGTGTCGACATCGGGGCGTTGCATGTCGATGGTGGCGGCGTTTCCGATATCGTCTTTGCCATCGCAGCACTGCTGGGCCGCTCTTCGAGCCCCGAATTCCGCGCCTGTCGGACCGCAAACTCTATGCCTTCGAACCGAAAACAAGATATGGTCGTCTGGCACCGCTGTTCGGACACCGTCTCGACGCCAACCTGATCCTGGGGCATGCCGACGATATCGGCAAGGTAATCCGGGCACTCGCCGACAAGGTGGTCACGCCTTCCCTTATCCTGAAGAAGCTATCCGCCTACCGGCAGCAAAACAGTCTGGCCGCCGCCTTGCGCGAAATAGGGCGCATCGAGCGCACCCTCTTCACCTTACGGTGGTTTGAGGATCCCGCTCTCCGGCAACTCGTCACCGCAGAACTCAACAAGGGCGAAGCACGAAACACCCTTGCCCGCGCCGTCGCCTTCCATCGCCTGGGGCGCTTTCGGGACCGTAGCCATGAAAATCAGACGAGCCGGGCTGCGGCCCTCAATCTCGTCACGGCCGCCATCGTTCTCTTCAATTGCCGCTATCTCGGACGGATCACGGAGGCTTCGCGCCGACAAGGCAGGCCGTTCGATGAGAAGATCATCTCAAAACTGTCGCCATTGGGATGGGATCATATCAATATTACCGGCGATTATGTGTGGTCTGACGCCCTGGAGGTCGACCAAGAAGGATTCCTGCCGATTAGGTTGGCACCGTCCTGAGCCGAAAATCGCCTACCGTATATCCGGGTCCCAATAATGTACTGGGGCCAAATAGCCGACCGGCAGCAAGTCAGCCTGCCGCGCGGCAAGCCAGTCACGGCTCGCTTGTCCTTGACACTTTGGGCAATGCCGGTTGCGGCAAGAGTTATAGGCAATGCGGAGCGTGTCGCAATCCTGGCCCTGCTGGACATGCCCGCCCAACCGAGAAGTCCGGCACATCTCCACCGCGCTCATCACCCGGCGCTCGACGCGCCCGAGATGAGCGTCGTGGGACTGACGATAGCCTTCCCCGTGGCGGCGAAAGATGTCCGCCACCTCCAGTCCCGCCACCATGGCAAGACGTCCTCAGCCTGATGGCACCACCTCAAGCCGCAGCCGGTCGAGCGGACTGGTCGTGCTGCGGATCAGGGTATTGGAAACCTTCGTGTAGCGCGCCGTGGTGGAAAGATTGTTGTGGCCGAGGAGAACCTGGATGATGCGGATCTCAGTTCCGCTTTCCAGAAGATGGGTGGCAAAGCTGTGGCGAAGCGTATGCACCGTCACCCGTTTGTCGATGCCGGCGGCAGTGCACGCCGAACGGTAAGCCGAGTGCAAAACCTGGACATCAATGGGCTTGGTCTCGTCGCGCCCCGGAAACAGCCAGAACTGCGGTCGCGTCAGTTTCCAATACACCCGCAAGATAGCCAACAACTGTGCCGAGAGCATCACGGTTCGGTCCTTGCCGCCCATGCCATGCTCGACGCTGATGACACCGCGTTCACTGTCGAATATTGCCGACTTTGAGACTGACGGTCTCCGAGGCACGCAGCCCGCCACATAAGCCGTCGTCAGCGCCGTTCTCGTCTTCTGGCTTGGTATCGCTTCGAGAAAGCGTACGATCTCGTCGCTATTCAAAATCGGCGGCAGCTTGGCCGGTGTCCGGGCATAGGCAATGCGCTCCGGTATCTCATTATGCCCAAGTGTGACGCCGAAGAAGAAGCGGAGAGCACAAACCGTCTGGTTCAAGGCCGGCCACGATAGGCAATTGACACCAGATGCACCTGAAACGCGCGCACGTCTTCCAGTCCAAGACGGTCTGGCGATCGCCCGAAATAACGCGAGAACTTCGCTACCGCATGCAAATACGATCGTTGCGTCGCCGGCGACAGATTGCGGATCGTCATGTCTTCTATCATCCGCCGCCGCAGCGGGATCATCTCCATCATCGTCATCTCCTACTTTGAAAGTTGGGCAAACATCCAATCCTTCAAAACAGCAGCGATATTGGCAATCAGCCGCCAAATATGCCGCGCAAGCGGCTTCGTTCAATCCCCACGACTCCGGTTTCAGACAAAATGCTCTAGCTCGGCAAAACAATGTCGTCAGACGGCTGATGCCGGTTCTGGTCTCGGCGCTATCACTGCGCTCGGCTTCGCTGCAACCATTGATGACCCGACACGCTTCAAACGATCATCCAGCGCCGGTGCTTATCTTGGGCTGACACCTCGCATCTACGCATCCGGTGAGAAGATGAGATCCGGGCGGGTGTCGAAACGGGGCGATGACTTCTTCGACGCAGCCTTTATGAGGCAGCCAATGCGCTGCTGACACATATTCCACAGTTCTCCCCTTTGAAGAGCTGGGGATTACGCATCGCCCGGCGTGGCGGCTATCGAAAAGCTAAGCTGGCTGTCGCCCGAAAGCTCGCCGTGATCCTTCACGCGATGTGGATTTCGGGGAACCCTTCCGCTGGTCATCGCAAGAGCCGAGCGAGCTGGCATGTCGGCATGGATCATTAAAACTCCTCCCAGCTCGCCTCTTTGGTCGCCAACGCCGCCAAGCCTCGCATCGCCACCGGCGAGGTCGCTATTCTCGTGGCACGGGGAGTGGTGGAAGCCACGGAGGGTGTCGAAACGCCGCGGGAAGATCCTACAATACGGGGCGTATCTTGGAATTTGAACTGTTCAAGGAGTTCGAACAGTGCCGTCGCCTCCTGCGCAAGCCCATGACTTGCGGCTGTCTGTTCCTCGACCATGGCGGCGTTTTGTTGCGTGCCCTGATCGACCGTATTGATCGCCTGATTGATCTCGCCAAGGGCAATCGATTGTTCTCGTGAGGCTTCAACGATGGCCACGACATTCGAGTTGATATCGTGGACCTGAGTTGCGATCTCCTGCAAGGCGGAGCCGGCCTTTGTGACAAGCGACACCCCATTTTGCACGTGTCCGCCTGATGCCGTTATCAAGGTCTTGATCTCTTTGGCGGCCTTAGCTGAGCGCTGCGCGAGTTCACGCACCTCTTGCGCAACCACCGCGAAACCCTTGCCGGCGTCCCCTGCCCGCGCGGCTTCGACCCCGGCATTGAGGGCAAGCAAGTTCGTCTGGAAGGCGATCTCGTCGATGACGCCGATTATATTGGAAATCTCGCGTGACGAGGTTTCAATCTGATCCATGGCACTGATGGCGTCACGCACGACCTGGCCGGAATGCTCGGCATGTTCCCGAGTATGTCCGACGAGCTTCCCGGCTTCTTCTGCACGGCGACTCGAGTCCGTCACCGTCGTCGTGATCTCCTCGAGCGCAGCGGCCGTCTCCTCAACTGAAGCGGCCTGCTGCTCGGTCCGCTTTGCCAACTCGTCAGCCGCGGTCCGAATCTCGCTTGAACCCGACGCAATCGCACGGGCATTGTCGGCAACCGTAGCCATTGCGTGCTTGAGCTTCGTGGTTGCGGCATTGAAATCTGACCGGAGCCGTTCCAGCGACGGGATGAACGGGTTCTCTATCTTCTGCGACAGGTCGCCGTTTGCGAGGTTGGTGAGACATCCGGCGAGCGTGTCGACATTTTCGACGCGACCGGTCACGTCGGTCGCGAACTTCACCACCTTGAAGACTTTTCCGTTCATGTCGAAAATCGGGTTGTAGGAAGCTTGTATATGAATCTTGCGACCGCCCTTGCCGACCCGCATGAATTCGTCCGCCGCCAGCTCACCTCCAGAAAGTTTCTTCCAGAACTCGCGATAGGCGGTTGATGAAGTGTAGGAAGGATCGCAAAACAGGGAATGGTGCTTGCCTTGAATTTCAGAGAGCGAGTAGCCGAGGGTAGAAAGGAAGTTTTCATTGGCGGTCACGATTTCGCCGGTAGGGGTGAACTCAATAATCGCTTGGGCGCGCGACAGCGCCTCCATCTTGCCGGCATCCTCGGCCGCCTTCAGCCTCTGCGCCGTTATGTCCGTGGCAATCTTGATCACCTTAACGGCTTTACCGCGACGGATCACCGGGTTATAGGACGCTTCGATCCAGACTTCCTTGCCGCCTTTACCGATGCGTTTGTATTGCTGTTGGTCGAATCGTCCAGCCGCAAGCTTTGACCAGAATGCTTTGTAGTCTGCCGACCGCGCATATTCCGGATCGACGAACATAGTGTGCTGCTTACCAATAATTTCGGCAAGGTCGTAGCCGAGGGCTCGGCAGAAATTTTCGTTCGCTGTCAATATCTTGCCGGATAGATCGAACTCGATCATGGCCTGCGATTTAGAAAGCGCGGCAAGAACCGCGACAGCATTGGCACCACGATCGAGAATATTCACGACATTTCCTCCGGCGAAATCTTGCATGGCGATAAGATGAGCCAAGTAAGTATATTCGCACATGCATATTAATCAGGATTTAATTATAATTTTAACGTTCAGCAGGTTAGACTGGGAGCACAGATTCGAAGCAATGGAGCAATCAAAATGCGATCACCAGACCTCGACGAGCGCGGCCATATGGTTAATCCGCCGCTTCGCGAACGCATGTCGATCGGTTTGACAGCAGGGATCTCTCTCGGATGACTGGGAGTCCGATGGACGGACAATGCTCAGCTACACATACAAGCCCGTCATCTCTTTAGTGTAGGCTCAAAACGACGAATTTCTGCGTTCGGCTGACCGACAACAAAACGGAAAGTGAAAATGGAAAGAAGCAAGCGTCTGGAACCGTTCGTGTTCGGCAACATGATCGAACTGCGCAACCGCATCGTCATGGCGCCGATGACCACCTGGGCCGGCAATGACGACGGCACGGTATCTGCCGATGAAGAGACTTACTACCGCGTGCGGGTCTAGGACGTCGGGCTTGTGATCACGGGCTGCACCCATGTTCAGGAAAGGGCATCGGGTTCACCGGTGAGTTTGCCGCTTACGATGACAAATTTGCTCCAAGCCTGAAGCGACTGCCGGCGACTTGGAAAAGCGGTGGCGCGCCGGCGATCTTGCAGATCTTCCATGCCGGCGTCAAAACACTGCGCGCGCGCTCACCGACGAAGAAGGCCTGGGCGTTGTGCGTGATTTTGGCGAGGCGACGCGGCGGGCCATCGACTGGCATTTACGGTGTCGAGCTGCATGGCGCTCACGGATTCCCACTACAAAATTTCTCCTTGCCCCATTTCAACAGGCGCACAGATCACGGGGGTGGGTCGCCTGAAGGCCGCATGCGATTCTAGCTTGCAGTGGTCGATGCGATTCGCCAGCGGTCGCTGGTCACGCTGCCCGACCTTTTTTGCTGCTACCAGATCTCGCCGGAGGAGCCCAATGAGGGCGGTTTGCGCATCGCTGACTCACTTGCGCTGATCGACCGCCTGGTTCCAATGGGATCGATTACCTCGTGTCGCTGAGCAACGCGCCTTGCGGCGCGCGTTCCCCTCATCGCTGCGGGGCAGGTCCGGACAACGGACCAGGCCGAACATGCAATCGCAGCCGGTATGTCACTTGTCGCTATCGGTCAGGGATTGGTGATGAACCCGGAACTGGGCGTCGTTTGCGGGTGAGGAAAGGACTGGTGCGATCGCTCTTGATCTTGCCGCTGCCGACGTGCCGCGGCTCGGCATTTCAACTAAGCTGTGACCGTCATCGAAAACACTGCAGGATGGTTCAAAAATCGCAAAGCAGCGTAAGCGACCGATATCGCGGCGCGCGCCAGAATCCCCAAATTACACGTACTCATCCGCCGTGACTACTGCTTCTGTGGTGGCGATCGCCTGGAACATTGACAACAATGGCCGCAGCTCTCGATCCCGCGCAGCCGCTCTTTTCAAGACCTCCCTCGTCACGATCACCAGCCAGTCAAATGCTTGTCGCGCATCGGAATATGCGCGTTTTCGCAATGAAGGCCTGAAGATCTCGCAAAACCAGTGCCATTGATTACTTCCGGCGCCGAGAGCACATTCTAAGACGGTGTCAGGCCGAAGCGCAGTGGCACCCCGCTTCGGCAATAACGGTCAGAAATTGCTTCAGCATTCTGCCACCCAACTGGCTACTCATGAGACGCCGGCCCATTACGGCATCTAGGACGGTCGATCGACGATGTGCCGACCGTTTGCGTCGCGGAAGATGGATCGCTGTTGGCCGTCTACCCCACCACCATTGGCAGCAATGACACGGCCTCACCAACCGGCATGCATAAGGTCAAGGGCGTCTCCTGTTTTTGGCTATGCAGAGATCGCCGATGGGCGACTGCCCTGAACTGTGGGAGAGAAGCATTGCGGCTGCATTACAGGATTGGCCACCCGGCGCCGCTTCAACACGTGGGTGCAGTGAGGGCGAACTACTGTATGAAGCGGCGCGATAGCATTAAGGAGGATAATCGGACCGCCGAGCAGCGCAGCGAACAGGATCGCGGAAAAGAGCAGGCGGCTGACAATGCGGGTAATCGATTTGCGGTTTATTGACATTGTCCTACTTCGCCGGTTGCGAACGGAGTTGGCGCAATGATGCGAGGCGGGCCCTTCACTTTCCGAATCAAGCTGTCGATGCAGGAAATGATCACCGGGATAACGATCAGACTGAGAACTGTGGAGCTTATAAGCCCACCGATAACCGCATGTGCCATGGGAGCCCTCTGTGCGCCGGCCCCGGAAGTTTCCAAGGCAAGGGGCATCATGCCGCAGATCATCGCAAGCGTTGTCATCACGATCGGGCGAAAGCGGACAGCGCCGGCATTTGCTATGGCCTCGGCAACGGGCAGTCCGCGTTGGCGCTCCCGGTTCGCGAAGTCGACCAGCAATATGCCGTTCTTCGTGACGAGCCCCATCAACATGATAAAGCCGATCATCGAGAACATGTTGATGGTGCTTCCGGCAGCCAACAGCCCGATCAACACACCCATCAGCGACAGAGGAAGTGCCGCCATGATGGCAAGCGGTTGCAAGAAACTTCCGAACTGCGACGCAAGCACGACGTAGATGAAGATCACTGCCATGATCAGGGCCTTAAGCAGGCTCGCAGCTGCTTTCTCAACGTCTTCGGCGTCGCCCCCAAATTTGATCCGGTATCCTGCAGGGAGTTCCTGTTTGGCTATGATGGCCTCGAGATCGGCCGTGACGTCACCCATGGCACGACCCGATATATCGGCGGAGATCAGAACTTCACGTGACTGGTCCAGGCGGCGGATTTCCGATGCAGCCGGAACCAGATCGATGTCAGCAATCTGGTCGAGCCTCACCATGCGTGGACTTTCACTGTTGGCGGTATCTGGCAATTTGATCAATAAATCGCGGATAGCGGAGACGCTGTCTCGTTGATCCACGGGGAGTCGAACCACCAAATCGTAAGTTTGACCAAGCGGATCGGACCAGGTTCCGACCTCTTCGCCATCGACGAATGGTGAGAGCATCGCGGAAAGCTCGCGGACGCCAACACCAAGGTCACCGGCTTGCTCGCGCTTCAGCCGTACCGAGAAAAGCAATTTCCCATCGCTGGCGCTTGAATTGACATCCACTACTCCTGGGATCCGGCGCATGCCCGCAATCAGCTCTGCTGCGGCTTTTTCCAAGACCGCACGATCATCGCCGAGCAAGCTCAGTTGGATCGGGCTTGCACCGCCACCGAGACCGGCTTGAATGATGGCGATGTTGATCCCGGGGATCACTGAAAGGCGCTTGCGGATCGGGTCAGCCAGCGTCACGGGAGTTCGATGGCGTTCTTGTTGAGGCACAAGACTAAGAATCAATGTCGCGTTGTGTTTGCCTGGATTGCCGCCCGTATTGATCGTCGAATAGGTGGAGGTCAACTCGGGAAATTCACGCAAAGCGGCTTCAACCTGCTGAAGTTTTGCAGTGGTGTAATCCAGCGATGAGCCCGCTGGAGCGGTTATGTTGATCTGAAACTGTCCCTCGTCCGAAGTCGAAACAAACTCAACGCCCACAAGTGGAACCATGAAAATGCTCGCAATGAACACCGCTGTTGTGAGCAAGAGCGTGACCAGGCGATAGCGCAGCGCCCAGCGGATCATCTTCCGGTAGATGGCGACAATCACCTCAAAACCATTATCGAAGCGCGCGATGGTACGGCCAATCGGGCCGCCAACCGCATTAAGCTCAGCATCTGGGTCATGCCATATGCTGGAGAGCATGGGGTCGAGCGTAAACGCCACGAACAGCGAAATCATCACCGCTGCGGAGACGGTAACGCCGAACTCATAGAAGAAGCGACCGACCATGCCGTCCATGAAGGCAACCGGCAGGAAAACGGCAACAATTGCCGCTGTGGTTGCCATTACGGCAAGCCCGATTTCGTTTGTGCCATCGAGTGCCGCCTGGAAATGCGACTTACCCATGCGCAGGTGACGGGTAATATTTTCACGGACGACAATGGCGTCATCGACCAGGATGCCGATCGAAAGCGTCAGGGCAAGCAAACTGAGCATGTTGAGGGTAAAACCCAGGAGATCAATGACAGCGAGTGTGCCGATCATCGAGATTGGCAATGTCAGCGCGGTGATGACGGTGCTTCGCCACGAATTGAGGAAGAGGAAGACAATGGCGACTGCCAGCGCCGCCCCTTCGATCAAGGTCGATTGAACTTCACTGAGCGACTCCACAATGGGTTTGGATGCATCCTTGATGATTTGAAACTGCACATCCTTCGGACCCAGGACGACGGTGAGCTGATCAAGCCGTTTGCGCAGCTCGCTTACCACCTGCACGGTGTTTGCGTCCTGAATCTTAACGAGGTCAATCGCCAACGCCGTCTCACCATCGTACATGGCCCGGCTTTCCAGATCCGCCGGGCCGGTTCTTACCGAGGCCACGTCCGAAAGGTAAACAGGGAGCCCACCGCGGCGGGCAATCACCAGATCAAGTAATTCCTTGGGCTCCGAGAGCCGACCCTGGATCTGAATAGTGCGTTCGGAGAGGTCGCTGATGATGCTTCCGGCCGGCCGGTTCCTGTTGCTGCTCTTGATTGCTTCGATCACTTCGTCGGCGCCTACACTAAGAGCGGTCAACCGCGTTTCGTCGATTTGAATATCGATCTGCTGTTTCTGGCCGCCAACCAGTGTTGCCTGCCCAACGCCGGACACGGTCGCGAGCTCGCGGATCACGCGCTCCTGAACAAGATTGGTCAATTCGGGCACGCCCAGGGTTGCGGACGTGACGGCAATCGAGAGGATCGGCTCGTCCAACGGATTGAAGCGCGAGACGATGGGCTTGTCGGCCTCTTCCGGGAACTCTGCGTCAAGGGCTGCGACCTTGTCACGGACGTCTTGCGCCGCGACCGGGCTTTGCACCTCGAGTTGAAAACTCGCCACGACGACGGATCGACCTTCGTAGGATGTTGAAGTTACGTCCTCGATACCGCTGATCGTGTTGAGCGCCTCCTCGATCGGCTTGGTTACGTCCATCTCGACAGCTTCGGGCGTGGCGCCAGGGTAAGTGGTGGTGACGACCACCACTGGAACATCGACATTTGGAAACTGATCGACCCCCAGCCGATCATACGAGAAGGCGCCGATCACCAGCAGAACCACCATCATCATGGTGGCAAAAACCGGATTACCGATGGAAATGCGGGTGAGAAACATGAACTTATTCCATCTTCGCGACTGTGACGACAAGGCCCGGCTGCAGCTCGGCAAGTGGCGCCCTTACGATCATGTCGCCGGGCGCAAGACCAGAGACCTCGGCCATCTGGTTGTCATCCCACCTTGAGATGATGCTCACCGGCTGGCGGATGAGAATGCCGTCCACGAGTTTGAGAACGTGAGCGTCTTTATCGTCTCCCCGAAATGAGGCGACAGGAATGGCAATTGCGTCTTCGGTCTGCCGGACCAGGATTGAGCCGTGGACAAACATGCCTCCCTTGAAGTGGTAGCCATTGCCTGAAAGACGAATATGGACAGCCACCGAGCGGCTACCGTCGTCGGCGACCGGACTGATCCGAGCGACCTTTCCCCTGATCACCTGATTTTGGACGCCATCGACCTGAAGCTCCACGACCTGTCCTTCAGCGACACGAGTAACCTCTTGCGTCGAAATCAGAACCCTGGCTTCCATATCGCTCACGTCGACAAGGGTGAGAAGTTCCGCGTCTGCCGCGATTTGCGCACCCTGATTGACCGAAAGCTTGGATATCACGCCGTCAAAGGGGGCAAGGATCTCGGCATTCTGCAAAGCTGTTCGCGCTATTTCGACGTAGGCGGCAAGGCTATCCAGCCGGGCTTTTCTTGCCGCAACCTCACTACG
The DNA here is from genome assembly GCF_023701945.1 of Rhizobium sp. CG5. Lineage (GTDB taxonomy): Bacteria > Pseudomonadota > Alphaproteobacteria > Rhizobiales > Rhizobiaceae > Allorhizobium. The sequence continues at coordinate 51,129 of NZ_JABAEF010000017.1, forward strand.
TGCTTTGTCGAGCTGCTCTTGGCTTGTAATATGTTTGCTCGATAGCCGCTCAATCCGGTTGAGCGACTGCATTGCAAGGATCATTTCGGCCATTGCGCCTTCCTGGTCCGCCTCTTTTTGTTTCAGAGCGGCCTGAAGGTCGGCTGACTCAAACCCGATCAAAACTTCACCCGCCCTTACGGACTGTCCTTCTCGAATGCTCGAATGGGTAACCCTGCCCCCACTGATGGCGCGCAGTTCTACAAGACGGGAGGGACGAAGTTCGCCCGTTACCCTGAGCCGCTCAACAAGCGCGGCCGGCTGAATCTCAGCGACTTCCATTGCCGAGAGTTCGAACGATGATGGCGTGCCACGGATATGCGCGGCCACCACCACCTTTTGCAGTCGTTCGTTAGGTCCGCTCGTTCCCCGTGCAGGGCCGATCAAAGCGACGGAGCAATAGACGCTACCAAAAAGCGCCGCTGCTATTATGAATATTTTCTTCCGTTGGGATGCCATGAAGTCGACCTCTTGTGATAGGGCACCGCGTATCAAGCCGTCTGCTACCGCGTCTGTAGGTGGACGATGAGGTTCGACAATTGCAGCAGCATTAACCGCCATCTTTTTATCCTCGTAATACTGCTGCAATGTTCCTGGTGACATTGCTGCAAGGACAGGATGCGGGGCTACGATGAGACTTCTGTTGATCGAGGATGAAAGGGAACTGGCGACAGCGCTATCGGCTGCGCTGTCAAAGCACGGGATCGTTACCGATCACACGATGTACCTCGCCGATGCCCATGAGCTCGTTCTGCAAAATGACTACGACGCCATCCTTCTGGATCGGCGTTTGCCGGACGGAGAGGGACTGACATTCATCCCGATATTAAGGCGTGCAGGCAATGATACGCCAATCATCGTACTCACTGCCCGAAACGAGCCAATGGAACGGGTTGCGGGCCTCGATTTCGGTGCGGACGATTATCTTGGAAAACCGTTTCTGGTTGAGGAGTTGATGGCGCGTGTCCGTGCGCTACTGCGAAGGCCGTCTGGCGTGATCGATCAAGATATCAAGGTTGGACGATTGGCGATCGACCCATTGAACCTCACTGTCAGAATTGGAAGCGTTACGCTCGAGATCCCGCGCCGGGAGCTTTTGGTTCTCCAGGCGCTTGCAAAACGCAAGGGCAAAACCGTTCTTCGGGCCACGCTCGAACAGGCGGTCTATAATTACGAAGAAGAGATACAATCAAACGCACTGGATGCGCACATTTCCAGGCTGCGCAAGAGATTATCGGATGTCGATGCGGGCACGACGATTCACAACATCCGCGGTGTCGGCTATCTCCTGAAGGAAGAATAATGGGTGCATACCGATCGACAAACCCATCACTTTGGTGGCGCCTAAGCTGGCAACTCAGCCTGGTGATCAGCGCGGTAATCGGTGGTGTGATCGTTGGGCTATCGGCGTACGGCACGATGGTGATGTCGCCCAACATAGCGATGGAGAGCGAGGTCAAGAACGCTGTTGCCGAATCGATCAGGCGAAATGGCGGCGGCCAGCTTGAACTCGAAGACACCCTCTTAATGCGGGCGCTGATGGAGGAGAACAGTCATCTGTGGTTTGTAGCGGCCACTGCCGACGGTACCTTCGTCTCTCGGGGAGCTATACCCGCACCATATGTTGCGATCGTTCCTTTAACCTACCTGTTTGATTCCGCGGATATCCGCGAGGCAGACGGAATAGACGAAATCGCATCGATCGATGATGTTGCGACGCCCCTGGGTGAAGTGCGCGTATTATTTGGAGGCATAGCCAGCAAAGGCTCGCCGGTGCTTGCGGTGCTCGGGCAAGCCTATCCGATTTATGTATCGCTGCTTGCGATGGCATTGCCCGCCATATTTATTGCTGTCCCATGGATCGTTCGAAGCGCCCTTGCAAGGATCAGTGATGTTGCGGACAGAGCATCGCAAATTGACCCGCATCGTCAGGGCAGCCGTCTTCCTGTCGAAGGGATTCCGGGCGAAGTCGCTCCGCTCGTCGCGGCGTTCAACGGCACTCTCGAGAGGCTTGAGACTGAATTCAAAAAACGCCAGCGGTTCTTGATCGACGCTGCTCATGAGCTCAGAACACCCATCGCCATTATGCAAACGCGCATCGACGGCATGTCAGATGGCCAGGAGCGCACACGCATGTTGCAAGATGTGGCGCGCCTCGCCGACACGGCGGAACAGTTGCTTGACTTCGAACGCAACGATCAAGCGGTAGACCTTGATGAAGAGGTCGATCTCGTTACGATCGCGCGTGCCGTCGTGGCTGACTTTGCGCCTCTCGCGATCGCAGCCGGCTATGAAATTTCATTTCAAAGCGAGGTTGAAGCTCTCCCCCGCAGGGGCAACAGCATTGCGTTGACCAGGGCGATCGGCAACTTGGTCCGCAATGCGATCGACCATTGCGATGGAAGAGGAACGATTGAGGTCTCGGTCTCCGCGTCTGGTGAGATCACCGTCGGCGATGAGGGACCTGGCATACCAGTCGAACATCAGGAACTGGTATTCCAACCATTCTACCGCGTTACCCCGAGAAGCCGGGGCGCGGGGCTTGGTCTAAGCCTAGTGAAGCAGATCGTCAGCAATCATGGCGGACAAGTTAGCATCCAGAGTCATTCAAGCGGCACGAGAGTTACCGTCCGCCTTTGATATGGGCTGGTTCCTTGCTATCTTATCGCTCCCATCACGTTTGCTTCGACATTCGCTCCCGGACGCCCGAAAACTTGCAGGACGATCGCATCTTGTAATGCTGCCGCAATCCTCGGCTCCGACTGTTATTCCAACATCAATGTTGGAGGCCCGTGAGCGTGCAAATCTACAATCAGTTCTTCCGTCGTTTGCTCGACGCTCTATCAAAGGGCGTTATTTCTGCTCTTCTGACACTCTCCATGACAGTTGCAGTGGCCGGCTGTACATCCGTGCCACTGACGGAAAGTGGAACGCTGACCTCCTACAGCAATCTGAGCCCTCCCAAGGGCAACTTTGGCAAGAAACGACGGCTTTACGTCGATGGCAAACAATTGGCCCAGATAAAGACGGTTCGGATCATTCCAACCAGCTTCTCCTTCAATGCTGCATCTCGTATCAAGTTGGAGACCGACCGTGCCCTAGTATCCAATGCGCTGGACCGCGCCCTTTGCGTCGCATTGAGCGACAAATATGAAATTGTGCCGGCCGGCCAACGAGCGGACCTGACAATCCGTTCTGTCGTTACCGATATTGTGCCGACCAACAAAGGTGTTGCGGCTGCGGCGACTGTTGCAAGCGTTGGCGGTGGTTTCATGATCCCAAGCGACATTCCTCTTGTCGGCATTCCACGGATACCCATCGGCCTCGGCGGTCTTGCAGTCGAGGCGGAAGCAACCGATAGTTCCAATGTTCAACGTGCGGCGATGATGTGGAGCCGCGGCGCCAACTTCCTCCAGGACAAGCCGCGCTACTCGGAGGTCGGCGACGCCTACGGCCTTGCAACCAGATTCGCCAGTGACTTCTCGCGGACATTGATTACAGGCAAGGAACCGAAGATGTTGGATATCTCAGTCCCTTCGAGAAACCGGATCCAGTCCTGGCTCGGCGGCAAACCGAAATATGCGGCATGCGATGCGTTCGGCCGAGCCCCCGGCATCGTTGGCAAGGTTGCCGGCAATTACGGCCTTCCGCCGCAATGGACCGACAAGAAACCGAAAAACGTCCCTGCATATTGATCCATCAAATGATGGTCGATTGTCTCGGACCAGCCCGCTGATAAATCCGCCGAGCAGATTGGCTCTTCATACGGGCTAGGGGCGAAGCAGCGGCCAAATCTTCAGCCAACTTCGCCCACCGTATCTCATGCTGCAGCAGAGCTCGGATTGAGCCTGCGGCTTCAATAGTGCATCACGCATATTGCATGTAACGCTCCTGTAATTCTCCAAGAGGATCGTTCCAGAAGAAAGAGAATCGTCTTCGGACAACGGAAAGGAACAAGGATATTACCGCCGATGACAAGCATTTTTGGATCAGGATTATTTCAACTCTACTATCGACAGCGATCATGGCTCTGGTTCCATCCGCCTTGCTGCCAGACATGGATGATTGTCGAGCTACGTTGCGCAGCATGCGTTTCTGGAGGTTCTGGTCATGACGGAGCAGGCAGCCATACGAAAGGAATCCTCTTCGCCAGCCCAAAGCCTGTTTGACATGCCGAGGCTTGCAGCCCCATTTCTAACGGGCAGGCATTTGCTTCGGTCGATATCATTAACCCTCAGCCTTACTGTGGGATCCCAAGCTGTTTTGGCAGCTCCCCTATCTCCCGCTGTAAAGGAACAGTGCGGAGTTGAGATCCGATCTAAGTGCCTTCGGCCATGACGGCTCACCCCTGATGCTATCTCAACATGCGTTGAAGAGAACAAATCAAGCCTGTCGCCGACATGCCAGGCATTCTGGGTCACCGCCCATATGTGCCAGGTAGAAATGAAGCAGGTTTGCAACGGGTTGAATCCCCTGACCATCAAAGGCTGCTTGAGGAACTCCAGGCAGAAATTCTCTCTGACCTGCCAGGAAACGCTAGGCCTTCAGTAAGTCTGCTATCACAGCCAGCGCTGGCGCAGCACTGCGAGTCCTGACGCCGGAGATGTCGGTTAAGTTTATACGTCTTCCGGGGATCCCGCCAGGGTAAAGCCGCACCGGTATGTTTTGGGCATCAATTTAGGAGACCTGGAATGAAGAATGGAAAATCAGTCTATGGCGAGGCGAACAATTCTTGCCCAGTTTTTTGCATACGCCGGCTTCCTCAAGCTGAGCCGGACACCAGAGGCCCTTGCCGCCCTAGGCTGGCACTGGACCGTCGATGTTCCACCCTCGCTTATCACCTTCATCGGAATCATGGAGGTGTTGCCATCGGCAACATTTCCCGGCAGCATTGCGTATACTGCCATGGCTTACGACTCTCGCCGCGGCAGGCATGGTACTCTTGCAATTGGCGGCTGTGGCCTTGCATCTTTCTCGCGGGGAAACGAGAGTGCTTTGGCTCAATGCAATTTTGGTCTTCGTCGCCGGAGCAGTTGTCTGGGTCGGCGGTTTCACGGCGTAGCAATTAATGCCATCATGTGGATCGAAACGGACCGACCAGTCGTACGCCGTGAACGCCAACGTGACAGCTTTTCAGTTCCATGAACGAGATGACATCGGACAACGGGTCCATTTTAGACGATCCCCAAGGATTATTGGACGGCATAGCATAGATCGTCTCCGCGGCGCGGCGCTCTAAATGCCACCTGGCGTCGTTCTCGTCCCGTTCCTTTAATCGTTGGCGATCTTGGATGTCCTGTGCATGACGAAAGGTTTGCGTTATGCCGTCGTTTGCGCCATAGACTGTATGATCAAGGGCAATTCCTTGCGTTGCAGGCTCAGCTCATAAGTTCACGAGATTGGAAACGCATGGCACTGGTGAAAACCTCTCAGTTAGGCGCAAAGACAAATCCTCCGAAGGCCGGCCAGACGGGAGCTGTGGCGGAGCCAAACACAAGATCCGTCAGCCGACGATCGCAGGATCGTTCGCGCGTGCGGCAACAGCAGGCGGCCGAGCGAATCGGGGCTGCGACGGAACAACTTGCGACGGGCGTGTCGGAAGCCGCGGCAGCCGCAGAAGAGTTGCGCCGGGCGCTTGAGCAGATCGCCAGCGGGGCCGAAGAAGCAGCAGGAGCGGCGCATGAGTCTTTGTCCGCCACCACCCACCTTTCGGCGCGGTTCTCCGAGGCTAGGACGGAAGCGGAAGCCGCGCGCAGGCGCACCGAGGAACTTCAGACCTCTGTCTTCGAATCCGCTGCGCAGATCGATACGTCGATCTCCGCAATCGATGCGAATGCTTCACGCCAGATCGCTTCCGTTGCCGTCATCGACAGGCTGCAATCCCAGGCGGAAAGCATCGGCGCTACGACCGTCGCGGTTGCCGATATCTCGGACCGCACCAATCTGCTCGCGCTCAATGCGGCGATCGAGGCGGCGCGGGCCGGTGACGAAGGCCGTGGATTTGCGGTCGTCGCCGACGAGGTGCGGTCGCTGGCGGAAATTGCCGAGCGAAGCTCCCGCGATGTCAGCCAGCATGCCGAGACGGTCGTCGATGGCGTTCGCCGGATTGCCGATCGCATCCGGTCCGCTGCCGCCAAGGCGCAGGAGCAGACGGCTTCGGGTCGGACGGTGTCCGAGGAACTACATGCCATCCGCTCGGGCCTCACCGCCCTGTCGCAGAACAGCCAGGTGATCCTGATCGCTGCGGTCGAAGCGGAAGTCGCAACGCGCGAGGCCCAGAAGGGTGCCGAAGCTGTTGCGGCAGCGGCCGAAGAGCAATCCGCGGCTGCGACCGAGGCGCAACGCGCGGTCCAGCAACAGAGCGCGGCGTTAGAGGAAAGCCAGCAGACGGCGCAATCTCTGGCCACACTTGCCGATGAGCTGATGAACGAAAGCGGCCGGGCCTCGCGGACGGAAGAGCTGAGTTCTGCAGCAGAAGAGCTGTCCGCCACCGTTCAGGAGCTTTCCGGTGCGGCTGGTGAAATTCTCATTGCGATCGAGCAGATCAGCCGCGGGGCGGAAGCGCAGGCAGCTGCCACGCAGCAGGCCAATGCGGCCATGACTCAGATCGAAAAGAGCGCTTCCCAGACGCAGGAGAGTGCCGAGCAGGCAAGCCAGCGCGCCGAGGAGATCAAGACGTTCCTCGGCAGAAACAAGGCCGGCCTGGATGCGATCGCGGCGGGTGTTTCCGATGCTCTCGGCGAAACGCGGAACGCTTTGACGGATCTGAATTCGCTCGGCGAGATCGGTTTTCAGATCGAGCGCACGGTGGACCGGATCGTGCTCGTCGCGGTGCAGACCAGCATGCTCGCGGTCAGCGGTTCGGTGGAAGCGGCAAGGGCCGGCGAGGCGGGCCGTGGTTTTGCGATCGTTTCGACCGATATCCGCAAACTCGCCCAGGATGCCGCCGAGAATATCGACGGCGTCAAGGACATCGTGCGGCAGATCCAAGTGCAGATCGCCGCCGTGCAGCGGGAACTGGAAATGATCGTCGTGGCCTCCGAGGCCGAGATCGCCAAGAACAAGCAGATCGTCGATCGGCTGATCGCGGCGGAAGCCGATGTGGACCTGATGGTGCGCGGCAACGCATCGATCCTCAATGCGACGCAGGCGATCCTCGTCGCCGCCAAGCAGGTTCAGGCCGGAACGCAGCAGATTGCCTCTGTGGCGCAGGAGGCGAGTGCCGCCTCCGAGCAGGCGGCGACCGCGGCAAGGCAGCAGTCCCGCGGGGCGGAGGACCTAGCGGCGGCGGTCGAGGAAATCGCATCGCTGGCCGACGAACTCCAGATGTCCGGAAACTGAAGCCATGGCAGGGTTACCCTCCCCGGCGGATGTCGATCGGCGGCGGCTGGTATTCCGGGTCGGAGAGCAGAGCCACGAGATCGACGCGGGCCTTGTGATCGAGGTCGTGAGGGTGCCGTATATCACCCGAGTTCCGCATGGGCCCGAGGCGCTGGCCGGCATCGCCAATCTCCGCGGTAAGCCGGTCCCGGTCCTGTCAATGGGCAAGGTCCTGAACGGCAGCCACAATGCGCGCCCGGATGGCAAGATCATCGTTTACGATCACGGTGGCGCCGTCGGCCTTCTCGTCGATGACGTGTTGCGACTTTCGGCGGATGCGACGGCCGCACCGCTTCAGGATCTGAATGGCCTGCTGGATGCCGCGTTCAAGGTGACGAGGCGCGCGCCGTCTGAACGGACCGCCCATGGCGACCGTGGTAAAGAGGTGGAGGCGAGCGCTCAGCTCATCGCCTTGCTGTCGTTTCGCGTCGCCGGGCAGCTCTATGGCCTGCCGCTCGACGATATCCGCGAGGTCGCGATGTTGACCGGCGATATCGCGGTCATTCCGAATGCGGCGTCGGCGGTGGTCGGTCTCATTCCGATGCGCGACAGTGTTCTGCCCTTGGTGTCGCTGGCATCGCTTCTCGGCCTCGAAGGCGTGCATTCGGCGGTCGAGGGCTCCCGGATCATCGTCGTCGAGCACGAGGGTGATCTGGTGGGTCTGGTCGTCGATGGCATGGATGTGATCCGCCGACTGCCCGAGGATGCCATCGGTACGGTCCCAGCCGTTCTGCAGCGCGGGCGCGGCGATGCGCACATCGAGGCGATCGGCCGGATTGCCGATGGCGGACTGCTGATTTCCATCCTGTCGCCGCAAAAACTGTTTGGTCACCACGCCGTCACCCAGGCGATCGGCCAGAATACAGGAGCCAAACCGATGGGAACGACACGTGAGAGGCAAGAGACGGTCGAACAGTTCCTGATTTTCCAGCTCGGCGACGAGAATTACGGTCTGCCCATCGGTTCGGTCGACGAAGTCGTGCGGGTTCCAAGCGAAGTCACCCGCATGCCCCGCGCGCCAGCCTTCGTGATGGGCGTCATCAACCTGCGCGGCAAGGCTATCCCGCTGATAGACCAGCGCACCCGTTTCGACACGTTGGCTTTGGCGCAGACGGCCAAGGCGCGCGCCATCATCGTGACGCTCGGCACGTTGCAGGCCGGTTTTGTGGTGGATGGCGTATCGGAAGTGAAGGCTGTTTCCTCGGCCGCATTGTCGGCCGCACCCGAGTTTTCTTCCGACCGGACGGAGGTCTTCGATCGCATCGCCCATATCGAATCCGACGGCCGGATGATCCTGCTCGTCGATCCAAAGGAGCTTCTGAGCCGGGCGGAGCGGGATATCGTGGCGGCGATCACCGAAGACAAGCCGGCGGTGGCTGTTCCGTGATCCGTCTTCTCATCGTTGAGGATTCTGCGTTGATGCGGAAGGTTCTGGGCCAGATTTTCAGCGCGGAAGGGGATTTCGAGATCGAATTCGCCCGCGACGGTGTCGAGGCTCTGAAGGCTGTTTCGAGCTTCCAGCCCCATGTGGTGACCCTCGATATCCACATGCCTTTGATGGATGGGCTCGCCTGTCTCGATCGCATCATGCTCGAACATCCGTGCCCAGTGGTGATGGTGTCGTCACTAACGGAGGAGGGCGCGGAGGAGACGTTGACTGCGCTGGAGATCGGCGCGGTCGATTTCATCGCCAAGCCTGGCGGCGCGATTTCACTTTCGATCAATGAACTGACCCCACGTCTTGTCGAAAAGGTGCGGATGGCAGCGACAGTGCGGATCCGTCGCAGCCGGCGGCTCGCCGAGCGCGTCCGGCTGACGCAGGTCGTTCCATCGCAAACCATAATCCCGTCTCGCGGTCGCGGGGCCGCCCCCCAACGACCGGTCCGGGATTCAAGTCGAGCCGGTCTCGTGCTGATCGGCACATCCACCGGCGGGCCGCCGGCGCTCGACGCGGTGCTCGCCCATCTGCCCGCGAACTTTGGCTGGCCGGTGGTCGTGGCGCAGCACATGCCGGCCTCGTTTACCGGACCTCTGGCCCGGCGGCTGGACAAGCTCTGCGCTTTGACCGTCAGCGAGGTCAGCCAGCAGACCAAACTGGAGCCGGGCAACATCTATATCGCCAAGGGGGATGCGGATATCGTCATCTCCTCGCGCGCCGGATCGCTGGTGGCGATGGCCGCTCCGAGCGCTCAGGCCTATCGGTGGCATCCGAGCGTCGACCGGATGGTGCGCTCGGCGATGAAACATGCGCCGGCAACCGATCTCGTCGGCATCCTGATGACCGGCATGGGGAATGACGGCGCCGCCGCCATGGCCGAGCTGCAGGCCGCCGGCGGTTACACGATCGCCGAATCCGAAGAGACGGCCGTCGTTTGGGGCATGCCGGGAGAGCTGGTGCGCCTGAATGGCGCGAGCGAGATTAGACGCGTCGAAGACATCGGGGCTTCATTGCTGGATCGGGTCTGCTGATGGTGATCCCTCCGGCCAATTCGGGAAATTTTGGTGCGGACCCGCTTTCGGGCGCCGATCTCGAGGAGATCTGCGCGATCATCTATCAGCGCAGCGGCATGGTGTTCGGCGAGACCAAGCGTTATTATATCGAGCGTCGCGTCACCGACCTGATCAGCCAGCGCAAGGCCCAATCGGCCAAAAACTACATTTCTATCCTGCGCGGTGACCTGCGCGAGACCGAGTTGCTGATCAACAGCTTCACCGTCAACGAGACCTATTTCTATCGCGAGCAGCACCAGCTCGCCTGCCTCAGCAATTCCATCCTGCCCGATGTGATCAAAGCAAAAGGTCCGGGCGATCGTATCCGTATCTGGTCCATGCCCTGTTCGAGCGGCGAGGAGCCCTATTCTATCGCCATCTGGCTGCTCGAAAACTGGCCTCTGGTGGATGCCTATAATATCGAGATTACCGGCTCGGATATCGATACCGCCATCCTGCGGCAGGCGGTGGACGGATACTACGGGCAGCGATCGCTTTCGAAGATCCCGAAAGATATCCTTGACCGGTATTTCGAACCGGAAAAGGATCAGCAACGTCGGCTGATCGGCGATTTGCGGGAATCCGTCACCTTTGCTAAGGGCAATATCGTCGATCGGCCAAGCCTAGCGTCACTCGGGCGTTTCGATGTGATATTCTGCCGCAACCTGCTGATCTATTTTGACGAGGCGGCCCGCGAAATCGCCGCCCGCAATATTCATGAACTGCTCTATCCCGGCGGCTATATCTGCCTCGGCCATACGGAATCCATGTCACGCATTTCGGAGACTTTCGAGCCGGTCCGCTTTTCCGACGCCATCGTCTACCGAGAGGCGGGAGACAAATGAATGGATGAATTGATCGCCCAATTCGCCATCGAGGCGCGCGAACTGGTCCAGCAGGCCTCGGAAGACCTGCTGTCGCTGGAGGCCAATCCGCGCCAACGGGAAAGCCTGGAAAGCGCCTTCCGGGCGATCCACACGCTGAAGGGCTCGGTCGGCCTTTTCGACTTCGGTCCGATGCTCAAAATATTGCACCAGGCGGAAGATCTTCTGTCGCAAGCACGCGCCGGCAAGATCGTCGTGGACGCGACGCTCATCGATCCGCTTTTCGCGGTGATCGAATGGGTTGACAGCAGCATAGAAGGCATCACCGAGACAGGGCGTCTTTCCGAAGCGCAGGAGAAGCAGGCGCCGAGGTTGGTGAGGCTGGTGAGCGGCGAAATGACCGAGCGCAACGCCGGGGAGACTGCCCTTGCACCCACGGCAGTTCCGGACTGGGCGCTGTCTCTGCATCACAAGGTTCCCACGACGGATGCGGCAGGAACCTTGATTGCCATCCGTTACGAGCCGCATCCCGAATGTTTCTTCAATGGCGACGATCCGCTGGCGACGATATCGCGGCTTTCTGACCTCAGGCATCTGGCTCTTTCGCTCAAGGAACCCCGGCCGGCGCCGCAGGATTACGATCCGTTCCGTTGCCATCTGCTGATCGAAGCCGTTTCGGGCGGTTCGCTGGCGGAGGCGGAAGGCGTGTTCCGCCTGATCCCCGATCAGGTCAAGCTTTTCACCTTGCCCGGATCAGCCGGTGAACGGGCAACCGCCCAGCCGGAGGTCGCGGCATACCGCTCGACGGATCGTCAATCGACCACCATGCGGGTCGATTCCGCGCGTATCGACAAGCTGGTCGAGATTGCCGGCGAGCTGATCACCGCCAAGAACGGCCTCGTGCCGCTGGCGGATGAAGCACGAAGCCACGGCAATGTCCAGCTCGCGAGACGCATCCTTTCTAACCACCACGCGATCGATCGTCTGGTCGCCTCGCTCTATAGCGCCGTCACCCAGGCGCGGATGATCCCGCTCGAACACACGTTTCGCCGTTTTCCGCGGCTGGTGCGGGAGACATCGGCAACTCTCGGCAAGGCGCTCGACCTGATTATCGAGGGAGAGGCCGTCGAGGCCGATCGGGAAATCGTCGAGAACCTGTTCGAACCCCTACTGCATCTCATACGAAACGGTCTCGACCATGGCATCGAGCCGGAAGCCGACCGGCTGCAGCAGTCCAAGCCCGCCAGAGGTCGTCTCCTGTTGCGCGCCCGGCAGCGTGGCGACCAGATCGAGATCGAAGTGGCCGATGATGGCCGCGGCATAGATCCGCAACGCATCCGGGCGACAACGATGGATCGCGGTCTAATATCGGAAGGCCAGGCGTCGGCTCTCTCCGACCGGGACGTTCTGCAATTCGTCTTCGCGCCCGGCTTTTCCACCGCATCCTCGGTCTCCGACCTGTCCGGCCGCGGGGTCGGCCTCGACGCTGTTCAGAGTTCCGTCAAAAGGCTTGGCGGGACGCTCGAGCTGCAAAGCACGGTCGGACGCGGCACATCCTTCGTCCTGAAGCTGCCGATCAGCTTTTCGATGACGCAGCTCATGGTCGTTCAGGTCGGCGATGAGCGTTATGGCATCCCCATTTCGGATGTCATCGAGACACACAAGCTGCCGGCGAGCGCCGTCCAGTCCGTGCGGGCGGGCAAGGCCTTCGTGCGGCGCAACCGGACGATCCCTTTGCTGCATCTCGGCGAACTCCTGCAGGTGCAATCGCCGAGCGCGCATTCCAGCGATCTCAAGGTGCTGATCGTGCAGGCTGGGGAAGACGAGATCGGGGTCGCCGTCGATGAGATTGCCGAGCGTGCCGAGACAATGACGCGGCCGCTGGTGGGCCTGCTGCAGGGCGTGCCCGGGATTGCAGGAACGACTCTGCTGGGGGATGGAAAGGTCCTGCTGGTCGTGAATATAGAGGAGTTGGTGCCATGACAGTGGCCCTTGGCAATGGTACAATCGTCCTCTCTGGAAAATGTGGTATCGAAGAAGCGGAGACGCTCGTCAGCTATCTGGAAAATCACCGCGACCTTGCCGTCGATGTGGCGGCAGCAACCGAAATTCACACGGCTCTATGGCAAGCACTACTATTATACAGCCCACAGCTCACCGGCACCCCTCAAGGGTCTACTATGGCCGACCTGTTGGTTCCCGTAATAAAAGCTTCGCTCGTGGACGCGTCAAAAACCTAGTGGCAAACTTGCGGAGTTCCCATAGGCCCTTTAAAAGAGAGGTTTATGTTGGCGTCCAAGTGGATCGCAGCCCATTGGTGGAGTTTTAGATGACGGTCATAGTCCTTATGGTTGACGACAGCAAATTAGCCAGGATCGTAGCCGGTAAGGCGATCGCGGCATTACAGCCCGATTGGACGCGCATTGAGGCAGGAAGCGCCGCCGATGCTTTGGCTGTCGTTAACTCCCAGAAGATTGACGTGGCCGTTCTGGACTTCAACATGCCTGATAAGGATGGGCTTGAACTCGCTAGAGAACTACGCGGTTTATATCCCAACATGCCGATCGCCGTCGTTACTGCCAATGTTCAGGATGAAATCATTGCAGGAGTCCGCGCGCTGAACGCGACCTTCGTGGCCAAGCCTGTCACGGAAGAAGCTTTGAGCGGCTTCATCTCCGGCGCCGCACTTCGCCTGAGGAAGGCCGCCATATGAGCAGTGGTTCGTTAGCGCTGGACGATCTCGAACGCGATGCCCTGACAGAACTCGTCAATATCGGCGTCAGCCGTGCCGCGGCGAGTTTGCGAAAGATGGTCAACAGGCAAGTCATCCTGTCTGTCCCCTCTGTCGAGGTCGTTACACGAAAGTCTGCGGCTGCCTTGATTGGTCAGCGAGAGAACGAAGATCTCATCGCCGTGCATCAGCAGTTCGAGGGCCCGTTTTCCGGGCGCGCGCTTCTCATTTTTCCTGAAAGCAATGGCCTGTCGCTCGTCCGTGCCATCATCGGCGAGGACATGGACGACGCGGGCGTCGCTGAAATTGAGGATGAAGCTCTCGCCGAAACCGGGAACGTTATCTTGAACGGCTGTCTCGGCTCGATGGCGAACATGTTGCAGCACACGTTGAAAATGTCGCTTCCCAGTGTTCGCCGCGGTAACAGCGCCGCTTTGTTCGACGTATTCGACAACACCAGTGACCAAAGCTTCGTATTGTTCCTCTACATTAACTTTTCCGTCCAAGATCGAAAGGTACGCGGGTACATCGCCATGCTGATGGACCTGCCGTCTCTGGAGAAACTGAAAAGACTTATCGCCGATTTCATCGACCGGGTGATTGCATAAACGGGGGAAACGCATTGTCGATCATCAACAGCCCTGACAATAGCGCGAAGTCCGAGCTTGAGCGTGCGCGTCGTGATATTGCAGTGGCACGTGGGCAACTTGAGCTCGCGCTCGATGTCGCGGGAGCGTCATGTACCTGGGAATGGGATATTCGAAGCGGCAGGCTTGTGGCCGACGCCCGGTTTGCGGCAATTACACGGCAGGATCCGGCTGTCCTTGCGGACGGCGCCTCTACAAACTGTTTCTTCAACTCGATCTATCCCGATGACCTGAAGCGGGTGAAGCTCGCTGTCGCAGGGATCATGGCCGGCTCGGAACTCTTCTCCAAAGACTACAGGCTGTTGAAAGACGATGGCGGGTATCGGTGGGTGCACGCCAGGGGCCGCGCGATATTCGATCAGGACGACGAGCCGACCATGTTCGTCGGTTATCTGGTCGACATTACGGAGCAAAAGCGGATCACCGAAGAGCTTCGTATTGCTCAGTCGGCGGGGGGCATTGGTACGTTCGAACACAGAGTGGGGTGGGCGACGATCACTGTTTCGGAACAGTTCTGCCGTCTGTTCGGCCTTCATCCCGCTCGGGTAATCGCGGTCACCACCTTGAACGAGCTCATCCATCCAGACGATAGAAAGCTAATCGACCTCAGCTTTCCCGATGAACACCAGGACGTCAGCAGCATCGAATTCCGCATAAGACGGGCGGATAACGACCAAGAACGGTGGCTGACGCGTCGTGGCGAATACGTCGATGATGTTGATTCCGGAGGGCATCGCTATGTCGGGGTCATTTTTGACGTGACCGAGGCCAAACAGATCCAAGAAAGATTGCAGGAGGCTAACGAGGAACTGGCCGGCATTGCCCACGAACGAGAACAGTTCATTGCTGTGCTCGGCCACGATTTGCGCAATCCTCTCTCGTCAATGTCCGCTGGTTTGCGAGTGATTTCGAAAGACGTGACCGATCAGCGTACGATACGGATCCTGCGCCTTATGGGCGAAAGCGTACAGCGTATGAGCAGCCTGATAGACGATCTACTGGACCTCGCCCGCGGCCGTCTCGGAGACGGTATCTCTCTTAGTATAACGAAGGCAGAGCCTATCGAACCGCTTCTCGCAAGGATCGTCAACGAAATTCTGGTCGCGCATCCCGAGCGTATCATCGAAACCGACTTTGATGTGCATCGGCCTGTCGATGTGGATCACGCACGGCTGGAGCAATTGGTTTCCAATCTCCTCGGGAACGCGATTACGCATGGCGCGAGCGACAGGCCTATAACGCTTTCTGCAAAAGTAGAGGGTAACCTGTTTCAGCTTGCGATTAGAAATGGTGGCACGAAAATTTCAGAGGTCACCATGAAGCGCTTGTTTCAGCCGTTCTCTCGAGGTGAAGGAAACGCGAGCAAGCAGGGTCTTGGGCTCGGACTCTACATCGCAAGTGAAATCGCAAAAGCTCACGGTGGAACCCTCAGTGCGACATCCGACGACACATCGACCTGCTTTATCTTCCGAATGCCACTAAACACCGCAAGGTAAAACTCGCGTTGTCGGGGTCAGATCTCTATTGAGGCGTTATCATCTGCTCCAAGTATTGCTTGTTGAGCCAGTTTGCTCGGTTGTTCCGAACTGTGCTTGGGCAAACGCCGTGGGCATTCCGGCGCAGGGAATGATATCCGAACAGACGTAACCATCATTCGAGCGATCGCACAAGTAGCCGAGGCAAATCAGCGACCCCGCTCTCATAGTGGCCGCGGTCGTGGCTACTCTCAATAACCTTGGCCGACTGGACAGCCCATCGCGCGCAGGGCTGCTTCCTGCTCCGGGGTTTCGATCCCTCAGCGATCGTCTGCAAACCGAGATCCTGGCTCATTGCGATCAATGCTCTGGTGATGGCCGCGTCCGAAGGGTTGGTATCTATGTCCCGTATGAACGCGCGGTCGATCTTGAGGGTCGTCAGCGGGAAGCGCTGCAGGGAACTCAGAGAAGCGTAGCCAGTCCCGAAGTCGTCGAAGACGACACCGACGCCAAGGTCGCGCAATTGCAGGAGTGTGCGCATCGATCGCTCGTCGTCGCCCAAGGCCACCTCCTCGGTGATTTCAAGCTCGATTGATGCGGGCCTGATGGCGTGCCTTCTAAGAGCGTCGAGGACTTTGTCCGGGAAGTTCAATGCTCGGAACTGAGTCGGAAACAGGTTTCACGCCGATCTTGTATGTGTCGCCGCGCGAATTCAGCCAGGCGCTCACCCGGCAGGCCTCGTCCAGTGTCCACCAACCGATGTCCAGGGCGAGCGTGCTCTGCTCGAGCGCGGGAAGGAACGCACCAGGGGCAAGGACGCCTCTTTCCGGATGATGCCATCTGATCAGCGCCTCAAAGCCGATTGGCTGAGCGGTATCCAGTCGCACCTGCGGCTGATAGTAGAGCCGGAGTTGTCCATCCTGAAGCGCCTGGCGCAATTCGTCTCTTATCGCTCGGCGCGCCTGGGCCTCGCTGCGCATCGAATGATAGAACAGGCGACAGCATCCACCTCCGGAAGCCTTGGCGCGATAGAGAGCGAAGTCGGCGCTCGCGACGAGCTCGTCGGCGTCTGCGCCATGCTGCGGAGCGATCGCGATGCCAATGCTTGCGCCGAGATCCAGCACAAGACCGCCGAGATGAAATGGCTTTCTGAAAGCCCCCAGTATTTCAGTTGCTTCCGCATGTGCTTTCAGCGGGTCGACGCTCCCCGGAAGGAGCACTGCAAATTCGTCCCCGCCCAACCGCGCCACAATAGCGTCTTGCCGCAGCAGGTATTGCAGGCGGACACCAACCGCTTGCAGGAGCGCATCACCGGTCGCATGACCATGCGTGTCGTTGACTTCCTTGAAGCCGTCGAGATCCACAAATATGACGGTCGCGGGTTCACGCGAGGACAGGTGGTCGCCGACATGGCTCAAGAACTGGTGTCTGTTGTGCAGGCCGGTCAACGTGTCCTGCGAGGCCAAACGCATCAACTTGTTGTCGCGTTCGCGCCGTTCGGAAATATCCTTGATGATGGCGCCGGCGCAGAACCCGCGCGGGCCGGACCAAACCGAGAGCGTTATTTCAATCGGGAATTCGCTCCCATCCTTCTTAACTGCAGGGACTTCCACGGTTTTGCCAGCCAAGTTTGGCTTTTCTCCCGCGGCGACCCTGGCAAGGCCCGCCATGTGAGCGCCCCGCATGCGTTCCGGAATAATGATCGTGATCGGTTGACCAACCATTTCGTCAGAGTCATATCCAAACAGGGTACACACGGAGGGATTGGCAAATTCGATGTTGCCATCACTGCCGACGGAGATCAATGTCAGGTTCGCGGCCTTGGCAAAGTGGCTTAGCGCGACGGATTGATAGTTTGCGTCAATCACCATGTGTTCCAATTGTTCGAACCTCTCAGTTCTCCCAACTCTATCGTAGGTGTATTAGTAAAAAATAAAAGTTGAATCCTCGAGAAACCATTTTTGGCAAAGATGATGCCCGCAAAGTCCTTGGGATTGAATTGACAAAGCGCATTGAGCCCCACAGCTCCTCGCTAGAGACACCGGCTGTCAAATCTTCGTTTGGTAGCGTTGGTGCGTCCGCGACTTTTGACTAGAAATGTCGCACACGTGGGCGGGCAATGTCAGTGGACGTGGCGAACGGAGGTCTCGGTGGCATAAAGGTTATGCTTGGTGCCGTAGACCCCACCGAACCAGGCGGCGATCGCACCGATCAGCAGAGCGATAAAGCCGAGGATCGCGCCAGCTGACACGGCTTTTGTTGCGGTCTGCGCCGCTTCGAGCGCCTGCGCCTTGGCGGCTTGCACATTGTCATTATAAGCCTTCATGTACTGATCGACCTGCGTGCGGGCCTGATCGACCGGGATGTTCTGGGCTTTGGCGATCGCATCCGCAGCGCGGTTACGGGCATCGTCGGCCTTTGCTTTGTCGCCGGTGACCGCGGCCTGAACGGCGGAAATGGCAGCATTGCGCAACGCTTCCGGATCATTGCCGCCCGAGGCGTCGCGGATCTGCTGTTCGATGCCCGCCATCGGGTTTGCCGAGTTGGCCATCGCTGGTGCTGCGGCCGTCACTGCTGTCGCCGCCGTGCTGCCAACGCCGCTGACAATGCTCGACAGACCGCTGAACGCACCGCCGACAAGGGCGCCGACGGACGTGGTCAGCAGGTAGAGAATAACCAGCGTGGTGACAGCCCAGGTGGTCAGGCCCTGGTAGCCGCCGGTCGAATTGCTGGGACGGCCGGAAAGACGGCTGGCGATGTAGCCACCGACAAACGAGGCGATCAGACCGGCGACAACAAACCACAGGCCGCCGGCGATGGAGAATGTACTCGCATCGGGATTATCGTAACGCGCCGGGTCGATAACCGCTGCGCCGATACCGACGCCAAGGAGGTTGAAAAGAAACTGGACAGCCAATCCAACGAAAACGCCGGCAAAGATAGCGCCCCACGAGACTGTGTAGAGAGCAGCGGTCGATCCGCCATCGACGCCATAGGCGACATCGCGCGGGAGGTGAGTAGAAACAGGTTCGGTCATGGTGGCCCCTTAGGTGTTCACGGGATCGTGAGTGCCACAATAACTCGCAGTAGCCGTCGATGTTCCGCCTGTGCTGCCGCGTGCCGGAAATGAGAACGGCGATGTCGATGACACCGCCGTTCGCATGCAACTAATGGATAGATCAGTCCCGACGGATGCCGAGAGTTCCGTCCTTGCGGGCAGTGCCTTCGCCGCGTTCGTCCTCGATCTCGACGTCGGTCTTGCGGACCGTATCGGACACTGTTTCATCGCGCTGCTCGGATGTCTTGCGAAGAGAGATTTCCTCGACGACGCGGGCCTCCTTGGAGACGACAGCTTCTTCGTGATGCTCTTCGGCCTCGATGGTGCGATCGACGAACGCATTCTCGGTTCCAGTCAGCGGACGATCGACAGTGCGGCGCGTGACCTCGACACTCTCGTCGCGAAGCGAGAGATTTTCGCTCACAGGAGTCTCGGTCACGTAGGAACGAACCCGGACACGACCGTTGTTGACGTCACGCTTACCGACGCGAAGCTCTTCCTGGACCACCGGGATGACTTCCTCGCCATCGGCGCCGAGACGCGAGGGCTGCGCAGCCGCAGTCTGGGCGCTGTCGAGGCGCGTTGCGGCAGGCGTTTCGATGTTGCCGGTGCGCGACCAGCCCTCGGATTCCCAGGCCTGTGCGCGTTCATCAAGGTCGATGCTGCCCTCGTCGTCGAGAATATCGAGGGCGATATCGTGCATGTCGAAGGCGTAGCCAGACACCGTGACGAGATAGCCGCCGCGACGAAGGCCCTCGGCATATGTGTGGCGATCTTCGTCGGGGAAGAAGAAGTTTTCCAGCGACGCCCAGAAGCCAGTGGATTCCGATGTCGACGAGGAAGCCGTGGGGGCGGATCCACCTTCGATCACACTGACAGAGCTTCTGGAGATGCCCGCTTCCACCAGCCGCTCGACGGCGCTGTCGGCGTCCGCGCGGCTGTCGAAGAAAGCTGTGATGGTGTTGGAGTTGGTCGTCGTGGCAGTCTGGTCTGTATAGGTCATGGCAGTTTCTCCTCGTTGGGGATGTTGTTTCCAAGTCTTTCGACCGTGGCACTTTGCTTGCGGAGCGTGACCGGAATGGATACCTCGTCCGTAGTGGCAATTTTGCGGATGCGGATCTCTTCGACCAGCATCAGCCGCTTCTCGACCACGACGATTTCTTCCAGCACCAGGATGATTGTGACGTCACCCTCGATCCGCATTGGCGGCGCCTCGCTGACTTCGCGGCCGATTGCCTCGCGTGTCACCTCGACCCGTTCACCGGCAAGTGAAGTGTGGGCAACTTCTGCGGTGAGGTCGCTACGCGTTGTGACCCGCACGCGTTCAGTGACGACCCGTTCGGCCTCCACGCGGAGGCTCTCTTCGACGAGCTCAAGTTTGTGTTCGTCACTTGCGACCATCTTCACCGTTTCCTAGATTGGACTGGGAACGCCAACGCCGATGGAATGTTCCGCCGATGGAGTGTTGACGCCAGGGTATCCCCACAAAACGCTTCTCGGGCGTTAAGAACTTATTCACCACATCGCGTCACACTCGCTCCCGGGTGAAGGGCGAACGGATGCGCAAGATCGAAATCATCGACGACCTGAGAATGCGGTTTCCTTGCCGCGAGGCGGAATTTGACATTGGCGTCGAGGTCGGAGCCATAAGCGTCCTTCTTGCGCAAGGCGCGCCGACGATCGAACGTCAAATCTCGAAGGATGCGCTCGAGCAACTGAGACCAATCGCGGAACGATTTGGATACGTCGTCATCGCTAAGGAAGATGAAGACAGCCTGATGAGCGTCTGCCTCTCACGCTGGCCTCAAAGGCCCCAGCTTTGGGTCGTAAAGGGCTGAGGACGGCGACCGCTGCTTCGTGAACAAATAAAGCCCTATGCTTAGACGACGAGCATGGCAACCGCCGCGACGCCCATCACTGCCGTTGCCCCCCAGCCGAAGATGCGCATCGACATCGGCGCGGTAAATTCCTTCATATGCTTCTTGCTGCTGACGATCATCATCACCGCCACCATGATCGGCACCGCCACGAAGCCATTGATCACCGCGCTCCAGAAGAGGGCCTTGACCGGGTCGAGCGGCACGAACTCGAGAGTGAGGCCGAACGTGGTCGCTGCGGCAATCACCCCGTAGAAGCCGACAGCTTCCCAGGGCTTATGATCGAGCCCTGCTTTCCAATCCTGGGTCTCGTTGAAGGCGTAGGCCGCCGATCCGGCCAGGACCGGTATCGACAAAAGCCCGGTGCCGACAATCCCGAGACTGAAGAGCGCGAAGGCAAAGTTGCCGGCGATCGGCTTGAGGGCTTCGGCGACGTCGGCGGCGGAGTTGATGTCGGTCTTGCCGCTCGCATGTAAACCAGCGAGACTTATAGTGCCGATGCTGACGCGCTTCATTGCGACCGATCGAGGATTTGCCAAATTGCGGCGTGTCGATCCGAACACATAATACTATTGCCGTTTGTCGCGGTCGGTGGACATTTTTCGTGCCATACTCGAAAAGCGACGAAATGCAGGATTGTCGTTCTCTGCCTTCCAGACGCCGTAAAAGTCTAAGACGTAATCCTTTATCGGAATCATTGCTACGCCGGCAAATGGGCTACCCAGTGCTGCTTCATTCGCGAACGTCACGCCCCTGCCGATACGAACAGGGTCCATCAGCGTTTCCCGGCTTACATCCTGGGTCTCAATTTCGAGCGGATACCCTAGGTTTGAAAAGAGTGCCGACAGTTCTGCAGCAATCTGAGGCCCTGATCCTGTTGATCGCACGACAAAGTGTTGTTGCTGAATATCTGCCCAGCTCACTTCCATGCGTCGTGCCAATTGGTTCTGCTCTGGAGCACATAAAAGAAGCCGTTCCGTCCATAACTGGCGGACCTCGCAATCGCTAAATTCGTGCTTCTGAACAATGAACGCGACGTCCAATTCCCTTTTGCGAATTCGACTAATAAGCCCACCAACATCGGCTTCAAAGAGTTCGATAGATACTCCTGAATTTTCCTTCGAGAAACTCTCGAGGAGGTCATGGAGAAATCCTTCTGCCAGAAAAATATAGAGTCCTATCCTAATCAGACCGACTTTTGCGCGCCCCGCTGCCGCCGCGCCGGCGGTCGCGTCCTTAAGGATTTCAAGGGCCGTCTTGGCTTGACCGATAAATACCTGGCCTGCCCGAGTCGGCTGCGCCCCATTCGATGTCCGCTCGAACAGAGAGACGCCCACCTCATCCTCAAAATCTCTGATCCTTCTGCTGGCAACGGATGGATCGAGCCCAGAGGTGTGCACCGCCTTCCGAAAGCTTCGGAGGTCTGCCGCTTTAATGAGCAAGTCAACATCGCAAAGAAAGGTGTGAAAGCTATTTCTAACCATTGTGCAGTCGACATCCGCTTGTAGACAAATGGTCGGATTGCGGTCTCAGCACCTCACATGAAACCTGACGATCCAAGGGCTCTTGCGAAGACCGCGGCCCGGTCGCTTCCGGTTCGAGGAGATGACAATCTATCCCACTGAATAGATGGCGTGGTTGCCGCCCTACCGACCCGGCATGTTTTGTCAGAGGATGGTCGGGTTAAAATCCAACGGGTGGAAGGATGGCGGCATGACACACAACACGATGATTGGGGTGGATCTGGCGAAAAACGTTTTCCAGGTCCATGGAGCGTCTCTTTCCGGAGAGGTTAAGTTCCGTCGGAAGCTATCCCGGCAGCATTTTCGCAAATTCATGGCCGAGCAGGTTCCTTCGATCGTCGTGATGGAGGCTTGCGGCAGTGCTCACTACTGGGCGCGTGAGATGATCAAGCTGGGCCATCAAGTAAGGCTGATCGCACCACAGTACGTGCGCCCATTCGTGAAGCGCCAGAAGAACGACGCGGCGGATGCCGAAGCGATTGTCATCGCCGCGCAGCGACCCGAGATGCGCTTCATCACGCCGAAGCTGGAGGAGCAGCAGGCACAGGCGCTTCTCTTCCGCGGAAGAGAACGGCTTGTACGTCAGCGTACTGAGTTGGTGAACGCATTGCGATCCGCCCTCTACGAGTTCGGGCATCCAATTCCTCCGGGCATTGGGCACCTAAAGCGGATTGAGGCGATGGTTGAGGCTGAGAACAGCGATCTGCCAGAACTGTTTCGCGACGAATGCCGTGATCTTCTGCTGCAGATCGCCGAGAAGACGCAACGGATCGAGGGGAAGACAAAACAGATCGGCGCTCTGGCATCACTGACTGACACAGCGCGCCGTTTGCAAACGATGCCGGGCGTTGGACCAATGAGCGCGTTGGCCGTTGAAGCGTTTGCTCCACCCATGGGGAGTTTTCGGCGTGGACGAGACTTCGCGGCTTGGTTAGGCCTGGTGCCGCGGCAGCATTCGTCAGGAGGAAAAGAGCGGCTCGGACGAATATCAAAGGCCGGGCAAGCCGACATACGCCGGCTCTTGATCATGGGAGCGATGTCGCGCTTGAACTGGCTCGGGCGGAGGACGATCCCGGAAAGGTCTTGGCTATCTGGAATGTTGGCCAGGAAACCGAGAATGCTTGTGGCTATCGCGCTTGCGAACAAAATGGCCAGAGCAATCTGGGCGATGCTGACAACAGGCAAGGATTATGAGGACCCGGCAAAGACTGTCGCTGCATGACAGAGGTGCGGCGCGAGGTAGTTTAGAGCCGGTGACGGAGGTGTGAGAACGTCGACGACCCATATGGGCAAAATGATCGAACAGATCTGGATCAGGAAAACCAGTTAGGGGCATAGAGCCATTCAGCTCGCTGAATAGATTTGGACCTGATCCGCTGATCACCATATCGGCCCGCGGCTTCCAAAGTGCCGCATTTGAAGGCCTGACAGAAGACCGCACTCGATCACGCCCAATGGTTCAGAAACTTCTTGCATTATGAGCGGCAACCACAGAAGCCCCGAGATTTGTAGACGCCTTCTTTCCTAATTTTGAGGCAAGAAGAGCATCATGAGCAAATCGAATTTCAGTGAAGAGTTTAAGCGTGACGCGGTGCGCCAGATCACGGAGCGAGGCTATCCGGTTGCTGAGGTTTCGCAGCGGCTCGGGGTCAGCCAGCATTCGCTCTACGAATGGAAGAAGAAGTTTGCTGCGTCGAACGCCAAGGGCAACGACGAGGCCGAGGAGATCAGGCGACTGAAGAAGGAGCTGGCTCGCGTTACCGAGGAGCGAGACATCCTAAAAAACGATCACGGGCTTTGGTCCGCCTGTGCGCGGTAGAAACAGGCTGTGCTACGCTGACCGCCGGAGGGGAGTTGCCGACTGCTTATTGGAGGCATTCGACCCCGTTAAAAAACGTGGCACATGGGCTGTTGCGGACTTGAGAGTGGTGACGCCGTCTTGGCGGCGATCCCGGTTAGGAAAATGACGAACTTGCGCGGCCCAGCCCCTCCCATCGATAGGAGGAGAAGGTATGCCGACATCAATCCCCACCAACGCTAAAAACCTCACCCGCATCAACCCCGGAGCAGCGGCCATCGACATCGGGTCCACGATGCACATGGCCGCAGTCAATCCGGACAGTGACGATTTGCCGATACGCGCCTTCGGCACCTTCACGCACGATCTGCATGATTTAGCCGCCTGGTTCAGATCTTGTGGCGTCACAAGCGTGGCGATGGAGTCGACCGGCGTCTACTGGATACCGGCTTACGAGATTCTGGAGCAGCACGGTTTTGAGGTGATCCTGGTCAACGCACGTTATGCGAAGAACGTCCCAGGCCGGAAGACCGACGTCAGCGATGCGGCGTGGCTTCGTCAGTTGCATTCCTATGGCCTGCTGCGCGGGAGCTTTCGCCCGAATGCACAGGTCGCAACATTGCGTGCTTATCTGCGGCAACGAGAACGGCTGGTCGAGTATGCGGCAGCTCATATCCAGCACATGCAGAAAGCTCTGATGGAGATGAACCTGCAGCTCCACCATGTGGTCTCCGACATCATCGGCGTGACAGGCATGAAGATCATCCGGGCGATTGTCTCCGGCGAGCGTGACCCCGACGTCCTGGCATCAATGCGCGATGTTCGCTGCCACTCGTCTGTCGAGACAATCAGAGCATCCCTGATCGGCAACGATCGTGATGAGCACGTGTTTGCGCTTTCCCAATCACTGGAGCTTTACGACTTCTACCAAGTGAAGATGATCGAATGCGACCGCAAGCTTGAGGCGTCTATTGCATCCATGACGGCCGATCTTGAAGCGCCGCTCGCGCCGCTACCAAAGGTCCGGACTAAGACCAAGCAGACGAATGCGCCGTCGTTTAATGTACGGTCTGCACTATACGGTCTCACGGGGACAGACTTGACCCAGATTCACGGCCTCGGCTCCTCGCTCGCCCTCAAGCTCATTGGCGAGTGCGGAACGGATCTGCAGGCATGGCCGACCGCCAAGCACTTTACATCGTGGCTCTGCCTCGCACCTGGCAACAAGATCTCGGGAGGCAAAGTGCTATCATCGCGAACTCGTCGGTCGTCCAGTCGAGCGGCAGCATTGTTGCGATTGGCCGCAACCACGATTGGGCGAAGTGACACTGCCCTTGGCGCGTTTTACCGGCGGTTGGCCGGGCGCATCGGAAAGCAGAAAGCAGTGACAGCGACAGCGCGGAAGATTGCAGTCCTCTTCTACAATGCACTGCGGTTTGGGATGGTCTACCGGGACCCAGGTGCTGCTGCCTACGACGAACGGCATCGTGGCCGCGTCATAGCCAACCTCCAGCGGCGGGTTCGGTCTATGGGCTACGAGCTGGCAGCCATGACTGCTGGAGAATGTGTTTCTTAGGAAGCGGCCGCGTACTTCGCCAGGGATGCAAAGTGAAGTACGCGTTCATTGCCCTGCATCGCCTGCGGTTTTCAGTGCGGACGATGTGCCGCCTTCTGCAGGTTCATCCGAGCGGGTTTTACGCCTGGCTGAAGAATCCGCTGAGCAGGCGAGCCAACGACGACCAGCGACAGACCGATCTGCTCCTGAAGGCTTGGGAGGAAAGCGGCAAGGTCTACGGCTATCGAAAGCTGCATGACGACCTTCTCGATCAGGGAGAGATGTGCTGCTCGAACCGGGTTGCGCGTCTGACCCGCCTTGCCGGGATCAAGGCGCAAATTGGCTACAAACGCCGTCCCGGCATCTATGGCGGCAGGCCTGCCGTCGCTATCGACAACACGCTCGACCGGCAATTTAACGTGGCGGCTCCGGACAAGGCCTGGGTGACAGACATCACCTACATCCGAACCTGCGAGGGCTTCGCCTATCTCGCCGTCGTCATCGATCTTTATTCCCGCCGGGTGATCGGTTGGGCAATGCAGAGCCGCCAGACGACCGATGTCGTATTGCAGGCTCTGCTCATGGCCGTGTGGCGACGCAAGCCGAAGGAAAAGGTGCTGATCCACTCGGACCAGGGCTCGCAGTTCACCAGCATGGACTGGGCATCGTTCCTGAACCACCACAATCTGGTTCACTCGATGAGCCGAAGGGGCAACTGCCACGACAATGCGGTCGCCGAAAGCTTCTTCAATCTTCTGAAGCGAGAGAGGATACGCCGCAGGCTCTACCGTTCACGCGATGAAGCTCGCCAGGACGTGTTCGATTACATCGAAATGTTCTACAATCCGAAACGCAAGCATGTCAGGAACGGCATGCTGTCGCCCGTCGAGTTCGAAAAGCAGAAGAAAATCTAACCCGAGGGTGTCTACGAAACTCGGGGCTATTCACAGATTCACCGCGTTGGAAAGGCCAAAGAGTCGAAATCAGCAAGGATGCGTATAATTGCCAATTGAACCAGAAACCTCTTGCATCACGGGCGGCAACCAAGACGAATCATCGCTACGTTAAGCTCAAAAATTTGAGAAAGGTCCTGGTCGCACACAAGCAGTGACGAGGTGTATAAGCAATTTCTATGACGAGGGCGTTCGACGTGGCATCGGCGCATTTGGCCTTTGATCGCCGATGCTTTCGCGGCGAATAAGCCGGCTCGGGATGACGATGCGGCTATTGCCATCATGACCGGAATTTTCCATGAGTGCGATCAACAATTCAGTTGCCGCTTTGCCAAGCTGTTCCATCGGCTGCTCGATGGTTGAGAGCGGCGGCGCGCAAAATGCGCAGACAGGCGATCCATCGAAGGAGATGATAGAGACGTCTTGCGGGACGCGCCATCCCATTTTTTGAATCTGGCTCATGAAGGAGATGGCCATATCATCACTCGTTGCGACAACGGCAGTCGGCTTTCTCTCGAGAGCGGCGAAATCATCCGCGGCCTGCAGACCTGTCTGAAACCCGAACTGATAGGACAAATCGCCCCCGGAGCGGATGACGTCGCTCTCGGATAGCCCGGCCTCTTGCAAGGCCTCGACCAAGCCGCCAAATCGCTCGACGTCATGATAATTGCCGCTCGGGCCGGCGATATAAAAGAACCGGGTGTGCCCCAGCGCTATCAGCTGCCGGGTCGCATCCCTCACCGCCTGGCGATCGTTGGTCACCACGCTCGGGACTGACGAATCGCTCATGTCGAGCAACAGCGAAACGATCGGCAGGCCGGCTTCTCCGAGCGACCTGTTGGCCACGACGGGCAGTTGCGACGACAGGATCAGCGCACCGCGTATCGTGCCGCCGAAGGCGAGGTCGAGGATGTGCCTTTCGGAGCTTTCGTCGCGATCGAGGTTGGCAATCATCAGGTTGTAACCGCTCCTGATGACCGTCCGGTTCACCGCCTCCAAAACCTGCGGAATAATTTGGGAGGCGCCGTAATGCAGCGATCCCGGCAGTACGATCATGATGACATTGGATTTGCCGACACGCAGATTGCGCGCGGCCGCATTCGGCGTGTAACCGAGCTGTTCGACGGCAGCGGCAATTCGCGCCCGGGTTTTCTCATTGACCCGGCCGGGATTGGCAAGCGCCCTGCTGACGGTCGAGGTCGCGACACCGGCGAGGCGGGCCACGTCAGCCATCAGAGTCCCCACCCCTTCCAAAGACGGCTTTTCATCGTATTTCTTCATTTTTCATCCAATGGTTCGAAAATGAGAGCATTCTGCCGTCAACCGATCCTCTTATAGCAAACGATTGCCAAAAATTGTCATAAAACGATTGCAAAATTTTTGGCTTTGTCTAATATCCAGCCATGGCAATCGTTTGCCAAAATTCAAGCCATTGAAATATATACATATTCTAATTGTGGGAATTTGTTTCCGTGCAGACTGACAATGAGAGTGAGACGGGATTGACAAATGGCTTCTCCTGAAAATCTTCAATTTGGCGTCGACCTTGTGACCTTTTCTCACCCAGGTTTCTGGGGCGTGGACAGTGACGACGCGATCACGGATTATGCGAAATCCAATCCGCGGGCGTTCTGGGACAAGATACTCGACAGCGTCCAGGCATCGGGCGTGACCGGCGTCGAATTGACCTTCTCGCCATTCAACTGGCAAGACGCGATCGAGACCTACGGATCGGTCCAAGCCTTCGCTGCCGAGCTTGCGGCCCGCGGCCTTCGGCTGGCCTCCGGCTTTTTTGCCGAGCTCGAAGCATCCGGAGATTTCACCCTGGCCTCAGCACAGGCGGCCATCATCGACAAGGCCGAACGCTATGCGGACTTCATCAAGGCCTGCGGCGGCGACATCATGGTCATCGGCGCGCCGATGCGCAAAACGCCCGGTGAACAGCCCATCCGCTTCCACGATTTCGACCGGGCAAAGACCATAGCCGATTTTCTCAATCGCCTCGGCGCGACCCTCCACACGAAAGGCGTGAAGCTCGCGCTCCACACCGAAGCGCACTCGATCTTTGCCGCCGCCCGGGACGTCGATCTGATGATGATGCTGACGGACCCGGCCTATGTCCACATGTGCCCGGACACGGCCCACATCATTCTCGAGGGCTCGGACCCGATCCAGCTCGTCGATCGCCATCACGAGCGGATGGTCATCGCGCACTGGAAGGATGCGATCGGCAGGATGCCGGCCGACACTCCGATCGGCGCGGACATTCACGAGCGCCACCGTGCGTATTTCTGCCGCTTCGGTCTCGGCCGCGTCGATTGGCAGGCCTGGATCCGCCTGCTGCGCGATCGCCAGTTCTCCGGCTGGGCCATTCTGGAACTCGACGCGGCACCCGACCCCGTCGCCGACATAGCCGACGGCCTGACGCTGGTGCGCC
Organism: Rhizobium sp. CG5; assembly: GCF_023701945.1. Lineage (GTDB taxonomy): Bacteria > Pseudomonadota > Alphaproteobacteria > Rhizobiales > Rhizobiaceae > Allorhizobium. Next base: position 79,916 of record NZ_JABAEF010000017.1, read on the forward strand.
AGGCGCTGACGCCGATCTATCGTTAATCATCCATGCAACCAAATGGCCCCGAAAAGAGGGTCTATTCAAGAGGTGGAACCATGAAGAAAACAATGATCCTGCTTGCCGGCACCGTGTTGCTCGGCTCGATTGGCCTCGCGCAGGCAGCCGAAAAGTTGAAAGCGGAGGTCTTCACGTCCTGGACATCGGGCGGGGAAGGTCGGGCGCTAGAGGCCATCAAGAAAGAGTTCGAAAAGCGCGGTGGCGTCTGGGAAAGCTCGACCATCGCCGGCTTTGAAAATGCCAATGCCGCGTTCCAGAACCGGCTCGTCGCGGGCGACCCGCCGACCGCAAAACAGGTGGTCGTCGGCAAGGACCCGGCCGAGTTCATCGAGCAGGGTCTGATGAACCCGATCGACGACGTTGGCGCGGCCGGAAAATGGAAAGACGTTCTTCCCAAGGCGCTTTACGATTACATGACCTATGACGGCAAAGTCTATCTGACCCCGACCGGCATTCATGGCGAGAGCTGGATGTTCTATTCCAAGGACGTCTTCAGCAAGGCAGGCATTGCCGAAGAGCCGAAGGACTGGGATGCCTTCTTTGCCGACATGGACAAGCTGAAAGCCGCGGGGCTGATCCCGATCGCCTGGGGTGGCCAGGCCTGGCAGGAGGCCAAGGTCTTCAACATGATCCTGCTTTCCCAGGTGGGCATGGATGGCTTCATGAAGATCTATGCCGACCAGGACAAGACGGTTCTCGCCTCCGATGGGATCAAGAAGACGCTCGAGATTTTCGGCAAAATGCGCGGCTATGTCGATGAGGGAGCGCCCGGCCGCAACTGGAACGACGCAACCGCCATGGTGATCACAGGCAAGGCTGGCGTGCAGTTCATGGGCGATTGGGCCAAAGGCGAATTCACGGCGGCGGGCAAGGTGGCCGGCAAGGACTTTGGCTGCGCGATCTCGCCGGCCTCGCCTGGCCTGATCTATATCGCCGACGCCTTCGGCTATCTCAAGACGAATGATCCGAACCAGGACGCCGCACAAAAGCTGCTGGCCGAAGTGGTGATGGGCCCGGCCGTCCAGGTCGAATTCTCGCTGAACAAGGGATCGATTCCGACGCGGACCGATATCGACAAGTCGAAGTTCGACATCTGCACACAAAAGGGCATGACCTACCTCTCCGAAGGCAAGATCGTTCCCGAGCAGGCGATCACCATCACGCCGCAGCAGGTCGGCACGCTGACCGACTTCATCGATGAGTTCTGGGCCAATCCGTCGGCCGATATCGATGCATCCGCAGCGCAGTTCGCCGCCGCATTCGAATAATCCCGAATGGCCGATCCGCGCGTGTCCTTGCCACGCGCGGATGGACGCAAGTCACTTCGAAAAGGCGACCTGATGAAACGGAAGCACACCCGCTCCAAGGCGGCGCGCATTGCACTCGTCCCGACATGGGCCGCGGTGATTGTCGTCTATATCGGAACCATGGTCTGGTCGGTGACGCTGTCTTTCACCAATTCCCGGCTGTTCCCGTCCTCGACCTTTGTCGGGTTCGAGCAATATTCAAAGCTGCTCCACTCCGCGAAGTGGCTGATCTCCTTCGAGAACCTGATTATCTTCGGGGTGCTCTACGTCGTCGGCTGTCTCGCTCTCGGCTTCCTGCTTGCCGCGGCGCTTGATCGCAAGGTCCGCTTCGAAAGCGCCTTTCGGACGATTTTTCTCTACCCCTATGCCATGTCCTTCGTGGTCACCGGCCTGATCTGGCAATGGATGATGAACCCGACGCTCGGAATTCAGGCGAGTGTGCGTGCGTTCGGATGGCAGAGCTTCACCTTCGACTGGATCATCAATCGCGACCTGGCGATCTATGCCGTGGTGATCGCCGCCCTCTGGCAGGGCGCGGGCCTGGTGATGATCCTGGTGCTCGCGGGCATGCGCGGCATCGATGGCGAGCAATGGCGCGCGGCGCGGATCGATGGCATTCCCGTCTGGCGCATCTACGTCTCGATCATCCTGCCGCAGCTGACGCCGGCTTTCGCGGCCGCCGGCACCTTGCTCTCCATGGGCGTGATCAAGACCTACGACATCGTCGTTGCGCTCACCAATGGCGGCCCCGGATCGGCGACCGAAGTGCCGGCAAAATTTATCATGGACAATCTTTTCCAAAGACAGAATCTCGGCCTGGCGACGGCGGCCGCAACTGTGCTGTTGCTGACGGTGCTGATCATCGTCGCGCCAATCCGCTACGCCCAGCATATCCGCGCTCGCCGTCTGGCAGGTGCGCTATGACCCATCCCCGCGGCCCGCGGCCGACCAAAATCACCGCAGCGCGCATCGGCCTCTATGCGTTCCTTCTGTCGGCGGCCCTGTTTTTCGCCGTCCCGCTCTATGTGATGGTCGTCACGTCGCTGAAGACCATGGACGAGATCAGGCTTGGACAGATCTTCGCGCTGCCGCTCCACATCGACTTCACCGCATGGAAGACCGCCTGGGCAGGCGCCTGCGCCGGAAGTGATTGTGGCGGGGTTCGCATGGGCTTCTGGAATTCGGTTAAGATCACCGTCCCAGCCGTTGCCATCTCCGTCTTCATTGGCGCCATCAACGGCTATGCCCTGTCGTTCTGGCGCCCCGCGGCTGGTCGACTGATGTTCGGATTGCTCATGGCCGGCGCGCTGGTGCCCTATCAGATCTTTCTCTATCCGCTGGTCCGCGCCATGGCGATCATGGGCTTTTATAACACGCTTGGCGGCATCGTTCTCGTCCACGTCCTGTTCGGCCTGCCACTTGTGACGCTTCTCTTCCGCAACTACTTCGTGACGATCCCCGAGGAACTGTTCAAGGCGGCGCGTGTCGATGGCGCCGGTTTCTGGCGAATATTCATCGAGATCATGCTGCCCATGGCGCTGCCGATGATCGTCGTCGCCTCGATGTTCCAGTTTACCGGCATCTGGAACGATTTCCTGCTCGGCGTGGTATTCGCAGGGCGCGACAACCTCCCGATGACGGTTCAGCTCAACAACATCGTCAACACGACGATGGGTGAGCGCAACTACAACGTCAACATGGCGGCCACTATCCTCACCGCCCTCATCCCACTCGCCATCTATTTCCTGTCCGGACGCTGGTTTGTCCGCGGGATCGCGGCCGGCGCCGTCAAAGGGTAAGTCGAATGCAATCTGCCGTTTCCATCAAGGATCTGAAGATCACCTATGGCGATCATACGGTGATCGAAAAGCTGTCGCTCGATATCGCGCCCAAGGAATTCCTGGTGCTCCTCGGCCCGTCAGGCTGTGGCAAGTCGACCTTGCTGAACGCCATTGCCGGGCTGGCTGACATCACAGATGGCGAGATATGGATCTCGGGTGAGAACATGACCTGGGAGGAGCCGAAGGATCGCGGCATCGGCATGGTGTTCCAGTCCTATGCGCTCTACCCCCGCATGACGGTGCGCAGGAACCTGTCCTTCGGATTGCGCGTCGCCGGCCTGCCGAGAGCCGAGATCGACAGCCGTGTCGGGCGTGCCGCATCCCTGCTCCACCTCGACAATTTGCTGGACCGTCGTCCCGCCGAACTGTCCGGGGGGCAGCGCCAACGTGTCGCAATCGGCCGCGCGCTTGTGCGCGAGGTCGATGTCTTCCTGTTCGACGAGCCGCTGTCGAACCTCGACGCCAAGCTGCGCAACGAGTTGCGCGTCGAGATCAAAAAGCTGCACCAGCAGCTCGGCAACACGATGATCTACGTGACCCACGATCAGATCGAAGCGCTGACGCTGGCCGATCGCATCGCCATCATGAGGGACGGCGTCATCCAGCAACTGGATACGCCGGCGGAAATCTACCATTGCCCGGCAAACCTCTTCGTCGCCGGCTTTATCGGCGCACCATCGATGAACTTCTTCGAAGGCAAAATCGAGAAGGGCGACGGCGCGCTGCTGTTCAGAGCAGCGGATCTCGTGGTCGACCTTTCAGCCTATGCCTTCAAAAGCGAGCCGCAGCCCGGGCCCGCGACCTTCGGGATTCGCCCCGAGCATCTCGCCATCGCGCCGAAGCCAGATTGGCCGCGCATCACCCCCACCGTTTCGGTGATCGAGCCCATGGGTTCGGAAACCATTGCCTGGCTCAACTGGGAAATGACGAACCTTTCACTGAGGGTCATGGGCGATCTCGATCTGCTGCCGAACAATCCGGTCACCGTCGGTCTTTATGTATCAAAGGCATCGCTGTTTGGCGCCGACGGCGATCGCCTTTGACACACACTCTCACTGCGGCCGGAATCGGCGCCGCGAACCGATATATGGATGAAGTCAGGATACGGAAATTATATGTCTGAGAAAGTGTATGACGCGCTGGTGATCGGCTCGGGCGCGGCAGGCTCATTTGCCGCCAAGGAATTGACTGCCAACGGCCTTACCGTCCTACTGCTCGAGGCCGGAGCGGAAATTGGCAAAAAGGACTTCGATCCGTCCCGCAAGAAGCCGCCCACCAGCGCGATCAATATATGGGAGCGCGCACGCGCGACGCTGAAGGGACAGCCGATCCAGGCCCGGGCCGCATTCTTCAGCGAGCGTTTTAGCCGCTTCTTCGTCAACGATCGCAAGAACCCCTATACCACGCCGCGCAGCGCGCCGTACCTCTGGATCAGGGGCCGTCAGGCCGGCGGTCGCCTGCACAGCTTCGGACGCGTGCTGATGCGCTGGAGCGATGACGATTTCAAGATCCAGAGCCGCACCGGAAGAGGCGCCGATTGGCCTGTTTCCTACGACGAGCTGGCGCCCTTCTATGCCGAGGCCGAGAGCTACCTCAATCTCTATGGCAACGAGGACCACGTCTCGTCGCTGCCCGATGGAGTCTATTCGCATCCGGCGAAGCTGACGCCCGCCGAACAGCTGTTCAAGAAGACCGTCGAGACCGGATCGCCCGAGCGGCATGTCGTCTCCTGGCGTTATATCGCGCCGGATGCGGAGCGGGTGCCACGCCCGCTTCGCGAGGCGCTGGCAAGCGGCAAGCTGACGATCACCTACGATGCCGTCGTGCGCCGTATCCTCACCGATAACAACACCGGGCACGCCACCGGCGCGGAATTCGTCGACCGCATCTCGGGAGCGATCAGGACCGTCAGCGCTGCAAACGTCGTGCTGTGCGCGTCACCGATCGAGAGCGTGCGGCTGTTGCTCAACTCCGCATCGCCCGCTCATCCGAACGGGCTGGCCAACAGCTCGGGCACGCTTGGCCGTTACTTCATGGACCAGCTGCCCTGCCTCGCATTCGGCAGGTTCGCGCCGGCGCCCGGCTGGTCGCACGACGATTCAGCGCCACAGGATCCATTCTACAACCCATCGGGCGGCATCTTCATCCCCCGCTTCGACAATGTGGAGGGAAAAGCGCCGCGAGGCGACTTTGCCTTCCAGGGCAGCGTCGGACGCGCGCCCGTCGCCGATACGGCACCATCGAGCCTCGCATTCTTCGGTTTTGGCCTCATGCTCCCCTACGCGGACAACCGCATCACGCTTGATCCGCATAAGAAAGACGCCTGGGGCATATCGGTGCCGCACATCCGATGCGTCATGGACGAGGCGGAACAAGAACTGCTCAAGAAGCAGGAGGAGACGCTGATTGACATGGTGAGGACCGCCGGCGGTGAACTGGAATTCATCGGCTCGCCGCGCGGCTTCACGGAAATGGGACGCGGCGCCTTTCCCGAGGCGGATGCCTTCAGCCGGTTTCTGTTCCGCAAGTGGTTTCGCAAGACCATGTGCATGGGCGCGGCGATCCACGAAAGCGGCGGGGCGCGCATGGGTGCGTCGAAGGATACATCCGTCCTCGACAGCTGGAACCGGACCTGGGACGTGCCGAACCTGCTGGTGACCGACGCCAGCGCATTCCCCGGCGGCGGGATCTCCGGCACCACATTGACGGTCATGGCGCTGACACTGCGTGCGTGCCGCAACCTGGCGCAAAAATATTGTCATACGGCGCACAAGCCGCCGGCGAGCGCTTTGACAGCCAGGCATTCCGCACCTCCGGCCTAACCTTATGTTTCGGCCAGTAAGTGCGATCTCTCGACAAAACTTTGAAAATCCTCTCGAAAACGCCGCTTTCACACCACCGGCGCTGCTGGATCGTGTCCATCTGGCTATCCTGGAAGCCGTTGCGGCGCACGCGCCCGGAGTTGAACATGCTGAGCGTCGCCACGGCCTTGAAGCGCTTGTCCGTCTTGGCGGCCGACAGCGAGTACCCACCGCCGCCGCAAATGCCGAACAGGCCAAGACGGGCTGTATCGACACCGGGGAAGCCGCTTATAAAATCAGCCATGCCGTGGATATCTTCGACACGGTACTGCGGTTTGTCGATGCTGCGCGGCTCGCCGCCGCTTCCGCCCTGATAGGCGGCGTCGGCGGTGATGGTGATGAAGCCCTGCTCCGCGAGGCGTTGGGCATAGAGACCCGTCGTCTGCTCTTTCACGCCGCCATTCGGGTGCGCCAGCACGAGGGCTGGATACGTCTTCGACGGATCGTATCCGGCCGGGGTATAGACATTGGCGACGATATCGAGACCGTTCAGCTTATATTTCACTAGATAGATGTTCACTTTGCCCGGCTCGTTCGCGGTGATCGCACCGTCATAGACGAGCGTGAACGGATTCTGCTTGTAGTCGGCGGCGACGGTTCTGGTCGTCATTGCTGACACGCCAAGCAGTGCACCGGAGACGACGAGCGCGGAGGCTCCGAGGAACTCGCGGCGTCTTGTGTTGATGATCTCGTTAGCCATTGTCTGGCTCCTTTTAAGTTCGGGGAAAGCGCGCAGCGGCTATTGCTCAAAGCGCGGCCATTGATCAGTCGAGCTTCTTGTCGGTGAGGAATTTGGATACGACGTCCGCGATCTCGACATTGTTCAGGTCCGACATCAGGAAGTGGGTGCCACCCTTGATGCCGATCTCCGGCAGGTGAACGAGCGTCGCGTCGCCGCCATGCTTGTTGACGGTGTCGACCCAGAGCTTCGCCATGGCGAGACGAACCCGCCAGTTGTCCTGGCCACGCTCTACCGTCGGTTCAACGGGGAAATTGTCGCCGTAGTAGATGACGATCGGCAGCTTGGTCAGTTTCTCGAAATTGGCGACGGGAACCGCTTCACCCTTGAGCGTGCCGGCAGCGCTCGCCATGTCGGCTGGCACTTCGCCTTCCGGAAAGATGAAGCCGCTACCGGGCTCAAACGCCACGATGCCCTTGACGTTCGGGTTCTTGATCGCCGTCAGCCAGCCGGGTCCACCTGCTTGCGAATGGGTGAACAGGATGCCCGGTCCAGTCTTCTCGAACAGGGCCGACATCGCGTCCGAGATCACGTTTGTATCGAAGGGCCCAGTGTTCGGTGTCACTGAGCGGAAGAACTGGTCAAGGGCTGCTGGGCTACGATCGACCTGGACGTTCTCGAAGTAGTCGGGCCATTTCCCGAGGCGGAACTGGTCGAAGAACAGCTGATCATAGGGCGTCGGCTCGATCGTCGTCGCCACCGTGCTCTTGCCAGCTCAACCACGACGCGGCTGGTCAACGATGTAGGTGGAGAAACCCTTGCGCAGGAAAATGGTCTGGAAACCTTCACGGCCATCCGGTGTGGTCTCCCAACTACGGCCGGACTGATATGCTCCGTGCAGCATGATGATCGGCAGAGGCTTGGGGTCCTGCGGAACCTGGTAGAAGACGTACGCGTGGTCGCCGTGAAGCGACTGTCCCTCAGGAGTCGGGGCATTGTTGTTGTAGGTGCCAGCGGTCTGCGAGACGGTACCGCCCACCGCAAAGCTGCCCTGATCCTGGATAACGAGCGGTTCAGGCTTGGAAGAGGATTGGGCAAACGCCACGCTGGTGAGCGCGAGGGCGCTTGAGAAAGCGAGGACGGATAGGGTTTTAGCGAGTGTGCGGGGCATATCGATCTCACAATCATTAAGTTGCGAGCAGGGTACGCGGGCATCACTCAGATGATTAGCTGCCCATTTCCGATTGAAGCCATTAGCCTTTCTTATTAATCACAAACGGTTGATTAGCGGGTTATCCGCGATAGCGGAGGGCTTCGACGACCAAGGCAAACGCAGGGGAGGTGTGCCTGCGGTTCGGGTAGTAGAGATGATATCCTGGGAATGGCGCGCACCAGTCTTCCAGCACCCGCACTACCTCGCCACTGGCAATCAACTCCGCGACCTGATCCTCAGGCATGTAGGCCAGGCCAAGTCCTCTTCTCACAGCGTCGAGGCGCATCGCGATGTTGTTGAACACCAGTTGCCCTTCCACCCTCACCTTGAGCTCGTGTCCGTCCTTCTCGAACTCCCACGAGAGGATGTTGCCGTGAGTGGGCATCCTGATCTGAATACAGTTGTGTCCCGTCAGGTCCTGTGGGACTTCGGGCCACGGGTTCTGCCGGAAATAGGAGGGTGCGCCCACGACAGCCATGCGCATTTCCGGGCCGATCCGAATAGCGATCATGTCCTTGGCCAGTTGCTCGCCAAGCCGCACACCTGCGTCATAGCGCTCGGCGACGATGTCCGTAAGACCGTAGTCGACAGTGATCTCGACGTTGACATCAGGATTGTCTGGCAGGATCTTTTCGAGCGCGGGTGCGAGGACCGAAATTGCCGCATGCTCGCCGGAAGTAATACGAACGGTTCCGGCAGGCGTGTCACGCATTTCGGCGAGCGCTGCCAATTCCGTCTGGATTTCCTCAAACCTCGGACCCGCTATTCTGAGCAAGCGTTCGCCCGCTGCTGTGGGAGACACGCGGCGTGTCGTTCTCGTCAGCAGCCGAAGCCCCAGTCTCTCTTCAAGCCCGCGAACGGTCTGACTGAGTGCCGACTGCGACACGCCCAGTTTGACCGCCGCTTTCGTGAAGCTTTCTTCGCGCGCCACCATCACGAAGGCGACCAGATCGTTGAAGTTCTCCTGCGGCATTCATTAGACATCCTTATAGCTTCATCCCGATTACTGCCCCTAATCCAAAGGGTCGGCAAGCGATATCTCTGTCTTATCGAAACAGGCACCGCCGTGGAGGACGGCGGGCTCTACCCTGAACGGAACACGGAAATGCCAATCGGCCCTGATGAAAAACCCTCCGCGAACAAGACGGCCATTCGCGCGATCATCCTGATCAGCTACGTGATGATCGTCCTCGACATCTCCATCGTGCTGACGGGGCTGCCAAGGATTCATGTCGAACTGGGCTTCAGCGATGCGGGCCTCGCCTGGGTCTCCACCGGCTACACGCTGACCTTCGGTGGCTGCCTGCTGCTCGGTGCGCGTGCGGGCGACATCTTCGGGCGACGCCGCATGTTCCTCATCGGGCTAACGATCTTTTCGCTTGCGTCACTCGTGATCGGCGTGTCGCAGACACCGGGGGTCATGATTGCCGCAAGAGCCCTGCAGGGTCTCGGTTCTGCTATCCTCGCTCCTTCGACGCTCGCTCTCCTGCAGACCAATTTCGAGCCGGGTCCAGAGCGCACGCGTGCCGTGTCCTACTATGCTGCTGCGGCAGGGGTATCGGCCGCGTTCGGCCTGGTGGTCGGCGGTCTTCTTGCCGACTGGCTGTCCTGGCGCGTCGGCTTCTTCATCAACCTGCCCATCGGCATTGCGATGATGATCGCCGCGAAACGCTACGTTGGTGAAACGGAGAGAACCCCCGGTACCTTCGATATCGCGGGTGCGATCATATCGACGCTAGGGATCGTGGCGCTCGTCTACGGTGTCATCCGATCCGCGTCGACCGGATGGGCCGACTTGGAAACCCAGGCTTGCGTCGGTTTTGGCATTGCCATGCTGATCCTGTTTGCGTTCGTCGAATTGCGTGCGAGCCAACCGATCATGCCGCTATCGCTGTTCGCTGACCGGGAACGGTCAGCCGCATACGGGGCCCGCGCCCTGTTCCTTGGTGCGAATGTCGGATTTTACTTCTTTGTCGCCCAGTTCCTTCAGAGCGTCGTCGGTCTGAGCTCCTCGGAAGCGGGCATCGCCTTTCTTCCAACGACGGTGGTCAACTTCATCGTCGCCATGTCGGCACCACGTCTGATCGGACGATACGGCGCTGGCAAAGTCCTGGTTACCAGCGTCGTGACGGGCCTGATCGGCATGATCTGGCTCAGCTTCGCCATGCAGCAGGCATCGATTGCCGCACTCGTCATTCCGATGATGCTGATCGGTGCTGGCCAAGGTGGCGCACTCGGACCGCTGACGGCCTGCGGGATCGTGCGGGTGCCGTCGGAGCGTGCAGGAGCAGCCTCGGGTGTCGTCAACGTTGCCCATCAGCTTGGCAGTTCGCTCGGTCTCGGCGTTCTCGTCGCCGTCGCGGCAATTGGCTCGCAAGGCCTGCAGGGGACGGAGCTTCTGGCCAGACGTGCGAGCGTGGCGATGGAAACCGGATCGGTCCTCGTCGCAATAACCCTGATCCTCGCTGTCCTGTTTATGGCGCGTCCCCGTGCCCGCCTGGAAAAGGCATCGACCACGGCGTGACCAACCCGAAATACATTCGAAAGGACTGACACATGGAAAAGCGCAGACTTGGAAAACACCTCGAAGTTTCGGCTCTCGGCCTTGGCTGCATGGGACTGAGCCATGGTTACGGTGCGGCGACCGACACCGAGGATGCGGTTGCCCTGATCCGGGCCGCCCACGACCGTGGTGTTACCTTCTTCGACACCGCGCAGGTCTATGGGCCCTTCGTCAACGAGGATGTGGTCGGCGAGGCACTCGAACCGATCCGCGACAAGGTCGTGATCGCCACCAAATTCGGCTTCGAGCTTCCGAGTGCCGATGGCGGCCAGCACTTGAACAGCCGTCCGGACTATGTCCGCCAATCGGTCGAGGCCTCTTTGAAGCGGCTGCGCACCGACGTGATCGATCTCCTCTACCAGAATCGCGTCGATCCGAACGTGCCTATTGAGGATGTGGCGGGAACCGTCAAGGACCTCATCGCCGAAGGCAAGGTCAAACACTTCGGCCTCTCCGAGGCCGGTGCGCAGACGATCCGCAAGGCACATGCGATCCAGCCCGTCGCCGCGCTGCAGAGCGAATATTCCCTGTTCTGGCGCGAGCCGGAGAAGGAAATCATTCCGACGCTTGAGGAGCTGAGCATCGGCTTCGTGCCGTTCAGCCCGCTCGGCAAGGGTTTTCTGACGGGCAAGATCGATGAGAGCGCAACGTTCGGCCCCGGTGACTTCCGCAGCGTCGTTCCCCGGTTCCAGGCGGAAAACCTGAAGGCAAACCACGCACTCGTTACCGCGCTGACGCAGATCGCGGAATCGAAGGGTGTGACACCCGCTCAGATCGCGCTTGCATGGCTGCTAGCGCAGAAGCCCTGGATCGTGCCGATCCCCGGCACCACCAAACTTCATCGCCTCGAAGAGAACCTCGGTGCGGCGGGTGTTGAACTCTCACCGGAAGACGCCACGGAAATCGCCATGGCACTCGCGAAGATCGACATCGTCGGCGACCGATATCCCGCTCACCTTCAGGCCCGTGTGGGCAAATGACATCAGCGGTGAGCCTCGCGCTCGCGCCTCCATGAAAGGAAATCGACATGACCAGCACAGTTCCAACAGTGACGCTCAACAATGGGGTCGAGATGCCGATCCTCGGCTTCGGTGTCTTCCAGGTACCCGACCCCGCCGAGTGCGAGCGTAGCGTCCGCGACGCGATCGATGTCGGCTATCGCCTGCTCGATACCGCCACCTCCTATGGCAACGAAGAGGCCGTCGGCAACGCCATTCGCAATCACGGCATTCAACGAAGTGAACTCTTCGTCACGACCAAACTCTGGATCGAAGACGTGACCTATGAAGGAGCGAAGGCCGCCTTCGAACGAACCTTGAACAAGCTGCAGCTCGACTATCTCGACCTCTGGCTCATCCACCAGCCCTATAATGACGTCTATGGCGCCTGGCGTGCGATGGAGGAACTCTACAAGGCAGGTCGCATTCGCGCGATCGGTATCAGCAACTTCTATCCCGACCGACTGCTGGACTTCGTGCTTCACAACGAGGTGGTGCCGGCGGTCAATCAGATCGAAATCCACCCGTTCCATCAGCAGGAGGATGCTCGGACGCTGCTCGAGGAGTACAATGTCCAGCCCGAAGATGGGGGCCGTTCGCGGAGGGCAAGAACGGCCTGTTCACGAACGAGCTCTTGCAGTCGATCGGCAGGAAACACGGCAAAAGCGTTGCCCAGGTCGTGCTGCGCTGGCTGATCCAGCGCAACATCGTCGCCATCCCGAAGTCGGTGCGCAAGGAACGGATGGCCGAGAACTTTTCGGTGTTCGACTTCGAGCTTGATCAGGAAGACGTCGCAGCGATCGCCTCTCTTGACCAGAAGTCCAGCAGCTTCTTCGACCATCGCGATCCGACCATGGTCAAGTGGCTCGGCACGCGAAAGCTCTAAGCTGATGGCAGTCGGTGACGGTGTGGCGACCTCCTCCTTTCAGTTCGATGCCATCGGCACGTCCTGGCAGATCGACACGCCTGCGCCGCTTCCAGCCGAGACCAGAGCGGAGGTCGTTGATCTGGTGGAGCGTTTCGACAGCATCTATTCGCGGTCCCGGCATGATTCCATTGTGACGCGGATCGCCAATGCTGCCGATGGCGGAAGGTTCAGCTTTCCGTCGGACGCAGCCCTGATCTTCGACCTCTGTGACCGCCTCCATGTCGCGACGGACGGGGCGGTCGATCCGCTCGTCGGCCGCGATCTGGAGCTTCTCGGCTATGACCGCGACTATACGCTGGAGCTGACGACGGGGCCATCACGTTGATGGCGGCCCAACGTCCGGTCTGGCATCGAGACGTGCAGCGCGAGGTCAATTCGATCACGACGCAAAGGCCGCTGGTCATCGATATCGGAGCCGTCGGCAAAGGCAGACTGATCGATCTGATCTCCGACCTGCTTGCGGCTGACGGTTTGAAAGACTTCGTCGTCGATGGCGGCGGCGATATCCTCCATCGCGGAGATGCCGCACTCGATGTCGGCCTCGAACATCCGCTTGATCCGGACATGGTGATTGGGGTCGCAAACCTGATCAACCGCTCCCTCTGCGCGTCCGCATCCAATCGGAGAGCGTGGGGTGACGGTCTCCATCACGTCATCGACGGCCGCACCGGGCGACCGACGAGTGAGGTCATTGCCACCTGGGCGATCGCGGCAGACACGGCGACCGCGCTCTTCTTCGGCTCCTCCGCGCGACTGATGGCAACCTTCGACTTCTCTTATCTGCGCATGTTCGCCGACGGGCGCGTCGAAGTCTCGGACAATTTCGATGGCGAAGTCTTCACCTGAGACAGGAAAACACGATGCAAAACCAGACAAGAAACCTTCTTTTGGCCAGTGCCCTGACATTCACGTTTGCCGGTGCTGCGGAAGCACAAAGCGCAAGGTCCGCCAGATTTGTGGATGGCGTCTACACAGCGACTGGAGAGTACGGCGGGCAGCCATCGCACATCACGGTCAAGGCGGCGCTCAAGGACGGTATTGTTACTGCCGTGAGCGTAACCACGCATGCCTATGTCCCCCGATCCCTTGAGCTGCAGCGCGCATTTGCAGCCGCCGTACCGAAGGTCGTCGTCGGCAAGCGTATCGATCAGGTCAGGGTCGGCAAGCTTGCAGGCCCCAGCAGCACCCCGAAGGGCTTCAACGATGCCATCCGACAGACCAGGGCGCAGGCCGCACGTGGCTGATCGACCTGAAAACCGACGTTTGGTGAAAGGAGCGCACCGTTGAACAGCCTCAGGACCGTCCTTCTCGCTTCGTTGCCATTCCTGTTCGATCCCGTCGCAGGGAGAACGGAATCCACCATGCCGCAGTCAGAGCAAGCCCAGAGCACTGAGCGCCGGCTCCTATCCGCGACGAGCACGGTCGGAGACATCCTGCGTCATCCGGCATTCTCCGGATACGCCGGTCGCATCCTGCCTTGGGACGATCGTCCCTATGACGAGTCGATGAAGTTGAGCGAAATCGGCGGGCTTCTTCCGTATCACAGTGCCGTCGACACCGGGACGGTGCTTGGCGGACTGAACCGGATGATCGAGGATGTCGCAGCGGGCCACCAGGTGTTTTACGACATCTATACCGAGGCCGATAAACGTGCAGACCCGAGCAAAGAGGACACGGGTCTGTTCTACTTCCGCGGCCGACCTGGCGCGCCCTTCGCGATCGTCTCCCCCGGCGGCGGGTTCGCCTATGTCGGTTCCGTCCACGAGGGGTTTCCCTATGCGGTTGGGATCAACCGACAGGGCTATAACGTCTTCGTCCTGAAATACCGTGTTGGCCAGGGCGGCAGGGTCGCAACACAGGACCTTGCGGCGGCCATTTCCTATGTCTTCCGGAACAGCGAAACGCTTGATGTCGCGACGAAAAGGTATTCCGTCTGGGGAAGCTCAGCGGGCGCGCGCATGGCAGCATTTATCGGATCAGCACGGGGTCGCCGCGTTCGGAGGGGATGTCTTGCCCAAGCCTGCGGCGGTTGTCATGGCCTATACCGCGCATTCCGACCATTCCGACAGTGAACCGCCGACCTTTGCGGTCGTGGGATCGGACGACCGGATCGCTCCGCCCGCTTCCATGGAAAGTCGGATCGCCGACCTGAAGCGCCTCGGTGCCACCGTCGAATACAAAGAATTCCCGTCAGTCGGCCATGGTTTCGGCACGGGAGCAGGCACCAGCGCCGAAGGCTGGATCACCGACGCCACCCTGTTCTGGGAACGGTCACAATGACCGCCGGCACCTTCAACACATCCACCATCAACACAAGGAAAGCGGATATGACAACGAAACACGGACCTGAACTGAACCGGCGTGGCTTGTTGCTGGCGGCCGGGGGACTGGCCGCTGCGGCAACCGTCGATGTGGCAAACGCGCAGACAGCCACGCAGGCGACCGCTCCTGTGACGGCTTCCACATCCTCGATCGGACGGCGCAAACTCGGAACGCTGGAGGTCTCCAGTGTCGGCCTCGGCGTCCAGAACATGAGCCGCACCTACCAGCAGACGATCCCGACGCGCCCCGAGATGCACAACATCATCCGCGCCGCCTTCGACAACGGCCTGACCTTTTACGATGCTGCGGAAGCCTATGGTCCGCATGAGGTCGAGCGCATCCTTGGCGAAGGCGTCGAACCGTTCCGCGACCAGATCGTCATCGCCACCAAGTTCGGCTGGAACATCGATCTCGAGACGGGTGAACGTAAGCCGGGGCTGAACAGCCGCCCGGAGCACATCAAGGCTGTAGTGGAGGGTATGCTCAAGCGCCTGCGCACCGACCGGATCGATCTGCTCTATCAGCACCGCGTTGATCCTCAGATTCCGATCGAAGATGTTGCGGGCTCGGTCAAGGACCTGATGGATCAGGGCAAGGTCCTTCATTGGGGCCTATCCGAAATGGGGCTGAACACACTTCGCCGCGCACATGCGGCCGTTCCCCTCACAGCCGTCCAAAGCGAATACTCGATGCTGTGGCGTGGACCCGAAACCGGGGCAATTCCGGTCTGCGAAGAACTCGGCATTGGCTTTGTGCCGTGGAGCCCGCTCGGTGTTGCGTTCCTCAATGGCGCGATCGACGCAAAGACCCGCTTCGCTCCAGGCGATATCCGAGGCATCGAGGGTCGCTTCGCACCGGATAACCTTCCGAATAACCTAGCGCTTGTGGAACTGTTGAAGACCTGGGCCGACCGCAAACAGGCTCGTCTTGGTCAGATCGCCCTTGCTTGGCTGCTGGCCCAGAAGCCCTTCATCGTGCCGATCCCAGGCACCACCCAAATGGCTCACATGATCGAGAATATCGGTGCAGCGTCCCTCCGGCTCGATAGTTCTGAACTCGCCGAACTCAATGCGGCCGTTTCGGCGATCAAGATCAAGGGTGCCAGGCTGCCAGATGCGGTTCAGGTGTTTTCGGATGTGGAAGCGCCCATGAAGTCGTAGCTGCCTGCCCGTACCGCTCGCGGCTAGTCGCCGCGAGCGGTACTTTCATAAGGGTATTTCGCCTTGATGGAATCGGAACCCGTGATGCCATCAAGGCGATAGAGGGTCCGATTGCAGACATCGTACAATGGCGTCAGTTGGCTGCTCCGTGGCTCTCTTCATAAACCAGCGCGGTTTTGGATGCCGCATAGCTGGCCGACCAACTCTAGAAGCAAGCATCAGAACAGCCGCAAACAGACGCTGAGAAATTCCGGATCTGTTTGCACGGGCTATTCTGACGCCTTGTTGCTTTCAGTCATCCTCCACAAACACCTGGTCCCGCTTTGAACGTATCGAGGGCAAAAGAGCGAGGACGACACAGAGCAGACCCACACCCAGCAGCGAGGCAGCGATCGGGTTTGTGACGAATACCGTCGCGTCACCACGAGAGATGATCATCGCCCTCCGTAGATGCTCCTCAAGCAAAGGCCCCAGCACAAAGCCCAGCAAAAGCGGAGCGGGTTCGCAGCCGACCCTGATCAGGACGTAGCCGAGTATGCCGGAGACGATGATCGCATAGACGTCAAAGGGATTGTTGTTGATAGAATAGCACCCGATGGAGGCAAAAATGACGATGGCTGGAAACAGCATTCGGTAGGGTATGCTCAGCATCTTCACCCAAAGGCCAATCAGCGGCAGGTTGAGGATCACCAGCAACAGGTTGCCGATCCACATCGATGCGATGATGCCCCAGAACAGCGCCGGCTGGCTGGTAATGACGTCCGGCCCCGGCGTGATCCCCTGTAGGATGAAGGCGCCGACGATGAGGGCCATGACCGGATGCGCCGGGATCCCGAGGGTAAGCAACGGAATGAAGGACGTTTGTGCCGCTGCGTTGTTGGCGCTTTCGGGGCCAGCTACACCCTCGATAGCCCCGTGACCAAACTCTGACGGATTTTTCGACAGGTTCTTCTCGACCGAGTAACTTGCAAAGGACGCCAGTACATGACCGCCGCCCGGCAATACGCCAAGAAGCGAGCCAAGTGCAGTTCCCCGAAAGACAGGACCTATAATCCGCCGGAAATCATCCTTCGTCAGCCAAAGGTTCGTGACGCGCTTCACGCCGACTTCGCGCGCGTGTTCATTTTGTAGGTTGCGGAAGATTTCAGAGACACCGAAGATGCCGACGGCGATCGAGACAAAATTGACTCCTTGCGACAATTCCAGCCGACCGAAGGTAAAGCGCTCCTCGCCCGTATAGATGTCCTGCCCCACCGTTCCGAGCAACAGGCCGATGACGATCATTCCCAGCGCCTTGAGCACGGAGCCATGGGCAAGCGAGATCGAAACCAGGAGGCCGAGGACGATCAGGGCGAAATATTCCGGCGCACCAAACTGGAGCGCGATCGAGGCAAGGGGTGGAGCAGCGATTGCGACCAGGAGAGTTGCCACGCAGCCTGCGAAGAACGATCCAAGCGCGGCCGTTGCCAGCGCTTGGCCAGCTCGTCCTTTTCGCGCCATCTGGTAGCCGTCGATCGCCGTCACGGCCGACGAACTCTCCCCCGGCAGGTTGATGAGGATTGCCGTCGTGGACCCGCCATATTGGGCACCGTAGTAGATGCCCGACAGCATGATCAGCGATGTGACTGGAGAGAAGGTAAAGGTGATTGGCAGAAGCATTGCGATCGTCGCAGTCGGTCCAATGCCTGGCAACACGCCAACGAGTGTGCCCAGCAGGACGCCGACGAAACACCAGACAATGTTTATCGGCGTCAGCGCGGTTTCGAAGCCGAGAGCAAGATGCGAGATCAGATCCATCATGGTAGGCACCTCATAGTCCGAAAACCGGCCCGAAAGTCGGAATGGCAACTGCCAGCCCGACCTTGAAGACCAGATAGCAAAGAGTGGCGATGACAGCGGCCATCATAGCCGCCGATACCAGTGAATTTCGGCGGGATGCGAGTGCCGTCATGAACGTGCAAAGCAGGACGACGGGTACGAGCCCAAGATCGCGCGCTCCGGCTGCAAAGATGGCAAGTGCGAGACAGATGAGGACGAGTCCGCGCCAGGGGACGGAACCATCGGTCGGCTCCGGCTCGCTGCGCAAGCCATCCAGGCCGATGACGGCACCGAGTGCACCCAATACGAAAGCAAGAACCACCGGGAAAAAGCCCGGCCCCATCTGTGTCGCGGTCCCGAATTCATACCGTAGACCCTGCACGGCGAAAGCGGCTGCGATGGCAACGAATATGCCACCGGCAATCAGATTTTTCCGGGTGTGCTTTTCAAGTGTAGCCATGGTCTCCTCCCCTTTGGCCTCCTCTGACGATGTTCCCGTTCAGATAATGTTCGACCCTGCGATGGCGTCGCAGACGGCGTCGGTGACCTGTTTCGTGTTTGCGGTACCCCCGACATCCGGCGTCAGGATGCCCGCTTCGGTGACCCGCTCGACGGCGCCCATCAGCCGGGCCGCGGCCTCGCGTTCGCCGAGATGCTCGAGCATCTGCGCCGCCGTCCAGAAGGTTGCGATCGGGTTGGCAATGCCCTTGCCGGTGATGTCGAAGGCAGACCCGTGGATCGGTTCGAACATGGACGGGAAACGGCGTTCCGGATCGATATTGGCGGTCGGCGCCACACCGAGCGAGCCGGCCAGCGCGCCGGCCAGATCCGACAGGATGTCGGCATGCAGATTGGTCGCCACGATCGTGTCGAGCGTCTCCGGCTTCAGCGTCATGCGGACTGTCATCGCATCGACCAGCATCTTGTCCCAAGTGACATCCGGGAATTCCGCCGATACTTCGGCCGCGATCTCATCCCACATCACCATGCCATGGCGCTGGGCGTTCGACTTGGTGACGACCGTCAGCAGCTTGCGCGGACGCGCCTGGGCCAGCTTGAAGGCGTAGCGCATGATGCGGGTGACGCCGACACGGGTGAAGATCGCCACTTCCGTGCCCACCTCTTCCGGCAGGCCGCGATGAGCGCGGCCGCCATGGCCGGAATATTCGCCTTCGGAGTTCTCACGCACGATCACCCAGTCGAGGTCGCCTGGGCCGCAATTGCGAAGCGGCGGCGTGATGCCCGGCAGGATCTTCGTCGGGCGCACATTGGCGTACTGGTCGAACCCTTGGCAGATCGGCAGGCGCAGCCCCCACAGCGTGATGTGGTCGGGCACATCAGGCGCGCCAACCGCACCGAAGAAGATCGCATCGAACTTCTTAAGCTTCTCCAGTCCGTCGGCCGGCATCATCACGCCATGCTTCTTGTAGTAGTCCGAACCCCAGTCGAAGGTCTCGGTATGGATCTTGAAATCCCCACTGCGCTGTTCCAGCGCTTCCAGAACCTGAAGTCCAGCCGCTATCACCTCGGGGCCAATCCCATCCGCGGGGATCGCTGCAATTTTGTATTCACGCATGGGTAGTTCGCTCCTGTTGAGTATACCGCGCTCAGCATCAAGCGCAGGCTGCATGGCTCGCTGCCATGGCGAGTTGGGTCGGCGGGCGTTTGAAGACGCCGACCCAACTGAGCTTATTTGCCGCTCTCGCTGATCAGTTTCGTCAGTCGCTCGACTTCAGACGCGAACTTCTGGTCAAGTGCTGCCGGTGTTGCCAGATCTTCGGAAACCGGTGCTGTTCCGAGGCTCGCAAATCGCTCAATTACGACCGGATCCTTCAGCGCGGCACGCAGCGCTTCTGCGAGCTTGTTGCGGACGGCCTCAGGCGTTTCCTTGGGAGCCCACAACGCATGCCAGGCTGAGAGTTCGAACCCTTGCAGACCGCTCTCCTCCACGGTTGGAAGATCCGGCAGCACATCGATCCGGGCCTTTGTCGTAACAGCATAAGGATGAACCTCGCCGGCCTTGATCTGGGTTGTGGTATTGGTGGTCTGATCGCAAGCGAGATCTATGCGGCCGCCGATGAGATCGGTCATCGCCGGGCCCATGCCCTTGTAGGGCACCAATGTTATCTTTGTGTCGAGCGCATCCTGCAACAACCTGCCGCAGAGATCGGAAACGGCACCCGTGCCAGCGGTGCCGAAGGTGACGGCGGGGCCGTTTGCCTTCACATAGGTAACGAGATCTGCGAAGGTCTTAGGCTCGAAGTCCTTTCTGCCGACGACGGTCATCGGAACCTCGGTAATCAGCCCGACGCTGGAAAAGTCTTCGCTCGGTACATAGGTCAGGTTGGGATAAAGTGCTGCGAAGGTTGCTACGCCGATATGATAGAGCAACAGTCGGTAGCCGTCGGGGTCCGCCTGCGCCACTGTCCCGGCACCAAGAGAGCCGCCGGCGCCACCCATGTTCTCGATCAGCACCTGCTGACCCAGCGTGGTTGACATCGACTGGGCCACCAGACGCGCGACGGTGTCACTTGGACCACCGGCTGCGGCAGGCACCACAATTGTGATGGGTCGGTCAGGATAGTTCTCCTGCGCCAGAACCAGATGGCTGGACATGGCAAACAGGACACCCGTGAGGGACAATAGTACCTTTTTCATCGCGCTTTCCTCCCTGAGATCGCGAAGGATGCCTCCACACCCTTTTCCATCCTACCTTGCATGCAAGCTTACATTTGTTGATGCGTGACCCTTTGTCAAGTGTTGTAAGAGCGGCTATAACGCGCGTTGAAACAACGTCAGGCAGCTCATGATCAAGACGATCGACATTCCCGGAGCCGCACCACGCGATCCGGTCACAGAACAGAATTCAGCAAACGCCGACAGCAACGGTTCGGGTCGGGTTTCTGCCGCCTATCTCGCCATCAAGGAGGCGATACGCTCCAACGCGTTTCCCCCCGGATACCAGGCTGCGGAAATTGAAATCGCCCGTCAGCTCGGCATGAGCCGAACCCCGGTGCACGAAGCCATGGCGCGACTGCAGGAAGACGGACTGGTCCGGATACTTCCCAAGAAGGGCATCATAATCTGCGCCCTGTCTCCCGCGGATATCGAGGAAATCTACGAAGTCATCACCGCGCTCGAGGGTGCAGCGGCGGCACGGCTCGCCCGGTTGCCGATGGAGGAACGCGCGCCCGTCTTCCAGCTTCTGAAGGCTGCCACAAAGCGGATGATTGAGGCATTGGCGGACAACGACCTTCCACGATGGGCTGTCGCCGACGAGGATTTTCATCAGACCCTCGTAACAGAGAGCGGAAACAGCCGCCTGATGCGAATGGCGGGGACTGTCGCCGATCAATTGCATCGCGCCCGCATGTTCACCCTCAACCTACGCCCCTTGCCGCTGCACTCGGCCGGTGAGCATGCGGAAATCATAGAGGCAATCGAGCAGAGTGATGCGGAGGCGGCAAGCCGCGCCGCACGGCTGCACCGCAAACACGCGCATGACGCACTGATCCCCCTTATTGCCAGGTACAATCTACGCAATCTCTAGGTTATCGGTTGCGGCGATCTGCACAACACGGAGATTGTTGGTGCTGCCCCGTTGCGCGAATGGGAATCCCGCCACGATAACAATGTGATCGGAGGGACTTGCCAGCTTTGCTTCCTGCACCGCCCGTTGCGCATGAAGCAGCGACGCCTCATAGGTGTGGACATCTTGTGATCGCACGCCGACCACTCCCCAGAACATGTTGAGCCGGCGCGCGACTTGTTCGGACGGAGTGAGAGCCAGAATTGGCAAGGCCAGCCTCGCGCGCGAAATCCTTGCCGCCGTTGTTCCGCTCGAAGTGTATGCAACCACAACCGGCGAGCCAAGGGCCACCGCGACATTGGCGGCCGCAGTGGCGACCGCATGCGGAGGGGACTGAACGACGTCGGGTTCTGTCGCTTCCAGGATTGGCCGATAGTGCTTGTGCTTCTCCGTCTTTTCTATGACCCGGCTCATCATTTCGACCGCCTCTACCGGATAGGCACCTGTCGCGGATTCCGCCGACAGCATGACGGCATCCGCCCCATCGTAGATGGCGCCGGCCACGTCGGAGGCCTCCGCCCGCGTCGGCGTGGGCGAACTCACCATAGAGTCAAGCATCTGCGTGGCAACAATCACAGGCTTGGCCGCGACCCGGCATGCACGGATGATGTCCTTCTGCTTGGCCGGGACATCCTCCGGCGGGATCTCGACACCGAGATCACCGCGCGCCACCATGACGCCGTCCGAAAGCCCTACAATATCCTCGATATCATCAAGAGCAGACGGCTTCTCGATCTTGGCGATAAGGCCAGCCCTATCTCCAACGAGGGATCGTGCTTCGATCATGTCGCGTGCCCGCTGAACGAAAGAGAGCGCGACCCAATCGACGCCCAGCTCAAGGCCGAATTCCAGATCTTCACGATCCTTCGCCGTGAGCGGGGAGATGTCGAGGACCGCTCCGGGCACGTTAACCCCCTTGCGGTTCAACAGGGTGCCGCCGTTGATAACCTCGCAGACGAGCCGCCCCTCCATCACCTCCCTGATCCGGACCCTTATCCTGCCATCATCGATCAGCAGATGCATGCCGGGCACGGCCACGTCGAAGATCTCCGGATGCGGGAGTGGAATGTCGTTCATTCCTTCGCCACCCTCCCGCCCAAGGACAAATCCGATCGTCGCCCCGCGCGCCAGATCAAGCCTGCCATGCGCCAGCACTCCGATCCTGATCTTCGGACCCTGAAGATCCTGCAGGACGGCGATGCCGGCATCCTGTTCCTTTTCAAGAGCCCGGATGCTCCGGTAGACCTCGGCATGATCCGCCCGGTCGCCATGACTGAAGTTCAGGCGGAACGTGTCGACACCGGCGCGGAACAGCGAGCGAAGCATGCCGGGCGAACTGGAAGCCGGGCCGACTGTCGCGATGATCTTCGACCTCCGATTGTTGCGGATGAACATGATGAAACCTAACCTATGAGGATTGCGCGGATATCGTTGACATTCGTGAGCGTGGGACCGGTGACCACGAGATCGCCGATGGCCTTGAACGCCGTATAGCTGTCGTGGACCGCCAGGGTAGCGCGGGGATCGATGCCAGCTTCGTGCATGCGAGCAATGCTGTCCGGCGCCACCAGCGCCCCGGCAGCATCCTCGACGCCGTCGATGCCATCGCTATCGCCGGCGATGGCCCAGATGCCCTCAGCTCCCTTGAGAGCGACAGCAAGACTGAGAAGGAATTCCGTGTTTCGCCCCCCGCGGCCTTCGGTCGTGACCCCGAGTGAAACGGTTCCCTCACCGCCGGAGAGGATCACGGCAGGCCCCGCGACAGGCAGGCCCTTGTCACGGGCGGATAGCGCAATACCCGCCATGACACGCCCCATCTCGCGCGCTTCGCCTTCCAGGGCATCACCGAGGATCAGCGGACGCAGTCCGGCCTTGTGTGCCGCCGCCGCCGCCGCGTCGAGCGCGATCGAGGGGGCCGCAATCAGACGAATTTCACCTTCAACGTCCCCTGCCTTGGGCGTCTCCTTGCCGTGTGTCAGAACTGACCGCGCAGCCTGCGGCAAATCGATACCATAGCGGGCGACGATCGCGCGGGCCTCTGCCATTGTGGAGGGATCCGCCACCGTCGGGCCGGACGCGATCTCCGATGGATCATCTCCTGGTACATCAGAGATAACCAGTGTCAGCAGCCTCGCGGGTCGAGCAGCGCGCGCCAGGTGCCCACCCTTGATGGCCGAAAGATGCTTGCGTACGGTGTTCATATCGGAAATCGTGGCGCCGCTGGCAAGCAGCGCCTGGTTGACCGCCTTCTTGTCCGCCAAGGTCATCTGGCCGGCGGGCGCGACCAGCAATGAAGAGCCTCCGCCGGAGATGAGAGCCACCACGAGATCCTCCGGTCCAAGGCCCTGGACCGCAGCGAAGATCCTTTCTGCGGCCATGACGCTCATCGCATCCGGGACGGGATGGGAGGCTTCCAGGATTTCGATGCGTCCTGCCGGGACCGCGTGGCCGTAACGGGTTACTACCACGCCTGAAAGATCGACATCAGGCCAGGCCACATCGATCGCGGCCGCCATCGCGGCCGACGCCTTGCCTGCCCCCACAACGATGCAGCGACCTCTTGGACGCTCCGGGAGGTTGTTGATCACCGCTGCCCGCGGATCCGCACGGGCAACGGCTGCGTCGAAGATCCGACGCAGCACCTGGCGAGCGGACACATCGTTCCAGGTCATTAGGCCGCAGCCATCTTCGGGATATTCGACCCTGCGATGGCGTCGCAGACGGCATCGGTGACCTGCTTCGTGTTGGCGGTGCCGCCGACGTCCGGCGTTAGGATGCCTGCTTCGGTGACACGCTCGACGGCGCTCATCAGCCGCGCAGCAGCCTCGCGTTCGCCGAGATGCTCGAGCATCTGCGCGGCCGTCCAGAAGGTCGCGATCGGATTGGCAATGCCCTTGCCCGTGATATCGAAGGCGGACCCGTGGATCGGCTCGAACATCGACGGGAAACGGCGCTCCGGGTCGATGTTGGCGGTCGGCGCGACCCCGAGCGAGCCGGCCAGCGCACCGGCCAGATCCGACAGGATGTCGGCATGCAGGTTGGTCGCCACGATCGTGTCGAGCGTCTCCGGCTTCAGCGTCATGCGCACCGTCATCGCATCGACCAGCATCTTGTCCCAGGTGACGTCCGGGAATTCCTTCGACACTTCGGCCGCGATCTCGTCCCACATGACCATGCCATGACGCTGGGCGTTCGACTTGGTGACGACGGTCAGCAGCTTGCGCGGACGCGCCTGGGCCAGCTTGAAGGCATAGCGCATGATGCGGGTGACCCCGACGCGGGTGAAGATCGCCACTTCCGTGCCGACCTCTTCCGGAAGGCCGCGATGGGCGCGGCCGCCATGGCCGGAATATTCGCCTTCGGAGTTCTCCCGCACGATCACCCAGTCGAGGTCGCCCGGACCGCAATTGCGCAAGGGCGGCGTGATGCCGGGCAGGATCTTCGTCGGGCGCACATTGGCGTACTGGTCGAACCCCTGGCAGATCGGCAGGCGCAGGCCCCACAGCGTGATGTGGTCGGGAACGTCCGGAGCGCCGACCGCACCGAAAAAGATCGCGTCGAACTTCTTCAGCTTCTCAAGCCCATCGGCCGGCATCATCACGCCATGCTTCTTATAATAGTCCGAACCCCAGTCAAAGGTCTCGGTATGGATCTTGAAGTCGCCGCTGCGCTGTTCCAACGCCTCCAGAACCTGAAGTCCGGCGGCAATGACTTCCGGGCCAATCCCATCCGCAGGGATCGCTGCTATCTTGTATTCACGCATGTCTGTGCTCCACCTTGAGATTTAACGATTTTGGACCGGGGCGACTTTGGTCCCGTTTTCCGGCGCGGTGCGCGACAAGACGAGCGTCACGATCGCGGACACGACCAGCAATGCGGCGACGAAGTAGAGGCCGCCCGCAAAGCTGCCGGTGACGTCCTTGATCCAGCCGATCATCGAGGGACCAACGAAGCCACCGAGGTTGCCGATCGAATTGATGGTGGCGATCCCCGCCGCGGCGGCCGGCCCGGAAAGGAACAGCGTTGGCATGCTCCACAGCGGTGGCTTCGAGCAGCTGATGCCGATGTTGACCAGCGTCAGCGCAATGAGGACTGTGAAGACGCTCATGGCACCTGTTGCGAATGCAAGCCCGGCGGCAGCAAGCAGGCAGGCGCCGACGACATGCCAGGTCCGTTCACCGGTCTTGTCGGAATGACGTGCCCAGAGGACCATGGCGACCACCGCGAAGATACCGGGCACGGCGTTGATGAAGCCGACCTGCAGAGATGACAGACCAAACTCTTTGATGATCTGTGGCGCCCAGATACCCAGAGTGTAAAGACCGGCGGATGTTCCGAAGTAAACAAGAGCTAGCGCAATGACACGGATGTCGGCCAGACCTGCCAGGATGCTGTGGCTTGCCCCACCCTTGGTGGTCTGCTCGGCATTCATCGTTTTCACAAGCCAGTTCCGCTCATCTTCCGAGAGCCACTTTGCCTTTTCCGGGCGATCGGTCAGGTAGAAGAGGACAACGAAGCCGAGTATTATCGCTGGTGCTGCCTCGATCAGGAACATCCACTGCCATCCGGCAAGACCGAGGAAGCCGTGCATTTCCATGAGTGCACCTGAGATCGGCGATCCGAGGACAGTAGAGAGCGGCGCTGCTGCCATGAACATCGCGGTCACTGCCGCACGTCGGCGAGCCGGAAACCAGAAGCTCAGATAGAGAATAATGCCGGGAAAGAAGCCCGCTTCTGCGACGCCGAGGAGGAAGCGCAACGCATAGAAAGTGGTCGTTCCCTGCACGAACGCCATCAGGCCGGACACGATCCCCCAGGTGATCATGACGCGGGCGATCCAGATGCGCGCTCCTACCTTGTTGAGAATGAGATTGGACGGGACCTCGAACAGGAAGTAGCCGACGAAGAAGATGCCTGCACCGATGCCGAAGACGGTCGACGAGAAGCCGAGGTCCTGGTTCATGGTCAATGCGGCAAAGCCGATGTTCACGCGGTCCAGGAACGCGATGAAATACAGCAGCATGATGAATGGTACGATGCGCAGAGTGATTTTGCGCAGGACGCGCGTCTCCAGGTCGCTGTTCATAGCGAACTCCTCCCAATGATCCGTTCGACGCACCTCCTGCGTCGTCGGAAGAAGGCTATGTCGCCCTTTCCTTCCAGGCCATACTGCTCTAATTATATAATTAAACGATACAATGAGGCGTCATGGAACTGGAACAGTTGAGGTGCTTCGTCGCTGTTGCAGAAGAACTGCATTTCGGCCGAGCGGCGCAGAAGATGGGTCTGCTCCCGGCGTCCCTGGGACGGCATGTGAGACTGCTGGAGGAGTCCTTGGGCACTCGCCTCATGTCCCGGACAACGCGTAGCGTCTCTCTGACGGAAGACGGCGCCGCCCTGCTTGAGGAGGTGCGGCCCCTTCTCCATCGCCTGCAGACACTCGCCGAGGAGTTTCGATCTAGGAAAACCCAGCAGGCGACCGTGCTGCGCATCGGCGCGATCGACAGTGCTGCCGCAGGCCTCATACCGGCGTTGTTGCACGATTTCCGTGAGCGATGCCCGGGCATCGTCACTCAACTGGTTGAGGACAAATCCATCCGTCTCATTCCAAAATTGATTGCCGGGCGACTGGATGTCGTCTTCATTCGGCCCCGCGACGGACTAAGCCGCAATCTGGCTGTTCGCATCCTGACCCACGAAACACCCGTGATTGCCCTGCCCGTCACGCATCCTCTGGCCGCCTGCGACCGTGTCTCGGTAGATGAACTGGGAGACGAGCCCCTCATCGTGCCCGACCGTCGCTCTCGACCGCACAGCTACGATCTGACGATGAAACTCTTCGAAGACGCGGGACTGCACCCGCGCATAGCGCAGATTGCTGACGAAAAGCAAACGATCATAAACCTCGTTGCAGCAGGCATCGGGTCCGCCATCGTTCCGCGCTGGACTTCGAAACTCGCAGTATCCGGGGTGACCTTCGTTTCTCTGGTGAACGCCGACAACACACCATTGCGAAAACTGCCGCTTGCTGTCGCCTGGATCAAAGCTGTCCGCGATCCCGGTCGGGATCAGTTGCTGGAACTGCTGGACAAAAACATCGGTCGATACGCAGAGCAGGCATAGGTTTGGCCACTCTCCGATTGCGGCAGATATCCCCCTCGTCTGGGTGGTTAGGTTTCTACTTTTCGTTCTTGAGATCCCATCTGGGGTGAGTAGCGGCCAGCACTGTGGCATGGTGATACCTGATGTCGGCATCGCCGAAAATTATGCGCAACCCGACAGCCAAGCAACCGCATGCCGATTAACGTGACAACACCGCTTTGGCTCCTCGGCCGTCGCCAAAGATATCATGGAATACGAATGTCGGCTCAGAAGGCGCTTATAAGTTTGCTTAAGAGACTGTTCAGACAGTCTCTTTCAGACGTAGAGAGTGTCCGAACGACTTTCAAGAAGCGAGATGACCGCGCAACCTGTATCCGGCTTGCCTGCAAAAGTTTCTCACCACTGTCAGTCATCTGCACAAAAACGGTGCGTTTGTCCGAACTTGACGGGACACGCAGGACAAGTCCCTTTTGTTCCAACCTCGCAATTCGGCCAGTGATAGCTCCCGTGGTCACCATGCAAAGCTCGGCGAGATCGCTTGGCCGCAAACGATGCGGCGCCGGTTGATGGCGAAGATAGTTGAGCACGTCAATCTCGCCAATGCCGACATCGAACGCCATAAGTATCTCAGATAGCGAATCCTGATCCAGCATATGCAGGTGACGGAGATGCATCGCGATCGCGACAGGCGTGCTGTCCTCACCCGGAAAATCCGTCTCCCATTGACTGATAAGATCCGAAAATATGCCCTTGGTTTCAGACATCACTGCTTCATATCTATCTTGGAGCTAACAAAAAAAGCGGAGAAAGACTCTCACGTCTTTCATAAATCTTTGATTCCATTCACGCAATCGCTTTCGCGCAAAAATAGCCCGAAATCGGAAACGGGATTGACCAAAGTTAGTTTAGTAGTAAGATAGTGCTAAGGTAGTTTGAGGGAACCTATACGATGATACGAGCATCGACAATGCAGCATTTTGTCGCAGAGGAAAACCGCTTGGAGAGATCTCCAGACATTGAAGATCTCAAAGGCGCTTTCAGCCGCCTTCCATCCGGTGTGGTCGTGATAACAAGCACGAGTGCATGCGGCGAATTTGCCGGAGCAACCGTCAGCAGCTTCACCTCGTTGTCGTTCAAGCCCCCTCTTGTCGTTTTCGGTCTGGCGCAGAGTTCGGCAACGCTTTCAGCCATCCTCAGCCATGGGCATTTCGCAGCGCATGTGGTTGCCGAACCACATCAGGATCTGGCAATGCGTTTCGCATCCAGCGGCACCGACAAATTCAATGGCGTTGATTTTAAGTTGTCTCCCTTCGGGGTGCCGCTGTTAACGCAGTTCGATACGTATTTTCAGTGCACGTTGGAACGTGCACAACCAACCGGCGATCATCAGCTTCTTGTCGGTCGCGTTCTTGACGTGTCCCTTGCGGGGCGGAACGCCACGCCGGTCGCCTGGCTTCAGCGAAGCTTTCACGTCTGCGAGCGTGTTACGGCGCTCTAGCTGCATCGCACATCTGACCACACAACTTAAAAAAATGAGGAAATGCCATGGAAATGAGCGTTAAGCAATTCGAGTATTCAGCGCCGGCGCGGCTCGACTCGCCCTACAGCACAGAGGCAGGCCGCAAGATTCGCGACAAAGCCAAAGCACTTGTGCCCTTGCTGCGTAAAAACGCCGGAGACGGAGAAAAGCTCGGTGCGCTCAATACAGAGAGCCTGAAAGCATTGAGCGACATCGGCGCATTCAAGCTGACCTTGCCGACCGATTTCGGCGGATATGCGCTCGGAGCCCGCGATGTTGTCGAAATCGTTGCCGAGCTTGGTAGGGGCGATGGTGCAGCGGGCTGGATGGCATTTGTCGCGGGAGGCCTGCGCAACATCCTCGCCTTTCCGGATCGGGCGGTACAGGAGATCTTTGCCAATGGCGACGATTGGGTTGGCCCGCTGGCGGCCGGCGCCTCGGTCTTCGCCACGAAAGTAGGTTCCGCGCGCCGCGTGGATGGCGGCTGGATGGTCAGTGGCTCCTGGCATTTCGGCAGCGGCTGCAAGCATGCCAAATGGATCCTGGTCGGTGTCGAATACCAGAACAATTCGGGCATGGCTGGCCGAGCAATGACGATATTGAAGGCCGACCAGGTGGAAATCATCGACAATTGGCACGTCATGGGGATGAAGGCGACCTCTTCCAATAGCTTGACAGTGCGCGAAGAACAGTTCGTTCCGGACCATCGCTTCATGGACATGGCGGAATTCCCGCCCAGAATGGACGAAACTCGTACGCGTTATCAGGGTTCCGCCAGCAAGTTCGACGGCCGCGGGCTGATGCTAGTGACCAATCTTACGCATTTGGCGATTGTCCTGGGCATGGCGCGCGGTGTGCTGGAAACCTACATCGAAATGGCGAAAAAGCAGCAGCCTTTCAACCTGCCTTATCCTCGTGTCGCCGAGATGGCGTCGACCCAGATTTGTGCGGCAAAGGCCTATGGCGCAATCAAGATAGTCGAAACAGCGGCCCTTAGCGCGGCTGATGTTCTCGACCGTCACGCACTTGAGGGACGCGATATCTCGGCCGAGCAAGAGCAGGCAATGATAATGGAGAGCGTCTACGCAGCCCACACACTTGACGGCGCCGTCGGTCAACTCCAGCTCAGCATCGGTTCGGCCACCGCACATGAGAACAATGCCATCCAGCGATTTGTCCGCGATATCCGCGTGGCGATGCTGCATGGCGCGGTGAGGCTCGATCCTACAGCCGAAATCTTCGGACGGCAGCTTATGGGCCTCCCCCCCTTCCCAATGTTTGCGGGAGGGTTGCCTGATCGAACGGCTCAGCCAGCGATCTGACTGAGCCGGAAGCGTGCGGTTGGAGGCCGCGCGCCGTACTTACAAGAGGAGGAGGAAGCCTTGGAACAAGGAAAGAAGACGCGTGCCGTCGCCAATCCTGAGACCAACAGAGGATTCGAATACAGCGCCCATGCAGTGAAAGTGCTCGGTGCATTGTGGTTGATCGTACTGTTGGTCGTTGCGATACCGAGCATTGGCACAACTGTCATTAACGCTCGAATGATCGACGACCTCAACATGGACCGAGCGGTGTTCGGTACGGGGTTTGGCATCTTCGTTATGATGATGGGCTTTCAGGGGCCCATCGTTGCTATGCTGGTCCGGAAATTCGGCTATCGTGCAACAGTCACCGCTGGATGTTTCGTGCTGTTTGCCGGTGCGCTTGCGATGGCAACCGTTGTTCAGACGGGATGGCAATATGCTCTCGCATTCGGATTGATGGTTGGGACAGGTGTCTGTGTTGCCGGGATGTTGCCCGCACAAACGGTCGTCACGAATTGGTTTCATGCGCGCCGTGCTCTGGCCGTATCAATCGTGTTCTCGGCTGTCGAGGTGGGCGGTTTTGTCCCCCCGCCTGCACTTGAAAAGCTCGTTGCCATGTCTGACGACAACTGGCGCGCAGCTTGGTGGGTGATTGCCGGGGCGGCGATCGTCGCCATGGTAACGGCCTATACCGCTTTGAATGAGCGCCATGTCGACCGGTTCATTGCGGAGAGCCCGACCACGTTGCCGCTGCACGAGCGCGGCAAAGTGTTCAAGAGCACAACTCATTGGACACTCAGGGAAGCCGTTCGGACCAGGGCATACTGGCTGATCCTGATCTACATGAGTATTGCTGGAGTAGCCTGGATCTTCCTCATGGCCCATGGCGCCGTGCACCTGCGGGACGTCGGATATTCGCCGGCTGAAGCCGCAAATGCCATGGCGATCATTATCGTCGCGTCGTTTATCGGCAACATGACGGCCGGCCTCCTGGGAGACCACGTCTCACCTTCGATAATCGCGGCTGTGAGCATGGGTTTGATCGCTCTGGGCTTCTGCATGGTGGTCAAGCCGGAAGGGTTTACCGGAATCTTGCTGTACGCCCTTCCCGCAGGCATCGGATACGGAGCCTCGCAGGTCTGCCTGATGGCGCTTCTTGGCAACTACTTCGGCAAAGAATCCTTCTCGATCATCTTGGGTTCGATGATGCCGGTATCAACACTTTGTGCGGCAATCGGCGCCGGATCAGCAGGAGCCGTCTTTGATCGAACGGGAACATATGGAGGGGTGTTCCTGATCGTCACTGCGCTTTGCGTCATCGCATTGCTCGCCATCTTGGCTGCCTCGCCGCCGCACAGTCGCAGACCGAAGGAGGAGGAGCCATCGGTCAATCCAGTCGCAGCGGAGTGAACAAATTCTATTCTTAGGGGGAGGACAACAATGCGAATTCTATACATCACCGTGCCGTTGATGCTGGGAACTGCCATTCCGGCGTCTGCTGCAGGCCCTGCCATCCTGTTGGAGGAAGAACCGCCTATCATAGTCGGCCCTCCTGTGCCGACCTACTCTGGTCCGTTGGCAGACATTGGCAGATCGCTCCATGACAACGGAATTGATCTCCGCCTAGACTACCTCAACATCTATCAGAACGCACCCACCTTTGGTTTCGCGGGTGGCTCGTCGGCCAACTATGGCATGTTCATCTTCGACGCTACCGGCTACCTGTCTCCTGATCTTCGCGTGAAGTTCACGGAGACGATCAACGCTCCATCCTACAATGTCGACGGCTATCTCTTTGACACGTCAAACGCCTTCTTTCCGGTACCGGTTGTCGACTCCGACACGGATCTCACACGCTTGACATTGGAGGCCGACTTTTTCGATGACCGCCTCCAAGTCGAGGCCGGCCGCATGGGACTGGCTCGCGACTTCATGACAAAGGGCTTTTGCGGTGGCCTTGGCTGCCTCAACTCGACGCAGGCGAACACTCTCAATGTGCCAGGCGAGTCGCTTGCCGTTTGGGGTGGTCGCGTCGCCTACAAGCTAAAACCAGACACCACATTGGGCTTCGGCATCATCGAGGACAATCCCGACAATTGGCAAAACGGCAGTGGTTGGGATTGGCAAGCCGGGAGCAGCGAAGGCTATATCGCCATTGCCAATATCCGTCATGATGAGACATTCCGGGACAGCCTCAATCCGTTGCAATTTGAAGTCGGAGCCTATCATCGTTCCGCGCCCTATGAAGATGCTCTCTACAACGACGGTTGGGGGAATCCGACCTTCGGCGCGAGCCCAACGATCGTTACCCACGAGAATGGAACGACCGGTGTTTACGCTCAGGCGCGTAAGGTGATCTGGAGCAACCCTTCCGGCGGCATGATCCCGGAAAATCTGGCGATCTACGGCGGCATTTTTCACACCTTTGGCGAGGGCCAGGCTTATCCATGGGAGGCATACGCGGGTCTTGAATATTCGGGGTTCTGGGCAGAAAACCCGCTCGCGACGATCGGTGCTTCGGTTCATTACATCGGCCTCAGCGACGAACGAGCCCAATACGAGCGCAATGCCCGGCTGTTCTTCTCGGGACTTGATGAGGCGCAGCCGAAAGACACCTTCATGTTCGATGTGCACGCAACCACTGGGGTGTTCGACATCGGCATTCTCGACGTGGGCGCCGCCTATCTCGTCAATCCCAACACGTCCGTTATGGCCGATTATTCAACCGGAAGGATGAAGGATGACTTCGTCTTTTACGCCGCACTGGCGTTCGACTTGAGCGGTGGCCTGGGCCTTTCGCCCCGCAGAGGTCCCTAAGCAATTTTGTCCCACAGCAAGCAGGAGAACTCAGTAATGCATGCCACTGAAAGCCGTGTTCGGCTTGAACGAAACAAGCACCTGGTCCGGGAATTCTACCGTCGTGTTTTCGACGGCCAGAACGCGGAAGCCGTCAAGGACTTCGTCACCGAAGATTACAAGCAGCACAACAGCCATATTCCAAGCGGCCGGCAAGGCTTGGAGGGGTTCGTTCGGTCGGTGTTCCCGAACGGGCCGGTTCCCGAGCCGAGCGAGATGCGCATTCCCCCGTCCTTGATCGTGGCCGAGGGCGACATGGTCGTGGTGGCAGCGTCCCTGCCCCAGCCCGATCCCGATAATCCCGGGACCACATACGATTACTTTATCTTCGATGCCTACCGCATCCGGGATGATCGGTTGTCCGAACATTGGAGCGGTGTGAACAAGATTGCTCCGCCGAAACACGCTTGACGACGTCGCTTAGGTCTCGCCTGATCCAGGCAAGGCACGAGCGAACGTCCACCCACCATCACTTGGAGATCCATTACATGAAACTTTATCACGCGCCCGGCGCCTGCTCTAACGCATCCCGCATTGTCCTTGAGGAAGCCGGCATTGCCGTCGAGCCGGTGGAAGTCAACTTGAGGGACAAGACGCTTCCTGACGGGACAAGTTTTCTAAACATCACTCCCAAGGGCCAGGTCCCGGCACTTGTTCTCGACGATGGCCAGGTGCTGACCGAAGGGGCGGTCATCATGCAATATATCGCCGACCAGGCGCCTGCATCCGGATTGCTGCCAGCACCTGGCAACATGGCGCGCTACCGCGTGCTGGAATGGACCAATTACATCGCCACCGAACTGCACAAGACCTTCTCACCGCTGAACCGGCCGAACACGCCGCCGGAGTTTCGGGAGATCACGAGGACCGCGCTGCTGCCGCGGGTTTTCGGGGTGCTGAATGACCGTCTGGCCGTCAGCGAATATCTTGCCGGCGACACTTTCTCGATCGCGGACGCCTACGCGTTTGTCGTTCTCGGCTGGACGAAGCGGCAGGACATTGACCTGTCCGCCTGGCCAAATATCCAAACCTATCTCACACGGGTTGAAGACCGCCCTTCGGTCAAAGCGGCACTGTAGAGAGGATAATCATGACTTATCTCATTCGACAAATGGGCCACGTAATTATCTCGTCGCCCGATCCCCTGGGCGCGGCAAAGGATCTTTGCGAGGTTGTGGGATTACGGATCACCGAAGTTGACGGCGACACCGTATATCTCACCAGCAATGACCGCCATCACGAAGTGACTTACATCAAAGGCGACGGTAAGGCCATCGCTTGTGGACTTGAGGCCGTGAGTGCGTCCGCGGTCGATGAGGTCTATCGCCGCGCAAAATCGGACGGGCTGGAGATCCTGTCGGACAGGCCCCTCGGCAAGCATTACGAGCGCGCCGTGCGTCTGGTCGCTCCTGGCGGCACCATTTTCGAAGTCCATACACCGATCGCCCGAAACCAGCCGCGACATTACAGCTATTCGGCTCCCGGTGCCCGTCCCCGACGGATCGAGCACATCAATTCCTTCGCGCCGGACACCGCCGCCTTTGGCGAGTTCTGCCAAAAGGGCTTGGGCATGAAGCTGTCGGACATGACGGAGGACGGCGCGCTGCGATGGTACCGGGCAGAAGACGGTTATCACCACACAATCGCGATGGGACCGGGCGAAAGCGGGCTGCATCACTACGCCTTCGATCTGCATTCGCTTCAGGATCTGCAGACGATTGCCGACAATCTCGCCGAGAAGGACCGGGCTTTGGTTTGGGGACCGGGCCGCCACGGTGCGGGCGGGAACATCTTTACCTACTACGCCGACCCCCATGGCTGCCTGGTGGAAAACTCGATCGAACTCGATCGTATCGACAACGATGCCACCTATGAACCACGTAGCTGGGACATTTCGGAAGGGTTGGCGGGTCGTTGGCTGAACCTTTGGGGTACGCCGCCGACCGCCTCCTTCCTGCGTCCCGGCATCCCTTTCGATGTCACGGCCTAGGCCGAAGGGTACCTGACACAAAGCGTTCCCAAACAGGAAATATCTGAAAGATGAGTATCAAGCTGAACCGCGATTTTCGCTACCGGATGCCGGTTTCGTTCGGACCGGCACCCGGGCCGCGCCAAAAGCCCGGCGGTGGCATGTGGAAGCCGGAGGAGACCGGCCGGATGAATGCCGAATGGATGGCGATCACCTATCGCACCGATCCGAAAAAACTCGAAGCACTGCTTGCGCCGGGCATGGAGCTGCGCGGCGATCCGCTGGTCACCGTGTCCTGTGCCTGGTTCAAGAACCTCTACTGGCTGGCTGGGCGCGGCTACGGCATCGTGGTCGTCGATTTCCCGGTGACCTATCGCGGCAGGACGGAGACGCTGGAAGGCACATACTGCCCGGTGCTGTGGGAAGGTGCGCCCGACGCCATCATGACCGGCCGCGACGAGCTGGGCTTTCCAAAAATGTTCGCCGACATCCCGGAAATCGAACACGACAAGGAGCGAGGCACCGCCGCCTGCTCGGCCTCCTGGATGGGGTTCAAATTCTTCGACATCGCACTCACGGATCTGGTCGACGCCGGCAATGAGCCGGCCCTTCCCGGGGCGGATAACGGTCCAGCGATGTATTATAAATACGTGCCCCGCACAAGCATCGGCGGGTGCGAGGGCCCCGACGTGGCCTATGTCACCACCGCCGCGGCGCCGGCTGGAGCAGGCGGCAGGGTCGGCAACATCAATTTCGACGGCTTCGACTTCAAGCGCTGGTCCGCCAAAGGCACAGTGGCATGGCACCGGGCCACGTTCGAGCAATTGCCGCTCAGCGCGCATGTCGTTAACGGCATGGCCGATCTCGATATTCTTGAAATCACCAAGGTGCAGATGGTCGCCTTCTCAGGTCCCGGGATCGCGGTCTCGGTCAACTCCATGCGCGCAGTGGATCCAGCTTAAACTAGGAAGTATACATCATGAAGTTGGCAAGGTTCACGATTGACGGCACCATCCGTCTGGGAAAGCTCGAGAACGAACAGGTCATCGATTTGACCGGCACCGCCCGGAACTGCGGTGATTCGATGCGGCTGCTCCTCGAAAGATATGAGGAGTTGCGTCCGGCATTGGAATCGGTTCAGGGGCCGTCCTTCCCGCTCACGGCCGTGCGACTGGAGGCTCCGATCGCCGATCCGCAGAAATTCCTGGCGATCGGCATGAACTACAAGGCCCATGCCGAAGAAGCGGCTGCCGCCGGCATCAAGATCCCTGAGAGCCAGTTGTGGTTCAACAAACAGGTCAGTTGCATCAATGGCCCTTACAGCGCCATCGTCGTGCCCAAAGCATCGACGATGGTCGACTACGAGGCCGAACTGGGCTTTGTCATCGGCAAGCGTTGCCGCCATGTAAGCAGCGATGCTGCCCGAACGGTGATCGCCGGTTATCTGGTGGCCAACGACGTAACCGCCCGGGACTGGCAGTTCCGCTCGCCGACCTATACGCTGGGCAAATCATTCGATACCCACGGCCCGCTTGGCCCGTGGATCACCACGGATGATGAAGTGGAGGACCCGCATGATCTGACGCTCACCCTTTCGCTGAACGGACAAGAGCGGCAGCGAACATCGACCGGCGACATGATCTACAATATCTACGAGCAGATCGCATACCTATCGACGGTCATGACATTAGAACCAGGAGACGTCATCATCACCGGCACGCCATCCAACGTGGGGATTGCAACGAAAACATTCATGAAGCCGGGCGACGTGGTGCGCGTCGAGGTCAACGGTCTGGGCGCGATCAAAAATCACTTTATCACGGAAGTCTGATTGCCGTTCCACTGAATCGAGGTTGCGCCAGGTGGTTGCCGGCCCTGTCGCAAATTTTTGCGCTTAACGGTATATTGACTGTCGGAAGAGAAATTTCCGCTCCAGATGTTGTAGAGCGGATCGATGATTCTATCGCGGAAGCGCAAATCTCAAGGCCCCGCAAAGCGCTGCCGTTAGCGTGCTGGCATGATCTTCATTCATCTGGATCTCGAACCTGACGGCTGCCTTTGCACCCAGAACCTCCGCGATGTGGCGCGAAACCTCCTCGGCATTCTCGATCATCCGGCGTTTGCGGCGCAGCGCGCCGTAATCGTGCCCCGCCTGCAGCAGTCCTTGCCAGGGCGCCAGTTCCCGCTCCCATTCGCCGACCGTCGTGTACAGCCTCAAGGGGCGCTCGAGATCCCTGCCGGCGGTCTCCAGGGATTGTAGCATCGCCGGGCGATCCCACCATATCGACGGACTGACGGCGACGTAGCCGGAAAAAAGGCCGGGACACTGGCACAAAAGGTCGAGCACGAAATAGCCGGCCAGCGAGTGGCCGAGGACGACCTGCGCCGTCCTGTCGATATCGTAAAGGCCGGCGACATGCGGCATCAGACTGTCGCCGAGAAAACGGATGAAATCCGCCTGTCCGCCGCAGGCAGGCAGATGCCTGTCCTTCAAGGCGTCGTCAGCCGGCGGCCCGCGTGTGAAATCGAAATGGCGGCGGTCTGCATGGTAGTCGCCGATGCCGGGATAGCCGATGCCGATGACGATCGACGGCCGCACCCCGGTTGCAGAAGGTCGCCGCGACAGCCGCCGGACCGTCTCGGCTACCAACAGGAAATCGGCGTTCGCATCCAGCACGTAGAATACCGGAAAACCTTCCGGCGGTGGCGGCGTGGCCGGCACATATTCGAAAATGTCGTAGCACTGCGCTGGGTCCTTGCCTTCCAGGCGATAGCGCCGGCATCCGGCAACATCGATCGACTCCGATACGATGTTCTCCTGTCTGTCAGCGGCATTGTTCAGCATGATTATCTTCCTTCCTATCCACGCAAGGTCGCGCCGCCGTCGACATAGAGATCTGCCATGGTGATATGGCAGGCCTGGTCGGACAATAGAAACACCACCGCCTGGGCGATGTCGTCCGGCATTGCCAGTTTGCGCAGGGGAATACCGGTGCGGTAGGTTTTCAGCGATCCCTCGATCACCGCCTCTGCGCCGCTATCGTCCGCCCACATGCCGGTTTGCATCGGCGTCAATGTCGAGCCGGGGGCGACGATGTTGCAGCGGATGCCATGGGGGCCGAGCTCCAGGCCAAGGCAGCGGGTGAACATCGTGGCAGCAGCCTTGGAAGCGGCATAGGCCGCCATATTCTGCCGCGGTATGCCGGCCGCATTCGATCCGACCGTGACGATGGCGCCGCTACCCTGCGCAATCATGGACCTGGCCAACGCCCGAGAGACGAGGAAAACACCCGTGGCATTGATGGCGATGACGCGATTCCAAACCGCCTCGGACGTCTCGACCACAGATGTTGTCTGCAGTACACCGGCGACATTGACGCCGAAATCGACATGGCCCCAATCCCTGGCAATACCATCGACGAAACGGTCGACCGCGGCCCCGTCACAGACATCGAGGCGATGGACCAGCAGGCGCTCGGCATCAAGAGCCGCCAGCGCAGCCGTCTCGACATCGGTGGCAGCGACGGTGACGCCCATGGCCAGCAGCAGCTTGACAACGGCAAGACCGATGCCGCCGCCGGCGCCGGTCACCAGCGCCGTTTTCCCCTCGAAACCGGTCAGTTGCATGCAAGTGTGCTTTCGGCTGTGTCCAGGGCTTGCCGCAGCAGCGGAGTGATCGCCGCCACCGCCGCGGCGCTGGTCATTTGGGCATGAACGAAGGGCACCTCGCAGACATGGAGATGGCCGACATAGGGCAGCCAGGCGTCCGGATTCAGGCATCTCTGCCCGGCGGTAGCCTGCGCGCGGACATGCAGCACCGGGCCATCGTAGAACCGGTGGCGGTGCTGGCGCATGAAGCGGTTGTTGAGGCCGACAACCCGCAAAATGCCGTCGAGGGCGCTGCCGGGCAATTGTCCGAGTGCGCTGCCCCGCTCGCGCAGGAAGCGGCAGACGGCATCACGGGTCAGCGGGAGGTCCGGCAGCTGCTCCGGATCGTGTCCGGCAATGGCGAGCAGCGCCTTCAACTCGGCGCCCTGCCCCGGATCGGCTTCGTTGCGCCAGCAATCGGCCGGATAGGCATCGAGCATTGCCAGCAGGCCGACGCGGCATCCCATGTCGTGAAGCTGCACGGCCACGGCCTGCGCCAGAATGCCGCCGACCGACCAGCCGCAGAGATGAACCGGGTCGGTGCCGCTCAAAAGCGCGATCCGGCGGGCATAGTCGAGTGCCATCTCGTCGAGGCTTTCCGGCACGGGCATGCTCTCGTCGAGCGCCAAGGCCTGCACCCCCCAGCCGTCGCGCTCTGCGGAAAACTGGCGGGCATAGCCGCTATAGCACCAGGACAGCCCTCCGGCCGGATGCAGCATGAACAAGGCGGGCTTGCCGGCCTCCCCGGCATTGAGCTTCAGCAGAGGCTGCAGTCCGGCGTCGGTCCCAACCGTGACATGCTCCAGATGATGCGCCAGCCGCCGCACCGTAGAATTTTCAAACAGAATGCCGATCCCGGGATCGCGCCCGAGGATCTCGCGCAGATGCAGCATAAGTTCGACCGCCAGCAGCGAATGGCCGCCAAGGTCGAAAAAATCGTCATCGGCGGAGAGATCCTGTTCGATTCCGAGAATCCGGGCAAACAACAGCGCCACAAGTCTTTCGG
Source organism: Rhizobium sp. CG5 (assembly GCF_023701945.1). Taxonomy (GTDB): domain Bacteria; phylum Pseudomonadota; class Alphaproteobacteria; order Rhizobiales; family Rhizobiaceae; genus Allorhizobium. The sequence goes on from NZ_JABAEF010000017.1 coordinate 119,641, forward strand.
TTTCGCCCTGCGGGCGGGTGCTGGCGCGCGGCGTGCGTGCCGGTCTCGGCAGCGCCTTACGGTCCAGCTTGCCGCTCGCCGTCAGAGGCAGCGCCTCCAGCCGCGTGATTGAGGCGGGTATCATGTAATCCGGCAAGCGCGCCGTGACATGGGCAGACAGCGCGCCGGTCACCTCACCCTCGCCGGCGATCACGACATAGGCAGCGATACATCCGCCCCCGGCCGTGTCCTCGCGCAGAATGGCGACGGCCTGCGCGACCGCCGGATGCGACAACAACGCCGCCTCGATCTCGCCGAGTTCGATACGCTGCCCCCTGAGCTTGACCTGATAATCGGAGCGGCCGATATAAACGATGGCGCCATCGTCGCGCAGGCGGGCCAGGTCGCCGGTCTGATACATTTTCTCCGCGGGGTGAAAGGGATCGGCGATGAAGCGCTCGGCCGTCAACGCCGGCTGGCCGAGATATTCGCGCGCCAATTGTACGCCGGCGATATAGAGATGGCCTGCCACCCCTGCCGGCACCGGCCGCAGATAATCGTCGAGAACATAGAGACGCGTGTTCCAGACCGGATAGCCGATCGGCACGGGACTGGAACGGTCTTGCGGACCGGCCGGCCAGTAGCTGACATCGACCGCCGCCTCCGTCGGCCCGTAGAGATTGTGCAATTGCGCCCAGATATGGCGGTGAAAGCGGTCCCGCAGATCGCTGGTCAGTTCCTCGCCGCTGCAGAACACTCTTTTCAGCGCAAGCCCGCGTGTTTTCGGCTCCGACACGAAGGCCGAAAGCATGGAGGGCACGAAATGCGCCGTCGTCACGCCATTCTGCCTGACCAGTTGCGCCAGCGCCAGGGCATCCCTGTGAGCCTCGGGAGGAGCGACGACCAGCAATCCCCCGGAAACGAAGGACAGAAAGAATTCCCAGACGGAAACGTCGAACGTCATCGGCGTTTTCTGCAGGATCACGTCATCGGCATCAAAACCGTAATGCGCCTGCATCCATGCCAGCCGGTTGACGATGGCGCCATGTTCGATGACCACGCCCTTGGGCTCCCCGGTGGAGCCGGAGGTGTAGAGCACGTAGGCGGCATCCGATGGCGCCTGCACGGGACGGGCGGTGCCGGCGGGCGCCAATGGCCAATCCCGCGGAAGACTCACCTCGACCCCGGCCAGCGTCTCCTCGGCAAGCAGCAGCAGTGGCCTTGCCGACGCCAGTATGCGGTTCAAGCGCTCCGCAGGGTGGCTGAGGTCGAGCGGCATATAGGCGGCGCCGGCCCTGAGGATCGCCACCAGCGCCACGATCAGCTCGATCGATCGCGGCAGGGCAACGGCAACGATGCTCCCCCGGCCGATGCCGCGGGCAAGCAGCATCTCCGCCAGGGCCGCCGTCCGCTGATCGAGCTGCGCATAGCTCAGCGACGTGTTTTCAAAGCGCACCGCCTCGCGTTCGGCAAATTCCCCGAAAGCCTTTTCGATGATGGCGGTGAGGGTCGGATCCTTCACCGCATGGCTGGTCGCATTGAGGCCATGGATCAGCCATTCGGCCTCCGGCGGCGTCACGGTCTCGAGGTCGCGCAGACGTGCACCGGATCTTGCTGCGCGCACCGCAGACAGCAGGAAGGCCGCCAGCCGTTCGGCATGGCGCGGTCCCGCATCCGGCGGGTAGAGATCAGGATTGGTGTCGACCTCGATGCAGAAGGATCCGCGAGCCGGATCGCCGCGGAAGCTGAAGGTGATATCATCGACCGGCCCGGTTCCCAGCAGCGTCAGGGTGGTATCGGCACCCGCCAGCAAGGGCACCGCGTCAAACGGCAGAACGTTGACCAGAGGGCCATAGAGGCGCCTGTTGCCGCCAAGAAGGCCGAGATCGCGGCGGATCTGTTCATGACGGTAGCGCCCGTGGCGGCGGTCGGCGGCCATCCGCGCGGCACTTTCCCGCAACCAGGAGACAAGGTCGCGTTCCTCATCAATGCACAGGCGTAGCGGCAGGATATTCATCACCATAGTGGCAACCCGTGCAGCGGCAGAGGCGAAGCGATCCATGAACGGCACGCCGATCACCACGTCGCGCCCGCCGCAGAACCGCGCATAGTAGGCAGCCGTGAAGGCAGTGAGAATATCGGGCCAGGACAGCTGGGTCTCCCGGGCCAGATCGAGAAGTGCGGCGCCGAGATCCTCCGGCAGGCCGTAGTCCGCATGGTCGTAGCGATGGGCCGAGCGGGCAACCCCCGAATTGATGCCAACGACATCCGGCGCACCGCAAAGGGCTTGCTGCCAATAGGCGCGGTCCTCGACTTGCCGGGAGGAATGATCATAATCCCGATCCAGGGCGATGGCGACCTTGAGTGTAGAGAGCGGCGGGCCGGCCGGCGCCGCCATAGTCTCGCTGTTGTAGAGCTGGGCGATGCGCTGCGTGAGCAGATGGGTGGCAAAGCCATCGGCAACGATGTGGTGCAGTCGCTGGAACCAGATGAAACTGTTTTCAGCAATCCGATAGAGGACCTGGCGCGCCGGCGGATCGCGGGCAAGATCGACGGGATGCTGCATATCCGCCTCAATGTCGCGCAGGGCCTGGGAACGCGGATCGGCATGGCTTGAAACGTCGACAAGCTTCAGCCGCGGCCGGTTGTCCTCGCTGACGTCCTGCCGGTCCTGATCCAGGATCCGCACGGCAAGGCTGTCGGCCTCGGCCGCAGCCGCATTCACCGCCCGTTCGAAGCGGGCCGGATCCAGCGGCCCGCGGATTTCGACATATTGCCCGGTATTGAAAACCGGGTTCTGCGGATCCAGCGCCTGGGCGAACCAGATGCCGCGCTGGGCACTGGTAAGCGGCAGGGCCTGAACGGCCTGCGGTTTCCTGTTCGGTCGTGCGGACGATACCGGCATGGCTCAGGCCTCCCCATTCTGTGCGATCCGTCGCGCGGCAATCGCCCACCAGGCAGACAGGGTCAGGCGTGCGGCAAGTTCGGAGAAATCGAGAGTGACACCCCTCTCCTGCCACAGCAGCACCAGATTCAAGGCGCGCATGGAATCCAGGCCGGCATCCATCAGATTGTCGTCATCGGCGATATCGCGCGGATCGACATGGATCACCGCGGCAATATCGCCCCGCATCGTTTCCAGGGTGAAATCTTCCCTCATGACGCCTCTCCTTGCGGCAAGGACCGCGACAGGGCATCAAGCGTCAGCGGCACGGCGCAGGTCATTGCCGCATAGGCGAGCGCCATGTCGTGGCGTTCGCGCGAGAAATCGGCAAGGGCGTCTGCGACGAGAAAAGGTTTTACGTCGCGCTGGAAGGCCTCCGCAGCGGTGAGCAGGCAACCGATATGGGCGTAGACGCCGCAGATCACCAGCTGGCTTCGCCCGCGCGCCTGCATATGATGGGCCAGATTGCTCATCTGGTAGGCGCTGTAGCGGTGCTTGACGAGAACGATGTCCTCCTCGCCGGGTTTCAGCGCCTCGACGATATTCTGGTGCCCGGGCGCATCCGTCATGCCGGGCCCCCACAGATCGGCCTGCAGTCCGCGGTCGCGCGGATCCTGGTTGCCATTCTGCGCGGTGTAGAAGACCGGCATGCCCGCCGCATGCGCGCAGCGTTTAAGGCGGACGATATTGGCGATGACCGGTGCGATCGGCGAAGCATCCGCCTCGAATGGCGAGAGGAAGTAGTTCTGCATGTCATGGATAAGCACGGCTGCGCACCCGGGATCGAAAGTCCAGGACATGCGCGCACTCGGAATCTCCTGCCCGGTCGGCAGCGGATAGGCGACGATTTTCGGTATTGCCATGGTCAGGACCTCGATTCCTGTGTTTCAAGGTAGCCGTCCCTGAGGCCCTGCCGCAGGATCTTGCGACTGACCTTGCCGACGGCCGTGGTTTCGAACTTTTCGACAAAGACCACCTGATCGGGCACCTTGAACTCCGCCAGGCCCCGGCCGCGCACGAAGGCCTTGAGAGCGAGGGCGGTCGGGCGGTTCCCGCCGCCGATCACGAAGGCGCAGCTGCGCTCGCCGAGATAGGGATCGGGAATGGCCACCACCGCTGCATCGAAAACGCCGGGATGGGCAATCAGGTGGTCCTCGATCTCCTCTGCCGATATTTTCTCGCCGGCCCTGTTGATGTGGTCGCCGGCGCGGCCCTCGACCACCAGATAGCCGTCCGCCGTCATGCGCACGATGTCACCGGTGCGGTAATAGCCATCGGCCGTAAACGAGCGGGCATTCGCCGCGGCGTCATCGTGATAGGCGCGGATCGTATAGGGACCCCGCGTCAACAGCATGCCGGCGGCGCCATCGCGGACGGGCTCGCCCCATTCGTCAACGATCAGGATCTGGTCATCCGGGCTGATCGGACGGCCCTGCGTCTCGACGATGCGCTCTTCCGGATCGTCGAGACGCGTATAGTTCACCAGCCCTTCCGCCATGCCGAATACCTGCTGCAGGCTGCAGCCGAGTGCCGGGCGGACACGCCTTGCCGCTTCCGGCGTGAATTTCGCGCCGCCGACCTGCAGCACTTTCAGGCTCGACAGGTCGTGCGTCGCCGATGCCGCAGCCTGAATCCACAACAGTGCCAGCGGCGGCACCAGCCCAGTGATGGTGACCTTTTCGCGGGCGATCAAGGCGAAAGCCGTTTGCGGGCTGGGCGACGGGCACATGACCACCCGGCCGCCGGCATAAAGAGCCCCGAAGGCGCCGGGGGAACTCATCGGGAAATTGTGGGCGACCGGCAAGGCCGCCATATAGACGCTGCCCGCGTCGAGCCTGCAAATCTCGGCGCTGGCGCGAAAACTGTAGATATAGTCATCATGGGTGCGCGGGATCAGCTTGGGCAGGCCGGTACTGCCACCGGAGATCTGCAGGAACGCCACGCTGCCCGGATCCGGGTCCGCAGGCAGATCCACAGGCGTCGCCGGCAATTCGGAAAGGCTGGTGAACTCCTGCGCGTCACCGACCACGATCACATGCCGTAGCGCCGGTGTGCCGTCCTTGACCTTGCGGGCGAGCACGCGGTAGTCGAATCCGTCGGCCGCCGCCGCAATGATATATCCCGACGCCTGCGACCTTGCAGCAAGATGCAGGACTTCGCACTCGCGGTGGGCCGGCAGCGCGAAAACCGGGATGAGACCGGCCCGAAACAGGCCGAAAACCACCGACAGGAATTCGGGGATGTTCGGCAGTTGCACCACGATGCGGTCCCCGGGCCGGTAGCCGAGTGCAAGCAAACCGTGTGCGACCGCCTCGGCCCTCTGCGTGAGCTCGCGATAGGTCCAGCATGCAGTTTCTCCGACGACGGCGATGCTGTGTGGCCGTTCGCCAGCATGACGGCGCAGGAAACCGAACATGGTCTCGCCACGCCAATAGCCGCGTTCGCGGTAGAGCGCCGCCAGATCGTCCGGCCAGACCTGCGTCAGCGGCTGCATGACATCATTCCTTTCCATCGACGCAGGCGGCGTCAATGCCGAAGGCGTCGAGCATTGCGCGAAATTTTGCCGCCGTCTCAGCGACCTCACCTTCGGGTGTCGAACCGGGCACGATGCCGGCCCCGGCGTAGAGACGGGCCTGCTTGCCTTCGATCTCGGCGCAGCGGATGGACACGAACCAGCGTCCATCGCCGGCGGAGTCGCACCAGCCAACCGCCCCGGCATAGAAATCACGGTCATAAACCTCCAGATCGCCAATCACGCGATGAGCAAGGTTGCGCGGCATGCCGCAGACAGCCGGCGTCGGATGCAGAAGCGCGGCCAGCCGTTGCGAGGAGATCGACGCATCCTTCAGCTTGCCGCAGATCCGCGTGCCAAGATGCCACATGCTGGCGGTCGCCTTCAGCGCCGTGCCATCGGGGGTGGAAAGCGCGCGGCAATGCGGCGCCAGCAGATCCATGATCGCCTCGACGACCATCGCGTGTTCGCGCCGGTCCTTGTCCGATCGCAGCAGCATGTCCGCCGACTGACGGTCCGCCGCTTCGTCCGCATGGCGCCGCGCTGATCCGGCAAGCGGATGCGACGCGACATTGGCGCCGCGCTTCTCCAGCAGCAGCTCCGGCGTCGCACCGACCAGATATCGCGGCGTCTTGTGCCGCGACGGCAGCGGCGTGACAAACGCCGTCACGCCGTCATCCCCGGCCAGGCGCCGCAGCAGTTCAGCGACCGAAAACGCATTGCGGGCACTGACCTTCAGGCTGCGCGACAGGACAATCTTGCGCAGATCCGTGCCCGGGACCGCCAGCGCCTCCAGGCCCCGTGCGACAGCCATGCCGAAGATCTCCGCAGCCGGGTCGGCCGTCACCACAATGCCCGACGATCCTATGCGAGCCGATGGCGATCCCTCCAGACCCGAAAGGCTTGCCAGGTCATGGCGCCCCTGCACCCGCAAGACCCGTTCCGGCTGGATGAGATGGGCGGACATCGCCGGATCATAGGGCAGCGCGCCAACCAGAACGTCCGGTCCACCGCGGTTTTCGGAGAAATAGCGCTCGGTGCGATCGGCAAGCGTGTCGAGGGCCCCGGCGGGGGGGCTGCCATTCTGCCCATAGGCAAGCAGGGTTTCACCGGGCATTCGAAGCACATAGGCAGGCAGGGTCGTCGGCGCCCTGCGCGCCTCGGGCTGCGTGCTGGTCGAGGTCATGGGAAAAGACATATTGTCCTCCTGCTATCCGTTGGGATTTCCACCGCGGCCAACCGGCAGCGATGACTGTGATATCGTGGCGGCACTTTTTCCTGTGTGCCGACCACTCATTCCGTCCAATAGGTGCCGACGAGGGGGATGGCAGCCATCCGGTTCAGGGACTGGCGCGTCGCCTCGACGTCGAGGTCCGAAAACAGCTCCGGGTGCAGCCATTTCGCCATGATTTCCAGCGCGAGGATATCCATCCCCGGTTCGAACAATTGTTTTGCCAGGCCATGAACGCGGCCGCTGACGACCGCCGGGAGCGCCGAAAAGCCGGGTCTCGCAAGCAGGGCCCTCAGGGAATCCTCGGTCGTGCTGCGGTCGAAGGATGGGCCGATCAACAGCCCGCCGCGCGTGGCCATGTAAGCGCCGCCGCTGGCGATGTAGACCTCGGGCTTCGATGCGATCACATATTCGATGTTGATCTGGCCGAAGGGACGGCCCTTCAGGATATCACCGATATTGCGGGCCTTGAGCCGGTCGATCACCTTGCCGAAATTTCCGGTTCCGGGCGTATTGCAGCAGGGCTCGCTCACCGCCGCATGCGCTTCCAGAAACACGCGTGGTGTCAGTGACGATGGCGATTGCGCCAGCCGGCTATCGATTGCCGCCAGATGCGCCTTGCGGAAGGCGATCATCTGCGCGGACTGGGCGCTGCGGCCGATGGCCTGCCCGAGCACCGCAAAGCTGGCATCGGAATTGCCCAGCGGATCGAGGACAAAATCCACGTAGATAGCCGGAATGCCCGCTTCCTCAAGTTGCGCGAGTTGCTGTTCGGCAACGCGGGAATACAGCGACAGAACGACGAGGTCCGGCCTTGCGGCGATCACCTGTTCGACGGCCATGTCCTCGGAACTGCTATTCGTCAGGCTCAGGCTGTCGATGGCAGGAAATTTGAGCCGGTAGGCCTCATATTGCTCGCGGCCAAGACGATCAATGTCGTGCGGCCATCCGGCGACCAGCGCGATGGGATCCGGTGCCAGATAGGACAAGGCAGTGATGATCCGACCGTCATCGATGACGAGACGGGTGGCCGCAGCTTCCAGAGTGACCGTTCGCCCCTTGACGTCGGTGAGTGTGATCCCGGCATGGGCAGGAGCGGTGGTAACGACCGCTGCAAGCAGCGCCACGGCAAACACGCTGAGCCGGCCGAAGGTCCGCGACCACAACGGCCGACGGGCGGTTTTGCGCGCAGGCGGCTTCGGACGATATGTCATGGACAAAACTCCAGTTTGACGAGGCCCCTGGCCTGTTGGCACATGCATCGCCTATGGACGCCGCCGGATGAAGGTCATGCCGTCGCCGAGCGGGATCAACGACATATCGACCCGCTCGTCGTCGCGGATCTTTAGGTTCAGTTGCCGCAGGGCGATCGTATCCGGCCGGTTGTCCTCCGGATCCGCCACGGAGCGGCCCCAGAACATGTTGTCGAAGCAGATCATTCCCCCCGGCCGCACGAGGCGCAGGCAAAGTTCGTAATAGGCATCGTAACTTTCCTTGTCGGCATCGATGAAGGCGAAGTCGAAGCCGCCTTCCCCTTCGGATGCGACCAGGTCTTCGAGCGTGCTCACGGCATTTCCGAGCCTGAGATCGATGCGATCGGCAACACCAGCCTGCTCCCAGTAGGTCCTGGCGACGGAGGTCCATTCGGCGCTGGCATCGCAGGCGACCAGTTGTCCGTCTTCCGGCAGCGCGCTGGCGATCGCCAGCGCGCTGTATCCGGTGAAAGTGCCGATTTCGAGTGCTTTCCTGGCCCCGATGCTCTTGACCAGGAGAGCCATGAGGGCGCCGGCGGCCGGCGTGGAAATCATGTGGCCCTCCGCCAGCCGCATCGTCTCATCGCGCAACCTTCGCTGAACGTCAGTCTGCCGGGTTCCGATGTCGATGACGTATTGGCGAATCTCGGTATCGGAAATCTTCTTCATGCTGCATGCCCTTTCAACGCGACGAGGATGGAACGATCGCGACACCCACGCTCAGCGCACGGCGCCTTCGCCGGTATCACCATTTATACTTGAGCGTTGCGTATGCGGCCCGTCCAGTTCCATAGAAGCAATTTATGGTTGTTATGCAGGACGACACATACTCTTTGTTGAAGATGTTGCTGACGCTGACATTCAAGGACAGTCCGGCCAAATCCGATGACCGGGCTCCGAAATCATAGTTGAGCGAAGCATCGAACAGCATGAAGGAGCCGACCTTGAAGCTGTTGTCGTCAGCGCCATAGGTGGTGCCGGTGTAGCGCGCGCCTGCCCCGAAACCCAGGCCTTCGAAGGTGCCGTGATCAATGCCGTAATGCACCCATAGCGAGCCAGAATGCTGCGGCACCGCCACTGGAACCTTGCCGACATTGGCCGCCGTGGCACTCTTGGTCACTTCGGAGTCGAGGTAGGTATAGGCCGCAGTCATATCCCAGCCGCCGCCGAGCGCCACCTTGGCTTCCAGTTCCAGCCCGGTGGTCTCGACCTCGCCGGTCTGGACATAATATCCCGAATGCGCCGTGTCCGAGGAAACGACATTCTGCTGCGTCAAGTGATAGAGCGAGGCCATGAACAGGGCGTCAAAACCTTCCGGCTGGTACTTGACGCCGACTTCCAGCTGCTCGCCGGTCACCGGTTCAAGTGTCACTCCACCGGCGTCGCTATAGGCAAGACCGGAGGGAGGCTCGAATGAGGTTGAATAGCTCACATAGGGGGCGAGACCGTTGTCGAAGAGATAGGCGGCACCCGCCCTGCCGGTGAAGGCGTGATTTTCCTGCGTGGTCGTCGCCGTTGTCGACGTCGACAGCGTGGTGGTATCGGTATCGATGGAATAGCTGTCGTAACGGCCGCCGAAAGCGAGGTTCAGCTTGCCGATCTCTATCTGGTCCTGCAGGTAGATGCCGGTCTGGTTGGTTACTTGCGTCGTGTCGGTCTGATAGGCCGGCGTTGCGATCGCGGTGCCGTAGACAGGGTTGAGATAGTCGATGCTCGGCCCGGTGCCCGTGCCGTACAACCGGTTGGCATTGGTATACTGATAGTCGAAACCGGCCAGAAGCGTGTGATCCAGCACGCCGGTTTCAAAATCGGTTTCCAGCTGGTTGTCGATGACGAAAGTATCGACATCCTCGGTGACATGCGATGTCCGCCGGGAAATGGTGGTTCCCGATATGGCATAACCCGTCAATCCACGCTGCTCGCTTTCGACGTGGGTATAGCGCAGGTTTTGGCGGTATGTGAAGTTCTCGCCGAACTCATGCTCGAATTCATAGCCGGCGCGCGTGGTCTGGCGGGTGAACATGTCGTAGTCTGGATCGCCGACATTGAAATCATAAGGGACGTCGGCATATGTTCCATTGGCATAGACGGTCCCTGCCGCCGGCAGGTAGGACGGGTAGGAACTGCTTGGATCATTGGTGTGGTTGAACAGCAGCGTCAGGCTTGTGCCTTCCTCGGGCTTGATCATCAGCGACGGCGAGATGGAAATCCGCTCGGTGGTGACGCCGTCGATATTGGTTTCATTGTAGCGGCCGGAGGCCACGAACCGGTAGAACAGCGTGTCGCTGCCGGCCACGGGACCGCCAAGATCGATCCCCGCCTTGATGTAATTGTCGGCACCGACGGTGAGATCAACCTCACGGACGACTTCCTCTGTCGGCTTCTTCGACACCATGTTCACCAGACCGCCCGGCGTCATCTGGCCATAAAGAACGGAAGAAGGGCCACGGATCACTTCGATACGTTCCAGATCGAAGACATCGACTGTCGGCTGCGAAAAGGACATGCCGCGCAACAGACGAAGTCCGTCCAGATATTGCACAAAACTCTGGTAACCGCCGAAGCCGCGCAGCGGAACGATATCAAAACGGTCGTTCGGACGGATATCCGGGGTGACGCCGGCCGAGTAGCGCAATGCTTCTGCGGCCGACCGCGCGCCCTGCTCCTCGAACTGCTTCTTTGTGACAACGGAGACGGACTGCGGCGTGCTCACAAGCGGCGTGGCGGTCTTGGTCGCGCTGCGGGCACCCTTGGCCACGAATTTGGCGTCTTCGCCGTCCGTGGCGCCATCAGCCTCGACGGTGATCTTCTGCAGAACCGTCACTTCCTCGGCTAGGGACACATTTGCGGCGATCAAACCGCTCAAGCTTGCGGTCCCCAGGAAAACATAGCTCAAATGCCGACTGCCAAACATGTCCACTCCATAAGAATGTTACGCGCCACCGGATCCGGCGGGCTAACAGCCTCAATCCTACTTTAATATGATTGGATTTGTCATGTTTATATATATATGGAAAGGAACCCGCCCCGCCACCGGCAAACGATTTGCAGAACGTCGAATTTCATTTGCCTGGCGGCAGCGGCACAAAGCATGTCGCCCGAAAGCGGGCACCGGTTTCGGGGCAACGACATGCGGCAAAACAAAGAGATAAAGCGTGACGAGCAAATCCGAAAGATCGCGACACACTTTAGGCTCTTGCGGACAGAAAAGGCACAAGCAGGATGAGCATGCTGGTCAAGACACAGGAATTCCTCGATCATATGCGCCGACAGAACAAATCCATCCGTGTCATCGAACCAAAACTGGATGTAAACGAGGATATGTTGCGCGGACGCTTTGCCGCCATGACCTTACGCAAGGGCTTGTCTGTGCGATTTTCCGACGTGGTCAACCTGTGCGATCTGACGACGGAATCGGAATTGCAGCCGCATCTCAGCATCAAATTGTTTCTGGAAGGTGGAGTGGACGCCCGCATTGGCGGCAAGCAGATTCCGATGCCGCACCGCTCGGCGGATGCTGCCCGCTGGATTCCCTCCGCCACGATCTTCTCGCAGAAATCACCGGAAAATTTCCAGCGGCGCGCCATGATCGGCGATCGGATCCGTAAGTTCAATATCGTGATCGAACCGGACTGGCTGGAATCGGGCGATGTCTTCTGCGACCCGACCGCAACCGCAATCAAACGCTTCACCGATGGTCATCTTTCGCTCGTGTCCTGGGAGCCGAGCCCGGTTGTCGTCGGGCTGGTCCTGCAGGCGATGAACCCGCCGTCCTTTGAGCCATTTCTGCATCGCCTCTATGTTGAGAGCCGCGTGCTGGGCATCGTCGCCGAATCCTTCCGGATGATTGCCGGCCAACGGGTTCCATCCAAAGACGCCATCGGCCCGCCGCTTAAGCCGGCAGAGCGACGAAAGCTGGACAAGGCGGAGGAGTTCATCCGGGTCTGCCGGGGCCGCCTGCCCACCGTTGAGGAACTTGCCGCCGCCGCCGGCGTCAGCGTCAACACCCTGCAACGTCTCTTTCATATTGCACACCGATCGACCGTCTTCAGCTATGTCAGGACCCACAAGCTCAACGAGGCACGCGCCGCGCTGGAGAGCGGCGGTCTCACCATTACCCAAGCCGCCTTTGTCGCCGGATACACAAGCGCCGCCAATTTTTCGACCGCCTTCAAGCGCCAATTCGGCTTCACCCCCAAGGCGGCACGACATTAGAGTTCCTTGGCTTGGCATCGCAGACTTAACGGTAAATATGCCAGACCATGACGCATGGCATATTTTGTCGGTCATGCCCGGGCGATTTTTGCCCACAGGTTCATCGCCGCAGCACGCAATTCGCGATGATGGCTGGAGGTATGTCGTGGCGCGGAATTGGTGCATGGATCAAATTTCAACATTTTGCATCTATGCGGCTCCGTGGGAATCTCTGCAATAATACCCGCTAAGAGGTTTTCCGTGTGACGGAAAACAGATGATTTCCGCACAGCGCCGCCGCAGCTCGAAACTGCAGAGGTGAACCGGCGATTTTTTGCGCGACAAACCTTGTCGGAATGTGAAACTGTACGGCAATTCTTGATTTTAGGTTTGTCGCACATGCTGATTGGTTACACGCGGGTGTCGAGCAACGACGAGCGACAGTCCGTCGCCTTGCAGCGTGATGCCCTTCTTGCCGCTGGCGTGGACCAACGTCACCTGCACTAGGACCGCGCTTCCGGCGCGGGTGACGATCGGCCGGGTCTGAAGTCGTGCCTTGCCGAATTGTGCAAGGGCGACGTGCTGGTTGTCTGGAAGCTGGATCGGCTGGGCCGGTCGCTGTCTCACCTGATTCGGATCGTCGAGGATTTAAAGGTGCGTGGTGTCGCCTTCCGATCACTGACGGAAGCGATCGACACGACGAATTCGCACGGTGCGTTTCTGTTCAATCTGTTCGGCACGCTCGCCGAATATGAAAGAACGCTGATCACGGAGCGGGTAAATGCGGGTCTGGCGGCGGCCCGCCGGCGTGGTCGCAAGGGCGGCAGGCCTCCGACAATCGACACCGAAAAGGTCGAGCAGATCCTCGCCGCATTGGAGGCTGGCGCCAGTTCTGTTGTCCGGCCTGACAGCAGCGACGAGTTCGACGAACTGATCGAACGGCACAAATCGCTGCGAAAATTCGGGAAGCTTGTCTTTCACACATTCTCCTTCCGATCGTTTCGCCCCGACGATCCGGTACTTCGGGCCGTCGAGCATCTGCGAGCGCTCTACAACGGCCGGAAACTGCCCGCCCAGGTACCGATCGCGTTCATGACCCGCAAATGGCGGCGGCGTGTCCGCTTGGATGGCATAACCATAGACCTGAAGGCCTGGGAAGTGGCCGTGCTCGTTCATCTACGCGAGCGTCTTCGCGCCGGCGACATCTGGGTTGACGGCAGCCGTGCATGGCGCAGTTTCGAGGATTATCTTCTGCCGCGACCAATCTTCGCCCTGATGCGCGCCGAAGGGCGGCTCGGTCTCTCCATCCCCGACAGCTTTGCCGAATGGCGCGCGGAACGAGCCGCCACGCTCGATGCGAAGCTGAAAGAGCTGGCCAAGGCGGCGGCAGCCAACGCCATTCCGGATGCGGCTATTTCTGACAAGGGTTTGTCGGTCTCCCCGATCCACGAGGAGGAACGCGACAGGATCGTTGCGCTCAGCCGCAGGCTTTACGTTCTCGTGCCACGGGTCGGGATCACCAGCCTGCTCGACGAAGTCCATAGCTGGACCAGGTTCCTCGACAGCTTCACCCACTACCGCACCGGCGAGACAGCAAACGACGAGCCGGCGTTGATGGCTGCCATCCTTGCCGACGCCACCAATGCCGGCGCTGAACGCATGGCGGAAAGTTCGCGTGGCGTCACAATCCACCAGATGATGCTGATGGTCGATCGGCATTTGCGGTCGGAGACTTATGCGACGGCGACTGCCGTGCTGGTTGATGCACAACAGGCCCAGCCGTTCGCGGCGATCTGGGGCGGTGGCCACATCTCGTCCTCCGACGGGCAGTTCTTTCCGGCTGGCGGGCGCGGCGAAGCCAGCCTCGACTATAATGCAAAATACGGAAAGCGGCCCGGCGCCTCGATCTACGGGTTTCTGTCGAACCGCTTCGCCTCCTTCTTCTCTCGTATGATCCAGGCCTCCGAAAGCGAGGCTCCCTACGTGCTCGACGGCCTTCTTCACAACGAAAGCTCCGTCGAAATCCATGAGCACGCCACAGATACTGCCGGTGCGACCGAGACCACATTCGCAACGTTCCATGCCTTCGGCTACAGGCTCATTCCCCGTATCCGCAACCTTGGCAATCGCAGGCTCTTCGTCATCAAGCCTGATCCGGCCTACGAACCACTCGACGCGCTGATTGCTGGCAGTGTCAATATGGATGTCGTTGAACAGCACTGGGACGAAATCCTGCGGCTGAAAGCATCGATCGGGGCAGGCCTGGTGCCGCCCTCCATCATTCTGAAGAAGCTGGCGGCTTCACCCAGGCAAAACCGGCTCAATCAAGCCCTCCGCGAGATGGGGCGCATCGAGCGTTCGATTTTTGTCTGCGACTGGCTGCTCGATACCAAACTTCGACGCCGGTCCCACGCCATCCTAAATAAGGGAGAAAGCCGCCATGCCCTCGCACGCGCCATCTTCCTTCACCAGCTCGGCGAACTGCGCAACCGGGTCCCTGAAACCATGGCCTACCGGGCGTCCGGCCTCAACCTCGTCGTCAACGCCATCGTCCTATGGAATACCGTCTATCTCAGCCGGGCCGTAGACTATGTTCGCGGCCAGGGCATCGTCATTCCCGATGGACTCCTCTGCCAGGTTGCACCGCTCCCATGGGCTCATATCGCCCTGACCGGCGACTATCTCTGGAACGAAATTGACCGACCCCTCGAACGATACAGGCCAATCCGGACTAACCGCTTCAATCCAAACAACTTCGATTTCCCTTAGCGGGTATTAATGCAAAAATGCCCACCGAGCCCCGTCATCGGCCTATCCTTTTTGATCGTAGTTGGCTTGGCCGCTGGAAAAGCGTCCGGTTGGATTGGGAGAACGAGTTTTAGCCGTTGGCTGGATGGCATCGCCGGTTTGTTTTTCCTCGGTCTGGCCGCACGTATTGCCCTGACAGGCAGGGGTCGGAACAAGAGCAGTGCAAAATCGTACGCTAAGGGCGAACGGAATGAGAACTTACGCGACCAGCCGCAGCCCAGCTGGAAGGCGGAGCGCTCGGAATCCGTTGGGCATCTGATGTTCCGCATCCCAGGTGTAGATGCCGGTAAGGTTGATATGTTGGGATGGACGGCTCCTGCTCCGCTACCGCTGTGCCATAGTGGCATGCGGTTAGAAACGATAGAGGAGCAGTTCATGAAAAAGATTGCGACGATTGGCCTTGATCTGGCGAAGAATGTCTTTGTGCGACCTGCAAGTCGCGTGAGTTTCTGTTTCACAGGAGGAGATATTGCCTGAAGAAACCGGCTGTTCCATCAGCCGTTCCCTACCCGGACATGCGGAGCCGGTAACGGCTCGGTGTGAAGCTCTG
>NZ_JABAEF010000018.1 GCF_023701945.1 Rhizobium sp. CG5
CTTCGCGTCGACCTCCCCCCTCAAGGGGGAGGTGGAGCCCAAATGTCAGCCTGCGCATATCTCGTCCGGAGCCGTATCTCGTGGCGATCCGTCATGGGACAGGCGCATGCCGCCACCCTCCCCTTGAGGGGGAGGGTCGGAGCGAAGCTCCGGGGTGGGGTGACCGGCCAAAACCGCCGGCGCCAGAGATCACCCCCACCCGCCGCTTCGCGTCGACCTCCCCCCTCAAGGGGGAGGGGGAGCCCAGCCGTCAGCCTGCGCATATCTCGTCCGGAGCCATATCTCGTGGCGATCCGTCATGGGGCAGGCGAACGCCGCCACCCTCCCCTTGAGGGGGAGGGTCGGAGCGAAGCTCCGGGGTGGGGTGACCGCCAAAGTCAGTGAGGACAAAGGGTCACCCCCACCCGCGCGTTCCGCGCGACCTCCCCCCTCAAGGGGGAGGTGGAGATCCCATCGCCGCCGTCACCGCCTCGTCCATCCGGTAATCCGCGCAAAACGCGGCTCGCGCAGCGGCTTCACCCGGTCGATGTCCCGGTCAAACCGGTCTGTCTTCATTTTGGTGCCGATCTCCAGGCGCCGGGCATCCTGCTCACGCTGCCGGCTGCAGGGCCGCGAAAAACACCCGGCCATAGCCGCCGATCAGCGCTGCCCGGTCGGTGCCGTTGACCACCCGGCGTGCGCTGGTCCAGTCGGCATGATCCGCATCAAAAAACTCTCCCAGCCGTCTTCCGGTAAAGGCGCCGGCCAGCATGCCGGCCACCAGCACGTCGGCGGCCACGTCGAGCTGCATGGCCCGGTCGGGATCGCTGACGAGATCGACACCCAGCAGTTCCCCCAGCCGCTGGTAATTGCGCCTGTGGGTCAGCTGCACAAAACCGCGGCCGAGCCAGCTCTTGCCCTCCGCGTCGCACCGCCAGTAAGGCTGTTTCACCTGCGGCAAGCGCCCGGCCGCAAACGCCGTGTCCAGCCGGCGGATCGCCAGCGCATCGGTTGCGGCCAGCGTCTCGCGCACCGGCAGCAGGGTGCGCGCCGTCTCGTGATGGGCGGTCGCCAGGATATAGGCGAGCAGCCGCAGGTCGCCGTCCGGCTGGCGTTTTTGAAAGCTGTCGAGGATGGCCGACAGGCCCGAAACCTGGGCCTGTTTCAGCCGACCACCATAAAGCTCGGTGCGGCATCGGGCATAGAATCGCTGCTCATCCAGGGTCATGGAATCCTCTTCGATCTCTAAGGGTCGGACAAAAATGAAGCGGCAGGCGCCAGGCGACAGCCAGGCCCTTAACCACGGTCGAAAACACCCACAGCTTTCAATCGTTTGAAATGAATTCAATCGGTTAGAGTGCGTGAGCGCCGTATTTACAATGATTTAACTCTGTGGAACTTTCCGCTCCAGCAGACGTTTCGGTGACGCAAACATTCAAAAACCAGCACGGATCCGCCCGTGCCCAACCCGTGGAGAAGCCAGGATGGACACGAACAACAGCAATCAGGTCAAGGCAGCCCCGGCCACCATTCCGCCGCATATCGTCGAGCGGCTGGAGAGCGAATGGCGCCAGATGCGCCAGGGTTCCGCCCAGCCGGCCAGCCCGTCGAAGTAACGCCCTAAGCGCTCACACGCCCCGGACACGCGGCTCGCCGGCACCTTCCAGGAGCAGCGCCGTCAACGCCCAGACCAGCGCATCCAGCCGGTCGGGCGAGCGGCCCGACGACAGACCGTCCGGGCCGAAATCGCACATCTGATCCTCCAGATCACTGAACCGGGCCGCGTGCAAAACGCGGCCCTGTTCGTAAAGAGCGGCCACCGGTTCGGCGCGCAGAAACTTGCCGCGCATCGCCCGCACCGTTTTCACCGGGACCTGCGCGTCGACGCTTTTCAGCACCGCCGTCACCATGTCGCCGCCCTGGTTGATCTCGGCCACCACCCGGTCGGCCTCGAAGCGCCGATAGGCCTTCAGCACGGCCGCCGCCCAGCCGGCGGGGCTTTGCCCCTCCACCGAACAATCGGCCAGCACCAGGGCCCGGCCCTCGCCCAGCAGGCCGGCGACGACAATGCCGCAGCAGGATTTGGCGCCTGAGCCGGACGGCGGATCGACCGCCACGACGATGCGGGTCAGCGGCGCGATCTGTCGAACGGTCAGCGCGTCGATCTGCTCGCGTTTCCATAGCGCGTCGTCGCGGTCCTCGATCAGTTCGCCGCCCAGCTCCTGCCGCCCCAGCCGCGTGCCGCCATAACGGCTCTCCAGCTCAGCGATGAAACCCGGCGCCAGGTTGGCGGCATTGGAGAGCGTCGACAGCCGCGTCAGCCGCGTGCCGGGATCGGCGATCAGCCGTTTCAGCAGCGGTACCGGCCGCGGCGTGGTGGTGATCAGCTGGCGCGGATCGTGTCCCAGCCGCAGGCCGAACTGCAGCATGTCATAGGTCTCTTCGGCATATTTCCATTTGGCCAGTTCGTCGCACCAGGCATAATGAAACTGCGGACCGCGCAGGCTTTCCGGATCTTCGGAGGAAAAGATCTGCGCCACCGCGCCATTCGGCCAGATCAGCCGGCGCCGCGAGATCTCCACCTCCGGCCGCGGCGTTCTGGCAATGCTGGCAATGCCCGACAGCCCGTCGATCATCACCTCGCGGGCGTCGCCCAGCGTCTCGGCCACCAGCGCGATGCGCAGATCGGAACGCGTCCCGGCACTCGCCAGCGCCTGCACCCATTCGGCACCGGCCCGCGTCTTGCCGGAGCCGCGCCCGCCCATCAGCAGCCAATTGCGCCAGGCCCCGTCCGGCGGCTTTTGATCCCGCCGCCCGATCACCGCCCAGTCCGCCGCCCCGGCCCGGACCATCCGGGCGCCGCGCTCGTCGGCCAGCGCATCCAGCGCTTTCGCGAGCCAGTCCTTGTCCACCAAGCCTCCGACCGGCACCTCGTCCCCTTCCCGTCCGTCCCCGTCACGTGCGTCTCCGTCCGGCAGATCCGGCCGGCCGCCCTCCCGCCGGTCCGCAGCAACCGTCACCGGTCTGCCACCTGCCGCAAGCGCCTGGCCGCCGCCGTCTTCACGGCCAGCCGCTCCGGGCTGCGCTAACGCCGGAGCGGATGCCCGGTCTGGCGGATCGTGTTGTGCGGGACCGTCGCCCATGGCAAGGCCGACACCGATCGTCGTGGCATCAGCGCCACCGTGCGTTTCGCGGCAGATCCGTCCGGCGGCGGCATCGGGCAATGGCGCATCCATGCCGTCGTCACCATCACCCGCGGCCATATCCTCACCGCCAAGCGCACCGTAGACCGTTTGGCGGACCATCGACGCCGGATCGACCGCCGGCACATGCTGGTTCGGCGCTGTCCGGGCGCCGGAGCCTGTCGGCGCTTCCGCCGTGTCGGGCGCGTCGCCGGATCCTTCACGGGTCGGGCTTCGCAAAGTTTCGCTGCCCGGCCCCGCAATGCCCGGGCCCTTGATGTCCCGTCCCGCTATACCCGAGCCATTTACGTCCTGCCGCGCTATGCTCTGCGCCAGATCGTCCGTCGTACCGGTCATCTGCCGCGCGCTCGCGGCTACCGTGTCCAGCGCCGCCAGCCGCCGCTTGGCGGTCCGGTTTTGCGAAATGGTCCGCATATCCGCTTCGTGCCTCCAGGCCTGCAGCTTGATCTGCCGGTCGGCATTCTTGACGGCAAACCGTTCAGCCCGTTTCTGCTTCTGGCGCAGCGCGCGGCTCGGTCGCGGCTTCAGCTCGTCCAGGCGCACCGGGCGGGCCAGGACCGGCCCCACCGGGACCAAGACACCCAAGGCCGTCGCGCTCAAGCGCGGCGCAGCGGGCGCGATAAAGCGCTTCGGCGCGTTCTTCGGCGCGCCGTTCGATGAGGACGAGCAACCGGGTCCGCGTCTGTTCATAGCTCTCCCCGTCGCCGCCGCGCTCCAGCTCGTCCTGCCGGTCGCGGGCCAGTTGCCTCTGCAGGCTGTCGACCTTTTCCAGCGTGCGCACGATCAGCGACATGGCGTCGCTGGCAGCCTTGGCATCGGCGCGCGCCAGCTTGGCCGCCGCCTCGTCTTCGCCGCCGATCAGCCCGTCGGCGCTTTGCCGAAGGTTACGAAACAGCTCGAACTGCGCCCGCATTTCCAGCGTCAGGTCGTTCAGCAGCCGGCAATAGCGCTCGGCCGCCGTGGGCTCTTCGGCCGACTTGATCTCCAGCACCACCCGCCCGGCCGCCGCAAAAACCCTTTGCCCGACCGCTTCCGGCCAAAGCCCGAACAGCCCCAGATCGACCTCGTCAAGGTTCAGCATGCCCCGCTCCCGCCCGTTGCCCGGGCACAAAAAAGCCCGGGAAACCCGGGCGTGAAAAGTGCCGACTGCCAGCCATTGATTGACAAATAAAACCTGCATTCAGACTGTCACCACCGACAAAACCCGCAAGGCCAAGGATCTGGGTCTCTTCTCCCCAACGGGGAGAACACAGACGGCCGGCTCCCTGCCCGCCGACCACACCGTCGTCGCCGAGCCACAGCGCGGATCAAACCGATGCAGCGGATGCCTTGGCCAAGATCTCGGCCACGAAGTCCGCCTTACCGCCCGTGTAAACGGACCAGTCGCCATTGGCCTCAACCACCAGCCTTCGTTTCAGCGCGGCATAATGGTCAGCGTCTTCCGGATGGCTGCGGAGCCAGTCGCGAAAAAGGATGCGTCTGGCATGGGTGGCGTTCCCCGGCCCGCAGAGGTAGAGGCGCGTTCCGTAGGATCCGTGCCCCGAGGTAAAGACCCACATTCCATCCCCATAGCGATCGCCATGAAAGGTGAATTCCTCCAGCGTCGCGATGCGGTCGATGGCCTCGGCCAGCAGCCCGTCATCGCGGAGAACGGCATCAATGTCGATCTTAGCCTTTGCCGCCAGACCGACGACCGCGGTGCTCCCGACATGGCAGATCTGGTCCATCATTGTGCCGATCAACGCCGAAATCCGACGCTTCTGCTCATCAAACAACGCGGGCCATGCCGGATCATAGTCAACCACTTTGATCGCACTCATCTCCGCACCCCTCCGACTCGGCTTTTGACCAGCACGGTGCCGATTTCAAACGACCGGCGAAAGGCCCGCACGACGCCTGCGGCACCACCCCTTCACCCCGCTCGCGGGGAGAAGGTGCCGGCAGGCGGATGAGGGGCAAGCGCTAAAGTACCCCGCTCAACCCGCAACTCTCCGACTATGCCTGAACCCTACCAGACCACCGTCACGCCGTCAAGGATTATTTTCCCATTAGGATAAAAAACCCATCACACCCCGCCATCGCCGCCCATGGTGATGGCCATGCCGAGCACCTCTTCGAATTCCGCCTTGCTGGCGCCGAGCTTGATCAGGGCTTCGGTGTGGAAGCCGATGCAGCCGTCGCAGCCGATGGCAATGCCGAGCGCCACGAATTCTTTGGTCTTCTTGTCCAGCGCGCCGTCCTTGGCCGCCGCTGACGCCAGCGCCGAAAAGCCCTGCATGACATCGGGCATGTCGCGGGTGCTGTCGGGATAGTGCTTGCTGCTCATCGGGAGAACTTTCGCAAAATACATATGTTTTATTATATGCATTAGCGGGCGGCCTTGCACAAGATGGGGCCAACAACAAAAAACGGCCGGTCCCCGTTTTCCAGGAACCGGCCGTCACCACCTACCCCCTACCCCCAGGGTTCGGTGTATCTTCTTGTCTCAGGCGGCGCGTTTTTCGGGCGTATAGCCGGCGTCGCGAATGGCGGTTTCGGCCAGGTCCGCGTCGCCCTGCACCGTCACCGTATGGGCGTCAAGGTCGATGACAACCGGCGCGCCCGGCAGGGCCTCGCCCAGCGCCTGCTTGACCGTGCTTTCGCAATGGCTGCAGGTCATGTCGTCCACATAAAATACCGTTGTGCCGCTCATGGTCTTGTCCTTCCTGAAATCGACTGTCCACCGCTTGTGCACCTTACCACCGGGGTAAGGTCAAGAGGCTGAACGGCCGATTCCGGCCGCTTTCCGGTCGCCTGCGACATCGCGGCGCAGGGCCGGCGCGCTGCCGGCCAGATCGTTGAGGATCGGACAATTCGGCCGATTATCCCCGTGGCAGCAGTCGGCCAGGTCCTTCAGGGTCTCGACCATCGAGCGCATGGCGGCGATCTTGTCTTCGAGCTCGGCGATATGGCCGAGCGCCACCTTCTTGACCTCGCCGCTTTCGCGGTCCTTGTCGGCCCAGAGCGTCAGCAGTTTCTGCGTCTCCTCCAGCGAAAAGCCGAGGCTGCGGGCGCGGCGCACGAAGCGCAGCCGATGCACCTCGTCCTCGCCATAGAGCCGGTAATTGCTCGACGTGCGGCTTTCCGGCAGAACCAGGCCGATTTCCTCGTAATAGCGGATCATCTTGGCGGAAACGCCGGAGGCTGCGGCGGCCTGTCCGATGTTCATGTCCTCATCCCTTTCCTCACGCAGCGGCAGTCATTGCCCCTGCCCCGCCCGCTTCAGGCGCAGGGCATTGGTCACCACGAACACGCTCGAAAGCCCCATCGCAGCCGCGCCGATCATCGGCGAAAGCAGGATGCCGAAGGATGGGTAAAGGATACCGGCGGCCACCGGGATCAGCAAGACATTGTAGCCGAATGCCCAGAAAAGGTTCTGTCCGATGTTGCGGATCACGGCGCGGGCAATGGTCACGGCCCGCACTGCGGCCGTCAGATCGCCGGCCACCAGCACGATGTCGGCGCTCTCGATCGCCACGTCGGTGCCGGTGCCGATCGCGATCCCCGTGTCGGCCTCGGCCAGCGCCGGCGCATCGTTGATGCCGTCGCCGACAAAGGCCACTTTCTGCCCCTTCGCCTTCAGCGCCTTGACGGTCTCGACCTTGGTCTGCGGCAGGGCTTCGGCCACCACCTCATCGATCCCGGCCGCCTTTGCCACGGCGTCCGCCGTGCGGCGGTTGTCGCCGGTCACCATGATGACGGTGAGCCCGAGCGCCTTCAGCCCCGCCACCGCCGCGATGCTGGTCGGCTTGATCGGGTCGGCGACGGCAATGATCGCCGCAAGCTTGCCGTCGATCGCCGCATAGAGCGGCGTCTTGCCCTCGTCGCCCAGCCGTTCGGCATCCGCCGCAAAGCCGTCCACGGCAAGACCAATCTGCACCATGTAGCGATCCGCCCCCGCCTCCACGCGCCGGCCGGACACCGTGCCCGACACGCCGAAACCGACAGACGCCTCGAACCCCTCGACCGGCTGCAGCTGCAGGGCCCGCGCTTTCGCCGCCGCGACGATCGCCTCAGCCAGCGGGTGTTCGGAGCGGCTTTCGAGGCTTGCCACCAGCGCCAGAACCTCTGCCTCGTCAAAGCCGTCGGCCACAATGAGATCGGTCAGTTCAGGCTCGCCGCGGGTGATCGTGCCCGTCTTGTCGAGCACGACGGTATCGACCTCGCTCAAGGTCTGCAGCGCCTCGCCCTTGCGAAACAGCACGCCGAGTTCGGCGGCCCGTCCGGTGCCCACCATGATCGAGGTCGGGGTGGCGAGCCCCATGGCGCAGGGGCAGGCGATGATCAGCACGGCGACCGCACTGACCAGCGCATAGGTATAGGCCGGCTCCGGTCCGAAGATCATCCAGACGACGAAGGTCAGCACTGCGGCGCCCATCACCGCCGGCACGAACCAGGCGGTGATGCGGTCGACCATCATCTGGATCGGCAGTTTCGAGCCTTGCGCCTCGCCGACCATGCGGATGATCTGCGAGAGCATCATGTCGGCGCCGACCTTGGTGGCGCGAAAGCGGAAGCTGCCGGATTTGTTGATCGTGCCGCCGATGACGATCGCGCCGGCCTGCTTTTCGACCGGCACCGGTTCGCCCGAGATCATCGCCTCGTCGACATAGGACTGGCCGTCGATCACCTCGCCGTCGACCGCAATGCGCTCGCCCGGCCGGATGACGAGGATATCGCCCGAAACCACGTCGCCGCTGGCAATGTCGGCTTCCACGCCGTTCCGCTCGACGCGGGCGGTCTTGACCTGCAGGCCGGCCAGCCTTCGGATCGCCTGGCCGGTGCGGCCCTTGGCGCGCGCCTCCATCAGGCGGCCGAGCAGCACCAGCGTGACGATCACCGTTGCCGCTTCATAGTAGACATATCGCGCCTCGGCCGGCAGCACGTCCGGCGCAAAGGTCGTCACCAGCGAATAGCAATAGGCCGCCGCCGTTCCAACCGCGACCAGCGAATTCATGTCCGGCCCGAAGCGCAACAGGGCCGGCACACCTTGCTCAAAGAAGCGCCGGCCGGGGCCGAGCAGCACCGCACTCGCCAGCACAAAATAGAGATAATTCAGCGTGTTGCCCGGCACAGCGTCCATCAGCCAATGGTGCATCGGCGCATAGACATGACTGCCCATTTCGAGCACGAACAGCGGCAGCGTCAGCAGGCCGGCGATCCACACGTCGCGGGTCAGCCTGGCAATCTCGCGGTCGCGGGCAAGCTGGCCTGTATCCTCGTCATCGCCATCGGACTTGGCGAGGCGGGCCTTGTAACCGGCCTTCTGCACGGCCCTGATCAGCGCCGGCAGCTGGCTGCGGCCGCCCAGCACCGTCACGGTCGCCGTGTTGGTGGCGAGGTTGACCGAGGCCGTTTCGACGGCCGGCACTTTGCGCAAGGCCTTTTCGACCCGCGACACACAGGAGGCGCAGGTCATGTCCTCGATGTCGAGGTCCAGCCGGTCCGCCTTGGCCTCATAGCCGGCGGAATCGATGGCGCGCAGCAGCGCCTCGGCTGAAAAACCCTCTGCCGGCGTCACGGTCAGGGTCTCAGTCGCAAAATTGACCGCACCGGCCGCAACACCCGGCACACCGGCCGCCGCCTTTTCCACCCGCCGCACGCAGGACGCACAGGTCATGCCGGCCACCGGCAGGGCTATAGAACCCACCGGCACGGCAATCGCGGATATCGGCGAAATCGTCTTGGCTATCTCGTTCATGGCATCACCTCTGATGCCTATGTGGTGCTTCCCACTATGGGAAGGTCAAGGGCCGGCGCGAAATTAATCCGTCTGAGAGAATTAATCCGCAGGTGGCACCGGCTAACCGCGCGCCGGCAAGGCCGGGACGTCGAGATGGTCGGGCTCCAGACCGCTCTTTGCCCGCAACGCCATCATTTCATAGGCCGTTTCGAGATGTCGGCAAAAGCGTTCCGAATCAAACAGCGGGGCAACAAGGCGGGCAGCGTCGAGCTTGTCCTTGTAATGTCGAACTCGCGCCCTGTCCCCGAAGAGCTTTATTGCCAACGCGCAATAGTCGTCCTCGGACTTGGCCACGAGATCCGCAATGCCCATGGCCCTGAGCTGACTTTCGGAGGCGCGAGACGCGAAGTTCGTGCCCTTCAGTGCGACGATAGGAAGCCCTGCCCACAGGCAATCCGATGTCGTGGCATGGCCGTTGTAGGGAAAGGGATCGAGCCCGAGGTCGGCGACCCGCATTCGATCGATATGCTCTTCATAAGAGCGGACAGCCGGGGCAAAAACGATCCGCATGGGATCGACGCCCAGCTTTGCAAAGCGCTGCCGGATATTCTCTTCAGCGGTTCGCGTTCGGCCGGTCATCCACAAAAGGCTTCCTTGCGTGCCGTTCAGGATTCGCGCCCAGACGGCTGCCACGCTCGGCGTTACCTTTTTCGGCGCATTGAAAGAGGCGAATACGAAGGCATCCTCCGGCAATCCGTAGGCGGCGCGTCCAGCGTCTGTCGGCATCGGACGCACCGATGGATCGTTCGGCATGTAGGTTTCCGGAAGCCTGCAGAATTTCTCGCCATAAAAAGGTGCTGATGTGTCGGGCGTCACCACGGCGTCGCCGATGATATAGTCGGCATCAATGCCTGTGACGCTATCGGGAAATCCAAGCCAGGACACCTGGACCGGGGAAAGCCCGTAATTGAGAAGTGCCGCACGCGAATTGCCCGTATGGCCTCCCAGATCGACCAATATATCTAACTCCTGACGCCTTATCTGTTTCGCAGCTTTCCCGTCCGACAGGCCAGCGATATCGACCGGGCGCCCAAACGCCGACAAGAAACGCCTTTTGTCCGCCGCCGGATCCGCGGCGTTGCAGAACAAGGTGATATCGAACCGATCCCGGTTATGGCTGCGCAGAACGGCGCCCAACTGGCGCATCACGACATGATCGGGGCGCAAGTCGGAGGATATATAGCCGATTTTAAGCTTCGCACCCCATCTGTGAGGTGCGCTTCGTCTCCTTTTGCGCGCGGCCGGATCAAACGGAACGGACGGCGTTATCCTCCCGGATATGCGGTTTAGGGCGTCGTTCCCGCACCAGAGAAGCCTTTCCATGGGCAATTCCGGTGGGGGAGTCGAGCGGTCCGCAAGCGCCAGTGCGTCAAGCGTATCGTAATCGGCATACTCCCGGGCGAAACTTGCGAGGACCGAGACAATCTCCAGATTTTCAGGGGCCAGGAACGCAAGTTTGCGAAACAGTGGTAACAAACGATCGTCAGACCGATCCTCACCACATAACCTGTGGGCGAGTTCGAGATGCGCGGGCTCGTCGCTGCCGATCAAGTTGTATTTCAGATGTCCGACAATGGCCTGATCCTTGTGCGTCTTCAGCAGGTTGATCAGCATGAAGGCAGCATCGGGATCATCGGGCTTGAGTTGTAGAATCTGCAGCGCGTGAAATTCGGCCTTCTTTTTATCTCCGGAGGCCAGAAACAAGCGGGCGGCCTTTTTCAGAAGGGCCAGTTTGTTGTCGCTGAAATGTTGGGCCGCCTGCTCGAAAATCGACGCCGCATCGGCTTCCATGCCGAGTTTTTCGAAAGTTGCACCGAGCAGGTCCATCATGCATGGATCATTGGTAAGATCGGTACAATGATTGAGGATCTGCAGGGTTTCCAAATAGTCGCCCTGATCCAATTTTTGCTTCGCCAGAGCGAAACCAACCATCGCCATATACTCGCCTTTTTATATCACCCTATAACCAGCCTTATTGGACCCCTACACTTGCGCAAGGCTGGGGTATTTTTAGCTTCCGCTCCCTGGGCCAGACTAGGACGGCTGTCGCAAACTTTCGAGCTTGACGAGGCGGCGGGATGCCCATGGCTGGGATTGGGGCGCCGCCTGACATTCAAGACTGTCTCACAGAATTTCCGAGAAATCCGCCTCGTCGAAATAGGGTTCGAACGCCGCCAGAACGCGGGCGCGGATGCTGTCGGGCATTTGCGAACCGCGACCGGCAACGCCCTTGTTGAGCCTCTCCTTCTTGGCCGAATCCATATCGGAGAAGCAGGTGGCGAGCGTGTCGCCGCTGACGATGTCCTCGCCGAGGAAGGCGGCAAGCCTGCGGGCCAAAACCTCCTTGTCGCCGAGGAAGTCGCGCTCGTAGGAAATCCAGAACGGCTTGACCAGCCCCATCGCCTCGCAGCGTTTCCAGCTCAGATAGAAATGCAGATACCAGGCGCCATAACGCTCGACCAGCATGCCGAGCCGGGTCTCCTCGTCGAGGTCGGGATATTTGAGTGGCAGCGAATCGGCGAAATAGACCTGTTCGACCGGCCGGTCGACGTCCTGTTTCATACGTTGGCTGAGAATCATGTCGTCGAGGCTGCGGATGGAATCAAAGACATTGCGATAGGTGACGATCGGCCGGATCTTGTAGAGGTCCAGCTGCCGGCAGAGATAGGGCGTGCAACGCACATGATGCTGCGCGACATAGCCGATGCCATTGGTGCCATGCTGGATCAGCGCCAACTCGTCGGTCTCCTGCTCGCGCAGCGTGATGCCCATGGAATAGATGGTCTGGGCATGCAGGCTCGGCGCCATCAGCTTGGCATCGGGCAGGTTGAGCGAGCGGCGCAGGCTGCCGCTGATGAAGGTCGATGCCGATTTCGGAGAACACGCCACGAGGATATTGGTCTGGTGCGCGCGCGATGCCGTCAGCTTGGCGCGCAGGATCGTCGCAGCGAACTCGCTAAAGCCGATCTTCAGCCGTTCCGCCGATTGCGCCTCCATCGTTGGCAGATAAAAGGGATTGGCTAGGGCGAACGCCCCGGCCACGAACAACGCATCCTGGGGATCGGTCTTGAGCAGGAATTCGTCAAACTTTGCCTTCACCCAGGAGAGATCGCTGGCAGAAGAGATGGCCTTGATGAAGGTTTGCAGCAGTGTTAGCGTTTCAGGTGTCAAGTCGATGACCTTTCCATCATCTCAAAATGGGTAAGGACATCGCCACGCCGGCGACGGCCGTTCGCGTCGTCAGCGGGTGTGGTCAGTCGTCCTCGCCCAGCAGCGGCGACAGGTCGCCTTCGCTGCGGTAGCGGCTCATGATGCCGTGCACCTTGTCGCGGATGACCGAGGGGATGTCCGAGCCGCGTCCGGACACGCCCTTGTTGAGCCGCAGCTTCTTTCCGTTACTGGTATCGCCAAACGTCTCGGCAATGCGCTGCGGATTGACGAATTCCCGTCCGACGAAGTCAGCGATACGCTCGCCAAGGCCCGCTTTGTCGCCCAGAAAATCCTTCTCATAGGAAACCCACAGCGGCTTCACCAGGCCGGCCGCCTCGCATTTGCGCCAGTTCAGCAGGAACTGCACATACCAGATGCAATTGGCATCGACGAGCAGATGATAGCGGTCGACGGGATCCATGGCGGTATAATCTGCCGGCAAACCATCGTCGAAATAATGAGGATTGCCGCTCTGTTTTGCCTGCCGCCACTCCATGAACATGTCGTCCAGACTCATCAGCGTGTCGAAATAATTGCGGATCGTGACGATCGGCCTGATGTTGTAGAGTTCGATCTGCCGGCACAGATAGGGCGTGCAGCGCACGTGATGCTGGGCGACATAGCCGGCGCCGTTCAGGCCGTGGCGCATCAGCGCCAATTCGTCGGTTTCCTGATTGCGCAGATTGGCGCCGAGCATGGAGCTTGAATAGGGCGTGTAGGTCGGCAGAGCCAGCGATACCTGCCCGACACCAAGGGCCTTGCAGAGCGCCGCAGCAATGAAGGTCGAGGCCGATTTCGGCGCACAGGCCAGCAGAATATTGGGCTGGCGAGCCCTTGATGCCGTCAGCCGGGCGCGCAGCACCAGCTCGCTCAACTGGCTGAGCGACAACGCCAGCCGGCCGGCGCTGGCATCGTCCATGGTCGGTACGTAAAAGGGATAGGCATGGGACAGTGCCTTCGCCGCCGACAACGCCCGCTGCGGCGGAACCGTCATGAGGAATTCGTCGGCTTTACG
Organism: Rhizobium sp. CG5; assembly: GCF_023701945.1. Taxonomy (GTDB): domain Bacteria; phylum Pseudomonadota; class Alphaproteobacteria; order Rhizobiales; family Rhizobiaceae; genus Allorhizobium. Next base: position 13,190 of record NZ_JABAEF010000018.1, read on the forward strand.
GCGCACCTCGGCCGTATCGGGATTGACGGAGATGGCCAGCATGAGCTGCTGGATAAGACCATCGAGGTCCAGGGCCTCATCTGCGGCCGGTGGCTCTTTCTGGACGGCTAAACTCATGGGGGCAATCACTCCTGACAGCCGACCGCCGGCCGACAAGTTGGATTTCCGCTAAACCATGATGGAACAAGCTTGCGCGAACGTTGTCGCCGGCCGGTTGCCCCCCTTTGAAGCCGCCCTGCCGTCGCCCGAGGAAAGCCCCACGCAGGCTTTGCCGCTATGATGCCAGCATCGCAAAATCTGCCCGCACGCTGTTGAGCGCCGAGGGCTGCCGACAGGATGCCGAAATGACGTCAGCCGCGCAGGTCGCCTCTCCTCCCCGACAGGCCTTGGAACAGGTGGTGGACAAGGGCCGCGCCGCATTGCTGCGGCTACCACCCCAGCTGCGCCAGTCGCCGGAGGATCCCGTCCGCCGCCTGCGCGACCATACCATCAAGGCGATGCTGGATCTCTCCCGCCTGCTGCAACAATCCGGCGACATGGACGGGAGCCGGGCGCTGCTCACCGATGCGCTGGCCCTCGATCCGCGCAAACCGGCCATCCAGGTGGCAATCGGCCGCCTGGAGGCCTTGCGACAGCGGCCCGATCTGGCCTGTACCGCCTTTTCCGCGGCGCTGCGGCTCAATGCGGACGATTGCGAGGTGTGGTCGATGTTCGGCGACAGTCTGGTGCGGATCGGCAAGCTGGCGGATGCGGCCGCCGCCTATGACGCCGCCCTGCGGCTCGATCCCCACCACCTGGCAACCCTCAACAACTATTCGAGCCTGGCCTGCTCGCTCAGCGATTACCAGAAGGCGCTCGACCTCCTGCTGCGCGGCCACGCGGCAGCGCCAGCGTCGCGGGAAATCCTTCTCAACCTGCACAATGTCTCGGAATATCTGGGACGGGAAGACCTTTCGCGCCATTACCTCGAACAGCTGATCGCCATCAGCCCCGGCGACAGCGACGCCCATCTGCGGCTGAGCGCGCTGACCCGCTACGAGGACGGCCATCCGCATATCGCCACCATGGAAGCGCTCTACCGCGACAGTCCCGTTGGCTCCAATGACCGGGTCAATCTCGGCCATGCGCTGTTCAAGGCCTATCACGCGACAGGCCGTTCCCGAGAAGCCTTCGCAGCGCTGCGGCAAGCCAATGACCTGCGCCGGGCTGCGCTTTCCTATTCGCACCAGGCCATCAGCGACTATTACACAGCGCTACGCCAGTTCTTCGACACAGACTTCCGCGATCGCACCCGCTCAGCGGGTTATGCCGGCAAAAGCCCGATCTTCATCGTCGGCATGCCGCGCTCCGGTTCGACGCTGACGGAGCGCATTTTGGCGAGCCACCCGGACGTGACCGGGGTCGGCGAGATCGGCACGCTGGTCGGCCTTGCCCAGAGGCGCATCATGGCCGACAGATCCGGCGTGCGCTTGCCAGATGCCGGCCTGATCACGCCCGACGCGCTTCACACGCTCGGCCGGGACTATTGCCGGAGCCTGGAGACGCTGGCCGCCGGCGCGCCGCGCACGGTGGATAAGCAATTGTTCAACTTTGCCTGGATTGGCCTGATCAAGGCGGTCCTGCCTGCGGCAAAAATCATCGACTGCCGGCGGTCGCCGCTCGCCAATGGTCTCGCCTGCTATTCCTCGTTCCTGGCGGAACCGGGGCTGGAATTCACCTGCGACCTGGAAGACCTCGGTCATTTCTTCGTCGATTACCGAGCGATGATGGACCATTGGCACCGGTTGTTTCCCGGCGAGATCCTTGAGCTCAGTTACGAGCAGCTGACCACCGACCAGGAGGCCGAGACGCGCCGGCTGCTGGACTATTGCGACCTGTCCTGGGACGAGGCCTGCCTCGATTTCCACAAATCTGACGGCGCGGTGCGCACCATGAGCGCCATGCAGGTCCGCCAGCCGATGTATAGCGGCGTCGATAAAAAGACGGCGCGCTATCTGGACGAACTCGCACCCCTGATCGCCATCCTCACCGAGGCAGGCCTGATGCCGGCGCCTGCGCCGGCGGCGTGACACTCGGCTTGCCCGGTTAAGGGCCTTCGTTGCTGTCCTGGCCGACGGTCAGCGGCCATTCGACCAGATAGTCCTCGAAATCCTCGAGCGGCACGTCGTCTTCGCTGACCGTGCGGCCGCGCACCGAAATGCCGGCCTGATGGACCGTTTCCGGATCGCCAGAGACCAGCGGATGCCACCAGTAGAGATCGTCGCCATCGGCCACCAGCTGATAGGCGCAGGTCGGCGGCAGCCAGGAAATCTCCTCGATGCTCTCCAGTGTCAGGCGGATGCAGTCCGGCACGATCGCCTGGCGGTTGTCATAGTCCTTGCATCGACAGCTCTCTCCGTCGAGCAGCGTACAGGCCACCGAGGTGAAGGCGATGGCGCCGGTTTCCCAATCCTCCAGCTTGTTCAGACAGCACAGGCCGCAGCCGTCGCACAGGCCCTCCCATTCGGCGTCCGTCATTTCAGCAAGGGTCTTGGTCTTCCAATAGGGCAGGCCGGTCATTATCGCTTGTCCATCGCGGCTTTGCCGCGCCTCATGTCGCATCGCTAAAATTTGTTTCGCAAACCATATCTTATCAGTTAGATCTTATAGGTGCGAACCGATGTGACATGGTCGGCGCAAGCCGCTCCTGTCAAGCATTGGCCAGATCTTAAATTTCAGGACGTCGTCAAGCGGTGCCGGATTCCCCTTCGCCAGACAACAGACCCCGCAGGAAACGCCATATCCTTCTGCAGATCGATTCGTGGATCGATTCGACCCTTTGGAATGCCGGTTTTCGCGTGGGCGAGATCTGGGAGGAGATCACCATCTTCTTCCGCCGTTTTCGGGTGCGCGGCTGGAAACGCTGGGTTTTCGAGATTCTCGGCGAAGGCATGACGCTTGGTACGGCCGGTTCCGTGCTGCTCTTGGCGCTGGCCATCCCGGCCTTCGAGGAGACCGGCAAGGACTGGCGCAATCACGGCGATTTCGCCATCACCTTCCTCGACCGCTACGGCAACCTGATCGGCCATCGCGGCATCATCCATGAAAATTCCGCACCGATCGACGATCTGCCCGATCACCTGATCAAGGCGGTGCTGGCGACCGAGGACCGGCGCTTCTTCGACCATTTCGGCATCGATTTTCTCGGTCTGGCGCGCGCCATGAGCGAGAATGCCAGAGCCGGCGGCGTCGTGCAGGGCGGCTCGACCCTCACCCAGCAGCTGGCCAAGAACCTGTTTTTGACCAATGAGCGGTCGCTGGAGCGAAAGATCAAGGAGGCCTTCCTGGCGGTCTGGCTGGAGGCCAACCTGTCGAAGAAGGAGATCCTGTCGCTCTATCTCGACCGCGCCTATATGGGCGGCGGCACGTTCGGGGCGGCGGCGGCCTCGCAATTCTATTTCGGCAAGGCGATCACCGACATCAACCTGGCGGAATCGGCGATGCTGGCCGGCCTGTTCAAGGCGCCGGCCAAATATGCCCCGCATGTCAACCTGCCGGCGGCACGCGCCCGGGCCAACGAGGTGCTAACCAACATGGTGCAGAGCGGCATCATGACCGAGGGCCAGGTCATCGCGGCGCGGCGCAATCCCGCCGTGGTGGTCGACCGGGAAGAGGCCGAAGCGCCCGATTTCTTCCTCGACTGGGCATTCGAGGAGGTGCAGCGCATCGCCGCCCGCTTCCCGCAGCATTCGCTGATCGTGCGCACCACCATCGATCCCGGCCTGCAAAAGGTGGCGGATGCTGCCGTTGCGGCCAGCCTGCGCGAATATGGCGAGAGCTATCATGTCAAGCAGGCAGCCCTTGTGACGGTCGAGAATGGCGGCGCGGTCAGGGCCATGGTCGGCGGCCGCGACTATGGCGAAAGCCAGTTCAACCGCGCCACGCGGGCGCTGCGCCAGCCGGGCTCGTCCTTCAAGGTCTATACCTATGCGGTGGCCATGGAGAACGGCATGACGCCGGACACGACGATCGTCGACGGCCCGGTCTCCTGGGGCAATTGGAGCCCGCACAATTACGGCAACAGCTATGCCGGCCGGGTGACGCTTGCAACCGCCATCGCCAAGTCGATCAACACCATTCCGGTCAAGCTGGTGAAGGACAAGCTGGGACTGAACGCGGTGATCGCCATGACCAAGGCCATGGGCGTCGAGACGCCGATCCGCAAGGACGTCACCATTCCGCTCGGCACATCCGAGCTGACGGTGCTCGACCAGGCGACGGCCTATGCGGTGTTTCCGGCCGGCGGCGTGCAGTCGCGCCGCCACGGCATCAGCCAGATCCTCAGCTACAAAGGCGAGGTGCTCTACGATTTCGATCGCGACGAGCCGCCGGCCGCCCCGGTGCTCAGCAAGACCGCCGCCGATTACATGAACCAGATGCTGAGCAAGATCCCCTATAGCGGTACGGCGCGGCGGGCAGCCCTCGACAACGGCATCATCACCGCCGGCAAAACCGGCACGACCCAGGCCTACCGCGATGCCTGGTTCGTCGGCTATACCGGCAATTTCACCACCGCCGTGTGGTTCGGCAATGACGATTATACCTCGACCAACAACATGACCGGCGGATCGCTGCCGGCGATGACCTTCAAGACACTGATGGACTATGCCCACCAGGGCATCGAGCTGAAGCCGATCCCCGGCATCGACAATCCGCTGCCGAACGGCGCCTTCCCGAAGCCGGCTGAAACGGCTGCGAAAACCGGCTCGACCGGTGCGGCCGTCGTACCGGCCTTCGTGCGACCGCGCACCCTGTCCCATGACACGACACGGCTGTTGCGGCAGCTCGGCCAGGAGCTGAACGATGCCGTACCGCTGATCGCCCCTGCCCAGAAGGTGGCTGCCACCGACGCCATGGGCCTGCGCACCGCCCGCCCATTTCCCTGACCGGCAAACGGTGGTAGCTCTTGCCGCCGGCGCTCCGCCAGAACCAGAAGGCTTCAGACGAAAACGTGTTCCGGGTTCCTCTCCTTGTCGCTGTCACGCTGATCATCGCCTTTGGCGGCGGCATCCTGTCGACCCTGTCGGCGCTCAATGCCTCGGCCGGTTTCGGGGCGATCGAGCTTGGCGGCTGGCGCGCCTTTCCGATGGCGCAGACCGGCGATGCCGATCCTTATGCCAAATCGCACCGCGCCAAGGCCGGGCGGCTGCTCTATGGCAGTGCCGAGGGCCTGGTGTTCACGGCGGCCTTAGACGGGCAGAACCGGCGGCTCAACGGCACCTGCCGCTACCGCATGTCCGGCCTGCCGCCGCTGTCGCGGTTCTGGACGCTCTATGCCGCCGGGCTCGACGGCCTGCCGCTGAAGCCGACGCCCGACCGGCCCGGCGCGCTCAATTCGCTGACGGTGCTGCGCGCGCCCGACGGCAGTTTCGACATCGAGATTTCGGCCACGGCGCGGCCGGGCAACTGGCTGGCGCTGCCCGATACCGGCGCTTTCGTCCTGACGCTCACCCTGCTCGACACGCCGGCTGCCGGCAGTTCGGGTCTGGTCGATCTCGCCATGCCGACGATCGAGAATATCGGGTGCGGCAATGTCTAGACTGGCCTATGCCATCCTCACCGGCCTGATCGGCGCGGCTCTCCTGCATATCGTCATCATTCTCGCCCTGCCGCAGTTTACCGGCAAGGATGCCTATACGCGGGTGCTGGCGGAAGGGCGCGCCAACCGCTTCTGGAGTCTGGGCAGCGATCCGCACGGACCGCGGCTCGCCAATATCGACCCGTTCCTGAAAGTGGCGGTCTGCCATTTCGATATTTCCGAAAGCCCGATCCGGTTGACCTCGCAGGGACAGGCGCGGTTCTGGTCGCTGGCGCTGTTCGATCAGGATTCCAACGAGATCTTCAGCATGAACGACCATACCTCGGTCGATGGCACGCTGGATGTGATGGCAGCCACGGCCGGCCAGCTGGCGCTGGTGCGCAAGGCGCTGCCGCAAGGGTTGACGCAGACCATTTTCGTGGAACTGACACGGCCGGCCGGATACGCGGTGCTCAGGGTCATGGCGCCGCAGGCAAGCTATCAGGAGCCGGCCGCGCAATTCCTGAAGGAAGCCGGCTGCCAGCCGTTCCGTCTGCCGCTTTCGGCTGCCGCCGGACAATGAGCTTTGCCGTCACGCCGATCACGGTCGTCCTTGCCGAGCCTTCAAACGTGGCGGTCGCTCAGCCTTCGAAGGGATGCGGATCGTGGCGCAGCAGATGGCCGCTTGTCCCCGGCAGAGCCGGATGGCCGCGCGACAATGTCTCTTCGCGCATATAGCGCACGCCGGTAAACAGCAGGATCTTAGCCTGCCAGCCCGGAGCGGGTTTCGGGGTCAACCGCCGGTCCTGACGGTCCTTGATCTTCACAATTTCAGCCATGCTCGTCTCCATGTTAATCGAGACGGATGAGACACGTGATTTCACCCTGCCCTTCCTCGATAAAAGGGCCAACGCATCTCCCTGGTTCCCTCCCCTGCCTCTTGCCGCAAGGAGATCAGTCACAAGGAGCATCTGCGCCTTTCTCTACAAACGTTCCTGGAGAACGGGATCTCTAGCATCCTCGCTGTCCGGGATACGCACCACACTTCAAGCCCCGTCCGGTGCCCCTTGCATCAAAAGGCATATTAGACGGCTTGAACATAGATAGAGACATAGGTTGGTTAACAGAGTGCTAACGCATGGCCGCGCAAGGGCTGCGAGCACCCCTATGGGGCAGTTCAGGTGCCGTTTCGATACGCCAGCGTGACAGTATGGCCACAGCTCGAAACCGTTCGGGCAAAATTGAAGCCAAAAGGGCTAACTGTTCTCACATTTAGTCTGGGGGAGCTAGAAGCAAGGTAGCCTTTGAATAACCAGGGCACGCTAAGATCTAGCTGTCTCGTCGCACGCCCGGTTACTCAATTTCCGAATTTGCGGTTACGAGAAAGACAATCGTCGCTGCAGTCATGTGGAGCATGTATCCTGTGAGGCTGTTAGGCACCTCAGTAGGGCTGTCTCCTTGTCCATGCCCTGCAAGTTTGTTCCGGCCTGTGGGAATCGCACTTTCCAGACCACTGCGTAACGATGAGAAATGGTTCTGCCAGAACTGTGGCACGAGTTCCTTGTCCAAACACTCTCTTATGAGATCCTTTGCAGTCGCTTTCGGATCAACTGTCCATCCGCGCTGCTGGATTATCGCTTTCATCGTACTCTCGAATGCCTTGAGGCAATCGACCAGTGCCTCCTTGTTTCGTCCATGCCGATAGTGCTCGAACGCGCCCATGAACTCTTCTTGCGGCCCTGCAAAGCCCGGCCCCCGTAGAAGGGCAATGGCTGGTTTGACGACCTCGGCATGTACTAATTCGGAGTCGACCCGAACAATTTCGCCGTTGGCGTACTGGTAGCCAACGGCATGCTCTCTAAAACGCTGGTTCAGTTCTGCGATAGCGCGCTTCGCTATTTCATCGGGTCGCGTACGATTAAGGTAATCCCACTCAACTGTCGTTCGCTCGATAAGACGGCTAGCAAGTTCAATCGCGTCAAGTACCTTCTCGACACTTGCGGACATGATAAAACCGTGCAGTTCAGCAAAGGGGTCTATAACTCTCACGTCGTTGATAAGTTTGAAGACACCATACTCACGACGCAACGTCTTCACTACGAAGTCGTATGCGCTTTTAACTGAAGCGTAGTCCCGATATTCTCTTGCGTCACCCAATGCGTCGGCAAAGATGTAAAGGATTTGGACCCGGCACGGCTCAGGTAGACGATCATACTGAAAGACATCTGTGGGTTCAGAATTCAAAGCATCACGACGTTTTGAGAACAACTCAGTCACGGCCATAAGACAATCCATTCGACATAACGTTCGCTGCGATTATTCTCACACTTTCCCGAGAGGACAGCAAACGACTGTGGTGTGCTTCTCGTCATTTATCCTCACCATCCCCGAATATTTGCTCCTATCAAAATTTGGTCTCGAAGGTATATGGAGCCCTATCCCTAACCTAGCCTGCAAAGCACCCGGACTACCTGGCCAGGTGTCCGCCTTTTTGCCGGAAACGGCGGTTGTGCACGGCCTGTCGGCCGTTCCGCCGCCTGTCGGACCCGCGATGGTTAACAGCTTTCTAACGAATTCGGTCTAATATGAGGCAAGTCTGTATAGCGTCATGTTGGGTAAAGCGTCGTGAACGATCAGTTTCGGGAACTCGAGAAGCCATTGGCCAGCCGGAAGCGGGATGTGGTGCTGATGGCAACCGTGACCAGTTTTGAAAGCCTGCGGCATCCGATGAAGTCCGAACTGCGGCAATTTGCCGAACTGTTTACACCGCTGTTCCAGGCCTCCAGCGAGGAGGCGCGCCGCCAGGCGGTGTCGGCCCTGTCGCAATGCGAATATGTGCCGCCGGCCGTGGCGCTGTTCGTCGCCAGCCAACCGATTTCGATTGCCGCGCCCTTCCTCGCCTCGTCCCCTTGTCTGACCGACGACCTCCTGATCATGATCGCCCGCAGCCAGGGCGAGGCCCATGCGCGCGCCATCGTGCGGCGCGAGGCGCTGTCGCCTGGGGTGATCGATGCACTGGTCGGGCTTCGCCATGTCAAGCAGCGGCCCGACGCCACCACCCGGCCTGCCGACCGCCCCAAGGCGCAATCCGCCAACCTGTCGTCGGCTGCAGCGGCCCAGGTCCAGGCCCCAGCACCGGCGCCGCGGCCGGATGTGGCCGCCCCCAGCCTGTCGGAGCGCGAAGAGCTGCTGCGCCAGCAGATCAAGCAGCTGTCCGGCCATCTCAACCGTCCCAGCCACGACCGCCTCGGCCTGCGCAGCCTGACGGCGATGCAGGAAGCGCTGCTGGTGCGCTTTGCCCGCACCCGCGAATCCAGCCATTTCGCCTCGACGCTCAGCGACGTTTTGACCTCGAGCCGCTGGCTTGCCGAGCGCATCATGCTCGACATATCGGGCCGGCAGCTCGGCGCGACGCTGACCGGGCTTGGCATGAACGGCCTGGATGCCGCCTATGTGCTGACCCGTCTCTATCCCCATCTGGCGAAGAGCGAGAGCGGCACCGAGGCCGGTACCCTTTCCCGCGCCGACATGCTGCTGGCCTCGCTCGACCCGGTCGAATGCGAAGACCGCATCGAGGCCTGGCTTCGGGCCGACAGCTATACCTACGGTCACGGCGAAGAGAGCCAGGCGGGCCACCGTCCGGCCGCCGCCAATGCCAGCCCGGCCACGACATCGGCCGGCCGGCCCCGTCCGCGCGAGCGCGCCGGCCTTCGGGCACGCGGACGGTAAGGCCGGATTTTCGTGCCACGGCGGGCTTCTGGACAGAAATAGACCACCTTCCGGACAGAGAAATTTCTGACTTATCAGAAAGCTATGCGACGGCCCCTAGTTCTGCGGTTCCTCCTCCTACGCATCGATCCTACCTCATTGGACGACAGGCAGGCCCGTAAAAAAGCGAACTTGATTATCTTGCAACAACATCACATCAATATCCGCTAGCAGAAACGCTGGAGCGCAGAAACTTGATCAAGCCGTTTGAGATAGTCGTGTCATTGGTCGCCACTGTCTTTCTATTTGGCAGTATCGATCGCGAGACGTTCGCCAAAAATTTCAGCAGCTATGTGCCCGGTTTCGCTATACGGCATCCGCTTTTAGTCGGATGCGTAATTTTTCTTTTTGTCGCGGTCTATGCGTTTTTCACCATTAGGTGGAAACGAGTGGAAATCTCACAGAGGATGCCAACATCGATGACTAAAAATGAAAACACACCCGCTGGAAGCAGAAACATTACGACTATCAATCAGAGCGGAGGAGTTAATCACACAGGCGATATCCACGTTTACGCCGAGGATAAGTCACTTAAACAACGGGTCAGAAGCCTCTTTGACTCCGTGGATGATCGGATCAACTACCTTATCGATACCGGGCACACTACCATTCGCACTCGAATGGCAGATCGGCATTTCAATAAGCTTGAAACGCTGCTCAACGAGAGCGGCGCTAGTGATCTTTTTGTAAGCGTTGATCGTGGGGGCTCTATATACCATTCGTTAATCAATAATGGCAGCCTGGGACCGACTGGAGCGGAAGAGCATCAGATCGACGTGTCGATGGTTACCACCAGCGCCTTGAAAAAGTAGGCGCTTCGGCGGCCAACGTTTGAAGGATGGGGCCGGCCTCTTGGATATTCCTACATTATGGGCAGACGGGTACGCCTCAAGTTAGGGTCAACCGAGTCCCGACGAGTATTACAGGCTGATTGGGAGGGCTCTTAGTCGATGCGGAGGAGTTGGAATTCGCCGAATTGTTTACACCGCTCTTCCAGAGCCTCCAGCGACGAGGCGCGCCGCCAGGCGGTGTCGGCCCTGTAGCAATGGGATTACGTGCCGCCGGCCGTCGCCCTGTTCGTCGCAAGCCAGCCGATCTCGATCGCCGCGCCGTTCCTGGCCTTGTCTCCCTGCCTGACCGACGACCTGCTGATCATGGTCGCCCGTAGCCATGGCGAGGCCCCGGCCTTCGGGCACGGGGTCGATAGGCCCGGATCGTCGTTTCGCCGCTCCGGCGGGATCGTCTGCCCGGCATGGCGCCTTGCCGATCGATTTGCGCAATCACGCCGGCTGCGCTAAAGCCATGCCATGCGCCTTCGCTCCGACATCGTCATCTCTGCCCTGATCCGCCGGGTTTTCAGCCAGGGCGGCTTTGCCGCGGTGGCCCGCAAAGGCTCGGATGCCGCCGGCGCGATCTTCGTGCGGCAGCGCTTTCGCGACGGGCTGGAAACCCTCTACGGCCCGGCGCCGCAGAGTTTTGTCACGGACGACGACAGCGACGGCGACCGGATCTTCGAAATCCGCCTGGCCCGCACTGAGCCGGAAGCGCTCGACGCGCTGATCGAGCGGGAGGCCCGCTTCGATGCGGATCTCTGGGTGGTGGAGATCGAAACGGACGAGATCGGCTCGCTGGTAACGGTGGCCGGCGGGTAGGGTTTTGTCTCCGCCAGTGTTACGAGTATTACCTTGACATGCCGCTACCCCCTCTGCCCTGCCGGGCATCTCCCGTATGGGCAAGGACTTACATATCAAAAAAATTCCCTCTCTGGCCTGCCGGCCATCTCCCCCACAAGGGGGGAGAAGACTCGTGGACACCGCTCGGCTCCAACCGCCGGGAGTGCGACTGGGTTAAGCCCTCCCCTTGTGGGGAGGGTTTGGGAGGGGACTTTTTTCATAGGGGATAACCCTTCCGTATCAGGGGAGATCGCAGGCAAGCCAGAGGGGGTATCACGGCGCACACCGCCTAACCCTCGTCCATGCCTACCCAGAAGACTTATCTGATATCCTCAAACCCGCACCGCTAACCGCAGTCCGCCCCAGTGGCGGCCGTGGACGGTGATGGGGGCGGAGATGTCCTTCATCACGACATGCACGCCGCCGCCCATGTCGCGGCGATAGGTCTGGACCAGGAAGGGGGCCGTGCTGCGGCCGGCGGCCAGGCCGACGCGATCGTTGAAGATGCGGCGGTTGCGGCAGTTGGCGGTGTTCCACACGGTATCGCCCGGACGCTGCGGGGCGGCGAATTTCCTGTTGTGGGTCGGCAGATAGCCATTGGTGTCGATGGCCGCGCAAAAGCCGATACGGTCGCTCAGAGCCAGAACCGGTTCCTGGATGGGCGGCAGCAGGCGGTCGGTCAGCTCGGTGAATTTTGCCATGACCTGCAGCGGGTCGGTGCCGGGGATCGGCCGGTAGCTGCGATCGAACAGATCCTGCAGACTGATGCGCCCGCCGTCGACGGCCTGCTCGAAGGATTCCGAAATGCGGGCGGCGACCTGTTGGGCATGATCGATCCATTCGCTGTCGGCGGTCTCGATGCCGGCGCTGGCGGTCAGCTGGATCAGGGTTTCCGACAGGTTGACCACCCGCTCGACACGGACTGCGGCCTGCTGCAAAGCGGTATCGGATTTCAGCACATCGGCCGACATTTCGCCCAGCGTGGTGACGAAGGTGGCGCATTGCCGGTCGACCGTCTCGGTGGTCTCGGCCATCACCGAGGAACCGTCGAGAATGCGGGTGATGACGCCTTCCATGGTGCCGAACGAGCGGTTCATGGCCTGCGAGGTCTGCTTGACGTCTTCGGCGCTGCTGCTGGCGCCGCGGCCGGCTTCCGACAGGCGACCGATCTTGCCGCGGATCTCGTTGAGGATCGCCTGGATGGAGCCGGTTGCCTGCGTGGTCTGCAGGGCCAGGGCGCGGATTTCGGCGGCGACCACGGCAAAGCCCTTGCCGGTCTCGCCGGCCCGTGCCGCCTCGATGGCGGCATTCAGCGCCAGAAGATTGGTCTGCCGAGCGATCATGCCGATCTCCTCGGCCACCTTGTCGACATCGGTCAGGGAATTGGAGAAGCTGCCGATCTCGGTGGTGATTTCCTGCGATGCGCTGACCATCAGCTCGATCTTGCCGACCGCGCCCGACAGCCTTGTCGCCGAATCGCTCAGCATCTGCCGGGCCTGGCCGGCGGTCTCGTCGGTCTCGCGCAGCGCCTGCGCCACGCGGTTGTTGGTTTCGGCAATGGCCAGCGCCGTGCGGGTGACATTGTCAAACGTGCCGGCATGGCGCTTCGACATGGCGGCCATGTCCTGGATGGCGCCGGCAATGTCGACCAGGTCGATGCCGAGCGTCGAGGCCTCCTGGGCCATCCTGCCGATGATCTGGCGTAGCGCTCCCGCGTCGGCGGATTGTCCACCGTCTTGCGTCATGTCCTCGGCCTGCGCCAGCCTGCTATGCGTGTTCATCCCGCCGCCCTCCATCGGAAGGCGAGTATGGCGCGTCATGGTTAAAAAAGGACGAATTGCCGTCTTGCACTAAAGTACAAGTCTTGCACGCAAGGCGCCTCAGAGTGCGCCGATCGACTTCAGCTTCTTCAGCACGGCCTCGTTCGGCTGGCCGGTTTCCGGCAGGCGGTAATGGCGCTCGAAATGGCGGATCGCGGCGCGGGTCTGGTCGCCGGCGACGCCGTCGACGGTGATATCGGCATAGGCGATATTGCTGAGGCCGCGCTGGATTTCCATGATCAGGCCGGCGGCCTCGGCGCCATTGATGGTCTGGCCGGGTTTTGCCGAGGCGAGTTCTGCCGGCGGAGCGGGCTGCGGCGTGGTGCGCGCGGCCGGAGCCTTGGCCGTGGGCGCCGTGACGATGGTCTTCTCGGCATTGCGGATGGCGGCGGCCACCGGGTCGATGGCGGCTTTTTCCGAGGCGAGATCGACGGGGCGCTCGCGCGGCACGGCCGCCGTGGCGCCGCGGTCGATCGACAGGGCGGCCAGCAGCTCGGCGCTCGGCTCGCCGCTCACCGGCATGTCGATAGAGGCCTGGAAGGCGGAAATGGCGGCCGCCGTCTTCGGTCCCCGGCGACCGTCGACCGGGCCGTCATAGAGCTTGCGATTGGCCAGTTCCTGCTGGACCTGCTGGATCAGCACCGCCGGGTCAGCCTGCGGCGCGGCGGCAGTGGCCGGCATGGGCGCTGCCGGTGTCACCGGGGCCTGGGCCGGGGCCTGGGCGGCGGGTGCGGTCTCGGCCGGAGCGTCGGGATCGGCCCGTTCGATCTTGAAGGTCGTGACATCGGCCGGGTCGGGATCGGCCGAGGCGCGCCGGACACCGGCCATGGCGTTGAGGTCGCTGGAATCACGGGTGCGCAGAAACGGTGACGGGTGGCCGCCGGGCTGGTACCACAGCGCATTGGCGGCGATGAAGCCGAAGACCACGACGAAGCTCACAGCGCCGCCGACAAAGGTCGGATGGCGCCGGATCAGCCGACCGACTGCGGCGGCGCCGACAAAAAAGACGCCCGGCTCTGGGCGAGCCGGCTTCTTCTTCTCAGGCGATTTTCGCTTTCGCGTCGTCATACAGTCTTTCCTCTTGCGGCCTTTCGGCCCGGTCGACGGTCGCCTTCAACCGTGGCGGAAATTCGATCATGTTGCCATCCTCGGTGCCATTGTCGCGGCCCGCCCCCGAACCATCGGCCGGCACCGTGACGCTGACGACGGTGCCCTCGCCGACCCGGCTGGTCATGGTCAGCCGTCCGCCATGCAGGGCGACCAGGCCCTTGACCAGCGACAGGCCGAGGCCGGAGCCCTCGTAGCAGCGGTTATAGTCATTTTGAATCTGCACGAAAGGCTGGCCGAGCAATTTGATCTTGTCGGGGGCGATGCCGATGCCGGTATCGCTGATCGACAGTTTCAGGTCGCCGCCCTCGATCACCGCATCGACGGTGACGGCGCCGCCGGGTTCGGTGAACTTGATGGCATTGCCGACCAGGTTGATGAGGATCTGGCGCAGCGCGCGCTGGTCAGCGGTCACCTCGCCGAGGTCGCGGCCAAGCCGGCTGGTCAGCGTCAGGCCCTTTTCGCGGGCCTGCAGGCCGAGCATGCTTTCGCACTCGTTGATCGCTTCGGCGACCGGGAAGGGTTCCAGCATCAGTTCGTAGCGGCCGGCCTCGATCTTGCTCATGTCGAGCATGGCATTGACCACAGACAGCAGATGGCCGCCCGACTGGCGGATCAGATGGACATATTCGCGCTGGCGGTCATTTTCCAGCCGGCCGAAATATTCGCCGACCAGGATATCGGAAAAGCCGAGGATGGCATTGAGCGGCGTGCGCATTTCATGGCTGACGGCGGCGAGGAACCGCGACTTGGCATCATTGGCCTGATCGACTTCGCCGGCCATGCGGGCCAGTTCGGCGCGGGCGGCAACATCCGCGGTGATATCGCGCATCACGCCGACGACGCCGGCAAACTGTCCGCGCCCATCGCGGCGGGCCGACAGATCGATGCGCACATTCATGAAACGGCCGGCATCGCTGCCGCTGACAGGACGGCCAAGACGAAGCTCGACCATGGCCGCATCGTCGCCCTGGCGCAGCCGGTCGAAGGCGCTCACAAAGGCTATGCGGTCGGTGACATGCACCTGCTCGGCAAAGGCGCGCTCCAGGGGCTCGCGCAGATAGGGGATATAATGAGCCGCGTCGCGGCCGCCGGCCGATTGCAGGGTGGCGTTCTGATCGAGCAACAGCACGAGGCCGGGGCAGGCCTCCAGCGGCAGGCCGGGGCCGGAAAGGTCGGTCATATCGCTGACGCCGTCCGGGCTGCGCAGCCGCAGGACGGCGAGCGCCGACACGGCCGAAATCAGCAGCACGGCGACGACCACCGAGACGCCGAGCGGCAAGGCGACAGCCGGGCTCAGAATCATCGAGAGCGCCAGGGGGGCTGCAATAAGCGGGGCCAGGAAGGCCAGAAACAGGCTGCGCAGGATGGCGATCTCCGCCGTGCGGGCCACCGGCGTATCGCCCATGCGCACCAGGCAGCCATGGGCTGCACGGTCCACGACAGCGAAGGCTCGATCAGCGATTTTACTCAATACCTGCACGCCAAAATTCCGCAGAGCGGTCCCTTTTCAGGCCCGAACCATAGGCCTTGCGGGTTTAAGGAAACGATAAAAGCAAGGGCTCGAAACCCGCTCAAAAGCCGCGGAATGCCCATTATGGGACAAATGGCCAAGGCTTTCGGTTTCGTGGTTAACAGCCCGTAAGCGTTGGATTTATCTTCTGTTTTCTTCCCGTGTTAAGACCTGTGGCAGGGGGTGGCCGCGAAAGCCTGTGGAACATCGGAGGGCTGCCGCAATTATGCTTAACGCCGGTCGTTACAATTTGAGACAAACACGGTTCAAATGCCGAAAACCGGCATTTGAGATAAAATCGACGAAAAGCCGAACGAGTTTTGAAAAGCGATCTTTGCGACCCGTCGCTAGGGTCGCCTTCCAAGAGCCGGAGACAATACCGGCGCGACACGGATCTTGCTGTCGCAACAGGAAACAGGTGACGACAATGTGGTTTCTGATCAAGGGAACGTTCTGGTTTTCGATGGTTCTGGTGGCGCTGTCCTATTTCAACGGCCAGCAGCCCGGCGAAGAGGCAAAAGGTCCGCAGCTCGAGATCGGCTCGGCGATTGCGGCGGCCACCGGCGCCTATGATTATGTCAGCGGGTTGTGCATGGAGAAGCCCGATGTCTGCGTGAAGGGCATCGAGACCTTCAATGCGCTGGGGCTCCGGGCCCGTGAAGGCGCCTTCGTCGCCTATCAGATGCTCGGCGAGCACTTTGCCGATGCGCCGGGCGAGAACCAGGCCGTGGCTGCGTCCGACACCAGCCGCCCGGAGGCCTCCTCCGACGTGATCGTCACCGGCACCGTCATGCCGACCATACCAACCCCGCGGCCGAAACCCGCAATCTGATACCCGTTTCCTTAGCCATTCTTTTTCCGGGCAAGATCGCTTGCCCGCTCCACCCCTTGCAGCGGCCCCTCCCCGTTTTGTTTCACGGAGAGCCTGATCCGCTGCCTGTCGTGCCTGTCCTAACTGTCGCCTCCAGCGTTTTGCTGGTACCGCGGGGTGTGAAAACACCTCGCGGTTTTTTCTTGTCTGGCTATCGGCGATTCGGTGTGTCGATGCCGGCCTCTGCGCGTGGAGTTACCCCCCTCTGTCCTGCCGGACATCTCCCCCTCAAGGGGGGAGATCGGCAGAGTGGCCGCCCTCTCGATCTCAAATCGGACAACGCCGGGGTCAAGAAGACAAGGGCTCAGAAGGGGCAAGGCGTGTCCTCAATCCGATCTCCCCCCTTGAGGGGGAGATGCCCGGCAGGGCAGAGGGGGGTAAACGGCAGACTGAGACGCGTCATGAACGGGAGCCAGGCACCCCGCCCCCTCACGCCGCCCGCGGTGCAAACAGGATGACCAGCGCGCCAGCCAGCGCCAGCGCCGAACCGGACAGGTCCCAGCGGTCGGGCGGGTGGCCTTCGATCGCCCAGAGCCAGACCAGCGAGGCGGTGATGTAGAGGCCGCCGTAAGCGGCATAGGCGCGGCCGGCCAGGTCGCTTGGCGCCAGCGTCAACAGCAGGGCAAACAGCAGCAGCGAGACGCTGCCGGGCAGCAGCCAGAGGGCGGATTTCGACAGGCGCAGCCAGGCCCAGAAGGCAAAGCAGCCGGCAATCTCGCAAAATGCGGCGGCGGCGAAGATCAGCAGCGTGGAAAACGTGGTCGGCATGGTCTATCCCTGAAGGTGCACTGCAAAGACCGATTGTTTCCATAGCGCGGCGCCGATGGCCAGACGTGATCTGATCTGCGATGGCCGGAGGTTGGCTGCGACCACCAGTCCATCTTTTTGCACCGCATTGCGGTTCTCATCCCGCAAGAGTTAGTTTAGAAGCATTCCAGAGATTTTCAGCGAGCCCGAGCCATCATGACAGCGATCCAGCAGATCATCGACGATTTTGCCTATCTCGACGATTGGGAGGACCGCATGCGCTTTGTCATCGAGCTGGGCAAGGCGCTGTCGGATCTGCCCGAGGCCGACAAGACGGCCGACAACAAGGTGCAGGGCTGCGCCAGCCAGGTCTGGCTGGCAACGACGGCCGGCGACGGCGCCGATCCTCAAATGACCTATCACGGCGATAGCGACGCCTTCATCGTCCGCGGACTGGTGGCCATCGTGCTGTCGGCCTATTCGGGCAAGAAGGCCTCGGAGGTGGTGACCTTCGATGCGCTCGACCTGTTCAAACAGTTGCGCCTTCTCGAACATCTCTCCGCCCAGCGCGCCAACGGCTTGCGCTCGATGATCCAGCGCATTCGGGAAGAGGCGGCGCGACGGCTGGTGTGACTGGACCATCCTGTGGCCCTGCCCCTCACCCTAGCCCTCTCCCCGCCAAGCGGGGAGAGGGAACATTAAAGCAACGGCCGATAATCCTCGGCGCCCCAGTGGTGCGGTTTGCCATGCCGGTGGACCGGCGGCGGGGCGTAGTGGCGGGCGAGTGCCATAAGCGCGGTGCGCAGCATCAGCTTGGCGGAGCGGGCCGGCCATTGGCGTTCGCGCTCGACGGTTTCCAGCCCTTTTTGAAAACAGCAGATGTCGAGCGCCACGCCGGAGAGATCGGGTCCGAGCGCCCTGAGGGCCGCCGTCACCCGGTCGCGGGCGGCCATTGCGCTGTCGGCGAGATCCGCCTGGCCGCCGCGCTGGCCGCGGGCTTTCTGCGACAGGCGCGGTTCCCAGCAGGCGGTGATGCGCGGCTGCAGGCCGCCGCGGTGAAAATCGGCGGCCAGCCGCTCGCCGGCCTCCATCGCCTCGGCTGGAAAGTAAGACCCGCCGGATTTTTCGCGCAGGCGGGCCAGCATGCCAAGCGGCGATTCGTCGAGATTGCGGCGCACGGCGAGGCGCTCGCCCTGATCCAGCAACATATCAGCGACCGTCATGCGGTGCTGCTCCTGGAAACTTTCGTCGCCGGGCGCGGCCAGCGCCCGCCGCAGATAGGCCAGAGCCTCCTCGCCCGCCACGACTCGGTCGCCCGTTTGGCGCAGCAGGCCTGATCTCAGCGCCAAGTGCAGCACGCGGGTTGCCAAGCGGTGCGGCGGATCGTCTTCTGCGATGCGCAGATCGACCTGCGCGCCGTCGGCCTCGTCGACCAGCAGGGGTTTGCGGGCCAGCCGCAGCAGGCGGAGCAGCGCCTTGCGATCGGCGGGCGCCAGCGCGCCCGGCGACGGTTTCGACTTGGCCGATCCGGATTCGGCCGGCGGGGCCACAACCGGTGCTGGCGCCAACGGGGACCGCTTTGTCATGCCGCCTCCCCCGCCCTGGCCTTCAGGAAGGCGACGGTCACCCGTTCGAGTGCCGACAGCAGTTCGTCCATGGCGGGATTGTCGCGGCGGTCCTCGACCACGGCGCAGGCATGGCCGACCGTACTGCGGTCGCGGCCAAAGGCCAGGCCAATCTCGCTCAGCGACAGCTGCAGCACGACATGGCAGAGATACATGGCGATCTGGCGGACATGGCAGGCGGTGCGGCGGCGATCGCGGCGCACCAGCACCCGGTCGCTGATCAGCCCCAGCATGTCGTCGGTCAATTGCTGCACGGCCAGGCACAAGGCCCGTGCCTCAGGCGAAAGGACCGCGGTCATGACCGGGGCCGGGAGGGGTGCGCCCATTGGCGCGGCGTGAAATTCCGATGGTTCGAAAGACATATGACAACTCCCTATTATAGGATTTTATTCATACACCTTCGCAAGGCAGCGAGGAAGAACACATCATAAACATTCGGAACCACCCTTGTTTATATTGCGTTATTCGCCATCACGATGCCGATTTCTGGGATTATTTTCCTCGTTTACGACACAGAAAAGCCGGGTCCAGGACCCGGCCATTCCTCTGTAGACCGACGATCGCGCTTACTTGGTGCGCTTGCGACGCTGGCCGAGGCCCATTTCCTTGGCCAGGCGCGAACGCGCTTCGGCATAGGCGGGGGCGACCATCGGGTAATCGGCGGTCAGTTCCCACTTGTCCCGGTATTCTTCGGGGGACAGGGTATGATGGGTCATCAGATGCCGCTTCAGCGACTTGAAGGATCCGCCGCATTCCAGGCAGATGATCTGATCGCCCTGCACGGACTTGCGCACGGCCACGGCAGGTTTCTGCTTTTCGACCACGGACACAACGGGTACCGGCGACGATGTGTTGCTCAGCGCCGAATGGACGTCTGAAATCAGATGGGCAATTTCGCCAACCGGGACGACGTGATTGCTGACATAGGCCGCAACGATATCCGCCGTCAGTTCGACGAGCAAATCATGCTCCACGCCATAAGCTGCTTCACTCATTTTATTCTCCTGTTCAATTCTGCCTGCCGGTGCAACCGCAACCATATTGCGAATTGCACCTGTCAATTCAAAGGTCGGCCTTTGCCGCCTCACGTATCGCCCCGTTTTACTCGACAAGAGACCTACCCCTAGATCTCCAGCGATTCATGTCAAGTTACGCCCTGATGGTGCTCAGGTATCCTAGTTTTCCGGTATGTTACAGTTCTCTTGCAAAGATGGAACTCCGACCTCTACAACAATTCGTCTAGAAAATCGGCAACTACAGCTTGAAAATGCGGAACGTTCGGTCATAACGCGTTAAAATCGATAACAGTATTTCAAAAAAAGTCCAGTTGCTGGCCTCCCAAATTTTTGCGTATTAGATGCTGTAATTAAACTGGGGACAGAATTTCCGCCGCACTCCGGAAACTAAGCTTCGAAAGAGGTTAAGGTTTCATTAACCACGAGCGCGCGGCGGTTTGCCCTGGCGATTTTTCATCTCGTCGCGCACCGACGATGCATCCAGGGGATAACCGACCTGATGGGCGGCCTTGGCCAGCAGATGGGCCGAGACGGGCGCCGTCAGGATGACGAAGAAGAAGCCGACCAAGGCCCTAACCAGCGTCGCCATATCGCCGGCATGCACCCCAACGGCCAAAAGCAGCAGGCCGGAGCCGACGGTGCCGGCCTTGGAGGCGGCATGCATGCGGGTATAGAGATCCGGCAGGCGATTGATGCCAATGGAGGCAACAAGGGCGAAGAAGGCGCCGCCCAGAATCAGCAGACCGGTCAAAAGAGCGAAAGCCAAAGCCATTATTTTGCTCCTTTGCGGGACGGTGTTGATGCCGGCCGTTTCGACTTGGCACGGGATTTACTCGTGGACTTGCCCTTGCCGGCCGGTTTTGCACTTGCAGCCGGTGTCGAGTTATCCACAGCTTGCTTCTCGCCGACCACGCCGCGCGCCAGAATGAAGCGGGCAAAGGCAACGGTTGCCAGGAAGCCGACCAGGCAGAGCGAGATGGCAATGTCGATATAGAGCGTGTAGCCGGTCTTGATGGCCATCACCGCGATGAAGCCGATGGCAATGCCGACCAGCATGTCGAGCGCCAGGACGCGATCGGGCAAGGTCGGGCCGCGCACGACGCGGAACACGGTCAGGAAGAAGGAGATGCCGAGCACGACCAGGGCGATATTGCAGGCGAGCGAAATGATGGCTTGCGGCTCGATCATTCAAAAGTCTCCCGGATCTTGCGCTCGAAACCATCGGCGATATCGCGTCTTGCGCCATCCGGATCGGCACAGTCGAGCGCATGGACGAACAGCGTCTTGCCATCCTCGGAGACGTCGACCGACAGGGTGCCGGGTGTCAGCGTGATGAGATTGGCGAGAAGCGTGATCTCGAAGTCGCGCGTCACCGTCAGCGGAAAGGCGAAGATGCCGGGCTTCAGGTCCATCTTCGGCGACAGGACCATGACCGTCACCTTCCAGGCCGATTTGGCAAGCTCGATGAAGAACATCCCCAGCAGCGACAGGAAGCGCAGCGAGCGGGTGATGTAGCCGACACCGTTGACCTGCTCGCGGATCAGCCCGAGGATCAGCGCCGACAGGCAGAAGCCGAAGATCAGGTTGTGCAGGGAGGCGCTGCCGGTGATGGCGGCCCAGATCATCGCCATGAGCAGATTGACGGCATAGAGGATCATAGCGCGCCTCCTGTCGGAAAGACGGATCGCAGGTAGGCGCGCGGATCGGCAAGGCTTGCCGCCGCCCCTTGGGTCAGTTGCATAAGCTGTTCGGGAAAGAGCCCGAACCAGACCACCAGCACCGTCAGCATCAGGATCGGCAGGCCGGATGTCCAGCCGATGGCAAAGCTCGCATCGTCGGTTTCTGCCGCGGCATCCGGGCCTTCAGCCGTGGCGGGACCCAGTGCCGGGCGCCAATAGGCGAGCAGAAACAGCCGGCCGAAGGCGATGGTGGTGACGAAGCCGGAGATCAGGATCGACGCCGTCAGCCACCAGGCGCCGATATCGAGCGAGGCCTTGACCAGCATGGCTTTCGGCCAGAAGCCGGAGAACGGCGGCAGGCCGCTGCCGGCAAAAAACAGCGCCAGCGACAGATAGGCAAAGGCCGGCGCCCGGCGATAGAGCCCGGCCAGGCCGTGCAGGTCGAAGGTGCCGCCGAGCCGGGCCGCCACTCCGGCCACCAGATAAAGCGCCATCATCAGCACGATCGAGTGCACGGCGTAAAAGATCGTCGCACTGACGCCGGCCTGCGCGCCGATCGACACGCCGGCCAGCATGTAGCCGATGCCGGAGACGACGATGAAGCCCAAGAACCGCCGGAGATCGCTCTGGGCCAGCGCCCCCAGTGCCCCGAGGATCATGGTGGCGGCAGCCGCAATGGCGATCACCAGGCTCAGCGCCTCGCGCTCGACCGGAAATAGCATGATCATGGTGCGCAGCAGCGCATAGATGCCGACCTTGGTCAAAAGCCCGGCAAACAGCGCCGAGACCACGACGCGCGGCGTGTGATAGGAGGCCGGCAGCCAGAAATTGACCGGGAAGGCCGCCGCCTTCATGCCGAAGGCGAGCGTGAACAGGGCGGCGATCGTCACCAGCGGCGCCGTTTCGCGCAAGCCGTCGGCATTTTCGGCGATATCGGCCATGTTGAGCGTGCCGAACACCGCATAGATATAGCCGACCGTGATCAGGAACAGGGTGGTGGCGATCAGGTTGAGCACGGCATACTTCAGCGCGCCGTCGATCTGCTGGCGCTCGGAGCCTAAGATCAGCAGGCCGAAGGAAGAGATCAGCAGCACTTCGAACCAGACATAGAGGTTGAAGATATCGCCGGTCAGAAACGCGCCGGAGACGCCGGCCATCAGCACCAGCAGCAAGGGATAGAAGCCATAGCGCCGGCCGCTGTCGCTGATATCGGACAGCGCATAGATGCCGCCGGCCAAGGCGACGATGGCGGCGGTCAGCGCCAAAAGCGCCCCGGTCAGGTCGACGGTGAAGGCGATGCCGAAGGGCGGCAGCCAGCGGCCCATCATGAAGGTGATCGGCCCTTGCGCCGCGACATGGGCGAGCAGCAGCGCATCGATCAGCACCAGGGCGACGAGGGCCGGCACGGCAATCATCCCATGCAGCCTGATATTATGGCGGATCATCATCAGCACGGCACCGACAGTCAGGCAGAGGGCGACGGGCGCGATGGTCAGCCATTGCTCGAAGCGGGCCGGCTCCATGACCAGGGCGACCGTGAGGTCGGCGATGTTCGTTTGCGTTGCAGCCATGACTTATTCCGGTATCCCCATGTCAGTAGCCCAGCGGCGGAAGTGGCTGGTCTTCAGGCTCGGCCAGGCGCATTTCGTCGGTGTCGTCGGTCTTCAGCTCCTGATAGGCGCGATAGGACAGCACCAGCAGGAAGGCGAAGAAGGAGAAGGA
This sequence comes from Rhizobium sp. CG5, assembly GCF_023701945.1. Taxonomy (GTDB): domain Bacteria; phylum Pseudomonadota; class Alphaproteobacteria; order Rhizobiales; family Rhizobiaceae; genus Allorhizobium. The sequence goes on from NZ_JABAEF010000018.1 coordinate 36,288, forward strand.
AATGACGATGGCAGTCAGGATCAGCGCCTGCGGCAGCGGATTGGCAGCCTCCGGCCCGAGCACATCGCGGCCGGCGCCGATGATCGGCGGCACTTCGCGGGTCAGCCGGCCCGAGGTGAACAGCAGCAGGTTGACCGCATTGCCGAGAATGGCGATGCCGAGCAGCACCCGCACGATATGGCGCGACAGCATGAGATAGATCGCCGCGGCGAAGAAGATGCCGACCAGACCGGCAAACAGGGCTTCCATCAGTCGTGATCCCTTTCTTCCAGTGCCAGCGCAATGGAGGTGATGGCGCCGACCACGACGAGATAGACGCCGACATCGAAGGACATCACGGTGGCGAGCGGCACCTCGACCCCGAAGAGTTCAGGATAGACCCAGAGGCCGGTCATGAAGGGCACGCCGAACAGGGCCGAGAGCAGGCCCGAGAGGCAGGCCATCAGCAGGCCGGCGCCGGCAATCGACAGGGGATGGACGACGATGGCGCGGCGCACGGCCTGCACGCCGTAAGCGATGCCGTAGATCGCCAGCGCCGAAGCGGCAATCAGCCCGCCGATAAACCCGCCGCCCGGCTCGTTATGGCCGCGCAGCAGCACGAAGACCGAAAACAGCACCATCAGGGCCGTCAGATAGGGCGCGACGGTGCGGAAGATCAGGGTGTTCATGGGCGGTCTCCCTGGGGCGATGGCAGGTCGAAAATCCGGACTGACCATGGCAGCGGGCGGAGTACCCCCCTCTGGCCTGCCGGCCATCTCCCCCTCAAGGGGGGAGATCGGTTTGCGGACACGGTCTGCCTCGAATCTAGCCCTGAACCATTTCGCATCGTCAGATCCTGAATGCCGAGGTCCTTCAGGTCAGCGAATGACGTGGGGGCATCGCCGCGAGTCGATCTCCCCCCTTGAGGGGGAGATGCCCGGCAGGGCAGAGGGGGGTGCCAGAGCATGACCACCATCATGCCTTGCCCCCCGTCACACGGATGCGGATCAGCGCCAGGATGGCAAGGCCGGTGATCATCACCACGGAGATTTCGCCCAGCGTGTCGACGCCGCGGAAGTCGACGATGATGACGTTGACGACATTGGCGCCGTGGGCGATGACCTTGGAATAGGTGTTGAAGAAGGTGGTCAGGGTCGGGTCGAAGGGCAGCTGGGTGGCTTTCAAGAGCAGCATGGCAAAGCCGAGGCCGCAGGCAATGGCGATGGTGCTGTCGAGCAGGACCTGATGCAGCGGCCGGTGATCGGACGGCGACAGGCGCAGGCGGGTCATGACCAAAGCGAGGATCACCACCGACAGGGTTTCGACCATGAACTGGGTGAACGACAGATCCGGCGCGCCGAACAGCAGGAAGATCATCGCCACGGCAAAACCCTGGATGCCGAGCGAGACGATGGCGGTCAGGCGGTCCTTGGCGGCCAGCACGGCAAACAGGCCGACAATGGCGATGGCAAAGAAGGTCAGCTCGTGAAACCGCACATCGGCCGGCCAGACCGGCAGGTCGGGCAGTTCGCCATAGAGGATCGGCGGCAGGATCAGCACCAGCGCCACCAGGGCAAAGGTGAAGGTGACGTAGAATTCCAGCCGGCCGTTGTGGACGAGGCGCGTCACCTTGAACGAGAAGCGCACCAGCGCCTCGATGCAGATGTCGAAGCCCTTGTCGGGGCCGGCGCCGATCGCCTCCAGCAGATGGGCGACGGCGGCGCGCACCCGGTCGATCAGCAGGAACAGCACGGCGCCGATCACCACTGTCAGCACCGACAAGGCCAGCGGCAGGCCGATATGCGGCGCCAGGCTGATGTCGATGACGGTTGCCACGCCCGAGACGGCACTGGCCATCGGCGACGAGATATAGGTATGGGCAAGACCGGAGAACAGGGCGGCGGCAAGACCTGTGAGCGCCAGCACCAGGGGCCCGAGCCAGAGCAGAACCGGGCCTTCATGGGCGTGTTTCGGCGTCTCGACCTTCGCGCCCAAGAACGGTTTCAGCGCCACGGCGAAACCGATCGCCAGCATCAGCGCATTGCCTGATATGGCGACCACGGTGAAGACCACCGAGCGCGGATCGCCATGGGCAAGGGCCGCATAGATCTCCTCTTTTGCCAGGAAACCGAAGAAGGGCGGCAGGCCGCCCATCGAGATCGCGGCAAAGAGAGCCGCTATAAAGGTGATCGGCATGGCTTTTCGCAGGCCGCCGAGTTTCGTCACGTCGCGGGTGCCCGTCTCATGGTCGATCAGGCCGGCGACCATGAACAGGGCGCCCTTGAACAGCGAATGGGCAACCAGATAGAGCACGGCTGCGGCAATCGCATGTTCGGAGCCGAAGCCGGTCAGCATGACCAAGAGCCCGAGCGAGGCGACGGTGGTATAGGCCAGCATGAGCTTCAGATCGGTCTGGCGGATGGCCATGACCGCGCCGACGATCAGCGTGATGCTGCCGAAGAAGGGCAGCAGGATTTCCCAGGCCGGCGTTTCGCCCATCACAGGGTTCAGCCGCATCAGCAGATAGACGCCGGCCTTGACCATGGTGGCGGAATGCAGATAAGCCGAGACCGGGGTCGGCGCTTCCATGGCATTGGGCAGCCAGAAATGGAACGGAAACTGCGCCGATTTGGTAAAGGCGCCGCCCAGCACCAGGAAAAGCGCAGCGAGGTAGAACGGGCTGGCGCGGACGATATCGCCGGTGTGCAGCAGCAGCGACAGCTGCGTGACGCCGGAGATGTTCCACAGCAGGATCAGCCCGGCCAACAGCGCCAATCCACCGCCGCCGGTCACCACCAGCGCCTGCAGCGCGGCGCGGCGCGAGCGCTCGCGATGATGATCGAAGCCGATCAGCAGGAAGGAGGTGATCGAGGTCAGCTCCCAATAGATGAACAGCATCAGGAAACTGTCGGAGACCACGACGCCGAGCATGGCGCCCATGAACAGCAGCAGAAACGAGAAGAACCGCCCCTGATGGGCATGGCCCTTCATGTAGCCGCCGGAATAAAGCACGATCAGCGCGCCGATGCCGGTGATCAGCAAAGCGAAGGTCAGCGACAGGCCGTCGAGATACCAGGAAAAGCTCAAATTATAGCTCGGCACCCAGGCATAACCGCCGGTCACCACCTCGCCGGCGGCGATTTCTGGCAGGAATTTCAGGAAATGCAGGAAGGCGAAGGCCGGCACCAGAGCCAGTACCCAGGCGGCATTGTGGCCGAGACGTCTGGTGAGCAGGGGAGCGGCAAGGGCTGCCGCAAATGGCAGCAGCAGAGCCAGCAATGTCAGACCAGCGTTGTCAGCAAACATGGTGTCTCCCTGTTGGCGTACATCCCGCGCCAGGCAAAAGCCCGGCAGAACCGCGAGTGTCCCTGTTAGGCCAAAGGTGCCACTGCCTCAAGGCCTTTGCGGCGTTTTGCCGGTTTTTACGGCAGTGATCACGAGGAAGTCAGGTGGGGCCTGCCCCTCATCCCCGGCGCAACGCGTTGCGCCTGAGCTGCCGCCACCTTCTCCCCGCAGGCGGGGAGAAGGCCGAGCCTTCGCAGACGGCGTTGCCACCAGACGCCGATAGATGCGGTGCCTAATTCAAGGCACGTCCCCTCTCCCCGCTTGCGGGGAGAGGTCGGAGCAACTTGTTGCTCCAGGGGTGAGGGGCAAGGACCTGAAAATGGATGCCAATCAGGTCCACACAGAATGATCCTGTTTCAAAAGACAAACATTGCCGCCGCCCGTCTCACGACCTATCTATCTGCCAACAGACGGAGGCATTGCCATGAACGACACCACAACACCAAAAATCGAAAAATCCGATGCCGAATGGCGCGAGCAGTTGACGGCGGACCAGTATCGCATCCTGCGCGAGCACGGCACGGAGCGGGCCTTCAGCGGACCCTATTGGGACCAGTTCGACAAGGGGCTCTATCGCTGTGCGGCCTGCGATACGGCACTCTTCTATTCCGACACCAAGTTCGATGCCGGCTGCGGCTGGCCGAGCTATTTCGAGCCGGTGACGCCGGGGGCGGTGACCGAGCACAAGGACACGGCCTTTGGCATGGTGCGCACCGAAATCCGCTGCGCCAGCTGCGGCGGGCATCTCGGCCACGTCTTTCCCGACGGCCCGAAGCCGACCGGCCTGCGCTACTGCATCAACGGCCACTCGATGGTGTTCGAGCCGGTGTGACGCCGGTCTGGCGCAGTAGACAGCGCCAGCGGATGCTCTGACGTTTGCCGCGTCTGTCCGTCCCGGCCTGTGCCGGCGCGGAGCCTTGCAATTTTTGCGCAGATCGCCGAGGCTGCCGGGGTGGCGACATGCTGGAAGAGCAAGGGCGATGGGACGGGAAGCGCTGGGGAACGGCCGTTGGAAGGGGCAATCGGGCACGGTGAAGGCCCTGCTCGAAAGCGATTGCCTCATCCTGCACGGCGCGGTGCGCGCCAGATTTCCCCGATCGACCCTGTCGGATATCCGCGCCCATGGCGATACCCTGTCGATGATGGCCGGTGGCGAGCCGCTGGAACTGGATCTCGGCCATGCCGAAGCCGTCAAATGGGCCAGCGTCCTGCAGAAGCCGCTGCCGACCCTTTCCCACAAGCTCGGCGTCGGCCCTGACACCCCGGCCCATGTGCTGGGACCTCTCGACGATGCGGCGCTTTGCGAGGCGCTTGCCGGGGCGGTCGTGCCATCGGCCGGCGAGGCGGCCATGCTGATAGCCGTCCTGCGTGAGGAGGCGGATCTTGGCGAGGCCCTGCTGGTGTCGCAGACCCATGGCGGCCTGCCAATCTGGTGCGTCTATGGCAAGGGTCCGTTCAAGACGGTAAGCGACAGTCTGATCCGCAGCTTTCTGCGGGCCAGCGGCTATATCGACAGCAAGACCAGCGCCGTATCGGACCGGCTGACGGCAACCCGATACGCGCCGGCAGGCAAACGGGCGAAACCTCAGCGCTCCATCGACACCAAAGCGAAATAGGCGCCCTGCGGATCGAGGCACTGGACGATCCAGGCGGAGCCCGGCACTTCCATCGGCCCGTTGATCACCTGGCCGCCGCCCGCCTTGACCCGCTCGACGGCGGCATCGATCGCTTCGACATTGATATAATAGCCCCAAAACGGCATGGGCACATCCGCCGGCTTGGTCATCATGCCGCCGATGGCCGGGCCGCCCAGGCCGAACAGCTGGTAGATGCCCAACGGCCCCATATCGACGGCGGTGTCCTTCTGCCAGCCGAACATCTTGGCGTAGAAGGCAAAGGCCTCCTCGCCGTTTTCGGCCATCAGTTCGCTCCAGCCGAAGGTGCCCGGAGTGCTTGCGTCCGGCTCCGGCGGCAGCGGGCCATCGGGCATATTGGGCTTGAACAGGCAGATGACGGCGCCTTGCGGATCGCCAACCACGGCAAACCTGCCGATGCCGGGGATATCGTGCGGCGCCATGTGCACGGTGCCGCCTTCTTCTGCAAACGCGCCGGCCTTGGCATCGACATCGTCGACGGCGACATAGCCGGTCCAGTTGGGCGGGATCTGGCGGGCTCGCATCTCCGCCGTCAGCTCCATCAGGCCGGCGGTGCCCATGTCATAGCCCGGAATGTTGAACAGGCTGTAGGACATGCCCTGCATGCCGCTGTCCTTGCATTGCCAGCCGGCGACGTCGCCATAGAATTTTGCCGCCGCCGCCATGTCGGTGGTCATCAGTTCGTACCAGACGAAACTTCCCTGCATGATGAAAATCTTCCCTCTTGATTATGGCTGGGGCGCCTGTCTCAGGCGCGCTTGAATTCGCTGCGCATGAATGTCTTGAACGTGCCGTCCGGCTGCCGCACGCTGCCGGTCAGGCGGCGATGGTCAGCATCGATGAAGGTGATGACATCGCGATAAAGGTTTGCTTTCGACGGGTCCTCAAAATCCGGACCTTCGGCCTCCAGCGTCAGGGTCAGACCATCCGGCGCGACCCAGCCCTTGTAGACCCACATATTCATCATCATCGAGCCGATCCAGCTGCCGACATAGTGGCCGGCGGCCGGATCGTAGCCGATCGTCATCACCATCGAGGCCGGCGTACCATCCGACATGGCACCCCTGCCCTCGCAGAGATACCAGAGGCCGCCGATCGAGCGGACCTCCTCCGTCCAGCGCATGGCCGGGTCGTTCGGGTCGTAACCTTCGTGGCTGGTCGATTCGGTCACCACCCAAGTGCCCAGAAGTTTTTCCAGGACGCGGTGTTCGTCCTGCGGCTTGGGAAACTCCACGGTGTTTCCTCCCATCTCGGCTCAGTGGCAGGCGGCGGCGGCCTTGGGCTGCTCCTCGTATTCGTCGTGACGGCGCACGAAATTCATCGTCTCGTCCTCGTTGCGGCCCTTGGGCGCCCGGTCGAGGATCATCAGCGTGGCGATCAGTTCCTCGCCGCCGCGGGCATAGCTCGAATAGGTGTGGAAGACCTGGCCCGTCTCATCCTTGTAGAAGGCCGAGAGGCCCGGCAGTTCGTCATGGGCCTTGTCGGTCGGCGTCTGGCGGTAATTGTAGAAGACCGAGCCGGACGCCAGCTCTTCTTTCGAAAAGGAGACATGGTAGTCGCTGTTGAAACTGCTGCCATGGGACGAGACCCAGGGGAATTTCCAGCCCATGCGGCGCTTGTAGGCGTCGATCTTGGCGAGCGGCGCGCGCGACACGCAGACCAGCGTCACGTCGTGATGATTGAGATGCGGCAGGGTGCCGTCGAAATGGTCTGCCTGGAAGGAACAGCCGGGGCAACCCGCCTCCCAATCCGGCCCGAGCATGAAATGATAGACCATCAGCTGGCTGCGGCCGTCGAACAGCTCGGCCAGCGACTTTGGGCCCGACGGGGTATCGAAGACATAATCCGTCTCTAATTTGACCCAGGGAAGCGCCATGCGCTCGGCGCGGACCTTGTCGCGCAGGCGGGTCTCCTCCTTTTCCCGCAACAGCAACACCTTGCGGGCCTCAAGCCATTCCTCACGCGTCACTACAGGATGATCCATGTTCGCCTCCTCAAGCCTGATGGTTTTCCTTGACTTTTTACGTTGATATCAACATAAATGGCTAATGTCAAACCAGCCTGTGATTCCTTTTTCGACCACCCTCCATGTCCGCGATACCTGCCTGTGCCTGCATGCGCAGCGGGCGGCACGGGCGCTGGCCCGCCGCTTCGACACGGCGCTGAAATCGCTGGGGCTGACCAATGGCCAGTTTTCGCTGATGATGGCGCTGAACCGGCCGGAGCCGCCGCCGATGGGGCCGGTCGCAAATCTGCTCGCCATGGACCGCACCACGCTGACGGCCGCGCTGAAGCCGCTGACGCGGCGCGGCTGGGTGGCGATCGAGCCGGATCCGAAGGACAAACGCGGCAAGCGGCTGCGGCTGACCGCGGAAGGCACCGCCATCCTGTCGGCCGCCCTGCCGATCTGGGCATCCACCCACGCCGCCGTCGAAGCCGAGCTCTCCTCCGGTAATGCGCAGGGCTTGCGGCAGGATCTGCTGGAGATTTCGCGCTAAGGGGTTGCTGGCCCTCAAGGCTTGACCGCCCTGCCCCAGTCTTTGAGGCGCGGGTCGCTGGAAAAATCGGCAATGGCAAAGCCTAAGCGCTGGCGGGGGAACTCGCACAGGGCCTGCACGCCTGTCGGCGCCAGGCGGATGCGCCAGGTCTGGCGTTCGACGGGTTCACGGGCGGCGAATGCGCCGGCGCTCAAGAGTGCGACGTTGCGCCCGCCGGCCGGGTCGCGCACCGAGCGGTAGACGATTGCCGCCAGGCCGGCGGTCCGGGCGCTGTCGGCGAGCGCCTGGCAGGCCTCGTAATTTACCGGATCGGTCCAGGCGGCCGCGTCACGGAGCAGCGGCGGCTGCGTCAGGTCGAGGGCGGCCGATGTTTGGATCAAGGCGGAAAAGGCGGTGTATTCGGCGGCATTGGCCGGCAGCGGTGTGGCGGGCGATTCGCTGTAGAACAGCAGCCGGTAGAAGGCCATTTCGGCCAGCGCCGTTTCGACCCGCTCGGCCGCGTAATAGACGCCGAGCGTGCGCCCGGCACGGCGAAAGCGCGAGCCGTTCGGATAGACGCCGCCATAGCGGAAGGGGGTGGCGAGCAGATAATCGAGCCCGGCGCAATCCGGCGGAAAGGCCGGCTTGGTCTCTTCCAGCAGGCTTTCGAGCAGAACCTGCTCGTCGACGGTATCGACCAGCTTCATGGTGGAGACCTGGTGCTGCGCCTCGACCAGCCGCCACCAGGCGCCGGTGAGATTCCGCGCCTCAGACGAGAGCGCGGCGGGCGTCCAGATAGGCAAGGACATCGGTCAATCCGGAAATGGTGACGATCTTGTCGACCGGCACGCCGGCCAGAACGGAATTGGCATTGCGCAGCCAGTGGCGCGCCACCGTCTCGTCGCCGCCGGTAATCGCATCGAGCGAGCGGAACAGCCGGATGAACAGCAGCGCCAGCTCGAACGGCTTGCTGCCGCGCTCGAGCTTGAACTCGAGCTTCTTCATGCGCGACACGCTGGCCTCCGACAGGCCGAGCACGGCGGACAGCTGACGGGCCGATAGCCCCAGCCGCTCGGCCGCATTGACGGTCGCCTTGGTCACGGTCAGCGCTTCGGCGCTGACGGGGGCGGTTTTGGGCTCGAGTTGGTGCAACATGGCGCGATCCTCTCTGCAGAGAGAATATAGGCGATATTTTTCTGTAGACAAGGATTTTTTGTGGCGGCGCCCCAAAAGGAACGCGGCCCCGGACACGCCGAAGGTTGCAGCTCTCCACCCTCCCCTTGAGGGGGAGGGTCGGAGCGGAGCTCCGGGGTGGGGTGATCGCCACGACGACCGACGTCAAAAGGTCACGCCCACCCGCGCGTGCCGCGCGACCTCCCCCTCAAGGGGGAGGTGGAGCCCGGATCGCTGCCGGCTTGCTTGCGGTGGATCGTCCGGCCGGATCGTCTGCCCGACGCCCCCCGCCTGATCAGGCGACCGTGACCGGCACTTCGGTGGAGGTGCGCATGGCGTGGCTGTAGGGGCAGACGATGTGGGCGGCGGCGACCAGCTTTTCGGCGACATCCTTGTCGATGCCCGGCAGGTTGGCGCTGATGGCAACGTCGATGCCGAAGCCGGTGCCGTCTTCGCGCGGGCCGATGCCGACGCGGGTGGTGATGGTGGTGTCTTCCGACAGCTTGACCTTTTCCTTGCCGGCGACGAATTTCAGCGCGCCGAGGAAGCAGGCCGAATAGCCGGCGGCAAACAGCTGCTCGGGATTGGTGCCGGTGGCGCCATCGCCGCCCATTTCCTTCGGCACGGTCAGCGTCACATCGAGAACGCCGTTGTCGGATACGGCACGGCCGGCGCGGCCGCCGGTGGCAGAGGCTTGGGCGGTATAGAGAATAGCCATTTCATTGCTCCTTGTGGTTGATTGTCAGAGACGCTATATAGCGCACAATTGAATTGCGCGCAATTCATTTTTGCACATTGCATACGGAACCGAGACTTGCCACTAATGGCATCGACTGCGTCGCAGGACGCACCTGACGATGTCGCGGCGGCGATCGGACGTCACGGACGCAAGGAGATTAGCAAGGCCATGAAGGATCCGGTGCTTGAGAAGGAGCTGACGCTCGATCGGCAGCTCTGTTTTGCCGTCTACGGCGCCTCGCTGGCGCTGAACCGCGCCTACAAGCCCTTGCTGGAGCCGCTGGGGCTGACATACCCGCAATATCTCGTGATGATGGCGCTCTGGGAAAAGGACGGCCAGCAGGTCAAGGAAATCGGCGAGATGCTGGGGCTTGATTCCGGCACGCTGTCGCCGCTGCTGAAGCGGCTGGAACAGGCCGGCTATGTCCAGCGCAAACGCGACAGCGTCGACGAGCGGCAGGTGACGGTGACGCTGACGCCGGCTGGTGCGGCCCTGAAAGAACAGGCGCTTGACGTGATGATGTCGATCGGCCGGGCGACCGGCTGCACGATGCAGGAACTGGAAACCCTGCGCGACCGGCTGAAATCCCTTCGCGGCCATCTGACGGCCGCGAAAGAATAGGTTTAAGAGCTTACTGCCAGACGATGATGCGGGCCTTGGTCGGCACGCGCTCGTAGAGATCGACGATATCCTGGTTCATCAGGCGCACGCAGCCCGACGACACGGCCTTGCCGATCGAATTCCATTCCGGCGAGCCGTGCAGGCGGTAGAGCGTGTCATTGCCGCCCTGGAAGATATAGAGGGCGCGGGCGCCGAGCGGGTTGTCGAGACCCGGCGGCTTGCCGCCATTGGCCGACGAATATTGCGCAAGCTCCGGCTGGCGGGCGATCATCTCGTCCGGCGGCGTCCATTTCGGCCATTTCTGACGCCACTGGATGACGCCCTCGCCCTGCCAGGAAAAGCCCTGGCGGCCGATGCCGACGCCGTAGCGCATGGCCGTGCCGCCCGGCTCCACCAGATAGAGGAAGCGCGACGGCGTATCGACGACGATGGTGCCCGGCGGCTGGCCGGTCGGATCGACGACCCGCTGGCGATAGAAGCGCGGCGGAATTCTCTCATACGGAACGGCCGGGATCACATAGCCGTTGTCCATCATCTCGCCATACATGGCGTCGAGTTCGGCGGACCCGCCGCTGGCGGGGCCGAGCGGCTGCGGCGGGTTGCGATAGGTGATGGTGGGAGCGGACCACCCGCCGGAGGACGCGCAGCCGGACAGAAGGGCCGCAGCGCCAAGTCCGGACAGGGACAGCAGGGCGCGGCGCGACAGAGACGTCTTAGGGATCATGAAAAATTCGGCTTCCTGTGGAAAATGCGGCTGACAGCGCTGACAAACGCCGCCCCAGCCCGATTGTTCCTCCGGGTTAACCTTAAAGCCGATGGGTTAAGAAACCAATTGCCGATAAGCCACAGGCGGTCAAATTTCCGGCATTGTGCGGACCGCCTGCTGCCATTCGGCAACAGTTGCCCGGTCAAATGGAATTCAGATCACCACGATCGAGGCGTTCTTGCCGACCCGGTCATAGAGATCGATGACATCCTGGTTGAACATGCGCACGCAGCCGGACGACGTGGCCCGGCCGACCGATTGCCAGTCCGGCGTGCCGTGGACGCGGAACAGCGTGTCCTTGCCGTCCTGGAAGATGTAGAGCGCACGGGCGCCGAGCGGGTTGTTGAGGCCGGATTCCAGACCGCCATTGGCGGCCGAGAAGGATTTGATCTGCGGCTGGCGGGCGACCATGTCGTCGCTCGGCGTCCAGCGCGGCCATTTCTGCTTCCACTGGATGGTGCCGCGGCCGGACCAGGCAAAACCCTGCTTGCCAAGGCCGACACCATAGCGGATCGCTTTGCCTTCGGCCTGGACCAGATAGAGGAAATTGGCTTTTGTATCGACGACGATGGTGCCGGGGGCTTCCGGGGTCTGGTAGCTGACCTCCTGGCGCAGGAAACGCTGGTCGACGCGGCCATAGGGAATGGCCGGAAGGGTGTGGCCATCGTCGCGGATCACGTCATACATGATGCGGTGCACCGGATTGCTGACCGGCAGGCCATAGGTCTGGTGGAACTGGGTCTGGTAGAGATCGCGCTTCTGCGGCACCGTCTGGGGCGTCGCCGGCTGGACGCGGGCCGGATCGTAATAGACCGGCGCCACCTCGTCCTGGAAGACTTCGATGTTCATGCGGCTGGTGTCGGTCACCAGGATACAGCCGGACAGGCCCGACAGGGCGGTGGCTGCCGCCAGCAGGGCGCTGATCCGCCGAACGTTCTCGCTTTTCACAAACATGGACTACCGCTTCGTGCCGATGGACTATATCGGCCACTCTTTCAGGCGCGGCTGGCGCGAAGCTGTCGCTATGGTCGATCAGGCGGCTTTCTTCTCTCCTGCCAGGACTGCCTGGGGCAGTTGCACATTCTTCAGCATCAGCGCGGCGAGGAAGCCCAGGCCGATAATGCCGGCCGCCGTCAGGAACAGGGGGTGGAAGGCTGCGGCATAGGCATCGGCGACCATGCTCTGCGCTTCCGGCGGCAGGGCGGCGAGCATTTTCGGCGACAGTTCCTTGATGTTGGTGACACCCGGAATGGTGATCTGCCTGGATGTCATGCCATGGGCGATCACCGCGCCGTAGATGGAAATGGCGATCGAGGCGCCGCCCATGCGGGTCAGGGTCACGGTGCTGGTGGCCGCCCCGACATCGGCATGGGAGGCGGCGTTCTGCACGCCGATGACCGGGATCTGCTGGCCGATGCCGATACTGATGCCCTGCATCAGCATGACCAGGGCGATCAGCACGATCGGCGTGCCGGCATGGGCAAAGCTGAACAGCAGCAAGGCGGTCATGGTGCCGAAGGAACTGAGCGCGGCCAGCCACTTGTAGCGGCCGGCGCGCGCGATCAGCCGGCCCGACGTCAGCGAGCCGGCGGCAATGCCGCCCGTCATGGCGATGAACAGCAGGCCGGCCATGGTCGGCGACAGGCCTGTCGTGGTCTGCAGGAACAGGGCGACGTAATTGACCGAGCCGATGCCGACCGCGCCGCTGGTCATCGAGACGATCAACAGCAGGCCGACCGTCGGATTGCGGAACAGGCCGAGCGGCACGACGGGCTCCGGCGCCCGGCGCTCGACCAGCACGAAGCCAACCAGGCAGACGAGGCCGAAGGCCACAACCCCGAGGCTTGACCGTGCGATCAGTGAGCCGAACAGTTCGGCGCTATCGGCCCATATGACGATGCTTGCGATCGTGCCGGCCAGCAGCAGGGCGCCGGCATAGTCGATCTTCGGGCGACGGCTGGGGCGGCGATAGGGCAGAAGCCAGGCAAGGCCGGCCAGAACCAGAATGCCGATCGGCAGATTGACGAGAAAAATGGAACGCCAGCCGAACCAGTCGCTCAAGAACCCGCCGAGAACCGGGCCGAGCGCGCCAGACGCCATCAGCACCAGGCTGGAAAAGCTCTGATAGCGGGCCCGCTGACGCGGCTCGAACAGATCGGCATTGATCGAGAAGATCGACACCATGATGCCGCCGCCGCCGAGCGCCTGCAGCACGCGCGCCGCGATCAGCCCGTTCATCGAGGTGGTCAGCCCGCAGACCAGCGACCCGGCCGTGAAGATGAAGACCGCGGCCATGATGACATATTTGCGGCCGAACAGATCGCCGAGCTTGCCATAGACCGGCATGACGGCGCTGGAGGCCAGCAGATAGGCCGATCCGACCCAGCCGAAGCGTTCCAGCTGGCCGAATTCGGCAACGATGGTCGGTAGCGCCGTGGAGACGATCTGGTTGTCGAGCGTCGCCATGAACATCGCCGTCATCAAAAGAATGAAGATGACCATGCGCAGGCGGCTGTCGGTGACCAGCGGCGCATCGGCCAAGGGCGGGGCAGCAGCGACGGAAGCGGAAGCGGCGCCGGCGGGGAGCGGCACGGCAGGGGAAATGCGATTGTCCATGGGGATCTCGGATGTTCGACTATTTGCCCATATATGTGCTATTGGCATATATCTGTCAATGTCATATATATGTAACATAACATGCGGGCTTTGCAGCACGGGCCGGCTTTGTTAAGACGGGCCAACTTATAAAGACAGAAACGATGAATGATCCCAAAACCGCGACGCCTGGTGCCTCCCCCTCCCCGGACAGCCGGGCCGATATCGAACTGATTGGCGACACCCTGACGCGCATGCGCGTGATGATCGGCCGGCGCATCATCGGCCGGCTGGCGATCCGCAATGTCGCGCCCGATCTCGACCTGTCGCATCTCGACGTGGTCGACGCGGTGCGCCACGTCAGCCTCAACGGCGAGGCGACCGTCGGCGCCATTGCCGAGGCGATGCGCATCGATCCGTCGCGCGGCAGCCGGGTGGTGGCCGACATGGTGGACCGCGGCGTTCTGGCCCGCGCCGTGTCGCAGGCCGACGCGCGGCGCGCCGTCGTCGTGCTGACGCCGCTTGGCATTTCCATCCTGGAAGAAATCCATGCGGTGAAGCGCACCGTCGTCGAAACCATCGTCTCCGACTGGCCGGCCGGTGACATCGCCGAATTCGGCCGGCTGTTCGACCGCTTCGTCAGCGGTTTCCAGACGGTGGCGCGGCTGCCGGAGAAGGAGTGTGCGGGCAAGGGCGGGTGAAGCGGCGGGCGATCGGCCCTTCAAGTTTTGCCCTCGAAGCGACTATCATGATGTGGCGAATTTTCTTTTAGCCTGCCGGCCGAAAGACCACGGTCTTTCGTGAGCTTCCCGCCCAAATAATTGTTTTGATCACTTTTGTGCAGCCCGCGAAAGCGCGAGATCCTTAATCGCGCTTAAAAATGCAATCTTCGAGTTCCGCGTATACCGCCATATTCTTATCGAAACATTCAGCCAATCGGATTTTGAAGACCTCAGGACTAATGCTAGTCAATATCCCACAAATTCCCTTAACAGTCGAAGTTATATCCTTAACGTGTTGATTAACTATATCGCTTACTACTGCTTTATATTTTTCATCATTAAATAAATAACTATTTTTATTACAAAAAGAGCGGATTACTTCGATATCATACAGATAATTCTCAATTTCCCATCTCTTTAAAACCCGATGATGTGGCTCGTTATTCGCAAGATATATTTGGCGATCCTTCTCATTTGCGAACTTTCCTGAGGCCATATCACGGTCTTTCAAGACCAGTATCTCTACATTGCTATAGACCTTGCTCAGAATAGCAATTGCAACATCGCTGCGTTGATCGAGCTCCGTGTTTCCTCCACTTGAAATGAATAGTGTATCAGGGTAGGCGTCGCCGAAAATAGCGTTGAACACTTGGGCATCCATTCCCCTTTCCCGACCACCAGCCCCTGGCTCAGCTCGGCCTTCGCAGTACACAATGCGAGTAGGGCTGACCAAGCTCGCTAGATCATCGAGGGGAACCGCAAATATCTTTCTCCAATTAGATCGCGAGGAAACCATGGGCGTTAATGTGTGCGCTTTGGATGCCAGCTCCATGGTCTCGTCGAACGCAACTATCTGACAGCGATCCTGCAACTCGCGCTGTAAAACCCGAAGAAAGCCGATGCTATGTGTCGCGATCCAAATCTGACATTTCGGCCCGACCAATCGATCAATCTCTTGTAGCAGACGACCCTGTATCGAAGTACTTATGTGCAGTTCTGGCTCGTCGATTAGAAATATGGTTTCGTCGTAATCGTCCTGTCGGAGATACAGATCGAGTAGTATGTCGACGACTTCCTTCTCCCCTGAAGAAAGTACATTAAAATCAAACAGGGCAGGATGGCCAGGCTTACTAAAAAATATCGACCCCTGACCCGCCTCAATATTCCCGAGATTGTCGATGCTCAAATCGAGACATTTGCTAATGGATGCATTGAGATCCCCAAGGATTTTGTCCTTGGCGTCACTTGGGCGTAGATTATTCTCGTCTCGATAGCGACTGAACTTAACGTTGAGACGCCGATAATTTTCTTCCATTTTCGCGTCGATATCTGCCGCGGTGCTCGCCCCGTAATTGTTGAGCCGAAGTGGTTGAACTGCTTTTGTCTGCTGTACATTGAGGCTAGTGTTGTACCGATACGGGCTTCGGAAGGAAAACATAGTGTTTCCCTTGCCATCTCTGTCCTTTTTACCATGGACAGTTTCGTACTGACCCTCAACTAACTCGATGGTCACATTTTGGTAGGTAAAGTGTCGCTCTGACTTCATCGAATGATATCGGTAGTCCCGATCACCGGGAAATGAACCGAGGCTCGAATGAGCGGATGCATGAAAAAGCATGCCGTCCAATACGCTGCTTTTTCCGCACCCGTTAGGGCCAACCAAAGCTACAATTCGCTTCGGGTCGTCACCCAAATCAATCGTTAAATCATGGAAACGCTTGTAACCGTTTGCGAACCTAACCCTTTTGATCTTCATTCGAGCCTTCGATCTAAACACTGTTGATAACGAATCTCAATTTCCGCACAAAGGTATCTGTAAACGTGAGGTAACGTTAGCGGAAGTAGCCGCTGTCGATTTGCTCGGATACGATTGGTGATATTACTTACGTTACGCGCCTGTAAGCAGCGTTACTTGGTCACCTGATGTGACGTCATCAGAGGTCGGGAACTCGGCAGCTAGTTATTTCGGGACGACCCTACGACATTTTTCTGCGCTTTTTCAGCCATTGACCACCACCCACCAAGCGGCCGGCCGTCGGGTTCCCCCACGGCCGGCCGTTGCAAGAAGCGCCTCCCCATCCATTCTGCCCTGACGTCCGGGTCCGCCGCCTGCCGGATGCCAGTGGATGGGGCCTGCGCGCTCCTTTGATCCCCTCTCAAGGCCGATCAGGCATGGGTCGGTTTGGTCGGATTGATGGCCTTGTAGATCTTCGATCCCAGCACGGCTGAAATCGGCACCGCCAGCAGACAGCCCGCGGCGAAACCGGCGGCAATCTGCCAGCCTTCCATCATCTTCAAGGACAGCAGTGCCGTGACCGCCGCACCGGCGCACACGGTGGCGACGAGAATGTAGAGAACAGCCGCAAGACGAACCATCGAAACCTCCCATCAGGATTGTTCCATACATATGAACCTGCAAATGTTTAGCGGCCTTGATCTGGCGCAAACCGTCTGCACATCCGGCCCGTCGTGCTGCCCTTGCCGGTGTGTCAAAACGACACAGATTTCGGTGGCACGCTTCTTGCTGCGACAGGGTGAATTAAGGATCTGTTCATGCTGACACGACGCACCGCGCTTCACCTCCTGGCCGGCTCGGCCTTGGGGCTTTCGGCTGCCGGACGGCCGGCCTTTGCCGCACCGCCGCTGATCACGCCGGTCGACCTGCGCGGTGCGATCGACGCCGGCGAGCAGGGCATGATCCCCGGCGCCAGCGACAACCAGAGCAAGCGGTTCCAACAAATCCTCGACAAGGCGGCACGGCGCGGCATGCCGGTCTATCTGCCGCCCGGCAGCTATAGCGTCTCGAATATCGACCTGCCGGACGGCACGCGGCTGGTGGGGGCGGCCGGCGCATCGCGGCTGATCTATAGCGGCGACGGCCATCTTCTGCGGGCCGAAAATGCCGCGCGCATCGACATCTCCGACATCGCCATCGACGGCGCCAACCGCTGGCTGGCCGATTATACCGAGGCGCTTCTGTCGCTGCGCAGCGTCGGTGATCTGTTTCTCGACAATTGCGAGATCCTCGGCAGCCGCAAGAATGCCGTGAAACTGGAGCGCTGCGGCGGGCGGATCGAGCGCTGCCATATTGCAGGCGCTGCCGATACGGCGATCTATGCCATTGAAAGCGATAGACTTTCCATCTCCGGCAACCGCATCGAGGATTGCGGCAATGGCGGCATCCTTGTGCATCGCTGGACGAAGGGGCCGGACAATTCGATGATCACCGGCAACCGCATCGCCCGCATTGGCGCCCGCGACGGCGGCACCGGCGAACACGGCAATGGCATCAACCTGTTTCGCGCCGACAATGCCATGGTGATCAACAACCATGTCTCCGATTGCGCCTTCTCGGCGATCCGCGCCAATAGCTCCTCCAACGCGCAGATTTCCGGCAACCAGTGCCTGTCCTCCGGCGAAACGGCGATCTATGCGGAATTCTCCTTCGAGGGCGCCATCGTCTCGGGCAATGTCATCGACGGCGCCGCCAACGGCATCGTGGTGTGCAATTTCAACGAGGGCGGACGGCTGGCTGTGGTGACCGGCAATATCGTGCGCAACCTGTCGCTGACGGGGCCTTACGTGCATGACGGTGCCGGCTTCGGCTTCGGCATCGCCGTGGAGGCCGACACCGTGGTCTCCGACAATGTTATCGAGAATGCCCCAAAATGGGGCATGATGCTGGGCTGGGGCCCCTATCTGCGCAACGTGATCGCCAGCGGCAACGTGATCCGCGGAGCGCCGATCGGGCTTTATGTGACGGTGGTCGAGGAGTCCGGCGCGGCGCTGATCACCGGCAATCTGTTCGACGACACGCCGAACGGGGCGATCATCGGCTACCGCTGGAACGACAAGGCGACCGGCGAGCTGCTGGACGGTGCCGGCGGCCACAGCCATTTGACGATCAGCGGCAACAGGAGGGTGTAGAATCTCGGCGCACCGTTTGACGGCTGTGCGACAGCGGCGTATCCTGTATTACAAATGGAGGAAAATACCGTGTCGAAACAACATGCGTTATCCGATCCGATTACCCTGCGTTTGCCATCGGATGTGCTGACCGAGATCGAGCAGATCGCCACTATCTGCGAGCGCTCGCGCAGCTGGGTAATGGTGCGCGCGCTCAAATCCTATCTGGCCGGCGAAGGCCGAGAGATCCTTGACCTCGCCAGGGCCCGTGACGACGTTGAGGCCGGCCGCGCCTTCGATCTGGACGACGTCATCCAGGAGGTCGAGACGATCGGTTTTCGCTAAAGGGACAAAGCGACCGAAAAGTTGCTGGACGCCGCCGGCTGCCACAGCCATCTGACGATAAGCGGTAACAGGATGGTGTGAGGCAGTCGGCTGCTGGCAGCCACAACACCCGCCCTGCCCGGCCGCGCATTAGGGCAGAGTTATCGCATATAAAAAAGGCCCTCTCTGGCCTGCCGGCCATCTCCCCCACAAGGGGGGAGAAGACTCGCGGCCACGCATCGACCTATCGCTGAGGGCGAGGCTTGGTTAAGCCCTCCCCCTTGTGGGGAGGGTTTGGGAGGGGATCTTTTCATCCGCCTCCACCCGCCCCCGGATGAGCGCCAGGGCTTCGGCGGGCGGGCGGCGTTCGATGCGGCGGTAGATCGAGCAATCCTTCGGGCGCGACAGCAGGCGCTGGTTGACCATTTCGCGGCGCAGCAGCACGTGATCGCCGAAGCGGTTGAGGCGCTTCAGCAGCCCGTTGACCTCCCGCTCGGCAAGATCGACCTCGGCGGGTATAACGCTCCACAGCTTCCACAGGCAGAGCTGCTGCTGCACGGTTCTGGCCGGCCAGCGGAGCAGCACGCCATCGCCATCAAAGCAGCGGGCTGCCGCCTCGACGCGGCGATAATCGACCGGCTCGCTGACCGATGGCTCCGCCGCCAGCCGCTCATGGGCCGCCTGCGAGGCCCGCATATGCTGGTAATTGCGGAAGCCTGCGGCCCTGGCCAGGATATTCAGCAGCTCGACATGGCCGGGCTTGTCCGTACGGCCGTCCAGTTCGCGTTTCAACTGGCGCGCCAGCACCGACATGTCGGGCGCCTGATAGGGTTGGGGTTGTCTCGACATCGTCTTTTCCTCGATATCGTGCCGTCAGAAACTGAAATTGCCGGTGGTCACCGTCTTGTCGACACGGCACGGGAAAAGTCTCTGTCCGGTATCATCGCTGTGCAGGTTTAGCTCCCCTTGCGGGGCGGTGACGCCTAGGTGTTTCTGCCGACCTTGCTCTGGTGATACGGCGCGAAACGGGGCTTGTCAACGCGCAGGACGATCGCTGCGATCACAACAATTCATGACCGGATCACCCCTTTCCCGCTTCCCAACACGGACGCCGGCGGGTAGTTTCCGCTCCGCCCCAAACTGGAGAATGGCAGACATGTTGAAGATCTACGGCGTCCACAAATCCCGCGCCACGCGCCTCTACTGGCTGGCCGCGGAACTGGACCTGGCTTATGAGAAAATCCCGGTGATCCAGGCCTATAAGCTGGCCGATCCGCTGGCCGCTGATGCGCCGCTCAACACCCGCTCGCCGGCCTTTCTGGCCATCAACCCGATGGGCGCCATTCCGTCGATCGACGATGACGGCCTCAAGCTGCACGAATCGCTGGCGATCACCCTCTATCTCGCCAAGAAGCATGGCGGACCGCTTGCCCCGCAGGATCTGGCCGAAGATGCCCTGATGATGCAGTGGTCGCTGTTTGCCGCCACGGAGATCGAAAGCAATGCCCTGAAGATCTCGCAGCTCAACGCCGCCGAGCGGCTCTCGACGAAGACCGGCGCGCAGGAGGCCGACGTCCATGCGCGGCTGTTGCGGCGGCCGTTCGGCGTGCTGGAACAGCATTTTGCCGCCCATGCCTATGCGGTCGGCGATCGGTTTACCGTCGGCGACATCAACCTGGCGGAAGTGGTGCGTTATGCCCAGCCGCTGACCTCGCTGATGGACGCCCATCCGCATGTGCGCGACTGGCTGGCCCGCTGCCAGGACCGGCCGGGTTTCAAGACCATGTGGCAGGCCCGCCTCGACGAGAAGGAATGACGGTTTTCACGTCGCAGCACCCGGCGGCGTTCAGCGCAGCCGGGTGATCTTGTAGTCGCCCTTGCGGATATGCAGGTGATAAAAGGTGCCGGGCGATTGCGAAGCGACCAATGTCGCATAGACATGGGCCGGCACATCGGTGATTTCGTAGAGACCGCCCTTGCGGGTCTCAACCTTGAGCCGTCCCGAGCCGACGTCATACTCGACGGCGGCGATTTCCCGCGATGTCAGATGCACCTTGCTCATCGAAACCTCGCTCTGTGCCGAACCAGGCCTCTGGAACGGCTTTTCGGTCGAGGCTAAATTGTGCGCCGCAATAGAATTTTGTCAACCGAGACGTGCGCGGCTCGGCTTTTTCAGGCCGGGATTTCCGAACTGCAGGACCAGGGCGGCGGCCAGGGTGGCGACCAGCAGGGCGGCGCCGGCCATGGCCGGCACGGCACCACCCAGCGAGGCGAGGAGACCGAGGCTCTGCTGGATCTGGCGCAGCGCCAGGCCCGACAGCGGCGAGCCGCTGGCCCAAACGGCGCTGCCGGCCAGCGCCTCGATGCCCGACAGCGATGCCAGCGTCGCCTGGCCGGCGGCGATGGCGGCCACCCATTTCAGCCTTTGCGCGGCACGGCCTGAGGGCTGGCTTACCTCTTCGAGCGGCCAGCACAGATAGCCGATGGCAGCGCTTAGCAGCAGCAGCGAGGGCGGCATGGCGGCGGCGATGACCTCCAGGGTCAGGCGGCCGGCCCAGATGTCGTGAAACAGCAGGAAAAACGGCGCGGAGGCGAGAAGCCAGACGGCAAAGGCCAGCGCCCAGAGCAGAGGGATTTTGAGATAGGCGATGCGGGCCACGGTGACCGCCAGCACGACGGCGGCGACGCCAACGAAGCCGGCCGGCTTGATACCGCCGCCCATATGGGCGGCGATGGTGCCGCAGCGGCCGACGATATCGCTGCAGCCGGAGATCTGCATCAGCCCCCAGGTGACGTAATCGAAATAGACCGCGAAAAACAGGAAGGCCGCGGTGCTCATCAGCATCCACCAGAGATATCGACCTGCAAACATACCCGCCCTCATGACCACGGACACCGATCGCCCGATCCTAGCCCGACAGCCGGCAAAAATGCACGCAGAGAGCGGCGGACTGGTTGACGGCATATTAGATTTTGCGGAATCGTAAAGCCGCCTGTGCCGCTTCGGCACATTTACCGATGTTTAACGGCTTGGCACCGCTGCCTGTCACCAGACGCCATGGCAGGACTTGCCTTCGCCAGGCCTGTCGGGCGATGCTCAGCCGACCATGCAGGAGACCTTGATGCGCCCCTTTCACCTTGCCTTTGCCGTCACCGATCTCGGCGCCACCCGGCATTTCTACGGGACGGTGCTCGGCTGCCCGATCGGCCGGGAGAGCCCCGGCCACTGGATCGATTTCGACCTTTACGGCCACCAGATGTCGGCCCATCTGCGGGCCGATCTGCCGAGCGACCCGGCGGGCAGTCTTTCCAGCGGCACCGTCGACGGCGACACCGTGCCGATTCCGCATTTCGGCGTGATCCTGCAGATGGACGATTTCCTGGCGCTGGCCAAACGGCTCGAATCCGACCCCGCCACCCGCTGGGGCCTAAAGCCGAAACTGCGCTTTGAAGGCCAGAGCGGCGAACAACGCACTCTCTTCGTCTACGACCCCTCGGGCAATGCGCTGGAGTTCAAGGCGTTTGCGGATGATATGGGGATTTTTGCGGTGTGATTTTCGTTGCGGGATGGGAGATACCAGAGCGGGCTATTCGCGCCCTCGTTTGGGTCCATGGTGTTAGGAGAAGGCGTCCTTCGGCAGGTTTTTCACCAGGAAGTCCGTGAACCGCCTGACCTTCGACGCAATGTTCTTGTTGGCGGGATAGACGGCGTGAACGGGAACTGAGCCAATCTCCCAGGTGTCGAGCACGCGGACGAGACGGCCGTCGCGGATCTCCGGGCCGATCTCGAACATCGGCAACAGCGTGATCCCGGCGCCGGCAACGGCCACATCTCGCAGCGTGATGCCGTCATTGGCGAGATAGCGCGGCACGATGGGGATGCGCAGCGTCTGGCCGTCCTTGTTGAAGATCCAGACATTGCCCCATCGGAGACCGGAGAAGTGCAGGCAGGCGTGGTCCGCCAGGTCAGTGGGTTCGGCCGGCGCGCCATGTCTGTCGATGTAATCGGGCGCGGCGCACAGGATGAGCGGTGAATCGCCGATGTGGCGCGTGATCAGATTGGGCTCCAGGACAATCGTTCCCCGAATGGCCAGATCATAGCCTTCGTCGATGAGATTGACCGCCCGGTGGGAGAACGTCACGTCGATGGAAACCGAAGGGTTGCGCTTCAGGAACTCCGCGATGATTGACGCCATGTGAAGCTGCGCGAACTCGGGCGGCACGGTCATCTTCAACCGGCCGACAACCTCCTCCTGATAGCTCAAGGCGGCACGCTCGGCTTCGCGGACCTGAGGAAGGATGCCGACCAGGGACTGGACATAGGCGGTCCCCGCTTCGGTCAGGATGACCTTGCGTGTCGAGCGATGCAGAAGCCGAACCGCGAGTTTGCCCTCAAGCGCCTGAACCTGCGCGCCGACCGTGGCGCGCGACATCCCCAGCTCTTCTGCCGCTTTGGTGAAACTCAAATGCTTGGCGACGGTCATGAAGGCGGCGACGCCTTCCAAAGGGTCCAGGGATCGCATGTTTATTCATCCATATAATGGTGCTCGATGATCGATCTTATCATTTCCCGGCCTTTTGATACATCCGGCGCAGCAAAATCTGGTTTCGGAGACCCTCATGAAAGCCTTCGTCGTCGCCGCGATCTCAAGGTCAGTCCGCACTCTCAAGCACCATCCCATCCTCAACCGCGTGGCCCTTCACGCACTTCACCCAGCCATGAAAGGAAAACACAAAATGACCGCCACTGCCGATAGTCTCTGGTTCATGACCGCCCATCTGCTGATCCGCCTCAAGCAATCGGACAACACTGAGGGCCTGTCCATCATCGAACATCGCATGGCCAAGGATTTTGCGCCGCCTCTGCATGTTCATCATCAGGAAAGCGAAACCTTCGTCATCCTGGAAGGCCGGTTCCGCTTCCAGCGCGATGGTGAGGTCATCGAAGCTGATGTCGGCGACACCATCCATCTGCCGAAGAATTGCGTGCATGGTTTCCGCGTGGTGTCGGATTACGGCCGCTGCCTCACCATCACCAACGGTCCTTTCGAGGACATGGTCCGGGCCGCAGCCCGTCCCGCCGCAACGGACGAGCTGCCCGAGCAGACGCCACCGACGCTTGAACAGCAGCAGGCGCTCGCGCAGATCTGCAGCGCGCACGCCATCGATCTTCTGGGACCGCCGATTGCTTGAGACCACGTGTCGATGATCCGCGCTACGCGCCTGTGCCGGACAGCAAGTGGTCGAGCTGGTCCAGTTGTTCCGGCAATGCGGCCGCCGAGCCCTGCAGGGCGTCCTCAAGCGCCTCCCTGGACGGATAGACCTCGTGAAACGTCACAAACGTCTTTCCGCCCTGGTCCTCGAAGGTCACGGTGGTGACCGCGCCTTGTTCGCCCTCGTCGTTGGTCCAGACGATGCGCTCGTTCGGCACCACCTCGAGATACTGGCCGTGGAAGGCCATGGTGTCCGAACCGCCGGCGCCGAATTCCAGCCGATAGGTGCCGCCGGTGCGCACGTCCATGGCGCACGCGACCAGCGAAAGGCCGGGCACCGATTCTGGCACCCACCAGCGCTTGAACAGTTCGGGCTGGCTCCACGCCTGGTAAACGGTGCTCGGCGGCGCATCGAATGTCCGCGTTACGACGAGTTCGCGATCCCCTCTGCGTTCGACGGATGTGCGGTTCTGCCTTCCAACTCCATGGTCAACCTGCTCATTCATCGCGTCCCTCCCTGGTCCAATTCCCTGATGATGTCGTCCAATGCCGCGAAGCGGGCCTCGAAGAGCGTGCGATGCGCCGCGATCCACTCGGCCTCCGCGGTAAGCCCGCGTGTCCCAAGCTTGCAGGTTCTCACCCGGCCAACCTTTTCTGTCACGACAAGCCCCGCTCGCTCGAGAATCTGGACATGCTTCTTGATGCCGGTCAGCGTCATCTGGAACGTGTCCGCGAGACTGGTGATCGACGCTTCCCCTCGCCCAAGCTCATCGATGATGCCGCGGCGGGTGGCATCTGACAGTGCCGCAAAGGAGAGGTCGAGGGGGGCTCTATACTGAACCATATGGTTCAGTATAGAGCCAGTGCGCGCAGGACGCAAGCGCGGCGACACCGTGGCGCATGTCGGCGTGATCCTGCAGATGGACGATGTCCTGGCGCTGGCCAACGGCTGGAATCAGACCCCGCCACCCGCTGGGGGCCACTGCGCTTTGAAGTGAGAGCGGCGAACAAGGCACGCTGTTTGTGTGTGATCCGTCCGGCAAGGCGATGGAGTTCAAGGTGGTTGCGGATGATGTGGGGTGTTTGCGGTGTGAGGGGCTGGGGGGCCGCATAACCCCTTCCGTGAGCCGGTCCATCCTCCGGGTCAGTAGGCTTGAATTCTGGTTCTTCGGTTCCATTTCATGTGCCTGGAGGACAAATATCATGAAGGGAAGAGATCAAATGACGAGGAACATCATCGCGCTGGCTTTAACGGTCGTCATCGGAATGTGCAGCGCGGGCGCGGCGAATGCCGAGCAATTGGCAGACCGATCGAGCGCCAGCATCAAGAATGATCTCAATTATCTCATGTACACGCCAGACGACTATGCGTCGTCCGGCAAAGCCTATCCGCTTGTTGTATGGCTACACGGCGGCGATCAGGGCGGGGCCGATATCGAGAAAGTTAAATCGAGTGGCATTCCGAAACTGATCGAGGACGGAAAGGCATTCCCCTTCCTGGTGTTTTCGCCGCAGAATCCGAGTGAAGAACTGCTTTATCCGATCGAGAAAGTGAAGGCGGCCCTCGATGAGGTTATGTCGAAATATCGCGTCGATCGCACACGTGTCTATGTCATGGGGTTTAGTCGCGGTGGCTTCGGGACTTGGGCCATGGCAGAGCAGTTTCCCGAAACTTTTGCCGCTGTCGTTCCGATGGCGGGTGGCGGAAATCGTCACTACCTGAGCAGAACAAACGAAAAAGCCGCCTTCTGGGTCTTCCACGGCACCAATGATGCCGTCATCCCTTTGTCGGATTCGGTCGTGCTTTACGAGCGCCTCGTGGGCTTGAAACGCAATGCTCGTTTGAGCGTTCTCGAGGGTGTCGATCACTCGGGCGTCGAATGGGCCGCCTTAAAGGATCCAGAGCTGTGGAATTGGCTTTTGAAACAGCGTCTTGAGGTTGCTCCCTAAAATTTCGATCCGCAACGTGTCCCGCCGAATGTGAACGGCGCCTCGCCGGACAATCCTCGCATGCGGTCGCCACACCTCCCCGTCGCGAGAGTAAATGTGAGGCCCAGCACACCGTGTGCCGACCTCCCCCTGCCCGTTACGCGCAGCCCGGCACGTCCTCCAGCCGGTACCAGACCGGAATGCCGCGCTCGGTGGCGATGCGGACGTCGTTGTCGGCGCCCTTGGAGGCGCCGGGCAGGCGCAGCACGCCTTCGCACAATAGCAACAACCGGCCGGCGACGGGGTGGAAGATCGCCTCGTAGAGATCGTCGCCGATCGTCTTGCCACCCGCCGCATGCCAGATCGGCAGGGCCACCCATTCGCCGATCATCGGCACATGGCCGGCCTCAAACAGCGCATGGGACGGCGCTTCCAGGACCTTCAGATTGGCGGCCATCTTCTGCGGGTCGTCGCCCGTTCCGGAGCGATAGGGGCCGGCAATCAGGATCAGCATGTCTTTCTCCTTGGTGTTTTGCTCCCGCCTCATGCGGGAATTTGCACGATAATGCGTGATTTTTCTTGATTGTCGAGTCATCTGAATGCTATTTGTGGATTATCGTAAATTTTCGTGCAGGAGTCGGCATGCTGACCGAGCAGCGCAAGGCGCTTATTCTCGCCGCCCTTCAGAGCCGCGGCCAGGCGGTGGCCAAGGATCTGGCGGTGGAGCTTGGCGTCTCGGAGGACACGATCCGCCGCGACATGCGCGACATGGCGGCCGCCGGGCTGTTGAAGCGGGTGCATGGCGGCGCCCTGCCGCTGTCGCCCGAGCTGCCGGATCTGACCGTCCGCCGCAGCCTTTCGTCCGACGTCAAATCGGCGCTGGGGGCGAAGGCCGCAAGCCTGATCCAGCCGGGGCAGATGGTGTTTCTCGATGGCGGCACGACGACGGCTGCAATCGCCCGCCACCTGCCGCGCGATATCGCGCTCACCATCGCCACCCACAGCCCGACGATCGCCGCCGAATTCGAGCATCACGTCCACATCGAGGTGATCCTGATCGGCGGGCGGCTCTACAAGCATTCGATGGTCTCGGTCGGGGCGACGGCGATGTCCGCCATCGACGCGCTGCGCCCGGACCTGTTCTTCCTCGGCGTGACGGCGGTGCATGCCGTACACGGGCTGTCGACGGGCGATTTCGAGGAGGCGGCGATCAAGCGGCATATCGCTGAGGCGAGTGCGGAGACCTACCTGACGGCGACCACAGACAAACTCGACCGCCTGTCGCCCTGCCGGATCATGGCCCTCGACAAACTGTCGGGCCTGATCGTGCCGGCGGATACGGACGAGGCGGTGCTGGCACCCTATCGGGCGACGGGGATAGCGGTGATGGCGGGGTGAGCGGTTGGGCGCTCATTTTTCGCTCTTATTTGAGCTATATTTTTGCGATATTGCTTGCTGAGGAGTAGTTGGGAAGAGGACAAATAACAATGCAGATTACCATCTCCTCAAGCGAAGCCATCGAGATCATTTCTGCACGGTATGCCGGCAGCAAACCAATATCAAAGAACCCTCGTCCTGCGGATGCACAGTCTTTGGCTTGGTGGACGTCTAGCCCAAAAGATGAGCGCGTTGAGCAGGATCGGAAACGTGCGGCTCTTTCGCTTTACATGGATATTGCGTCGCGAGCGGTACAAGGTCTTCCGCCAAATACATTCCCAGCCGCATTCGCTTTTATTGATAGGACACGATATCGGCCGGACAAAGGAGTGATCAAGGCGCTCCTTCAAGCTGGAGCAATTGAGGAGTGCTTCGTCGCGAATGAGCTATGCTTTTCCCTGACAGTAGGCGGACAGCGGCTCATCTCTTAAGTGCCGCTGGGGGCCACCCGCGAGATAGAGTGAATAGTCGGGGCGCTTGGCGCCGCCAAAATCCACTGCGATTGAATCCACCCGCCATCCGTTCCGATATCGATCGGATCCAACCTCCCGCCTCACAATCATCCAAACAGCACATCCGTCACCCTGACATCGCCCACTGCCCGGCGGTTCCAGTTGTGCATGGTGTGGTTGGCCATGCCCATCAGAGAGGCCTGCTCGGGGCTGTCCTGCTCGACATAGCGGGCTAGCAAAGCGGCGATCATCGCTTCGGCGGCGCGGGTGGTGCCGTCTTCGCATTTGACCGCAATCGACAGGCCCTGGTCCGGCAGAATGGCGCAGAACACGCCTTCGGCGCCGGTTTTTGCGAAGATTTTTCCGGGTGCGATCTGCATGATCTCGGTGCAGGCGCGCTTGGTGCCGGCGACATAGAAGGGTTCCGCCATGCAGGCCTCGATCAGGCGTTTCGAGGCTTTGGCGCGCAAGGGTTCAAGGCCGGTGCCGGTGGCCATTTTGGCGAAACCGTGGGCGAGACCCTTCAGCGGCACGGCATAGGTCGGGATCGAGCAGCCGTCGGTGCCGCAGGTCTCGGTGCCCAGATGCGCGCCGGTCAGGCTCTGCATGGTGGCGCGGATTTCGGCCTGCAGCGGGTGATCGTATTCGACATAGCCCTTGGGATCATGGCCCATGTGGCAGCAGGCGCAGACGAAGCCGGAATGTTTGCCCGAGCAATTGTTGTGAAGCGCCGTCGGCCGGTCCATGGTGCGGGCCTGGTGGATCAGGGTGTTCTGGTCAAACGACCAGTGGGCGCCGCATTCCAGCGTGTCGACATCGCGGCCGGCGCGGGCCAGCATCGAAGCTGCAAGCTCGGCATGGGCGTCTTCGCCGGAATGGGAGGCGCAGGCGAAGGCCAGTTCCTTGTTGCCGAAGCCATAGGCGTCGGCCGCACCGCTTTCGACCAGCGGCAGTGCCTGCATGGCCTTGCAGGCCGAGCGCGGGAAGACAGGGGTGTCGATGTCGCCGGCGGCAAACACCACGGCGCCATCGCCATCGACCACCACGGCCATGCCGCGATGGCGGCTTTCGACCAGCGTGCCGCGGGTCACTTCAACGGTAACGGGATTGTGCATCTGCAAGCCTCAAAAAATTCCTGATTTGCATCGCTCATAGCAAACCACGATCCGATGCACGAGGCTTTGCCCATGAAATTCCTGAAACGACTGGTGCTGGCCGTGCTGGTGATCTTCGTGCTGCCGACGCTGGTCTCGGCCGGGCTCTGGGTCATCAAGGAGCGGCCGGCCAATTGGCGCGATGCCGACTGGTCGTCCTCCGGGCAATTGCCGCCGGCGCGGGAAGATCGCGAGGCGGCTATCTATGTGTTTTCGGCGATGACCGGCGGTTTGAAGGGCGCCATTGCCAGCCATGCCTGGATCGTCACCAAGCAGAAGGGCGGCGCGGAGTATCAACGCTATGACAAGGTCGGCTGGGGCAGCCCTATCCGCCGCAACCATCGCCCGCCGGATGCCTATTGGTATTCCAATGCGCCGCGGCTGGTGACGGAAGTGCATGGCGAGGCGGCTGAAAGGCTGATCCCCAAAGTCGAGCAGGCGATCGCCGACTATCCCTATGGCATGGCCGGCGGCTACCGCATCTATCCCGGCCCGAACTCCAATACTTTCGTGGCGCATGTGCTGCGACAAGTGCCGGAACTTGGCGCCGTGCTGCCGTCCGATGCGGTCGGCCGGGATTATCTGGCGGAGGGACGGGTGTTTTCGATCGACGCGGACGGCCGCGACATGCACCTGACCTATGACGGGCTGATTGGACTGGCGGCCGGCGTGCGCAGCGGGCTGGAAGTGCATTTCCTAGGGCTGGTGGCCGGCATCGATGTGCAGAATCCGGGCCTGAAGGTGCCGGGGCTTGGAACCTGGCGCTTCTGAGCGGTCAACGGCTGGTGAAGGGCGTGGAGCGTGCCGGCAGGGCTGGAACATCGATGTGGTCGGGCGGCTGCCCTGCCCTGGCCCGCTCGGCCATCATTTCATAGCCGCGCTCCAGATGGCGGGTGAAGCGTTCGCTGTCGAACAGCGGCGCGAGGAAGCGGTTGCTCTCCAGCCGCTGGCGAATCCCACGAAGAGCTGCGGGATCGGCGGCCAGCCGCACCGCCCGATCGACGAAATCGGCGGGATTGTCGGCCACCAGTTCCGGCACACCGGCGGCCTTCAGCAGGCTTTCGGAGACCCGCGCGGCAAAGGCCGTTCCCTTTTTCGTCAAGACAGGCAATCCGGCCCAGAGCATGTCGGATGTGGTGGTGTGGCCGTTATAGGGGAAGGTATCGAGGCCGAGATCGGCGAGCGGCAGGCGCGACACATGCTCGGCATAGGGCCGGTTGCCGGCAAAGACGATGCGGGTGGGAGACACGCCCTTCTCCGTCAGGGCGGCACCGAGATTGCGCCGGGCGATATCGGCGCCGCAGAGGATCCAGAACACGCTGTCCGGCACGGCGTTCAGCACCTCGGCCCACAGATCAACGGCGCCCGGCGTGATCTTGTAGGTGGCATTGAACGAGGCAAAGACAAAGGCGTCCTGTGGGAGGCCGTGGGCGGCGCGCGTCGAAGGTTGCGGCAGGGGGCGGGCCAGGGCCGTATTGGCCTGGTAGGTCTCCTGCAGGCGGCAGAGTTTTTCCGAATAGAAGGGCCGGCTGCTGTCGGGCGTCACCACGGGATCGGCGATGACATAGTCGAGATCGACGCCGGTGACGCTGCCGGGAAAGCCGAGATAGGTGACCTTGACCGGCGCATCTGAGAGATGGACGATCTCGAGCCGTGCGCCCATCGTGTGGCCCTTGAGATCGACGAGGATGTCGATGCCAAGATCGCGGATCATCTCTACCACCTGCGCGTCGCTCAGATCGAAGACCGGCACGATCGAGCGGCGCAGCGCCTCCGGCCAGTTGGCCTGCTGGGTGGCGGCATGGCGCTCGGTATGGCAGAGCAACACGATCTCGAATTTCTCCGGATCGTGTGCCGCCATCACCTCGCGAAACAGCGTCATGGTGGCGTGGCCAAAAAAGTCATTGGAGAGATAGGCAACGCGGATCTTCGTCCCCGGGGCTGAAAACGGCCGGCGCGGCACCGGCTGGCCGAGCCGGCCGGCGGAAAATTTCCGGGTCTCGTTGCTGGGGCGGCTGTTGAGCGCCTCATTCTCGCTCCAGAGGATACGGGCGAGCGGCGCCTCGCGCTGCAGCAGACGCTCGGCGTCCGGCCGGTCGGGGTCGGCCATCAGCGTTTCATAGGCCCGCATGGCCTCGAAATCGCAGACCTCGCGGGCGACGGTGTAGCGGGTCGACAGCAGGAAGGCATCGTCAGGGGCGGCGGCCAGCGCCGAGGTCAGAAAGGCGTAGAGTTCGTCGAAGCGGCCGGACAGCCTGTAGTGGTTGATCATCAGCGCCATATGCTGCGGATTGGCGCGATCAAGGCTTGCCAGCAATGGTTCAAGATCGCCGCGCCGGCCATTGGAAAACAGCAGGTTGGCCACCGTAAAGGCGAGGTCGGCGTCCGTGGGATTGAGCTGTGCGGCGCGCGGGCCGATCTTCAGCACCGCCTCGGTCAGGCCGAGCGCCAGGTAGAGCCGCACGGCAATCTTCATGAAACTCGCCGCCTTGTCGCCGGCAAAGCCGCCGGCCTGGGCAAAGGCATGCGCTGCGGCCAGCTGGTCGCCGGTCTTCAGGTGGATATTGCCGATCAGCGCCAAAGGGCCGACCGAGGCCGGATTGCCGGGGATGACGGCAGACTTGGCGAGCGACAGGGCCGCATCGTAGCGACCCGCCTGATAATCGCGCACCGCCT
Organism: Rhizobium sp. CG5; assembly: GCF_023701945.1. Taxonomy (GTDB): domain Bacteria; phylum Pseudomonadota; class Alphaproteobacteria; order Rhizobiales; family Rhizobiaceae; genus Allorhizobium. The sequence goes on from NZ_JABAEF010000018.1 coordinate 67,451, forward strand.
TTTCAAGTGAACCCTTCATGCCGTCCGTCCCCGCCATCCAAGGCGCCCGATCCGGTCGCCCCCGTTGCGGCCAGCGGTAGAGCCGCACCGTTGCACGAAACTGGCCATCCCGCCTGTTGTGATCGGTAGAATGCAAAAAGGGCCGCGCGAGGCGGCCCTTCCATGAGTTTGGTCCTGTTTCAGACCCGGACCGCCGGTCAGGCGACCCGTAGGAAGGCGCGTTCAGGCCGAGGGCTGCCCCGTCAAAACCATCACCTTAACCATGTCACGAACACAGACCGAAATCTCATTAGACATTGGATCACCTTCCTTTCGTTACGTTGTCGATGATCAAAAGGTAGGCGTGACGGTCGACGTCTGCAAGCCACATATTGTAAAACACCTGAGGCAATATGTGAGTTGCATTGCAGCAAAACTGGCTTATCATACGCCAACTTCCCAATGAGATTCCCTGGACTTAGCCGATCTGCATGACGATCTTGCCGATATGCCGGCTGCTTTCCATCAGCCGATGGGCCTCGACCACATCCTCGAAACCGACCACCGTATGGATGACAGGCGCCACCGTTCCGGCCTCCAAGAGCGGCCAGACCTGCGCCAGCAACTCGTCGCGGATGCCGCGTTTTTCTTCTGCCGTGCGCGGCCGCATGGTGGAGCCGGTGACCGTCAGGCGCTTGACCATGATCGGCCGCAGATCGACCTTGTCGGCCACCGCACCGCCCAGAAAAGCGATGATCGACAGGCAGCCGTCCTTGGCGAGCACGGAGAGGTTCTTGTCGAAATAGGCAGCCCCTATCATGTCGAGTACGATGTCGACGCCGCGCTTGCCGGTCTCGGCCTTGACCACTTCGGCGAAATCCTCGGTCTTGTAATTGATGGCGCGGCTGGCGCCCAGCCCAATGCAGGCCTGGCATTTCTCCACTGACCCGGCCGTCGTGTAGACGGTGGCGCCGAAGGCCTTTGCCAGCTGGATCGCCGTGGTGCCGATGCCGGACGTGCCGCCATGGATCAGCACGGTCTCGCCTTCGGTGAGGCCAGCCATCTGGAACAGATTGGCCCAGACGGTGAAGAAGGTTTCCGGCAGCGCCGCAGCCCTGACCGCATCATAGCCTTTCGGAAACGGCAGCGCCTGGCCGGCGGGCAGGACGCAGTACTCTGCATAACCGCCGCCATTGGCCAGCCCGCAGACACGATCGCCCAGCGCATACTCGGTCACATCGGCCCCGAGCGCCACCACTTCGCCGGCCACTTCGAGGCCAAGGATCGGGCTTGCATCTTTGGGCGCCGGATAGGTGCCCTGGCGCTGCGCCACATCGGGCCGGTTGACGCCGGCTGCTTCGACCTTCAGCAGGATCTCGCCTGGCCCCGGCTGCGGCACCGGGCCGGTCGAAAACGCCATGACCTCCGGAGCGCCGAAGGCGGGCAGATCGACAAAACGCATGGTGGCGGTAAGGGTCATCGAGGAACTCCTGTGCATCGTTTCCGTGATCAGCACATAGAGCAGGGCCTCTGTGTTGAAAAGGAGGTCGATTGCCGCGGCCCCTACTCCGTCTGCCCGAACTCCCGCAGCACCAGGCCGCTGTCGCTGTCCTTGGCGCGTTTCTTGACCTCGGCGATCTCGGCGCTGACACGGTTGATATCGTCGAGCACCAGGCCGCGGGGCAGCGACAGAACGCCGATCGAGCAGCGCATCAGGGCAAAATCCCGCTCGACGCCCGAGCGATCATGGCCGCGGATATGGCCGCTCAACCGGTCGCTGTCGGAATAGAGGGTGATGACATCGTCGTGGAAATCCGACAGCAGCCGGTCGAGGATCTCGGTCAGTTCCGCTTCCGTCCAGTCGCTGACGCCGATGAAGAAATCGTCGCCGCCGACATGGCCGAGAAAATCGCCTTCGGAGAAGAAGTAGCGGCGCAGCAGGGCGGCAAACAGGCTGATGGCATGGTCGCCGAGGTGAAAGCCGTAGTGATCGTTGAACGGTTTGAAATTGTCGAAATCGCAATAGCAGAAAAAGCGGTCTTCATCGCCGTCGCGGCCGGAATCCTGCATGAAGTCGCGGATGGCGTGGTTGCCCGGCAGGCCGGTCAGCGGGTTCTGGTCCTGGGCCAGCTTCAGCTGCTTCTCGTTGATGACGCGGATCAGCGAGGCGGCCGAGACGACGCCGGCATAGCGCATGTTCTCGGTCAGCAGCACGCAGTCGCTGCCCTCCATATTGGCAAAGATCGACATCAGCCGATCGGCATCGGCATCGAGCCCGACGATCGGGGCGCGGTCGACGAAATGGGAGATCGAGCGCTCGTAGACCTTGTTCTTCAGGAGATCGCGGCCGAAAGGCTGGTAGATGAATTCCTTGAGGTGGAATTCGTTGATGATGCCGCGCGGTTCGCCATTGGCGTTGAGCACCGGAAAGAAGGACTGGCGCGGATTGCGGCGGAACAGGTCGAAGACGCTGTCGATGCTTTCGTGTTCAAACACGGTCGGCAGGCGCTCGATCTGCTTGCGGATCAGGATTTCGTCGAGCGATTGGGTGCTGCGACGGCTCTTGCCGATATCCTGCAGGTGCGGAAAGGACGGTTTCAGCTCCGACAGGAAGGTGGTCGGCTTGGCGATGAACCAGCCCTGCACCAGATCGACGCCGAATTCCCGGCAGGTGACGAATTCCTGCTCGGTCTCGATGCCTTCGGCAATCACCCGGACGCCGAGCACATGGGCGATGTTGACGATGTTCTTGACCAGGTGGCGGCGGCGCGGGCTCTTGTCGAGATCGGCGATGAGATGGCGGTCGATCTTCATGTAGTCGATCGGATAGTCGCAGAGCAGCTTCATTTCAGCGTGGCCGACGCCGAAGTCGTCGATCGCCAGCTTGAAGCCGGCGCGGCGCATGCGATCGACCAGATCGGGGAACTCCGGCACCTGGGTATTGTCGAAGCGTTCCGACAGTTCAAAGCAGATCGACGATGGCGGGATATTCGCCTTGGCGAGATGGGCCAGCAGCGATTCGATCAGCACCTTGCCATGCGGGATCAGCCGGACGTCGAGATTGAGAAACAGGGTGGCGCTGGCGAAATCGGGAATGGTGGCGAATTTGGCAAGCGCCCGGCTGGAGACCATCTGCTCCAGCGCCAGCAGATGGCCGGTTGCAGCGGCCTGATCGAGAATCTCGAGCGGCGTGTTGAAACCGATCCTCTCCTGGCCGCGCATCAGCGATTCATAGCCGAAGACGACACCCGTGCCGACCTCGACGATCGGCTGAAAGGCATTCTCGACAACCAGCTTAGCCAATGTCAGAAGCTGATCATTGGCGAACCGGCGCAAAACTCCGGTCTCCACCGCGGCACTCAAGTTCATGATCTTCTCCAAAAGTCCTTGTGTTTTATAGCAAGGACCTTCCGGGCAAATCCTCAAGATTTCCTTGCCGAGACGGAAATGGAGGATGAAACTTTTATGACAATCCGCGGCGCGTCAAAAATGGCCAAACAACTGAAAAGAAACGTTTTCTGGGAACGCAACCCTGGGGAAGCATGGTTTGGTCGGCCGGCTCCTCGACGTCATGGAAGGCGCAGCCGAGGGAAGCGATGCGCGCCTTGTCGGCCCGGTAGCGGGCGCTGAGAGCCTCGACCGTGGCCTTATCCTCGATCTGCACCTTGGCGACAGGCGGGTCAAATTCAAAAAAGCGCAGTGTATTGCCAAGACGAATGCGTTCCTCCTTTGACACAAAGCCTTGCGCAGCCTCAAGGATCTGCAATCCCTTGGCGCTCAGCGACGGATTGGCGTCGCGGGCCGTTCGGGGCTCGACAAGCTCGACATGCGCACCGCCGGACAACAGGCGATAGGGAAGCTGCGGATCGGCCCTGAACGCCTCGTAGGTCCAGACGGTGACATTTTCGGCGCCAGCGATGGCTATCATGTCGGCCGCCAGATCGGCCCAGCCGCGTCCGCTGTCCTGCAGCTTGCCGACAAAGGCCGGAATACTGGGCATCTCGAATTTGCGCAGCAGTTGCAGATAGGCCGAGACGAAAAACGCGTCATAGGCGCGGATGCAGAGGAAATAGTGGCGATCATGAGCCTTGGCGGATTCGTGCACCAGGCGCATGTTGCGACCAAGCTGGGTGTAGAGACGGCCCTTCAACAGGTGCGGCAAGGGGCCGGCGAGGTTTTCCTCCGTCACGATGGCACGGGGCAAACCTTCATGCGGGGCAATCTGGGCTTCGAAAAGGTCTGACAAACGGCTGCGTTGCAGCGTGTCGAGAAGGCTCGGCATTTGGGCCAGACTGGCCATGGGATGATAATAGCCCTTGCGGAACGCCCCAAGCGACACATAGCCCACACCTTGCTCGGAAAGCGCCTTGCGATTGCGCAGAAGAACGTGTTGCATGGCGCTGGTGCCTGTCTTGTGCACGCCCATATGGATATTCAGTTTCATTGCCTGCCCTGCTACGCTGAAGAATATCTGTCTTAGAGCGGTTTTTCATCCGATTTGCCAGCCGCCTGTCATGGCAATCTTTCCCGTGACCGGCAATCGTCATGGGCTCAAGCGGGGGCTTGCAGTCCCACCGCATTTCATGTTTTTATTGATTGACCCATCAATCAATAAAAATGCCTGCCCAATTTAAAGGACGCCTATGCCGAAGGTCGGAATGGAACCGGTGCGCCGCAAGGCGCTTGTCGATGCCGCCTTGCGGGCCATCGGTCATCACGGGTCGCTCAGCGTCACCATGTCGGACATCGCCCGCGAGGCCGGGGTGTCGGCGGCGCTGGCGCATCACTATTTCGGCTCCAAGGAGCAATTGCTGATCGAGACGATCCGCTCGCTGCTGCAGCAATTGCGGGCCGATGCGGTCACCGCGCTGCGGACGGCGACCACGCCAGCGGAGCGGCTTTCGGCCGTGATCCGGGTCAGCTTCCAGTCCGACCAGTTCGCCGCCGACACCATCGCCGCCTGGCTTGCCTTTTATGTCGAGGCGCAGCGCTCGGACCTGGTGCGCCGGCTGCTGGTCATCTATGCGCGGCGCCTGCGCTCCAACCTGCTGGCCGATCTCAAGACGCTTTGTCCGGCCGATGACGCGGGACGGATTGCCGAAGGCGCGGCTGCGATGATCGACGGGCTCTATATCCGGCAAAGTCTGCGCTCGGCACCGCTCAGCATCGAAGCCTCGGTGGCGCTGGTCGAGGATTATGTGCAAGGGCAATTGGCGATGATATCGGCCGCACGAACAGTCAAAACAGCCCCTCATCCCCCTGCCGGGACCTTCTCCCCGCAGGCGGGGAGAAGGGGCTAGCTGCAACGTCGGCGTCCTGTCGCCTTCGCCCCGCTCGCGGGGAGAAGGTCCCGGCAGGGGGATGAGGGGCACGCTACACGCAGGACAGGAACAATAGAGAAAACGCATGGCCCATAAACCCAATATCCTGATCATCATGGTCGACCAGTTGAACGGGACGTTTTTTCCCGATGGGCCGGCGGAGTTTCTGCATGCGCCGCATCTGAAAAGCCTGGCCGAGCGGTCGGCGCGGTTTCGCAACAATTATACGTCCTCGCCGCTCTGCGCGCCGGCGCGGGCCTCGTTCATGGCCGGGCAATTGCCGAGCCGCACGCAGGTCTATGACAATGCCGCCGAATATGTCTCGTCGATCCCGACCTATGCCCATCACCTGCGCCGCGCCGGCTATTATACCGCGCTGTCGGGCAAGATGCATTTCGTCGGGCCGGACCAGTTGCACGGTTTCGAGGAGCGGCTGACCACCGACATCTACCCGGCCGATTTCGGCTGGACGCCGGATTACCGCAAGCCCGGCGAGCGCATCGACTGGTGGTATCACAATCTCGGCTCGGTGACCGGCGCCGGCGTCGCCGAGATCACCAACCAGATGGAATATGACGACGAGGTCGCTTTTCTGGCCAACCAGAAGCTCTATCATCTCTCGCGCGAAAACGACGATCCTGAGCGCCGGCCGTGGTGCCTGACGGTGTCCTTCACCCATCCGCACGATCCTTACGTGGCGCGCAAGACATTCTGGGATCTCTACGAGGATTGCCAATACCTGATGCCGGAGGTCGGCGCCCTGCCCGAAAGCCAACAGGATCCGCATTCCAAGCGCATCATCCATTCCTGCGACTATGCCAATTTCGACGTGACGGAGGAGCATATCCGCCGCTCGCGCCAGGCCTATTTCGCCAATATCTCCTATCTCGACGAAAAGGTCGGAGAGCTGATCGACACGCTGACGCGCACCCGCATGCTGGACGACACGTTCATCCTGTTCTGCTCCGACCATGGCGACATGCTCGGCGAGCGCGGGCTGTGGTTCAAGATGAACTTCTTCGAAGGCTCGGCCCGCGTGCCGCTGATGGTGGCCGGTCCCGGCATCACCCCCGGCCTGCATGTCACGCCGACCTCCAATCTCGACATCACGCCCACCATGGCCGAACTTGCCGGCATTTCGATCGCCGAAATCGAACCCTGGACCGACGGCATGAGCCTGACCGGCATGATGAAGGGCGAGAGCCGCTCAGCGCCGGTGCTGATGGAATATGCCGCGGAAGGCTCCTATGCGCCGCTGGTCGCCATCCGCGAGGGCAAGTGGAAATATATCCATTGCACGCTCGACCCGGACCAGTTGTTCGACCTGGAAACCGACCCGCAGGAGCTCAACAATCTGGCCGCCCTGCCCGGCTATACCGATCTGCTTTCCTATTTCACCGCGATGCGCAAGGCGCGCTGGGACATGGCTGCCTTTGACGCCGCCGTGCGCGAAAGCCAGGCGCGGCGCTGGGTGGTCTACGAGGCGCTGCGCAACGGCAGCTATTTCCCCTGGGATTACCAGCCGCTGCAGAAGGCCTCCGAGCGCTACATGCGCAACCACATGGACCTCAACATCCTCGAAGAATCCAAACGTTATCCGCGCGGAGAATGATCATGAAAGCCCAACCGAAAGCCTCGCACTTCATCGACGGCGCCTATGTCGAGGACACCGCCGGCACGGTGATCGAGAGCCTTTATCCGGCGACCGGCGAAGTGATCGCCCGGCTGCATGCGGCAACGCCTGCGATCGTCGAGCAGGCGATCGCCTCGGCCAAGCGGGCGCAGAAGGAATGGGCGGCACTAAGCCCGATGGCGCGCGGCCGCATTCTCAAAAATGCCGCGGCGATCATGCGGATCCGCAACCGCGAACTGTCGGAGCTGGAAACGCTCGACACCGGCAAGCCGATCCAGGAAACCATCGTCGCCGACCCGACATCGGGCGCTGATGCGCTGGAATTTTTCGGCGGCATTGCGCCCTCGGCGATGAACGGCAGCCAGATTCCGCTGGGCTCCGACTGGGCCTATACCAAGCGGGTGCCGCTCGGCGTGGTGGTCGGCATCGGGGCCTGGAACTATCCCCAGCAGATCGCCTGCTGGAAGGCGGCCCCGGCGCTTGTCGCCGGCAATGCCATGGTGTTCAAGCCGTCGGAAATGACGCCGCTGGGGGCGCTGAAGATCGCCGAGATCCTGATCGAGGCCGGCCTGCCGAAGGGCGTGTTCAACGTCATCCAGGGCGACCGCGACACCGGTCCTTTACTGGTCAACCATCCTGATGTCGCGAAAGTGTCGCTGACCGGCTCGGTGCCGACCGGTCGCAAGGTGGCGGCGGCGGCGGCAGGCAACCTCAAGCATGTGACGATGGAGCTTGGCGGCAAATCGCCGATCATCGTCTTCGACGATGCCGATCTCGACAGCGCGATCGGCGGCGCCATGCTCGGCAATTTCTACTCGACCGGCCAGGTCTGCTCGAACGGCACGCGCGTCTTCGTGCACAGCGCCATCAAGACGGAGTTTCTGAAGCGCCTGAAGGCCCGCACGGAAAAGATCCTGATCGGCGATCCGACCGACGAGGCGACGCAGATGGGGCCGATGGTGTCGTTTGCGCAGCGCGAAAAGGTGCTCGGCTATATCGAAAAGGGCAGAGCCGAAGGCGCGACGCTTTTGACCGGCGGCGGCATTCCCAACACGGTGTCGGGCGAAGGCTATTACGTGCAGCCGACGGTGTTTGCCGATGTCACCGACGGCATGACCATCGCGCGGGAAGAGATATTCGGGCCTGTCATGTGCGTGCTCGATTTCGACGACGAGTCGGATGTGATCGCCCGGGCCAATGACACCGAATTCGGCCTGGCCGGCGGCGTCTTCACCGCCGACATGGCGCGGGCCCACCGGGTGGTCGACCAGCTCGAGGCCGGCACGCTGTGGATCAACACCTACAATCTCTGCCCGGTGGAAATGCCGTTCGGCGGCTCGAAACAATCCGGCTTCGGGCGGGAAAATTCGGAAGCAGCCCTGGAGCACTACAGCGAGCTGAAGACGATCTATGTCGGCATGGGCCGAGTCGAGGCGCCGTATTGAGATGAGCGGCTCAGTCGGCCTTATCAACCACGAGATCGTCGAGATCGACCTTCAATGCGGTGGCGATGCGCTTCAGCACGTCGACACTGCCGGTCTTTCTTCCGGTCTCGATTTCAGACAGGTAGGGCTGCGAAATGCCGGCCGCGGCAGCGAGCTCGGAAACGGTCATGCCGCGGTAGGTGCGGAAGATCCGCACGGCATTTCCGCCATTGGCGCGAGCCTCGACGATTTCCAGAGGCCAGGTTTCTTCCCCTGCGGCAATCCCAGCCAGGACCGCGTTCGCTCTCATTCCATCAACGAGATCTTCGTAATCTTCTTCACTCAGCAGGACATAGGCCTTGCCGTCGATGTCGAACCGCTTGATATCGCCCATTGTGGCTCACTCCTTGTAGATACTGCCGCGCGGGCCTGCGTCCATGACCAAGACGATCCTGCCCTTATCATCGATGATGACGCGATCCTGCCCGACCCTGATGCGGTAGAGATTTCCACCCTTCATCTTCTTGATGTCGACCACGTCTCCGCGCGCATAGGCTTTGACTTTTTCAATGATCGCCAGCCGCCGTTTCGGCTGCATGCGCATCAGCGCTTTATCGGCAAGCCGGGATACCACGACCTCTTTCATTCCGACACCGTCGCCCTGAGCTATACCGCGCATGCGGATTATAGCGCATCGCAATACACCTGTCACTCTTTCCAATAGACCGTCGGGAGCCCCATGAACCAGGCAGACTTCATCATCATCGGTTCCGGCTCGGCCGGCTCGGCGCTGGCTTATCGGCTGTCGGAGGATGGCAAGCATTCGGTGATCGTGCTGGAATATGGCGGCTCGGATTTCGGGCCATTCATCCAGATGCCGGCGGCCCTTGCCTGGCCGATGAGCATGAAGCGCTACAATTGGGGTTATCTCTCCGAACCCGAGCCGAATCTCAACAACCGCCGCATCACCGCGCCGCGCGGCAAGGTGCTGGGCGGCTCGTCGTCGATCAATGGTCTGGTCTATGTGCGGGGCCACGCCGAGGATTTCAACAACTGGGAAGAGCTTGGCGCGCGCGGCTGGGCCTATGCCGACGTTCTCCCCTATTTCAAGCGCATGGAGCACAGCCATGGCGGAGAATCCGGCTGGCGCGGCACGGACGGGCCGCTGCATGTACAGCGCGGGCCGGTCCACAATCCGCTGTTCCATGCCTTCATCAAGGCCGGCCAGCAGGCCGGATTCGAGACGACGGAAGACTGTAACGGCTGCAAGCAGGAGGGCTTTGGCCTGATGGAGCAGACCATCCACCAGGGCCGGCGCTGGTCGGCGGCCAATGCCTATCTGCGGCCGGCGCTGAAGCGCGACAATTGCCGGGTGATCCATTGTTTCGCCCGCAAGGTGGTGATCGAGAACGGTCGCGCGGTTGGCGTCGAGATCGAGCGGGCCGGGAAAATCGAGGTGGTGAAGGCTAATCGCGAGGTGATCGTCTCGGCCTCGTCGTTCAACTCGCCGAAACTCTTGATGCTGTCGGGCATCGGTCCGGCCGATCACCTGAAAGAGATGGGGATCGAGGTCAAGGTCGACCGGCCGGGGGTCGGCGCCAACTTGCAGGATCATATGGAATTCTACTTCCAGCAGGTCTCCACCAAGCCGGTCAGCCTCTATTCCTGGCTGCCGTGGTTCTGGCAGGGGGTGGCGGGCGCGCAATGGTTGTTGTCGAAGGGCGGGCTTGGCGCCTCCAACCAGTTCGAGGCCTGCGCCTTCCTGCGCTCCAGCGCCGGCGTCAAGCGGCCTGATATCCAGTATCATTTCCTGCCCGTGGCGATTTCCTACGATGGCAAGGCGGCCGCCAAGAGCCACGGCTTCCAGGCCCATGTCGGCTACAACCTGTCGAAATCGCGCGGCAGCGTGACGCTGCGCTCCTCCGATCCGATGGCCGATCCGGTCATCCGTTTCAACTATATGAGCCATCCCGAAGACTGGGAAAAGTTTCGCCACTGCGTGCGGCTGACCCGCGAGATCTTTGGCCAGCAGGCCTTCGACGAATTCCGCGGACCGGAAATCCAGCCGGGCGAAGCGCTGCAGAGCGACGAGCAGATCGACGACTTCCTGAGCGAACACCTGGAGAGCGCCTATCACCCCTGCGGCACCTGCCGGATGGGCGACAGCCGCGATCCGATGGCGGTGGTGGATCCGGAAACGCGGGTGATCGGCGTCGAGGGTCTGCGGGTCGCCGACAGCTCGATCTTCCCGCATGTCACCTATGGCAATCTCAACGGCCCATCGATCATGACCGGAGAAAAGGCCGCCGACCACATCCTCGGCAAGCAGCCCCTGCCCCGCTCGAACCAGGAACCGTGGATGAACCCGCGCTGGGAGACGAGCGATCGGTAAGGGTCAGTAATAGTCGTCCTCGCGCTGGTGGCGGACGGCGGCAACGGTCACCGTTTTTCCGTCGTCGACACGAAACAGGACGATATAGCCGCTTGAACCGAACGGCACGACGAGTTCGCGCAGAAACGCGTCGTCGCCCTTGGCCTTGCGACAGCTGAAGGGAAAGGTTTCCAGCAGCGTCACCGACTTTGTTATTGCCGCGTAAGCGTGCGCGGCAATGTCCTCGTCAAAGTCAAGGAGGTAAGCGTAGTGCCTGCGCAGATCTTCACGTGATTTCAACGTCCACTGGATCTTGTAGCTCATTTTCGAGCGTTTTCCGCCCGCTTGGCATCAAGCATACCCTTCAACTCGCCAAGCACCTCCTCGGTCGTGTAATAGACACCCGTGCGCTCGGCTTCGGCAAGCGATGCAAGTCCCCGGGCGATAAATTCGGCCTGGGTCTTGCGATAATGGATCTGTTTTCTCAGCGAATGTTCCACGAATGCGGACAGGGTTTCGCCTTCGTTCAGCACGCTTTCTGCATCGGCGCGCAGCTGCGGATCGACACGAAGCGATGGGATGGTTGCGGATTTCATCGGAAGCCTCCTGCGTTGCAATTGCGATGCAGCATACCACGGATCGGCAATCGGACAAGATGGCCGGCGTCTTAGCTTTAGAAAAGCCGATCCAGCGGCCGCATCAACAGGGCGATCGGGTTCACCTTTGGTTGAGCGCCATCGCAGACGAACCGCATGTCCGGGTGTCGCTCCTCACGGCAGCGGCGCGCCCAGCCGTTGCAGGATGAACGCGCTCAGGGCCCGGTAATCGCCGTCGAAGTGATGGCCGCCATCGCGGGTGATGATCTCGACGCCCTCGTCCAGACGCGGGCGAAGGGCGGGACAGGCGTTTTCCGGATCGTCCTTTCCCTCGATGCACTGGATCTTGACCGGCTCTATGCCGTTGAGATGATCGACGGGATCGCCGTGTTTGGCAGAGCCGGGTATGCCGACCCAGCCGGTCAGCGCAATCTCGAAATCGGCGGCGTGCGACAGGGCCAGCAGCGAGAGCAGCGTGATCGCCTGTCGATCCGCCTGGGGCAGGCGAAGATAGGTCGCCGGCAGGATATTGGCGCCGAAGGAATAGCCGACGAGCACGACCTTGCGGACCTTCCAGCGGGCCTTGTGAACGGCCAGGATGCGCGTGAGGTCGGCGGCCGTCTGCTCGGGGCTCTTCTCACTCCAGAAATAGCGCAGCGCATCGACGCCGACCACGGGCACGCCGGCCTCCTGCAGATGGGCTCCGAGTTTCTGGTCGATATCGCGCCAGCCGCCATCGCCGGAATAGATCACCGCCAGGGTGTCGTAGACCGGCTCGGCATCGAGCACGACGATCGGCAGGTCGAGCGGGGCTGCGGTTTTCATGTGGCGCAGAGAGGCGGCGCGGAGCTGATCGGTCACCAGATCTGCGGCAGCGCCGGCTCCGTCGGTGATGACGATATCGGGATGGCTCGCCTTGAGGGCTGCGGCCTGGGCGCGTCCCTCCGGCCCGGCCTGCCGGCTGAAGGCGATCGAGACCGGTTGCGGCAGGGCGCCGGATGTCAAGCCGTAGACGATGCCGCCAGGCACCGGCGTTTTCGGCGCCGGCGTGCAGAGCGGGGTCTGAAGGGGAACAGGGGCGCCGGGATCGACCGCCACGGTCTCCGAGATCGTGGCTTGCGGCGACTGGGCCGTCATCGCCAGGGCAAGACTTGCCCCCTCGCCCCAACCGGCGAGCAGCGGCGGGTGGTAGGTCTGCAGACCCTCCAGCCGGTGGATCTCCTTGGACAGTTTTTCCACATCGGCGATCAGGTAGAGGCAGTCGCGCGTCTCGCGGCGCAGCGCCGCGTAATAGGATGGCAGATCGACACCAATGACCAATGCGCCTTCCGCTGCCAGCGCCTGGGACGCGGCCTCTTCGGCCGGCGACCAGCCGGCGGCATCGGACAGCAGGACCACGAGCCCCGCAATGTCGCCGCTCGGCCGGATCAGGCGATCCGTCGGCAGGCTGGCGGTCTGCAGTTCGGTCGCCGGTGCCACGGCGGATGTCCCCAACAGCCAGAGCGCTGCCAGCAGCGCCGCCGACAGCCGACGGCAGCCGGTCGATGCAGGGCCGGTCATCGACGCAGAACGCCGCGCAGCCCGCCGCCGATCAGCATGGTGACATCGAACAGGGCGACAACCGGCAGCGCGGCGCCCTTGACCACGAAGTAGCGCGGCTGCCATTGCGGATCGAATTTCGACTTGAAGCTGTGGACACCCTGGAAATTGTAGTAGCGCTCGCCAGTCCGATAGACACGGCGGCCGATGCGGTTCCAGAGCGGTGCATGGGCGTGGCTCGACAGGCCGGCGAGCGGCGCCATGCCGAGATTGAGCGCCCGATAGCCGGCGCCCTTCAGATGCTCCATGGTGCGCACGAACAGCAGGTCCATCATGCCGCGATGGGTATCGGGCAGATGCCGCATCAGGTCGATGAAGGCGTCGCCGCCCGCATCGGCGGTCAGAATGCTGGCGAAGGCGACGATGCGGCCGTCGAGGCGGATGACGGCGACCGGTCCCGATGCCACATAGTCGCGTTTGAAGGTGCCGAGCGAAAAGCCTTTTTCGGCGGCATTGTGCTGGGCGAGCCAGGCATTCGAGACATTTTCGAGGTCATCCATCGCCGCAAGAACCTCTGCCGGCGACAGCATCGCGAATTGCAGGCCGTCGCGTTCCGCCCGGTTGATGGAGCGGCGCAGTTTCACCCAGTCGCCACCCCTGGTGTCGAAGGTCGTCAGGTCGACCACTGCCTGTTCACCGAGCTTGAGGGAGTGCAGGCCGAGATCGACGGCATGGGGCAGGAAATCCTGAGAGACCTGGTAGAAGACCGGCCGGCATCCTTGACGGCGGGCCAGATCGCAGAAGGCGGCCACGAGATCCGGCCAGGCGGCGCGATCGCCGACAGGATCGAACAGCGCCACCAGCGAGCGCCCCTTGCGGGCATACATGATGAAGGCCTTGCCGCAATCGGAAAACAGCACCGATTTGTCGCCGAGCCGAACCAGCCCGGCGCAGGCATGCGGCTGTGCGTCGAGCAGCGCGACGGCACGCTGCACCTGATCAGGACACGGCCGGGATGGTGTTCTGCCACGCCAGGTGAAACGTCGAGTCGCCAGCATGCCGAGGAACAGCGCCAGTCCCATCGGGCCTTCCTCGGGCAGGGTGTCCTGCATCCGCCAAACCTGCCAGCCGAGCCGCAGGACGCTCTCATCGACCAGCAGCTGAACCAGGGAGACCAGCGCCAGGGCAACCAGCGCCGATGCCACGACAGCCCGCATCTTGACGCCGGAAAGCACGGCGCCGGCCGTTCGCTGCGCGGCGCGGCCAAGCGGTCGATAGAAGCGGCGCGCCGACGGCGGCAGGGGAGACTCAAGTGATGTATCGACCATGGTGAACCTGGGAGTGATGACGGCAACGGCGCTTTTATTAGTATGTCTGGATGGAGCCAGCCTTGTCTCACAGGGCGGTAAACAGTTCCGAAACATCACCGCTACAATTGCTGCAGCCCTGAAATAGTCGACGTTGCGGCCTGCGGACGCCAGCACCGGCCGCATGGGCGGGTTTTCTTTTGCAACCGGCATGGGGAGAGATATTTGCTCCCATGACGACACATCCAGAACGGCTGTTTCTGTCAGGCGGCGCGACAAACTGCGATAGTGTCACAAACATGGGCTACAGGAATCCCCGATGACCGCTCAAAATGCCGCACAGGACGCCGAAACGCTCGATGCCACCTTGGCTGGCCTCGATCTGACGGCCCGACTGCGTCTCGTCGCCGAACTTGGCGGACGCGCCGTTTTTACCACCAGCCTCGGGATCGAGGATCAGGTGATCACCGCCGCCATCGGCCTGGCGGGCCTGCCGATCGAAGTGGCGACGCTCGAAACCGGCCGGCTGTTTCCGCAAACCGTGGCGCTGATGACCGAGACCGAAGACCGCTTCGGCATGACGATCACCCGCTACGCACCGGATCAGGCCGATATCGATGCCTATGCCAGCCAGTACGGCCTCAATGGTTTCTACGACAGCGTCGAAGCCCGCCACGCCTGCTGTCATGTGCGCAAGCTGAAGCCTTTGGCCCGCGCCCTGGACGGCGCTGCCGTGTGGGTGACGGGCTTGCGCCGCGGACAGTCGGGCAATCGCGCCACCACGCCGTTTGCCGAATATGATGCCGAGCGCAATCTGCTGAAGATCAATCCTTTGGCCGACTGGTCGCTCGACCACATCAACGCCTATGTGGACGCGCAGGCCGTGCCGATCAATCCGCTGCATGCCCGCGGCTTTCCGTCCATCGGCTGCGAGCCGTGTACGAGGGCCATCCGTCCGGGCGAACCGGAACGGGCTGGCCGATGGTGGTGGGAAAACGACGAAAAGCGCGAGTGCGGACTGCATGTCCCGGAAGCCGCAGCAACCTCGCTCACCGCCAGCTCCTTGTAAATCACGCGAATGACAGGCGGACGCCTCGCCCGATCTGGTTTCTCGAACCAGACGCTGGCGAGGCAAAACCGCAAGAAAAAGGGGCCCCAGGGGCCTGCCAGGATAACGATATGCACCATTCCGAATTCGATACCCATTCCAAGGACCAGCCGGCCAAGGAACCGCTCGATCCGCATCTGAAGGCGCTGGAAAACGAAGCGATCCACATCTTCCGCGAAGTGGCCGGCGAGTTCGAAAAGCCTGTGATGCTCTATTCGGTCGGCAAGGATTCGTCCGTGCTGCTGCACCTGGCGCGCAAGGCGTTTTATCCCGGCCGCGTCCCCTTTCCGCTGCTGCATGTCGACACCGGCTGGAAGTTCAAGGAAATGATCGCCTTTCGCGACGAGATGGTCGACCGCTACGATCTCGATCTGGTGGCCCATACCAATCCGCGCGGCGCAGCCGAGAAGATCAGCCCGTTCAGCCACGGCTCGTCGCTCTATACCGATATCATGAAGACCGAGGCTCTGCGCCAGGCGCTCGATGCCGGCAAATATGATGCGGCCTTCGGCGGTGCGCGGCGCGACGAGGAGGCCAGCCGCGCCAAGGAGCGCATCTATTCGTTCCGCACGCCCGACCATCGCTGGGACCCGCGCAACCAGCGCCCGGAACTGTGGAACGTCTATAACGGCATGATCCGCAAGGGCGAGAGCGTGCGCGCCTTCCCGCTGTCGAACTGGACCGAGGTCGACATCTGGCGCTATATCCAGGCGGAACAGATCCCACTGGTGCCGCTCTATTTCGCCGCCAAGCGCCCCTTCGTCGAGCGCGACGGCATGATGATTCTGGCCGAAGATCCGCGGCTCGAACTGCTGCCCGGCGAAGTGCGCCAGGAGGGCATGATCCGCTTCCGCACGCTCGGCTGCTTCCCGCTGACCGGCGCCATCCGCTCCACGGCAACGACGCTCGACGACGTGATCGCCGAACTTGAAATCGCCACCGTCTCCGAACGCCAGGGCCGCGCCATCGACAAGGACCAGGCCGGATCGATGGAAAAGAAAAAACGCGAAGGATATTTCTGAGATGACGCCCACTAGCGCCACCGCCCTTGCCGATACCCTGCCGCAGTCCGAGCCGGTCTTTGTCGGCCGCGACGTCCGCCCGCTTCGCCTGATCACCTGCGGCAGCGTCGACGACGGCAAGTCCACGCTGATCGGCCGCCTGCTCTGGGATACCAAGGCGGTCAAGGAAGACCAGGCAGCGACGCTGCACCGTGACAGCGGCAAGCAGAACGATCTCGGCCTGCCGGATTTCGCCCTGCTGCTCGACGGGTTGCAAGCCGAACGCGAACAGGGCATCACCATCGATGTCGCCTATCGCTATTTCGCCACCGACAAGCGCTCGTTCATCGTCGCCGACACACCCGGCCATGAGCAATATACCCGCAACATGGCAACCGGCGCCTCGACCGCCGATCTCGCCGTGCTGTTGGTCGATGCCCGCACCGGTATTCTCGAGCAGACCCGTCGGCATGCCACCATCGCCTCGCTGATGGGCATCAAGCAGTTCGTGCTGGCGATCAACAAGATCGACCTGACCAATTACGACCGGGCCGGGTTCGAGGCGATCTCCGCCGAGTTCAAGGCGCTCGCCCTGACGCTCGGCGTGCGGCAGATCACCACCATCCCGATGTCGGCGCTGAAGGGCGAGAACGTCGTCTATTCCGGCAAATCCGTGATGCCGTGGTATGACGGCCAGACGCTGGTCGAAACCCTGGAGCTGGCCACCCTGCGCTCGGCCCAGACCACCGGTTTCCGCCTGCCCGTGCAGCGCGTCTGCCGGCCCGGCGAAAGTTTTCGCGGCTATCAGGGCACCGTTGCCGGCGGCGCGGTCAAGCCGGGCGACAGCGTCGCCATCCTGCCGTCGGGCGCCGTTGCCAATGTCAAGCAGATCGTCACCTTCGACCTGGTGCGCAATGCCGCCGTTGCCGGCGATGCCGTGACGCTGGTGCTCGACCGGCAGGTCGACGTGTCGCGCGGCGACATGATCGTCTCGCTCGACAGCCAGCCGCAGATCGGCCTGTCCTTCGATGCGCAGATGGTCGCCCTGCAGCCGGACGGCATCCTGCCGGGCAAGCGCTACTGGCTGAAATCCGGCTCGCGCCGCCAGCGCGTGCAGGTGCAGCCGATCTCGCAGCTGGACCTGAAGACCGGCAAGTGGAACCCGGCCGACATTTTGCCGATGAACGGCATCGGCAAGGTGCATCTGGATTTCGACGAGAAGGCCGTGTTCGATGCCTATGAGCTGAACCGGGCGACCGGCGCCTTCATCCTGATCGACCCCGACACCAACAATACGGTGGCCGGCGGTATGATCACCGCCAAGCGCTCCGATCTCGGCGGATTGCATGCCCATGACGCCCGCGTCATCGTCTCGCTGCCGGCCGACCTCGCCGACCAGGTGATGGCCACCGAGCTGCTGGCGAGCCGCCGCGACGAGGTGGAAACCCGCCGCATCACCGCCGGCGCCGCCCGCGCGTTGTTTGATGGCCTGGACGGCTGAGAGAAGCCTTTTTGAAACGGCGATGGCTTGAGACGGACTGTCCGGCAAGCCTGCCTTGCCCCTCACCCCTGGCCCTCTGCCTTGCCCCTCTGCCTTGCCCCTCACCCTAGCCCTCTCCCCGCAAGCGGGGAGAGGGGACGTGCCCCACTCGACCGTTGAGAGAGGGAACTTGCCCCGCTCGGTGTTGCAAGAGGGGACGTGCCCCATTGGGCGTTGAGAGAGGGCGGAGACGGTGCGGCATCTGTCCTTCTCCCCGTTCACGGGGAGAAGGTCCCGGCAGGGGGATGAGGGGCCAGTGCGCAGAGACCTGCCGTCCCCCTCATCCGGCGCTGCGCGCCACCTTCTCCCCGAGAGGAGAAGACCGGCCGCAGATGTCCTGCCCGATCGGTTTTAGCCGTTTCCAATCTTCAGCCCATCTTCCGTGTCGATTGCCGTTCGATCAGCGTGTAACAGAGATCGACGGTGCCACGGATGCGGTTGTCGGTTTCGGCGCGCACGATCATTTCGACGGCGCGATAGCCGATGTCGTAGCGCGGCAACCGCACGGTGGTCAGCGTCGGTTGCGAAACACTGGTGAAGTCCAGGTCGTTGAAACCGCAGATGCCGAAATCCTCCGGCACGCGTAAACCCCGGCGCTGGCATTCGAACAGCACGCCAAGCGCGATATCATCATTGTGGCAGAAGACGGCATCGCTGTCGGGCACCTGGCGCAGCAGCCGGTCCAGCAGGCTGCAGCCGACGCCGACGCTGGTATGGATGTCGGAGGATTGCACCAGGGCCGGATCGAACAGGCCGGCCTCCTCCAGCACGGAGCGATAGCCTTCAAGGCGGTGGCGGCCGCGGATGTCCATATGGCCGCCGAGCAGGCCGATGCGCCGATAGCCGGCCGCCAGCAGATGCCGGGTGGCGGCGATGGCGGCGGCCCGGTGATCGATGCCGATCGCCATGTCGACCGGCGGCACGGTGATATCCATAATCTGCACCACCGGACATGGCGCCTTTTTCAGAAGCTCGATCACCGGTTCGTGCACCTCCACACCGGCAATGATGATGCCGGCCGGATTCTGCCCAAAGAACAATTTCAGCTGCTTGATCTCTTCGGCGGGGTCGAAATGGGTGTTGGCATATTGAATGCGCAGATCTGTGGAGCGAACCCGATCCTCGATGCCGCGCATGACGCTCAAAAAGACATAGCTGGCCAGGGCGGGTGACAGAACGCCGATGATGCCGTTGTTGCGGCTCGCCAGGGCGCGGGCGGCGAAATCCGGCACATAGCCCATGTCCTCGATGATCCGAAGAATGGTGTCGCGCAGTTTGGGAGAGACTTTTTCCGGATTGCGCAGCGCCCGCGATACCGTGATCGAACTGACGCCTGCAACCCTGGCGACATCGATAAGGGTGATGCGTTCCTGACGATGCCGATGCCGCTTAACTGCCAAATATCACCTGCCCCATGGTGCCCGCCTGGTCTTTTGGCCTGCAGATGACGCCGCCACGTCGGCTGCAGGCCGGTTCATTGTCAAGCATCGCCAAGTCTTCATGGCATAACCGGTCGATCCGACCTGATGATGACGCCAACAACCAACAATTGTGATCTTAACGCAGGTTGAGAACTGCGGCAATCTCTTCGGCGGCGTCGAACCGCAGAATATTGTGCGTTGCAGCATTTTTGCCAAGCAACGCTCAGCGTTCGCGGAAGGCCTTGCTGAAATAATGGGCCAGCGGCATGACCAGATAGGTGAGCGGCGAACGTTCCGTCGTCTGGATGAAGGCCTCGACCGGCATGCCCGGCACGATATGGGCCGTGCCGAGCTTGGCGATCTCGCCGGCATCCGGCAGGATGCGCACCTTGTAGAAGCTGGCGCCGGAGCGTTCGTCGCTGAACACGTCAGCCGACACTTCGGCAACGGTGCCCTTGATCTCCGGCGTCTGGTGACGGTCGAAGGCGACGAACAGCAGCTCGGCCTTCTGCCCGACATGCACCTGGTCGATCGACGCCGGGGGGATATTGGTGGTGACGACCAGGCCGACATCCTGCGGGATGATGTAGAGAATGGGTTCGGCGGCCCGCACCACGGCGCGCAGCGCATGCACCTGCAGGCCGAACACCACGCCGCCAACGGGCGCGCGCAACTCCATGCGGCTCAGGGTTTCGATCGCCGCGATACGGCGCTGGCGCAGCTCGGCGATCTGCGCCTCGATGGTGCGCAGCTGGGTGATCGCCTCTTCGCGCATGGCGCTCGACACGTTGAGAATGGCGATCTCGATCTCGGCGATGCGGGCGCGGTTTTCCGCGACGCTGGCGCGGGCGCCCGAGGTATCGCCATCGATCTCGGCGCCTTCGCGTTCCAGCGCCATGACCTGGCTGGTCTGGGTCAGCCCTTCCTTCAGAAGCTTGTTCTGGCCGACCAGTTCGGAATCGATGAAGCTCTTCTGCCGCTCGAGCGCGGTAACGCGGTCGACCAGGCCGTCGATCTGCTCGGTGATCTGCTTGCGGCGCTCGACCAGCTGGCCGATCTGCTTGTCGCGGGTATCGCGGCGGGCGTTCAGCAGCCGCGTCTGGCCGGTCACCATTTCCGCGACATCGGCATCGGTCTTGGCGCGTTCCAGCATGTCCGGATCGAATTGGATGTCGGCCGTATCGTCCTGTTCGGCCTTCAGCCGCGCCTGGGTGCCGAGCAGCGAATAGAGCTGGCCTTCGATGATGGCCAGTTCCGAGCGGTCGATCTTCTCGTCGAAGCGCATCAGCACCTGGCCGGCGGTCACGACATCGCCGTCCTGGACCAGGATCTCGCCGACCACGCCGCCGATCTGGTGCTGCACGACCTGGCGATTGGTCTCGACCTCGACGATGCCGCTGCCGATCACCGCGCCGTGGATCGTCGTCAGGGCCACCCAGGCACCGATGCCGATGACCAGGAAGGCAAGCGTCAGGAAACCGGCCAGCATGTGGCTGCGGCTGTTCCAGCGGACCGCGCCGGCCGAGGGTATTTTCTGGACCAGGCTCATCGCTGCGGCCCCTGTATCATGGTGGTATTGGTGCCGCCGGGCAGGCCGACGACCTGGGACGCGTTGCGCAGATGGGCGCGCAGCACGTCGTCACGCGGGCCGAAGGCAACGCGGGTGCCGCCGTCGAGAATGAGGATCAGGTCGCATTCCTCGATCGCCGCCGGGCGATGGGCCATGATGACGGCCGAGCGGCCATCGGCCTTCATCGCCCGGATGGCAAGGTTGAGGGCATTGGAACCCTCGGCATCGAGATTGGAATTGGGTTCGTCGAGAATGACGATGGCCGGATTGCCGTAGAGCGCGCGGGCAAGACCGATGCGCTGCTTCTGGCCGCCCGACAGCTTCTGGCCGACGGCCGGCAGCCGCGTGTCGTAGCCGTTCGGCAGCTTCAGGATCATCTCGTGGGCGGCGGCCTTCTTGGCGGCCTCCACCACCCGCTGCGGGTCGGGATGGCTGTCGAGCCGGGCGATGTTTTCGGCGATCGTGCCTTCAAACAGCACCACGTCCTGCGGCAGGTAGCCGATGTGATCGGCCAGATCGTCCGGGCCATATTGTTCGAGCGAGGCGCCGTCGAGGCGGATCTTGCCGGCGGCGGGATGCCAGACGCCGGTCAAAAGGCGGGCCAGCGTCGACTTGCCGGAACCGCTCGGGCCGATAACGCCGAGCGCCTGGCCGGGCGGCAGGTCGAAGCTGACCATGCGCAGGGTGGCGATGTTTTCGCCGGGCGGCACAGCCGTCACCTGCTGCACGTTGAGGATGGCGCGCGGTCTCGGAAGGGCGGTGCGCAGATCGTCTTCCGGCACCTGCGTCAACAGATGCGCGAGGCCGCGCCAGCCCTCGAAAGCGCGCTGCACCATGGACCACTGGCCGATGGCGCCTTCGATCGGCGCCAGACCACGGCCGATCAGGATGGAGCCGGCAATCATCGCGCCGGCATTGATCTCGCCCTTCAGCACCAGCCAGGCGCCGAGCGCCAGGATGGCCGATTGCAGGAAGATGCGGAAGGTCTTGGAGGCCGTGGCATAGAAGCCGTTGGCATCCGAATATTCCATATTGGCCTCGAGCGCCACGGACCGCGCCTTCTGCCAGCGCTCCGCAGCACTGCGGCGCATGCCCAGCGCCCGCACGGTATCGCTGTCGCGGGAAAGGGCCGCAGTGATTTCCTCGCTCTGGCGGGTTGCCTCCAGCGCCTTGATCTGGTGGCGCTTGGTGCCGTTCTGGTTGAGCCAGGTCAAGACGATCAGGAAGGCGCCGCCAGCCACCGCCAGCCAGCCCATCCAGGGATGGAAGACGAAGATCACGAAGATGAAGACCGGCGTCCAGGGGATGTCGAAGACGGCAAAAATGGCCGGCGAGGCCAGCACTTTCTGCACCGAATCGAGATCGCGCATGCCGGACGCGCCGGAGATGCCGCGCGAGGCCAGCGTCGTGCGGTCGAGCAGCGCACGGAAAACACGAATGTCGAAATCGGCCTGGAAACGGGCGCCGATGCGCGCCGCAATGCGCGCCCGCAGATGGTCGAGAATGCCCATGATGGCATAGAGCATGACCACCAGCAGGAAGAGCACGAGCAACGTCGGCTCCGAGCGGGCGGCCAGCACCCGGTCATAGACCTGCAGCATGAACAGCGGGCCGGTCAAGACGAGCAGATTGACGAAGAAGCTGAAGACACCGATGGCAAAGAAACCGAAACGGCTGCGGGCCAGCGCGCGCCGCAACTCTTCAAGGCCGGCTTTCGAACCCGTGTTCATCACCTTGTTCCATCTCCCGCCGGCGGGCCAATGCCGCGTCCGCTCGCTGTCGTGACGCCGCGGTCATCGCCCCCGATTTCCCGTGTCAGGCCTCAATATCGAAAATTACGGTAATAAGAAAGTACCAACGTCACAGGTACTATTGCTTAATATTGGGTATACTCTTTGCCCGCAGTTTTCGGCCCGGCTCGCCAAGCGCAAATACCCCTTGGCCCCCATGTTCATGGCATGGCCGCCCAGGCCGGCCTCTGCGATAAGAACAGGGCCGGCAGATACTGCCGGGTGGGTTCACCAAGTCTTCGAGACAGGACAAAAACCATGACCTATGCTGCACTTCTGACCCGCACAGGCTGCGGGCTTGCCCTTGCCCTTTCCACCTTTGCCGGCGCCAGCCTGCTGCCGGCCAAACCGGCAGCGGCGGTGGTCTATTGCAAGACCGTCGGCGTGCCGAAGGGCTGCGTCGCCCGCCCGACCGCCGTCGTGGTCTATTGCACAAGGCCCGGTTATCCGGTCGGCTGTGCTGCCCGGCGGCCGGCCGCCGTCGCCGTGCCCGGCGTCGGTGCGCCCGGCGTTGGGGTGCGCGGCGTGCCCGGCAATCGCGGCGGCCCGGTCAACCGCGTCGGCGTGCGCTAAAGCGTTTGCCGGCCGCTCGGCCACCCATCCAATACGTTCAATAAGGATAACGGCGCGGCCCGTCTCTCGCCGCAGCCGTTCGGCGCCCGGCACATGCCGCAGGGTTCCCTGTCTCTCCTGCGGCAAGGTCCCCACACCACCCCCCTGTGCCGGGTGCCACAGTGTTTTTCCTGGCAGCGACAGGAAGCGATATTCCGTCGATCGGCTGACCGTCGGACGGGGGCCGCCCCTCATCCGGCTGCCGCCACCTTCTCCCCGCAAGCGGGGAGAAGGGACATGCCGCACCCTCGCGGTCTTTGCATCTTCGCCGTCGAATGGGAAATGGGGCGTCAGCAGCTCATCGCAGCAGCGTCCCCTCTCCCCGCCTGCGGGGAGAGGGCTAGGGTGAGGGGCAGCACCGTCAGATTTCACGCAAATCCTCAAGGAAGGGTTCCCGACACCGGCGGCGGACCGGAAAAAACCTGGGCTTCGGGCATCGGCGGAAAGCGGTTTGGCAGGTCGAGCGCCACCGAGGTGCCGTCCGGGCCGCTGTCGATGGTCAACCGCGCCTGGCAGAGATCAGCGCGTCGGCGCATATTGGCAAGGCCGTGGCCGGTCTCATGGCCGGGCTCGTTCGCCACGAAGCCGTGGCCGTCGTCGCGGATGACGATGTGGACCGTGCTGTCTCCCTGACCATTGCCGGCCGCGGCGTTGCTCACGGTGCGCAGGATCACCGAAATTCGGCCGGCGCCGGAATGTTTGACGGCATTGGTGATCGCCTCGTCCATCAGCCTGACGATCTGGATGACGTGCCAGGGCCGCAGGTCCTCGAAGTGCGGCAGGCCGCCATTGGTCCTGACCTGCCAGTCGAGTTCGATCTGATGGGCGCGCAGCTGCATGGCGGTGCGCTCGCGCCAGGAGCCGAGCGCCAGCAGAAGGTCGCCGCCGACATCCTCCATGGCATCGATCACCAGCCTCAGATCCTTGAGCGCAGCGCGGGCCGCCTCGGTGATCGGGTTTTCGCTGCTGCTCGCCGCCCCATCGCCGCCGCCCGGATCGCTGCCGCCGCGCTCGCTCAGCGCCACGATGCGCACCAGCTGGCCGCCCAGCCCGTCATGCAGGTCGCGCATCAGCCGGCCGCGTTCCAGCGCCAGGGCCTGGTTGCGCGCCTGCAGCTCTTCCCGCGCGAAACTGCGGCGCAGCTTGTCCTCGGTCTCGGCGATCTTGACCACCATCTGTGCGGCGAAATTGTCGATCTTGTTGAGCGCCTGCACGAAGCGCAGCGACAGCAGGGTCCCGATGGCAATCAGCATGGTGGAATAGGACAGCCGCCCGACAAAATAGCGCTGATCGACGAAGTAGCCGGCGAGGATCGCGACATCATGGGCCCAGCCGGTCGATACCGTTGCGATGACAATGCCCATCAGGAAACTGGCGCCCCGTGCCCAGACGATGGCCGACCAGCAGAACAGGCCGCCGATCAGCAGCAGATAGAGCCCGAAGCTCGGCGGCCCGAACAGCATATAGGCGACCAGGATCATCGTCGGATCGCCGTAAAGCCCGATCGACAGCACCAGACCCGCCGGCACGAATACCAGCCCGTGCCACCAGCGCAGGCGGATATCGAGAAAGGCCAGCACAAACAGCACCGCCAGCCCCATTTCAAAGGCCAGCGCCGCGCCGGCCAGGGCCAGATGCAGGGGCGTCTGCAGCGTCAGCGCGGCCACACGGGTGACGCCGAACAGCATGGCGAATGCCAGGAAGGCGTAGGCGATCTCGCGCGGCCGGCTGCACCAGATGGTCAGCAGCAGGGCGCCGACAATCACCTGCCAGGACAGTAGCACGATGGGCAGCAGGCCGAACAGCATCATGCGCCGGTCATAGGCGGGGCGCAGGGCCTCCTCCGGACCAACATAGATGCTCTCCAGATACTCGGCGACCGGCGCCGTGGACATGACGGCGACGGTCAGCTCATTGGCGCCGTCGCGCAGCAGCGGCTTTGGAATGACGCCGAGCAGGGGTATGTTGCGGTCCGGCTTGCCGGCGCCGGGACCATCGCGGCTGTCGGCAATTTCGACGCCGTTGACCAGCACCGCCGCATCGATCATGAAGCGCGGCAGGAACACAGCCCAGGGGCTGGCGGCCTGATCGGCCGGGATCTCGAAGGACAGGCGATAGAGCGTGTCGCCCGGCTTGGGGGCCGCGTCGCGGTTGAGGTTCGGCAGGGTGATGCGGCGCCATTCGCCCGGCTGGAGTTCAGCCATGACGGCGGTGAAACGATACTGCCGCGGCGGCTCGGGCAAGCGCAGGCTGAGCAGGCCAAGGCCGGCTGCGACCGCCAGCACGCACGAAAGCGCAAAGACCACGCCGCGCAGCAGGTAGGCATCGGGCCTGCCGAAAGGCGCCATAAAGGACTGGATCATACCTTGATCAGCCCCTGCTGCAGGGCCTCGAACACCGCCTCGCCGCGGGTGTTGACCTCCAGCTTGCGATAGATGTTCTTGATATGGCCGGGCACGGTCTGGCGCGAAATGCCGAGATGGTCTGCAATATCGGCATAGCTGAAGCCCTTGGCGATGCCCCAGAGAATGTCGATCTCGCGCGGCGTCAGCCGGGCGGCATTGAGATTGGCAAGCGGGGCGCTTTGCGGCGTTGCCTGGGTGCGTTTGACGATGAAGCGGGCAATCGAGGCGGAAATCGGCGAATGGCCGCGCACCAGATCGCGCACCGTCTCGACGATATCGGCCGGAAAGGCATCCTTCAGCAGATAGCCGTTGGCGCCGACCATGATCGCCGACAGCACGCTTTCCTCGTCGCCGAGGATGGAGATCACCATGATCTCGGTGTCGGGCTGCTTGCTTCTCACCTCGCGGATCAGGTCGATGCCGGTGCCGTCCGGCAGGCGGATATCGGTCAGCAGCACGCGGCTGGGATTGCCGGAAAGCAGGCTGCGCGCTTCGGCCAGGGTGGCGGCTTCCGAGACGACGAATTCCGGGGCGAGCCGCAGGGCATCGCAGACCCGCCAGCGGATCGGCGCGTCATCCTCGACGACCAGAATGGTGATTGTCGTCTCGTTGTCGCGATCCCGATGTGCCTGGGTCATCGTCATCCCCTTCCCTCACCCGCCCTTGCCGGACCGGCATCACCCCTGGTCAGGATGGCATTTTTTGCTGAAAGCGCAATCAGCAGCAGCAAGACCGAGCCGCTTGAGATCAGCGGCACGGCCGGAAAAAGCGCGGCAAGGATGCGGGGTCGAGGCATGGCCGGCTCTCGGATCGACGGTTTCTATTGCAGCGCTGCCACTTCGCCCGGCGCGATCTTGCCATCCTGGTTCTTGTCGACGCGGGCAAAGGCCTTGCCATACATATTGTTGGCCGCCACCTTCTTGGCCTGGCCGCGGCCGGCCTTGGCGGCCATGTTGATGAAGGTGACGAATTCGGCGCTATCCAGCGCGCCATCGCCATTGGCATCTGACGCGGCAAAGGCATCCTGGGCGGAGGCGGCGGTGGCGAGGGCAAGCGCTGCGGCAAAGGCAATGGCTGCAAGCCGGAACGGGAAGGTCTGCATGCTGAAATCTCCTTTTGGGGTCGGGTTAGATGACACGGTTTCCATTCGAACGCCTCCCATCTCCCTGCCCCTCACCCTAGCCCTCTCCCCGTGAACGGGGAGAGGGGACGTGCCCCACTCGACGCGCGTGAGGGACATAGGGCGGTGCGACGTCGTCCTTCTCCCCGTTCACGGGGAGAAGGTCCCGGCAGGGGGATGAGGGGCCAGATCCCTAGACGGGGGCGAGCCTTCAAACGAAAATCCTATCAAACATCTTGCAGAAACACCTGCCGCGCCGGCGCACCGGACGGGGTCGAAGCGTTTCATGCTGGAAAGGAGTGTGCCGGGAAGTTCGGTCTCTCACCATGCCATGTTCATGGTGGTGACGCGGTAAAGTTCCAGGCGATGGCCCCAGCCGTTATTCGCCGGCGGCGACCACGGCCGGGGACGGCGCGAGGCGGTAGCGGATCACGGCGATGGCGACAAACAGCGCCAGACCGCCGGCGCCCAGCACGGTGCCGATGGTCAGGGCGATGCCGGTGCCGAAGCGCTGCAGGGCAAAGGCGAAGGCGAAGGGGGCAAGCGCTGCGGAAAACTGCCGGGCCGCCGTAACCCAGCCGAGGCGGGCGCCATAACCGGCCCGGCCGAACAGTTCCAGCGGCAGCGTGCCGCCGACAATGCTGGTGAGGCCGGAGCCGAGGCCGAACAGCACGGCAAACAGCATGACGCCCGGCAGCCAGGGGCTGGTGGCGGTCAGGAGCATGAGGGCCAGCGGCAGGAGGCCGGCGGCAATGACCGCCAGCATGGTCTGCGACAGCCGGCCGCCGAACAGCATGTTGATCAAGCGGCTTGCCACCTGCGACGGGCCGAACAGTGCGGAGACGAGAAGCCCGGCCGTGCCAAGGCCAAGGGCGGTGATCAGCGGCACCATGTGCACGAGGATCGACGAGAGCACGAGGCCTTCGGCGGCAAAGGCGGCCAGCATCAGCCCGAACAGCAGATTGCCGGAGGGCGAGTTCACCGGTTTTCCCGCCGCATTCGTCGTTCCGGCCGGATCGCTCACGGCCAGCTTTGCCACGGGCTCGAGATCCGCCACCCGCGGCAGGCGGCCGGCCCAGACATGGATCGGCAGGCAGACCAGAATATTGAGCGCGGCAAACAGCATATAGACCATGCGCCAGGAGAGATGCTCGTGCAGGCTGGCGGTCAGCGGCCAGAACAGCGTCGAGGCGAAACCGGCGATCAGCGTCAGATGGGTGATGCTGCGCTGGGCGCTGCGGCCGCCGGCCTGGACGATGGCCGCAAAGGCCGTGCCGTAGAGCACGAAGGCCGAGGCGATTTCCATGGCGGCCAGCGACAGGGCAAGCGAAAATGCATTGGGCGAAAGCGCGGCGGCGAGAAGGGCAAGGCCCGCCGCCAGCGAGCCCGGCGCCATCAGCCGCCCTGCCCCGAAGCGATCGGCCCAGCGGCCGGCCTTGGGCGCCATCATGCCGCCCGCCAGCAGGCAGACGGAGAGAATGGCAAACAGCCAGTCGAGCGGCAGCGCCACATCGCGCGCCATCTCCGGCGCCAGGATGCTGAAGGAATAATAGAGCGAGCCATAGCCGATGATCTGCGTGACGCCGAGCGCCCAGATCAACCGGGCCGGCGCAGCGGCGCCGCTCATTGGGCAGGCTCCGTCGCAAGGTGCGGCGTCGCGGCAGGCGTGCCGCAACCGCAGCCGGCGGCCCCTTCAGCCTTGGCCGTCGCATCGGCGGCACAGCAGGCATCGACGTCCGTTGGCGGCGGCCCGCCGCAGCAGCCGGCTTTTCTGGCGCCGTCATCGCCGTCGATCTCGACCGAGCTGCAGACGCCGGTTTCCGGCAGGACCAGATGCACCTCACGGGCCGCAACCGCATCGCCGGCCAGATCGGCCACCACCGAGCGGACCTGCTCATAGCCGGTCGCCATCAGGAAGGTCGGGGCGCGACCGTAGGATTTCGAGCCGACGATATAGAAGCCTGGCTCGGGATGGGCGAGTTCGTCGACCCCATGGGCCGGCACCGAACCGCAGGAATGCAGATTGGGATCGATCATCGGCGCCAGGCGACGCGGCGCCTCGACCGACGGGTCGAGATCGAGCCGGAGTTCGCCAGCGATCGACAGATCGGGGCGAAAGCCGGTGGCGACGATGATGCGGTCGACGGCGAGGACGCGGTCCTGTCCTTCGACGCTGGCGTTGAGCAGCAGGCCATCGCCTTGGGTTTCGATCCGCTGCAGATCGAAGGGCACCAGCAGATCGAGCCGACCTTCAGAAATTGCCTGACCGGCGGCAAGGCCAAGCGCGCCACGGGCCGGCAGCTGATCGTTGAGGCCGCCGCCCAAAAGCCGCTGCAGCCTATTGCTGCGCAGACCCCAGGAGACGCGGGTGGCGGGGGCCTGGCCCTGCAATTCCAGCAAGGCGAGCACGGCATTGATGGCCGAATGGCCGCTGCCGATCACCAGCACATGCTGGTCTTGATAAGCGGCGCGATCCGCGCCCAGCACGTCGGGAATGCCATAGGCAATGCGGTCGCCCGCCACTTTTTCCCCTTGCACCGGCAGGCCATCGATGCCGGCCGGATTAGGTCGGTTCCAGGTGCCGGAAGCGTCCAGCACGGCGCTGGCCAGCAGCTGGCGGTCCCGGCCCTGCCCGTCGACATAGCGGATGACCAGGGGGGACGCCTCCCGCCCGGCATTCGACATCTTGTCGAGGCCCTGGCGGGTGACGGCGGACACTGTGGCGTTGAAGCGGATGTGCGGCGCAAGGGCCGGATGCTGCGCCAACGGCGCCAGGTAGCGCTCGGCGATCTCCGCGCCGGTCGGCAGTCCTTCCGGGTCCGGCGCCGACCAGCCGGTGCTCTCCAGCAGGCGGGCGGCCGTAGCATCGACGACATAACGCCAGGGCGAGAAGACCCGGACATGGCCCCAGGCGCGCAAGGAGGCCGCCACCGAAGGGCTGGCCTCGAGAATGACCGGCGTCAGGCCGCGCGACAGCAGATGGGCGCCGGCTGCAAGCCCCACGGGCCCCGCGCCGATGACCGCGACCGGCAAGTGCCTGAGCTCCGTCATGTCATTCTCCTTCCATAATTCCGGTTTTATCGAATTATCAGGTCAAAAAAATATCAGGCGTCGGCCTCGACCGGGCTCTCCGTGCAACGGCCATCGGCGCAGCATTCGTCTGCGAGATAGCCGATCAGCGCTGTCATGGCGGTATAATTGGCGCGGCAGATCAGCGTCGTGCCCTGACGCTCCTGGGTCACCAGGCCGGCATCCACAAGTTTCCGGCAATGGTGTGAGAGCGTCGAGGCGGGGATGTCGAGCTTCTGCTGCAGGGCGCCGACCGGCAGGCCGTCGAAGCCGGCGCGCACCAGCGCCCGATACAGCCGCAGCCGCGTCGGATTGCCAAGGGATTCCATCTGGGATGCCGCTATTTCGAGTTTCATGGAAATAGGCGTATCGATGAAAACGGGAGACGTCAAGGCTATTTCGATGATTGTCGAAATAGAATGCGGGCGGGCTAAGGCCATAGCCACGCGGCGGAACGGATCCGCTCGAGATAGGCCGGAAAAGGGGTAAAAGATCGGGAGTTTTTCAGCTGGTCGGAGTGGAGTGATTCGAACACTCGACCCCCACGTCCCGAACGTGGTGCGCTACCAGACTGCGCTACACTCCGTGACCAGCGGCGCCTCTATAGACCAGCGTTTTTTGTTGCACAAGCGCTGATTTGAAAAAACCTGAAGGCCGGTGCAAAAACTGCGGCAGCCCAAGGCCCTGGCGGGTGGCGGGCCGTGCCCATGCCCTCCCCTTAAGCCGGTGCAAAGCCGGGTCTTCGGCCCGGCAGCGTGGCTGCAACGCATCAGCGTGGAAAATTTGCGGAAATCGCGCGGAGCGTGATTTCACAATCGCGCATTTGCGGATAAGGACATGCCGATGGAAAGCGTCAAGGCTCGGGGGCGCGGCGAGGCTTTTCCAGCACAAGATCTGAGGGACAGAACAGATGAATTTCCGCATGCTCACCCTGGCCGGCCTGGGGCTGGCCCTTGCCGGCTGTACCACGACCGGACCGGCCAAGAACGCCGTCGAAGCCCGCTGGAACGGCCAGCCGGCCGGCGCCTTCTTCGCAAAATTCGGCCCGCCGATCAATGACAGCACGGCTGGCGGCGCGACGGTCTATACCTGGCGCGGCGGCTACAAGACCCGCGCCGTGCCGGCGACCTATGAGGAATTGCCGAACGGCAAGAAGGGCGCCATGCTGACCCGGGCCCGCACCGAATACCTGCGCTGCGAAGTGCAGCTGACCGTGTCGCCGGACTACAATATCCGCAGCATCCGCACGGTGATCGACAAGCCCGGCCAGGCCGGTGGCCCGAGCTATTGCGAAGAGTTCCTGGGCGGCGCGTAAGCGCTTTGTAAGCTGCCCCATGGCTGGAGCTTTGGGGCTGACTTTTCCGGTCGGATGCGGGGCAAATAATCGACGGCAGAGCGAGGATACCCCCCACTGCCCTGCCGGGCATCTCCCCCACATGGGGGGAGACCGGACTGCCGAACTGTTCCTGCCCTGATTGCTGGCCGTTGACTGATGCAAACGGTGGCGGCCGGATCGATCTCCCCCCATGTGGGGGAGATGGCTGGCAAGCCAGAGGTGGGGTACCGCGGGTCGAAGCGGATCTATCCTTTTGCCCTGGTCCCAGACGCTGGCGCCCTGCCCGGCTTTACCCCGTTTCGCCTCAGTCGATCTACCGCAGCAGCGAGATCAGCGGTTCGGTGCTGGCATTGGCGATGGCCAGGGCCTGGACGCCGAGCTGTTCCTTGGTTTCAATGGCGCGCAGGCGGGTTGATTCCAGATCCATATCGGCATCGACCATCTTGCCGACGCCGTAGTGGATGGAATCCTGCAGGTCCATCACGAAACCGTTCTGCAATTCGACCCGCATGGACAAAGCGCCGAGCGTCGTGCCGACATCGATGGTGCGTTGCGCCATGGCATCGACGACGCTGATCATTTCCTCGATCTCGGTATCCGTCACGGTGTCGTTGAGCACCATCTCGTCGTAAGTCGGGCCATCTTCGCTGTTGAACATCACCCAGTTCTTGGTCGTGCCCAGTTCGCTTGCAAAGCCGGAGCCGGTCAGGATGCCGCTATCGCCGCTGACGTCGTCGATCAGGAAATTGACCTCCGAGGTTCCGGCCGTGCCGGCCACCTCGTATTCGACATTGGTCACCGTCACGCCGCCATCGGAATCGCGGCGGAACGAGCCGACCAGCTGCTTGGGCTCATCGTCGGCGACATCGGTGCGCCACAGCCAGTTCTGGCCGGAAAAGGTCGAGGCATGGGTGATGGTCTTCAGCTGTTCCTTCAGCTCGACGAGCTCGGTATTGATCTTGTCGCGGTCGACGCCGGGCTCGCGGGCCAGCACCATGCGCTGCTTGATCTCCTGCATGACATCGACAGCGCTCTCCACCCCGTTGCTGGCGGTGTCGACGACGGCGCCGGCCATGCCAAGCGCATCCTCGACCGCCGAGAGCGCCTTGTTGTCGGAGCGCATGGTCGTGGCGATCGACCAGTAGGCGGCGTCATCCGAGGCCTGCGAGACGCGGTAGCCGGTGATCACCCGCGACTGGGTCTGGTTCCGGCCATCCACCGTGGCCCTCAATACATCAAGCGCGCCTATAGCTGCGCTATTGGTGTTTATACTCACCATGGAATTCACTCATTCAGTACGAAAACCGGAAATGGAAATACGACCGCCCAATTCGTAACAGTTATTCTATTTTCTGGGCTCAAAGCACGAGACTTAATGCCTGAACAGTATTTTTATACATCTGTTAAGGTTAAAAAATGCCTTATAAACGAGATTAATATTCCGTAAACGGGGCATTTACTGAAATTTTATATTAGTGAAGAAAGGAAAAACAGCAGCGGGCAAGGTTTCGCCTGGCGGTTGCCCGGGCGCGCGCGGCGGCGTCTGCGAGGACTGCCGCGCATGACAAAAGATCAGGACGTTGCCGAATGGGCTGGCGTAACGCCGATGCCCCTGCTCAGGGGGGTCAGAATTCCACCTCGAGCTCGATGATCTCGTCGGGTTCGGCCTTGGCGCCTTCGGTCCACTCCACCATCAGGGGCCAGGCGAAGACGGTGTCGCAATAGGCGGAGAGTGTCGGATCCAGATCGACCGAATAGGTGCGGAAGCGGCTGCAGACCGGCGCATACATGGCATCGGCGACGGTGGGCGTCTTGCCGAACAGCCATGGCCCGCCGCTTTGCTCCAGACACTCGGTCCAGATCGCCTTGATGCGCTCGACATCCGGGCGGGCGCCGGAAAACATCTTGAACCGCGGGTGGACGGTCTTCAGGTTCATCGGCAATGCGGAGCGCATGTTATAAAAGCCGGAATGCATTTCGCCCGACACCGAGCGGCAATGGGCGCGGGTTGCCTGGTCGGCCGGCCAGAGACCGGCCTTGGGCGTGATCTCGTGCAGATATTCGGCGATCGCCAGCGTATCCCAGACCGTCACGCCTTCATGGGTCAGGCGCGGCACCAGCACGGAGGGCGACAGCAACAGCAGCTCCTGGCGGGCACCGTCGTCGAGATCGACCATGACTTCCTTGAAGTCGAGACCGGCCATTCGGCACAATAGCCAGCCGCGCAGCGACCAGGAGGAGTAGTTCTTGGAGGAAAGGGTCAGTGTCGCATGGGCCATGGCCGTGAAGATCCTTATCGGACAATGTTATACATTCCCTCACAATCTTCTCGCATAGTGGACCTTGTTGCACTAGCATTTTTTGCAGTGCGGCAATTCTGCGGTGACGGGGTCCCTTGCTCATGCTCTATCAAACCTACCAGTTCCACGACGACCTGATGGCGCCGATGCGCGACATGGCGCGGCGACTGCAGGCTTTTACCGGCCTGTCGTTCTTTGAACCGGTGGAGACGATGTCGCGCTATTTCGGCGCGGCGATGGAGCTGGTGTCGCGCTTCGAGATCATCCATACCGGTCCGGAGTTTGCGATCACCTCGGTGATGATCGGCAATCGCGACGCGCCCGTAACGATCGAGACCACGCTGGACCTGCCGTTCGGCAAGCTGCTGC
This sequence comes from Rhizobium sp. CG5, assembly GCF_023701945.1. Taxonomy (GTDB): domain Bacteria; phylum Pseudomonadota; class Alphaproteobacteria; order Rhizobiales; family Rhizobiaceae; genus Allorhizobium. The sequence continues at coordinate 101,262 of NZ_JABAEF010000018.1, forward strand.
ATTTTGCCGTCGATGTCGATACGCCGCGCCCCAGGGTGCTGGTGGTGGCGCCGCTGTCCGGACATTTTGCGACGCTGTTGCGCGGCACGGTGCAGACGCTTTTGCGCGATCACGACGTCTATGTGACGGACTGGGTCAATGCCCGCGATGTGCCGCTGTCGGCCGGGCGGTTCGGCGTCGACGAATATGTCGACTATATCATCCGCTTTCTGGAGGAGATCGGCCCCGGCGCCCATGTGCTGGCGGTCTGTCAGCCGTGCGTGCAGACGCTGGCCGCCGTCGCCGTGATGTCGGAGCAGCAGCATCCGGCCACGCCGCGCACCATGACCCTGATGGCCGGGCCGATCGATCCGCGCGAAAGCCCGACCAAGGTCAACGAACTCGCCGTGTCCAAACCGCTGTCGTGGTTCGAGACCTCGCTGATCAGCGAGGTGCCGGCGCGCTTTGAGGGTGCCGGCCGGCGGGTCTATCCGGGCTTCCTGCAGCTGGTCGCCTTCATGGCGATGAACATGGACCGCCACCAGGAGCAGCATCGCAAGCTGTTCGAGCATCTGGCCAAGGGTGAGACGGACAAGGCCGACAAGATCAAGACCTTCTATGACGAGTATTTCGCCGTGCTCGACATGACGGAGGAATTCTACATCGAGACGATCGACCGGGTGTTCCAGAAGGCGGAGCTGGCCACCGGCGATTTCACCCATCACGGCCGCAAGGTCGATCCCGCCCATATCCGCAAGACCGCGCTGCTGACCGTTGAGGGCGGCCGCGACGATATCTGCGCACTCGGCCAGACCTCCTCGGCCCACGAACTGTGTCGGTCGCTGCGTCCGCACCTGAAGCGCCACCATCTGCAGGCCAATGTCGGCCATTACGGCGTGTTCAACGGCCGCCGCTGGGAGGCGGAGATCTATCCGGTGGTGCGCAACATGATTTTAGCGATGGAATAGGGTTTCGTCGGTAGAAGCTTAGCGGGCGCACAGCTCACGACGGGCGCGGCGTCGGGATCGGCACATCGGCGGCAGTCTCATTAAGCCAGGTACTGATCGCGTGGATATGGCCGGGGATCTCGTCGCGCAGATAGGTTTCGCGGCCCGGCAGTCCCATCGGATAAAGCGCTTCCCGCTCGGCCTCATAGGCGGCGCTCTGGTCCGTGCAGAGCCGGATGCGCATATCCTCGGGCGTCCTGTCGGGGTGATTTTGCAGATCGTCGACACGGCCCGCCGGCGTCAGGCGGCCCTCGAAGGCCTGGGTCAGATAAAACGCCGATCGTTCATTGCGTTCCCGCTCCGTGGTCGCCCCCAGAACGACCACCATGACGCGCTTGCCCTGCCGGGCGGCAAGGCCGACATAGTTTCGTCCCGAAGCGCATAAAAAACCGGTCTTCATGCCGATCGTGCCGGCGAAACGGGTCAGCAAGGCATTGTTGGATTTGATCTCCTTGCCGTCGATCGTCACGGCAGAGCCGGCAAAGAAACGCTGAAAATCCGGAAAGCGGCGATCGACCTCCAAGCCGAGCACGGCCAGATCCCGCGCCGTCGTCACGGTGGCGCGGTCGAACAGGCCGTTCGGAGAGGAAAAATGGGTGGCCGTCATGCCAAGGCTGGACGCTGCGGCATTCATGCGCTGAACAAAGGTCTTTTCATCGCCGGCAACGGCTTCGGCCAGCGCGACCGCGACATCATTGGCCGAGGCGGTGAGCGTGGCGAACAGCGCATCTTCCAGCGTCATGGTCCGCCCGAAGGTGAGGCCCGATTCCAGAAAAGCCTGTTTCATCGCATTGCGCGTCATCATAACAGGCGTGGTGAGGGTGACCTGACCGGCCCGCAACGCTTCGAACACCACAAAGGCCGTCATCAGCTTGGCCGTCGAGGCCGGATACCACGGCACGCCGGCCTCCTCCTGATAGAGAACCTGGCGGCTTGCGGTATCGACCACCAGCACAGGCGTGGCATGGGCCGGCAGCGCCATGACAAGCGATGCGATTAACATCCACGCATTGCGTGACCGCCCGGCCGATGGTGTTCTGCGCATACGCCAGTCTCCTGGAAAAGATGTTTGAATGCCACGATGCGCTGGTGAGGCACAAGGGCTTCATCGGTGTGAGCGGAACGCAATAGGCGAGCGGGGGTTCCAGAGGGTGGAATGGGTTATGTGGGCACTATGGTGTGCTCAAGGGTCGGCGCTGGGGGCGACCGAGATCTATCCGGTGGTGCGGACTATGATTCTGGCGAGGGAGTAGGTTTTTTTGGGGGTGAGGAAGGTGCAGCGGTCTTTACAATGTCCGCCGAGCGAGCGGCATTGGGACCATTAAATAGCAATCCCCAAAATACTCGCAGAGAACGCTTGGGGCGTAAATTATTAGTTGTTAATTTATGTCGAATTTTGCCAAATATTACGGCAGGTCAAGGAGGTCGAAATGGGAACCCGCGAACGAGTCATCAATGTGTTGCGGCTTGTTGAGCCGATCGTGGCTTCAGAGCTTAAGCAGAGTTTTGATTTCACCAAAAAGATATCTGACTTCGTCGGGATGATTGTCAGAATGGGAATTCTACTCGCTCTCATTAACGTGATCTATGCGTCTGTCCCGCAAAGAGGGCAAGAAGCTACATACTACTTTTCGATGTTATTTTTCATCGTTATCTACTGCTTGTTTTGGATTTCGATTTTCAGGGTCGTTTCCGATCTCGTCGACACAATAATTAGTGCTTGGATGGGAACGGAGTTTAAATCCAACGTCAGAGATTTTTGGCCCGCCGCTCGAAATGGACGAGTCAGAGTCGTTGTTGCGAACGGATTGTCACTCATACTGTTGGTGTTGCTGCACTCGGGTATGGAGTATGGTGTGAGCGCCTATATCAATAGATAGGAATAGGCCATTCGTTAGCTGGCCCTGACTAATTTCTTCGCATCGAGTATGTGCGTATGCGGCCAAGATACGCCTAGCGTGAACTCAATACGGCTGACGTTCGATGCCTCCCGCTCATGAGTTCCAGACCCGCCAAGCTTTACAGAAAAAACCTCAAGACCGGCTTCCGCCCCGCCTTGCGTCTTCGTCCCGACCGAAACAGCCACGTCAAACTTGATCGTGTCAATTTCCATCACTTCAGGATCATGAATCTTAGGATTTATGAAGCCTTGCTTTTCTCTGGCTTTGCGCTCTTCAATCGTTTCTTGAACGGCATCCATCACGTCATTGAGCGCCGCTTTGACGAAGGATTTCAGGTCCATCTTGGTTACATCCCCGTTGCAATGACAGAGACCACCTGTTGGCCTAGATGGTCAAAATCTGTGATATTCGGACCCGCCTGGCTATCAAAACCCTAAACCGCGCAATGCGCACAGCTGGCCTCGTCAATGAACTTATGTTCGGGACCGCAACTGAAGGAATTCAGAACCCAGTATGATATGAATAGGAGCTGTTTATGTGGGTGCAGAGGGGATCGTATTCATCACGCCTCATATACAAACGGGGACGCGTAGCCGCATCCCCGGAATATTGATGCACGGTCAACCTTGTCCCGAATGGCGGGAGTATCGCGTGGGGTTCTAATAGATCCAAATATACGTGTGGAATTCCGAATGTCAAAAAGAAAATGACATGAAACCAATGCCTATAATCGAACAAAATCGCCGTTCTGGATTGACCATTGAAGCGTGGCTGGGGCGCCAGGGATCGAACCTGGGGTGCCGGTACCAAAAACCAGTGCCTTACCGCTTGGCTACGCCCCACCGTGACGGGCCTTGAGAAGATATGCTTTCCAAGCCCGGTGCGGGCCTGATTAGCAAAAGCCGGGACGGGCGGCAATCACTTCCTTGGCGATTTTTGTGGAATTATCGCAGGCTCGGCCGGTCGCTACACGGGTCCGGGGGGCTTGAGCATGCGCGGTGGCGGCGCCGAGGCTCACACGCGGCGATTTTCCGCTTTACGGCGGCGCGTCGGGGCTCGATAAACGGGTGTTGTCTTTCGCACTGCACAGGAGCCTGCTTATGCCCGGTTATTCCGCCCGTCCGCCCGCCATCTCCACCCTGCTGCTCGACGACCAGATGGTGCGGATCACCCGCTGGGATTTCGAGCCGGGGGCGGCGACCGGCCATCATGTGCATGGCATGGGCTATGTCGTGGTGCCGATGACCGATTGCCATTTCCTGATCGAGGATGCCGCCGGCGAGCGGCGCGTCACCAGCAAGGCCGGCGAGGTCTATCGCCGCGATGCCGGCGTCGAGCACAATGTGGTCAATGGCGGCGACCAGCCGATGGCCTTCATCGAGATCGAATATAAATGAGCGAGGCGGGCGAGCCGAAGAGCCCGGACTTCGACCTGGCCTTCGAGCCCTCCTATGGCGAGCCGGTGCCGGTGGCGCCGGGGGTGCAGCGCGTGACCGTCAACAACCCCTCGCCGTTCACCTTCCACGGCACCAACAGCTATATCGTCGGGACGCGCTCGGTCTGCGTGATCGATCCGGGCCCCGACAGCGACGCGCATTTTGAGGCTCTGATGGCAGCGCTCGAAGGCCGCGAGGTGACCCATATCGCCGTCAGCCATACCCACAAGGACCATTCGCCGCTGGCCCGCCGGCTGAAGGCGGCAACCGGTGCGACGATCGTTGCCGAAGGCCCGCACCGGGCGGCGCGGGCCCTGCATGCGGGCGAGGTCAATCCATTCGGCGAAAGCTCCGACCTCGCGTTCCAGCCGGATATCGCGCTTTTGGAGGGCGACCGGATCGAGGGCGACGGCTGGGTTCTCGAAACGATTTTGACCCCCGGCCATACCGCCAACCATGCGGCCTTTGCGCTGGAAAACACCGGCGTGGTCTTTTCGGCCGACCACGTGATGGCCTGGGCGACCTCGATCGTCGCGCCGCCGGACGGGGCGATGGGTGATTACATGGCCTCGCTGGATCGATTGCTTAGCCGCGACGACCGGATCTATTTCCCCGGCCATGGCGGCCCGGTGCGCCAGCCCCAGAGTTTTCTTAGGGGTCTGCGCACCCATCGGCGCATGCGCGAGCGGGCCGTGCTGGAGCGCATCCGGGGCGGCGACCGGCTGATCCCCGACATGGTGGCGGCGATCTATCGCGACACAGATCCGCGCCTGCATGGCGCCGCCGCCCTCTCCGTTCTGGCGCATCTGGAGGATCTGGTGGAAAAGGGGCTGGTTCAAACCGACGGCCCGGCCCGGCTGACCGGGGTTTTTATGGTGGCGTGACGCCGTCAATCCGCTGATATTCCGAGCAGTTCGGCGTCGAGCGCGTGCAGATAGGCCTCGGCGATGGCGGCGGACAGGCCGAGATCGTGCGGGCCGTAGCGGCTGGCAACGCGGATGTCGACCAGCGTGGTTTCCGCCTCCTCGCGCAGGCGGATCATGATGTCGAAGCTGAGGCCGAGCAGCAGGGTGCGGGTTTCGGCCTGGATGCGCACCGTGCCCGGCGGCTCCGTCTCCCCCGCGCTTTGCGACGGTTCTGGCAGGGGGCGCGGTAGTGGCACGGGCACCACCTGCGGCAGGCCGCCGGCCAGGCCCGGCTCGGCCTCCTCTTGCCTCTGCGGCAGGAATTCCGGCAGGGCATATTCCTTGCCGCGGCTGGTCCTGATGACAAACCCGCTGGTCTTCGCCACTTTCAAGACCGCCTCGTAGACCCGATCCAGCGCGCCCTCGTAGCGCCGGCCGGTGAGGCCCGGATAGGCGATCAGCTGCGCTTCGCGGTCCGCCGGCGTGACCACCGCCGGGCGCGGCAGCAGGCGCTGCGGCGCGGATGGCGCGTCGATCCAGGCCGGGGCATCGATCAGGTCGGTCGAGACGTCATAGAGCAGCGGCCGCGTCATATAACGTTCCGCACCGAGCGCAACCACAGCCAGCGGCAAAGCGGCAAACAGCAAGGCCTTGACGGCGGCGACGCCGCCGAGCGCCCCGACCTGCCAGAGCCTGACGAGACCAATCAGGGCCAGCGGCACGGCAAGGGCTGCGAGCACCGCGGCAAACAGCACCAGGGCGACCGCATCCGGGGTTGCCAATTGCCCGAAGCGATGCAGCAGGAAGACCACGACCAGCATGACCAGCGCGACGAAGCCGAGCCGTTCGGCAATGCTTGCGGCGTGGGAGACGGGACGGACATAGCGGATGGTCATCGGGCGGGTACCGGGGTCTGTGGCTTAAGGTCTGCAAGCGGCTTCAGGCGCCGGTTTCGATAGCCGGTCTGCGTGATCCCCTGTCTACTGCATTCTTGGCCAAACCGGAATCGATTTCCGGCTGCGATCGCGAGCCCCCTTCCCGCTTTACATCTCCGGTTCGTCTTCCGGCAGGACCAGCGGCACCTGCTCGCCGTTCGGCAGGATCATCAGCGGCTCGCCCGTGGCCGGCAGCGGCGGCGCATCGGCCTGTTTCATCGGCAGGTAGAGCGAGACCATGACGATCACGCCGATGACGACAAGCCAGCTGCCGACGATGCGCAGCGGAATGGTGAGCCAGGGCCCGCGGAACTGGCGCAGCAGGAAGGCCGGCGCCAGGATAACCCAGAGCGCTTCCGCGACGGCGCCGAAGGCAAAGCGGACAATGCCGACGCCGAGATCGTCAAGCCCGATGAACAGCGCGAAGGAAAAGCCGACCAGGCCGGCCGAAACCGTGACCGCCCGCTGCCGCCAGCGGCCCGGCAGCCAGAGCGAGGCGCCGGTCAGGATCACCGCCGAGGGCGCCACCAGAAACAGGTTGTCGCCGAGCGGGGTCAAAAGGATCAGCGCAAACAGGCTGTCGAAGAACATGAGCATGACGGCCAAGACGCCCAGAAAGGTGAGCACGATGGCGCGGAACTGCCGCATGGTCTCGGCGATGGCGGCGGCCACCGACAGGCCGAGCATGGCCAGCACCAGATCGTAGACCGAGAGCGTGAACAGGCCGCCCAGCTCCAGAAAACCGTAGTCATGGGGAATGGCCTGGGAAAAAGCAAAAAGGACAAAGCCGAGCGCCAGAAACCCGCCCGCCGCCCTGAAGCGACGGGTGCGCACGATCACCCGCCAGTCCGGCCGGCCCGCTGGCGTCAGAGGCACCACATCCGGCGCCACGGCGGCGGGGACGGCGGGCAACGGGATGGCGGCGGCTGTCGGCTGCGGCCTCGCCTTGGCGGTCTGGCGGGCCGGATTGCCGGTTTTTCTGGCCTTGCGGGCGGGTTTTTTGGTCATCGGATCAGGTAATAGAGGCCGCAGAGCACGATCGCCCCGCCCAGCGCCCGCGTCAGCTTGCCGTCATAAAACCGGCCGAGCACCAGGCCGAGGCCGACGCCGGCGACGTGGATCAGGCCGGTTGCGACGACAAAGCCGACGGCATAGGCGGCCGGGTCGGCGGCCAGCGGCAGTTCCTGGCCATGGGCATAACCGTGGAAGATGGCGAAGAAGGCGATGATCACCAGCGCCACCGCCTCGCCGGCTTTCCAGGCCGCGGCTATGGCGCCACCCAGCACGATGATCGACAGGGCAATGCCGAGTTCCATATAGGGAATGGGGAACATCTCGGTCATGCCGACGATGCCGCCGAGGCACATGATCATCGGGAAGGTGGCCGGCAGCGACCAGACGGCGCGGCCGCCCATCTGCGCGCCCCACAGGCCGACCGCCAGCATGGCGAGGAAATGATCGAAGCCGAGCAGCGGATGTTCAAAGCCCGAGCCGAAACCGCCCATCGGCCCGCCGAGGATATGCGCCTCGGCCGGCGCGGCTGCGGTAAGGATCAGGAGTGCGGCGGCAAGCGCCGCACGGGCTGCTGGCCGTGGATGTGCCCTGAAGACCGGAAGAGAAAAAAACACCATAGCCGCGACACTTTCGCCAAATCACCTGTTGCTCACGGCTATTCCACAAACAGGGCGATTTGTCATCATCGCGGCGCGGCGCTAAACTGCCGGCACAGTTGTTCTTCCAGGAATGAGATCACCATGCAGCGCCTGATGATGCTGAGCGCGGTGACGCGCATGCCCCGCCACGAAGCGACCACCCTCGTCTTCGACACCCTGAACCGGCTCGGCGGCTGGGTGGATGACGTACACATGTATTCCAACATCATGAACACCATCCGTTTCACCCTGCCCGGCGAGGCCCTGCCGGCGCTGGTCGCCGCCCTTGCCGACAGCCACATCGCCATCGACCAGGACGGCCTGCCGACCGCCTGCCCGCCCGACAAGGACCTCTCCGGATCGCTGCAGATCACCTTCATCCATAACGAACCGGACTTGCGCCGCGCCATCCCGGCCGTGCCCGGCTGATTTGGGGCCGTTCGGTTTTCCCGGCCTTTGCGATTGCGGCAGATCCTCCACCCCGGAGCTTCGCTTCGCAGAAGCCGCTCGCCTCTTTCTATAGCCGAATCGACTTGCCTGAAGTGTTGTCAGAGAATTGAGCCTGCGGGGCCAGCCACCCTGCCGATCTCCCCCGTGTGGGGAGGGTTTGGGAGGGGACTGGTTTCCTATGCGATTCCCTTGCCATGCCGCCCCTGCCCGGTTGACGCGGGACCGTTTCCGGCACAGTAGGGGCACACGAAATCTATGGGCCCGGCGCCCAGCCAACAACAACAGGACTGAACCCCATGAGCGAACCGACCGTGGCCGAGGCAACGACCCGCATCTATCAATCCCTGCAGGCCGACAATGCCGACCTCGACACCCATATCGCCACCCTCAAGGCAGCGCTGGCCCGCGAAGGCCAGAAAGAGGCGATCTTCGACCCGGCGAAACTGGCGCAGAACAACCGGCCGGGCCGGAAATTGATGCAGGCGTATTTTCGCCAGCGGGGAGTGAAGGTGGTGTTTGAGGGGTGAGTGGGGACATTGTGATCGAGAGATTTTCCAGCCATGCAGGGCGTTGGTGGCGGTGACGTTATCGGGCAAGCCGTCTGTGAAGCCGTTCTAACGGCGCTGCGGCCACCCATCCGTCGAGAGTTTTCCGAGCCGTCAGTTGAATGCATCGCCGGCTAACAACAAGAGTACTTCGTTGCCAGGCAGCACCGGTACGTGCGCAGTGTGAAGGCAATTTCTGCCGCAACAGCCAGCGAAATCTATTCACATATGCAACGGAAGCGTGCATCATAGCAGTACCCTCTTGGGCGGAGCTGTGCGGTGGCAAATAGAACCTCAGTTATTCTTGGAACACTTGGATTCACTGCCGCGCTGGCGCTTGCAGCACTAAGTCAAGAACCGCAGGCAACCCAAACAAAAGGATATTATTGCCGCCATTCTGAGATGGAATTTTTCAACCGATACTTCATAAATGAAGAAACAGGCCAGGATGGCTTTTTCGTCTTTGAGATTGACTGTCTTGGCACCACGATCGACGTTCAGGGAGGAAAAATCACCGAGACTAAGCCGCCGACTTGGCGGTGGCTCGACGAGGATGGGCAATCTTGGACCGCGACGATAAAGGAAGAACAGATCTTCGGCATTGCCTACGAGAGGGCTTCGGTCATACTTGAGCTACCCTCAGGTGCCACCCAACAATTTTTCTCAACATCAAATGTGTTCTATCGAAAAGACGATCCGTCTTGCGTTTCCAGACACGGCGACGCCCCATTTGTTACGGGGTTCATTGAAGTTGAGTTTCCCGTATCTCTTCGAAGAGAGGTGGTCGAACTTCTGATGAAAAACGGGTGGGCGGCGCAGATCTGGGACGAAACTAAGAATGAATGGGTAGTTGATAACGCGCTCATATTTGCGGATGAAAGCTGTCAGAACGGAACCTGCGCCGTTGGCGTTGATACTGGTCCAGGAATGGAGTTTCAGGCGATGACAGAACTCCATGGTCTCGGACCTGAAGTATGCGCTAACCGGATTGGAGATGGTGCCGGAGCGCCTCCGGTCCATATAGCCGGACTGGAGCTCCACACTCTAATTCCGGGTGGCGAGTATCACCCTGGGGGAGTGCAAAAGCAGGTTGAGGATCTGCTGGTGACAAAACTTTTTGGGCAGGGCGTCACGTCATCGGAACTTCGTCAGTTTGGACGGGGTCATAGCTATGTCACGACAGCGCTTGGCCCCGGACGCGCGCTCCAACTCAATCACGGAACAGGCTATTGGTATAAGGCCGATATAAACATCTCAATTGGGATTAACACGCACTCAGACAATCTTGGTGAAGTTGTTGAGTTAACTGTGCTCGACATGTTTGAGATCCGTGCGCCAGAGGACCTGGAGACACTTCCTGAAGGGTTGGTTCGCGCGGGTAGACGACTAGAATACTTGGATAGCAACGGCCAACCAGGTCGCGACTTCGAGACGCTCAGTGTTTGGTCCAATCTAATTGCCAACCGGGCGGCAGAGGTGCTCGGCGGCTACGTGGAGGGCAATTTCTAATGCGGCACGATAGTATCAAGGGAATGGTCGCGACAGTGCTTGTTGCTGGCCATATCACTGCAATCATATTAGTATTTACCCATCTCCACGCTTATCTTGCCTCGACCGCAGAAAAGCTAGAGATCGTCTTAATTCTATCGCCACTTACTGGGCTTTTCGCTCTCGCTGCGGTGAAACACGTGATGCGGAATCCCGAGATTAAAGCAGCTTCGCGGCGGGTGAGTTCGAGCTATGCAGCGATTTCAGTGGGTATACCTGTTGTCTTCGTTGGATTCGTTATCTACGCAATCGTTGCGTACCCTTTCGGGATTGCTGAAGACCCGCAGAGCTTGAGGATGGCCCTTGCTGCAGTCGAGGTAGCTCTTGGCGCCATGCTCGGGGCTATCGTGGAATCGCTATTCGATACGAATCTAAAGGAGCTCAAAAAGGAGGTGAAGACCTCCGAACGTGAGATCTTATAGGACCATACATACCGCCTTGCCGACCAGCCACGGTGCGCGCTTCGGGGAAGCGGCTGCTTTAGATCTCCCCCCGCCCCGCCTTGATGGCCGCCTGCGCCGCCGACAGTCTTGCGATCGGTACGCGAAACGGCGAGCACGACACGTAATCCAGCCCGACATCCTCGCAAAAATGGATCGAGGCCGGGTCGCCGCCGTGTTCGCCGCAGATGCCGAGTTTCATGTCGGGTCTTGTGCGGCGGCCGCGTTCGGCGGCGATGCGGATCAGTTCGCCGACGCCGTCGAAATCGAGCGAGATGAAGGGGTCGTGCTCGATGATGCCTTTTCTCTGGTAGGTCGGGATGAAGGCCGAGGCGTCGTCGCGGGAAATGCCAAAGGTCGTCTGGGTCAGGTCGTTGGTGCCGAAGGAGAAGAATTCGGCGGCCTCTGCGATCACATGGGCGCGAAGGGCGGCGCGCGGCAGCTCGATCATCGTGCCGACCAGATAGTCGATCTCAAGGCCGGCCTCGGTCATCACGTCGCGGGCGATGCGGTCGATCGAGGCTTTGACATAGTCGAGCTCGGAGCGCAGGCCGACCAGCGGCACCATGATTTCCGGCACGACAGGCGCGCCGGTGTCGCGGGCGGCGGTGACGGCGGCCTCGAAAATGGCGCGGGCCTGCATTTCGGCGATTTCCGGATAGGAGATCGCCAGCCGGCAGCCGCGATGGCCGAGCATGGGGTTGAACTCGTGCAGGGCATCGACCCTTTGGCGCAGCAGCTGCGGCTCCATCTGCATGGCGGCGGCGACTTCGGCGATTTCCTCGTCGGTCTTCGGCAGGAATTCGTGCAGCGGCGGATCGAGCAGGCGGATGGTCACCGGCAGGCCGTGCATGATGGTGAACAGTTCGGTGAAATCGGAGCGCTGCATGGGGAGCAGCTTGGCGAGCGCTGCCCGCCGGCCGGCCTCGTCTTCGGCGAGAATCATCTCGCGCATGTCCTGGATGCGCTCGCCCTCGAAGAACATATGCTCGGTGCGGCAAAGGCCGATGCCTTCGGCGCCGAACGAGCGCGCGGCGCGGGCATCGGCGGGCGTATCGGCATTGGTGCGCACGGTCATGCGGCGGGCCTTGTCGGCCCAGACCATCAATTGCGCGAAATCGCCCGACAGTTCCGGCTGCAGCATCGGCACGGCACCGCGCAACACCTGGCCGGACGAGCCGTCGATGGTGATGATGTCGCCCTTCTTCAGGCTGACGCCCATACCGAGCAGCAGCTCGTTGCGGAGATCCACCCGCATGGTGCCGGCGCCGGAGACGCAGGGGATGCCCATGCCACGGGCGACCACCGCCGCATGGCTGGTCATGCCGCCGCGGGTGGTCAAAATGCCTTCGGCGGCATGCATGCCGTGAATGTCTTCCGGGCTGGTCTCAACCCGCACCAGGATGACCTTGCGGCCCTCTTCTTCGGCAATGACGGCCTCTTCCGAGGTGAAGACGATTTCGCCGGTCGCCGCCCCCGGCGAGGCCGGCAGGCCGGAGCCGATGATGTCGCGGGTGACGCGCGGGTCGATGGTCGGGTGCAGCAGCTGGTCGAGCGAGGAGGGCTCGATGCGGGTGACCGCCTCATGTTCGGTGATCAGCCCTTCGGCGACCATGTCGACGGCGATCTTCATCGCCGCCTTGGTGGTGCGCTTGCCGGAACGGGCCTGCAGCATCCACAGCCGGCCGCGCTCGATGGTGAATTCCAGATCCTGCATGTCGCGGTAATGGGCCTCCAGCCGGTCACAGATGCGGCCGAACTCGGCAAAGGCGTCGGGCATGACCTTTTGCAGCGACGGCTTGTCGGAGCCGCTTTCGAGCCGTGCGGCCTCGGTGATCGATTGCGGCGTGCGGATGCCGGCGACCACGTCCTCGCCCTGCGCATTGACCAGGAATTCGCCGTAGAGCGCCTTTTCGCCGGTCGAGGGATTGCGGGTGAAGGCGACGCCGGTCGCCGATGTCGAGCCGAGATTGCCGAATACCATGGCCTGGACGGTGACCGCCGTGCCCCATTCGGCGGGAATGGCATGCAGGTGGCGATAGGTGACGGCGCGCGGGTTCATCCAGCTGGCAAAGACCGCGCCGATCGCCCCCCAGAGCTGCACGAAGGGATCCTGCGGAAAGGCTTCGCCCAGCTCCGCCTCGATCATCTCCTTGTAGAGTTCCGTGACATGCTGCCATTCGCCGGCGGTCATTTCGGTGTCGAGCTCGTGGCCGCAGCGGGCCTTTTCGTCCTCGAGGATTTCCTCGAACATTTCGTGGTCGAGGCCCATGACGACATCGCCATACATCTGGATGAAGCGGCGATAACTGTCCCAAGCAAAGCGCGCATCGCCGGAGGTGTGGCCCAGCGCCTGCACGGTTTTGTCGTTGAGGCCGAGGTTCAGCACCGTGTCCATCATGCCGGGCATCGAGGTGCGGGCGCCGGAGCGCACCGAGAGCAGCAGCGGATTTTCCTGATCGCCGAAGGCGCGGCCGGCAATGGCCTCGATGCCCTTCAGGCCGTCCAGCACCTGCGCCTTCATGTCTTCCGACAGGCTGCGGCCATTGTCATAATAAAAGCTGCAGGCATCGGTGACGATGGTCAGCCCCGGCGGCACCGGCAGGCCAAGGCTTGCCATCTCCGCCAGATTGGCGCCCTTGCCGCCCAGATGCTCGCGATCGCCCGCACGCCCTTCGGCTTTGCCGTCGCCGAACGTGTAGACCCACTTCGTCATGCCCTTTTCTCCACCCAATCAGGCCTTTGCACTAGGATTACTGCAATTGTGACGGATTGGAAACGTTCACCGACAAAGTTTATGCTGCATTGCATCATAATTGCGGCGAAGGGTTAAAAAGGCGGGGGAAAGCATCCGTCAGCCAGGATCACGGCTGGCACGCGCAGGGACATGACCACTGGACGGCAGGCGCGCATTGTCCCGCAGCCATTCCAGAAAGATGCGGGCATTTCTAGACAGCCGGCCCTCGCGCGTTTCGTGGGGGCGGACGTAGAAGCCGTCGCGAAAGGTCAGGAAACCGGCCGGCGCGACCAGGGCGCCCGAGGCAAGCTCGTCCTCCACCAGGAAGCGCGGTGCGATGGCAGCGCCCATGCCCATGCGGGCCGCCTCGAAGACCAGATAGGAATGGTCATAGCTGGTCACCCGGTCGGCGCGGAAACGGTGGCCGGAGAGGCGCTGCCAATTGTCCCAGACGATTTCGGCGCCGCGCCGGTCGATGCGGGTCGCGCAGTCCAGCGTGGCGCCATCCCAGCTGTGGCGGTGGGCTGGGCCGAGAACCGGGCCGATTTCCACGTCGCCCAGCGGCACGGCAAAAGGATCGTCTTGCATTGGCGACAGCAGGCGGTCCCAGGACATCAGCAGATCGGGCGGCGGATCCAGTTCGCGGCTGCCCATCGGGCCGGCGAGGCGAATGACGATGTCGATCTCGGGCCAGTCGACATTGAAGCGCGACACGGTCGGAATAAACCAGACGCGGGCGAAGGTGGCGCTGACGGCGATCGAGACAGGGGCGTCGCTGCTGGGACGCTTGAGCGCGCCATAGCCGCTGCGCAGATCGTCGAAGGATCGGATCACCGTCCGGGCGAAGCTCTTGCCATCGGCCGTCAGCTCCAGCCCGGTGCCCTGTTTGCGAAACAGTTCGACGCCGGCGTGGTCCTGCAGGTGATGCAGCTGCTTGCTGACGGCGCTGTGGGTGCGCCCGAGCAGGCGGGCGGCCGCCGTCACCGAACCGGTTCGGTAGAGCGCGTCAAAGGCAATCAGCGAGGCGAGCGGCGGCAGCTGTTCCATGGATCGACCCTATGTCACTTTTATTCACAGGTTCCGTTCTTATTATTCAATTTTTTCTTTCAGCAATAGGCGTAATCTTCCAACATCTCAAGTCAGGAGAAACGCCCATGACCGTCCGCCTTCGCACCGACAGCCGGATCCTCGGCACGGCAGACCTCAAGGCCCGGCTGCATGTCAGCAGACATCCAAAACCCACCCCGCTGGCGCGGCTGGTGGCCATGCTTGGGCTCTGCTGGCGGCGCCACCGCGAGCGCCAGCGCATGCAGCGCGATCTGCCTGGTTTCACCGACGAGATGCTGAGAGATTTCGGACTGACCCGGGCGCAGGCGGAAGAGCAGGCAAGCCGGCCGTTCTGGCGGGCGTGAGTTTTGGCGCGCAGGCGAAAGGCGGCGGCACTGAAGCGCTTAGCGTCGCAGCGCCGCCAATTCCGCCACCGAGGGATCGCCGAACAGGGTTTCGCCAAGCCCCTCGTCCACCACCCGCGCCACAGCCCGTTTGCCATCGGCCGAATACAGCACCCAGATCCGGCTTGCCTCGCAGCGTCCCGGCTGGCAGGCCCTGAAACGTTGCATCGCCTGCCCGGCAATGTCGAAACGCTCCGAGGCCAGCGCCACATAGCGCGGCTGGCTGACCATATTGCGCACCCAGGACGGCAACCCGCGCCGGCCCTTCAGCAGCGCGGTGAGGCTGTCGCGATGCGGCTCTGACGTGGCGATGACGTCGGCGAGGAAATTGCCGGACAGCGGCTCGGCAGCGATTGAGGGGATGGGGAATGTGAGGAGGAGGGCGAGGAGGAGGAGAATGGGGGCTGCCCGCCTCACGCCGCGAGATCTCCGATCAAGGCCGCTGGCGGAATGTGCCAGGCGCGGCTGATCTTCTTGATCTGCTCCAGATTAATCTCGCGGCGGCCGTTCAGCAGATCGGCGACGCGGGCTTTCGAACCGATGATCTCGATCAGATCGGCGCGCGTGTAGTTGTTGGCGGCCATGACAGACTTCAAGACCTCGATGGGCGCGGCGCGCGGGATCGGATAATGGCGGTTTTTATAGTCTTCGATGAGCAGGACCAGAGCATCGAAATGCGCGGCTTCAAACGTGCCCTCCTCCGGCTCGTTGTCAAAATACGGCCGTACGGCCTGCAGGGCTGCCTGATATTCGGCTTTATCGGCCAGAGTGCGAACCGACTGGATATCCATCATGGTCTCCCTCAAAGCTTTGCCACATCGATTGCATCATAATCGGAATGGGTGCCGACAAACAGGATGAAGACCCGCTTGGTGCGAAAGCCGATCAACGCCACGATGCGATACTTGTTGCCACCGACGTCAAAGACGATTTTGCCATTGGCGACATAGTCCGCGGAATTGAACGTTCTCTTCACATCCGCGAAATTATCCCAATCGGCACCAAGCGTCGTCGTATGCCACTCGATCATCGCAGCCTTGGCTGCCGCCTGACTGCTTTTCGGCAGGCGGTTGCAGAACTCCAGCAAAGCCGATCGAGCGATCACGCGCATAGCCATTCATAGCAGGTTTCCAATCTGGAAACAAGTATCGCGTTCCCATATTGGAAACATCCCTCCACCCGAGTGACTAGACCACATCCCGCTCGCGCAGCTGCTCCGCCGTCTGCAGGTCGACAGAGACCAGTTGGCTGACGCCCTGTTCGGCCATGGTGACGCCGAACAGGCGGTTCATGCGGGCCATGGTGATGGGGTTGTGGGTGATGATGACGAAGCGGGTCTCGGTGGAGGCGGCCATTTCGTCCATCAGGTTGCAATAGCGCTCGACATTGTGGTCGTCGAGCGGTGCATCCACCTCGTCGAGCACGCAGATCGGTGCCGGATTGGTGAGGAAGACCGCGAAGATCAGCGCCATGGCGGTCAGCGCCTGCTCGCCGCCCGACAGCAGCGTCATGGTCTGCGGCTTCTTGCCCGGCGGGCGGGCGAGGATTTCGAGGCCGGCCTCCAGCGGGTCGTCGCTTTCGATCAGCTGCAGCTCGGCCGTGCCGCCGTTGAACAGGTGGGTGAACAGCCGCTGGAACTGCACGTTGACGATGTCGAAGGCGGCCAGCAGCCGCTCGCGGCCCTCGCGGTTGAGGCTCTGGATGGCGCCGCGCAGCTTGCGGATGGCGTCGATCACGTCGTCGCGCTCCTTGATCAGGGCGGCCAGCTTGTCGGACAGTTCCTTCTGCTCTTCCTCGGCGCGCAGGTTGACGGCGCCGAGGCGCTCGCGCTCCATCCTCAGCCGGTCGAGCTCGCGCTCGACCTCGCGCAGGTCCGGCATGGCGTCATCGGCTTTTAAGCCCGTCAGCCGGAAGGCCTCGTGCGGCGGCACCGACAGGGCGTCCTGGATGCGCGCCTCGCCTTCCTTGCGGCGATCGCGGGCCGACATTAGCCGCTCCTCGGCGCGGCCACGCTGTTCGCGGCATTCGGCCAGGGCCGACAGGGCGGCGGCGGCCTTCTGGTCGGCGTCGCGCTGGCGGGTTTCGGCCTCCGCCAGCCGGTCGGCGGCAGCGCGCCGGGCGGCTTCGGCCTTTTCCAGCTCACTCATCAGCGCGCGGCGCTTTTCCTCGAATTCGTCGGGCGCCATTTCGAGGTCCATGACCTCGTCGCGGGCCTCCGCCTCGCGGTCGCGTAAGGTGGCGATATGCTCCTCGGCGCTCTTGGCGCGGGCCGCCCAGGTGCTGCGCTCCTGGCGGATGGCCAGGATGCGACGGTTGCGCTGGTCGTTTTCGCGGGCAAGCCCTTCGTGGCGGGCACGCGCCTCGGCCACCAGGCCGCGGCCGGTCGCCACCTCCATCTGCTGCTCGCGCAGCCGCCGGTCGAGATCGCTGACATCGGGGGCTTCTTCGAGCGCGATCGCCGCATCCTCGGCTTGCGCTGCTGCCTCCTCGATCTGCGCCTGCAGGCCGTTCAGGGCCTCCTCGACCACGTCGCGGCGGCGCAGCAGCTCGCCCGACGCCCGCTCAGCCGCCGACAGCGCGTCGCGGGCCTCGGCCAGCTGGCGGGCGGCAAGCCGCTGGCGATCGCGCGCCTCGGCCAGCCGCTTTTCCTCGCCGGTAATCGCTTCAAGAGCCGCAGCGCGGCGCTCGTCGGCCTCGAGTGCCTGGCTTTTCGCCTCGTCGATCTCCTCGCCAAGCTCGGCAAGCCGGTTCTTCTGCGCCAGTCTCAGGGCCGCCGCACTCGGCGCTTCCGAGCCGGTGACATGGCCATCCCAGCGGTAGACCGCCCCTTCGCGGGTGACCAACTGCTGGCCGGGCGCCAATTGCCGCATCAGGTGCTCGGCTTCAGACGGATCGACAATGCCGATCTGTTTCAGGCGCCGGGAAAGGGCTGGCGGTGCGGTGACATGGCCGATCAGCGCCACGGCGCCGGCCGGCAGCGACGGGTCGTCGGTGCCGGTCCCTATGCCGCTCCAGTAAGCCGGGGCGCGTGGATCGGTCGGGCTTTCCAGATCGTCGCCAAGGGCGGCTCCGACGGCCGTCTCGAAACCGCGATCGACGCGCAGCTCTTCGGCAACGGGTGAAAATTCGCCCGATGTGCCCGACGAGGACAGAATTTTGGCGATCGTCCGGGCTTCGGTTTCAAGGGATGCCACCCTGGCGCGGGCGGCCTCCAGGGGCGCGCGGGCCAGGCTCTCGAAGCGGCGGGCTTCGGCAAGCGTCGTCTCGATGTCGCCGGCGGCGGTTTCGCAATCTTCCAGGGCGATTTCGGCCGCCTCGACCATGTCGCGCTTCTCATCCGGATCGGCCAGGCTGGCCAGCCGGCCGGCGATCTGTTCGAGCTCGCGGCCGGCCTCTTCGGCCTGGCGGGTCAGCCGGCCGCGGCGCTCCGAGAGGTCGGCAATGGCGCGTTCCAGCTGGTTGCGGCCGGCCGAGGCCTCGGCGCGTTCGGCGGTCAGCGCGGCAAACAGCCGTTCGCTTTCGGCCAGCGTCTCGGCGGCGATCTCGAAGGCGTCGCGCAAGTCTTCCGCCGTGCGGCCGGAATCGGCCAGCGCTTCCTCGATCTCGGCCTCTTCGGCGCTCAAGCGGTCGAGGATGCTGGCATTGTCGGCGACCAGCCGTTCCTCGCGGCGAATGTCCTCGTCGAGCTGGGCCAGACGCCGGGTCAGCTCGTCGCGGCGCTTCATCAGCCGGCCGGCATCTTCCTCCAGCTGGGTTCGGGCGATCTGCAGGCGCTGCAGGGCCGCCGCGGCGCGGGCTTCCTCCTCGCGCAGCTCCGGCATTTTCAGGCTGGAGATCGCCTGGTTCTTGGCGGCCTCCATCTGCGCCTGGGCGCGCTCTGCCACCAGCGCAGTCGCCTGGTTGAGCGCGCTTTCGGCCTCGCCCTCGGCCTCTTTTGCCTGCACCCAGCGGATATGCAGCAGCATGGCGTCGCGGGCGCGGATATCGGCCGACAGCATCTTGAAACGGTTGGCCTGGCGGGCCTGGCGCTTCAGGCTGTCGATCTGGCTTTCGAGCTGGGTGGTAATGTCTTCGAGCCGCTCCAGATTACCCTCGGCGGCGCGCAGGCGCAGCTCGGCCTCGTGGCGGCGGGAATGCAGGCCGGAAATGCCGGCGGCCTCTTCCAGCAATTGCCGGCGCGCCTGGGGCTTGGCCTGGATCAGCTCGCCGATACGGCCCTGGCCGACCATGGAGGGCGAGCGGGCGCCGGTCGAGGCATCGGCAAACAGCAGCTGCACATCCTTGGCGCGCGCTTCCTTGCCGTTGATGCGATAGACCGACCCGTTTTCGCGCTCGATGCGGCGCGTCACCTGGATCTCGTCCTGGTCGTTGAAGGCGGCAGGCGCGGTGCGGTCGGAATTGTCGAGAAAGAGGCCGACTTCGGCGCTGTTGCGGGCCGGGCGGTGGCCGGAGCCGGAAAAGATCACGTCGTCCATGCCGGAGGCGCGCATGTTCTTGTAGGAATTCTCGCCCATCACCCAGCGCAGCGCTTCGACCAGATTGGACTTGCCGCAGCCGTTCGGCCCGACAACGCCGGTCAGGCCGCGCTCGATGATGAATTCGGTGGGCTCGACGAAGGACTTGAAGCCGAGCACGCGCAGGCGGTTGAATTTCATCGGTCCACCCTCCCCTTGAGGGGGAGGGTCGGAGCAAAGCTCCGGGGTGGGGTGATCGCCCGGAGTGTCACCCCCACCCGCGCATTCGCGCGACCTCCCCCCTCAAGGGGGAGGTGAAAAACGGGCGCGCGGGTGTCCCCGCCGCCCGTTGCAATACGGTCGGACAAATCAGAGCAGGCTGTCGATGAGCGCCGACATGGATTCAACCGACATGTCTCCAGAATAGCTCTTGCCGTTGATGAAGAAGGTCGGAGTCGAGTTGACGCCGAAGTCATTCGCTCCGCGGTCCCTTACAGCCGACACATCAGCGGCAAGTTGGGCGTTCGTCAAGCAGGCTTCGAAGCTCTCCTGTGTAAAACCGGCCAATTTGGACATCTGCAGCATGGCGCCGCGCACATCTCCGTCGGCGGGAGCCGCCCAGCTGCGCTGCTGCTTCAGCAGCATCGAGACGAAATTGAAATATTGCGGCTCGGGGGCGCAGCGCGCCAGCATGAAGGCGGCGGTGGCGGCGGGGTCGAAGGGGAACTCGCGGATGATGAACAGAACCTTGCCCGTGTCGACGTATTTTTCCTTGATGGCCGGCAGGGTCTTTTCATGGAAATTGGCGCAATGGGGGCAGGTCATCGACATGTATTCGACGATCTTGACCGGCGCATTGGCGTCGCCCATGGTTTTTTCCGGCAGGGAGCCCGGCTTCAGCACGGCGTCCATGTCGACATCGCGGTCGGCGGCCGGCACTTCGGCGGCGGCAAAGGCGACAGGCGCGCTGAGCGTGATGCCGACGGCGGCCGTGGCGATGCCCGCCAGCAGGTGGCGCTTGGTAAGGTTCAGTTCGGAGATCGACATGGTGTTCACCCGCATTGAGGTTTTGAAAGACTGAAACAGTGGTTATATCGCCGCCGCGCCGCAAACAAGGCATGGTTGGCGATCACTCTTCAAAGATCTGTGACTGAAAAGCGCCGGATTTTCAAATGACAAAACCTTCATCATTACGCAACGCCGCAGACGTCCTGACTATCTCCAGGATTTTTGAATTACTGCCTCATTTATCCGGTTTATTTTGATTGACTCGCTCGTTTTGGTGCCGAGGCGTAATGTCCACGACCGAGGTCACACCTGCCGCGGCTTCACGCGAATTTATCTGCTCAACTGTTGATAAAGGCGTTAGGTATAAAAACCCTTCCGGTGACCGTTCTCCGATATTCCGCATCGTCTCCAAAACGCCATCCAGAATTTTCGCTGTAAGTTCCATCGCCGCTATCCTTTTGAACAAGTCAGCAAATTCCAGACCGTGTTCAAACTGCGGGTGCGGTGCGACAAAAGTTCCAGTCGGCATCTCGAATTTCATGAAATCGACGCGGGCGTGAGCAAAATCCTCATCGGAATGTGCATAAATAGTGTTACGCATTTGAATGATGGATTTATGCAGAATTCCTTCCGTTGCGTTTAGCTTTGCCCCGATTCGTTTGAGCGAGAGCCTGTCGAACCTACCGCCGTTGCTCTTCGTGAAAGCACGACCATATGAAACCACAAACGTCGTTTCGTAACATTTGAAACGCCGCAGTTCGATCTTGCTATACTTCGCGTCCTGATCGATCTCTTGGCCAAGGAAAGTGATAGCGCTCAGCGCCATTTGAAGATCACCATATGAGATAACGAGCCTTTTTAGAAGTTCGCGGTCTTCATCTGAGTTCGGCAACGGATGTGTCATTTTTAACCCTGACTACACTTATGTCTTGCGCTTTGACAGGACGCCGGTGCCGAGCCGCTCGATGGCCTGGCGCAGCTTGTCGTCCTCGATGCCCTCCATCAGGCCGGCCAGCCGCTCGGCCTTTTCGCCCTGCAGCTTGCGCGGCGGGGCGGGATGCTTGAAGGTCTGCGACACCGGTTTCTGGACGATGCGGATCTGGCCGATCGCCGGATAGCCGAAAAAGCTGTTGATGCGGCCGATCAACTCGCCCTGGGCATGGGTCAGAAACAAGGCACGCGCCCCTTCGCAGGCAATGGTCAGCACACCCGGCCGGCTGCCGCCGCTGTCGCCGGGATAATCGCGGCGCGGCCAGGCAATCTTCTCCGGCCGCGTGCAATCGCTGAAATCCTGGCCGGCGATTTCCGGCCACGAGCCGAGCAGGGCCGTGGAAATGCCGGCGCGCCGGGCGATCACCGGATCGATGATGCCATTGGCCGCTTCGGAAATCTGGATGGCGCCGCGCCTGCTGGGCTTCATGATGGTCTGTTGCTTTCCGGATTTCAGGCCTGCATGTCGTGGTCCCGAAACCGCTTCACACTTTCGGGCGACAAGCAGGGGTCTCAGCCTTGATCGACAAGACTGATTTGCCCAATTATAAGGCCCTTTTACCCATTCCGGCAAATCATGACCTCAAAGACCGTTAGAGACCCGAACGCACAGGCATTGCTGGCCTGGTACGACCGGCATCACCGCGACCTGCCCTGGCGGATTTCGCCTGGGATGGCGGCCAAGGGCATTCGGCCAAATCCCTACCATATCTGGATGTCGGAGGTGATGCTGCAGCAGACCACCGTGCAGGCGGTGAAGGCCTATTTCGCGAAATTCCTGACGCTATGGCCGACGGTCACCGATCTGGCAGAAGCGCCGGTCGAGGACGTCATGGCCGCCTGGGCGGGGCTTGGCTATTATGCGCGGGCCCGCAACCTGAAGAAATGCGCCGAGGCCGTGGCGTTCGAGCATGGCGGCGTCTTTCCCGATACGGAGGCGGGCTTGAGAGACCTGCCGGGCATCGGCGATTATACGGCCGCCGCCGTGGCGGCGATCGCGTTTAACCGGCCGGCCGCTGTCATGGACGGCAATGTCGAGCGGGTGATCTCGCGGCTCTATGTGATCGATGCGCCGCTGCCCGGCTCGAAACCTCTGATGAAGGTGCGCGTCGCGGCGCTGACACCTCCAGACCGGCCGGGCGATTTTGCCCAGGCGATGATGGATCTGGGCGCGACGATCTGCACGCCGAAACGGCCGGCCTGCGCGCTCTGTCCGTTCAACGGCGCCTGTCTGGCGCTGAAGGGTGACGATCCGGAGCGCTTTCCGGTGAAGCAGAAGAAGAAGGACAAGCCGGTGCGCATCGGGGCGGCCTATGTGGCGGTCAATGGCGATGGCGAGATCCTGCTCAGGCGGCGCAAGGACAGCGGCTTGCTCGGCGGCATGACGGAAGTGCCGACCACCGGCTGGACGGCGCGCCTCGACGGCGACGACAGCGAGGACGGCGCGCCGTTTGCGGCCGCCTGGCAGGCCTGCGGGGCGATCAGCCATGTCTTCACCCATTTCGAACTCCGGCTGTCGATCTACCGCGCTCAGATCACTCAACGTAGTGGCGATGACGGATGGTGGGAACCGGTCACAAATCTTGATGCGCAGGCCCTGCCGACCGTCATGAAAAAGGTCATCGCACAGGCTATTCCGACCGCGTTCCAACCGCCAAAAGGATGATCCATGGCTGACGAGATTCGCCACATCGTGTTCGACATCGGCAAAGTGCTGATCCATTACGACCCCAACCTGCCGTTCAGCCGCATCATTCCCGATGAGGCCGAGCGCCGGCATTTCTTCGACACGGTCTGCACCCATGACTGGAATATCGAGCAGGACCGCGGCCGCGCCTGGTCCGAGGCAGAGGCCGAACTGATCGCCCTTCATCCCGCGCGCGAGCCGCAGATCCGGGCGTTCCGGCAATATTGGCGCGAAATGGTGCCGCATGCCTATGACGGTTCGGTGGAGATCCTCAAAAGCCTGATCGCCGATGGCCATGACGTGACGATGCTGACCAATTTCGCCGCCGACACCTTTCGCGAGGCTCAGGAGATGTATCCGTTCCTGACCCTGTCGCGCGGCGTGACGGTGTCGGGCGAAGTGGGCCTGATCAAGCCGGACGTTGCGATCTACAAGCGCCATGCCGAAACCTTCGGGCTGGAACCGGCCCATACGATCTTCATCGACGATTCCCACCCCAATGTCGAAGGCGCCATCAGCGCCGGCTGGCAGGCCGTACACTTCACCGGCGCCGACAAGCTGCGCGAAGATTTGGTCGCGCGGGGCCTGCGGGTTTAGGGGGCTGAACCCGATCGTTCAGTGCCTGCGGTGACCCCCTGCCGGGTATTCCCCCCACACGGGCAGGGGAATCGCATATGGCAATTTTTGTCTTGCCAATGAGGCGAAGGACGATTCATTGGGATGGCAGTTTTTCAAAGGAGAACTGCGATGTCCTGTCTTGAAGGTTACTTCGGCTCGGTGCCGGATCCGCGTGGCGCCAATGCCAGCTATCGGCTTGGCGATCTGATCGTGATGATGATCGCAGCAAGCCTGTGCGGGGCGACATGCGCGACCGAGTTTTCCCTGTTCGCGCAGGAGCGTCGCCAGGCCCTGTCGCGCCTGATCGATTATGACGTCGCCCCCAGCCACGACACCTTCTCGCGGCTCCTGCGGCTGATCGATACTCAGGCCTTCGCGCGTGCCTTCGCCGCCTTTGCCGAACGCAGGAGCCGGGCGCGCGGCGACCTCAGCCCTGAGACGCTGGATGGCGGCTCTGCCGCCGGGCCCGCCGGTGGTGCTGGTCACCCATCAGGTCAATATATCAGCCTGACCGGCGTGGTGCCGGCCAGCGGCGAACTGCTGTCCGTGGCCTTTGGCGCTGCCGATCCGCTGACGGTGCTCGGCAGGGTCCGGTCCGGCTGAAGCCTAATACTCGATGCAGCGACCGGTGGCGTGCCGGACGAAGTCGACGACATTCGCCCTGACCTGCGTTGTGTTGATCGTATTGGGCAGATGAAACCAGCCATGCAGGGTGAAGATTGGCGGAAACATCGGCTTGGGATTGAAGGGCACATAGTGGAAGGCCACCAGGCTGCTCTTGCCGTTCTCCACCAGCGTCAGCTGAAACGGCCCTTCGCCGGCGGTGGTGGCCTTGCCGCTGCGGCCAAGAGGAATGTCACTGTCCGTATCGAGCAGCAGATACCGCGCCGGCATCTGCGTCAGCTGCTGCCGTGGCTGCCGGGGGCTTAGCGGGGGCGGACAGCCCGACGGATCGGGATCGAGCTCAGCGAGGACAACCTTCTCCTTGGTCACAATTGCCAGTTCGGGCTGAAGCTCTGAGACCGCGACCTTTGGCAGCGCATCGATCCGCGCCTGATAGGCATCCTGGGCGTTCTTCGCAGAGATGTAGGCGAACCCCCACAGGATGCAGGGCACCACGACATAGGCGGTCAGGATGCCACCGGCGGCGACCGGCGAAAAACCGGCCGCATAGCGCACCACACGCGGGATCGCCCAGAGATAGAGGATCGTCGGGGAAAAGATGATCGGGGCGCTGACCAGATAGAAGATCCCCCAGACCAGCAATTCCATGATGCATCCTTTCGGCCATTCTCAACCGCCCGGGCCTTGGCGAATGTCACCCGCCGCACGCCTTGCAGAAAAAACCTTAGCGCGCCTTGGCGGCCACCCAGTCGTGCCATTGCTGTTCGCTGCCGTGGAACACGTTGAGGTCGATCTTGCCCTTGACGCCCTGCGACAGGCCCGAGCCGGAATATTGCCAGAACACCCATTTGCGGTTCGGATAGCGTTTCGAGGGATGGGCGGCGACCGAACGCAGCCAGAAGGGATGGTCGAGGAATTCGCCGGTCAGGTTGTCCTCGTAGAAATCCGGTGCGGTGTAGATGATCGGCCGCTGGCCATAGTGGCGTTCCAGCTTGTCGGCAAACACCTTGATCTTTTCCAGCACGCGCTTGCGCGAGATGCGCTGGCTGCAGCTCGATTCGCCGTTCCACTCCACGTCGATCACCGGCGGCAGGGCGCCGACCTCCTTCGGCACGTTGCGGATGAACCAGTCGGCCTGCTCGCCGGCCGTGCGGCACCAGTAGAAGAAGTGATAGGCGCCGCGGCGGATGCCGGCCTCCTTGGCGCGCTTCCAGTTGGTCTTGAACATCGGGTCGAGATGGTCGCCGCCATCGGTCGCCTTGATGAAGGCGAAGTTGGCGCCTTGCGTGCGCAGTTTTGCCCAGTCGATCTCGCCCTGCCAGCGCGAGATATCGACGCCGTGCACCGCATGGCTGCGCGGCGAGATCGGCCCGAAATTGATCGGCTTGGCATCGCGGAATTTTTGGCTGTAGATCTGCGAGCGCGAGCGCGACGAGGGCGCCGCCGGCGCTTCCGGCTGCGGCTGCGGCGGCATCGGCACCAGCATGGCAACGGTGCGCTCGCCCGGAACCGGCATGCCGGCGGAACTGGCCATCGGCTCCAGCGCCTGGGTCTGGCTCTGGACTTGCGCCTGCATCTGCATCGCAGGCTGTCCGCCCGGCACGGGCCCGGCCCAGGCCAGTTCATGCGGATCGCCGGCGACGGGCGCGGCTGCGCCAACGTTGGAGGCCGGCACCGGCCCGGACCGCACGGCCACGGCGCTGGTCGTCTCCGGCGACACCGCCAGCGCCGTGTCCGGCGTGGATGTGGAGCAGCCTGACGTCAGCAGGCAGGCAAGAGCGATGGCTGACACGGTCGATAAACGCATAAGGTACCCGTACGCAAAACAACGATCGCGGCGTTTGTGACGCCCGCCGACGACCCACTGAAACAAAGTGCTAACGGAGTTTTACCAAAAAAGGCTGAATGCAATCTTTACGAAACGGCAGGAGGCTGTGGCGCGAAGCAAAGGCGGCGGCTTATCAACACCTTCCCTCAACCGGGCCTTGCGCCGGGATGGCGGGCAGGAGGGACGATGGCCGGCAGGCCAAAGGCGGGTGACCCCGCGCTCAATCGATATGGGTCATGTCCTGCTGCGGCCGACCTATCCAATACCCAAGAACGCCGGTTGCGGTTTGCTTGTGCCGGAGGCTGTGCCAAGGTATTTCGACATAGCCACACGATCGGCAAGACATGAGGAACTTTATGACCGAGCTTCAGGACCTGCGCATCTTTCTCGAAGGGCATATCGACGTGCCGCCGGAGCGGTTGGAGCAGGTGCGGGCTGCCCTGCCCGAGCATATCAGGCTGACGCTGGCCGAACCCGGCTGTCTGTCGTTTCAGGTCAGCGAAAGCGGCGATGTTGCCGGGCGCTTCATGGTGTCGGAAGCCTTTGTCGACCGGGCCGCCTTCGACGCCCATCAGCAGCGCGCCAAGGCGTCGGCGTGGTTCGATGTCACCGTCGGCATTCCGCGGGACTATGCGGTTCGGGTGGGTTCCAGGAGGTAGATCTTACTGGCAGATGCCTTCCAGCGCTGTCTCGATCTGCCGCGTCAGCGCCACTGTATCAAACAGCGGGGCGCTTTGGCGGGCCTTGATCAAGTGCTGGCGCAGGAGGGATTGGCGGACCCCATCCTGCGCCAGATCGACCGCCAGGCGGCCGAATTCGGTTAAATCTTTCGCGACCAGTTCGGGCAGGCCGACCGCCGTCAACAGGCTTTCGCTGACCCGGCCGGCAAAGCTGGTGCCCTTGAAAGTCACCACCGGCACGCCGCACCACAGCGCGTCTGACGTCGTGGTGTGGCCATTGTAAGGCCCGGTATCGAGACCGATATCGGCCTGGCAGAGACGCTGCAGATGATCAGTCATCGGCAGTTTCGGGGCAAACACCAGCCGCTCAGGCGCGATGCCGGCAGCCGCTGCCGCTGCTTTCAGATTGACTTTGGCGATAGCCGGCTGATCGGCCAGCCACAGGACCGAGCCCTCGACCTGATTTAGAATCCCCATCCAGGCGGCAAAGACCGGGCCGCGGATTTTTTGCGCCTGGTTGAAGGAGCAGAACACCACGCCTTCTTCCGGCAGGCCGTGATCGGCCCGCGTCCCCTGCCGCGTCACGGCGGCCCGCGCGGCGTCGTTGCACTGGTAGCTGGGGCTCAGCATCAGCAGTTTTTCGGCATAATGGGGCTGGCTTGCCGGCGGGGTAACCACGGCATCGGTCAGCGCATAATCGATGCCAACGCCGGCGACGCTGCCGGGGAAGCCGAGATAAGTGACCTGAAGCGGCGCCGGGCGGCGACTGAAAATGCCGAGACGGTTGCCTTGGGTAAAGCCTTTCAGATCGACCAGCACATCGAGATCGAGTGCGGCGATGGTCCGGGCCGCGGCATCATCATCGAGGTCGAGGATATCGACGACATGCTCGACCGAGTCCAGAAAGCGCTGACGCATCGGCCCTTTTCGGCTGCCGGCCGCAGTATGGCAGATGCCGAAAATCTCGACGCGGGTACGGTCATGGGCTTCCAGCACGCCGGCAAACAGCGCCATGGTGGCATGCTCGAAAAAATCGCAGGAGAGATAGCCGATGCGCAAGCGCTCGCCGGGATTTCTGACCCGTGGCGGGCGCGCGGGTGCTGCCGGCGGAAACAGGGTGGCGGCGGTGCGGCGGGCGCAGAGCGCGTGATAGGCTTCATTGCCCGACCAGGTGATGGCGCGGAAGGCGTTTTCGCGGATATCGGCCGCATCGCCCTCGCTGGCATAGGCCTCTTCCAGCTGGCGCTGCAGGCGGTCGGCGGTGGCGAAATCGCAGAGATTGGCGGCGCACCAGAACAGTTCGCTGAGCGCCAGCCGTTCCTGCGGCTTTTCCTGATGGGCGCGCGTCAGCGCCGGATAGGCTTCCTCGTAGCGACCAAGGCCGGACAGCACGATGCCGGCGTTCAGAAAATTGCCGAAGGTGCGGCCGATGCTCAGGAGGCTGCGGGCGAAGGGCAGCGCCTCGTCATAGCGGCCGGCTTCGCGGTAAAGGCTGCAGATCGAATGGTTGACGTCGACATCGTCGGGCAGGTGGCGGTAAAGCGTCTGCAACGCGCCAAGCGCTGCGGCATTGTCGTTGACGGCGACATAGTGGCTGGCGGCCCGGAACGCCACTTCGCGGCGCAGCTTGGAAGTCAGATCGATGGCGCCGGCAAACAGGCCGGCTGCAGCGGCCCGGTCGCCGAGTTTCTCATGGATGGTGGCAGCCAGGATGAAGGCATCGGCATTGCGACGCTCCTTGACCATCAGGCGGCCGAGCGTCGCCAGCGCGATCTGCAGATCGCCCCGGTTGAACTGCTGCTTTGCCTGATCCATCAATGCCGACACGGGCACTCCTCTTGCTGACGCGCACGAGCTGTAGGAAGTCCGACTTGTCCGAAACTGGAGGTCGCCTCACGTTCAGCGGGCTTGCCCCGCAAGACCCGATCGGCTTTTCTGCCGGGATGTCTCAAGACAGATTTCAACCAAGGACACGCCATGCCTTTCGACCCGGTCTTCGCCGTCCATCGCTTTCATGCCGCCATCAACGCCCTCGATTTTGCGACGATCGAGGATTTCTTTAGTGAGGATGCCGTCTACGGCTCGATCAAGGTCGGCGCGCTTGAAGGTCGGCCGGCGATCCTGCAGGCCTTTCGCCGCTATTTCGACAGCTATCCGGATCAGGTGGCGCTGGACGAACTGGTGGAGCCTGTCTCGCCGATGGCGGCGCGGGCCGTGTGGTCGCTGAACGCCACCCATTCGCAGACCGGCGAGGCGCTGGTGCGGCGCGGCGAGGAGACGATCACCTTCAATGATGCGGGACGGATCATCCGCGTCGATGTGACGGATTACTGAGGGCGCCAAAACGCCAGATGGCGCCCGAAACCTTTTAAGGGTTCCGGGCGCCAAGCCTCTCCTCTCGGGACTGAAGGTACGAAAACCGAGAGAAGAATAACCGGTCTGACAAAGCTGGGCGGACCGTTAATCCAGCTTTGCCAGACCATTGCGGATGATCGACCTGAGATCGTCAATGGGGCGCAGGGTTGCCCCCTCTTCGAAATGCCAGAAGGTCCATCCGTTGCAGGCATCAAGACCCTGGACTTTGGCGCCAAGGCGATGAATGGAACCGGCGTCGCCGCCGGAGACGAGTGTGCCGTCAGCACGCACGATGGCCCGGTGCCGGCGCTTGGCGCAGGACAGCACCTGGCCGGGCTTGACCAGGCCGCTTTCGACCAGGGTGTTGAAGGCGACGCGCGGTTCGGCCTTCTTGCCGGTCAGCACCGTCAGCTCGGTCTTGCCGAGCGGCTCGACGGCAGCGATGCGGGCAGACGCCGCGTCGATATAATCCTGCTCGCGCTCGATGCCGACGAAGTGGCGGCCGAGGCGCTTGGCGACAGCACCCGTGGTGCCCGAACCGAAGAACGGGTCCAGCACGATATCGCCCGGCTTGGTGGAGGCCATGATGATGCGGGCCAGCAGCGCTTCCGGCTTCTGGGTCGGATGGATCTTCTTGCCGTCCTCGCCCTTCAGCCGCTCGGCGCCGGCGCAGATCGGGAACAGCCAGTCGGAGCGCATCTGCACGTCGTCGTTGGAGGCCTTGAGCGCGTCGTAGTTGAAGGTATAGCCCTTGGTCTTCGGATCCGGCGAGGCCCAGATCATCGTCTCATGGGCGTTCTGGAAACGGCGGCCCTTGAAATTGGGCATGGGATTGGTCTTGCGCCAGACGATGTCGTTGAGGATCCAGAAGTTGAGATCCTGCAGGGTCGTGCCGACGCGGAAGATATTGTGGTAGGAGCCGATCACCCAGATGGTGCCGGTCGGCTTCAGCACGCGGCGGCAGGCGAGCAGCCAGGCGCGGGTGAAGGCATCGTAAACATCATAGGAGGCGAACTGGTCCCAGGCATCGTCGACGGCATCGACCAGCGACTGATCGGGACGGTGAAGCGCACCGCCGAGCTGCAGATTATACGGTGGGTCGGCGAAGATCACATCGACCGAATTGTCCGGCAGGGCTTCCAGCGCTGCCACGCAATCGCCCTTGATAATCGTATCGATCCATGACTTGGCGCCATCGGCGCGGCGAAGATCGGCGAGCGAAAATACTGAAGCCATCGGATACTCACTGTTTACGCTGACGCGGGAACCGGGTTACACTGAAGCGTGCTGCTGGAACACGATGCTTATGGTTACCGATCTTGGTTACCAAACCCTGAATTTGGCCGCCGGCATCTCAAAATAATCCATTTGCGATGCAACATGGGCAGCGCCGCCGGCCGGTCTGCCGTGACATATGGCCCGCTTGCCAGGTCCGGCGGCCCATGCAACATGCTCCTCCCCAACGGTCAGCAAGGTATTCCCCATGCGCATAGTTTTCGCGATCGCAACGGTCACGGCCCTGATGTTCGGCAGCGCGGTTGCCGCACAGGTCAGCGTTTTGCCGCCGCCGACACCGCAACCGCCCGCTCCGAGCTTCAACCTGCGCACCGATGCCGTGCTGTCGGAGGGCGGCCCGTCGCTCGGCGACCTGGCCGAGGTGCGCTGGGATATCTATCCGACCGCCGCCGATGGCAAGCGGCTGGCCAATGCGATCGACGGCGGCTACGAGGCGACCTTTGAGACCACCCTGCCGCCCGGACGCTACGTGGCCCTGGCGCGGCTGGCGGAACTGTCGCGCGAGGTGCCCTTCGAGGTGAAGGGGGACGAGATCACCGATATCAAGGTCAATTTCGAGGCCGGCATTCTGATCCTGAAGCCGACGCGCACGCAAGGCGGCGAGCGGGACGAGAGTGCCCGCCTCGACATCCGGCAGGGCCGTTTCGCGGATGGCGGCTATGGCGAGCGCGCCTTCTACGTGCCGGCCGGCGATATCGACATCGAGGCCAGCATCGGCGTGGCGAAAGTTTCCGACAAGGCCAGCGTCAGGGCCGGAGAAACGGTCGCCCGGGACATGGTGATCGCCACCGGCGTGGTGCTGCCCAAGGCGGTCTACGCGGAGGGCGGCCCGGACGTCGAGGAAAACGGCATCCGCTTCGATATCGTCTCGGTGCTGAAAGATATGAGCGGCGAGCCGGCCTCGATCGAAGGCAGCTACGGCATCAACCGGGTGCTCGACATTCCGGCCGGCGATTTCGTCCTGAAAGCCGAACTCGGCCAGGCCACCGGCCAAACGCCGTTCTCGATCAAGGCCGGCGAGCGCCTCGAGGTCCGCGTCAACATCAATGGCGGCGTGCTGGCCGTCACGGCACCCGGCGCCAGCCATATCGAGGTGGTCGGCGCCGCCAAGGATATCCAGGGCCGGCAGGAGGACATCACCGGCAGCAATGGCGCGGCGCTCAACGAGACGTTGCCGCCGGGCGACTATATCGTGCGAGCCCGCTATGCGGGCGATACCGCGCCCAAGGAAAAACCCGTTAGCGTCAAGGCCGGCGAGCGGACCGAGGTGACGGTGAAGTAGCGGGATGAGGGAAAAAAGCCTCTCCAAAACCTCACTAAAGTCCCCTCCCCACCC
>NZ_JABAEF010000019.1 GCF_023701945.1 Rhizobium sp. CG5
TTCGCAGATCAACGAGGCGATCCAGCAGCTCGACAAGGTGACCCAGCAGAATGCCGGTGCCTCGGAAGAAATGTCGGCGACATCTGAGGAACTGGCCGCACAGGCCGAGGAACTGCAGACGTCGATCTCCTTCTTCAGGGTCGACCGGGCTGGCACCCGTGCCAGCGGCTCGCCGCAGCGATCGGCGGCAAAACCCGCCGCCCGGCAGCCGGCCGCCTCATCTGCACCGCGCCGCCCTGCGGCCGCTGCCGATCACTCGATTGCCGCCCAACAGGCCCGGGCCAAGGGCTTTGCCCTCGACCTGTCGATGGGCGGACCAGACTCCGATGACGCTCAATTTAGGGAAAGTGCATGATCATGGCCAATCCTACATCTGAATCGCAATTCGTAACCTTCAGTCTCGGCGAAGAAGTCTTCGCCGTGCCTGTCGAAACCGTCCGCGAAATCCTCGATCACGAGGACGCGTTCAAGATCCCCCATGGGCCCGACTATCTGCTGGGCCTGCGGGACGTACGCGGCCAGGGCGTGCCGGTCATCGATCTCCGGCTGAAGCTCGGCATGACGAAGACCGTCAAAACGCCGCATACCCGCATCCTGGTGCTCGACATACCGCTCAAGGAACGGGTGCTCGCACTCGGCCTGGTCGCCGACAAGGTCTTCGAGGTCACGCCGTTCCGGCGTGACCAGATCGAGACCGCACCGGATATCGGGATACACTGGCGTTCGGACTATATTGCCGGCATCGTCCGGCGCGAAGGCGATTTTGTCGTCATCGTCGATCTGGCACGGCTGTTCTCCGATACCGAAAATACCCTTCTCCACACCGGCGAGAAGTCGATGGCCGTCGCCTAAGGAGCGTAAGAGCGTATGAGTGTGAGTATCGCGGTAAAACCTCAGAGCGCAGACGAGCGCCTGAGCGACAAGAACTTCCAGCTGCTGTCGGGCTATATCTATAACTACAGCGGCATCAAGATGCCGCAGACCAAGATGACCATGCTGGAGGGTCGGCTGCGCAGGCGCGTCCGGGCGACGGGCCTGCAGGGTTTCAACGACTATTGCGACTACTTGTTCAAGCACGGCGGGCTGGAAGCGGAGAGCGTCTATCTGATCGACGCCGTCACCACCAACAAGACCGACTTCTTTCGCGAACCCAACCATTTCACCTATTTGGAACAGGTGATCCTGCCGGAGTTCAAGGCCTCCGGCCTGCGCCGCATCCGGGCCTGGAGCTCGGCCTGCTCGACAGGTGCCGAGCCTTATACGATGGCGATGGTGCTGGCTGAATATGCGGAAAAAGGCGGTCCGGATTACTCCATTTTGGCCACAGACCTGTCCACCGAAGTGCTCTTAAAGGCACGGTCCGGCATCTACCAGGCCGAACTTCTCAAGCCCGTTGCGCCCGACCTGATGGCCAAATATGTCATGCAGGCCGTCGACAGGACCCGCCATGACGTGCGGATCACGCCGTCGCTGCGCGCCAAGGTCGGGTTTGGCCGGCTCAACCTGATGGACCAGAGCTATCAGGTCGGCGAACCCATGCATTTGATCTTCTGCCGCAATGTGCTCATATACTTCGACAAGAAGACCCAATCCCATGTTCTGACGCAGCTTTGCAAACATCTCGCACCGGGAGGCTATCTGTTCATCGGTCACTCGGAATCGGTCACCGGCATCGATCTGCCAGTGCGCCAGGTCGCTAACACCATTTTCAGAAAGGACTGACAACGTCACACGATGGGAAAAAAGATCCGCGTCCTAATCATTGATGACTCCGCGAGCGTCCGGCAAACGCTGACCACCATCCTGCAATCCGATCCGGCAATCGAGGTGCTCGGCGCGGCGTCCGATCCCTTCATCGCCGCAAAGCGGATTCAGGAGGACATCCCGGATGTCATTACATTGGATGTGGAAATGCCGCGTATGGACGGCATCACCTTTCTGCGCAAGCTGATGTCGCAACGGCCGATCCCGGTCGTCATGTGTTCATCGCTGACCGAATCCGGCTCGGAAACCCTGCTGCAGGCGCTGGAGGCCGGTGCTGTCGATGTCATTCTGAAGCCCAAGATCGGCGCCGCCGACTATCTGGCCGAACAGGCGATGCGGATCTGCGAAGTCGTCAAGAGTGCGGCCCATGCCCGGGTGGGTCCCGGCCGTGCCGCCAGCCGCTTTGCCGTTGCCTCTGGCCCGGCCGCCAAGCTGACGGCCGATGCCGTACTGCCGCCGCCGACCGGCAAAGCCATGGCCCGTACCACGGAAATGGTGGTCTGTGTCGGCGCCTCGACCGGCGGCACGGAAGCCCTGCGGGAAATGCTGGAAAAGCTGCCCGCCAATGCGCCGGGCCTGGTGATTGTCCAGCATATGCCGGAAAAATTTACCGCTGCCTTTGCCAAGCGCCTCAACAGCCTTTGCGAGGTGGAAATCAAGGAGGCCGAGGACGGTGATCCGGTTCTGCGCGGCCATGTGCTGATCGCTCCCGGCGACCGGCACACCCTGCTGGAGCGTCAGGGCGCGCGCTACCAGGTCTCCGTCCGTGCAGGACCGCTGGTGTCCCGACACCGGCCTTCCGTCGACGTGCTGTTTCGCTCGGCTGCCCGCTCGGCCGGCTCGAATGCCATGGGCGTCATCATGACCGGAATGGGCGACGACGGCGCAAAAGGCATGGAGGAAATGCACCAGGCCGGTGCCTTCACCATCGCCCAGGATGAAGCATCGTCGGTTGTCTTCGGCATGCCGAAGGAGGCCATTGCGCGCGGTGGCGTCGACAAGATCGTGCCGCTCAATCAGATTGCGCGGGAAATCCTGGCGGAGGACAAGCGGCGCTAGCCTTTGGCAAAACGTCGAGCGGCGCCCTGTTTACAACTTATTAACCATAATTCGCAACTATGGGATCGGGACCATGTAACGGTGCCGGTGTTGAGCGATGACGGCTCGTATGCTCTGATGGAGATCGAAAATGCCAGTCGTCACATTTGCCAACACCAAGGGCGGAGCGGGCAAAACCACGGCGGTGCTGCTGCTGACAACGGAACTCTTGCGTCGCGGTTATCGCGTCTGCCTGATCGATACGGATCCGCAACGCTGGATCTCGAAATGGTTTGACGCCGCCGAGCGACAGCACAATCTGACCGTCGAGACATTCGTATCCGCTGCGTCTCTGCAGCGGACCGTCAATGATTATCGCGCTGTGTGCGACTATGTGATCGTTGATCTTCCCGGCGCCCAGACGCCCTTGCTGGCGACAGCCATCGGCCTGTCCGACCATGTTCTCATCCCGATCCAGGGCAGTTCGATGGATGCCCAGGGTGGCGCTCAGGTGCTGGACCTGCTGCGCTATCTCGACCGCAAAGCCGACCTGCGCATTGCCCATTCCGTCGTTCTGTCGAGGGTCAATTCCTTTGTGACGACCCGTGCCCTGCAGGCCGTCAAGCAACTGCTGGCCGAGCAGAGTGTGCATGTACTCGACACCCCGATCATCGAGCGTTCCGCCTATCGCGACATGTTCGATTTCAAGGCTTTCCTGCACACGATGGACGGCGCCAAGGTCAGCAATCTCGACAAGGCGATCGAAAATGCCGTCAGCTTTGCAGACGAGGTGCAGCGCCTGGTGCCCGTTGCACGAAAGGCTGCCAAGAGCGGACAGCTGACAGCCGGCAGCCTTGAAAAGGCCGCCTGAACGAGGCTCTCACTTCAACCAGATCAAAACAGCGCGTCGGCAAAGAGATCGTCGTCATTGACGATCTCGGCCTTCGGCGGTTCCTGAGCCAAGGCGAATGTGCCGGCGGAGGGCAGATAACGGGTGTGGATGTCGCGCTCCTGCACCATCGTATAGATCCGGTAGATCTGCGCAGACAGAGGCGCTGCCTTTTCGGCCATGCCTGAGAGATCCGGTTCGTTGCCGGGCGACAGATCGGCGGCGAGCGACAGGCATTCGTTCAGCACATCACCCAGTTCACTTTCGAAATCGAGCTTGGTCACGGCAGCACTGATCCGGCTAAACACCGCCTGGCCTTCGTTTGCAAATTCGCCAAGCCCCTTCTCCATCTCGGCACTGACGCCCTGGATGGCCGACAGCGCATCCTGCAGCGGGCCGGCGATATTGCTGATCTCGACCGATGCTTCGCTCGCCAGATATTGCGTGGCGGTTTCGACACGCTGCAATTCCGTGACGATGGCATCCGCCGGCGTTTCAAGCCTGGCGGCAAAGGTGCGCAGCTCGCCGCTCACCACATTGACGGACCGGCCTTCATCGCCAAGCCGCGAGCAGCGCAGATTGGAGTTCAGCGCCATATAGTGGATATCCGTCTTGATCGAGCGGATCACTTCGATGCCCATCAACAGGTCATGGGCGGTCTTGGTCACCGACCCGACCACCTCATCGGAATCGGTGCTGCGCTCCTGGACACGGGTCGCAAGCTGGCAACCGTTTTGCATATCGACTTCCATCGATTTCAGCGCATTCTGGTCCTGACCGCTGCCCTGTTCGGTCAGCTTGTCGCGCAGCACCAGGATCTGCGTGGCATTCTCGGTGAAACTGGAAATATTGGTGAAGATGCTGCGGCACTGCTGGCGGAAATCGGCAAGTGTCTCATCGAGCTGCGCATGGGCAAGGTGGAAGATCGCTGTCTGCAGGTCGTCAATCTCCGTAGCGCTCAGCGCCGCACCGTCCGGTGAGGACACGAAGGTATCGAACATCTCCATGGCGCTCTGGATATGTTCGATCCGCTGACGGGTGATGTCGCCGATCTGCAGGGCCGAAAGCACCGAGGCGATCTTGTTCTGCACGTTGCGCGTCACGGCCTTGACCTGCGCGGCAACGGAAACCATCTGCTCATGCTGCTTGGCGATCTGGCCGGAACTTTGGTTGAGATTGAGGACGATCTGCGGGATGGTGGCGTCGAAATCCTGGCGGATACCCTGCGAGAAGGTCCGCGCCCGGTCGAGCTGCGAGCGCATCAGTGCCAGTTGCCCGCCGAACTTTTCGACTTCCATGGCGCCCGACTGGATACGGTCACGGATCTCGTCGGCAAACTCGCCGAAGCCCGCAAGCCCCGCCCCGGTGATCTTCACGGTGATCGCAAACGTTCTGAGGTAGCGAATGGATTCCTGCATGTCCTGAACGTGCTGGAAGGTCGAGTGGCAGATCTCGGATATCTCGCTGAAGGTCGACTGACGCATCTCGGCCAGCTGCGGCAGGGTCGCCAGATCGGCAACCGTCTGGCGAAGCCCGTCGATCGTGCTG
This sequence comes from Rhizobium sp. CG5, assembly GCF_023701945.1. Classification (GTDB taxonomy): domain Bacteria; phylum Pseudomonadota; class Alphaproteobacteria; order Rhizobiales; family Rhizobiaceae; genus Allorhizobium. The sequence goes on from NZ_JABAEF010000019.1 coordinate 5,240, forward strand.
GCGGTTTTCTGTCCGTCCAGGGTTCCCGTCAGCCGATCGAGGATATCGACCAGACCGTTGAGGATTTCCATGACGGAGACCAGAACGGCCCCGCCATCGAGAAACGCCTTTTCGATTCGGGAATGCGCCAGCGTCAGCTTGGCTTCAAGCTCGGCACGATAATCCGGCTGTGCCGAAATGACCTTGAGATTATGCTTCACATTGCACCCCAAACTATAAATCTGAGGCAACACTAGCGCAAATGTGGAAACGAGCCGTAAACCCAAGACCCTCGCCAGGTCCAATAGTGTCGGCGATCGCTTTTAAGGTTAACCGTCACTGTCTGCAGTAAAACGCAGACGGTGACGACACTTAGGCTCAGGTCCGCAGCACCCGGTAGATTGCCGGAATGACCAGAACCGTCAGCAGAGTCGACGATGCAAGACCGAATAGCAGGGAAATCGCCAATCCCTGGAAGATCGGATCGGTCAGGATGACCACCGCACCAATCATCGCCGCAACGGCCGTCAGCAGGATGGGCTTGAAGCGGATGGCGCCGGCTTCGATCAGCACATCGGTCAGCGGACGGTCTGGCCTGCTGGCGTGGCGGACGAAATCGACCAGCAGGATGGAGTTCCGCACGATAATGCCGGCCAGGGCTATGAAGCCGATCATCGAGGTGGCCGAGAACGGCGCGCCGAACAGCCAATGGCCGGTCAGGATGCCGATAAAGGTCAGCGGGATCGGCGTCAGAATGACCAGCGGCACCTTGAACGATCCGAACTGCGCGACCACCAGGATATAGATGCCCAGCAATGCGACGATGAAAGCAGCCCCCATGTCGCGGAAGGTGATCCACGTCACCTCCCACTCGCCGTCCCACAGAAGGACAGACTTGCTCTGGTCGATCGGCTGGCCATGCAGAACGATCTGCGGCTTCTGCAAGCCGGTCCAGTCCATCGCGTCGATTGCATCCTGCACGGCAAGCATGCCGTAAAGCGGCGCTTCGAAGGCACCGGCGAGTTCCCCCGTGACCATTTCCGCATAGCGGCCATTGTGCCGGAAGATCGGGAAGGAGGCCCGCTCCTCGCGGATGCGCACCACGTCGCCCAGTTCCACCACCGAGCGCGACCCGGGCAGCACATTGGCGGGGATCGGCGTCGCAAGCAGGGTCTCGTCCATCACTTTCATGCCCTTCGGCCGGCCGATCTCGATCGGGATCGGCGCTCGGCCCTCGCCGCGATGGGAGTATCCGATGACGGTCGTATCGTTGAGGATGGACAGCGTGTCGAAGACGTCGCTTTCGCTGACCCCGAAGAAATCGAGATCGTCGGTCGAGATCGTTGCTCGCAGGCGCCTGGCCGGCTGGCCGAAACTGTCGTCCACGTCGACGATGAACGGCACGGACCGGAACGCCTCCGTCACCTGTCGCGCCGTCGCCCGGCGGCTTTCGGCATCCGGCCCATAGATCTCGGCGAGCAGCGTCGCCATCACAGGCGGACCCGGCGGCGGTTCGACGACCTTCAGCGACGTACCGTCGGGAACCTTGACGGAGGACAGCAGCCGCTGGCGAAGATCGAGCGCGATGGCGTGGCTCGATCGGTCCCGCTCACCCTTGGGCGCCAGGTTGATCTGGACGTCGCCCATATACGGACTGGAGCGCAGATAGGCCTGGCGCACCAGCCCGTTGAAGTTGAAGGGCGCCGCAGTCGCGGCATGGGTCTGGACGGAAAGGACTTCGGGCGTATCGAGCACGATCCCCGCCACCGCCTGGGCAACCGCGTCGGTCGCCTCGACTGAGGATCCTTCCGGCAGATCGATCAGAACCTGGAGTTCGGACTTGTTGTCGAAGGGCAGCAGCTTGACCGTGACATCCTGGGTATAGAACAGCGCCAGGGATCCGAGCGTGGCGACACCGACCAGCATCAGGAAGGTCCAGCTGCGCGCCTTGGAGGCAAGGATCGGCCGTGCGACGGCGGAATAGATCCGGCCGAGGTGCCCGCCTGCGGCGTGATCGGCATCATGATGCAGGGGAGCCTTGCCGGCCACCTTCAGCATCAGCCAGGGCGTGACCAGCACGGCCACGAAAAACGAAAAGATCATCGCCGCCGAGGCATTGGCCGGGATCGGGCTCATATAGGGGCCCATCATGCCGGAGACAAACAGCATCGGCAGCAGGGCCACGACCACCGTCAGCGTCGCGACGATCGTCGGATTGCCGACCTCCGCCACCGCTTCGATGGCCGCCTGGCGGCGATCGATATCGGGCGCCATGCCCCAATGCCGCGCGATATTCTCGATCACCACGATCGCGTCATCCACCAGAATGCCGATCGAAAAGATCAGCGCGAACAGCGACACGCGATTCAGCGTATAGCCCATGATATTGGCGGCAAACAGCGTCAGTAGGATGGTAACGGGAATGACCACGGCCACCACCATCGCCTCGCGGCGGCCGATGGCCACCCAGACAAGGGCGATGATCGACAGGGTCGCCAGACCCAGATGCAAGAGCAGCTCATTGGCCTTCTCATTGGCCGTTTCGCCATAGTTGCGGGTCACTTCGACATGCATCGAATCCGGCAAAAGGCTGCCTTCCAGCTGCTCGATTCGCTCCAGAATCTGCTCCGATACCAGCACGGCATTGGACCCCGCACGCTTGGCCACCGCCAGCGTCACTGCCGGGACCCGGCGCACCGCGCCGTCCTCGCCCCGAGTGACCGTTGACGCGCGGGCTTCGCTGGTATCGGTCGCGAAGGATATCTCGGCAACATCCCGCACATAGACCGGCCGGTTGTCGCGGGTGGTCAAAAGCAGATTGCCAATCTCGACGGGTGTCGCCAATGTTTCACCGGCCATCAACTCGATCTGCTCACCCTTGTCGCGCAGAAGTCCCGTCGAGAAGGAGCGGTTGGCCGCCGTCACCTTGGCAGACAGCGTCTGCAGCGTCAGGCCGTAGAGCGCCAGTTTCTCAGTGTCCGGTGCAATGCGGATGGCATCGCCGGTCTCGCCGACCAGATAGCTGATCCCGACATCATCGATCTTGGAGATTTCGACCCGGAGCTCCCGGGCGATGCGCGTCAAAGCGACGGCATCCACGCCGGCGCCCTTGTCGACCGACGGCGTCAAGGTCAGCGAAACGATCGCCACATCGTCGATCGTGCGGCCGACCACCAGCGGTTCGGGAATGCCGACCGGGATACTGGCCATATTGGCCATGATCTTGTCGTGAATGCGCAGCACGGCAGTATCGCCCGATGTCCCAACGATGAAACGGGCCGTGACCAGAACCTGATCGTCCGTCGTGTGGGAATAGACATGCTCGACATCATTGATGCCCTTGACGAGGGTCTCCAGCGGCTCGGTGACCAGCTTGACCGCATCCTCGGCCTTCAGGCCGTCGGCACGCACGATGATATCGACCATCGGCACGGAGATCTGCGGCTCCTCTTCGCGCGGCAATGTCATCAGGGCGATCAGCCCGAGCGCAAAGGCCGCCAGCAGGAAGAGAGGTGTCAAGGGCGAGGTGATGAAGGCTTTGGTCAAGCCGCCGGCAATGCCGAGACCAGGCTTTTTCATGGAATTATGACCTCGTCGCCGGCCGCAAGGCCCGAGACAATCTCGCTCATGACCACGCCGTCCCATGGGATCGGACGGCCCGTGACCACGGCGCGTTCGGCTGTCGCGTCACCACTTTTCACGATGACGAAATCGCTTCCGTAACGGTTGGCAATGGCTGCCAATGGCACCAGCAGGGCGTCCCGTTCGCCGACCGGCACACGCACCAGCAGCCGCCGGTTGACGAAGCCGGTCGGCAGATCGTCCACCTCGACATCGGCGATCACCCGGCCATTGTCGATCTCGGGATAGATCTTCGCCAGGCGGCCGGCACTTTTCAAGCCGTCGCCGCCTTCGATCTCGATCGTGGCATTTTCCTTCAGCAGGTCGGCATGCCGTTCGGGGATCGCCAGCCGCAGAAAAAAGCCTCCGCCGCCAATGGTGGCAACGGTTTCGCCCGCCAGGATCACCGCATCGCGCGTCACGGGAACACTGAGAACCGTACCGGCAACCGGCGCCAGCACGGCACCCTCCTTGCCCTGCTGGACAATCACCGAACGCTCGGCTTCCGCAGCGGCAATCTGGTTGCGGACGACATCGACCTGGGTACGCAATGCATCAAGCCGCTGCGCCGTGGTCACGCCGCGCTTGATCATTTCTTCGCTACGGGCCAGTTCCGACTGCGCATTGTCCATCGAGGCGTGCAGACCCAACAATTGCGCATCGATCGCCGCGATCTGGAATTCGATCTTATCGTCCTTGACCGACGCGATGACGTCGCCCGCCTTGACAGGATCGCCCTCCGTTACCTTGAGGTCGATCAACGTTCCGCCGATCCGCGCCCGTGCCGGCACGCTGTCGCGCGCCTCGACCCGTCCGTAGACAGCCTTCCATTCGGGAATCGACTGTGGCTCGACACGCAGAGTGCCGGCATGAGCGGCACCCGACAGAAGCGCAAGCAGCGCAAGGGAAGGGGCGAATGGCAAGCCGTGCATCGATCTGCTCCTTAAGGACAAAGCCGCTTAGAAGGCGGTTCCGGGGCGGATGCCGAGTTTCCGAAACAGCATCGCAGCCGGGCAGAAACCGGTGAAGGCCGATTGCAGCAGATTGGCACCGATGAAAACCGTGAACCAGACAAACAGCGGATGCACGAAAAGAGTGAGGACAACGGACAGCAGCACCATCGTGCCGGCGAAAGCCAGAACCATACGATCGAGAGACATGGAAACCTCCAAAGAGATGTATCTACATATCTTCGTATATATGATTTAATATATGTTACAAGCACTATTTGTTCATGGGCGACGCCATCATGCAACGAAAAACCCGGGCCTCCCTTGCGGGAAGCCGGGTTTCAGAGGTCAAGCCGAGGAAATGCGTTCGCTCAGACTTCGAGAACGATCAACAAATCCTTGGCGTCAATCTGGTCGCCGGTGCGCACCAGGACTTCGGCGATCTTGCCATCCTTTTCGGCATGCAGGGCCGTTTCCATCTTCATCGCTTCGATGGAGAGCAGCACGTCGCCGGCCTTGACCGCCTGGCCGGCCGTCACGGCAACGGTCGAGATGACGCCCGGCATCGGCGCACCGATATGGGCGGCATTGCCGGCCTCCGCCTTGCGGCGCACGGCACTGGACGCACCGCGGTTGCGATCGGGAACCTTGATCGGACGCGGCTGGCCGTTGATCTCGAAGAACACCTTGACCATGCCCTTCTCATCCACTTCGGCCTGGGCCTGGTTGAGAACGACCAGCGTCTTGCCCTTCTCGATATCGGCAAACAACTCCTCGCCAGAGGCAAGCCCGTAGAAATAGGCCGGCGTCGGCAGAACGCTGACCGGACCATAGGTATCGGCGGCCAAAGCGTAGTCGGTAAAGACCTTCGGATACATCAGGTAGGAGGCGAATTCGAAATCGTTGATCGGCCGCTCCAGCTTGGCCTCGATCTCCTTGCGCTCCGCATCGAGATCGGCCGGTGCCAGAAGCGAACCGGGCCGCACCGTATAGGGCTTTTCACCCTTGAGCGCCTTCTTCTGCAGCACTTCCGGCCAGCCGCCGGGAGGTTGCCCCAGGTCGCCCTTGAGCATCGACACGACCGAGTCCGGGAAGGAGACATCCTTGTCCGGATTGACCACATCGGCCACCGTCAGATCCTGGCTGACCATCATCAGCGCCATATCGCCGACCACCTTGGATGACGGCGTTACCTTGACGATATCGCCGAACATCTGGTTGGCATCGGCATAGGTCTGCGCCACTTCGTGCCAGCGGGTCTCAAGACCCAGCGAACGGGCCTGCTCCTTCAGATTGGTGAACTGGCCACCCGGCATTTCATGCAGGTAGACTTCGGACGCCGGACCCTTCAGGTCACTTTCGAAGGCCGTATATTGATGGCGCACCGCCTCCCAGTAGAAGGAGATGCGGCGGATCCATTGCGGATCAAGACCCGGATCGCGGTCCGTGCCGCGCAGCGCTTCGACGATCGAGCCGAGACAGGGCTGCGACGTATTGCCCGACAGCGAATCCATCGCCGCATCGACCACATCGGCCCCGGCCTCGACGGCGGCCAGGATGGTGGCAGCCGCAATCCCCGACGTGTCATGGGTATGGAAGTGGATCGGCAGGTCGGTTGCCTCGCGCAGCGCCTTGAATAGCACCCGCGCCGCCGCCGGCTTCAACAGACCGGCCATGTCCTTGACGGCGATGATATGCGCGCCGGCCCTGTCGAGTTCGGCGGCCAGCGCCGTGTAGTATTTCAGATCGTATTTCGGCCGGGCGGAATTGAGGATGTCGCCGGTATAGCAGATCGCCGCTTCGCAGATCTTGTTCTCTTCGGCCACGGCATCCATCGAGACGCGCATGTTCTCCACCCAGTTCAGGCAGTCGAACACCCGGAACAGGTCGATCCCGCCGGCGGCGGCCTGGCGGACGAAATATTTCACCACATTGTCGGGATAGTTCTTGTAGCCGACGCCATTGGCGCCGCGCAGCAACATCTGCAGCAGCAGGTTCGGCGCATCTTCGCGAATCTTCGCCAGGCGCTCCCACGGATCCTCGGTGAGGAAGCGCATCGACACGTCGAAGGTCGCACCGCCCCAGCATTCCAGCGAGAACAGATTGGGCAGTGCGCGCGCATAGGTGCCAGCGATGCGGGCGATATCGTAGGTCCGCATGCGGGTCGCCAGCAGCGACTGGTGGCCGTCACGCATGGTGGTATCGGTGATCAGGACCTGCGGCTGGGCCCGCACCCATTCGCCGAATTTCTTCGGACCGAGTTCGTCGAGCTTCTGCTTCGTGCCGGACTTGATGTCGACCGGCGTGAACGGCACGACCGGCTCGGCAATATCCTTGGACGGCTTGGGGCGGCCCTTGGCTTCCGGATGGCCGTTGACGGTCACGTCGGCCAGATAGGTCAGAAGCTTGGTGGCGCGGTCCTGCCGCTTGACCTGCTGGAACAGCTCCGGCGTCGTATCGATGAAGCGCGTCGTATAGGTATTGTCCTTGAACTTCGGGTGGCCGATGATGGCCTCCAGGAAGGTCAGGTTCGTGGCGACACCGCGAATACGGAATTCGCGCAGCGCCCGGTCCATGCGGGCGATGGTCTCCGATGGCGAGGGCGACCACGCCGTCACCTTTTCCAGCAGCGGATCATAATAACGGGTGATCACGGCGCCGGAATAGGCGGTGCCACCGTCCAGCCGGATACCGAAACCGGTCGCGCCGCGATAGGCGGTGATCCGGCCGTAATCGGGAATGAAATTGTGTTCCGGATCTTCCGTGGTGATGCGGCACTGCAGGGCATGGCCGTTGAGCCTGATGTCTTCCTGCTTCGGAACGCCCGATTCCGGCGTGCCGATCGCACAACCGTCGAGGATATGGATCTGCGCCTTGACGATGTCGATGCCCGTGACGACTTCGGTGACGGTATGCTCGACCTGGATGCGCGGATTGACCTCGATGAAGTAGAACTTGCCGCTGTCCATATCCATCAGATATTCGACCGTGCCGGCGCCGACATAATTGGTCGCCTTGGCAATCCGCGTCGAGTAGCTCGCCAGTTCCTGGCGCTGTTCCTCGCTGAGATAAGGTGCCGGAGCCCGCTCGACGACCTTCTGATTGCGGCGCTGCACCGAACAATCGCGCTCGAACAGATGCACCACATTGCCATGGGTGTCGCCAAGCACCTGGCTTTCGACGTGGCGGGCCCGCTCGACCAGCTTTTCCAGATAGACCTCGTCCTTGCCGAAGGCAGCCATGGCCTCGCGCTTGGCTTCCACGACTTCCCGTGCGAGATCCTTGGGATCGCGGATGGCGCGCATGCCGCGCCCACCGCCGCCCCAGGAGGCTTTCAGCATCACCGGATAGCCGATCTCCTCGGCCATCCGGGCCACCACCGCCATATCATCGGGAAGCGGTTCGGTGGCGGGCACCACCGGCACGCCGATCTCGATCGCCAGATTGCGGGCCGCCACCTTGTTGCCGAGCCTGCGCATCGTATCGGCACGAGGACCGATAAACGTAATACCTGCAACGTTGCAGGCGTCTACAAATTCCGGACTTTCCGAGAGGAGACCATAGCCTGGATGAATGGCATCGGCACCTGAGAGCTTTGCGACGCGAATGACTTCGTCGATCGACAGATAGCTCTCGATCGGCCCAAGTTCCCGCGCCAGATGCGGCCCGCGCCCCACCTGGTAGCTCTCGTCGGCCTTGAAGCGGTGCAATGCGAGCTTATCCTCTTCAGCCCAGATCGCGACCGTCTTGATTCCGAGTTCATTGGCGGCACGAAAGACGCGAATCGCGATTTCGGATCGATTGGCAACAAGAATCTTGGAAATAGACAAATTGGTCTCCTCATCTTGCAGACGTCGATATGCTGCGTCTGCGAAGAGATTTCATAGCCGTTTGTCGGGCGATGCGCAATTTCCCGGAAGGCTGCTTGAAGAAATTATGACGATAGTCAGCTGATCAGACCGAGGCGAAATGCCAGCGCCACGACATGCTGCCGATTCTTTGCATTCAACTTGTCCTGGATGCCATTTACATACCAGTCGACGGTGTGATTGGAGATCTCAAGGATCTTGGCCGTTTCGTTCGACGTCATCCCTTCAGCCAGGTAATTGAGGATCTCCATCTCCCGCCGCGTCATGCGGGTGTCGACCTGACCCGCTGCCTCCAGTTCGCCGGCCTGCTTGGTAAGCTCCATCAGCCGCCAGAAAGCCTGTCTGGCAACAGCATCGAACAGCGTCATCTCGACCGGCGACAACTCGATCGCCTTGCCGCCCACACTCAGGTTTCCGAGCAGCCCGCTGCGTCCATGAATCGGGAAATTGTAGCCATCCTCAAGCCCGTAGCGATGGGCCTCGGTCATCATCCGGCCCATGCGCTTGATATGCGGATCGCTTCTGAACGCCATCATCGCATCCCGCCAACGGAACCCGCGCTGCGCTTGGCCGAGATGGCGGACCGTCGGATCGATGAGAACGAATTTCTTGGAAATATAGAGCTCAGGCCACTTCGCCGGCCAGCGTCCGGCCAGGACGAGGGTCATGGGATTTTCGGTCGGCTTGGGATTTCGAACCACGCCATAGTAATCGAATTTGTAGGTTTGGAGCAATTTTTCAAGCTCGGCGACCAGCTCTTCTGCGGTTCTACATGCTCTCGACACGACCAAAAATTGTATAATATGATTTATGCTCACCAATACCTCCTTGTTTGCTTCAAAGAAGACAAACCGTATAATCAATAGTCAAACGAATTTTTTGGTCATGCTGCGTTCATATCTAATGCCCCATCCTCTTATAGGGGTATTAATTCGCTTTTCCGAAATCTTGCATTCGCCATGGTTTCGGAAGGGAAATTAGTCTTCCGGCGATATCGAATCCGGTTTGCGGGATCGATGTCACGAGGTATAGGGCAATTTGCCGGCCATTTTCGCGGGTTATCGACAGGCTGCGAAAAAACGCGCGGCAGCGACCGGAAAGTGCGAGAAAAATCCGGCGTAAGAAGACGAGGTCATCGGTGTCACTCTTCCAAGTCTACATGCGGGCGTTGAAATATCTGGCAGCCTATCGGCTGAAGGTCACGGTGGTCGTGATCGCCAATATCGTGCTGGCCGTGATCACCATTGCCGAACCCATCCTGTTCGGCCGGATCATCGACGCCATATCCGAAGGCGGCGACGTGACGCCTATTCTTGTCATGTGGGGCGGCTTTGGCGTGTTCAACACGGTTGCCTATGTGCTCGTTGCCCGCGAGGCCGATCGCCTGGCCCATGGTCGCCGCGCCACGCTTTTGACCGAAGCCTTCGGCCGCATCATTTCCATGCCGCTGACCTGGCACCACCAGCGCGGCACGTCCAACGCGCTGCATACCCTGCTGCGCGCCAGCGAAACGCTGTTCGGCCTGTGGCTGGAATTTATGCGAACCCATCTGGCAACGGCAGTCGCCCTGGCCCTGCTGATCCCGACCGCCTTTTCCATGGATGTCCGCCTGACCATCGTGCTGCTGGTGCTCGGCGCGCTCTACATCCTGATCGGCAAGATGGTCATGAGCCGCACCAAGGAAGGCCAGGCCTCGGTCGAGGGACACTATCACACGGTGTTTTCCCATGTGAGCGACTCGATCAGCAATGTCTCGGTGGTGCATAGCTACAACCGCATCGAATCCGAGACGCGGGCCTTGAAGGAATATACCGAAAAGCTTCTGGCCGCCCAGTATCCGGTCCTCGACTGGTGGGCGATCGCCAGCGCCCTCAACCGCATCGCCTCCACCATCTCCATGCTGATCATCCTGATCATCGGCACCATGCTGGTCCAAAAGGGCGAACTCAAGGTTGGTGACATCATCGCCTTCATCGGTTTTGCCGGCCTGCTGATCGGACGTCTCGACCAGATGCGCGCCTTTGCCACGCAGATTTTCGAAGCCCGCGCCAAGCTTGAGGATTTCTACCAGCTGGAAGATTCCGTTCAGGAGCGCGAAGAGCCGAAGGGTGCGGCTGAACTCTCAAAGGTCCGCGGCGATGTCGAGTTCCGCAATGTCTCCTTCGATTTTGCCAACACCACGCAGGGCGTCCACGACGTGTCCTTCTCGGTCAAGGCAGGCCAGACCATTGCCATCGTCGGCCCGACCGGCGCCGGCAAGACGACGCTGATCAACCTTTTGCAGCGCGTGCATGAGCCGCAGCAGGGCCAGATTCTAATCGATGGCACCGACATTTCCAAGGTGACGCGCAATTCGCTGCGCCAGTGCATCGCAACCGTGTTTCAGGATGCCGGCATCCTCAACCGCACGATCGGCGAGAACATTCGCATCGGCCGCGAGCATGCCAGCGACGAAGAGATCATCAAGGCAGCCGAAGCAGCGGCGGCCACGGAATTCATCGAAAGCCGGCTCAACGGTTTTTCCACCGAAGTGGGAGAACGTGGCAACCGGCTCTCCGGCGGCGAGCGCCAGCGAATCGCCATTGCCAGGGCGATCCTGAAGGATGCCCCGATCCTGGTCCTGGACGAGGCGACCAGCGCGCTGGACGTCGAGACCGAAGCGCGCGTCAAGACCGCGATCGACCGGTTGCGCCAGGATCGCACCACCTTCATCATCGCCCATCGTCTTTCCACGGTGCGCGAAGCCGATCAGGTCCTGTTCCTTGATCATGGCCGGATCGTCGAAAAGGGCGGTTATGAGGAGCTGAGCCAGATGGGCGGTCGCTTTGCCTCCCTGCTGCAGACCAGCGGTCTTTTGGCTGACGATTGATCGTCTGAATTTCTGCCATCACACAGAAAAACGTCAATGCCCGGCTTGCCGGGCATTGTCATGTCAGGTCTTGGCCAGCCAGGCTTCCGTCAACTCGACCCAGAAATTCGTGCCGATCGGCAGGATGTCGTCGTTGAAATCGTAGCGCGGATGGTGCAGCGGCGGGTCGTTGGGAGTTCTCTGGGTGCCGAGGAAGAAATAGCTGCCCGGTCGCTCGGCCAGCATATAGGCGAAATCCTCGCTGCCCATAGTCGGCCGCTCCATGTCGACCACCTTGTCTTCGCCGGCAAAGCGTCGTGCCAGATCCCGGACGAAATCCGTTTCGGCGGGATGGTTGATCGTCGCATTGTAGCCGCGGCTATAGTCGATGGTGACGCCCATGCCATAGCTGGCCGCCTGGCCTTCGGCGATCATGCGAATCCGGCTTTCGAGCTGGTCGCGCACCGCAGGACTGAAGGAGCGGATGCTCAGCACCATTTCGGCGCGCTCCGGGATGACATTGCTGGCCGCACCGGCGTGAAAGGCGCCCACGGTGATGACACTCGGATCGATCGGATGGATGTTACGCGAGACGATGGTCTGCAGCGCCATGATGATCGATGCGCCGCAAACGATCGGATCGGCGGTATCCTGCGGCTCGGCGCCATGACCGCCGCGACCATCGACGGTGATCCTGCATTCATCGACCGCCGCCATGATCGGCCCCTCGCGCACGGCAAATGTGCCAAACGCAATGCCCGGATCGTTGTGCAGGGCAAAGACCGCGTCGCAGGGGAATTTTTCAAACAGCCCGTCATCCATCATCAGCTTGGCGCCGCCGAAATTCTCCTCGGCAGGCTGGAAGATCAGGTGCAGCACGCCATCGAAATTGCGCCGCTCGGAAAGGATTTTGGCAGCACCCAGAAGCATGGTCGTGTGCCCGTCATGGCCGCAGGCATGCATGACGCCGGGCGCCTTGCTGGCATAGTCGAGGCCGGTTTCCTCCAGGATCGGCAAGGCATCGAAATCGGCACGAATGCCGACGCTTCTGGTGCTGGCCCCGTTGCGCAGCGTGCCGACCACACCGGTCTGGCCGAGCCCCCGCGTCACCTCGTAGCCCATCTTCTGCAATTGCTGCGCGACGAAATCCGAGGTCTTGAATTCGGAAAGCCCGATCTCCGGATTTTCATGGAGAAAGCGCCGCGTTGCCACAAGGTCGGGCATCGAATTGGGGAACTGCATCGTCATCGTCAGGCACCACGGGTTGGAATGCGATTTTCGAAATAGCGGAAGGTCATGACAAGGATTCCGGTCAGGCAAAGATAGATCAGCGCCAGCAGCAACAGCGGCTCATAGGTCAGGAACGTGTCCTGGCGGATCTTGGACACGACGGCATAGAGATCGACAACGGTAATGGTCGCCACCAGCGGCGTCGATTTCAGCTGCAGGACGGTCTCGCCGTTCAGCGTCGGCAGGACGCGGTGCACGGCGCGCGGCAGCCAGATGCGGCGGAACACCGTGAACCGCCCCATGCCGAAGGCGCGCGCCGCTTCCAGCTCGCCCTTCGGCACGCCGGCAAAGGCGCCGCGCATGATTTCGCCTTCATAGGCGGCAAAGGACAGCATCAGGGCGGCAAATCCATAGGGCCAGGCCTGGCGCAGATAGGGCCAGAAAATCGATGAGCGGATCTCCGGATATTGGGCAAAGACGGAACCGAGACCGTAATAGAGCAGCCACAGTTGCAGCAGCAGCGGCGTGCCGCGGATCAGCGTGCAGAAACCCCGCGCCAGCCAGGCCAGCGGCCGCGGTCCGCTGACCTGCACGAGCCCGATCGGCACCGCCAGCAGGAAGCCGACAAAGGCCGTCGAAAACAGCATCAGCAGGGTCTGCCAGAGGCCGGCCAACAGCCGTCCCTGATATTTCGGCAGCCAGTCCCAGCGCATGAACCAGATCGCGCAAAACAGGATCAGCGCAAAGATCGCCATCAGCAGGATGCGATGCGGCTCCAGGAAGCCACGGGCCTTCGGCGGCAGATAGACGGGCATGCCACTCGGCGCTTCGCTCATCCTAGATCGGCTCCGCGATACCGCGCCGCGAACGGCGCTCGATGATGCCGATGACGACATTGGACACCAGCGTCAGCAGCAGGTAGAGCACGCCTGCCGCCAGGAAGAACAGCATATAGGCCTTGGTGCTGAAGCCGACGACCGCCAGAAGGGCCGTGTCCTTGGTGGCGATCAGCCAGAGATTGGAGAGGCCCGGAATGGCATAGGGCAGCATGGCCGGCAGCGTGACGCGGCGCATGACCTTGAGGGGCGACATGCCGAAGGCCCGAGCCGCCTCGATCTGGCCGGGCGGCACCGCTTTGATGGCGCCGCGCAGCACTTCGGTCGCATAGGCGCCCTGCACGACGCCGATCACGAAAATGCCCGCGACCAGCCCGCTGATGTCGACCGGCGGCATGTTCATGAGGCCCAGCAGCGCATTCAGCGCGTCTGTGCCGGCATAGTAGAGGAGCAGGATCAGCACCAGTTCCGGCACGGCACGGATCACCGTCGTATAGACCTCCAGCAGATCTTTCAGGATAGGCCCGCCATAAAGCTTACCGAAGGCGCCACCGACGCCGATCAGCATGCCGAGGATATAGCCGCCGAAGGCCAGTTGCAGGGAATGCAGGAAGCCGACCAGGAGAACCCCGCCCCACCCGGGTGGAGAGAGCGCCAGAAGACTGAGATCGAACATGCCGCCGGTCGGTGCTGCCATGATGAGTGCCCGGTTGCGAGAATGTCGACGCGCCGGACAGGTGCCGGCGCATCGAGACTGTCAGACGAAATCAGCCGCCGTAGACGTCGAAGTCGAAATATTTCTTCGAGAACGTGTCATAGGTGCCATTGGCGCGGATCGCCTTGATGGCAGCGTTGATCTTGTCTTTCAGCTCGGTCTCGCCCTTGCGCAGGCCGACACCGACACCGGCGCCGAGAATGGCCGGGTCGTCCTTCACATTGCCCTTGAGGTCGCAGCAGGCGCCGGGTTCCGATTTCAGGAAGGCGTCGAGCGCAATGGCATCGGCCTGAACGGCATCGACGCGGCCGGAGGCGAGATCCTGGTTGGCTTCGTCCTGGGTCTGGTATTCCTTGATCTCGGCAGCCTTCTCGCCAAAATACTTGGTGGCGTAATCCTGGTGAATGGTCGAGACCTGCACGCCGATGATCTTGCCGGCCAGGCCTTCCGGTGTCGCTTCGAACTTTTCGCTCTTCGGGCCGATGACGCCGGTTGGCGTGTTGTAATATTTGTCCGAAAAATCGATGGTCTTCAGGCGCTCTTCGGTGATCGACATGGAGCCGACGATCATGTCGATCTTCTTCGAGGTCAGCGCCGGAATGATGCCATCCCAGGCAACCGGCGTGATCACGCAGGTGAGTTTTGCTTCAGCGCAGATCGCCTCCATGAATTCGACTTCCCAGCCGACCCATTTGCCGGAGGCATCCGGCGAGGTGAACGGCGGATAGGGCTCGGCGGCAAAGCCGACCTTGACCTCCTGAGCAACTGCGCCCATGGCGCCGGCACCGAGCGCCACGGCCAGAACGGCGATTTTCAGAGCATTTTTCATGAGACTTCCCCTGTTTTGTTTGATTGGTCTTGTGTCGAAATGGTCTGTATTTCAGTGGATCGAGCTGATGAATTTCTTCAGCCGCTCGGATTTCGGCGCGCCGAACAGCACATCGGGAGGTCCCTGCTCCTCGATGATGCCGTTGTGCAGGAACACCACGTGGCTGGCGACCTCGCGGGCAAATTTCATTTCATGGGTGACGAGGATCATCGTCCGTTTTTCGCGCGCCAGGTCGGCGATTACCGAGAGCACCTCGCCGACCAGTTCCGGATCGAGCGCCGATGTCGGCTCGTCGAACAGCATGACCAGGGGCTGGATGGCCAGCGCCCGGGCAATGGCCGCACGCTGCTGCTGGCCGCCGGACAGGAAGGCCGGATAGGCATCGCGCTTCTCATAGAGACCGACACGCTTCAGCAAGGTCTCGGCGATCGCCATGGCCGCATCCCGCTGGACACCCAGCACATGGATCGGCACTTCGACGACATTCTGCAACACCGTCATGTGCTGCCACAGATTGAAGCTTTGGAAGACCATGCCGAGCCGGCTGCGGATCCGCTGGACCTGCCGCCGATTGGACGGCATGAGCCCGCCGTACCCATCCTTTTTCATGGCGATGGTCTCACCGTGGATGGTCACCGAGCCGGCGCTCGGCAGCTCCAGCATGTTGATACATCGCAGAAAGGTTGATTTCCCAGATCCGCTGCCGCCGATAATGGCGATCACATCACCCTGTCGGGCCGACAGGGAGACCCCTTTCAGGACCTCAAGGGGTCCGAAACGCTTATGCAGGTCCCGAACGTCTATGGCTTGCGCCGGTTCCGTCATCAATACCGCCAATGCCCGGAGAAGCCTCCGGTTTCGCTGCTGCAACTGTTCCCGCCAGCTTCTGGTTAACCCGGTGCGGCGCTGGCTCCGCCCGGCTATTGGCAGCGAGTTTTGCACTTGTGCCGTAATTATTCAAGCGTATAATAAAAAGAAATTAGATCGCCGGACAGCGTGGGGCATTCGGTGCGAAACGGGAAGCACATCATGAAGAATTACGGATCGCAGGATATGGCCTCGAAGCTCGCACGCGTCCTGATGCGTCGCCCCGGCCCGAGCCTGCTATCCGCCGATCCGGCCAAATGGCATTATGGCCCAACCTTCGACGGCGCAAAGGCGGTTGCCCAATATACCCGGTTTGCAGAACTCGTCGCCCGCTCCGGTGCTGAAATCCTCTGGCTGGAGGATCAGGGCGACGGTCTGGCCGATGCCATGTTCACCCATGATCCCTCGCTGATGTCAGACCATGGCGCGATCATCCTGCGCATGGGCAAGCCCCTGCGCATGGACGAGCCGGGGCTGCATGAAAAGGCCTATGTCGAGGCCGGCATCCCGATCCTCGGCCGCATTGAGGCGCCCGGCACGATTGAAGGCGGCGACTGCGTCTGGGTCGATGCCACAACATTGGCGATCGGCCGCGGCGTGCGCAGCAACCAGGCCGGCATCGAGCAGATGCAGGCCTTGCTGAAGCCGCACGGCATCGACGTTCTCGGCTTCGATCTGCCGCTCTGGCACGGCGAAGCGGCCTGCCTGCATCTGATGTCGGTGATCAGCCCGCTGGCCGCCGACCTGGCGCTGGTCCATACGCCGCTGCTGCCGGCGGCTTTCTATTTCCTGCTCAAGGAGAAGGGCATCCAGCTGGTTGTGGCACCGGCAGAGGAGTTTGCGGCCAGCAACGGCCTGAACCTCAATGTTCTGCCGACCTCGCCGCGCCACGTCATCATGGTCGAAGGTTTCGACAAGACCAAGGCCGCCATGGAAGCGGCCGGCTGCACGGTCGAGACCTTCGAAGCCGATGCGCTCTGCATTGCCTGCGAAGGCGGACCGACCTGCCTGACCCGGCCCATCCTGCGGCAGATGCCATGAACCGACGCAGCTTCCATCGGGTCGGCGAAGCGGAGCGGCGGCAGGACCTGATCACCGCGACGCTCGACTGCATCGCGGAATTCGGCCTGCAGGGCGCAACCGTGCGCCAGATCGCGGCGCGGGCCGGCGTGACCGGCGGACTGATCCGCCATTATTTCGATGGCAAGGACCAGATGCTACAGGCCGCCTATCGCGAGACCATGGTGGCCATGGGCACCCCGGCGATTGCCGCCGCCGATCGGGATGGTGCCACAGCCCGGCAACGGTTGCACGACTTCATCGTCGCCAACCTGACGCCACCGGTGACCGATGCCCGTACCCTGTCGCTTTGGGCAGCCTTTATCAGCCATGTCCGCGTCGATCCGGAATTCGCCCGGATTCATCGGGAAAACTACCTTTCGTTTGTGGACGCGCTGGAAACCCTGGTCCGGCAATTCCTGACCGAAAGCGGACGCCCGGCCGATCCGGCCGAGTGCCGCGATTATGCCATCGCCATCAACGGCCTGATCGACGGCCTCTGGCTGGAAGGATCGCTGGCCGGCGATCTGTTCGACGACAAGCCGCTGCCGGGCCTGGCGCTCAAATCCGTCGGCGCTCTGCTGGGCGGCCTCGACCTTTCGGGCAACGACCAGACCCACTAAAACACCAGAGCCTTTAAGAGAAACGGGATCGCCATGCGCTACGCCTCCATCACCGAACGCCTCGCCCATCTCGGCTCCGGCAAATGGGCCACCCATATCGAGGCGCGCGCCATGGCCGCACAGGGCATTCCCGTGATCGAACTGACGATCGGCGAACCCGATGTCATGCCGGATCCGGCACTTCTGGCCGAATGCAGCCGGGCGATGAATGCCGGACGGACGCGCTATTCGAACGGCCGGGGCGAACAGTCCGTGGTTCGGGCTCTGGTCGGCAAATATGCAAAACGTCGCGCCGACGTGACCGAGCGCAACGTCCTTTGCTTTCCAGGCACCCAGACCGCCCTCTTCGCCGTGATGCTGGGTCTGGTCGAACAGGGCGAAGGGGTGCTGGTCGGCGATCCCCACTACGCCACCTACGAGGGCGTCATTGCCGCAACGGGCGCCGAGATGATCCCGGTGCCGCTGCATCCTCAGAAGCGATTTCACATGCAGGCCACGGATCTGGCAAAGGCCGTGACGGACAAGTCCCGCGTGCTGCTGCTCAACAATCCGCACAATCCGACCGGCGCCGTGCTGTCGGCTGAAGAAATTGCCGAGATCGGTCAGGTCTGCATCGAGCATGACCTGTGGATCGTCTGCGACGAAGTCTATGAGCAACTGATCTTCGATCTCGATTTTGCCTCGCCCTTCGACAACCCGGAGCTCGCCGAGCGCACCATCGTCGTGTCCTCGATCTCCAAGTCCCATGCCGCACCCGGCTTCCGCAGCGGCTGGGCTGTCGGCCCGCAGGAGTTCTGCGACCGGCTGCTGCCGGTCTCCGAAACCATGCTGTTCGGCGTCCAGCCCTTCATCGCCGACATGACCGCCATGGCGCTGACCGAGCCCTTTGAAACATCCACCATCATGCGCGGCAATTATGCCCGCCGGGCCAGACTGGTTGATACCATGCTGAACGAGGCAGGCATCCTGACCCCGATGATGCCGGAAGGCGGCATGTTCATCGTCGTCGACGTCTCGGCAACCGGCCTGACGGGAGCGGCATTTTCCAGACGGCTGCTGCTGGAAAAACACGTCGCGGTCATGCCCGGCTCCTCGTTTGGCGCGCAGGCGGAAACCTTTATCCGAATCTCCCTGACCGTGGCCGACGATCGGCTGGAGACGGCAGCGCAGCGCATGAACGAGCTGGCAGGAGACTTCGTGAACCCGGGGAGAAAGCGTGCATGACGACCGTGCCGGCAAAAACGGTCGGAGAGGCCCTGATCACGCTGCTCGAGGCCTATGGCGTCGAGGTCGTCTTCGGCATTCCCGGTGTCCACACCGTCGAACTCTATCGCGGCCTTGCCGGATCGACGATCCGCCACGTCACACCGCGCCACGAACAAGGTGCCGGCTTCATGGCCGACGGCTATGCCCGCGTCAGCGGCAAACCCGGCGTCTGCCTGGTGATTACCGGCCCCGGCCTCACCAACACGATTACCGCCATGGCGCAGGCCTACCAGGATTCGATTCCGATGCTGGTGATCTCGGGCGTCAATGCCCGCGCCACGCTCGGCCATGGCCGCGGCCGCCTGCACGAATTGCCCGACCAGCGGGCCATGATCGCCTCGCTCGCGCTGATGTCCCACACCCTGATGGACCCGAAGGACCTGCCCGACGTCATCGATCGGGCTTTCCTCTTGATGCAGGCCGGGCGACCGGGCCCGGTGCATATCGAAATTCCAACGGACGTGATGGCAGCACCGATCGAGCTTGGTGAGATAGTCACAGGCTCAATCCCGAGGCCACGGGCAGACGTGGCAACCGTGCTCGATGTCGCCGAGCGCTGCCGGAAGGCCGAACAGGCCGTGATCATCGCCGGCGGTGGCGCCTTATCCGCAGCCCCAGGTATCGAACTCCTGGCCGAACGACTGGATGCGCCGCTGGTCACCACCGTCAACGCCCGCGGCCTTTTCTATGGTCATAAGCTCTCGGTGCCGGCAAGCCCGAGCCTGACTTCCGTCCGGCGCCTGATTGCCGACGCGGATCTCGTGCTGGCGCTCGGCACGCAAATGGGCCAGACCGATTACGACATGTATGCCGATGGTGGCTTTCCGGAACTTCGAAATCTGATCCGCGTCGATGTCGATGCGGCACAGCTGGCGCGCGGGCCTGCCGCGGCGGTCTCGGTGCTGTCCACCGTCAACAATTTCGTCGATGATCTCCTGACCGACATCAACGGCCCCAAGGCCGAGAACCACGGCGAGCGCCGCGCCGAGGCGACCCGGTCTGCAGCGGTCGGTGAACTCTCCGACAAGATGCGCTGCGAGATCTCGATCCTGGAAACGATCCGCGATACCCTGCCCGGCTGTATCATCGTCGGCGATTCCACCCAGGCCGTCTACTCCGGCAATCTTTATTACGAGGCAGGCCGAATGCGCGGCTGGTTCAATGCCGCCACCGGCTATGGCGCGCTCGGCTACGGACCGCCGGCCGCCATCGGCGCCAGCGTCGCCGAACCCCAGACACCCATCGTCTGCCTGGCCGGCGATGGCGGCCTGCAGTTCTCTTTGGCGGAGATTGGCTCGGCGCGAGATATCGCTGCCAAGGTGATCTTCCTGGTCTGGAACAACGACGGCTACGAGGAGATCAAGAACCATATGCTGGAATGCGGCATCGAGCCCGAGGGCGTTACACCGTCTGCCCCGGACTTCCCGATGATCGCCAGGGCCTATGGCGTGCCGGCATGCCGCCTGGCCAACATAAGCGAATTGCCTGAAGCCCTGCGCTGGGCAGCACAACAGCCAGGCCCTGCCCTGATCGAGATCCATGAGCGCAATACGCTCGGCGCAACAGCGTAAACAGCGGTTTCGACGCAGGAGACGATGGATTCCGCCGGCTGGATGGACTACGGGTTTTCCTGAGATGGTTGGAAGCCTTGGGGACCCTTGATGGCGCGTGTGAAATCGGATGGCGACCCCTTGAAGACGGCATCGCCTGCAGCCAGGGCCAAGGCAGCCCTTCGCCAGGACCCGCATGCGCTGCGCGATCCGAAGGAAAACAATCTCGAAATCGCCATCGGCCACGAAGTCCGTGCATTCCGCAAGAAACTCGGCATTACCGGCGCCGATCTGGCATCCGCCACCGGCATATCGCTCGGCATGCTGTCCAAGATCGAGAACGGCAATACCTCGCCATCGCTGACCACCCTGCAATCGCTGGCCCGGGCGCTCGGCGTGCCGGTCACCGCCTTTTTCCGCCGCTTCGAAGAGGTCCGCAATGCGGTTTTCGTCAAGGCCGGCGAAGGGCTGGAGATCGAGCGCCGCGGCACGCGGGCCGGCCATCAATACAGCCTGCTCGGCCATATCGGCAACAGCGCCAGTGGTGTTCAGGTCGAGCCTTATCTGATTACCCTGACCGCCGATTCCGACACCTTTCCGACCTTTCAGCACGAAGGTATGGAATTCATCTATATGCTGGAGGGCGAAGTAAAATACCGCCACGGCGACAAGCTTTACCCGATGGGCCCAGGCGACAGCCTGTTCTTCGACGCCGATGCGCGGCACGGCCCGGAGGTTCTGGTCAGCCTGCCGATCCGCTTTCTCTCCGTCATCTGCTATCCGGATCGCCCGGACGCAGGATGAGATGACGAGTGCAAACTATTCTGCTTATATGGCTGGCGGGAGCGACGGAGGAACAAGCTGCAAGCAATCGCTGCGGAAGTGCTTTGCAATTCCCGGTGAATTGGCTAGATCAAACACGCGACTTTGCGGCTAGTGCTTTGAAAATCGGCATAAAAAAGACGATTTTCACCGCCATGGCTCTCCACGATCCCCGCATGGACCGTTTCTCTATCGGCGCTCTTGCCCATTGCTGGTTTTCTCATGTCACATTTGATAGATGGAAACCGTTTCTGCACCGAGCAAGGGCCGAGACAGGAACAAGTCCAAGCGACACTCATTTTCACTCTGGCTGGTTACAGAATCCGAGAACATGTCCCTTCTTATGACGCCGTCTGCTGCGCCGCGCGACCCGGAAACAAAAACAATCGATCACAATGATTCGATCCGCGCCGCCTATCTCTCCATAGAAGAACTCAAGGTTCAGGGCTCCGATCTGGCCATCCACGGCAGCGATGACCTGCCGGGGTTCTTTGAGTTCAACTTCTTTGCAAGGCACAAGGAGAACGAGAGGGAGATCCTGCGCGTCTATCGCTCGACAGCCGCCGATGTCGAGACCGGTGCAACCATCACGCCGGCCGCCGAATGGCTTCTCGACAACCACTACGTCATCGAGGAAGCCATTCAGGAGGTCCGCCGTGACTTCCCCCGTCGGTTTTATCGCCAGCTGCCGACGGTCGAGATCGGCAAGTCCGTCATTCCGCGGACCATGGCGCTCGCCTGGATCTATGTTGCCCACACCCACAGCACGGTGTCGCAGGAAAGCCTGACGGCACTGGTCGAAGGTTACCAGGCCACCTACCCGCTCGAAATCGGCGAACTCTGGGCGCTGCCGTCGATCATCCGTTTTGTCCTCATCGAGAATCTGCGTCGGATCTCCACCCGCGTCGAACGCTCGCGCCGCATGCGTCGCAAGGCCAATGAGGCAGCCGACGAGGTGATCCGCCTCAACGACCCGCTGACCTGCGCGGAGTTTTTGAAGCAGATCGAGCCTATGGCCGATGACAATACCTTTGCCACCCAGTTCCTCTACCGCTTGCGCAACGGCTCGCAGACCTCCAGCTTCGCCGTGTCCTGGCTTGAAGACCATCTGGAAAAATCCGGGCGTAATGTCGAAGAGGCAATGACCGCCGAGCACAATCGCCTGTCATCCGGCAATGTGACGATGGGCAATATCGTCAAAAGCCTGCGGGAAATCGACGATACGGAATGGGCGGTCTGGGTCGAGGAGGTCAGTCACGTCGACAAGATCCTTCGCCAGCACAGCGACTACAACGAACTCGACTTCGGCTCGCGCAATACCTACCGCAACACGATCGAACGCCTGGCCCGACGCTCCGACATGAGCGAACTGGAGATTGCCCAGACCGCAATCGACATGACCTCGCAAGCGTCCGAAGGGCTGGACGATCCGTCCGTGCCGGCAAATGTCGGCAATCTTCTCGTCGGCATGCACCGCAAGAAACTGGAAACGGCAATCGACTACCGCCCGCCGCTGGTCCAATATATGGTGCGGATCATCCGTCACCTCAATTGGCTGGCCATCGCGGTTCCTGTGATGTGCCTGACAGCGCTGGCGCTGGCGCTGGTGGGCTGGTATCTGATCGATGCCGAGCTGTCGCTGCCGATCGTCGTCATCCTGCTTGTGCTGTTTTCTCTTCCCGCATCGGAAGGTGCCACCGGCCTGTTCAACACGCTGGTGACCTTTGTGCTCAAGCCGGCCCGCCTCGTCGGCTACGAATTCAAGGAAGGTATTCCGGAGGACGCGCGGACCCTGGTCGCCGTCCCCTGCCTGATTTCCAATCGTGACCATGTCGACGAACTGATCCGCAATCTTGAGGTCCATTATCTGACCAATCCGCGCGGCGAGATCTATTTCGCGCTGCTCAGCGACTGGCCGGACAGCAAGATCGAAGAAAGCCCGGATGAGCTGGAAGTGCTGGCCTATGCCAAGCGCGAGATTGCCACGCTCAGCGCCCGCTATGCTCAGGACGGCAAGACCCGCTTTTATATTCTGCATCGCCGCCGGCAATTCAATCCCTCTGAAGGCGTTTGGATGGGCTGGGAACGCAAACGCGGCAAGCTGCACGAACTGAACATGCTGTTGCGCGGCGATCGCGACACGTCCTACCTGCCGGGTGCCAATGTCGTGCCGGAAGGCGTGCAATATGTGATGACCCTGGACGCCGACACGCGCCTGATGCGCGATGCGGTGACCAAGCTGGTCGGCAAGCTGCACCACCCGATCAACCGTCCCGTCGCCGATCCGAAAACCGGCAGGGTCGTCAGCGGTTATGGCCTGTTGCAGCCGCGCGTCACGCCATCGCTGACCACCGGCGAGGACGCCTCGGTCTTCCAGCGGGTCTTTTCCATCAATCGCGGCGTCGACCCTTATGTCTTCACCGTTTCCGACGTCTACCAGGACATAACAGGCGAAGGCAGCTTTACCGGCAAAGGTCTCTATCACGTCGATGCCTTCGAAACCGCCCTCAAGGGTCGTATCGACGAGAATACCGTTCTCAGTCACGACCTTCTCGAAGGCTCCCTGGCCCGATGCGCACTGGTCACCGATGTCGAACTGGTCGAGGATTTCCCGACCCGCTATGAAGTCGAGATTTCGCGCCAGCATCGCTGGGCTCGAGGCGATTGGCAGCTGCTGCCCTATATCTTCGATCCGAGTCGTGGCATCACGGCGCTCGGCCGCTGGAAGATGTTTGACAACCTGCGCCGCTCGCTGACCCCGATTGCCTGGCTGCTAGCCTCGCTGATCGGCTGGTACGCGATGAGCCCCACCGGAGCCGTGATCTGGCAGCTCCTGCTGATCTTCTGCCTGTTTGTCGCGCCCACCCTGTCGCTGCTGTCCGGCGTGATCCCGCGCACAAGCGATATCGTGCCCAGCGCCCATTTCCATTCCCTGTGGTCTGAAATGCGCGCCGCCAATGCGCAGGTCGCCCTTCGCATCGTCTTCATTGCCGATACGGCCTGCGTGATGGCCGATGCCATTGTCCGGTCGATCTATCGCCTCGCCTTCAGCCGCCGCCTGCTGCTCGAATGGAAGACTGCGGCCAGCGTTCAGTCCTCCGCCCAGGGCTCCATTGCCACCTACTACAAGTCGATGCGCCATGCGCCGCTCATGGCGCTCGTGGCCCTGGCACTCGCCTACGGCCAGGTCGGCTACGGCGCCCTTGTCGGCATCCCCTTTGCCCTCCTCTGGCTCGCGTCACCTCTGATCGCCTGGTATGTCAGCCAGTCGGCCGAAACCGAAGACCGTCTCGTCGTTCCCGAAGAGACGTCCATCGAACTGCGGCGCATCGCCCGGCGGACCTGGCGCTATTTCGAAACCTTCGTCACGGCCGGCGAGAACTTTCTGCCGCCGGACAATTTCCAGGAAACGCCGGAACCGGTCGTGGCACGGCGAACCTCGCCCACCAATATCGGCGTCTATCTCCTCTCCGTCGTCTCCGCCCGGCATTTCGGCTGGCTGAGCTTTGAGCAGACGCTCGAGCGGCTGGAGCAGACCGTGGCGACTGTCGAGCGGATGGATAAGTTCCGTGGCCATCTCTACAATTGGTATCACACCGACAGCCTGAAGACGCTCGGGCCTCGCTATGTGTCGGCGGTGGACAGCGGCAACCTCGCCGGTCACCTGATCGCCGTCTCGTCGGCCTGCCGCGAGTGGGCCGAAGCACCGTCTGCCCACCTTCAGGGCAATCTCGACGGCATCGGCGATGTCGGCGGCATCCTGATCGAAGCCCTGCGCGAACTGCCCGACGACCGCAAGACCGTGCGGCCGCTGCGCCGCCGCCTGCATGAGCGGATCGTCGGCTTCAACAACGCGCTGGCCGCCGTCAAGCGCGAGCACGAATTCGCCTCGATCCGCGTCATCAATCTGGCGGTGCTGGCCCGCGACATCCAGAAGCTCGCCGCCAACCTGCACCATGAAGTGCGCACCGAGCAGAGCGGCGAGATCATCCGCTGGACGGAATCGCTGGTCAATGTCTGCGAGGCGCATATCTCCGACACCGCCTTCGATCTGTCCAATATTGAGCCCCTGCGCCAGCGGCTTGCCCATCTGCGCGACCGGACCCGCGACATCGCCTTCTCGATGGATTTCGCCTTCCTGTTCCGTCCGGAACGGCGTCTTCTGTCGATCGGCTACCGGGTCGAAAGCCGCGAACTGGATGAAGCCTGCTACGACCTTCTGGCCTCCGAATCCCGTCTGACCAGCCTTTTCGCGATTGCCAAGGGCGACCTGCCGACGGAACACTGGTACAGGCTCGGCCGCCAGGTCGTGCCGGTCGGATCGCGTGCCGCGCTGATCTCCTGGTCGGGATCGATGTTCGAATATCTGATGCCGCCGCTGGTCATGCAGGAGCGCCAGGGTGGCATTCTGAATCAGACCAACAATCTCGTGGTCAAGGAACAGATCAGCCACGGCAAGCGCCTGAACATTCCCTGGGGGATTTCGGAAGCGGCCTTCAATGCCCGCGACCATCAGCTGGCGTATCAGTATACCAATTTCGGCGTGCCGACGCTGGGCCTGAAGCGCGGCCTCGGCCAGAATGCCGTCGTCGCTCCCTATGCCTCGATCCTGGCCAGCCAATACGATCCGAAGGCGGCCCTGGAGAACCTGGAGCGGTTGCGCAAGCTCGGCGCGCTCGGCGCCTACGGTTTCCACGACGCGGTCGACTTCACGCCGACCCGCCTACCCGATGGCAAGACCTGCGCGGTGGTCTACAATTATTATGCCCACCATCACGGCATGTCGATTGCAGCCGTTGCCAACGTCGCCTTCAACGGCCTCTTGCGCGAACTCTTCCATTCCGATCCGGTGATCGAGGCTGCCGAACTGTTGCTGCAGGAAAAGGCACCGCGCGAAATTCCTGTCATGAGCGCCAAATACGAGCCGCAGACCCCGGGTAAGGGCCAGTCCGACCTGCTGCGCCCGGAAATCCGCACCGTCACCGACCCGGCCGCCAAGGACCGCGAAGTCGTGCTTTTGTCGAACGGCCACTACTCGGTGATGCTGACGGCCACCGGTTCCGGCTTCTCCCGCTGGAATGGTTTGTCGGTGGCGCGCTGGAAGGCGGATCCGACCGAGGACCGCTGGGGCACCTTCATCTTCCTGCGGGACACCACAAGCGGCCAATGGTGGTCGACGACCGCGACGCCGCGCCGGGCGGAAGACGAGAAGTGCAAGTCGATCTTCGGCGACGACAAGGCCGAATTCTACAAGACCGTTGGCGATATCACCAGCAACGTCGAATGCATCGTCGCCACCGAGCACGATGCCGAAGGCCGGCGCGTCACCCTCCTCAACACCGGGGCGGAGGACCGCTTCATCGAGGTGACCTCCTACCTGGAGCCAGTGCTGGCAGCAGACGATGCCGACAATGCCCATCCGCTGTTCTCGCGCATGTTCGTCAAGACGGAACTTGGCCGCCGCGGCGATGTGATCCGCGTTGAGCGCAACAAACGCAGCCCATCCGATCCCGATGTCGGCGTCGCCCATCTGGTCTCCGACAATGCCGGGCTCGGCCGCTCGACCGAATTCGAGACGGACCGCAACCGCTTCATCGGCCACGGCCGCACGCTCGCCGATGCCGCCGCCTTCGATCCCGGCGCGACCCTGTCGGGCACCGATGGTTTCACGCTCGATCCGATCCTCAGCCTGCGGCGCACCGTGCGCGTTCCCTCCGGCAAGAAGGTCAGCCTCGTCTTCTGGACGATCGCGGCACCGAACCGCGAGGAAGTCGACCAGGCAATCGAGCGTTACCGCCACCCCGACACGTTCAGCCATGAGCTCATTCATGCCTGGACACGGGCCCAGGTCGAAATGCGCCATATCGGCATCACGTCGCAACAGGCCGCAGCCTTCCAGCACCTGGCCCGTTACCTCGTCTATCCCGATACCCATCTGCGCGCCGATCCGGAGACGGTAAAGGGCGGCCTTGCCTCGCAATCGGCCCTCTGGCCGCTGGCGATATCGGGCGATCATCCGATCTTTGCCCTGCGCATCAATGACGACATGGACATCGAGGTCGTCCGCGAAGCGCTGAGCGCTCAGGAATATCTGCACAAGCGTGGCGTGATCGCCGATCTGGTGATCGTCAACGAACGGGCCACCTCCTATGCCCAGGACATGCAGCATGCCCTGGAGCACCTGTGCGAGAACCTGCGCCTGCATCAGGGCGATGGCGCCCAGCAGCACGTCTTCGCGGTCCGGCGCGATCTGATGGAAGAAAGCACCTGGCAGGCCCTGCTGGCCGCCGCCCGCGTTGTCTTCCATGCCCGCAACGGCAAGATCGTCGACCAGGTCAACCGGGCAACCTCGCTGTTCGCCTCGCCGCGCGTGCCGGACGGCATGGACATGGAATGGCAGGGTCTGCCCCCCACCCTCGCCCTGTCCGCCCCCGCAGCACCCGTGGAAGACCTCGGTTCGGGCCTCGATTTCTGGAACGGTTACGGCGGTTTCACGCCAGACGGTTCGGAATATGTTGTCCGGCTGGCTGCCGGCCAAACCACGCCGCAGCCATGGATCAACGTCATCTCCAACGAGCATTTCGGCTTCCACGTCTCGGCCGAAGGCGCCGGTTTCAGCTGGAGCCGCAATTCCCGCGATTACCAGCTGACCCCCTGGAGCAATGATCCGGTCAGCAATCGACCGGGCGAAGCCATCTATGTCGCCGATCTCGATGACGGCGCCGTCTATTCGCCCTTTGCCGCGATCGGCCGTCGTGAGGACAGCCGTTTCGAAAGCCGCCATGGCCTTGGTTACTCCGTTTTCAGAAGCGACAATCGCGGTCTGGAGCTGGAGGTCATGCAGACCGTCGATGCCAGAGAACCGGTGAAGCTCTCAAGGCTCATCATCCGCAACTCGAGTAACCAGGCACGCCGCCTGCGGGTCTACGGCTATGTCGAATGGGTGCTCGGCAACAATCCGCAGAAAACGGCACCGTTCGTGCTGGCCTCGAAGGATGAGGAAACCGGGGCGCTGTTTGCAACCAATCCCTATAGCATCGACTATTCCGGCAGGATCGCCTTCCTGACGGCCGACCTGCCGGCCAGCGGCTTCACCGCCAGCCGGCGCGAATTCGTCGGTCGCAACGGCACCGTCCAGCTGCCTCAGTCCGTTGCCAAGGCGTCGCCGCTCTCCAACAGCGTGGAGACGGAGGGAGATCCGTGCGCAGCTCTTGCCTACGATCTCGAACTGTCCGCCGGCGAGGAGCGCGAAATCTGCTTCATCCTCGGCGACACAACCGATGTCCAGGCTGCCCGCGACCTGATCACCGCGAGCCGTGCGAAAGGCTTCGCCGGGTCGCTTGAGGAGACCAAGACGTTCTGGACGGGCTTCTCCGGCCACCTGAAGGTCAAGACGGCCGACAAGGCCTTCGATCACCTCGTCAACAACTGGCTGCCCTACCAGACGCTCGGCTGCCGGATCCGCGCCCGTGCCGGCTTCTACCAGGCCAGCGGCGCCTTCGGCTTCCGCGATCAGTTGCAGGACAGCCTGGCCTTCCTGCTGTTCGAGCCTGCGCTGGCCCGTCGGCAGATCCTGAACGCTGCCGCCCGGCAGTTCCCGGAAGGCGATGTGCTGCACTGGTGGCTGCCGCAGACCGGCGCCGGTATCCGCAGCACGATTTCGGATGACGTCGTCTGGCTGGCCTATGCGGTCGACAGCTACATCAACGCGACCGGCGACAAGGCCATTCTCAAGGAAGCGATCGCCTTTATCGAAGGCCCGCAGCTGGCTGCCGGCCAGCACGATTCCTTCTTCCAGCCGACCGTCTCGACCGAAAGCGCGCCGCTTTACGAGCATGCGGCGCGTGCGCTGGACCTTGCCGTATCGCGAACCGGCATTAATGGCCTGCCGCTCATCCTGGGCGGCGACTGGAACGACGGCATGAACCGCGTCGGCATCGAAGGCCGTGGCGAAAGCGTCTGGCTCGGCTGGTTCCTAGCCAGTGCCCTGAACACCTTCATGGCCCATGCCCTGGAGCGGGGCGATCGCGCCCGGATCGACCGGTGGAGCGCCCATCTGACGGTCCTGAAGGATGCGCTGGAAACGGCGGGATGGGACGGCGAATACTATCGCCGCGGCTATTTCGACGACGGCTCACCACTCGGCTCGGCGACGTCGGAGGAATGCAGGATCGATTCGATCGCCCAATCCTGGGCCGTGCTCTCCTCGCAGGCCAACCCTGACAGAGCGCAGTCGGCCATGAGCGCCGTTCTGGCCAATCTGGTGGACGAAGAAAAAGGCATCGTGCGTCTCTTCACGCCGCCATTTGAGAAGAGCAGCCAGGATCCGGGCTATATCAAGTCCTATCCGCCCGGCGTGCGCGAAAATGGCGGCCAGTATACCCATGCGGCCATCTGGGCGGGCCTCGCCTTTGCCAAGCTGGATCGGCCGGACGATGCCTGGAAGGTGTTTTCCATGCTGAACCCGGTCAACCATGCCCTTAACCGCGACGCCGCCGACCAATACCGGGTCGAGCCCTATATCGTGACGGCGGACGTCTATGGCGGCGATGCCTATGCCGGCCGTGGCGGATGGTCGTGGTATACGGGATCGGCCGGTTGGCTGTACCGTTTCGCGCTGGAGGGTATCCTGGGCATCCGCAGGCAGGGCAAGTCCCTCCTCCTGTCGCCCGCCCTTCCGTCCGAGTGGACCGGCTTCGAGGCGGAACTGACCGTCCTGGACAAGACCTACCAGATCCAGGTCACCCGCAAGGCCGAAGGCTACGCGGTGACCGTCAATGGCAAGACGCTCAAGGCAAAGCCCGAGGGCTTCAGCATCACCCTGTAAAGACCAGAAGAGCCACCCTTTACCGGGTGGCTCTTCCATTTTTAGCAGATCGCGCGAAGCTCCCCCGTCGCGCCAGTTATGCCGTGCGCTTCGCCAATGGCGCAGACGCCGGATAGGGTGTCCTCAGCAGCATCACGAGGCCGACGGCCAGGAACACAACGAGGCTCGCCATTCCGGCCCGGGCCGACCCCGTCCAATAGGTGATCAACGAAAAACTCAAGGTCGCCATGAAGCTCGTGGCGCGACCCGACAGGGAGTAGAGCCCGAAATAGCGGCCCGCCTCCTCGACGCTGACGCTGCGCGCCAGATAGGAGCGCGACGAAGCCTGCACCGGACCAAAGGCAATACCGACCAGCAGTCCGTAGAGGATATAGACCTTCTCGGCAGCCGTGCCGAAAATGCCGCCAGAATCGGCCATCGGCAGGCCAACCAGCCCGAACAGCGTAAAGCCCGGCCCGGTCGAGACGATGCCGAATGTCGCGACCAACAGTAAAAAGAGGCTGATCAGCACGGTGATCTTCGAACCGAGCCGCCGATCCACCGATCCGGCCGCAAGGCATCCGACAATGGCCACGACATTGAGAATGATCCCGTAAATGCCGATTTCCATGGTCGACCAGCCGAACATCGCCGCGGCAAACACCCCGCCGAGGATCAAAAGGCCATTGACGCCGTCCTGGTAGATCATCCGGCTCACCAGAAACCGCAGGATGCCGGGCCGGTCTTTCAGCCCGACAATCGTCTGGCCGATTTCCCTGAGACCCGAACGCACCGCCGCAACCAACGGTTTTCCCGCCCCCATATCGGGCGTGAACAGGAACATCGGCAGGATGAAGACCAGATACCACAGCGCCGAGATCGGCCCGGTGATGCGGGCATCTTCACCCGCTGCCGGATCGAGCCCGAACAGGGGGGTGATGCCGAGCACCGTTCGCCCCGTCTCCGGGCTTGCGGCCAGAAACAGCACAACCGAGATCAGCACGATCATGCCGCCGAGGTAGCCCAGCCCCCAGGCAATGTTGGAGACACGGCCGACATTGTCGCGATTGACGAGCCGGGTCATCATCGAATCGTTGAAGACGATCGAAAACTCCGCCGAGATCGAAGCGAGGATGACGAAGATCGCCGGATAGATGACCGCCGAACCCGGCACCGCTGTCCACAGCAGGCACAGGCTGATGATCTTGATCGCCGCAAAAAAGGCGATCCATGGCTTGCGTGGCCCACTTTCGTCGGCGATCGAACCCAGGATCGGCGCCAGGATGGCAATGATGACAGACGAGATCGTGGCGATATTGCTCCACGTCGCCTGGGCGGAAATCGGATCATCGGTCATCCGCGAGACGAAGTAAGGCCCGAAGATAAAGGTCGTGACCACGGTAAAGAACGGCTGCGCCGCCCAGTCGAAAAACATCCAGCCCCAGACCCCTCTGCGGGACACCTGGGGCTGTTCCATTGCCGCCATCTTGTTCTCGTTCACTGGTCGCCACCTTCCCCTGCCCGTTACGGGGCAGACAGTGGCATCAGGAGCGGTTATGCGCAATATCACTCAGCAGCCCGGCGGCCACCGTGATCCGCGAAAGACTGGGCTCACCGCCTTCGCTGAGCGCCACGAGCTCGGCGCCCAACCGGTCGATGCGGATACTGTCTCCGGCGCGCCAGGCCTCAATGGGATTGCGTTCATCGCGATATTGCGACAGGGCCGCGATGACAATGTCGCGCCGTGCCGCAGCGATCCGGTCGAGACTGCGGGTCAAGGCGAGGCTATCGTAGTGGTCGCTGGTCGAGACGCGCTGCGCAGTCTCCAGCAAGCGGCCGATCCGGAAGGTCTCCGTCGCCGCATGATATCCCTCTGCGGCGCGCACGAGCTTGGTCTCGGTCGTACTGGCGATCTGCATGATCTCCGGTGACAGCGCCAGCAGGGACAGGCGAACGACATCGCGGGCAAGGTCCTCTGCAACGCCAGCCTTGGTAAACTCCGCAGCCTCCTCCCGCATCCGTTCAGAGACGTCATCGGGCGCGACCGAGATGATCAGCTGGAGGAGCGACCGAACCGCAGTGTTCAGCCTTTCCACGGCCTCGGCCATCGGGCCGCTGGCATTGCCGGTCTCGATCAGCAGCTTCGTCACATCGCAATAGACCTGACCGACCTTGGCATAGAGGTCATTCTGGACCTTGCCCGGGATCTTGCCGTCAAGAGCATCGATCCTGGCCCAGATGGCCGGAAGCTCAAACCCGTCGCGCGCCAGCAATGCGGCTTTCACCACCTCGGACGGCAGGGCACCCGTGGCATCGCTGACGCTCGCCACGAAGCCTGGGCCGCCGCGATTGATGACGTGATTGGCAAGGACGGTGGAGATGATCTCGCGATGCAGGCGATGGCCCGAAATTTCCTCTGCATAGGCCTTGCGCATCTTCTCCGGAAAATACTGGAACAGGATCTGGTGGCAGTAGGGATCGTCCGGCAGGCTGCTGTCCACCAGGGCATCGAACAGAACGATCTTGGCATAGGACAAGAGGACGCCGATCTCGGGACGGCTGAGCGATTTGCCCGAGGAATAGCGCTCGCTGATCGCTGAGTCGTCGGGAAGCATTTCGACCTTGCGATTGAGCCGTCCGGCTTTTTCCAGCACGTAGATAAGCCGGCTAAGTTCTTCCCGGTTGCCGGTGCCTTGCCGCTCGGTCAACGAAAGTGCCAGCGGCTGCAAATAGTTGTTGCGCAGAACCAGATCCGCCACCTCTTCGGTCATATCGACCAGCAGCTTGTCCCGCTTGGCGAAGGTGAGCTTGCCGGAGGCGATTGCAGACGAAAGCGCGATCTTGATATTGACCTCGATGTCGGACGAGTTGACGCCGGCGGAATTGTCGATCGCATCGGAATTGCAGCGCCCGCCCTGCAGCGCATAGCCGATACGGCCCTTCTGCGTGACACCGAGATTAGCACCCTCGCCGATCACCTTGGCCTGCACGTCGGCCGATGTGATGCGGATGGCATCATTGGCACGGTCGCCCACCTCGGCGTCGGTTTCCGCCGCACCCTTGATATAGGTGCCGATGCCGCCGAACCACAGCAGGTCGACGGGCGCCTTGAGGATCGCCGTCATGATCTCGAACGGCGTTGCCGTCAGCTTCTCAAGCCCGATCGCCTGCGCCGCCTCAGGCGTCAGGACCACCGATTTCTCGGCCCGGGAAATGATCATGGCGCCCTTGGACAGGATGGCGCGGTCATAGTCCTGCCAGCTGGAACGGGCGAGCCCAAACAGCCGGGTCCGCTCAGTGAAGGAGCGTGCCATATCCGGCTCCGGATCGATGAAGATATCCCGGTGGTCGAAGGCGGCGATCAGGCGGATCTTCTCTGACAGCAGCATGCCATTGCCGAACACGTCGCCCGACATGTCGCCGACGCCGGCAACCGAGAACGGCGTCGTCTGGATATCGATATCCATTTCGCGGAAATGCCGCTTGACCGCCTCCCAGGCACCACGGGCGGTAATGCCCATCTTCTTATGGTCGTAGCCAGCCGAGCCGCCAGAGGCAAAGGCGTCGTCCAGCCAGAAGCCGGCATCGCGCGCCAGCCCATTGGCGGTATCGGAAAACGTCGCTGTGCCCTTGTCCGCCGCCACGACAAAATACGGATCGTCGCCGTCCAGCCGGATCGTTTCCGGCGGCGGCACGATCTCGCCGTCGCGGATATTGTCGGTGATCGACAGCAGGGTGCGGATATAGGTCTTGTAGGCTTCCTTGCCGGCGTTCAGATAGTCCTCGCGGCTGCCGCCGCTTGGCAATTGCTTCGGATAGAAGCCACCCTTGGCACCGACCGGTACGATCACGGCGTTCTTGACCTGCTGCGCCTTGACCAGCCCCAGCACTTCCGTTCGGTAATCCTGCGCCCGGTCCGACCAGCGCAGGCCGCCGCGGGCGACCTTGCCGAAGCGGAGGTGAATGCCCTCGACCTCGACGCCATAGACGAAGATTTCCCGGAATGGCCGTGGCTCCGGCAGGCCCTCGACCCGTTGCGGATCGAACTTGAAGGCCAGCATCGGGCGGGCGGCTGCAGCCGCCTGCTTCTGGAAATAGTTGGTCCTGAGCGTGGCATCGATACTGGTGACATAGCGCCGCAGGATGCGATCTTCGTCCAGGCTCGGAACGCCAGCCAAAGCCGCCTCGATCTGCTGGTGCGCATCGGCCTGCCGCCGTGCCCGGCTTTTATCCGTAAGAGCCGGATCGAAAGAGACCTCGAACAGACGAAGAAGGCTGGCGGCGATCACCGGATACTTGTTCAGGGTATCGGCAATGTAGCTCTGCGAATAGACGATGCCGCATTGCCGGAGATAGGCGGCATAGGCTCTGAGCACCGTCACCTGCCGGGCTGTCAGGCCGGCGCCGAGCACCAGGCGGTTGAAGGCATCATTGTCGACGCGGCCCGAAAAGGAATCGAGAAATGCTTCCTCGACCAGCGCACCTTTCGCGTCGAGCCGGAACGGCTGACCGCCCTGGACCTGCAATTCCATGTCATGGAGAACAATCTCTTTGAGCTCTCCGTTGGCAACCGGCACCTCGATGTCGAAGGTTCGCTCGCTGATGACGCTGAAACCAAGGTTTTCCAACAGCGGCACCCGCCGGGACAGCGGCAGGTGCGCGCCGCTATGGAAGACCTTGAGATAAAGGGCCTTGCCCTCATCGGTCGCCTGCTCGTGAAACGCAATGCTGATCGTCTCACCGTTCAGGCAGGCTTCGAAATGGGAAAGGTCGGCAACGGCTTCTTCGGCAGCAAAAGCTTCCTGATAGGCAGTGCTGACGATGAGGTGCGGGGCAGAGGGAC
The DNA here is from genome assembly GCF_023701945.1 of Rhizobium sp. CG5. GTDB lineage: Bacteria > Pseudomonadota > Alphaproteobacteria > Rhizobiales > Rhizobiaceae > Allorhizobium. Next base: position 39,953 of record NZ_JABAEF010000019.1, read on the forward strand.
CGGCCAATGCGACAAACCGGTCTTCCCATCGGGTGGTGATCTGCCGCACGGCGTCTTCGAGCCGCGACTGCGCTATTCTGGGCGTCTTGCCTTCAGCCCGGCCGATGATGAAATGAACACGCGCCACGCCGCCTTCGGGGAAGGCCGGATAATAGGCCGAGACATGGCCATCATAGACGGTTGCCAGATAGGCACCGATCTTTTCGCGAACGGCGGAATTGTAGTCCTCGCGCGGTACGTAGACGATCAACGAGACGAAGCGGTCAAAGTGATCGATGCGCGGCAGGACGCGGACACGCGGACGCTCGGTCAGGTCGAGGATCTGCTCGCAGAATTTTGCCAAGGTCTCCGCATCGATCTGAAAAAGGTCATCGCGCGGATAGGATTCCAGCGTGTTCTGCAAAATGCGCCCGGAATGGCTCAGAGGGTCGAAGCCGAAGTGACCGACCACCTTGTCGATCTTGGCCCGCAGCAGCGGAATATGATTGACGGATCGTGTGTAGGCGGTCGCGGTGAAAAGTCCGACGATCCTCAGTTCGCCAATCACCTTGCCTTCGGCATTGAACCGCTTGACGCCGATATAATCCATGTAGGCGCGTCGATGGACGACGGATTTGACGTTTGCCTTGGTGACGATCAGGTAGTCCGGCCCCTGCAGGAAGGCGAGAATCTCCGGCGTCGTGGTGACGGCCTGGCGGCCCTGGCGCAGCACGAGCACATCGGGATCCGACAGGATGCCGAGACCGCGTCCCTTGCCCCGTTCGACCTGCGCATCGGCACCCTCGCCCGAATAGGTATAGTCCCGCATGCCGAGGAAGGTGAAATTGTCGTCTCGAAGCCATTGCAGGAACGCGAGGGCCTCATCACGATCGCCCTTGCGCCGCGACACCGACTGGGCGGCCAGCTCTGCAAGTGCTGTGTCGAGAACGGACAGCATCGGCTTCCAGTCGGCTGACGCGACGTCCACCTGGGCCAGGACCGCTTCCAGCCGTCCGATCAGACCGGCGGCCTGCGCTTCGGACAGGGCCGACAGATGCAACTGGATATAGCTGACGCGATCCTCGGCCTTGGCATCCTTGTCGGCCAGCACCCACTCGGCCTTGCCGCCGGTCAGGATTGGGTGAACCGCCAGGAAGATATCGCGATATTGGCTGGTGACCTCGCCCATCACCGAATCATAGAGGAATGGCTTGTTGCGATCGACGATCGACAAGACGCTGACCGCCGTACCGTTCTGCTCGATGCCTTCGACCGTGTCGATCGTGATACGGGCCGACGTGCCGTCCCAGGCCTTCAGGTCGTGGGCCGCACGGGCGGCGGCACGGGCAAGCATGTCGGGCGTGTAGATGTCGAGGTCATCCTCGCTGGCCCGTCCAAACAGCGCAAGCGGTTCGACCAGCACCTTGCCTTGTGCCGCAGCAATCGCCGCTGCCTGCTCGAACTGCTTTTCCCGCTTCGATTTTCTGTTTGTGACCATAACGGTTCCCCCCGGTTCATTTCCAAGAGCAAGCTGCGCAAGAATGCTTGCAGAAAGGTGTATTAAGCCCGAATATTGACGGGCATGTTGCTCTTTTCGTGTCTGCTTCGGCAGAAGCACACAATTATTGCCAACCATGCACTCGATGGCCGAGACCACAGGTCCTGAGCAACACCGTTGTTGACAGCCTGGCCCGAAAAGGATGATCAACGCGCACGCGGTAACATTGACGCATTGGATCGGGATTGCATGTCAGAGAATTCGGCGGGCGCCGTCATCGTTATTTCCAGTCATGTGGTGCGAGGGTCCGTCGGCAACCGTGCCGCGGTATTTGCCCTTGAGGCGCTCGGCTTTCCCGTCTGGGCGCTGCCGACGGTGGTCCTGCCATGGCATCCGGGACATGGTCCTTCGACCCGCATGACCTTTCCCGATGACGATTTCGAGCGGGTCATCGACGATCTCATTCGGGCACCGTGGATTTCCGAGGTGAAGGGTGTTCTGACCGGCTATTTCGGCAGCCCGGCACAGCCGAAGGCGGTGGCCCGCCTGGTCGCTGCGCTGAAGGAACACAATCCTGATCTCACCTATGTCTGCGATCCGGTGGTCGGCGACATGGGCGGACTCTATGTTCCCGAAGCGACAGCCGCGGCGATTCGCGATTTCCTGATCCCGCTGGCAACCATCGCCACACCCAATCGATACGAACTCGCCTGGATGGTCGGCAGCGAACTCACCGACAACAACATGATCACCCAGGCGGCCCTATCGCTCGGCCCGCCGCGCGTTCTGGTCACTTCGGCAGTGCCGATGATGAGCGGCGGCACGGGCAATCTTCTGCTGTCCGGCCGACATGCCCTGCTGGCCGAACATCGCCTGGTCGACGATCCGCCGAATGGCCTCGGCGACCTGATCGCCGCCCTGTTTCTCGGTCGCCTGCTGGCCGGTCTCGATGAGGAAAAGGCGCTGCAGCTGGCCACAGCCAGCGTATTCGAGATCCTGGCGCGCACCAAGAAAAGAGGCAGCGACGAACTGACCCTGGAGCGCGATCAATCCAGTCTGCTGACCCCCATGGCGCTGGTGCAGATGCGCCGGCTGATGCATCCCGCCCAAAGGCCAAAACGACCCTCGTGAGGCACCGCCTGTGAACAGGTGTTGCCAACCGTGCTGCGGCGCGGTAATTCATGGCCATGCAGCGTTTTCCAAGCTCCCTACTCGCGGGTTACCGCAATTTCATGGACGGTCGCTATAGCGACGAGCGAGAACGCTATCGCGCTCTCGCCGAACAGGGTCAAAAACCCCATACCATGGTGGTCGCGTGCTGCGATTCCCGCTCGGCGCCCGAGACGATTTTCGATTGCGGTCCCGGCGAGCTTTTCGTCGTGCGCAATGTCGCCAATATGGTGCCGCCCTACGAGCCGGACGGCCAGTATCATTCCACGTCGGCGGCGCTGGAATTCGCCGTACAGTCCTTGCGCGTCCGCGACATCATCGTCATGGGCCATGGCCGCTGCGGCGGCATTCGCGCCGCACTCGATCCCAATGCCGAACCGCTGTCTCCCGGCGACTTCATCGGCAAATGGATGGGCCTGGTAAAGCCGGCGGCCGAGCAGATCCAGAATAATCTTGTGATGACCGATGCCGAGCGCCAGACGGCACTGGAGCGGATTTCCGTTCGCAACTCGATCATCAATCTGCGGACCTTCCCCTGCGTCAAGATTCTGGAAGAGCGCGGCAAACTGCAGATTCACGGTGCGTGGTTCGACATTTCCAACGGTGAATTGTGGATCATGGACGGCAATACGCGCGATTTTACCCGCCTGGAAGCCTGAGCCAAAACCCTCGAAGCTCCTCCACTTTAGAAATTGTTCAGGTAAGTCGTTTATTTTTTCGGAATTGGTCTGCGTGCGGCGACCTTTGGTGTGGAGGAGCGCTGAATGCGTTTTGGCATGATCAGACGGGCGGTGATGGCAGCATTGATCCTGCCATCGGCGGTGATGGCTGTCGAGACCGCCTTTCTGCTCAGCCTTTACTATGGGGAATACAGGAAACTCGAGGTCGGCAAGGACCATGCCTATGTGGTGTTTTCTGCCGCCAGGATTGCCTCGCAGACGATGCCGGCGGAAGCCAGCGCGACAGCGTTGTATCTTGAGGATCCAAGTGAGCCCAATCGGCTGATCCTGCAACAGGCCCGCACGGCGCTCGATGACGAGATCAGGTCCTTTCCGCAGCGTACCGTCGACGATCCGGACAACGCCCCGGACCTGCGCCGGATGCAATCCGCAATCGACGCCTTGCTGCGCCAGCGCGACAGCGTCGATACCGAAAATCCATCCGTCGACAGCGTGGACAACGTCTTCAAGTCAGCCTCGCAGGCCTATCTGAATATCGTCGATCGCGTCAGGTCGAACATCGATGACGCAGCATTGCTGCAAGACCTTCAGCTGCTGAGGTACCTGCTCGACATCAACGAGGCCGGGCTGGAATTGACGTATTACGGCGCCGCCTTGCTGTCGGGCAAAAGCCTGGACGCCGAGCAGACGGATGCGCTGGAACGGGCGATCGTCGTGGACAAGGCAGGTCGGATCCAGTTACAGCAGTCTATCGACGATCCGCGAGTGAAAGCACTCAGCGAATTCGACCATTCGAGCGATGGCAACTGGCTTGAGGGGGCAATCGCATCGATAGAGCGGGATACCGTGAACAGCGCCGCAACACCGCCCCAAACCTGGGACCGCATCCAGGAGGGGCGCACCAGGCTCTGGCAACAGACGATTGCGGCCCTGATTTCGGATATAGAGCGGCACGGCGATCAACTCGCCGACCGGGCACGCAGCCAATTGATCGTGCTTGTCAGCATCGTCGCCACGCTGGGCTTGCTGATTACGGCGATCATCCTGCTGGCCATGAAAGGGATGAAGCTGATCGCCACCATTCGCAGCGAGCGGGAAGCGATGATCCTGGAACTGCGCGATGCGGCCCAGACCGACCTTTTGACCGGCTTGTACAATCGCCGCGGCTTTCAGTCTGCCGCCTCTGCTCTCTTGCACCAGGCCTCCGCAAATCGTGACTGGGTCTCGGCCATCCTTTTCGATCTCGATCACTTCAAGCGGGTCAACGATACCTACGGCCACGATGCCGGCGATGTGGTCCTGCGTACGGTCGCGATGATCGCTAGGGCGAACTTCCGTCCGTTCGATCTGCTGGTGCGTCACGGAGGCGAGGAGTTTCTGGCCCTGCTGCCCGGCAGTTCCGCCGAAGACGCCGCCGCTGTGGCCGAGGGCGTACGCCAAGCCATCGAAAACGCCGACATAAAGCTGCCCGACGGCACCACGCTGCGCGTTACAGCCAGCTTCGGATGCGCCGGCATAAGTGCGCCGGCCCACCAGGACCTGTTGACGGAGCTTTTAAAGAGAGCCGATCTTGCGCTGTACGCTGCAAAAGGCTCCGGTCGCAATTGCATTGTCGTGGACGCTGGAACGGCGTCCGACGCGGAAAACCCGAGCTTCACAACGGCCTGATTATTCGCCGTCGATCCGCGCGCCGATATGGGCGATAGCCTTCTGGTAGACTGTCGCGGCGTTCCATTGGGTCAGCGCCCCGAAATTTGGCTCTCCGGGCTGATATCCCGCCCCTGCCTGCCAACCGTTGCCTCTCAGGAAATTCGCCGTCGAGGCCAGGGCGTCGGCCTTGGAATGAACCAGATCGATGCGACGATCGCCGTCACCGTCCACGCCGAATTTCACGACATTGCGCGGCAGGAACTGGGTTTGCCCGATTTCGCCGTGGGCGGCACCGCGTGCCGACGTGCTCAGCGAATTGTTGGCGACCAGTTGCAGGGCTGCGTAGAGCTGATCGGTGAAATAATCGCTGCGGCGGCAATCGTAGGCCAGCGTCGCAACCGCCGAAAGCGTGTGTTCATTGCCGAGGAAGCCGCCGAACCCGGTCTCCATGCCCCAGATCGCCAGCAAAGGCCCGGCAGGCACGCCGTATCTCTGTTCAATCTTGGAGAACAGCGCGGCATTGTTCTTCTTCATGCCCTTGCCGCGGGAAATGATCGCATTGCCGCCGCGCTTCTGCATGAACTGTTCGAACGACAGCTTGAAGCTCTTCTGTCCTCTGTCGGCCCGGATCGTGGCAGGACTATAGGTTACATTCGCGAAGGCGCTGTTGAGAACACCGGGGCTGATGCCATTGCCGGCAGCCTCTGCCTTGAACTCATCGACCCAACTCGCAAAACCCGCGGATGTATTTCCGCACTGCGCCGCATTCGCGGTGTTGATGGCGCCGGCAAAGGCCGCCGTCACGAGACATGCCGTGGTCAGGAAGTTCGCAAGTCGCATCGATGTCCTCGTCTTAGTACGCGTTTTCTAAAATATTCGGCCGAACATGCCAGTTGCACCTGATTCTGTCACGTGCAACGGAAGTCTTTGCCTCTATATGACAAAGTGTTGATCAACCAGACCCGAATAGAGGTCATTTCAGATATTTGGACGCGCCCAGGCCGTTCGGGCCGACCAGTGACGCAAAAAACGACACCCCGGCATCGCCGAGCGGCAATACCGGGGTGCGGAACATCAGTCTAAGCAATCAGGCGGCGGCCTTGCGCGGCTTGATCAGGCCACGATTGATCAGCAATTCGCCGATCTGCACGGCATTGAGAGCGGCGCCCTTGCGAAGGTTGTCCGAGACGATCCACATGTTGAGGCCATTTTCCACCGTCGCATCCTCGCGGATGCGCGAGATGAAGGTGGCATCCTCGCCGGCGCACTCGTAAGGCGTGATGTAGCCGCCGTCTTCGTGCTTGTCGATCACTAGGCAACCCGGCGCGTCGCGCAGGATGTCACGCGCCTGTTCCGCAGTGATTTCCTTCTCGAATTCGATATTGACCGATTCCGAATGGCCAATGAACACCGGCACGCGCACAGCCGTGCAGGTGACCCTGATCTTCGGATCCAGCATCTTCTTGGTTTCGGCCAGGACCTTCCATTCTTCCTTCGTGTAGCCATCCTCCATGAAGCTGTCGATATGGGGAATGACGTTGAAGGCGATGCGCTTGGTGAACTTCTTGGTTTCGATCGGATCGGCAACGAACACGGCACGCGTCTGGTTGAACAACTCGTCCATGCCATCCTTGCCGGCACCCGACACCGACTGATAGGTCGACACCACGATACGCTTGATCGTCGCGAAATCGTGCAACGGCTTCAGCGCCACGACGAGCTGTGCTGTCGAGCAATTGGGATTGGCAATGATATTGCGCTTGGTAAAGCCGGTGATGGCATCGGGATTGACCTCCGGAACGATCAGCGGCACATCCTGGTCATAGCGCCAGGCCGACGAGTTATCGATGACCACGCAGCCTTGAGCACCAATCTTCGGCGACCACTTCTGCGAAATGGTGCCGCCGGCCGACATCAGGCAAATGTCGGTCGTGGAGAAATCATAGTTCTCGAGATTCTGGACCTTCAGGACCTTGTCACCGAAAGACACTTCGGTGCCCTGGGACCGCGCTGAAGCAAGGGCCACCACCTCATCGGCCGGGAAGTCCCGCTCCGAGAGAATGTTGAGCATCTCGCGACCGACATTGCCGGTGGCGCCCACGATTGCAATTTTGAAACCCATAGTTTTTGCTCTCTTTCTGTCTCTCCGCAGTATGGTGAGGGGAAAAGTCGCTCGACGCGCACTTTCCTTATCCCCGGCCGTGCCGGGGAGAGAGCGGTGGCCAGAGACGTCAGACGGTTTTCGTCGTCGTTTTGGCCGTGGTCAGGATCGGAAGGGGCAATAGGTCACTCGCTCCGGCGTTTGCCGCCAGGCAGGCATTCACAGCAATGGACAAGCCGGAATTGCACATTCGAGATATCCTTCCACGCCTGCATTTAAAAGGTTTTCGGCCCTTGTCAAGCGGGAGCGTCAAAAGGGACGCGCCTGCCGGCCTTAACCCCTGTGCTGAAACCGGCATCAGGTCACCGGGAGTGACCCAACGACGGCCGAAAATGTCGACGGAGCTGCCCCAGTGCGCCATAGTGCGCCATCGTCAGGCCGCAACAGCCTCTGCAGGCTGGCGATCGGGCATAAGGATGGCGGGTGGCAGTTCCGCCGACATCGGAGGGCGGGCCTTGCGGGCGCAACGCGGCCAGAGGCTCTGGCGCAGAACCGGAGCCGCATTGGGGCACGCCTGGAACACCAGACCGTAGCGCGAAAAGACGATCGCCATCATCAGGGAGAACCAGGACCCGAAGGCGAGGCCGGCAATCACATCGCTTGGGTAATGCGCGCCGACCATGACCCGCGACATGGCAATCCAGATGGCCAAGATGGCGAAGGTAACGCGGTGACGCGGCATCAGCAGGGCGAAGATCATGAACAGGGCGCCGATCGTCGTCGAATGCCCTGAGGGAAAACTCTCGAACCGAGCAGTCCCGGCAAAGGGCTCGAACCCGAACGGTCCCCAATGTTCGAAATTGGCCGGACGGGCCCGCCCGACGGCGCGCTTGATGAGATTGGCAGCCATGCCCGACAGGGCGATGCTGGCAAACACATAGAAAGCCAGCTGGCTGAAAAACAGCGCCCGGCAGCGGGCCTTCTTCGAATCGAGGATAAGGGACGCCGCCCAACCCTCAAATGCCAGAAACAGCGCCACGCAGATGATCCAGTCCGATTTGCCGAAATCGGTAATCCCTTCGCCCAGCCAATCCATGATCGGCGCCACATGCTGCTTGGCAGCACCGGCAGGTCCGTCCAGCAGGACGACAGCAAGCATGACGAGGCTTCCGCCGGCCAAGCCATATGTCCTGCAGTGAAAGGAAGGTGTCGGCGTGCGGATACGCTTGTGGCGTCGATCCAACCATGACGATATTCGGTTCATGTGCCACTCCATTGGAGCCAGGACCACGAATACTACTGCGGCTAAGCAATATTTCTTCGCCAGCTATGGATGACACAGGACGCCGTGCGGAGCAAGATGGCGGCACCCCGGAATCCGGAGTGCCGCCATCAAAATCGGCTCTTAGCCGGCCAGCAGCCGGAATTCGGCAAGAACGGCATCGCCCATTTCGGTCGTGCCGACTTTGGTGCAGCTTTCGGCCATGATATCGGCCGTGCGGATACCCTTGCCGAGCACATTGGCGATCGCCGTTTCCAGGCGGTCGGCGAGGTCCACCATGTTGAACGAATAGCGAAGGCACATGGCGAAGGAGGCGATCATGGCGATCGGATTGGCGATACCCTTGCCGGCGATGTCGGGCGCCGAACCGTGGACGGGCTCATACAGCGCCTTGCGCTTGCCGGTCTTGGCATCCGGTGCACCGAGCGAGGCCGACGGCAACATGCCGAGCGAACCGGTCAGCATGGCGGCAACGTCCGACAGCATATCGCCGAACAGATTGTCGGTGACGATGACGTCGAACTGCTTGGGCGCGCGCACCAGCTGCATGCCGCCGGCATCGGCCAGCATGTGCTCCAGCTTGACATCCGGGAACTTGGCCTTGTGGGTCTCGGTCACCACCTGGTGCCACAACACGCCCGACTTCATGACATTGCGCTTTTCCATCGAGCAGACGGTGTTCTTGCGGGTGCGCGCCAGTTCGAAGGCAACCGAGGCGATGCGTTCGATTTCATAGGTGTCATAGACCTGGGTATCGATCGCCCGCTTCTGGCCATTGCCAAGGTCGGTGATCGTCTTCGGCTCGCCGAAATAGACGCCGCCGGTCAATTCGCGAACAATCAGGATATCGAGGCCTTCGACAAGCTCCGGCTTCAGCGACGACGCGGAGGCAAGGGCCGGATAGCAGATCGCCGGGCGCAGGTTGGCAAACAGCTCCAGATCCTTGCGCAGGCGCAGCAGCCCGGCTTCCGGGCGAACGTCATAGGGAACATCGTCCCACTTGGGTCCACCCACCGCACCGAACAGAACGGCATCGGCGGACATGGCCTTTTCCATATCCGCTTCGGAAATCGCCGCGCCATGGGCGTCATAGGCGCAACCGCCGACCAGTCCTTCATCGGTCTCGAATCCGGTGCCGAAATCGCTGTTCAGATGCGCGATGATCTTGCGGACTTCGTTCATCGCCTCCGGGCCGATACCGTCGCCGGGGAGAAGGAAAAGCTTACGCGCTGTCATGGGGCCAACCTTTGCAAAGTGAAATAGAGGTGCCGCGTTTTATCGACCGCAGGCCCTCATTTCAAGCACGCAACAGGGTGCAGCGGTACGCTGCATCCCGGATTGCAAAGGATTTCGAGATTTGTCTTTAAGATTGAGGCGAGACGGCTACGGACGAATTCGCCGCAGCCGTCCGATCGATCCTCAGGCCCAGGGGCGCGATACGGCGTTGGACTTTTCAAAACTGTCGATGCTGGCGGCCTTCTCCAGCGTCAGGCCAATATCGTCGAGGCCGTTCAGCAGGCAATGACGCTTGAAGGCATCGATGTCGAAGCTGATTTTTCCGCCGTCGGGACCGGAGATTTCCTGCGCTTCCAGATCGACCGTCAGAACGGCGTTAGAGCCACGCTGCGCATCGTCTATCAGCTTTTCCAGATCTTCCGGGCTGACGACGATCGGCAGGATGCCGTTCTTGAAACAGTTGTTGTAGAAGATATCGGCAAAGCTCGTGGAGATCACGCAACGGATGCCGAAATCGAGCAGGGCCCAGGGCGCATGTTCGCGCGACGAACCACAGCCAAAATTATCGCCGGCAACCAGGATCTTGGCGTTCTGATAGGCAGGCTTGTTGAGCACGAATTCCATGTTGAGCGAGCCATCTTCATGGTAGCGCGCTTCGGCGAAGAGACCCGTGCCAAGGCCGGTCCGCTTGATCGTCTTCAGATAGTCTTTCGGGATGATCATGTCGGTGTCGATATTGACAACCGGAAGCGGTGCGGCAACGCCCGTAAGCTTGTTGAACTTTTCCATCGATCCTGCCTTCAATCTACGCGTTTGCGAGTTTGACCCCCGCAATAGAGCAAAAAAGGCGCGATTTGAAGGAAAATATTGCCGGAAGATTTTCCAGCGCACGTATCGCGCCCAGAGCGCCCTGCACGATGTCAGGGCAGCATGTGCGGACCAACGTTAGAGGTCGATGATCGTGCCGCGACCGTCGTTCCAGACCCGCATCGGCTGCGTTTGCGGTTTGGCCCGGACAGGAACCGGTTTGGCGCGCAAAGACAGCATGCGCGCGGCAAGAACCGTTGTCAGGACGGCGCCGGCCAGAAGCGTCAGGGACACCGTGACGACGGCGGCGGCCGCGAAAAGGGCAAGGCCTATAAGGGCGATAGCGATGGAACGCAGATTGTGCATGGTCATATTCCTTTCACAACAACGAAGGTGGCCCTTCTCTCCTGGGATTGCAAGAGCTATTGATGTCACGTCTTTTTGTCCGGTCCTGAAAAGCGCAACCACACGAGTTTCCATGGTTTCCTTTGCCCTTCACCACCCCGCGCGCCTGCGCCGATCTGTCCTCAGCGTGCCGGCCATCAATCCGCGCGCCCTGCAGAAAATCCACGACCTGGACTGCGACGCCGTGATCTTCGACCTGGAAGATTCGGTGGCCTCCGACAGGAAGAACGAGGCTCGCGACAATCTCCGGCGCTTCTTTGCCGAAACGCCTCTTGTCGGCCGTGAGAGCATCATCCGGATCAATGCCCTCGACACCGACTTTTCTGCGGCCGACCTGGACACGGTGCTTGCCTGCGCGCCGGACGCTTTGTTGCTGCCGAAGGTCAACGAGCCGGAGGATGTGCAGATCGCATCGGACTTCCTGGCCGACAGTGACGCACCGGACAGTCTGCGCATCTGGGCGATGATGGAGACACCGCGCAGCATCCTCAATGCGGCGGCCATTGCCGAATACGGACGTACTAGGGATACGCGGCTCGATTGCTTCGTGATCGGCCTCAACGATCTGCGCAAGGACACCGGCGTGCCGGCCGAACCTGGCCGGACCTATCTGGTCCCCTGGCTGATGCAGGTCCTGCTGGCGGCCCGCGCCTACGGGCTGGATGTGATCGACAGCGTCTCGAACGACTTCAAGGATCTGCAAGGGCTCGAAGCCGAATGCCGGCAGGGCAGGGCCATGGGCTTCGACGGCAAGATGCTGATCCACCCGGCCCAGATCCCAGCGGCGAACCGATGCTTCGGCCCGGCGGACGAGGATCTGGTCGAAGCTCGCGCCATCACCGCCGCCTTTGCCGACCCCGCGGCGGCGAGCCTCAATGTGATCAATTCCAACGGGCGCATGATCGAGCGTCTGCATCTTGAACAAGCAGAGCGGCTGTTGCAAAAGGCAGCCCTGATTGAAAACCGAGAGTGAGCGGACAATGAAAGTCTATCGATTCCTGACCGGCCCGGACGATGCTACCTTCTGCCATCGGGTTACGGCAGCCCTCAACCAGGGCTGGGAACTGCACGGCTCGCCCAGCCTCTCCTTCAACGCTCAGACCGGCCTGATGAACTGCGGCCAGGCCGTGGTGAAGACGGTGCATGGCAAGGACTACGACCCGGATATGAAACTCGGCGAGCAATAGTCGGCCCAGCTTCACCCGTCATCGGCAAAGGTGTTTCTCCAGGCGGTGCAATTGTCTTTCGCCGGCGTGTCGGCATTGAATGGCGCCCTCACCACAAAGGAAGAATGCCATGCTGACCATCAAACGCCTCGACCAATCGGATGCACAAGCGCTGATTGCCGGCGCAAGGGCCAAGGCGCAGGACATCGGCGTGCCGATGTGCATCGCTATTACCGACGAGAGTGGCCAGCTGATCGCCTTTGAGCGCATGGATGGCGGCAAGGTCACCAGCACGACGATTGCCATCGACAAGGCCTTCACCGCGGCCGCAGCCCGCAAAGCAACCCATGAATATGGCGAATCGAGCCAGCCCGGCAAACCGGCCTTCGGCATTCATTCTGCCATTTCGGGCCGGCTGATGGTTGTCGGCGGCGGACTGCCTGTCATCGTCGATGGGGATGTGGTCGGCGGTATCGGGCTTAGTTCCGGAACCCCGGCGCAGGACATGCAATGCGCCCAGGCCGGTCTCGACCACTTCCTCGCCTCTCTCTAGCGAAAAGGGCAGGTTGAAAACCTGTCAGTCGCCTAGGAACGATCGCCGGCCGTCGCGTCGGCGAATTCCTCGATCCGCTCCATATCGTCGTCGCTGAGGCCGAAATGGTGACCGATCTCGTGGATCAGCACATGGGTGATGATATCGCCTAGCGTCTCTTCGTTTTCCGCCCAGTAGTCGAGGATGGGACGGCGATAGAGCATGATGCGGTTCGGCAGTTCGCCGGTCTCCATCGTGAACCGCTCCGAAATGCCGCGCCCTTCGAACAGGCCGAGCAGATCGAACGGCGTTTCCAGCGCCATGTCCTCGAAAATCTCATCGGACGGAAAGTCGACGATCTCGATGATCAGATTGCCGGTCAGCGCCCGGAATTCCTCAGGCAAATTGCCATAGGCCTCGATCGCAAGCGATTCGAACGTGCTGATCGTGGGCGCATGGCGTTCGCGCCAATCTTCAGTCTGGTCAATCCGGGCCATGAGAACTCCTACTCAAACCCACCATATAGGTTCTTTGCCCCAGATTTTCGAGTGGGAATTCCCGTGGACCGCAATTTGTCGGCGGCTTGCTATCCTGTCGCATTTTGTCCCAAAAGCAAATGCCTCCCCGACGCTGCGGAGAGGCATTTTCCTGTTCGAAACGGCCAGCCTGGACAGATCAGGCGAGGCGGTTTTGCCGATTGGCAATCAGATCCTCGACCACGGCCGGATCCGAAAGGGTCGACGTATCGCCCAGCGCGCCAAAATCGTCTTCCGCGATCTTGCGCAGGATGCGACGCATGATCTTGCCGGACCGGGTTTTCGGCAGGCCCGGCGCGAACTGGATCTTGTCAGGCGAGGCGATCGGCCCGATTTCCGAGCGCACATGCTTGACCAGCGCCTGGCGCAGCGCCTCGTCGCCATCGTGATCCGCCATCAGCGTCACGTAGCAATAGATGCCCTGGCCCTTGATCGGATGGGGATAGCCGACCACTGCCGCCTCCGACACCAGATGGTGCGACACCAGTGCCGATTCCACTTCCGCCGTTCCCAGACGATGGCCGGATACGTTGAGCACGTCATCGACGCGGCCGGTGATCCAGTAATAGCCGTCCTCGTCGCGCCGGCAGCCGTCGCCGGTAAAATATTTCCCCTTATAGGTCGAGAAATAGGTCTGCACGAAGCGGGCGTGATCGCCATAGATCGACCGGGCCTGGCCAGGCCAGCTGTCGACAATGCAGAGATTGCCGTCCGCCGCACCCTCCAGCACGACGCCTTCATTGTCGACCAGCTGCGGCTTGATGCCGAAGAACGGCAAGGTGGCCGATCCCGGCTTCAAGTCCGTGGCGCCGGGCAGGGGCGTGATCAGGATACCGCCGGTTTCGGTCTGCCACCAGGTATCGACGATCGGCGAAGCGCCATTGCCGACGACGTTGTAATACCATTCCCAGGCTTCCGGATTGATCGGTTCGCCGACCGACCCGAGCAGGCGCAGGGAAGAGCGTGACGAACGCTCGACGAAATGATCGCCGGCGCCCATCAGCGAGCGGATCGCGGTCGGCGCCGTATAGAAGATATTGACCTTGTGCTTGTCGATGACTTCCCAGAAGCGGCCCTGATCGGGGAAATTGGGAACGCCTTCGAACATCAGCGTCGTCGCGCAATTGGCGAGCGGCCCGTAGACGATATAGGAATGGCCGGTCACCCAGCCGACATCGGCGGTACACCAGTAGATTTCGCCGTCCTTGTAGTCGAAGACATATTCGTGCGTCATCGAGGCATAGACGAGATAGCCGGCCGTCGTGTGCAAGACGCCCTTCGGCTTGCCGGTCGACCCTGACGTGTAGAGAATGAAAAGCGGATCCTCGGCCTTCATCTTGACCGGCGGGCAATCCGGCTTCGCCTTGGCGATTTCCTGATGGTACCAGAGGTCGCGGCCCGGCGCCCATTCGATCTTGCCGCCGGTGCGGCGCACCACCAGAACCTTGTTGACGATCACATATTGCCGGGCGGCAATGTCGATGGCCGTATCGGCATTTTCCTTGAGCGGCACCGGCTTGCCACCGCGCAGGCCCTCGTCGCAGGTAATGACGAAGGTCGATTCGCAGTCGACGATGCGGCCGGCCAGCGCTTCGGGCGAAAAGCCGCCGAAGACGACCGAATGAACCGCGCCGATCCGCGCGCAGGCGAGCATGGCAAAGGCGGCTTCCGGGATCATCGGCATGTAGATGGTAACCCGGTCACCCTTCTTGACACCGTTCGACTTCAGCACATTGGCGAGCCGGCAAACGGAATCGTAAAGCTGGTTATAGGTGATCTTCTTGTCGATATAGGGATTGTCGCCCTCCCAGATAATCGCCGTGCGCTCACCATGGGTTTTCAGGTGGCGATCGATACAATTGTAGGAGACGTTGGTCAGACCATCTTCATACCACTTGATCGGCACCTTGCCCTTGAAGCTGGTATTCTTGGCCTTGGTATAGGGCTTGAACCAGTCGATGCGCTTGCCGTGCTTGGACCAGAATTTCTCCGGATCCTCGATGCTGTCCTCATACCATTTCAGGTATTTCTCTTTGTCGATCAATGCGCGGCTCTTGGCCGATTTCAAAACCGGATAGGTCTTGGCAGACATGAACACCTCCTCATGTGAATGCGCCAAAAACAAACGATGGCGGATCTCCTCTCCCCATCTATGTGCCACATTCATAGCAGGTCGTTTAAGCGCAGCAATTAGACAAAGGTCATTTCGACCTTGAAGAATTGCATTTTCGCTACATTGGGCGTATACAGCCGCTGATTTCCCCGAAATTGTGGTTATGTCCACGGCCCGCGGCCCCCCGGCCCGGACGCAGAGAAGGATTGTTACTCCATGGCCCAGACCCTGCTCATGCCAAAGGCGACCGCCGTTTGGCTGGTCGACAATACGGCGCTGTCATTTGAACAGATCGCCCAGTTCTGCAAGCTTCACCCGCTTGAGGTGAAAGCCATTGCCGATGGCGAAGCGGCGCAGGGCATCAAGGGTCTCGACCCGATCGCCACCGGCCAGCTGTCGCGCGACGAGATTTCCCGTGCCGAAGGCGACGTGAACCACAAGCTGAAGCTTTCCGAGCCGAAGGTCAGGGTTCCCGATTCCAAGCGCCGCGGTCCGCGTTATACGCCGGTGTCCAAGCGTCAGGACCGGCCGAACGCCATTCTCTGGCTGGTGCGCAATCATCCGGAGTTGAAGGACGCCCAGATTTCCCGCCTGGTCGGCACGACCAAGACGACGATCGAACAGATCCGCGACCGCAGTCACTGGAATTCGGCAAACCTTGCGCCGATGGATCCGGTAACGCTCGGCCTTTGCAGCCAGATCGATCTGGACCTGGAAGTCGAAAAGGCATCGAAGGGCCGGCCGCTGCCGACCGCTGCCGAACTCGGCGCCACCCTGCAGGCGACGACGGCCACCGAGAACCTCGGCCTCTACGGTCAGGAAGAGGAAAAGGAAATCGACGCCAACGCAGTCTTTGCGAAACTCAAGTCGCTGAAATCGACCCGCACGGACGACGAAGACGACCAATACTAAGCCGAAGCTTGTAGCTCCGCTAAGAGGCCGGCCTGTGATCCAACACAGGCCGGTTTTTTTTATGAGGCGAGCTTGGCCATGTCGTTCTGGCGCAGCACCTGGCTGATCTCGTCCAGGATTGCCGGATCGTCGATCGTGGCCGGCATTTTCCAAGGCATGCCGTCGGCAATCTTCTGCATGGTGCCGCGCAGGATCTTTCCGGACCGGGTCTTTGGCAGCCGTTCGACCACCATTACCGTCTTGAAGGCAGCAACCGGTCCGATCTCGTCGCGAACCAATTGCACGATCTCCTTGAAAAGGGCGTTGCTGTCGCGATTGACGTTTTTCTTCAGCACCAGGAAACCGCACGGGATCTGCCCCTTCAGCTCATCCGCAATGCCGATCACCGCGCATTCCGCGACATCGGGATGCATGGCGCAAACTTCCTCCATCGCCCCGGTGGACAGCCTGTGCCCGGCGCAGTTGATGATATCGTCCGTGCGCGCCATGACGAAGACATAACCGTCATCATCCACCATTCCGGCATCCGCCGTCTTGTAATAGCCGGGGAACTCATCGAGGCACGACGCACGAAACCGCGCGTCGGCGTTCCAGAAGGTCACCAGGCAACCCGGCGGCAACGGCAGCTTGGCAACGATGTTGCCGAGGGTTCCATTGGCCACGGCATGGCCCGAATCGTCCAGCACCTCGATGGCATAGCCGGGCATCGGCACGCAGGGAGAGCCGTATTTGAGGGGCAGCAGGCCAAGCCCGGCCGGGTTGGCGGCAATCGCCCACCCGGTTTCGGTCTGCCACCAATGGTCGATGACCGGTACCTGCAGCACCCGCTCTGCCCATTTGATCGTTTCGGGATCCGCCCGCTCGCCAGCCAGAAACAGGGCGCGCAGGCCGGACAGGTCGTATCGTTGCACATGCTCGCCCTCCGGATCCTCGCGGCGGATCGCCCGGAAGGCCGTCGGAGCGGTGAACAGCACCTTGACGTCATAATCGGACACCACGCGCCAGAAGGTGCCGGCATCCGGCGTGCCGATCGGCTTTCCTTCGAAGATCACCGTGGCATTGCCGGCCAGCAGGGGGGCGTAGACGATGTAGGAATGGCCGACGACCCAGCCGATGTCCGATGCCGCCCAGAACACCTCCCCGGGCTTGACCCCGTAAATATTCTCCATCGTCCAGTTGAGCGCGACCATATGGCCGCCATTGTCCCGGACCACGCCCTTGGGCTGGCCCGTGGTGCCGGACGTGTAGAGAATGTAGAGCGGATCGGTGGATTGCACCGGCACACAGGGAACGGAGGTTCCGTTGACCTTTTCCACCTCGACGGCATGGGCGAGATCGACATCGCCATGCTCGTAGCGCAGCGGTGCGTGCAGCTGATCCCTCTGCAGGATGAAGCAATATTCCGGCTTGACGGTAGCCATGTCGATCGCGTGATCGAGCAGCGGCTTGTAGGGCACGACCCGGCCCGGTTCCAGACCGCAGCTGGCACAGATCACCACCTTGGCCTGACAATCGTCGATGCGGGTGGCAAGCTCATGGGCCGCAAACCCGCCGAACACCACGGAATGCACCGCACCGAGACGGGCACAGGCCAGCATTGAGAACACCGCCTCCGGAATCATCGGCATGTAGATGACCACACGGTCGCCCTTGGCCACGCCATGGTTCTTCAGAACCGCGGCAATGGCCTCGACCTCCGTCAATGCCGCGTTGTAGCTGAACCTCTGCTTGGCGCCTGTGACCGGGCTATCGTAGATGATGGCGACCTCGTCGCCCCGTCCGGCTTGCACATGGCGATCGAGGCAATTGTGACAGGTATTCGTCTCGCCGCCCGCAAACCAGCGCCCATATTCGCCTTGGTTAGGATCGAACACGGTGTCGAACGGCCGCGACCAGTCGAGCTTTTCCGCCGCCGCTCGCCAGAAACGTTCCGGGTCCTCTTTCCAGGATTGATAGACGTCAAAATATTGGCTTTCCATTGGCACCCTCCCAAGCAACGCAAGACCATTTCTGTCCGCGATCATAAGGGAGAGTGCCATTTCATGGATACCCAGACGAAAGCGGTATCACCAAGTGCTGCGACATTTTGACCTGATGGGAGCCCACGCTCGTGCCCGCCGAAGCCCAGCACCGGTGTCGTCAGCGCGTTCCGAAGATGGCCGATCCGACCCGCACACTGGTCGCGCCGAAGGCGATGGCCGTCTCGAAATCGCCGGACATGCCCATGGACAGACGCGACAGGCCACACTCGCTTGCCAGCTTGGCCAGAAGTGCAAAATGCGGCCCAGGATTTTCGTCAGCCGGCGGGATGCACATCAGGCCTTCGACGTTAAGACCAAGCTCGTCGCGGCACAGCGCCACAAAAGCAACCGTATCATCGGGAGCGATGCCGGCCTTTTGCGGCTCAAGGCCGGTATTGACCTGGACGTAGCAGGCCAGGGCGCGGCCCTGCCGCTTCATCTCAGCAGACAGCGCCCGGGCAATCTTTTCGCGGTCGACCGTTTCGATGACATCAAAGAGCGCCACCGCATCGGCGGCCTTGTTGGACTGCAAGGGGCCGATCAGGTGCAATTCAAGATCGGGCGTCGCGGATTTCAGCAGCGGCCATTTGCCCTGCGCCTCCTGCACCCGGTTCTCGCCGAACACACGCTGGCCGGCAATGATGACGGGCCGGATCGCATCGGCTTCGAACGTCTTGGACACCGCAACCAGTTGCACGGCCAGAGCCTCGCGTTTCGCCTGGCGCGTCGCCTCGGCAATCCGTCCCTTGACCTCGTCCAGTCTCTCTTCAATCGTCATCGTGCCATCCCGTCATTCAACAGCCTCATTTACGGGAAGAGATACAAACACGGCAAGAGCGGAACGGGTGACCTGGCCGCTCAAACTCGCCATAAGAGCCTCAAAAACTTGACGCTTGCCCTGTTTCATGGTGAAGGTCACGGCCAAATTCTCCTTTTTCCCGGAATAGCAGACAGATGAGCACCGAACGTTACAATCCGCGTGATGCCGAACCCCGTTGGCAGTCCAAATGGGCGGACGAGTCCGTCTTCACCACCGACAATGACGACCCGCGCGAAAAATATTACGTGCTCGAAATGTTCCCTTATCCATCCGGGCGCATTCACATGGGCCATGTGCGCAATTATGCGATGGGCGATGTCGTTGCCCGCTACAAGCGGGCCCGCGGCTACAATGTGCTGCATCCCATGGGCTGGGACGCCTTCGGCATGCCGGCCGAAAATGCTGCCATGCAGAACAATGTCCATCCCAAGGACTGGACCTACCAGAACATTGCCACCATGCGCAGCCAGCTGAAGTCGATGGGCCTGTCGCTGGACTGGTCGCGCGAATTCGCCACCTGCGACGTCGACTATTACCATCGCCAGCAGCATCTTTTCCTCGACATGATGGAAAAGGGCCTGGTCTATCGCAAGCAGTCCAAGGTCAACTGGGATCCGGTCGACCATACGGTGCTGGCCAATGAACAGGTTATCGACAGCCGCGGCTGGCGCTCCGGCGCTGTCGTGGAACAGCGCGAGTTGACCCAATGGTTCTTCAAGATCACCGACTACAGCCAGGATCTGCTCGACGCCCTCGACACGCTCGACCATTGGCCGGAAAAAGTCCGGCTGATGCAGAAGAACTGGATCGGCCGCTCGGAAGGCCTGGTCCTGCGCTGGGAGATCGTGCCGTCCAGCCAGAGCGCCGGCTTCTCGGAAGTGACGGTTTACACGACTCGTCCCGATACCTTGTTTGGCGCCTCCTTCCTGGCCATTGCCGCCGATCATCCGCTGGCGAAAATGGTCTCGGAGAGCAATACCGAGATCGCGGCCTTCTGCGAAGACACCCGTCGCGCCGGAACGTCGCTGGCAGCGCTCGAGACGGCCGAAAAGAAGGGCATCGACACCGGCATCCGCGTTCGCCATCCCTTTGATCCCTCCTGGGAATTGCCGGTCTATGTCGCCAATTTCGTCCTGATGGATTATGGCACGGGCGCCATTTTCGGCTGCCCGTCCGGTGATCAGCGCGACCTGGATTTCGCCCGCAAATACGACCTCCCGGTCGTCCCCGTAGTCATGCCGAGGGATGGCGACGCAGCAAACTTTACAGTTGGCGACACCGCCTATGACGGCGATGGCGTGATGATCAATTCGCGCTTCCTGGACGGATTGACGACCGACGAGGCCTTCACGGCCGTGGCCGACAGGTTGTCGGCGACCAATCTCGGCAATGCACCGCAAGGCGAGCGCAAGGTGAATTTCCGCCTGCGCGACTGGGGCATTTCGCGCCAGCGCTACTGGGGCTGCCCGATCCCGGTGATCCATTGCGAGGATTGCGGTGTGGTCCCCGTCCCCAAGGCCGACCTTCCCGTCAAGCTGCCCGACGACGTCACCTTCGACGTGCCCGGCAATCCGCTCGACCGTCACCCGACCTGGCGCCACGTGGCCTGCCCGCAATGCGGCAAGGACGCCCGGCGCGAGACGGACACCATGGACACGTTCGTCGATTCCAGCTGGTACTACGCCCGTTTCACGGCCCCTTGGGAGGATAACCCGACCAATCCGGCCGTCGCCGATCACTGGCTGCCGGTCGATCAATATATCGGCGGTATCGAGCACGCCATCCTGCACCTGCTCTATTCGCGCTTCTTCACCCGCGCCATGCGCGAGACCGGCCATGTCAATCTGAGCGAACCCTTCAAGGGCCTCTTCACCCAGGGCATGGTCGTGCACGAGACCTACCGTCTCGGCGAAGGCGCCAATGGCCAGTGGGTGGCGCCGGCCGATATCCGCATCGACGAGACCGACGGCGCCCGTCGCGCCACCATGCTCTCGACGGGCGACGAGGTGACCATCGGCTCGATCGAAAAGATGTCGAAGTCGAAGAAGAATGTCGTCGATCCGGACGATATCATTGCCTCCTACGGCGCCGACACGGCACGGTTTTTCGTCCTGTCGGATTCACCCCCCGAACGCGACGTCATCTGGTCGGAATCCGGTGTGGAAGGCGCGCACCGTTTCGTTCAGCGCGTCTGGCGGCTGATATCGGAGGCGGCGCCCGTTCTGAGGAATGTCCGCGGGAATCCGGCTAAGGAAGGCGAGGGGCTTGCTGTTTCGCAGGTCGCCCACCGAACCCTGAAGGCTGTCCAGGGCGACCTGGACAAGCTTGCCTTCAACAAGGCGGTGGCGCGCATCTACGAACTGGTCAACGCCCTGGCGGCTCCCCTATCGCGCGTGTCAGCCGGCTCCGCGGATCCGGCCTTTGTCGCGGCCGTGAGGAATGCAGCGGAAATCTTGATCCAACTGTTTGCCCCGATGACACCGCATCTGGCCGAAGAATGCTGGGCCGTGCTCGGCAATCAAGGTCTTGCGGCCACCGCGCCCTGGCCGACATTCGATGCCGATCTGGTGGCGGAAAACGAGATCCTGCTTCCCGTACAAATCAACGGAAAGAAGCGTGCTGAATTGACAATCGGGCGCGATGCAGATCAAAATACCGTCGAAGCGGCAGCACTCGCACTCGACGCCGTCAAGACTGCCTTGAACGGGCAGGTTCCGAAAAAGATCATCGTGGTCCCGCAGAGGATTGTGAACATTGTCATCTAATCCTTTTGCTGTCATGGCCGGCCGGTTCAGGCTTATCGCTTTGTTGGGACTGCTCGGCCTCGTTGCCGGCTGCCAGGTTCGTCCGCTGTATGACGAGGCATCCGGCACGCAGAAGAGCCTTGGCTCGATCGCTTTTTCCGCATCCGACAACCGCGTCGAGCAGGAAGTTCGCAACCATTTGATCTTCCTGGTGGCCGGCGGGGCAGGGGAACCGAGCGCACCGGACTACACGGTCGATCTGACCGTCAAGTCGGAAGCGATCGGCGTGCTGCTGGAGCAGTCTTCCGATACGCCGAGAGCGGGCCGTGTGGTCGTCAGTGCCGATTATACGCTGAGCCGCACCAAGGACGGCACGGTGCTGCGCATGGCCCATCGTCAGTCCGTCGCCCTGGTGGATTATCCGGAACAGGAATTTGCCAAGCTGCGCGCCATCCGCGATGCCGAGAACCGCGCGGCCCGCGAACTAGCCGAACTGATCCGTGCCGACCTTGCAGCGGCCCTGAGCCGTTGAGGCGGCTTGAAGCATGAGCGAAATCAAATCCCACGAATTTGATGCGTTCCTGCAGAAATCGGTCAAGCACTATCGCCTCTTCGTGCTGTACGGCCCCGACCATGGCCTAGTGTCGGAGCGGGCAACGGCCATTGCCAAGGCCTCCGGCGTCGATCTTGCCGATCCCTTCTCCCTGATCAGGCTCGACGGTTCGGACATTCAGGCCGATCCTGGCCGGTTGATCGACGAGATGAACGCCTTCGGGCTGTTTGGCGGCGAGAAACTCGTCTGGATCCGCGGTGCCAACAATGAGAAGGGGCTGGTCGACGGCCTGCAATATCTGGCCGACCAGCCACCGGAAACCAGCACGCTGATTGTCGAAGCGGGTGATCTGAAAAAAGGATCGGCAACCCGCAAGATTGCCGAAGCGGCGCGCTCAGTCGCGATCACCGCCTGTTATCCGGACGACGCGAGAGCCCTGAATGCCCTGGTCGACGCGGAGTTGGCCGCGGCGGGAAAGAGGATCACACCCAGCGCCCGCAAGCTGCTGCTCGAATCGCTGGGCGGTGACCGTATCGCCTCCCGCAATGAACTCGCCAAACTGCTGCTTTACTGTCTGCACGAGCCGCTGATCGACGACGATCACGTCATCGGCATCATCGGCGATGCCAGCGCCGTCTCCACCGACGAGGCCGTGGACGCGGTTTTGACCGGTGACGCGCAGGCACTGCTGCATGCCACCCAGAAGATCTCGACGTCGAAGACGCCGATTTTCATGGTGCTGCAGGGCTGTCTGCGGCAATTCCAGCAATTGGATCTGATGCGCTGCGAGATGGACCAGAAGCGGCTTCAGCCGGCGCAGGTGATGCAGACACTCGGCCGCCAGGTGCATTTCAAACGCAAGCCGATCGTCGAGCGGGCCTTGCGCAACTGGACCAGCGCGGCGCTGGCGCAGGAAAGCAACCGCCTGCAATCGACCATCCTGGCCAGCCGCCAGAGGCCGGGCCTGGAAGACAGCCTGGCGCTTCAGACGCTTCTCGCTTTGACATTACAGTCGGCACGGCGCAATCGCTGACAGAGTCGAGACCCTGCAGGCAAATCCTGTGAAACCCTACCGGGCTTCCAGCAGCCGGCAGATCTCTTCAAGCTGCTCAAGAGACTGATAGTTGATCCGCAACTGGCCGCCGCCACCCTTGTGCGTGATGGCAACGTTCAGCCCCAGACGATCCGACAGGCTGCGCTCCAGGGCGATCGTATCGGAATCCTTGGAAACAGCCCCGGCCGCCGGCTTGGGGTCGTTCTGCGCCTTGATGCTGTTCTGCGCCATCCGCTCAGCATCGCGCACCGAAAGCCCCTTGGCGGCGATGGTCTTTGCCAGCGGAATGGGATCCGAGGTGGAGACCAGGGCGCGGGCATGACCGGCCGACAGGCTGCCATCCGCCAGCATGTCGCGGACCTGATCGGGCAGCTTCAACAGACGCAGGCTGTTGGCCACATGGCTGCGGCTCTTGCCGATGATTTCGCCGAGATCATTCTGGGTATAGCCGTGTTCCGCGATCAGCTGCTCATATCCAAGCGCCTCTTCGAGCGGATTGAGATCGGCGCGCTGTACGTTCTCGACGATCGCCAGTTCCAGAGCCGTCCGGTCGTCCACGTCCCGCACGATCACCGGGATTTCCACTAACCCGGCGAGCTGCGCCGCCCGCCAGCGGCGTTCGCCGGCAATGATTTCATAGCGATCCCGTTCGGTCGGGCGAACGACGACCGGCTGCACGATCCCATGCTGGCGGATCGAACCGGCCAGTTCCTGAAGAACGCTTTCATCGAAATAGCGGCGCGGATTGCGGGGGTTACGGGCAACGAACTCGATCGGCACGGTGCGGTCGGCACTAACCGCGCGATTGTCACCGACCGGCACAGGCTGGTCCATCTCGCCGATCAGTGCTGCGAGCCCGCGGCCAAGCCGCCGTTTGGAAATGTCGTCACTCATACGCTAAACCTCAACACCCGTATCGAAGGAAGCCTCAGGCCGCCTTGCGCTGCCGTTCTCTCTGTATCACTTCCGAAGCCAATTGCAGATAGGCCTGGCTACCGGCGCATTTCAGGTCGTAAAGGATAGCAGGCTTTCCATAGGAAGGCGCTTCCGACACCCGGACATTGCGCGGAATAAGTGTACGATAGACTTTTTCGCCCAGATGCGTGCGCACATCGTTGACCACCTGCTGCGCAAGATTATTGCGCGCATCGAACATAGTCAGAACAATGCCCTGAATATCAAGGCTTGGATTGACGCCACGCCGCACCTGATTGATCGTCTCCAGCAACTGGCTGAGGCCCTCCAGCGCGAAGAACTCGCATTGTAGTGGCACGAGCACCGAATGGGCCGCCGCCATGGCATTCATCGTCAAGAGATTGAACGAGGGCGGGCAATCCACGAGGATATAGGAGTAGGCGAGGCCACCGGTCTGATCCAGGGCCTTTTTCAGGCGATAGACCCGGTCGGCTTGCTGCGAAATCTCCATTTCCAGCCCGAGCAGATCAAGGGTGGAGGGGATGATCGACAGGTTGGGAACGGCAGTATCCACCGCGGCCTCCTCGACCGTATGGCTGCCCACCAGCAGGTCGTAGGACGAGAATTTGCGGTCGCGCCTCTGGATCCCGAGCCCGGTGCTGGCATTGCCCTGCGGGTCAAGATCGACGATCAGCACGCGCTCGCCGATCGCCGCAAGCGCCGTTGCAAGATTGATCGCGGTCGTTGTCTTGCCAACACCACCTTTTTGATTGGCGATGGTGATAATTCGGTTTCTCTCGCTAGCCATTCCGCACCTGACGATCTTTAAACCTTCAGCGCCTGATTGGTAATCTCCAGAATAACGGAATCCCTTTCCAGTGCGCTTGGATGTATTACCAGATCAAACTGCCAGCGACCACGCGCTTTCTCAACTTCCGCCTGATAATCCCGGCCTTTGTGAAAGAGACAGCGCAGCGCAGGCGCTTTTTGTGCCCAAGGATTGGTATAGTCGAGCAGCAGATCGAGATCCGCCAGGGCGCGCGCCGAAATCGCCTCGCAATCCGGCACTTTTTCCGGCGCATCTTCGATACGCGAGACGTGGACACTGCCCCGAGCCGCCGTTTCGCTCAGCGCCAGACGCAGGAAGCTGGCCTTTTTATGATTGCTTTCCACCAAGTGGACCCAGCCAGCTCCCGTTTCCGCCAGCAGAATGGCGGTAATCACGCCGGGAAATCCACCGCCGCTGCCAAGATCAATCCATTGTTTCGGATCCGGCAGGATCTTGAAGATCTGCGCGCTGTCGGCAATGTGCCGCTGCCAGATCTGTTGCCGCGTAGAGGGGGCGACGAGATTGATCGAACGCGACCATTTCTCAAACAGCGAAACAAAGTGATCCAGGCGCTCGGATGTTTCACGTGAAACACGTAATCCGATCATATCCAGCAAAAGACTCTCCGACATTGAATTAGCCAGCCTTTGCCAGCAACTCACCCTTTTTCAGGTAAGCCATGATGAGCGACAAAGCCGCAGGCGTCATGCCATCCACCCGTCCAGCCTGGGCAAGATTTGCCGGCCGAGCGGCAGTGAGTTTCAACCGCAGCTCATTCGACAGACCGGGTAACGCCGCAAAGCTAAAGTCGGCAGGGATGACCCGAACCTCTTCCCGTCGCGCCGCAGCAATATCGGCATCCTGTCGATCGAGATACACCGAATAGGCAGCATGAATTTCAACAGCTTCTGCCACCTGCTGCGACATGCGCGGCAATTCAGGCCAAGCGCGATAGATATCATCGAGCGTTTTGTCCGGATAAGCGAGGATCTCGAGAGCACTGCGGCGCCGGCCGTCCTGGTTGAGGGTCAAACCGCGCTGACTAGCTTCGTTCGGAGTGATGCTCAAGTCCTGCAGCTGCGCAATCGCTTGATCCAGACTGGTTCTGTATTCGATGAACTTGTGCTGCCGAGCCGAGCCGACGCAGCCCAACGCAATGCCGAGAGGGGTCAGTCGCATGTCTGCATTGTCAGCGCGGAGCGATAAGCGATATTCCGCTCTCGATGTAAACATTCGGTAGGGCTCGGTGATCCCCCGCGAAGTCAGATCGTCAATCATCACGCCAATATAGGAGTCAGTCCGGCTGAATTGAGCAGACGGCTGCCCGGCGGCCAGCAGCGCAGCATTCAGGCCGGCGACCAGGCCCTGTGCCGCCGCCTCTTCATACCCGGTCGTTCCATTGATCTGGCCCGCCAGGAAAAGACCAGGTAGGCGCTTGACCTGAAGATCTCCGGTCAGCTCGCGCGGATCGACATGGTCATATTCGATGGCATAGCCACTCTGGAGAATCGAGACATGCGCAAGACCTGGCATCGTCCGAATAAAGGCCTCCTGAACGTCTTCCGGCAGGGACGTGGAAATCCCATTCGGATAGACCGTCGGATCATCCAGCCCCTCGGGCTCCAGGAACACCTGGTGCCCGTCTCTATCTCCGAACCGCATGATCTTGTCTTCGATGGACGGACAATAGCGCGGACCCACACCTTCGATCTGGCCGGAATACATGGCGGATAGATGGATATTGTCGCGAATCAGCTGGTGGGTGGCCGGCGTAGTCCGGGTAATGCCGCATTCAATCTGTCGGGTGGTGATCTTGTCGGTCATGAATGAAAATGGCACCGGCACATCATCCGCGGCCTGGGTTTCCAAAACGCCCCAATCAATGGTCCGCCCATCCAGCCGGGCAGGCGTGCCGGTTTTCAATCGACCCAGTCGAAGCCCAAGAAGTGCCAATGTATCGCTCAAGCCGACGGATGGGGCTTCGCCAACGCGGCCTGCCGGGATCTTGCGGTTGCCGATATGGATCAAACCACGCAGGAAGGTTCCGCTCGTCAGAACCACGGTCCGCGCTGAGAGTTCGCGGCCATCGCTTAAGACGACGCCCCTGACACCAGCTTCGGTGTCCTGCACGAGATCAAAAACATCGCCTTCGATGATATCGAGGTTGTCGTAGTCCTGAAGTGCCGCCTGGACCGCCGCTTTATAGAGCTTTCGGTCGGCCTGGGTGCGCGGACCGCGCACTGCCGGTCCTTTTTTGCGATTAAGAAGCCGAAATTGAATGCCGGCGACGTCGGCGCAGCGGCCCATCAGGCCATCGAGCGCATCGAGCTCACGAACCAGATGGCCCTTGCCCAGGCCACCGATAGCCGGGTTGCAGGACATCGTTCCGATCGTTTCGGCTCTGTGCGTAATCAGAGCAGTCACGGCGCCCATACGGGCAGCCGCGGCAGCCGCCTCGCTGCCGGCGTGCCCACCCCCGATTACCAACACATCATATTGCTTGTTCATCGCGTTCAAGTCCGGCATTCGAACACATGCACCTCTGCGGGGCCATAGTGTTTCACGTGAATCATTTTCCGATGCAGAATTCGGAGAAGATCTTACCCAATAACGTTTCGATATCGACTCGACCGACAACACGACCCAGAGAATCAGCGGCTTGCCGCAAATGCTCTGCGCGAAGTTCGAGGCCCAGCCTCATATCCAGCGCCAGATCGATCTCGGCCAGAGCTGTCGCCAGGAACTGACGCTGGCGAATCCGGCTAGGGATCGCCAGAGAAAACCCTTCGACGGAAGCTTTGACGGCCGATAGTATCGCATTTCGCACGGCATCGATATCCGCATCGTTCCGCGTCGAGATTTGCAGATCGTAGTGATCGGACTGATCCTGACGTACCAAGTCACTCTTGGTGCCGATTTTTAATGTCGGACCCGAAATGTTTTGTGTCCCAAGTGCGCCTGCAGACAGGTCCGAGAGCAGCAGAACCAGATCCGCTTCATCAATTTTCTGATGCGCGCGCCGTATACCTTCACGCTCCACGATATCGCCTGTATCGCGTATTCCGGCCGTGTCATACAGCTTTACCGCATAACCTTCAATATCCAGGTCGCATTGGATGATGTCGCGGGTCGTACCGGCATATTCGGTGACGATGGCAATATCCCGCCGAGCCAGTGCGTTCATCAGACTCGACTTGCCGGCATTCGGCGGCCCGGCAATAACGACCTTGAAACCGTCGCGGATGATCTCACCGCGTTTCTCATCCTCGAGATTGCGGGCGACCTCGTCGCGCAGAACAGTCAGGGATGACCAGACCTGGTCCGATACCGCACCGGGCACATCGCTCTCGTCGGCGAAATCCAGTTCCGCTTCGATCAAGGCCCGGGCCGTCAACAGCCTTTCACGCCAGGCATCGAAGAGTTTCGACAGATGGCCGAAGCTCTGCTCGATGGCCAGGCGACGTTGCATCTCGGTCTCGGCGACCAAAAGATCGGCAAGACCCTCGATCTCCACTAGGTCCAGCTTGCCGTTTTCGAAAGCCCTGCGGGAAAATTCGCCGGCTTCCGCC
The DNA here is from genome assembly GCF_023701945.1 of Rhizobium sp. CG5. Classification (GTDB taxonomy): domain Bacteria; phylum Pseudomonadota; class Alphaproteobacteria; order Rhizobiales; family Rhizobiaceae; genus Allorhizobium. The sequence continues at coordinate 68,525 of NZ_JABAEF010000019.1, forward strand.
AATCGACATCCATCAAAACATTGCAGTTCCTGAAGCACGGCTGCAATGACAGCCTTACTGCCATGAAGATGCAGCTCGGCACAATCTTCGCCGGTAAAGGATCGCGGGCCTGGAAAGACAGCGACCAGGCCGCGGTCGAGAACGAGACCGTTGCGGGCGTGAATCGACTTCAAGGCAAATTCGCGCTCCGGCGGAAGCTCGCCGAACAACGCAGCACAGGTCACAAACGTCAGCGGCCCACTGATCCGGATCACGGCCACACCAGACGGCAGGGAGCCTGACGACAGCGCAAATATAGTATCCTGATGGGACATGACAATCCTTGCCGGCAGCCTTCCTGTCCGACCTGCTGAGTGAGCCGGTGCGGACAGACAGGATCAGCCCAACTAGGTGTTCATCGAATCGAAGAAGTCGCCATTCGTCTTGGTCTGCTTCAGCTTGTCGATCAAGAATTCGATGGCGTCGGTGGTCCCCATCGGAGCGAGGATACGACGAAGAACGAAGATCTTCTGCAGGTCCTGACGCGGAACGAGCAGGTCTTCCTTGCGGGTGCCGGATTTCAGGATGTCCATCGATGGGAAGATGCGCTTGTCGGCGACCTTGCGATCAAGAACGATTTCCGAGTTACCGGTGCCCTTGAATTCTTCGAAGATGACTTCGTCCATGCGGCTGCCGGTGTCGATCAGCGCCGTCGCGATGATCGTCAGCGAGCCGCCTTCTTCGATGTTACGCGCCGCACCAAAGAATCGCTTGGGCCGCTGCAGCGCATTGGCATCCACACCACCGGTCAGGACCTTGCCGGACGAGGGGACAACGGTGTTATAGGCGCGACCAAGGCGGGTGATCGAATCGAGAAGGATCACCACATCGCGACCGTGTTCGACCAGGCGCTTGGCCTTTTCGATCACCATTTCGGCGACCTGAACGTGGCGGACTACCGGTTCGTCGAAGGTGGACGAGACGACTTCGCCGCGCACAGAGCGCTGCATGTCCGTGACTTCTTCCGGCCGCTCGTCGATCAACAGCACGATCAGATAACATTCCGGATGATTGGCGGTGATGGAATGGGCGATGTTCTGCAGCAGAACGGTCTTACCCGTGCGCGGTGGTGCGACGATCAGGCCACGCTGGCCCTTGCCGAGCGGGGCGATCAGGTCGATGACGCGCGCCGACAGATCCTTGGAGGTCGGAACTTCGAGTTCCATCTTGAAGCGCTCGTTGGGATAGAGCGGCGTCAGATTATCGAAATGGACCTTGTGACGGATCTTTTCGGGATCCTCGAAATTGATCGTGTTGACCTTGAGAAGGGCAAAATAGCGCTCGCCTTCCTTCGGACCACGGATCGGCCCTTCCACCGTGTCGCCGGTCTTCAGCGAAAAACGCCGGATCTGCGAAGGGGAAATGTAGATATCGTCCGGGCCCGGCAGATAATTGGCATTGGCCGAGCGCAGGAAGCCGAACCCGTCCTGCAGGACCTCAACCACGCCTTCGCCGATAATCTCGACATCCTGGCTGGCGAGCATCTTCAGGATTGCGAACATCAGCTCCTGCTTGCGCATCGTGCTGGCGTTTTCAACCTCGAGAGATTCGGCAAAGGTCAAGAGATCGGTCGGTGACTTGCTCTTAAGTTCTTGTAGCTTCATTTCAGCCATGAAGGGGGACCACATTCAGTTTAAAGGGAAGGGCGTGCCGGAGGACATCGGTACTTTCGCGTGAAACCGCAAATGACTGAATGTTATGCAAGCCGCGTAGGATAAGATTGCGGGAAAATAGCGATTCACATAGCTGGCTGCAAGGGAAAAGGAAAAAATTCTCTCAAATAATAGTCTTTTCGGTGCGCTAGAACGGTTTCACGACGACGAAAATGACGATTGCAATCATTAGCAGTGTCGGTATCTCGTTCATCAGCCGCCAAAAGCGGGCCGTCCTGACATAGTCGCCGCGCTGGAACGCCTTGACCGCCCTCGCAAAATAAAGATGCACCACGGTCAATCCAACCACCGCCGCGATCTTTGCATGCAGCCAGCCCCCCATGAACGAGAATCCATCCCAGGCCAGATAGAGACCCAACAGCCAGGAGAGACCCATGGCCGGATGCATGATGACCTTCATCAGCCGCTGTTCCATCACGCTGAAGGTCTCGGCTTGAACGGATCCCTTTTCGGCATCCGTATGGTAGATGAAAAGCCGCGGCATGTAGAGCAGTCCGGCCATCCATGAGATCACGGCAATCACATGCAGCGCCTTCAGCCAAAGGTAGGCGCTGTCCCTGCCGATCAGGTACAACAGGCCGGCAAAGCCGATAAACACGACCAGAGCGATAGACGCTCGCAACCGAGCTTTTCGACCGGCGCTTGCCCCTGTTTCGCCTTCGCCTTCCATCAGCGAGAAATCCCTCGCACCCGGTGGACCAGCGCCGCTACGGTCTCCGGATCGGCCTGCGGCGTAATGCCATGACCTAGGTTGAAGATCAGCGGGCCATGGCCGAGTTCATCAAGAATCCGATCGATCCCCTCTTCCATCGCCTTGCCGCCAGCCACGACCCGCATCGGATCCAGATTGCCCTGGACGGGACCGTCCTTCTGCAGTTCCCGGGCAAACGCCAGGGGCACGGTCCAGTCGAGGCCGATCGCCGTCGCATCCGTTTTCTGCCGATAGGTTTTCAGCAGCATCCCCGCACCTTTGGCAAAGGCGATCACCTTGGCGCCGGGACGGCGGGCACGCACGGACGCAATCATGCGCTGCACCGGCCGGCAACAGAAGGCATCGAATTCCTCCTCGCCGAGCACACCAGCCCAGGAATCGAAGATCTGCACGGCATCGGCGCCAGCATCGATCTGCGCCACGAGATAATCGGCCGACAGGTCGGCCAGGAAGGTCAGCAGATGCTCGAAGGCCTTTGGATACCGATAGGCGAACAGCCGGGCCGGCGCCTGGTCAGTCGTTCCATGGCCGGCGATCATATAGGTGGCAACGGTCCAGGGCGCACCACAGAAGCCGAGGAGGGTGGTCTCTCCCGGCAGGTCCTGCCGCAATCGTCTGAGTGTCTCGAACACCGGTGCCAGATGCTGAAGGCCATTATCGTCCTTCAGAGCAAAAATACCGGCTTCGTCAATCGGATCCATTTGCGGACCATGACCCTCGGTGAAGGTCACATTCCGGTGCAGCGCATCCGGGATCACCAGGATGTCGGAAAACAGAATGGCCGCATCGAACCCGTAGCGACGAATGGGCTGAAGCGTGACCTCGACGGCATGATCAGGCGAATAACAGAGATCGAGAAAACTACCGGCCTCCGCCCGCGTCTTGCGATATTCCGGAAGATAACGACCCGCCTGACGCATCAGCCAGACCGGTGGCGGCGATATCGTCTTGCCGTTCAAGACGTCGATGATCTTTCGGTTCGTATCGCTCAAGGTCGATGGCCCTTTAAATTATAAAAGAGAAGATTCTTCTTCTTCTATTTCTAAGAGTCTGTGACTATCAAGGCTTATCAATGATGCACAGGTTAACCACCTTCAGGTCAACGGCCCAAGTTTGGCGGGACCGATACCCCCGAATTTCTGAGACCTTTGTGCAAAGAACCGATTTCAGATTAAAATTCAAACGGTTGATAGAACCGTTAAGCCGTTCCAGCCTGTGGACAATGCGTGGATAAGTTTGTGCCACAGTCAAATTGTCCCAGCAATCCACAACGGCGTCCAGAACAGCACCAAAAGGCCAGCCTTGTGGACAACCTGGCACTTTTCCCCTTGCGTTACGGCCGCTCTGGTCCCTAGCTGTCGCTGTCCCGGTTTATCAACAGGCAGCGGAATTTAGCGTGGAGAACAAAAAACACTTCTTTCATCTGCATCTGATTTCTGACTCAACGGGAGAGACTCTGATCTCGGCTGGCCGAGCTGCCTCGGCGCAGTTTCAGTCCTCCAATCCGATCGAGCATGTCTATCCGCTGATCCGCAATCGCCGGCAGCTGCTGCCGGTCTTGCAGGCAATCGACGATAAGCCGGGCATTGTTCTCTACACCATCGTTGATCAGTCGCTTGCAGACTTCCTCGATACGACCTGCGCGGAGATGGGCGTGCCGAGCGTCAACGTGCTGGAACCGGTGATTGCCAAGTTCCAATCCTATCTCGGCTCCCCGTCACGCCGCCGCGTCGGCGCCCAGCATGCCCTGAATGCCGAGTATTTCGCGCGGATCGAGGCCCTGAACTATACGATGGACCACGACGATGGACAGATGGCAGCCGGTTATGATGAGGCGGATGTCGTCCTCATCGGTATCAGCCGGACATCCAAAACACCGACCAGCATCTACCTCGCCAACCGCGGTATCAAGACCGCCAACATCCCTATCGTCTGCGGGGTGCCCTTGCCGGACAGCCTGCTGACGGCCACCCGACCATTGATTGTCGGATTGATCGCTACGACAGACCGGATCTCTCAGGTCCGCGGAAATCGCGAACTCGGCAACACCACGGGATTTGATCCCGGCGACTACACGGACCGCGCCTCCATCGCCGAGGAACTGAAATATGCCAGGTCGCTATGCGCCCGCAACAATTGGCCGGTCATCGATGTCAGCCGCCGATCCATCGAGGAAACGGCTGCCGCCATCGTTGCCCTGCGCGTGAAGCTGCGCTAAGCCGAATCGCACGCCCACCTCCGATTAAGAGTAGTGTCCATGATCCACCCGTTGGTGCTCGCCTCATCGAGCCCGTTCCGTCGGCAGTTGCTCGAAAACGCCGGCCTTGTTTTTACGGTCGATCCGCCGCGTGTCGATGAACGGCAGATCGAGGCCTTGCCGGCCAATAGCGCCCTCGACCCCGTGGGCCTGGCAGGCACATTGTCTGCCGCCAAGGCACTCGACGTCAGCCGTCGCAATCCGGCCGCCCTTGTGATCGGGGGTGACCAAACCCTTTCGCTCGGCAGCGATGTTTATCACAAGCCGCTCGACCTCGCGGCGGCGCGATTGCAACTGATGGCGCTGCAGGGCAGGACCCATCATCTCAACAGCGCGATCACCCTGGCCCGCGATGGCGGGGTCGTCTGGGAGTTTGTCGGCATTGCCCGTATGACGATGCGGCAGGTCACTCCGGCGTTCCTGGATGCTTATCTCGCGCGCATGGGTCCGAAGGCATTGATGAGTGTCGGGAGCTATCAGCTGGAAGGCGAGGGAGTTCAGCTCTTCTCATCGATCGATGGCGACTATTTCACGGTTCTGGGTGTGCCGCTGCTGCCGCTGCTGGACCAGCTTCGTACATTAGGGCAGATCGATGAATGATTCACGTGAAACAAAATCGCCGGCCGCCTTTGTTGCCGGCTATCCAATCAAGCATTCCCGGTCGCCGCTGATCCATGGATACTGGCTCCGGCAATTGGGGCTGGCGGGTTCCTATGGCCCGGTGGAAGTTGCGCCGGGCGATTTCGCAGATTTCATTGGCAAGCTGAAAGACGGCACATCGCACTATTGCGGCGGCAATGTCACCATTCCCCACAAGGAAGCCGCCTTTGCTCTGGCCGATCGTCGTGACGACCGCTGCGCGGAACTGGGCGCCGCCAATACCTTATACAAGGCCGAGGGCCTGCTCCACGCCACCAACACGGATGGCTATGGCTTCTCGCGCAACCTCGACGAAAGGCATCCGGGCTGGGATAAGGCCCGCAAGGCCGTCGTTCTCGGGGCCGGCGGTGCCAGCCGTGCCGTCATCCAGGCGCTTCGCGATCGCGGCTTTACGGAAATCAATGTCGTCAACCGCACTGTCGCTCGAGCCAAAGAACTGGCCGACCGCTTTGGCGTAGCGATCGCGCCGCATCCCCTGAGCGCCTTGGACGAAGTCATGCAAGGCGCCGAATTCTTCGTCAACACCACATCGCTTGGCATGGATGGCGAAGCGGCACCGCCGATCCGGTTTGCCGGATTGGCACCAGGCGCGCTCGTCACCGATATTGTCTATGTCCCGCTCAAGACCCCGTTCCTTGTCCAAGCGGAAGCGGAGGGAATGGCCACCGTGGATGGTCTTGGCATGCTGCTGCATCAGGCGGTCCCCGGATTTGTCCTATGGTTCGGCGCCACACCGGCCGTCACTGCGGAGCTGCGAGACCTGATCATCGCCGACATGGAGAGCCACGCATGATTGTCGTTGGGCTGACCGGATCGATTGGCATGGGCAAATCCACCACGGCGGCCATGTTTGCCGAGCAGGGTATTGCCGTGCATGATTCCGACCGGACGGTTCACGAGCTTTACCAGGACGAAGCGGTTGAGCCGATGTCTCAGGCGTTCCCGGAGGCGGTGATCGGCGGCGTTGTTGACCGCAGTATCCTGTCTCAGACTCTGGCGAAGAATCCGGCTAATTTCGAAACTCTCGAATTGATCGTACACCCGTTGGTAAGGGCACGACAACAGCGCTTTTTGGCAGAGCAGGAAAGGCTCGGCGCCGATATCGTCGTGCTCGACATTCCGTTGCTGTTCGAGACCGGCGCGCAGGATCGGGTCGATCGAATTGTCGTGGTGTCCTGCGAGCCGGATATCCAGCGGACGCGCGTTCTGCAAAGAGCTGGTATGACGGAAGAGAAATTCAACATGATTCTGTCGCGCCAGGTGGCTGATGCCGACAAGCGCCACATGGCGGATTTCGTCATTGATACGGGGCAGGGCATGGAGGCCGCGCGGCGGCAGGTTGCCGATATCATCGCGACCTTGCGGGTCGAGAAACAGGAGAAGAGCTAGAGAGATGCGGGAAATCATTTTCGACACGGAAACCACCGGGCTGGAATCGAAGATCGACCGGGTCATCGAAGTGGGCGCGATCGAACTGTTCAATCACTTCCCGACCGGCCGCAGCTTCCATGTCTATATCAATCCGGGCGACCGAAAGGTTCACCCCGACGCGCTGGCGGTTCATGGCATTACCGACGAGTTCCTCAAGGACAAGCCGCCATTTGCCGGCATTGTCGATGAACTGCTCGAGTTCTTCGAAGGGGCGAAGTGGATTGCCCATAACGCCACCTTCGACATGGGTTTCATCAATGCGGAACTGGAGCGTCTCGGTCGGCCACCGGTCCCGAACGACCAGGTGCTCGACACTCTGTCGCTGGCGCGCCGCAAGAATCCCATGGGTCCCAATTCTCTGGATGCGCTCTGCCGCCGCTATGGCATCGACAACTCGCATCGCACCAAGCACGGCGCGCTGCTGGACTCCGAGCTGCTCGCCGAAGTGTATATCGAAATGCTGGGAGGGCGTCAGGCGACCTTTGGTCTCGACACTGCCAGCAATAACCAGAGCCGGCGTAACGAACAGGATGAGGTCGTCGTCGTGATGACGGAGCGGCCAAGGGCGTTGGCGGCACGGCTGTCCGAAGATGAGGTCCTGGCCCATGAGGCTCTGAAGAAGCGCATCGGCGCGAAGGCCATCTGGGCGAATTATTCGCAAGCTGAATAACGCGTTGCAGAAAATGAAAAGGCCCGGAAAGTATCCGGGCCTTGAAGCATCCAGCATGGAGGGCCGGGTTTTAGTTCGGAACGGCCTGGACCTTTGCCCGCGCCTGCTCTTCGGCAACGCGCTGGGTGAACATCTGGGCAAAATCGATCGGATCGATCATCAGCGGCGGGAAGCCGCCGTTTCTCGTCGCGTCGGCAATGATCTGCCGGGCGAACGGGAAGAGCAGGCGAGGGCACTCGATAAACAGAACCGGCAGCATGTGCTCCTGCGGAAAGCCGGTAATGCGGAATACGCCGCCATAGACCAGCTCGGTCGCAAACAGAACCTTGTCGCCTTCCTTGGCTTCGGCATTCAGCGAGAGAACCACATCGAAGTCATTGTCCGTCAGAGGATTGGCGTTGACATTGACATTGATATTGATCGCCGGCGCCTTGTCGCGCGCCTGAAGCGACCGCGGTGCACCCGGATTTTCAAAGGAAAGATCCTTGATATACTGGGCCAGAATGTTGAGGGATGGGCTTTCCGGTCCCTTGTTGCTGTTGTCGTTCGCCATAGGGGTAGTCCTCGCAGCTTTGATGGTTGAGGGCATCTATCATTTCGCACCAAGGCTTACAACCCTAGAGCCGGTCGGTGACCCTCAGCATCGGGCGCCGACTATTTCGGCAGCTTGTCCGACCAGGGCGAGTTCTTTTTGCCGTCCCGATGAAACTCTTCCGTCTCCAGATCGATGACCGGGCCATCCTTCGTTGGCCGTGATGGGGGTGCATCGGCCCGGCTATAGGACCGGGTTTCGCTGCGGAACGTGACGATGCGGGGTGCGATCAGCGCCCAGAGGAATTTCCGGGCAAAGGGCATCAGCAACAACAGGCCGATGAGATCGGTAAGGAAGCCCGGCACGATCAGCAGGAGAGAGGCAAAGACCGTGGTGGCGCCGCGCACCAGTTCCCGTCCCGGATCGCCGTTGCCGCGCGAGGCGTCACGGAAGCGCATCAGCAATCCCATGCCGTTCACTCTCAGCAGCAAGATGCCGGCGACCGTGCTGAGGATCACCAGTCCAAGCGTTGCCGCCACGCCAATGGCCTTGCCGACGATGACGAAACCGGCGATCTCGACCAGCGGCAGCAACAACAGAAACAGCGGGGCGAATCGCATGAAGGGTCTCTCTCTTCGTCGTGGTGCCGCCACCGATCGCGTCTGCGTCTCGGATCTCTCTCCGAAAGAATGCGGCTTGGCTATTTGAATGCAGCGCAGATGCAGACTATATGGAGGATAAGAACGAGAATTTAAACAGTGGTACCGGATTGCTATGGGTTCGAATGACTTTGTGACGTTGTTTTTTCTGGTCGCGGCGGTGCTGATCTTCCTTCAGCTGCGCAGCGTGCTCGGCCGCCGCACGGGCAACGAAAAGCCGCCTTTCGAGCCATATAGTCCGCGCGACCTTGCCAAGGGTCCGGGCAGCGATGATGGCAAGGTCGTGACCTTGCCGCGCCGCGACGAGGCGGAGAGCGAAGAACGCTTTGCATCGATAGACGCTTTCGCAAAGCCGGGCTCTGATCTCAACACGGCGCTGCGCGATATCAGCAAGGTCGATCCGAGCTTTACGCCCAAGGAATTCCTGAACGGTGCGCGCATGGCCTATGAGATGATTGTCACGGCTTTTGCCGATGGCGACCGCAAGACCCTCAAGGGCCTGTTGTCGCGCGAAGTCTACGAGGGCTTCGATGCGGCGATCACGGATCGTGAGAAGCGCGGCGAAGTGATGAAGTCGACCTTTGTCGGGATCGAGAAGGCCGACATCACCCATGGCGACGTCAAGGATCATGAAGAGCAGATCACCGTTCGCATCATCAGCCAGCTGATTTCGGCAACCTATGACAAGGATGGCAAGGTCATCGACGGCGACGCCGAGGGTGTGACCGAGGTCAACGACATCTGGACCTTTGCCCGTGATACCCGTTCCCGCGATCCGAACTGGAAACTGATCGCCACCGAATCGGAACAATGACGGGGAACGGTGCGGATTTTTCGCTTCGCTCCGTGCCTTTCGCTGAACTGCGGGGGTGGAGCGAGGACGATCCGTCGGCGCTCTTTGCGGGACTTCGCAACTGCCATGCCCAGATCCGCGATGTGAAGCCCTACCGGGCCGGGTCGCTTGGATTGACGACGGCGGATCTTCTGCCGCTGCTGGACGCCGCAGCCACCTTCACACCTGCCGATGCCCGGTCGGCAAGAGCCTTTTTCGAGGCGGAATGCATTCCCTTCCGGATCGAGCGCCGCGATGCGCAGCCGGGCCTGGTGACGGCTTTTTATGAGCCGGAAGTCCAGGTCTCCGACCGACCCGACGCCATCTTCCGCTTTCCCTTCTACCGCCGACCAGACGATCTTATCGATCTCGATGAACGCAACAGGCCGGCCGGGTTCGATCCGGCCTATGCCTTTGGCTGGCAGACGGAGGAGGGGATCAGGCCTTATCCTGATCGCCAGATGATCGATCGCGGCTGGCTGGACGGGCGCGGACTTGAAATTGCCTGGGCGAGTTCGAAGGTCGATGTGTTTTTCGCCCATGTTCAGGGCGCGGCCCGATTGCGCTTTCCAGACGGCCGCCTTCTGCGTATCACCTATGCCGCAAAGGCCGGCCATGCCTTCTCGGCGATCGGCAAATTGCTGATCGACCGTGGCCAGATCAAAGCCGCCGATATCTCGATGCAGTCGATCCGGCAGTGGCTGGCGGACCATCCGGACGAGACGGATGAGGTGCTCTGGCACAACAGATCCTATATCTTCTTCCGCGAGGCGCCGGTGAGCGGTCTGGATCTCGGGCCGATCGCGGCTGCCAAGGTGCCGCTTTTGCCCGGACGGTCGCTCGCCGTCGACCGGCTGATCCACACATTCGGCTTTCCGTTTTTTATCCGGGCCGAGACGCTGACCCGCCTCGACCAGGGCCGACCTTTCGCCCGGCTGATGCTGGCGCTCGATACGGGCTCGGCCATTGTCGGCAGCGCGCGCGGCGATATCTTCACCGGCTCCGGCGACCAGGCTGGGGAATTGGCCGGCGCCGTGCGCAACGCGGCTGAATTCTATATACTGATACCGAAGCGGGCGGCGGCGAGGTATCTGTGATGTCGGGCAAGGACAAGATCAGCACGGAAGATCGCATCCTGTGGGGCAAGGTTGCCCGCAGCACGCGCGCCCTGCCGGGTCGCCTGGAAGATCTGACCGAATTCGAGCGCAGCTTTCTCGAAGAATTGCCCGAGATCGTTCCGATGCCGAAGCTGTCCCCTGGACTGGACCCCTTCGTCGTGCAGAAAGTCGACAATAAGAAATCCTCCGGCATGCACCATCCGCTGGAGCGGCCGGTCAAGAGAAAGCTCGCCCGCGGCCAGCTGGCACTGGAAGCCAGGATCGATCTGCACGGACTGATCCAGAGCGAGGCGCACGGCATCCTGCTGGATTTCCTCATTCGGGCCCATGAACGTGGGCTCAGGCATGTCCTGGTGATTACCGGCAAGGGCAGTTCGATGGGCAGTGACGGCGCCCTGAAGCGTGCCGTGCCGATGTGGTTTTCGAAAACGGAGTTTCGCTATCTGATCTCCTCCCACGAACAGGCGGCGCGTCATCATGGCGGCGAGGGTGCGCTTTATGTCCGCCTGTCGCGCTCTCCGGGAGAGCACCGGTGACGCCGTTTGGAGAAGCGGTGCGCCGGTTGCGGGAGCGCAAGGGCGTGTCCCAGAAGGACATGGCGATCGCCATCGGCGTGTCGCCTGCCTATCTCTCGGCGCTGGAACATGGCCGGCGCGGCAAGCCGAGCTTCGATCTGCTGCAGCGGGTGGCGGGTTATTTCAACATTATCTGGGACGAGGCCGAAGAATTGTTCATGATTGCCGGCTCGTCCGACCCGCGCGTCGTGCTCGACACATCAGGCCTCGGGCCGGAATACACAGCCTTCGCGAATCATCTGGCCCGCGCGATTCGCACTCTGTCGCCGGCAATGATAAGAGAGTTCGAGGAAATTCTCAAAAAGACCGAAACAGTCGAATGAAACCTCCAAACATCCCCTGATTTGTGGCGCAGGCGGGCGTCCGGAGTTTGGAACTTGCCGCAAAGACCCTATAGTCATCCGACAGAAAGCTTCTGATTCGACAGATCGGAACTTTTCCCCGATTAGACTGGAAAGATCGCTGAATGACCGATACCCCCGTTGCTGAAAATGGTGCGAGCGCCGAATACGGCGCTGATTCCATTAAGGTGCTCAAAGGCCTCGATGCCGTTCGCAAGCGGCCCGGCATGTACATCGGTGATACCGATGACGGCTCGGGTCTCCACCACATGGTTTATGAAGTTGTCGACAATGCCATTGACGAAGCGCTCGGCGGCTATGCGGATCTGGTGACCGTCACGCTGAATGCCGATGGCTCGGTCACCGTGACCGACAACGGCCGCGGCATCCCGACCGATATCCACACCGGCGAAGGCATTTCGGCTGCCGAAGTGATCATGACCCAGCTGCATGCCGGCGGCAAGTTCGACCAGAATTCCTACAAGGTCTCCGGCGGTCTGCACGGCGTCGGCGTGTCGGTGGTCAATGCGCTGTCGGTCAAGCTGAAGCTGAAGATCCGTCGCGCCGGCAAGATTTTCGAGATGAGTTTCACCCATGGCGTTGCCGATGCACCGCTGGTCTCCACCGGCGACTGCGGTTCCGAGACCGGCACGGAAGTGACCTTCACGCCGAGCACGGAAACCTTCACCAATACCGATTTCGATTATGGCACCCTGGAACATCGTCTGCGCGAACTGGCGTTTCTGAATTCCGGCGTCCGGATCCTTCTGACCGACAAGCGCCGCTCAGATATCCGCCAGGAAGAAATGCTCTATGACGGTGGCCTCGAAGCCTTCGTCGTCTATCTCGATCGAGCCAAGAAGCCGCTCGTCCAGAGGCCGGTCTCCATTCGTGGCGAAAAGGACGGCATCGTCGTCGAAGTCGCGATGTGGTGGAACGACAGCTATCATGAAAACGTGCTGTGCTTCACCAACAACATTCCCCAGCGCGACGGCGGCACCCATATGGCGGGCTTCCGCGGTGCGCTGACCCGGCAGATCGTCTCTTATGCCGATACGTCCGGCATCATGAAGCGGGAAAAAGTCTCGCTGACCGGCGACGATTGCCGCGAAGGTCTGACGGCGGTTCTGTCGGTCAAGGTTCCGGATCCGAAGTTCTCGTCGCAGACCAAGGACAAGCTGGTCTCCTCGGAAGTTCGCCCCGTCGTCGAGAGCCTGGTCAGCGAAGCGCTGAGCGTCTGGCTTGAGGAGCATCCCTCAGACGCCAAGATCCTCATCGGCAAGGTGGTTGAGGCCGCGGCCGCCCGCGAGGCAGCCCGCAAGGCCCGCGAACTGACCCGCCGCAAAGGTGCCCTCGATATCGCCTCGCTGCCCGGCAAGCTTGCCGACTGCTCCGAGCGCGACCCGGCCAAATCCGAACTGTTCCTGGTGGAGGGCGACTCCGCTGGCGGTTCGGCCAAGCAGGGCCGTTCGCGTGAATCCCAGGCCATCCTGCCGCTGCGTGGTAAGATCCTGAACGTCGAGCGCGCCCGTTTCGACAAGATGCTTGGCAGCCAGGAAATCGGCACGCTGATCACGGCACTCGGCACTTCGATCGGCAAGGACGAGTTCAATGCCGACAAGCTGCGCTACCACAAGATCATCATCATGACCGACGCTGACGTCGACGGCGCGCATATCAGAACCCTGCTGTTGACCTTCTTCTTCCGGCAGATGCCGGAGCTTATCGAGCGCGGCCATCTCTACATCGCTCAGCCGCCGCTCTACAAAGTGACGCGCGGCAAGTCGATCCAGTATCTGAAGGACGAAAAGGCCCTTGAGGACTATCTGATCGGCATGGGTCTCGACGAAGCGACGCTGAAGCTCGGCAATGGCGAAGTGCGCGCCGGGCCGGACCTCAGGGAAATCACGCAGGATGCCTTGCGGCTGCGGTCGCTCGTCGAAGGTCTGCATTCGCGCTATAACCGCAATGTGGTGGAGCAGGCGGCAATCGTCGGGGCGCTCAATCCAGAGCTTACGGAAAACAAGGTCCGGGCAGAGCAGACGGCGGCCGAGGTCGCTCACCGACTCGACCTGATTTCTGAGGAAACCGAACGCGGCTGGATCGGCATTGTCACGGATGAAGGCGGCATGCGCTTCGAACGGATGGTGCGTGGTGTCAAGGAAACAGCCGCGATCGATGTCGCGCTGATCGGTTCGGTCGATGCCCGCTACATGGACCAGATGGCATCCCGCCTGCGCGAGATCTACGGCACCCCGCCGGTCTTGAGCCGCAAGGACGGGACACTCGAAATTTCCGGTCCCCGCTCTCTCCTGGATTCTGTTTTCGCCTTTGGCCGTAAAGGCCTGTCGATGCAGCGTTACAAAGGACTTGGCGAGATGAATGCCGAGCAGCTGTGGGAAACCACCCTGGATCCGAACGTACGCTCCCTGTTGCAGGTGCGGGTCAACGACGCGACCGATGCGGACGGCCTGTTCTCCAGGCTGATGGGCGACGAAGTCGAACCGCGTCGCGACTTCATTCAGGAAAATGCGCTCAACGTCGCCAACCTGGATATCTGATCTGTTTTCACGTGAATCATTTGTTAACCGTGATTCACGTGAAACACTTATTCAGTCCCGACTATGCCTTCGGAAATGAGCCCTCGAAGGCCACGGCGCTGAGCGGCTTGCGACCATTTGGAACTTCGCGGCCCTGAAGCTGCTCCGGCAGGAGGGCAGGGTCGCCCAGTTTTCCGATTGCCACGGCAGCCTCCGCCCGGTAACCCGGCGGAACGACCAGCACCTCAAGCGCCCGCTCAAAATTCACGCCGCCCATGGCATGGGCAAAATAGCCGGAATGAAATGCCTGCAGCGCCAGCATTGCCCAGGCAGCCCCCGCGTCGAAGCTATGACTGCGAAACGGCTGCGGCTCGCTGCCGTCGTCTTTCCGGTTCAGCGTGTCTGAAAAGATCATGACGAGAGCAGAGGCAGACCTGGCCCAGACCTGGTTCGATTCCGCGAGCAGGCCGAGCAACCCGTCCCAATGTGCATCGCCCTTAAGCGCATAGACGAAACGCCACGGCTGGTAATTGGAGGCTGAGGGTGCCCAATGGGCCGCCTCCAGAATGGTCATCAGCGACGCTTTATCCATGCTCTCGCCGGTAAAGGAGCGCGGCGACCAGCGATCCAGAAAGACGGGATGGATGGGATAGTCCGATTGGCGATGATTGCTTTGTGTCATGCGTGTCCCTGCTGTGATGGGGTCGAGGCCGATGTAACGGCATAACCGATATGGCAAGATGCAGCACCGAATCAAGAAGATCTGAGCGTCCGTCCGCTGGCGATCGCTCGGCCATTGTTAACCAGCTTCGCCACCTGGAACTTTAACGCCTCCATGCCATTATGAAATAGTGACTGGCGGAAGAACAGGAGACAGACGCGCTCCTCGTACTTTGGTCGGCCCAACAACAAAATTCTTAACCTTTGACGGAATTCTGGTAGTTTTGGCGGTTGCGATGAAGATCGCGGCACCTGGATGGAAAGCGAAAGGCGGCTCTGCTCATGTTTTATCAGCTCTATGAAATGAACCATGCAGTGATGGCGCCCTTTCGAGCGACCGCCGACGCCATGCGGCTCGCCTACGGCAATCCGCTCAATCCGCTGACCCACACGGTGGTCGGTCGTACCATGGCAGCCGGCTTCGAAGTGTTCGAGCGCGCCACCCGCCGCTACGGCAAACCGTCCTTCGATCTTCCGACCACGCAAATCGCTGGCCAGACTGTCGCCATTCGCGAAGAGATCATCTGGAAGAAGCCGTTCTGCAACCTCATCCATTTTGAAAGAGACTTGGCCGCCGATCACGGCGACGACCCGAAGATCCTGATCGTCGCGCCCATGTCGGGTCACTACGCCACGCTCCTGCGCGGCACGGTGGAAGCCCTTCTGCCAAGCGCCGATGTCTATATCACCGACTGGATCGACGCCCGCATGGTCCCAGTCACCGATGGCGTCTTCGATCTGGATGACTACATCGACTACGTTATCGAGATGCTGCACCACCTGGGGCCTCGCACCAATGTGGTGGCAGTCTGTCAGCCATCGGTTCCGGTGCTTGCCGCGGTGGCGGTCATGGAAGCTGCCGGCGACGATTGCGCTCCCGCCTCGATGACCCTGATGGGTGGTCCGATCGACACCCGCTGCAATCCGACGGCCGTCAACGAATTGGCGCAGAAGAAGCCGCTTGAATGGTTCAAGGACAATGTCATCATGAATGTTCCCTGGCCGCAGCCGGGCTTCATGCGCGCCGTCTATCCGGGCTTTCTGCAACTGTCCGGCTTCATGTCGATGAACCTGGACCGCCACATGATCGCCCAGAAGGATTTTTACATGCACCTCGTCAAGAACGACGGGGATTCGGCCGAGCGCCATCGCGACTTCTACGACGAATATCTGGCGGTCATGGACCTGACGGCGGAGTTTTATCTGCAGACGGTCGACACCGTCTTCATCAAGCATTCCCTGCCCAAGGGCGAGATGATGCATCGCGGCAAGCGTGTCGATACCGCAGCGATCCGCAATGTCGCGCTGCTGACCGTCGAAGGCGAGAACGACGATATCTCCGGCGTCGGCCAGACCAAGGCGGCCCAAACCATCAGCCCAAATATTTCCGACGACAAGCGCATGCACTATCTGCAGCCCGATGTCGGGCATTACGGCGTCTTCAACGGCTCGCGCTTTCGCAAGGAAATCGCGCCGCGTATCATCGCCTTTGCCCGGAAACACTCCGAAGTGGTCAAGCCCAGCATCAAGCGCGTCATCAAGGGCGGCAAGTCCGTCTGACGTCCTTTGATTTCTTGCAGCTAATACAGTCCTTTGCGGGATTTGACCGGCGGATGTCTTGAAGGGCGCCCGCCGGTTTACCACATCGATTTCCATCGGGCGGCATTCCGCCCCCGAAGAAAACGAGGGTAATTGATGATGAACCAATCAGCATTGCTGCGCCCGGACTGGACGCCGGCAACCGTCGTTCTGATGGTGCTAGGCTTTATGGTGTTCTGGCCTTTGGGGCTCGCCATGCTTGCCTATATTCTTTTTGGCGATCGCTTCAAGGAATTCAAGCGCAACGCCAACGAAGCGGCTGACGGCATGTTTTCGAAGTGCCGCCCGGGCAAGTATCGTGGCCGTTCGCCGTCTTCGACCGGCAATGTCGCCTTCGACGACTGGCGCAAGGCCGAACTGGAGCGCATGGAAACCGAACGCCGCAGGCTCGATGAAATGCGCGAGGAGTTCGACTCCTATTCCCGCGAACTGCGTCGCGCCAAGGATCAGGAAGAGTTTGATCGCTTCATGCGCGAACGCAACGCGGTGAAGCGTACCGACGGTGACGTTCCGGGCTCGGCTTTTTCCACGAATTGATCGGGCATTCGCCCCATCGCAACGGATGCCGGCATCGCGCGCGATGCCGGCTTTTTTGCGCGGCAACATCCTTCGAATCGGCTAAGACCACATCATGTTCGCGATGTTGAAGAAGACCATCAGGAGATCGAGCAAGCCGAAGGCGCCCGAAAGCCGGGTGCTGGAGGTTGCGGGCCGAGCCGTGCCCCTGACCATTCGCCAGAATGCCCGCGCCACCCGCATCACGCTTCGCATCGAACCGGGCGGCCGTGCCCTGAAGATGACGGTGCCGACGGGGCTTCGCGACATCGAAGTCAGCGATTTCCTGGACCGCCACCGCGGCTGGTTGAATACCAAGCTATCCAAGTACAGCACCGACAACCGGCTGCGGCCCGGCGCGGACATCCTGCTCCGGGGCGTACCGCACCTGATCGTGCACACAGGCCTGTTGCGCGGTATTACCGAAGTGACGCAGATCGATGGCCGGCCGGCCGTCAAGATCAGCGGGCTGGAGGAACATGCCGGCCGACGCCTGTCGGCTTTCCTGAAGAAGGAAGCCCGCGCCGATCTGGAGCGGCTGGTGGCCGAGCATACGCGGACCATTGGCCGTAAGCCCGGTGTACTGTCGATGAAGGACACGCGCAGCCGTTGGGGATCCTGTTCGTGGGACGGCAATCTGAGCTTTTCCTGGCGCATCGTCATGGCCCCTCCAAGCGTCATCGACTACCTGGCCGCCCATGAAGTGGCGCATCTTCGAGAAATGAACCATGGCCCGGCCTTCTGGGCGCTTTGCCGAAAGCTCTGTCCGCACATGGAGGAAGCCAAGCTCTGGCTGAAACGCCATGGCTCGCAATTGCACGCGATCGACTTCGACTGATTCATCCGAAGTGAGCGGTCTGGCGTCGCAAATTGGCTCGACTCTTTTGTGTTTTCATGTCACTTCGCTGCCATGAAGCCCGATATCAAGAT
The DNA here is from genome assembly GCF_023701945.1 of Rhizobium sp. CG5. Classification (GTDB taxonomy): domain Bacteria; phylum Pseudomonadota; class Alphaproteobacteria; order Rhizobiales; family Rhizobiaceae; genus Allorhizobium. The sequence continues at coordinate 86,368 of NZ_JABAEF010000019.1, forward strand.
TTGCGGATTGAAGACACCGGAAGCGGTCGATCGCGCCGTCGAGCGCGGGGCGACCCATATCGGTTTTATCTTCTTTGAAAAGAGCCCGCGCAATATCGAACCGGATATTGCCGGACGGCTGGCCGATCGCATCCGCGGCCGCGCCAAGGTCGTGGCTGTCACGGTCGATGCCGACAATGACGAGCTGGACGAGATCGTCGATCTTCTGAAGCCCGACATTCTGCAATTCCACGGCAAGGAAAGCGCCGAGCGCCTGCTGAACGTCAAGGCGGTCTATGGCCTGCCGGTGATGAAGGCATTCTCTATCCGCGATGCCGATGACTTGAGGAAGATCCCGCCCTATATAGGCATTGCCGATCGATTTCTGTTCGATGCCAAGCCGCCGGCCGGCTCCGACCTTCCGGGCGGCAATGGCGTCTCCTTCGATTGGCAATTGCTGCGAACGCTTGACGACGATGTCGATTACATGCTTTCCGGGGGGCTGAACAAAGACAATATCGAGGCCGCCCTGCGGGAAACCGGCACGCGCGCCATTGATGTCTCCTCCGGGGTCGAAAGCGCGCCGGGCGTCAAGGATCTGGATATGATGGACGAATTTTTCGCCGCGGTTGAGCGCGCAAACGCGCCGGCACCGGTATCAGGGAGCGTAAAGTGAACCACACACCCACACCCAATTCGTTTCGTGAAGGCCCTGACGAGGATGGCCGCTTCGGCATCTTCGGTGGCCGGTTCGTCGCGGAAACCTTGATGCCGCTGATCCTCGATCTGCAGGCGGAGTGGGAAAAGGCCAAGACCGATCCAGAATTTCAGGCCGAACTCGCCCATCTCAACAAGCACTATACCGGGCGCCCGAGCCCGCTCTATTTCGCCGAACGCCTGACCAACGAGCTGGGCGGCGCCAAGGTCTATTTCAAGCGCGATGAGCTGAACCACACCGGGTCGCACAAGATCAACAATTGTCTCGGCCAGATCCTGCTGGCCAAGCGCATGGGCAAGACCCGCATCATCGCGGAAACCGGTGCCGGTCAGCATGGCGTGGCGTCCGCCACGGTGGCCGCCCGCTTCGGTATCCCTTGCGTCGTCTACATGGGCGCAACCGATGTCGAACGCCAGGCCCCCAATGTCTTCCGCATGAAGCTGCTTGGCGCCGAAGTCATCCCCGTCACCTCTGGCCATGGCACCCTGAAGGATGCCATGAACGAAGCCCTGCGCGACTGGGTCACCAATGTCGACGATACCTATTACATGATCGGCACGGCCGCTGGCCCGCATCCCTATCCAGAAATGGTGCGCGATTTCCAGTCGGTGATCGGCCGCGAAACCCGCGAACAGATGATGGAAGCCGAAGGCCGTCTGCCCGATCTCCTGATTGCTGCCGTCGGCGGCGGATCGAACGCGATCGGCCTGTTCCATCCGTTCCTCGACGATGCCAGCGTCAAGATCGTCGGCGTCGAAGCCGGAGGCAAGGGTCTTGACGGCGAAGAGCATTGTGCTTCCCTGACGGCCGGCTCACCCGGCGTGCTGCATGGCAACCGCACCTATCTGCTGCAGGATGCCGACGGACAGATCAAGGAAGGCCACTCGATCTCGGCCGGTCTCGATTATCCCGGCATCGGCCCGGAGCATTCCTGGCTGAAGGACATGGGACGCGTCGAATATGTCCCGATCATGGATGTCGAGGCTTTGGCTGCCTTCCAGGTTCTGACCCGCACCGAGGGTATCATTCCCGCCCTCGAGCCGTCCCATGCTCTGGCAGAAGTCATCAAGCGGGCGCCAAAGATGGACAAGGACCAGATCATCGTCATGAATCTCTGCGGCCGCGGCGACAAGGACATCTTCACTGTCGGCAAGATCTTGGGTATGGGGCTCTGACATGACCGCACGTATGGACAAACGCTTTGCCGATCTGAAGGCTGCCGGCCGCCCGGCGCTGGTCACTTATTTCATGGGCGGCGATCCGGATTATGAGACGTCGCTCGCCATCATGAAGGCCCTTCCGGACGCCGGTGCCGATGTCATCGAGCTCGGCATGCCGTTTTCCGATCCGATGGCCGACGGGCCGGCGATCCAGCTGGCTGGCCAGCGCGCCCTGAAATCAGGTCAGACGCTGGTCAAGACCCTTCAGCTTGCCCGCGATTTCCGCAAGGTCGACCAGGACACACCGATCGTCATAATGGGCTATTACAATCCCATCTATGTCTTCGGCGTCGAGAAGTTCCTCGACGAAGCCCTGGAGGCCGGCATCGACGGCTTGATCATCGTCGACCTGCCGCCGGAAATGGATGACGAACTGTGCCTGCCGGCGCGCAAGCGCGACATCAATTTCATCCGCCTGGCGACGCCCACCACCGACGACAAGCGTCTGCCGATGGTCCTGCGCAACACATCCGGCTTCGTCTATTATGTCTCGATGAACGGCATCACCGGTTCGGCTCTGCCGGATCCGTCGCGGGTGTCCGGTGCGGTCGGACGCATCAAGAAGCATACCGACCTGCCGATCTGCGTCGGCTTCGGCGTCAAGACGGCCGAGCATGCCCGGCTGATCGGCGCCAGTGCCGACGGCGTCGTCGTTGGCACGGCCATCGTCAACCAGGTGGCCCTGAGCCTGACCAAGGACAACAAGGCCACCGCCGATACGGTACAGGCTGTTGTCACCCTGGTGCGGGGCCTGTCGAGCGGCGTCCATGCGGCGCGCCTTGCTGCTGCCGAATAGCGACACCATATTGAGTAGCGTCAATCAGGAGTATTTCAATTGAACTGGATCACCAACTACGTGCGGCCGCGGATCAATTCCATGCTTGGCCGGCGCGAAGTCCCGGAAAATCTCTGGATCAAATGCCCTGAGACCGGCGAAATGGTCTTCCACAAGGATCTCGAGGGAAACAAGTGGGTCATTCCGACATCGGGCTATCACATGAAGATGCCGGCCAAGGCGCGCCTTCTCGATCTGTTCGACGGCGGACGCTATGAGGCCTTCGTGCAGCCGAAAGTGGCCCAGGATCCGCTGAAATTCCGCGATTCCAAAAAATATTCGGACCGGCTCCGCGATAGCCGGGTGAAGACCGAGCAGGAAGACACGATTCTCGCCGGCCTTGGCACGGTCAAGGGCCTGAAACTCGTCGCCGTCGTCCATGAGTTCAATTTCATGGGCGGTTCGCTCGGCATTGCCGCCGGCGAGGCGATCATCAAGGCCTTCGAGCGTGCCATCGAGGAAAAATGCCCGCTGGTGATGTTTCCGGCCTCCGGCGGTGCCCGCATGCAGGAAGGCATCCTGTCGCTGATGCAATTGCCGCGCACAACGGTGGCGGTCAACATGCTGAAGGAAGCAGGCCTGCCCTATATCGTCGTGCTGACCAATCCGACGACCGGCGGGGTCACCGCCTCCTATGCCATGCTGGGCGACCTGCACATTGCCGAACCCGGCGCCGAGATCTGCTTTGCCGGCAAGCGCGTGATCGAACAGACGATCCGCGAAAAGCTTCCCGAGGGTTTTCAGACATCGGAATATCTGCTGGAGCATGGCATGATCGACATGGTGACGAAGCGGCACGACATTCCGGATTTGCTGGCGCGCATCTTGAAGATCATGACCAAGCAAGCTGGCGACGTCGTCAAGAATACCCTGCCGGCGATCTCGGCTGTGCAGGACGTTCCGGCCTGACCCCGCATACGCTCTCGATCACGCCGAATCGCGGAATTCCTGACCATGAATGAGCCTGCCCATAGTGAGGCCGAACGGGAGATCGAGGTGCTGATGGGATTGCATCCCAAGGGCTTCGATCTCTCGCTGAACCGTATCCGTCGCCTGCTGGGCAATCTTGGCAATCCGCATCTGAAGCTGCCGCCGGTCATTCATGTGGCCGGCACAAACGGCAAGGGCTCCGTGACGGCCTTTTGTCGGGCGCTTCTGGAAGCAAAAGGGCTGAGCGTGCATGTGCACACATCCCCCCATCTTGTGCGTTGGCACGAGCGATACCGGATCGGCGTCAAGGGCGGGCCGGGGCAATTCGTCGAGGATGCCATCTTTGCCGATGCGCTGCGCCGGATCGCGGCCGTCAATGCGGGGGAGGCGATCACGGTCTTCGAGATCCTTACCGCCGTAACCTTCCTGCTGTTTTCCGAACAGCCCGCCGATGTGGCGATCATCGAGGTCGGTCTCGGCGGCCGGTTCGATGCGACTAATGTCATCGACAATCCCGCCGTTTCGGTGATCATGCCGATATCCCTGGATCACCAGCCCTATCTTGGCGATCGGGTCGAACTGATTGCTGCCGAAAAGGCCGGGATCATGAAGCGCGGCCTGCCGGTGGTCATCGGCCACCAGGAGCATGATGCGGCACGCGACGTTCTGGTCGCCACCGCCGAGCGCTTGAACTGTCCGCTCGCGGTATTCGGTCAGGATTATTTTGCCCATGAGGAGTTCGGACGGCTGATTTACCAGGACGAATTCGGCCTCTCCGATCTGCCGCTGCCGCGGCTTCCCGGCCGCCATCAATATGGCAATGCCGCGGCTGCCATACGCGCCGTCAAGGCAGCAGGTTTTACGGTGACCGATGCGATGGCCGAAACCGCTATGACCTCGGTCGAATGGCCGGGACGGCTACAGAGCTTGTCGGAAGGAAAGCTGCTGGTCCATGCGCCGCAAGGCGCCGAAATCTGGGTCGACGGCGGACATAACCCGGGCGCCGGCGAAGTGATTGCCGAGGCCATGGCCGGTTTCGAGGAGCGCCAGTCGCGCCCGCTCTATCTGATCATCGGCATGCTCAACACCAAGGATCCGATCGGTTATTTCCGCGCCTTTTCGGATATCGCCGTCCATGTCTTCACGGTTCCCATTCGCGGCACCGATGCGGCTATCGATCCCGTTGTGCTGGCCCATGCCGCCTATGATGCGGATCTGGTCGCTGAACCGATGTCGTCGGTTGCCGAGGCGCTGGAAGCCATCCGCGAACGTGCCGATCCCGATATGCCGGCACCGCGCATTCTGATCGGCGGATCGCTTTATGTCGTTGGCAACGTGCTGGCCGACAACGGCACGCCCCCCAAATAAAAAAGCCCGGACGAACCGGGCTTCTTTCAAATGATTCGGGTTGATGTCCGCGCTGCGGCTCAGGCGGCGCTGGAAATCCAGCTGCTCAGCGCCGTCTTGGGCTTGGCGCCAGCCTGGATGTCAGCCACTTCGCCGCCCTTGAAGATCGCAAGGGTGGGGATCGAGCGGACGCCGAAGCGTGCGGCAAGCTCGGGGTTTTCATCAATGTTGACCTTGGCAATTTTCACCTTGCCGGCCATTTCCGTCGAAATTTCTTCAAGGCTCGGTGCGATCATTTTGCAAGGTCCGCACCATTCAGCCCAGAAATCAACGACGACGGTTTCCGAGGAATCCAGGACTTCTGCCTGGAAATTGGCATTATCGACTTTTACCGTAGCCATTGGCTGCTCCTTTGTCGGTATCTGTTGATGTCTATGTGATGTGTGAGCGCCGGGTTTTCAATATCCCCATATCTCACGTTGTCTTGAGCTCGGCAAGAGACCGGGCCAGATCCGCTTCCGGCACGCAGAGAACCCGCGCATCCTCGGTATAGACCAGCAGGCAATCAAAGACCTTGCCGGGATAAAGAGGGGCGAGGATCTCGCGGTAGATGGCAAGCTGGGCACGATGGGCGAAGGGCAGCTCTGCCAGCGATTTCGGCGGCATGCGGTTCGTCTTGTAGTCGAGCAGAATGACACGATCGGCAGTGACGGCCAGCCGGTCGATCCGGCCCGAGACGGTTCGCTCCTCGCCGTTGAGCAGGAATGTGCCCATGACGGAGACTTCCGCCTGTCCGTGGGCGGAGAAGACGTCCTGGAGCTGCGGATGATCGAGCACGGCCATCACATCGTCCAGCAGCCGAGCACGATCCGCCGCCGGCCAGAAACGGGCAGCCCGCCCCACATACCGTTCGGCGGCCTCGAAGCGTTCGGCCTTTGGAAAGGCCGGCAGCACCTGCAGCATGCGGTGCACCAGCCGCCCTTTTTGCAGCGCCAGCCCGGCATTCTGCTTTTCCCCGAACAGCGGCGAGCTGACCAGAAGGTCGCCAGCATCGTCGTCGATCACCGTTCCAGCGCCCGACGGGCTGAGGGGGCGCGGCAACCGTGTCTGCTGCGGCGCGGGCCGTGACAGCGCCTCGGGCAGCGATTCGGAGACCCCGGTTTTCTCGCTTTCCTTTCGAGCTTCAAAGGTCCGGCCTGAAGGAGGCAATTGCCAGGAGAGGCCGCCCCAATCGCCGTCAGGGCCGGAAAAGCGCACCGGCTTGCAGCGGGTTTCATCGAGCGCCAGGGCGCCGGCGATCATGCTGTGCCAGACATCCGGTTGCTGCTGCTTGCCGCGATAGCCGCAGACGATCAGCCGGTCGGCGGCGCGCGTCATGCCGACATAAAGCAGGCGCCGGTACTCTTCCTCGGCAAGTCGCTTGACGCGAGCCGTGTCTGCTGACGTTACCGAATTGTCGAGCCCCTTGACCGGCGTCCAGATCGGCACAGGCGGCCTGTCCGGATCCACAGGGATCATCCGGAACTTGGCGAGATGCGTGTGGTTGAAGGCCTTGGCGCCATCATCGACCAGGAAGACGATCGGCGCCTCCAGGCCCTTGGAGGCATGCACCGTCATCACCCGCACTTCGCTGCGTTCCTTGTCCTGTTCGCGCTTGACCTCGGGCGCTTCCTGCTCGAGCACCGTCACGAAGGATTGCATGCCCGGAAGGCCTGATGTTTCGTAGGCGAGCGCGAAATTCAGGAATTCGTCGAGGATATCGCTGACCTCGCTGCCGAGCCGCGCCAGAAAGGCCCGCCGGCCGCCCAGAGACCCAAGGACATGGGCGTAGAAATCGTGCGGCGGAAGACGGCGTGAGAGCGAGATATAGCCGGACAGGCGTGTCAAAACCGTCTGCCATGGGGACAAGTCGGCATGCGCCAGCCGCTTCAAGGCCTGCCAGACGCTTTCGCGTTCCTCCCGCAAGGCGCAGACCGTGAAGACATGGTCCTCGTTGAGGTCGAAAAGCGGGCTTTTCAGAATGGCCGCCAGCGACAGGTCGTCGGCCGGCAGCAGGACAAAACGCCCGAGCGCCAGCAGATCCTGAACGGCAATATGACCGGTGAGCTTCAGCCGGTCGGCGCCGGCCACCGGAATATTGTCCCGTCTCTTCAGGGCACGGGTCAGGGCGTTGACGAAGGCGCCGCGCTTGCGCACCAGGATGAGGATGTCGCCGGCCTCAATCGGTCTTTCGACGTCCTTTTCAACGATCGTTTCCGTGCCGATCATCGCCTCGATGCGATGGGCGATCCGCCGTGCCAGAATGGAGGATGGGGCGCTTTCCGGTGTGGCGTCGAAAGGTGCGGTCCAGTCCTCTTCCTTGTCCAACGGTTCGGCCGCCACCATGTCCCAGAGATCGACCGCGCCCGGATGTCCCGATCGGCTGGACATATGGACCACCGCGTCGTTGGCAGCGCTCAAGCCCCGGGCATTGTCAGCTTGCGAAAAGACCTGGTCAACGGCCGAGAGCACGGCCGATGTCGATCGGAACGACAGAGGCAGCCGCACGGCGCTGAAGGTCTCGCCGCCGGTCTGGACTTCCTGTGCGGTGAGCGACCCTTCCTGCGAAAACCGTTCCGGCCGGGCGCCCTGGAAGGAATAGATCGACTGCTTCTCATCGCCGACGGCAAAGAAGGTGCGCGTCACCGTGCGGGCGCTGGCGCCGGAAAAGAAATCCTCGCGCAACGACCGGATCACCGACCATTGCACCGGACTGGTATCCTGGGCCTCGTCGACCAGGATATGATCGATGCCCTGGTCGAGCTTGTAATGCACCCAGGGACCGACCTGGCTTTTGGTCAGGAGCGCTGCCGACCTCGCAATCAGGTCCTCGAAATCGAGCTGGCTGCGGCCCTTCTTCAGGTCCTCGTAATCGTGGTCGAGCCGCTGGGCAAGCAGCAGGGCAGCGCGGGTCGCGGTATAGAGCCGAAAGATCCGCAAGCGATCGCGACAGGCCACCACATGTTCCCGTGCCGCGATCACGGCATCCATCAGGTCGGGCGCCGCCTTGCCCATGGCGGCGGCCAGCAGCGTCCTGTCGGCTTTCGGCTTGTCGGCCTGCGTGTAGAAACAGCCCTCCAGCAGTTCGGCGCGGCGAACGGGATCGACCTCCCGGACGGCCTGTTCCAGCCCTGAGGCAATCGTCTGGACACTCTCACCGCCCTTTGTCCGCGCCAGATCGATATAGGCCGAGAGCGTGGGACCGTTGAGACCGGGCAAGGGCCAGTAGTTGCCGGCAAGACTGATTTCCGTATCGTCGACGGAGATCGTCAAGGCTTCGCGGAGCGCAGCATCGCTGCCACCGCGGCGTTCCGCCCACTCCATGAACGTGCGCACCGCATGCCGGTTGGCGACGATATCGCCGAGCAGCGCCTCCAGCCCGAACTCGTCGCCGAGGCTGATTGCCAGGGAAAAGGCGTCAGCCAGTGCTGCGTCGCCTTCCTCCGTCGTCGCCGTCAGCAGCGAACGCCGGGCATCGGACAGGAGCAGGGCCGAGGCCCGGTCGTCGAGCACGGAAAAATGCCCGGCCACATTGGCCTCGAGCGGAAACTGGTGCAGCAGCGCTTCGCAGAAGGCGTGAATGGTCTGGATCTTCAAGCCGCCGGGTGTCTCCAGCGCTCGGGCAAACAGGCGCCTGGCCGCAGCAATCTTCGCCCGGTCCGGCATCCGGCCCTCGATCTGCGTTATGCGCCCTGCCAGCTGCTCGTCGGGCAGGGTTGCCCATTCCGCCAGCCGCTCGAACACCCGGTTCGACATTTCAGAAGCCGCAGCCTTGGTATAGGTCAGGCAGAGAATGGACGACGGGCGCGTGCCCGCCAGAAGCAGCCGGATCACCCGCAGCGTCAGCACATGGGTCTTGCCCGAGCCGGCATTGGCCGACACCCAGGCCGAGCGGCCCGGATCCGAGGCCAGCGCCTGCTGGGCCGAAGTCCAGTCGATCCAGGCGAGCGGGCTGTCGCTGTCGGGCAGATGGTCGATTTCACTCGTCACCGGCCACCTCCTCGGTTTCCGCCGTCGACCATTCGGCGACTCGGGCGAGATGATCATATTCGCCGCTGAAATCATTCTGCTGGGCCGGCATCAGTCGGGAGACGAAACCCTTCTCGCCGGCCTGCAACAGGGCGACGAACCGCACCAGTTCGGCAATCGACTGCTCGCCCAGATCGACCGCCGACTTGGCATTGTCGCCGCGCCCCGTCAGCTCGTTGTTGACCGCCTCCGCCTTGAAGCGATGGCCCGGCCGCAGCCGCACATAGAGAAGGTTTTCCGGCGTCAGCCGTCCGGCATTGCGGAAGGCGCCCGCCTTCAAGGCCGCGGCCTCCAGCGCCAGTTGCGGATCAAGCAGGCTGCGGGCCTGCGACACGCTGGGGCTCGATCCGGTCTTGTAGTCGATGATATCGGCAAAGCCGCCGCCTTTGATGTCGATTCGGTCGGCCACGCCGGTCAGCCTGATGCCGATCTGCTCGAGCTCCATACCGGCCGGCACCTCGGTAAGGATGGTGGTCGAAGTCCGGTCCCGCGTTCTTTCCCAGTGCAGAAAGGCCCTGCCGACATCGACAAAACGCTGGCGCCAGACCACGTCGATATGGGGCGGCAGCCGTTCCGCATCGAAAAGCTCCTGCGCGATGGCCTGCAACCGTCGTGCCGCATCGGTGTCCAGCGGCGAGGGCACGTCCCGCACGAACCGCTCGACGATCCGGTGGTAGAGCGTGCCCCGCTCGGAGGCGCCGGGGTCGCGGTTGAACGGATCGACCGGATCGAGCCGCAGGATACGCCGCGCGTAGATCGCATAGGGGTCGCGCCGCAGCCGCCCCACTTCGCTGAACGAATAGCGTTTGGGCTGAAGCTCCGCCGGCGGTGTCGGTGCCGGCCGCATGGCTGGCGACTGGTCACTTCCACTGTCGATCAGATCGGCAAAATGGCGATAGCGATTGCCCCGCGCCTTCAGGTCATTGGCAAAACCCTTGCCCCCCAGCGCCAGCAGGCGCTGCAGCCAGCGGGATGCGACGGTCGGTGCCGAGCCTTGGCGCAGGGCGCGGGAATAGATCAGCTTGCGGGTGCCGTTTGCCATCTCGAAATCATGGGCCAGCTGGCCGATCTGCCGTTCCGGCGGTTCCAGGCCCATCTGCGTCTTCATGCTGCGCGACAGGAAGGGATTGTTGGTGGTCTGGCCGGGCCATGAGCCTTCGTTGAACCCGCCCAACACCAGCGTATCGACGGACTGGAGGCGCGCCTCAAGCGTACCGAACACAAAGATCCGGGGATGCCGCATGGCAGCCGGCTTGACCGCTTCGCCGGCCACCAGTGCCATGGCGATATCGATCCACTGCGTGCCATCGGCCTCGATCTGTCCGTCCGCCTGCATCACTTCGCTCAAGAGTCGCGCCAGGGTTTCGCCGGCTTCATCGGACCAGAGTGCAGCAAGACTGCCGTCCGGCTCGGCGCAGATGGCCTCAAGCACCCGCCCGCTGCGCTCGGCCCAACCGGACAGCGACAGGCGGCTGGTCAGGTGTCCGCCATCCGGCCGCTTGACGACGAGGCCCGCCAGCGGCTCGACGGCCAGGGCAATGGTCCGCGCCAGCTTGCCGGCGTTCGCAATCGCCCCTTCGGAAATCGTCAGCCGCCATTGCCGTCCATGCCGATCGTCCGCCTGGGCTTTTACTTGGGCCTGAAGCAGCGGTTCAAGGGCGCTGATGTCGACGGACCCGATGCCGCCCCGCAGGGCAATGATCTCCAATGTATCGACCGCCTCGCGGCAGTCGGCCTCATTGAAACCGAAACGGGCCAGCGGATGTTTCAACAGGGCGACGATGGCGACCGGATCGCCGGGCCTGAGCGTCGCTTCGAGCGCCAGGTTGAGAAGCGTTCCTTGCGGCGTCGCGCTGAACGGCGTGCCGGCCGAATCGTCGGCGATGATCCCGAAACGCGCCAGTTCGGCGGTCACCCGCCGGGCGAGGTTCCTGTCGGGCGTGATCAGCGCCGCGCGGCTGTCTCCATCCGCGCCGGGCTCCTCCAGCGCCAGCCGAAGGGCAATGGCAATGGCGGTGGCTTCCTCCCGCTCGTTGGCCGTCTCGATCAGCGCCACATCGGCAAAGGCCCGGTCGAAGCGCTCGTCAACGAAGGCGGCGTCACGCCAGGCTGTCCAGCCGTCCGTGGCACCGGCCGGTGCCATGGCGCGGGACAGGATCTCGGCGCGGTCGCTCAAGGTCTCATCAGCTGCTTGCAGCAGGGTGACGTCGTCGCGGGTCACACGCAGCTTTTCGAGCAGTTTGAACAATCCGTATTGCGGGTGCCCGCGACCGGCCGGGTCCGATAGCCCGCCGGCATCTGCCGGGCCGCCGACCGTCTGCCACTGTTCTTCCGGCATGGAAAGATCCAGCCCCGGCAGCACGACCACGCCCTGCGGCAGGGACGCGATCGCCGCGATCAGGTCGGCGGCAGCCGGAATGGATCCGGTCGATCCGGCAACGATCACCGGGCCGCTATCGCCAAGGCCGGCGATCCGCCGCGCCTCGGCGCGCAGAAGGGCGTTGCGGTGCCGTACGGGAGAGGCGCGGCCCAGTTCCTCGAGGCGCGCTGGCCAGAAGACGCTGGCAATCCGCAGGAATTCCAGCGTCAGCTGCCACCAGGATGCGTAGTCGCGCGCATCCAGCCTGTCGAGATCGGCCCAGTCGCCGTCTTCCGTCTCCACCGCGTCGATGAGCTCGATCAGGGCGCGTGCCAGCCACACGGCGTCCGCCGGGCTTGCCGGTGCCACCAGCGGCGTGTCCGAATGAATGCTGAGAACGATAGCCGGCAAACGGTTTCGCCAGGCCAGGATCAGCTGCGCCAGTTCGAGCAGCCGGACCGTATTGCTGATCGCCGGGGCCAGATCAAAAAGCGCCGGCGCATCGCTTTCGAAGAAGCCGCTGTCGTCATCGGTTTCGCCAAGCGGCCGGATCACCGGAAGGATGGCGGATTGTCCGCCCAAAAGGTCCACGAACTCGGAGCGCAGGGAACGGGCGGCGCGGCGCGTTGGCACCAGGATCGTCACTTTTGCCAGCGACAGGGGATCGGCAGGGTCATACCGGAACCCGTCGCAAAGCCGACCGTCACAAAGGGAAGCGGCCAACAGCCTCAGAAAGGGTTGGCCCGGCGGGATGGTCAGGACGTTGCGGCGGCCGGCCTCTTCCATGGCCTAGACGTCGCTTGCCAGGCGGGCGATCACCTCTTCCGCCTCACCGATCGCGTCGGGCGTGCCGACCGTCAGCCAATGGCCGTCCAGGCCGATGCCATAGAGCCGGCCGGCAGCGATCGCCCGGTCGAAATAGATGTTGAGATTGAACGCGTCCGCCGGCGCATCGTCGAGCAGACCGGGCTGCATCACCAGTGCGCCGGCATAGATGACCGGATGGGGATCGCCGGCCTTGAAGCGGGTCAGTCGTCCGTCCGGTGCCAGGTTGAAATCATTCTTGCCGTTATGGCCGGTGGCGCGGGCCGGATCGGCGCAGAGCATCAGCATATCCATTCGAGCCGCGTCGAAGGCATCGCCCAGCCTTTGAAGATTGGTTTTCGCCGCCGTCTCGTTTTCGATCCAGAACAGATCGGCATTCATGACCAGCACGGGGCTGCGATCGAGCAGCTTCAATCCCTTGGCAAGTCCGCCGCCGGAGTTCATCAGCGCGGCGCGTTCATCGGAAACGACGATGTCCAGCCGGGAATAGTTCTTGAGATGATCCACCATCTGGTCGGCGAAGTGGTGGACATTGACCACGGCGCGGCGAACACCCGCCTCCGCCAGCAGATCGAGCGCATAGTCGATCATCGGCTTGCCGGCGACCCGCACCAGCGGTTTGGGGATCTGATCGGTTATCGGCCGCATCCGGGTGCCGAGCCCGGCTGCCAGGACCATCGCATGGGTGATTGTCATCGTTCCTGCAGGGTTGATTCGGTGTGTCCGATTCCAACTCTTGCACACCATTCCCGCAAGGGGGCAAGCGCCTCGTGCTCGAAGGCCACCGAAAGATGCCAGAGCGTGCGCGGCATATGCTTCATATAGGCGGGCTTCTTGTCGCGCTGCATCAGCCGGACCCAAAGCCCGTTAAGCTTGCAGGCCCGCTGCGCCGACATGATCGCCCAGCTCTTCAGGAACGAGGCCTCATCGAAGCCTCCGCCCATCCGCCGTGCGTCTAGATAGTCCTGCATCAACTGGTCAACCAACGGACGCTCCACGGTGACGCGGGCATCCTGAACGATCGATACAAGATCATAGGCGGACGGGCCGATCATCGCATCCTGGAAATCGATCAGGCCGATCCGCTCCATGCCCTCTTCCGCCGCCCGCCAGATGATGTTCGGCGAATGGAAATCGCGCAGCACCAGCGTCTTTTCAACGGTGGAGAGCTGGTCGATCAACCCGTCCCAGATGGCGAGATACTGCTGCCGCTCGTCGGTCGTGGCCGGTGCATTGCGTTTCCAGGGCAGGTGCCAGTCCAGCAGCAGCTCGACCTCCATCTTCATGGCGGTCCGGTCATAGTCGGGAATGCGGTGGACATGGTGGTCGGTTACCGGGATGTCCCGCTCGAAGGGCATCTGGTGCAGATGGGCGAGGCAGGCGACCGAGGCACGGTAGCGCTCCGGGATCGGCCGGCCCGCGTCATCGATCACCATGCCGGTGCCGAGGTCTTCGATCAGCAAAATGCCCTGCTCGTAATCGCCGCCGAGAACCTCCGGTGCGGCAAAGCCCTTGGCGCGCAGGCTTTTCGCCAGCGCGACGAAGGGGTAGACGTCTTCGGCGAGATGGGCGATCTGCGAATAGGGCTTTCCGTCGCGAATCGGCGGGCCGTTCGGCTGGCGCGGCGCATCCATCAGCACCATGCGGTCGTGGCCGGCGGCCCGAATATATTCGTAGGCGCGTGTCGAGGCGTCGCCGGTCAGATGCCGGCGTTGCGCATCGCCAAGTCCCTGGTTGTCGAGAAACTGCCGGATGGCCAGCACGCGGCGAACGCGGGCGAGCCTTTGCTCGGATCCGCCAATGGTCACACGCCGTCCGCCGCCGGGATCAAAATCGAAAGTCAGGGTGATCAGGTCGGCCGGCAGCAGATCGGCAGCCTTGTCAGGCCATTCCACCAGGCAGACGCCGGCCTCCAGCGCTTCCTCGAAGCCGAGTTCGTCAAGTTCCGACGGATCGCCCAGCCGGTAGAGGTCGAAATGGGCAACGGGCAGGCGCAGATCATAGGTCTGAACCAGGGTGAAGGTGGGACTGGGAACTTCAAGGTCGTCGTCATCGGCCATGGCGCGCAGCAAGGCCCGCGCCAGCGTCGACTTGCCGGCGCCCAGATCCCCCGACAGCGCCAGGCAATCGCCCCGCCGGACGGCGAGCGCCAGATCCTCTCCGAGCTTTGCCGTATCGGCGTCGCTGGCAAGCGACAGAGAGAGGGTTCCGGTCATGGCATCATTCGGCGGCGATGGACTGCGGCATGGTATTGGACGGGATGCGGCAGAGAACCGTGGTGCCCTGTCCGGGGCTGCTCTCGATCGACACGGTGCCATTGTGCAGGCTGACGAAGCTCTCGACGATCGAGAGGCCGAGGCCGGCGCCGCTGCGCTTGCCACCCTTGCCGCTGGCGGAAAACCGCTGGAAGACGGCGGGCAGCAGATCCTGGGCAATGCCGCAGCCATTGTCAGTGACGGAGAAGACGAAGTCTTCGTCTTCGCGCCAGCATTTCAGCGTGACGGAACCGCCTTCGGCCGAAAAATTGACAGCATTCGTCAGGATCTTGATGAGGATCTGCTTCAGACGCTGCTGGTCGGCAATTATCGTTCCAAGCTGCGCCGGGGCAGAGATCTCCAGCGTCACATTGCTTTCCTGCAGCCGGTCGGTCATCTGGATCGACACATCGTCCAGAAGATCGCCCAGGTCGATCTGCGAATAGTTGAGCCGCATGATCCCCGCATCGACGGTCGCCAGATCGAGAATGTCGTTGACGATGGTCAAAAGCACCGAAGACGATGTGGAGATATGGTCGACATATTCCGACTGGCGCTGGTTGAGCGGACCGGTCGAAGGGGCTTTCAGAAGATCGGTGAAGCCGATGATATTGGTCAGCGGTGACCGGAGCTCGTAGGATACGTGCTGGACAAAATCGTTCTTGAGCTCATCGGCCTTGCGCAGCGCTTCGTTCTTCTCCTTGAGTGCCCGTTCGGCACGGACGCTATCGGTCATGTTGACGAAGGTCAGCATGGTCTGGGCGTTCGGCAGCGGGATGACGGCATAGTCGAGGACGAGGCCTGAAAACAGCTCGATGGTGCCATCGCTCGACGGCCGCTCGTCTTCAAAGCTGGTGATCATCTGGCTGAAGGCCTTCCAGCCATCCGCTTTATCATAAGAGGGCGCACAGGCCGTCTCGATGGCACGGATATGGGTGCCCGGCGTTGCTTCCGCTTCGCTGATGCCCCAGAGGGCCCGGAAGGCCGGGTTTGAAAGCCGGATGCGGCCGTCGGGCCCGAACACGGCGACCCCTTCGGACAGATGGTCGATGGTCTCGCCCTGAACCCGCACCAGTGTGTTGTATCGTGTCTCGAGATCGACCTGCTCGGTCAGGTTCTCGAAGACCCAGGTCGCGCCACCCTGCGGATGGGCGGAGGCGATAACCCGCAGCGTCTGCCCGTTGGGCAGATGCCAGAGGTCCGTCTGGGTATCGATGGCCCGGTAGACCGAAAGCGTATTTTCCTTCCAGGTCTTCCAGTTGAGCTGCTCCGGCAGCTTGTTGGCCGACCGCAGGCGATCGAGCAGCTCGCTATTGTCCGGCCGTGTTTCGAGAAACGCCGGCTCAAGACCCCAAAGCTGGACGAAGGCCTGATTGTAGAACTGCAGGCGGCGGTCGCCGTCAAAGATCGCCACAGGCGTCGCCAGATGATCCAGCGTTTCGGCATGGCTCTTCAAGGTGCGTTGCAGCTCTTCCTTCAGGGCTTCGGCGCGCGACACGTCGATGGCCATGCCGCAGGAGCCGTTCGGCGTCTTGGTGTCGACCACATCGAAAAAGGTGCGGTTTCCGTGAACCACGGTGGAGACCGTGTCATGAAACGCACTCTCGGGCGTCAGAACCGCACGGATTCTCTCCCGCACGATGGAGCCGAGAATCTCACGGCCGTCTCCAATAGCCTCGCCGGGCGAACCCGCTTCGACTGCCTCGCCATAGGCAGGGTTGACCCAGGTCAGGCGTCCCTCGTTGTCGCGCTGCCAGACCGGCTGTTCGATCGCGTCGAGCAAGGCCTCGAAGGTCTCGACGGCATTTTTCATCCGGGCCTTTTCGATCTTCAACTCGGCCAGTTCGGCGCGCAGGTTGTTGAGGGCCACGAACCGCGCAAAGGCGCGTCCGCCCGACACGCGACCCTGGATTTCCAGCACTTCGTCCCGCTGGGTTTCAACAATCAGATCGAAGCTCTGGGCATTGAACCGCAGTCGCTCGATGGCCTGGTCGAGTTCGATGGCAGAACTGGCTTTCAGCCATCTGCCGAAAGCCAGGAAGTCGTTGTCGCCCTGCGGTGCGCCGGTTTCGCCCGGCAAGTGGCCGAGAAATTCAGGCTTGCCATTGTGCCCGTCCCAGATGACGATCCGCCGGTTCTTGTCCGCGATCAGGGCCTGATAACGGGAGATGCGCTGATGGGCGTCCGAGAGTGCCGAGCGGATTTCCTGGCTCTCCGCTTCGATGCTGCCGCGCTGCCGTTGCAGCCAGAGGGCTGACAGGGCCGTCGCCGAGATGGCGCCGATGACCAGCGCCAGGCCGACGATCTCGAAGGACGTAATGCTCGACGTCGATGCCGGCAGAACGGATTCCGCCCGTGCCGCGCCGGCAGCGATGGCAAATCCGGCAAGCGCCGTGCCGGCGCGAAGACGATGGCAGGCGTCGATCACGGCACGGCCCTTGCCGCGTCCCATGATGCCGCATCGAAACAGACCGCCAGCAGAGGAACGGATCCACCCACGCGTCGCTGTTTGATCGGCGCCGCCCTTGGTGACCGGGGCGCTCGAAAATTCTTTTTTTACCGACATCCTCGGTCTGTCTCCGTCATATGTGCCGCATCGTCGACAAGACATCCCAATTTCGCATCGCTGCAGGAACGCAAGCGGTGCGAATCAAGTTCTAAAACAATACCGTCTAAGGGAATCTGCGGAAAGGGCGCGCCCTAAAAAAGAAAACGCGACCTTTGTCAAGGCCGCGTTACACCATATGTTGTGGATATGGAGGGGGTCTGTTAATATCTGTAGTGGTCTGCCTTGAACGGGCCAGTCGTCGTCACGCCGATATAGGCGGCCTGCTCGTCGGAGAGTTCGGTCAGCTTGACGCCGAGCTTGGCGAGATGCAGGCGAGCCACCTTCTCGTCGAGGTGTTTCGGCAGAACGTAGACTTCGTTCTTGTAGTGATCGGGCTTGGTGAACAGCTCGATCTGCGCCAGAACCTGGTTGGTGAACGAGGCGGACATCACGAAAGACGGATGACCTGTAGCATTGCCAAGGTTCAGCAGGCGGCCTTCCGACAGAAGGATCATGCGGTTGCCCTTGGGGAACTCGATCATGTCGACCTGTGGCTTGATATTGGTCCATTTCAGGTTCTTCAGCGAGGCAACCTGGATCTCGTTGTCGAAGTGGCCGATATTGCCGACGATCGCCATGTCCTTCATCTCGCGCATATGCTCGATGCGGATGACGTCCTTGTTGCCGGTCGTGGTGATGAAGATGTCGGCGGAAGATACGACGTCTTCAAGGGTGACCACCTCGAAACCGTCCATGGCGGCCTGCAGGGCGCAGATCGGATCGACTTCCGTGACCTTGACGCGGGCGCCGGCGCCGCTCAGCGACGCAGCCGAACCCTTGCCGACATCGCCATAACCGCAGACGACGGCAACCTTGCCGGCCATCATCACGTCGGTGCCGCGGCGAATGCCGTCGACCAGCGATTCCTTGCAACCGTACTTGTTGTCGAACTTCGACTTGGTGACGCTGTCGTTGACGTTGATGGCCGGGAAGGGAAGCAGGCCCTTCTTGCTCAGCTCATACAGGCGGTGGACGCCGGTGGTGGTCTCTTCGGTCACACCCTTGATGGCATCACGCTGCTTGGTGAACCAGCCGGGCGATTCCTTGAGGCGCTTCTTGATCTGGGCGACCAGAATGACTTCTTCTTCGGACTGCGGGTTGGACAACACGTCCTCGCCGGCCTCGGCGCGGGCGCCCAGCAGGATATACATGGTGGCATCGCCGCCATCGTCGAGGATCATGTTGGAGAAGCCGCCATCGGTCCACTGAAAGATCTTGTCGGTATAGGTCCAATAGTCTTCAAGGCTCTCGCCCTTGATCGCAAAAACCGGAACGCCGGTTGCAGCGATTGCGGCTGCGGCATGGTCCTGGGTGGAGAAAATGTTGCAGGAGGCCCAGCGAACCTCGGCGCCGAGCGCCGTCAGGGTTTCGATCAGGACAGCCGTCTGGATCGTCATGTGCAGCGAGCCGGTAATGCGGGCGCCCTTGAGCGGCTTCGTCGCGCCAAGCTCTTCGCGGCAGGCCATCAGGCCGGGCATTTCGGTTTCCGCGATGTCCAGTTCCTTGCGGCCGTAGTCGGCAAGACCGATATCGGCAACAATGTAGTCTGTATGTGTGCTCATGAAGCTCTCCAGGCGAGGATTGAGACGCTTTTGACCTGTTTTCCAATTTGGAAAGCCAGCCATGACGCCGATGGCACCGGCGCTTTTGAGCGACGGATCTCTACCCGCTGATTAGCAGGTTTTCCTCAGTCTGGCAATAAAGATATAAAGAAGTCTTTATGTCTTTATGTTCGTTATCTGGATCGACGTCAGATTTCCTCGCCGAACCGGTTGGCGATCAGCTGCTCCAGCGCATCCAGCGCTTCCAAGGCCTGGAGACCGCTCGCCGTCACGAAAATCGTGCTGCCGGGGCTGGCGGCCAGCATCATCAGACCCATGATCGAGGTCCCGCCGACGGTCGTGCCGTCCCTGGTAACGGTAATCGCCGCGTCATAACCCTGAACGGTCTGGACAAATTTGGCCGAAGCCCGGGCATGCAGGCCGCGCTTGTTGACGATCAGCAGTTCACGGCAAAGGGGATTGGACGAATTCAAGGGCCTGATCCGCTATTTGCCGCTGAGAACGCGGCTTGCGACATTGATGTATTTCCGTCCGGCCTCGGAGGCATCGATCAATGCCTTTTCCATGTTGTTGTCGCCGCGCACGCCCGCCAGCTTGATCAGCATGGGCAGGTTGACCCCGGCGATCACTTCGATCCGACCATTGTTCATGACCGAGATGGCAAGATTGGAGGGCGTCCCGCCAAACATGTCGGTGAGGATGATGACGCCATGTCCGTCATCGGCGCGCATCACCGCGTCGAGTATATCCTGACGGCGCTGATCCATGTCGTCTTCCGGACCAATGGATACCGTTTCAATAAACTTCTGTGGGCCCACCACGTGCTCCACAGCGTAACGAAACTCTTCAGCCAGCTTGCCATGGGTGACAAGCACAAGTCCGATCATTCGATTATAGCTCCCTAGCTTTACGCTACCGATCGCCAGTTACCGCAATGCAACAGGTTCGTCCATCATCGGGCCGCCATCTTGGCAATGAAAATGCGAAGTGCAAGCTTAAAATGATAGACTTTTGGACGAGGTCTTGCTTGAACGCATGGAAATCAGCGCCGCTATTGATGCCAACGGCTCACCTATATCGCGGGCTATGCGGATTGCCGGCAGGCGGCCATGCGGCAAAACATCGACGATCTCGTCCTCCGGCGGAAGTCGTTCAGCGTCGTCTCTTGCCACTGGAAGAATAGCATAATCCAGAACCGCGGCGCCGATATGCGGGATCCTCACGATGGCGCTATGGCGCAACTCGAGAAGGCCCTGGATACTCGCCGGCCCGCTGGCAATCAGCCGATCCCCATGTGTGGAGATCAGAACCCGATCGTCGGAGACCAGTGCCGCATATTGCCCTCGTCGATGGGCGTCGGCCAGGCATGCAAAGGCCAGCGACGATTTGCCTGCACCCGAAGGCCCAAGGAACAGCAGGCCCATGGTGCCGACGACGATCGCTGTCGCATGCACATTGGCAGGCGGCGCGCTCATTGTGCGGGCTCGACCGGCAAGGTCAGGACGAATCGGGCGCCCTTGATGGTCCCGGTCTCGCTGTCGATCATGTTCTCCGCCCGCAGCGTGCCGCCATGCGCTTCGGCGATCTGCCGGCTGATCGAGAGACCGAGGCCGGAATTCTGGCCGAAACTCTCGCCTTCCGGCCGGTCGGTGTAGAACCGCTCGAAGATCCGATCGATGTCTTCGGCTTGAATGCCGGGACCGTTGTCCTCGATCTGCACCGTGCAGCGGCTGCGGGTCCGCGACAGCCGGACCGAAATCTTGCCACCCTTCTCCGGAACGAAGGAGCGCGCATTCTCGATCAGATTGGTAATGATCTGGCCAAGCCGCAGATCGTGGCCATTGACCATGAACCGCGTCCGGCTGCCGGGTTTCTGGTCGACCAGGTAATCGAGTTCGACAGGTTTCTTGGTGCTGCGGATCTGCCGCGACACTTCGACCAGATTGCCGAGCAGCGCCTCCATGTCGACCGGCTTGGCATCGGTGCGCGCCAGTTCTGCGTCGAGCCGCGACGCATCGGAGATATCGCTGATCAACCGGTCGAGCCGGCGCACGTCGTGCTGGATGACATCCATCAGCCGCTGCTTGGACTGTTCGTTGCGGGCCAGCGGCAGGGTCTCGACGGCGCTGCGCAGCGAGGTCAGCGGGTTCTTCAACTCGTGGCTGACATCGGCGGCAAAGCTCTCGATCGCATCGATACGGTCATAAAGGGCATTGGTCATTTCTCGCAGGGCAATGGAAAGATTGCCGATCTCGTCCTGTCGGGCGGAGAAATCCGGTATTTCCTCGCGCTCTTTGGCGCCGCGCCGAACCCGGATCGCGGCCGCCGAAAGGCGACGCAGCGGATTGGCGATGGTCGAGGACAAGAGCAGCGAGACGACGATATTGACGAGGGTCGCGACCCCGAACACCCGCAGGATTGCCAGCCGCTCCGCATGGACGATCTTGTCGATATCACCGGCCTGCGTCGACAAGAGCAATACGCCGAGAACGGCGCGGAAGCGTTGCACGGGCACGGCGACCGAAACGATCAGCTCGCCATTGTCCGTGACGCGTACCACGGCACCGCGCACGCCGGTCAGCGCATTCATCACTTCCGGATAGATCGATCCGTCGCCGCCGGGGGTTTCCTTGTAGAGCGGCAGGTTGCTCGGCTGCAGCAGCTTGTTGAACATGCGTGCCGGCCATCCCGCCCAGCCGCCACTCTCGGTCTCCAGAGGCGGCAGGTCGAAGCGAAGCACCTGACCGCGCGAATAGAGGTGCCGCGAATCAAGCAGCAGGTTGGCATCCGCGTCGAACAGCCGGGCGCGGGTGCGGGTCGGCGAAATCAGCCGGCGCAGCACCGGCGCGACGCGCTCCGGATTGATCGGAAATTCGAGATCCTCATCGTTGGGGACCGGCGTGATGCTCTGTCCCGCCTGCAGTTCCAGCAGTTTCTGCGGATCGATGGTGATGGAATTGGTATCCACCGATGCCGAGGCGGAAATCGCCCCGGCGATGATCTCGCCCTGGGTCAGCAGGCTCTCGACGCGGGCGTCGATCAGCCCCTCGCGGAACTGGTTGAGATACATGATGCCGCCGACCAGGACGACCAGGGCGGCGAGATTGAAGAACACGATGCGGCGTGTCAGGCTGGAAAACACCGCATTGCCGAAAATCCGGCGGATCAGAGTGAAGGGATGAGAAAAGAACGCCTTTGGCTCTTCGTCAAAGCCATCCAGCCTGTCCGCTTCCTTATCCGACAACCGCCGTTCCAACACTCAAACCTCTCGGATCGTACCGCAGCGCCCCGTAGGCACCGCCTCCGGCAAGGGCATAGCGACCGGCGGCGCGCTTGTCACGCCGCTTCGCGGAAACGGTAGCCAACCCCATAGAGCGTCTCGATCATATCGAAATCCGTATCGACCATTTTGAATTTTTTGCGCAGGCGCTTGATATGGCTGTCGATCGTGCGGTCGTCCACGTAAACCTGCTCGTCATAGGCGGCATCCATCAGCGCGTCGCGGCTTTTGACGACACCCGGACGCTGGGCGAGCGAATGGAGGATCAGAAATTCGGTAACGGTCAAGGTCACCGGATCCCCCTTCCAGGTGCAGGTATGGCGCTCCTGGTCCATGACCAGCTGGCCGCGTTCCAGATTGCGGGCCTGCTGCTCGCCGGCCGTCTTGGGGGTTCCGGCCGTGCCGGGCGCTGCACCTTCGCGACTGGCAGCCCGCCGAAGAATGGCTTTCACCCGTTCCACCAGCAGGCGCTGCGAGAACGGCTTGGTGATGAAGTCGTCGGCGCCCATCTTGAGGCCGAACAGTTCATCGATCTCTTCGTCCTTCGAGGTCAGGAAGATGACCGGTAGATCAGACTTTTGCCGCAGCCGCCGCAGCAGCTCCATGCCGTCCATGCGTGGCATCTTGATATCGAAAATTGCCAGCTGCGGCGGTCGCGCCAACAGGCCATCCAGCGCCGAAGCGCCATCGGTATAGGTCTCGACCTTATACCCTTCCGCTTCGAGGGCGATCGACACCGACGTCAGAATGTTGCGGTCGTCGTCAACAAGCGCGATTGTTTGCATGCAACTGGTCTCCGTCATCATGAAGCGCAACTCCTGGCATTTTCCCAGCCCGGGTTATGGCAGTGTTGCAGCGCTTAATGAGGATAAAGGTGGAACAAATTGTGGCAAAGATAAAGACCCGGGCCTAAGCGGCTTCCAAATTGGCTGTATAGGGAGGCGAGCGAGCCCTCAGAAAGTGCCTTTTCAAAACGATTAAAAAAGGCCGCAGCAAATTTAAATCGATTAAATAATTGAAATTATTGATATATTTCTTGGTATGGCTTGCGTTTATCGAAAAGCGGTTCTAGGTTCGCCGAAAATTCAAACGCATTCACCCATTTGAAAAGGAAGAGTGACCATGGAGGAGCTTGGAGTGAACAATCCCTTGATCGGGGTCGAGACCATTGGTCTGGGAGCGGCTGCCCGCGTCCATTATAATGCTCAGCCGGGTGAACTCTACGAAGAAGCGATCAGGCGTGGCGAGGCGGTGCTGACCGCCGATGGCGCACTTTGCGCTGACACCGGACAGCATACCGGCCGCTCGCCCAAGGACAAATACATTGTTCGCGACCACCACACCGACAGCCAGATCTGGTGGGACAACAACAAGCCGATGTCTCCGGAGCAGTTTGCCCTTCTGCATCAGGACATGCTCGCCCATGTGGCCGGCAAGGACCTCTTCGTGCAGGATCTGATCGGCGGCGCCGATGAGCAGAACGCCCTGCCGACCCGCATCATCACCGAGTTTGCCTGGCATTCGCTGTTCATCCGCAATCTGCTGATCCGGCCGGATCGTTCGACGCTTGCCGATTTCCAGCCGAAGTTCACGATCATCGATCTTCCGAGTTTCCGAGCCGATCCCGAGCGTCACGGCTGCCGCTCCGAAACGCTGATCGCCTGCGACTTCACCAACAACCTCGTGCTGATCGCCGGTACAAGGTATGCCGGCGAGATCAAGAAGTCGGTCTTCACCGCTCTCAACTATCATCTGCCGGCCAAGGGCGTCATGCCGATGCATTGCTCGGCCAATGTTGGCCCCGACGGCGATGCTGCCGTCTTCTTCGGTCTGTCGGGCACCGGCAAGACCACCCTGTCGGCCGATCCGACGCGCACCCTGATCGGCGATGACGAGCATGGCTGGGGCGAAGACGGCATCTTCAACTTCGAAGGTGGCTGCTACGCCAAGACCATCCGCCTGTCTGCTGAAGCCGAGCCGGAAATCTACGCCACGACGAAGCGCTTCGGCACCGTGCTGGAAAACGTCATCCTGGACGAGAACCGCGTTCCGGATTTCAACGACGGCTCGAAGACCGAGAACACGCGCTGCGCCTATCCGCTGCACTTCATTCCGAATGCATCGGACACCGGTATCGCCGGCCATCCGAAGACGATCATCATGCTGACGGCCGATGCCTTCGGCGTGATGCCGCCGATCGCCCGCCTCTCGCCGGAACAGGCCATGTACCACTTCCTGTCCGGCTATACTGCCAAGGTGGCCGGCACCGAGCGGGGCGTGACCGAGCCGGAAGCAACCTTCTCGACCTGCTTCGGCGCACCCTTCATGCCGCGCCACCCGGCCGAATACGGCAACCTGCTGCGCGATCTGATCGATCGCCACGGCGTGGATTGCTGGCTGGTCAACACCGGCTGGACCGGCGGCGCCTATGGAACTGGTCACCGCATGCCGATCAAGGCGACGCGCGCGCTGCTGACTTCGGCCTTAAGCGGCGACCTGAAGAAGGTTGAGATGCGCATCGATCCGAATTTCGGCTTCGCGGTTCCGGTCGCGGTGGACGGCGTGGACAATTCCATCCTCGATCCGCGGTCGACCTGGGCCGATGGCAGCGATTATGATGCGCAGGCCAAGAAGCTGGTGGCGATGTTCATCACCAATTTCGCCAAGTTCGAGGACCATGTCGACGGCAAGGTTCGCGACGCGGCCCCGAGCGCCAATATCGCCGCCGAATAAGATTGCGGCCCATCCGATCGCAAAGCCCGGCGAAAACACTTCGCCGGGCTTTCGCATTTTTTCGGCAAGGCTGTTTTCGAGACGCCCCGGATATGGGATAGACCGATCATGGCCAGCGACGCGCTCTTCATCAATGACAGGATCACCATTGCCGGTTGGGAACTGACCGAGCAATTCGTGCTGGCCGGCGGTCCCGGTGGACAGAATGTCAACAAGGTCTCGACCGCCGTTCAGCTGTTCTTCAATCTCGTCGGCTCCCCGTCCATTCCGGACCGAATCAAGGACAATGCCGTCAAGCTTGCCGGCCGCCGCCTGTCCAAGGAAGGGGTGCTGCTGATCGAGGCGAGCCGTTTTCGCAGCCAGGAGCGTAATCGCGAGGATGCCCGCGAGCGGTTGAAAGAGCTGCTGCTGAAGGCCGCGGAGCCGCCACCACCACCCCGCCGCAAGACCAAGCCGACCAAGGGATCTGTGGAACGGCGCCTGAAGGCGAAGACCGGTAGGGGCGAAATCAAGAAGCTGCGCAAGGGCCCTGACAGCGATTAAATGCCTGCTCTGTAATTTAGCAAATCGCTTGTGTTTTCGGTGCAGCTGGTTTCATCTGCAGACGGGAAACACACATAAGGAGACCGTCCCATGGGATTGTTCAGCTTTATCAAGAATGCCGGCAAGAAGCTTGGCCTGGGTGGCGACGATGACGCTCCGCAGGCCGCAGCCGTCGAGAAGGAACTGGCGTCGCATGATCTCGGCACCGACAAGGTCCAGGTGACCGTCGTCGATGACAAGGTGGTGCTGAAAGGCGAAGTGAAGGACCAGACGGCGTTTGAAAAGGCCATCATTGCCGTTGGCAACACGCTCGGTATTTCCGCGGTGGAGGCTGGCGAGCTGAAGGTTGTCGATGCGCCTGCCGCCAAGGAACCGGTATTCTACACGGTCAAGAAGGGCGACAACCTCTGGAAGATTGCCGAAGCCCAGTATGGCAAGGGCAAGGGCGCCAAGAACACGGTGATCTTCGAGGCCAACAAGCCGATGCTGACCCATCCGGACAAGATCTATCCGGGCCAGGTCCTGCGCATTCCCGAACTCGACTAGACATCCGAATCATGACGGCGGTCCTTCCGGGACCGCCTTTTCATCAATGCAACGTGCCCCCGATGATCCTCTCGAATGGTATCCGCTACAGTCCCGACTACCTGGACGAGTCCCGGCAGCGGGCGCTCGTCGAGATGATTCGCGATATCGTGGCTGAGGCGCCGCTCTATGTACCGGTCATGCCGAAGACCGGCGTTGCCATGTCGGTCCGCATGACCAATTGCGGTTCGCTCGGCTGGGTTACCGACAAGGACCGCGGCTACCGATATCAGAGCGAGCATCCGGTGACGGGCAGACCCTGGCCGGCCATTCCAGAGGCCCTGCTGGAGATCTGGCGCGACCTTGCGGACTATCCGAAGCCGCCCGAAGCCTGCCTGATCAATTTCTACGAGGACGATGCCCGCATGGGGCTGCACCAGGATCGTGACGAGACTGATTTTGCGGCACCCGTCGTCTCGCTGTCGCTCGGCAATACCTGCCTGTTTCGCATCGGCGGAACCTCGCGCAAGGACCGGACCCAATCGCTGAAACTGAAAAGCGGTGACGCCATCGTCCTTGGCGGGGAGGGCAGGTTGTGCTTCCACGGCGTCGACCGGATTTATCCGGCGACATCTACGCTGCTTAAAAACGGCGGCCGCATTAATCTCACATTACGGCGCGTCACTTAAGTCTTGGCCGCAACGCGAGGATCTGCTGACCTTCCAATTCGAGGTGTGACACTCAGAGCTTTCTCAGCGCCACCTGCTCGATCAAGTGATTCTCGCCCTTCTGCAGGATGAGATCGGCGCGCGGCCGGGTCGGCAGGATGTTTTCGCGCAGGTTCTTGAGGTTGGTATTGGTCCACAGACCTTCGGCAATGTCCAGGGCCGCGGTCTCGCTGATCGCTGCATAGCGGTTGAAGTAGGAATTCGGGTCGCGGAACGCCGTTTCCCGCAGCCGCATGAACCGCTCGACATACCAGTGATGGATCTGGTCTTCCTGGGCATCGATATAGATCGAGAAGTCGAAGAAGTCGGAGACGATCGGCACGATCTTGCCATCGGCCGGCAGATCCCGCGATTGAAGGACATTGATCCCTTCAAAGATAAGGATATCCGGGCGGTCGACGACCTTGTATTCGTTCGGCAGCACATCATAGGTCAGATGCGAATAACACGGCGCCTTCACATTCGGCCGGCCGGCCTTGATCGCCGACAGGAAGCGCAGCAGCTGACCGGTATCGTAGCTTTCCGGAAAACCCTTGCGGTTCAGCTTGTTTTCGCGAATGAGCGTGGAATTGGGATAGAGAAAGCCATCGGTAGTGACCAGGTCCACCTTGGGGCTGGAAGGCCAGCGGGCCAGGAGCTCTTTCAGGATACGCGCCGTGGTCGATTTGCCGACGGCGACGGAGCCGGCAATGCCGATGACGAACGGGGTCTTGGTGACGTCGGCAAGGCTTAAGAATCGGTTGCGCTGTTCAAACAGCAGCTGCGAGGATTCGACATGAGCGGAAAGCAGGCGCGAAAGCGACAGATAGATCCGCCGCACTTCGGCCAGATCGACCGGATCGCCGATGGAACGCAGGCGATGCACCTCGTCGAGTGTCAATGTGAGCGGTGTATCGGCCCGAAAACGCGCCCATTCCTCCGAACTGAAGAAATGGTAGGGGGAGTAGTCGTTCGCCTGGAAATGGTCGAGCGCTTCCGGTCCTTCGGCTTCCCTGGTCGCTGTCATCATCAATTCTGCCGGCTGGCCTTTTCACTGAGACCCGACTGGGCCGTGCGCCGTTGAAGCTCGTCCATAACAGCTTGTAGCGGTATGTCGGAAATTTTCAATACGACCATCAGGTGATAGAGCAGGTCGGCACTTTCGCTGATCAGGCCATCGCGATCATGGGTGACGGCGGCAATCACGGTTTCGACGGCCTCTTCGCCAAGCTTTTTAGCGGCCCGCTCCTGCCCGGCCGCGACGAGCTTTGCCGTCCAGGACTCCTCCGGTCTGGCTTTCGCCCGCTCCGCCACGATCGTTTCCAGATCCGTCAGGGAAAATTCAGCTGTCGCCATGCTAGTCCGTCTCCTCAGTCGAGCCGCATCGCGATGCCGCTCTTGGCCATATAGGCCTTGGCCTGCGCAATGGAATAGGTTCCGAAATGGAAGATCGAAGCGGCCAGCACGGCTGTCGCATGTCCGTCCTTGATCCCGGCAACCAGGTCGTCCAGCGTGCCGACGCCCCCCGATGCGATCACCGGCACGCGCACGGCATCGGCAATGGTTCGCGTCAGTTCGAGATCGTAACCGATTTTCGTGCCGTCGCGGTCCATGGAGGTGACCAGCAGCTCACCAGCACCGCGTTCGACCATCTTCCTGGCGAACTCGACCGCATCGATGCCGGTCGGCGTGCGGCCCCCATGGGTGTAGATTTCCCAGGCGCTCGCATTGTCGCCGCCGGCCTCCTGCTTGCGCCGTTGCTTGGCATCGATCGACACGACGATGCACTGGTCGCCGAACTTGTCGGCCGCCTCGGCGATGAAATCCGGATTGGTCACCGCCGCCGAATTGATCGCCACCTTGTCGGCACCGCACAGCAGCAGCTTGCGGATATCGGCAATCGTGCGCACACCGCCGCCGACGGTCAGCGGCATGAAGCACTGGTCGGCCGTCTGCGCCACGACATCGAAGATCGTGTCGCGATTGTCCGACGATGCG
This sequence comes from Rhizobium sp. CG5, assembly GCF_023701945.1. Lineage (GTDB taxonomy): Bacteria > Pseudomonadota > Alphaproteobacteria > Rhizobiales > Rhizobiaceae > Allorhizobium. Next base: position 114,860 of record NZ_JABAEF010000019.1, read on the forward strand.
GTGATGTCGAGGAAGCAGAGCTCATCGGCACCGGCGGCATCATAGGCCTTGGCGGCCTCGACAGGATCGCCGGCATCGATCAGATCGACGAAGTTGACGCCTTTGACGACGCGGCCGTCCTTGACGTCGAGGCAGGGAATGACACGGGCTTTCAGGGTCATGACGAAACCTCGTTGCGCGTTCTTGCCGCTTTGATCATCGTCAGCGCCTCGGCCGGATCGATGCGGCCGTCATAGAGCGCCCGGCCGGAAATGGCACCCTCAAGCTTGGCGGCGTCCGGCTCCAGCATGCGGCGGATATCGTCGATCGATGCCAGGCCGCCCGACGCGATAACCGGAATGGAAACGGCATTCGCCAGTTCCAGCGTCGAGGCCCAGTTGATCCCGGCCAGGATTCCATCGCGGTCGATATCGGTATAGATGATCGCCGAGACGCCGGCGCCTTCGAACTTGCGGGCAAGCTCGATCACGCCGAGTTCGGAGGCTTCCGCCCAGCCCTCGACGGCCACCTTGCCGCCCTTGGCGTCGATGCCGACGGCGACCTTGCCCGGAAAGGCCTTGCAGGCCTCGATCACCAGACCCGGATCGCGCACCGCGACCGTGCCGAGAATGACGCGGGACAGTCCCCGCGACAGCCAGCTTTCGATATGCTCCAGGGTGCGGATGCCGCCGCCGAGCTGCACCGGATTTCCGGTTGCCTTGAGGATGGCGTCGACGGCTTCGCCATTGACGCTCGAGCCGGCAAAGGCACCGTTGAGATCAACCACATGCAGCCATTCGAAGCCCTGGTCCTCGAAGGCCTTTGCCTGGGCGCCGGGATCGGTGTTGTAGACGGTGGCCTGGTCCATGTCGCCGAGCTTCAGGCGCACGCACTGGCCGTCTTTCAGGTCGATGGCGGGAAAGAGGATCATGCGAGGTCTCCGGCATAGGGTCGGCGGGCAGGGGCGATCATGGCGCCCACCGCAGGAAATTGGCGATCAGTGCCAGACCGAGCGTCTGGCTCTTTTCCGGATGGAATTGCGCACCCACCTTATTGTCGCGCCCGACAAAGGCGGTCATGGCGCCGCCGTAATCGGTGGTGGCGATCACATCGGCCTGATCGGCGGCTGCCAGATGGTAGGAATGCACGAAATAAGCATGCAGCCCGTCGGAGCCGGTCTTGATGTCGTCAAACAGCGCATGGGGGCGGTGAAGATCGAGCGTGTTCCAGCCGATCTGCGGGATTTTCAGGCTCGGGTCGCTCGGCGTCATCTCGATGACATCGCCCTTGATCCAGCCAAACCCCGAGGTCGTGGTCTTTTCCAGGCCACGGCTCGACATCAGCTGCATGCCGACGCAGATGCCGAAAAACGGCCGGCCTTTGGTTTCGACGGCTTCGACGACCGCCTCATGCATGCCGGCAACGGCATCGAGCCCGCGCCGGCAATCGGCATAGGCGCCGACACCCGGCAGCACGACGCGGTCGGCGCTGGCAACCCGCTCGGCCTTGTCGGTCAGTTCGATCTCGGCATCGATGCCCGCCTCGCGTGCGGCGCGCTCGAAGGCCTTGGTGGCCGAGCGCAGATTGCCCGAACCGTAGTCGATGATCACAACACGCATTGTCGCGTTCCTTTCGCCTGCAACGACCCGACACCGACTATGGCCGCATGTTGGGAAGCGATGAAAACCTGTCCAGTTCCGTGGACGGTGCCCGACTAGACCAGTGTGCCCTTGGTCGAGGGAACGCGGCCTGCCTGCCGGGGGTCGATCTCGGTGGCGGTTCTCAGCGCCCGCGCCACCGCCTTGAAGCAGGTTTCGGCAATATGATGGTTGTTGGCGCCGTAATGGTTCAGCACATGCAGAGTGATGCCGGCATTCTGTGCCAGCGCCTGAAAGAATTCACGCACCAGTTCCGTGTCGAAGGTACCGATCTTCGGCGCGCTGAAGGCGACGTTCCAGACCAGAAACGGCCGGCCGGAGACATCGATCGCCGCCTTGGTCATGGTCTCGTCCATGGCCAGATCAATCGAGGCATAACGCACGATGCCGCGGCGATCGCCGAGCGCCTTGGAAATCGCCTGGCCGATGGCGATGCCGGTATCCTCGACCGTATGGTGATCGTCGATATGCAGATCGCCCTTGACCCTTATATCCATGTCGATCAGCGAATGACGGCTCAACTGTTCGAGCATATGGTCGAAAAAGCCGACCCCGGTCGAGATCGTCGATGTGCCGGTGCCGTCGATCGTGACGGCAACGGCGACCGAGGTCTCGTTGGTGTTGCGGGAAATCTCGCCTTTGCGCTCTGCCATCGGGCTGCTCCATGGGGAATAACGGCCGTTCCATATCAGCAGGAGCGGGAAATATCCAGAAGTTCCATTGCGTTGCAGCCATGAGCCCAAAGCGTGACAAAGCGGCGTGATTGCAATCGCGCAAAGCCAACTTACATACAGGTTCGACGGGCCGCGGACGGCCCATGAAACGAGGCCCGCATGAAGGGCGAGGTGTTTGATGACGACAATTATTACAGTGCGCAAAGGTGGAACGGTGGTGATGGCCGGTGACGGCCAGGTGAGCCTCGGACAGACCGTGATGAAGGGCAATGCCCGCAAGGTGCGCCGCATCGGCAAGGGCGGCGAGGTGATCGCCGGCTTCGCAGGCGCGACGGCAGACGCCTTCACGCTGCTCGACCGGCTGGAAAAGAAACTCGAGCAATATCCCGGCCAGCTGATGCGGGCCGCCGTGGAACTCGCCAAGGACTGGCGCACCGACAAATATCTGCGCAATCTGGAAGCGATGATGCTGGTGGCCGACAAGACCATCACGCTGGCGATCACCGGCAACGGTGACGTGCTGGAGCCCGAACATGGCACGATCGCCATCGGCTCGGGCGGCAATTATGCCTTTGCCGCGGCCCGTGCCCTGATGGACACCGACAAGAGCGCCGAGGACATCGCCCGCCGCGCCATGCAGATCGCCAGCGATATCTGCGTCTATACCAATGGCAATGTGGTCGTCGAAACGCTGAGTGTCGACGCCTGACCTGCTCTCACGCCAAATGGAAAACCGGACATGACAACTTTTTCTCCCCGCGAGATCGTCTCCGAACTCGACCGCTACATCATCGGCCAGCATGACGCCAAACGCGCCGTGGCGATTGCGCTGCGCAACCGCTGGCGCCGCCAGCAGCTGGACGAGGACCTGCGCGACGAGGTGATGCCGAAGAATATCCTGATGATCGGGCCGACCGGTGTCGGCAAGACGGAAATCTCCCGCCGCCTGGCAAAGCTGGCCGGCGCGCCATTCATCAAGGTCGAAGCCACGAAGTTCACCGAAGTCGGCTATGTCGGCCGCGATGTCGAGCAGATCATCCGCGATCTGGTCGAGATCGGCATCGGCCTGGTGCGCGAAAAGAAGCGGATCGAGGTTGAGACCAAGGCCCATGCCGGTGCCGAGGAGCGTGTGCTCGATGCGCTGGTCGGCACCACGGCCTCGCCGGCGACGCGCGACAGCTTCCGCAAGAAACTGCGCGACGGCCAGCTCGACGACAAGGAAATCGATATCGAAGTGTCGGATACGGCAGGCGGCATGCCCGGCGGTTTTGAAATCCCCGGCATGCAGGGTGGCAATGTCGGCATTCTCAATCTGTCCGAGATGTTCGGCAAGGCCATGGGCGGACGCACCAAGAAGGTCCGCACCACGGTCAAGGCCTCCTATCCGGACCTCATTCGCGACGAATCCGACAAGCTGATCGACAATGAGGTCATCCAGCGCGAAGCCGTGAAGTCGGTGGAGAATGACGGCATCGTCTTCCTCGACGAAATCGACAAGATCGCCGCCCGCGACGGTGGCGTTGGCGCCGGCGTGTCGCGCGAAGGCGTGCAGCGCGATCTGCTGCCGCTGGTGGAAGGCACGACCGTTTCGACGAAATACGGTCCGGTGAAGACCGACCATATCCTGTTCATTGCCTCGGGTGCCTTTCACGTCTCCAAGCCGTCCGATCTTCTGCCCGAACTGCAGGGTCGCCTGCCGATCCGCGTCGAGCTGAAGCCGCTGACCAAGGAAGATTTCCGCCGCATCCTGACGGAGACCGAGGCCAGCCTGATCCGCCAGTACAAGGCGCTGATGGCGACCGAAGAGCTCAACCTCGACTTCACCGAGGATGCGATCGACGCCCTGGCCGATGTGGCGGTGCTGCTCAACACCTCCGTCGAGAATATCGGCGCCCGCCGGCTGCAGACCGTGATGGAGCGGGTACTGGACGAAATCTCGTTCAACGCACCCGACCGGGGTGGTTCGGCGGTGATGATCGATTCGGAGTATGTCCGCCAGCATGTCGGCGAACTTGCCGCCGATACCGACCTGTCGCGCTACATTTTGTGATGTTTGTGCACCTGTACCAGCCTTTCGACCATCCAATGCCGTATAATTGATGGTCTGAACGGTCGACAGGGGCAGGGCAACTTTTGTATGGAGGGCCGCGCCGCCGAGTGGGAGCGCGGGCCTCCCTTGGCCGGGATGGCGGTTAATCGGCGCGGCTTGCAACTTTCGCTTCAGGATCGGGATCTCACGATTGTGCGTCGTTTAACATTGGCCCTTTTCATTTCGCTTGCCTGCATGGCCACGTCGGCCGTGGCGGCACAGGTGCCGGCCGGCAATCGTCATGTCGAGCAACCGGCGATCCCGGGCGCGTCGGCAAAGCGCACCAAGGCCGGCAAGACCACTTTCGATCTGAAATACGACAAGGTCATCGAGCTTCTGGCGACGGATCGCCAATTGATGTCGAAGATCAAGAAAACGGCGGCCGACTACGGCATCGATCCGATCCATATCGTCGGCGCCATCGTTGGCGAGCATACCTATAATGTCGACGCCTATGACCGGCTGCAGAGCTATTACGTCAAGGCTGCGTCCTATGCCGGCAACAGCTTCAACTTTTCCTACAAGGACGAAAGCATCAAGCAGTTCGTCGCCCGGCCGGAATTTGCCGAATGCGGCAACCTGAGCGATTCCTATCTGCTGTGGACCTGCCGGGAAACGGTCTGGGAAAAGTCCTTCCGCGGCAAGACTGTCGCCGGCAAAAGCTACCCGAACAATCGCTTCAGCGCCGTCTTTTTCCAGCCCTTCTATGCGGGGCAGACCTTCGGTCTCGGCCAGATCAATCCGCTCACCGCCCTGATGATGTCGGACATGGTGGCCGCCAAGTCGAGATATCCCCGTCTCGACGAAAACGATGCGGCCGGCGTGTACAAGGCCATCATGGAGCCGGATATTTCGCTGGCCTACATGGCGGCGGTTCTGCGCAAATCGATCGACGATTACCGGTCGATCGCCGGCATGGACATCTCTCAGAACCCCGGCCTGACGGCCACGCTGTTCAATGTCGGCAGTTCACTGCAGCGGGCCCGCACCCTGGCCCATAAGAATGCCGGCAGTGCCGAACCCGTGTGGCCGGAAGAAAACTACTACGGCTGGCTGGTCAACGATCGGCTCGACGAGTTGAAGGCCCTTCTCTAGCCCCATCTGCCTGTAATGTCGTTTCGACGAGCGAAAATTGCGCTTCGTCAGCTGGCGGGCCGGCGCATGCCCATGGCATAACCTTGGCCAAAGCAGCTGCATCGAACAGGCTTGTCGCAACACAGTCCTGTCCTTCCGGAGTGATCCAGGCGTGACATCATCCATTATGCTCGGCATCGATACCGGCGGCACCTATACGGATGCCGTGCTGTTTCACGAGGAGTGGGGCATTCTTGCCAAGGCCAAGGCCCTGACGACGCGCCACGACCTTTCGGTCGGCATATCAGGCGCGGTCGAAGCGGTCCTTGAGCAATCCGGTATTGGCGTTGCTGCCATTGGTCTTGTCTCTCTGTCGACAACGCTTGCCACCAATGCGCTGGTCGAAGGGCAGGGCGGCCGGGCCGGGCTGGTGATGATCGGCTTCGGGCCGGAAGACCTGAAGCGCGACGGGCTGCACGATGCGCTGGGCAGCGATCCGGTGATCTTTTTGCCCGGCGGCCATGATGTGCACGGCAATGAAACGCCGCTTGATCTGGCAGCCCTTGAGCTGGCCTTGCCGGACCTCAAGAACGAAGTCTCGTCCTTTGCCGTCGCGGGCTTCTTCGCGGTCCGTAATCCGTCCCATGAAAATCGCGTGCGGGATCTCATTCGGCAGAGCTCCCATCTGCCGGTGACCTGCAGCCATGAACTGTCCTCCCGGCTGGGCGGACCGCGCCGGGCGCTGACCACGCTTTTGAATGCCCGGCTGGTCTCGATGATCGATCGGCTGATCGGTACCTGCGAGACCTTTCTTAGGCGCCGCGGCATCGATGCGCCGATGATGGTGGTGCGGGGCGACGGTGCCCTGATCTCGGCCACGGAGGCCAAGCTGCGGCCGATCGAGACCATTCTGTCAGGCCCCGCCGCCAGCCTGGTCGGCGCGCGGCATCTGACCGGGCTCGATGCGGCGGTGGTCTCGGATATCGGCGGCACGACCACGGATGTGGCCGTGATGGAAGACGGCCGGCCGCGGCTCGATGCCGACGGCGCCGTGGTCGGCGGCTATCGTACTATGGTGGAAGCGGTCGCCATGCGCACCTTCGGGCTTGGCGGCGATTCGGAAGTGCATATCGATGAGCGCGGCCTGGTGGCAAAGATCGAGCTTGGCCCTCGCCGCCTGGTGCCCCTCAGCCTTGCCGCGACGCTGCATGGCCCTGTCGTCATCGAAGCTTTGGAACGCCAGCTGCGCGCCACCCATCGCGGTCGCCATGCCGGACGGTTTGCGGTGCGCACCGGCGTGCCCGAGGCGCTGTCCGCTGGATTGTCGGCCCAGGAAGCAGCACTTCATGCTCGGATCGGCACCACGCCCATAGCGCTCGACGAATTGCTGACCGTCACGCCGCAAAAGGCGACCCTCGACAGACTGGTGTCGCGCGGCCTGGTGCATTTGTGTGGCATCACGCCGTCGGATGCCCTGCATCTGCTGGGTCGCCAGGGCCAGTGGAGCCGGGAAGCGGCCGATCTCGGCCTCCAGCTGGTGGCCCGCGCCAGGAGCGGCTCGGGCCAGCCGATCGCATCCTCGGCGGAAGACCTGGCAGACATGATCGTCGCGCGCCTGACCCGCCAATCGGCAGACGCTATTCTCGCGACAGTCCTTGCCGAAGACGGTCTTGGCGATATCGATCCGGCACGATCTGTGCTGATCGAACGGGCACTCGGCCGGCAACAGGGTATTCTGCGGCTGTCCCTGTCGCTGGATCGACCGCTGATCGGCCTCGGCGCGTCGGCACCCGTCTATTATCCGGCCATTGCCGAGGCGCTTTCGGTATCGGCCATCATTCCAGCCGATGCTGATGTGGCCAATGCGGTGGGTGCGGTGGTCGGCCAGATCCGCCATACCGTCACGATCTTCGTGACCTGTCCGGAAGACGGTCTCTTCGTTTTGTCGGGCGGGGGACAACAGCACCGAACCACGAATCGCGACGAGGCCTTCGCCTTGGCCCGCGCCATGGCCAGCCAAACGGCCCTCGGCCACGCCCGTGACAATGGTGCCGGCGATCCCTCGCTCAGCCTGCGCGAGGAGATCGATGCGCCTGTTATCGAAGGCGCCCCAAAATTGGTCGAAGCCAGGTTTATCGCCACCGCAAGCGGCAGACCAAGCATCGCTATCCGCTGATTGTTTCTGAATTGGCATAAATCTTTGTAATTCATGCCCGATTGACAATGAATGCAAAGAGGCGATTCTGCCGCTACAATGAAGCAAATTGCGAAAGTCGGGGAGAGAACCCATGAGCAGGATCGAAAAGCACGGACTGGCCATCGAAGCAGCGCTTCATGATTTCCTGGTGGAAGAGGCGCTGCCCGGCACCGGCATCGACGCGGATCGGTTCTTTGAGGCGTTTTCGGCGATCATCCATGATCTGGCGCCGCGCAACAAGGCGCTGCTCCAGACGCGCGACGACATGCAGGCCCGCATCGATGCCTGGTATCGGGAGAATGGCGCGCCGTCCGACCTCTCTGTCTACGAGACGTTCCTGAGGGAGATCGGCTATCTGCTGCCCGAAGGACCGGACTTTGCTGTTGCGACCAGCCATGTCGATCCGGAAATTGCCGAAATTGCCGGTCCGCAACTGGTCGTGCCGGTCATGAATGCCCGCTATGCGCTGAATGCCGCCAATGCCCGCTGGGGCTCGCTCTACGATGCGCTTTACGGCACCGATGCGATCTCGGAAGAGGATGGCGCGGAAAAGGGCAAGGGATATAACCCCGTCCGCGGCGCCAAGGTTATCGCCTGGGCCCGCGACTTTCTGGATGCATCCGCTCCCCTGGCCGACGGCACGTGGAGCGCGGTGACGAGCCTCAACATCGTCTCTGGTGGCCTTGCCATTGGCATTGGCGCAGATAGCACGACGTCCCTCAAAGACACCGGACAATTTGCCGGCTATATGGGCGACGTTTCCGCCCCGACATCCGTTCTTTTGCGCAAGAACGGCCTGCACACCGAGATTGTCATCGATGCCGAGGGCACGATCGGCCGGGAGGATGCGGCTCATATCAATGATCTCAGGCTCGAATCGGCAATCACCACGATCATGGACTGCGAGGATTCGGTGGCCGCGGTCGATGCCGAAGACAAGGTCGTCGTCTATGGCAATTGGCTCGGCCTGATGAAGGGCGACCTGGAGGAGCAGGTCGTCAAGGGCAGCCGCAGCTTTACCCGTACCCTCAACCCGGACCTGACCTTCACCGCACCGGATGGCTCGGCGTTTGACCTGCATTGCCGTTCGTTGATGCTGATTCGCAATGTCGGTCACCTCATGACCAATCCGGCGGTGCTCGACCGTAACGGCAACGAGGTTCCGGAGGGCATCATGGATGCGGTCATCACCGGCCTGATCGCGCTTCATGACATCGGCCCGAACGGTCGCCGCAGGAATTCCCGTGCCGGCTCGATTTATGTCGTCAAGCCAAAGATGCATGGGCCGGAAGAGGTCGCCTTTGCCTGCGAGATCTTCAGCCGCGTCGAACAGGGGCTCGGCATGGCGGAAAACACCATCAAGATGGGCATCATGGATGAGGAGCGCCGCACCACGGTCAACCTCAAGGAGTGCATTCGCGTCGCCAAGGACCGGGTTGTGTTCATCAATACCGGCTTCCTTGATCGCACCGGCGATGAAATCCATACCTCGATGGAAGCCGGCCCGATGATCCGCAAGGGCGACATGAAACAGGCATCCTGGATCGCCGCTTACGAAAACTGGAATGTCGACATCGGCCTGCAATGCGGCCTGTCCGGCCATGCCCAGATCGGCAAGGGCATGTGGGCCATGCCCGATCTGATGGCGGCCATGCTGGAACAGAAGATCGCCCATCCCAAAGCCGGCGCCAACACGGCCTGGGTTCCGTCGCCGACCGCCGCCACCCTGCACGCCACCCATTATCACCGGATCAATGTGGCCGAGGTCCAGGCGGGCCTGAAATCTCGCGCCCGTGCCAAGCTGAGCGACATTCTGTCGGTGCCGGTCGCCACCCGCCCCAACTGGACGCCGGAAGAGATCCAGCGGGAGCTGGACAACAATGCGCAGGGCATTCTGGGCTACGTCGTGCGCTGGGTCGACCAGGGCGTCGGTTGCTCGAAGGTTCCGGACATCAACAATGTCGGCCTGATGGAAGACCGCGCCACGCTGCGCATTTCTGCCCAGCACATGGCCAACTGGCTGCACCATGGCGTGGTCACGCGCGACCAGATCGTCGAGACCATGCAGCGCATGGCAGCCGTCGTCGACGGCCAGAATGCCGGCGACACGGCCTATCGCCCGATGGCTGGCCATTTCGACACGTCGGTCGCCTTCCAGGCAGCGCTGGAACTGGTGCTGATGGGTCGCGAGCAGCCGAACGGCTATACCGAGCCGGTTCTTCACCGTCGCCGGCGCGAGCTAAAGGCCCAGCTGGCAGCCTGAGGCCGGCTGCCGGATAACAAACAAAAAGGCCGCCGATCGCTCGGCGGCCTTTTTCTATGAAGATCCGGTCGATGGGCGACCGGCAAAGGCAGCTTTACTGCAGCACCACGACCCGGGCACCCTTGCCCGGACGGACGCGCTCGTAGAGATCGATGATGTCCTGGTTCATCAGGCGGATGCAGCCCGACGATGCCGCCGTGCCGATCGAGGCCCATTCCGGCGTGCCATGCAGGCGGAACAGGGTATCTTCGCCCTTGTCGTTGAACAGATAGAGGGCGCGGGCGCCGAGCGGATTGCTCAGGCCGGGACCCATGCCGTCATCGACATACTTTGCCACGTCGGGCTTGCGCTCGGCCATTTCCTTCGGCGGATGCCAGGTCGGCCAGGCCTGCTTCCAGGCAATGTAAGCCTCGCCCTGCCAGGCAAAGCCCTGTTTGCCGACGCCGATACCGTAGCGCACGGCCTTGCCGCCCGACAGCACGTAGTAGAGGAAGCGTTCGCGGGTATTGACGACCACGGTGCCTGGCTTTTCCGAGGTCTCGTAGGAAACGATCTGGCGATGGAACTTTGGGTTGACCTTGTTGATCGGAATGGCTGGCAGCGCGTAGCCGGCGTCTGTTACCTTTCCATACGAGTCGGTGAAGATTTTCGCGGTCTCGACTTTCTCCGGTTCGGATGTCGTGGCACATCCGGAAATCGCAAGGGTAGTGACAAGGCCGAATACAGTCAGTGCATTGCGGAAGCGCATGGAAGGCTCTTTGATTTGAGGCGAGGAAGATGGCTGTCGCGAACCATCTTTGATTATGGTTTATTTTTGATTAAATACCGCTTTGCAAGTGTCGGGAGGATCACGAAACTGTTCGGCACTGCAAAATGCCGACCCATTGCTTTTTTGCAACAGACAAGGCGGGCGCCTTGAGGCTTGATCATGACTATTTTGTCGATTGCTGCTAAGAATCCGTTAATAGATGGACGCCAGTCGGATCGCGCCATGCTGGTGCGTCGCGGCGTGCAGATCCTGCTCAATGACATGCGGCATGCGATTCTCCCGGAACTGCCCCTGGCCAGCGGCCGCCGCGCCGATCTCATCAGCCTCAACGACAAGGGCGAGATCTGGATTGTCGAGATCAAGACCTCGATCGAGGATTTCCGGGTCGACCGGAAATGGCCCGATTATCGCGCCCATTGCGATCGCCTGTTCTTCGCCACCCATGCCGGTGTGCCGCTCGACATCTTTCCGCAGGACTGTGGATTGTTGCTGTCGGACGGCTATGGCGCCCACATGATTCGCGAGGCATCGGAACACCGGCTGCCACCGGCAACCCGCAAGGCGGTGACGTTGAGTTTTTCGAGGGCCGCCGCCCAGCGCCTGATGATCGCCGAATGGGGCGCAACCACGCCGGGTTCTCTGGAATAGAGCTATTTCGGTGCGCGCTTGGCCAGAATCCGCTGCAATGTGCGCCGATGCATGTTGAGCCGCCGCGCCGTTTCCGACACGTTGCGCTCGCAGGCCTCATAGACCCGCTGAATATGCTCCCAGCGCACCCGGTCGGCCGACATCGGGTTTTCCGGCACATCGGCTTTTTCGCCGGGCCGCTGCGTCAGGGCGTTGAACACGTCATCGGCATCGGCCGGCTTCGATAGATAGTCGAGCGCGCCGAGCTTCACGGCCGTCACGGCAGTGGCGATATTGCCGTAACCCGTCAGCACGATGATCTTGGTATCGGTGCGGCGCTGGCGGATGGCCTCGATCACATCCAGCCCGTTGCCATCGCCCAGCCGCAGGTCAACCACCGCGTATTTGGGCGGTGCTGCCTTCGACTTGGCAATGCCTTCGGCAACAGACGCGGCGATTTCGACGACAAAGCCGCGGGTTTCCATGGCGCGGGCCAGCCGGCGCAGGAATGGTCCGTCATCATCGACGATCAGCAGGCTCGGGTCGGGTCCGAGAAGATTTTCAGTCGAATCGCTGACCGTTAATGTGGAATTTGCTTCGGATATGAAGGTGTCTGTCATGCCGCGGCATCCCTTTGGGGCGCATTTCGTCCAATAGTCCGGTTATGGCCAGTTATCGAAGGTCGGTAAAGTCATTTCGGTGAATCCGCGTCCATTAGGCTGCGGGGCCAGGTCACGGTGACCCGCGCGCCCGGCCGGTCCGTACTGCCGTTCTGGAACTGAAGCCTTGCTCCTGAGCGCTCCAGCAGCGTCTTGGCAATGAACAGGCCAAGACCCAGCCCGCCGGCCCGGTCGTCGCGGCTGCGGCTGGTGACATAGGGCTCGCCGATCCGCACCAGCACATCCGGCGAGTAACCAAGGCCGTCGTCTTCGATGACGATCGTCACCGACTGGGCGTCATGCCGGGTGGTGATCGTCACCTGCTCGCGGGCAAAGTCGATGGCGTTTTCGATCAGGTTTCCGAGCCCGTAGAGAATGCCGGCATTACGCGTGCCAACCGGCTCGCTGGCCCGGTCCGATGTCTCGACCAGCTTCAGTCGGATGCCGAATTCGCGATGGGGTGCCACCACCTCCTCGATCAGCGAGGAGAGCGGCAGCCGCCGCATGTGCTCCTCGTCCTCCGCCGACATGCTGGCAAGGCGCTTGAGGATGTCGCGGCACCGTTCGCTCTGGCTGCGCAGCAGCTGCACGTCCTCGCCAAAGCGCGGGTCCTTGCCAAGTTCGCGCTCCATTTCCTTGGCCACCACGCTGATCGTGGCAAGCGGCGTGCCCAGTTCGTGGGCGGCGGCGGCGGCCAGTCCGTCCAGCTGCGACAGGTGTTTCTCCCGCTGCAGGATCAGTTCGGTCGCCGACAGGGCATCGGCCAGAAGCGTCGCTTCCTGGGAGACGCGATACGCATAAAAGGCGGCAAAGGCCGTCATCGAGACGATCGAGCACCAGGTACCGACAAGGATCACCGGCTCGATGACATGGGTCCGGCCGGGATACCAGGGCAGCGGATAGGGCGTGAAGGCCAGCGCCGAGATGCAGAGCACGGCCAGCGCCATCAAGGCCAGCGAATGGCGCGACGGCTGCGAGGCAAACGAGATGATCACGGGAACGCAGATCAGCGGCGCAAACGGATTGGCCAGTCCCCCGGTAATATAGAGCAGCGCGGCCATCTGCAGCAGATCGAGACCGAGAACGGCAAAGGCCGAGAGCGGTTCCAGCCGGTGCGTCGACGGAAAGGCCATCGCCAGCGCAAAGTTTGCCGCCGCCAGGGCGCCGATCAGCACGGCGCAGGTGATCAGCGGCATGGGAAATTCGAGAAACAGCGCAACGACCACGACGCTCATCGTCTGGCCCGCCACCGCCAGCCATCGAAGCCGCACCAGCGTCTGCAACCGCAGCCGGCGGCTCGAATTTCCAAAATGGGTCTTCATCTCATGGGTCCCAATCATCTCTGCCCCGATCGGCCGGTTTCAGGTGCCGCGCGGTTTGACGCGGGTGGTCGGCGCCGCCTCGGCTGGATCCTCCGGCCAGGGATGCCTCGGATAACGGCCGCGCATGTCGGCCCGCACATCCCGCCACGACCCCGCCCAGAAACCGGGCAGGTCGCGGGTGGTCTGGATCGGCCGATGCGCCGGCGATGTCAACTCGAGCAGCAGCGGCAATTTGCCTCCGCCGATCGTCGGATGGCTCTTCAGCCCGAACAGTTCCTGGACGCGGATGGTCAGGAGAGGCTCGTCGGCGTCATAGTGGATCGCATGGTTCTGACCGGTCGGTGCCGTGAAATGGGTCGGCGCCAGCCGGTCCAGATCCCGCTGCAGCCCATGCGGCAGCAGCGATAGCAAACCATCGGTGAGGCTTGCGGCCGTGATATCGGAAAAACGCCGGGCCTGGCCCTGGAACGGAATGAACCAGTCGTCCAGCCGCTCGACCAGCGCCGCATCCGTCATGTCGGGCCAGGGTTCGCCGATCGTCCTGTTGAGAAAACCGATGCGCTGGCGCAGCTGGCTCGCACCCTTGCTGAAGGGCAGGGCGGCAATCCCCAGCATACGCACGCCGTCGGCCAGCGCCACGGCCACCTGCTCGCCACCGGGCTTCGGCAGTGGCGTCTCGTTGAGGATGATGGCGCCGATCCGCGTCACCCGCCGCGCCCGGACCTCCCGGCTCGACGTGTCGAAGACACAGTCGTCGCTCGTTTGAATTGCCTCGGGTAAAAGGTCCTCGATATCGGACCGGGTGATTTCGGCCGCCGCCAGGATGCGCCCCTGCGCTGCCCGGCCGGTCAGGTCGGCAATCACCAGCATCTCCGCGCCGGCCAGCCGCTCGGTTTCGGAAAGCTCCGCGCCGCGGCCGTTGGCCATGACATAACGCCCGCGGGCGCCCCGGCGAAGGGCTATGCGGTCGGGATAGGCCTGCAGCAGCAGCTGCCCCGCCCGGATCGGCAGCGAGGATGTCCGTTTTCCCTTGAGGTTGGCCGCCAGCCGCTCGGCCAGTTTGCGGGCCGCCGTTGCCCGGTCGCCCTTCTCAAGGGAGAACCGCCGCAGCCGCTCGTCGAGATCGAGATCCGCCCCTCCAAGCCCCTGTTCCGTCAACAGCACCGCCAGCCGGCAGGCCTCGGCTCCATGTCCGTCGTCGGAAGCAGCAATGGCCATGGCGGCCAGCCGCGGCGGCAGGCCCAGCAGCCGCATCGATCGTCCCTTGGCGGTCAGTCCGCCTTTGGTGTCAAAGGCGCCAAGGCTGATCAGCAAAGTCCGTGCCTCGGCAATCGCCGGTTTCGGCGGCGCATCGATGAAGGCCAGCGCTGCCGGGTCCTGCACGCCCCAATGGGCCATGTCGAGCAGCAGGCTTGACAGGTCGCTCGACAGGATCTCCGGCGGGCTGAAAGGTGGCATCGCCGCCGTCTGCCCCTCGTGCCACAGGCGAAGTGCTACGCCCGGCTCGGTTCTCCCGGCCCGCCCGGCGCGCTGGTCGGCCGAGGCGCGCGACACCCGAACGGTTTCCAGCCGCGTGATGCCGGTTGCCGCTTCGAACACCGGCAATCGCTGCAGGCCGCTGTCGATGACGATGCGCACGCCGTCGATGGTGATCGAACTCTCGGCAATCGAGGTGGCCAGTACGATCTTGCGCAGGCCAGGGGCCGTCGGCCGGATCGCCGCATCCTGCTCCTTTTGCGTCAGATTGCCATAAAGCGGCGTAATGGCGGTCCGCTCATCCAGGCGTCCTGCCAGCCGCTCGGCGACGCGGCGGATTTCGGCCTGCCCGGGCAGGAAGGCCAGAATAGAGCCGTCCTCGCTGCCAAGCATGTCGAGGATGGCCCGCGTCATCGTGTCTTCAATCCGTTCCCCGCCGGGCCGGTCGCGATGGCGGATCTGGATCGGGAAGCTGCGCCCCTCGCTGGCAATCACCGGCGGACGGGTGAGCAGGGCCGAGACCCGCTCCACATCAAGCGTCGCCGACATCACGACAAGTTTCAGGTCCGGGCGCAGGGCCGACTGGCTGTCGAGCGCCAGCGCCAGTCCGAAATCGGCATCAAGCGAGCGTTCGTGGAACTCATCAAACAACACCGCCATAACGCCGCCCAGTTCCGGATCCTCGAGGATCATCCGGGCAAACACCCCTTCGGTGACCACCTCGATCCGGGTGCGCGCCGAAATGCGATTGTCGAGCCGCATGCGATAGCCGACCGTCTCGCCGACATCTTCCTTCAGCAAGGCGGCCATGCGGCCGGCCGCGGCGCGGGCCGCCAGCCGGCGCGGCTCGAGCAGGATGATCCGCCCGTCGCCGCGCCAGGCCTGATCCAGCAGGAACAGCGGCACCAGCGTTGTCTTGCCGGCACCCGGCGGTGCCGACAGCACAGCGCGATTGCCGTGAGAAAGCGCCTGGCCAAGATCGGGCAGGATGGCGGTAACCGGATAGATCGGCATTTCAAGGGGCATCGGCGGTCAGTCCACCTTGCGCAAGCCGGTCGCCGTCTCATAGGCGAGGATGGCGCCGGCCAGGTCTTCGAGCGCCGCACCAACCGATTTGAACAAGGTGATCGACTGGTCGGAGGTCCGGCCCTTCACAGCACCCGATACCAGCTCCGCCAACTCGCCCTTTATATCGTCCTTTGAAAGGACTCCGCTGGCGATCGGCTGGGTAATGTCACCGGCCTCGCTGCAGGCCCCGGCACGGGTGTCGACATAGACCTGGCAACGCCGCACGGCCTCGTCGTCGGCCTCGCGCATCGTCGGCTTGAAGCCGCCGACCAGATCGAGATGGGCGCCGGGCTTTAGCCAATCACCGTGAATGAGCGGCTCCGAGGACAGTGTTGCGCAGGATATGATGTCGGCGTCGCGCGCCGCCTCTTCCAGATTGCCGCAGGCGGTCGCCTGAAGCCCCAGCTGCCGGACCTCCTCGGCCGCGGCTTCGGCATTGGCAAAGGAACGGCCCCATATAGAGAAGCGTTGCAGCGGCCGTACCTGCGCATGGGCCTGCATCAGATTGAGCGACAGCCGTCCGGTGCCGACCATCAGCATCTGCTGCGCATCGGCGCGCGCCAGATAGCGGGCGGCCAGCGCCGAGGTCGCCGCCGTCCGGCGCGCGGTGAGCGCGCCGCCCTCGACGATGGCCAGCATTTCGCCGCTCTCCCCGGAGGTCAGCAGATAGCTGCCATGGATCGCCGGTTTGCCGGACAGGTGATTGTCGGGAAACACCGAGACCAGCTTGACGCCGGCATAGCGCCCAGGCACCCAGGCCGGCATCAGCAGCAGCGTCGCCTCGGCCCGGCCCGGCACCTCCATGGCATGATGGTGTCGCACAGGCATGACGCAAGTGCCTTTGAACATCGACTCTATTGCGGCAATCAATGGCGCCCAGTCCAGTGCCGCAACGGTCTCGGTCTCATTCAATACCAACATAGTGCTCTCCAATGCCTGATCCGGCCCTTTCTTTATCAAGTCTGAGCCCCCTTACCAATGCGCTAAGATAGAGAGAGCGTCCGCACGACGATGCGCAATGTGGTTTTCTGAGCAGGGTAAGACCAGCGGCACGGAATAAGCCATGCGGCGGGGCGATTCCGGGCATGCTGAAGGAAGGTTCCCACACTCCAAAACCCAACCTATCGTTTTTCTGTATGTTTTTCAGCGGCTTAGAAAAAACGACAGTTTTTTGACGGCGGGGTGTTGACTTAGTCGGGTTGTGGGATCTATAAACCGCTCACTGAACGAGGGCGGCGGCGCTGCTGGCGACGGTGACTTTCGTTCTAAAGAAATCCGACAGAGCTTGGCCAGATTGGCTGGTTTTGGGT
>NZ_JABAEF010000001.1 GCF_023701945.1 Rhizobium sp. CG5
ATCCTCGTCGCCATCATGCGCAAGCTCATCGTCTTGGCCAATTGCCTGCTCGCCCAAAACCGCCTCTGGACACCAACTCCACCTTGACAGTAAACACAGATGCTCTGCCCTGCCGGGCATCTCCCCCTCAAGGGGGGAGATCGGATTGAGGGGCTACCCGCTCGATCCCAAAGCATTCAAGGACTTTGGCACATGAAAGGATGAGCGGTTTCGGCTGATCCGATCTCCCCCCTTGAGGGGGAGATGCCTGGCAAGGCAGAGGGGGGTAAACCGCACGCGCCTACGCAAGCCGCATACGGCGGTCCAAGGCGCAACGCCCCGGCCGGACCGGCCTATCCGTGGCTTGCCGATGCGACATAGGCGCCAAGGCCTTTTACCAGCGCATCGAAGGTGGCGCGGCAGCGGGGGGCGGTTTTCAGGGTTTCGTGCATCACCACGAAGGTTTCCAGCGACAGGTCGAGGGCGCCGGGCAGGACCTCGACCAGATCGGGATCGCGCCGGCCAAGCGACAGCTGGCACATGCCGATGCCGCCGCCGGCGCGGATGGCGGCCAATTGCGCCAGGTTGCTGTCGGTCCGGAACGAAAAGCGGATATCGGAGAGATCGGGGCGGTGCTTGAGGATGGCGCGCACATAGGTCAGCTGCCGGTCGAAGCCGATCAGCCGATGGGTGGCAAGCTCGCCCTGGATCTGCGGGGTGCCATGCTTTTCGAGGTAGCGCCGGTGGGCGAAGAAGCCCAAGGGGATGCGGCCGATGCGGCGGCTGATGAGAGCGCCCTGGGCCGGCTCGACCATGCGCACGGCAATGTCTGCCTCCTGCTGCAGCAGATCCTCCACGGCATCCGACAGGGACAGTTCGATGCTGAGATCGGGATGGGTATCCTGCAAGTCTGCCAGCATCGGCGGCAGGACCTCGATGCCGATCACTTCGCTGGCACTGATGCGCACCGTGCCGCTGACGGCGGTGGCCGAGCCCGAGGCCATGCGGGCAAGCGCGGCGACCGTGGCCGCCATGGTCTCGGCATGACCCCGCATCAGTTCGGCGGTTTCGGTCGGCAGCAGGCCCTGCTGGGTGCGCAGGAACAGGGACGCGCCGCTGATCCGTTCCAGCGCATCGATATGGCGGCCGACAGTCGGCTGGGTCAGGCCCAGATCGCGGGCGGCGGCCGAGAGCGATCCGTGCCGCAGCACGGCAAGCAGAGTGCGGTAGTGATCCCAGCTGGGTGCGGTGTCGTTCATCTATTTCCGTATAGCATGGATAGAATAATAGGCAATTCCGTATGATCCGCTTCGGGCGGATACTGGCTCCATCGCAACACGAAGGAGATCCGACATGACCCATTCCACCGAAGCCGCCCATCCCACTGCTCTCATTCTCGGCGCCACCGGCGGGATTGGCGGGGCGGTGGCCGCCAAGCTCCACGCGCGCGGCTATCGCATCCGCGCCCTGCATCGCAACGCTTCCGAAATGCAGACCCGCATGCCGGCTTATGACTGGGTTCCAGGCGATGCGATGCGCCGCGACGATGTGATGCGGGCGGCCAAGGGCGTCAGCCTGATCGTGCATGCCGTCAACCCGCCGGGTTATCGCAACTGGGGCCAGCTGGTTCTGCCGATGATCGACAATACGATCGCGGCGGCCAAGGCGAGCGGCGCGCGCATCCTGATGCCGGGCACGGTCTATAATTACGGGCCGGATGCCTTTCCTGTCCTGCGCGAGGACAGCCCGCAGAATGCCGTGACCCGCAAGGGCAGGATCCGCGTCGCGCTGGAGCGCCGGCTGGAGGCGGCAGCCGACGCGGGCGTGCCGGTCATCCTGGTTCGGGCCGGCGATTTCTTCGGGCCCAAGGCCGGCAATAACTGGTTTGCGCAGGGGCTGGTGACGCCGGGCAAGCCTGTGACCGCAGTCACCAATCCCGGTGCAAAAGGCGTCGGCCATCAATGGGCCTATCTGCCCGACGTGGCCGAGACCATGGTGCGGCTGGTGGAGCGCGTCGACGCGTTACCAACCTTTGCACGCTTTCATATGGACGGCGTGTTCGATGAAGACGGCCAGCAGATGATCGCGGCGATCCGCCGGGTGACGGGACGGGCCGATCTGAAGGTCAAGGCCTTTCCGTGGTGGCTGGTGCGGCTCGCGTCGCCCGTCGTGCCGTTGTTCCGGGAGTTGAGCGAAATGCGCTATCTGTGGCGCGAACCGCTGCGTTTGGACAATGGCCGGCTGGTGGCGGTGCTGGGCGAAGAACCGCGCACGCCACTCGATCAGGCGGTGCGTGCGACGCTGGAAGGCCTCGGCTGTATGGAGGTCAGGGATGCGGCCGTGGCACAGCCGGTGCGTCTGCTGACCGCGGCGTCTGGAAGGGCCGGGGCCTGAGCGCGCCCCAAGGGGGAGCCGAATAGCGGCCTGCACGTCGCTCTCCGTCATCCCAGCCTTGAGTCGGGATCCAGCGTGATCATGTCTTTGATCACGAAAGACTTTTTCACGGCGCAGACGCGCCGTGGCTGGATTCCCGCTTTCGCGGGAATGACGGAAGAACCACGGGAATGACGGAAGAGGGAGGTCGCTTGTGTCGAGGATGACTTTGCCGGCCGTAAAAAGATCCGCCGCAGTGTGATGAACTGCGGCGGGTTTCTGTCGTGTTCGGTCAGCCGATCAGCAAATCAGCCGAGGGTCGGGTAGTCCGTATAACCCGGCGCGCCGCCGCCGTAGTAGGTGTCGCGGTTGCCCTGGTTAAGGGGGGCGTCCTGCTTCAGGCGGGCGACCAGATCAGGGTTGGCGATGAAGGCGCGGCCGAAGGCCACCATGTCGGCCTTGCCGGAGGCGATGGCGTCCAGCGCCATGGCGCGGTCGTAGCCGTTGTTGACCATCCAGGCGGCCTTGCCGCCCTTGGCGCGGTAGGCCTCGCGTAGCGCATCCCAGTCGAAGGGCACGTTGTCGCGCGGGCCGCCGGTCGCACCTTCGATGACATGGATGAAGGCGAGATCGAGCGGTGCCAGCTTCTCGACGAGATAGGTGAACAGCGGCTGCGGATCGGGATCGGACACGTCGTTGGCGGGGGTGACCGGCGAAATGCGGATGCCGGTGCGGCCGCCGCCGATTTCCTTGGCGACGGTCTCGGCCACTTCGATGGCGAGGCGGGCGCGGTTCTCGATCGAGCCGCCATAGGCGTCGGTGCGCTGGTTGCTGCTTGAGCGCAGGAACTGGTCGATCAGATAGCCGTTGGCGGCGTGGATCTCGACGCCGTCGAAGCCGGCATCGATCGCGGCGCGGGCGGCCAGACGGTAATCTTCGAGAATGCCGGGGATCTCATCAAGCGTCAGGGCGCGCGGCTCCGAGGTTTCGGCAAAGGAGCCATGGCCTTCGGCATCGATCAGGTAGGTCTTGGTCTTGGCGGTGATCGGCGAGGGAGCGACAGGCTGGCCGTTGTCGGGCTGCAGGCTGGTATGCGAAATGCGGCCGACATGCCAGATCTGCGTGACGATCTTGCCGCCTGCCTTGTGCACGGCATCGGTGACGCGCTTCCAGCCGTCGAGCGATTCTTTTTTGTAGAGGCCGGGCACGTCGGCATAGCCTTGGCCCTGCTGGGTGATCGGCGTGCCTTCGGTGATCAGCAGGCCGGCGCTGGCGCGCTGTTCGTAGTAGGTGACGTTGAGGTCGTTGGGCACGGCCTTCGGCGAGCGGTTGCGGGTCAACGGCGCCATGGCGATGCGGCTCGAGAGCTGCATGTCACCAACGGTGATGGGATCGAACAGGGTTGTCATGAAATGTCCTTTCAAGGGGTCTTGGCGAGGTGTCGGGGAGGGAATGAAGGTGGGAATGGCGGGGGGCACGCGGCCGGTCAGAGGGCCGCGTTGAGCTTTTTGAGAAAGGCGTCGATGGTCTCTTCGTCGCGCTTGTAGAAAATCCACTGGCCGACACGGGACGATTTGATCAGGCCGGCGCGCTGCAGGGTGGCCAGATGGGACGACACCGTCGATTGCGACAGGCCGCAACGCTCGAACTGTCCGGCGCAGACGCCCATCTCCAGCGGATGGGCCTGCTCGCTGAAATGGTTTTGCGGTTCCTTCAGCCATTGCAGCATCTCGACGCGGGTCGGATGGGCCAAAGCTTTGAGGATCTCGTCGGTGTTCACGTCGGCTCTCTCGGGCTCATATCGTCCATAGCAGATATATGTATCGACGATCATCGATATTCAAGGCCAAGCCGAAAATTGGCGTCGCCCGAACGCTGACAAAAAGAACACTGGACAAAAAGAAAGGGCGACCAGCAGATGCCGGCGCCCTTGAGGGGTGAAGGTCAAGGACCTCCAGAGGGGAACAGCTAACGCGGCGTAAACGATAAGTATACGCAGGATGCATCAGCTGCACTCTCATATGGTGCAGGGCTTGGGAGATGCAAGGGCTTTCAATAGCGGCCTATGGATTTTTTTGTCGCAGGCACTGGAACTCGGGTGGAGGTTGCTCAGTCCCGGCCAAAAAAAAGGGCCACCGGATTTCTCCAGGGCCCATAAAGTGTGAAGGTCAAATAACCTCCAGAGGGGAACAGCTGCTGCGGTGGAACTGGGAGGAAAAAGCCACCATGTGCATCAGCTGAGTGCGATATGGTGGTTTTTTGTGCAGCGAACAATGCTTTTTTATGCATGTCTGGCATGCGCTGTCAGCAGGTCTGTGCGAAAGTCATGCTTTTCGCGCCTAAAAGTTCCAATTCCGGGCCTTTGCGACGATAAAGTCGCGGAAGACCTTCAGCTTGGCGGCGTTCTTCATCTCGTCCGGATAGCAGAAATAGGTGTCGAAGGACGGAACGTCGGCGCTGATGGCGAGCTGGATCAGGCCGGGATCGCGTCCGACGATGTAATCGGGCAGCAAAGCGACACCGATTCCCAGCAGGCAGGCGCGCTTGATCGAGGTCTGGCTGTTGATCTGCAGATGCGGCACGCGCGGATTGTCCGACGAGCGGCCGGCGCCTTCCAGCCAGTTGACGTCGAGAAGATAGTTGGGCGCCGGTTCGCCGAACGAGATGATGCGGTGCTGGTCGAGATCCTCGATCGACTGCGGCTCGCCATGGCGGTTGATATAGGAGGGTGCTGCATAGACATGCATATGCACCGTGAACAGCTTGCGCTGGATGAGGTCCGACTGCTGCGGCTGGCGCAGGCGGATGGCGCAGTCGGCATGGCGCATGTTGACGTCGAGTTCCTCGTTGTCGAGGATCAGCTGGATCGACATGTCGGGATAGAGCTGCAGGAATTCCTGCACCTTGTCGGTCAGCCAGCCCTGGCCGAGGCCGACCGTGGTGGTGACGCGCAGCTTGCCGCTCGGCTTTTCCGTGGTCTCGGTCAGCTGCATCTTGACGGTTTCAAGCTTCAGCAGCACGTCATGGGCGGTGCGATAGAGCAATTCGCCCTGTTCGGTGAGGATCAGGCCGCGGGCGTGGCGGTGAAAGAGTTTGACCCCCACGTCCTGTTCCAGCGAACTGACCTGCCGGCTGATGGCCGATTGCGAAAGATGCAGCTTGTCGGCTGCATGGGTGAAGGAGCCTGCTTCGGCCGCTGCGTGGAAAATGCGCAGCTTATCCCAGTCGAGCGGCATGCCTCCTCCTCTCATGATCTCACTCCGCGGCTTCGGCCGGAGCCAGTTGGGTCGCCATATAGCGTTCGGCTTCGAGCGCTGCCATGCAGCCCATGCCGGCCGCGGTGATCGCCTGCCGGTAGATGTCGTCGGTGACGTCGCCGGCGGCAAAGATGCCGGGCACGTCGGTGGCCGTCGAATCAGGCGCGGTCCACAGATAGCCGTTGGATTTGATCTTCAGCTTGCCCTTGAACAGTTCGACCGCCGGCGCATGGCCGATCGCCACGAAGACGCCGTGGATCGGCATTTCGGTGATCTGACCGGTCTGGGTATCGCGGATGCGCACGCCGGTGACCGAGGGCGGAATCGGCGGCTTGGCGGCATCGCCGATGATCTCGTCGACGGCCGAGTTCCACAGGACCTTGACATTGTCCTTGGCGAACAGCCGTTCCTGCAGGATCTTTTCCGAGCGGAAACTGTCGCGGCGATGCACGACGGTCACCGACTTGGCGATATTGGAGAGATAGAGCGCTTCCTCGACGGCCGAATTGCCGCCGCCGACCACCATCACATCGCGGTTGCGATAAAAGAAGCCGTCGCAGGTGGCGCAGGCCGAGACGCCGAAACCCTGAAAATGCTGTTCGCTCTCGATGCCAAGCCATTTGGCTTTGGCGCCGGTGGCGATGATCAGCGTGTCGGCCGTCCATATGGCGCCCGAATCGGTCTTGACCGTGAAGGGGCGGCGGGTCGTCTCAACTTCGGTGACGAGATCGTTGACCACTTGCGTGCCGACATGGATCGCCTGCTTGAGCATCTGCTCCATCAGGAACGGTCCCTGGATCGGATCGGCAAAGCCCGGATAATTTTCCACATCGGTGGTGATCATCAACTGGCCGCCCTGTTCCATTCCGGCGATCAGGACGGGTTCGAGCATGGCGCGGGCAGCATAGATCGCGGCGGTATAGCCGGCCGGGCCGGATCCGATGATCAGCACCTTGGCGTGACGGGCAGACATTGTTCTTCCTTTCAGGTCGGCAGCAAACAGACATGTTGCGTGGGTGAGCGCTATATAATGTGTCCACCCTGCCTGTACGCGGCTCCATTTATGATTGATGCATGCATTTATTCAAGGGCAGCCTTGCATTAACAACAGGGCAAATCGGCGCATGGCAATTTTCGGTCTTGGCCGGGACAGATTCTTGCGTATTCTACCGTCTCCTATACAAGACGCGCAT
This sequence comes from Rhizobium sp. CG5, assembly GCF_023701945.1. GTDB lineage: Bacteria > Pseudomonadota > Alphaproteobacteria > Rhizobiales > Rhizobiaceae > Allorhizobium. Next base: position 6,803 of record NZ_JABAEF010000001.1, read on the forward strand.
CGAAATCCACGAAAGGCACATGCCGTGTTTCGCGCCGAGCTGGACGCTATCGACCTGAAGATTCTCCGGGAACTGCAACGGGACGGGAGAATGACCAATGTCGAGCTGTCCGACCGGGTCGGCATCTCGGCGCCGCCCTGCCTGCGGCGCATGCGCAAGCTGGAGGAGGCCGGCATCATCGAGGGCTATCACGCGCTCTTGAGCGCCCCGAAACTCGGCTTCGATCTGGTCGCCTTCTGCATGGTCGGGCTGAAGCACCAGTCGGAGGCCAATCTCAAGGCCTTTGCCGCGGCCACCAATGGCTGGCCGCTGGTGCGCCAGGCCTGGATGGTCAATGGCGACAGCGATTTCCTGCTGCATTGCGTGGCGGAAAACCTGACCTGCTTCCAGGACTTCGTCATCGAGACGCTGACCGCCTACGAGCATGTCGACACGGTGCGCACCATGCTGACCATCCGGCAGGTGAAGCGGCTCGGTCTGGTGGAAATCTGAGCCGGAGTGGCCGTTACCGTTCGATCCGCGCCCGCCAGGCGGACAGGATTGCCGCGGCAATGCCGGGCGTGCTGTTGACGGCCTCGTAGCCGTCGTGGGCTTCGCGATCCGGGAAAGTCCCGATGGCGGCCTGCTGGCCAAGCGATGCCAGGAAACGGCTGACCTTCGGGTGGCCGCCGGTCGGATGAAAGACCTGGACGGGCCTGCCGGTCGCCGCCGCCTCGCCGATCATATTGGTCGAGTCGGCCGTGACGATCACCGCATCGGCCAGCGCCAGATAGGCGACAAGCGGGTTGTCCCCGGTTCCATCCCAGAACACCGTGTTGGGTCGTTTCGACAGGTCGGTCAGGGCTGTTTTCAACGCATCGGGGGTGCGACGCGAGGCGGTGATCATCAGCGATGCGCCGGCGTCGAGCCGGTCGGCAAGTCCGGAGATCAGCCGGTCAATGTCTCCCGGCTCAAAGCGGTGATGACGGCTGTTGCCGCCGATCAGCACGGCCAGGCGCGGCGCGGGCAGGGCGGCAAGGCTTGTCGGCGGCGCCTGTCGAATGGCATCCAGTCGCGCCACCGAGATCCGGTTCGGTGCGGTCGTCACCACCATCACATCCCGGCCGGCCAGCCGATCATGGCTCTGCACGACGACCAGATCGGCGCCGTGCCGGCGGGTGCGGGGATCCTTGACGAAGACGGTCAGGGTGCCGGGCGACCTGCGCTTCAGGGCGCGCAGATAGGCGACGGCGCGGCGGCCGGTGGCAAGGCAGATGTCGGGGGCGGGGCCGGTCAGCGGCGAGCCGGGCTTTCCTGGGTGGTCTTTCGGGTCGATCGGCCCCCAGGGCATCAGCAGCGCGAAGGGCTTGCGCGGCGCCACATGCCGCAGGGACGGCACGACGCCCATCTGCTCGGCGATGCCGATCAGCGGCTGTTCGTCGCCGGCCTTGCCGTCGGTCAGGATCCAGACGGTCGGTCCGGGTAGGGTGACAGGGTCTGGCATGTCAGTGCGCGGTGTCCGGCGACAGGACACGCTGGTAGGCCGAGAACTCGTTGTCCAGCATGGTCGCCGTGGTGAACTTGTCCATGACATGGGCGCGGGCGGCCCGTCCCATGGCCCTGAGGCGCTCGCGGTCGGAAAACGCGTCGGTCATGGCGGCTGCCAGGGCCGGCGCATCGCCGGGCGGCACAAGCCAGCCGGTGACCCCCGGCATCACGGTTTCCAGGCTGCCGCCATGGGCGGTGGCGACCACCGGGACCTCCATGGCCTGGGCTTCGATGGCGGCGCGGCCGAAGGCTTCGGGGAGCGTCGATGCCGATATGGCGAGATCGCTGGCGGCCAGGATTGCCGGAATATCGCGGCGGCTGCCGGTCAGCATGACCCGGTCGCCAAGGTCGAGGGCGGCGATGCGCTGGCAGAGGTCGGCCACCGCCGTATCCACGCCGCCGCCGACAATGGCCAGACGGGCATTCTTGGCGGCGAGCCGGGCGAAAGCGTCGATCAGCACGGCATGGCCTTTCCAGCCGGTGATGCGGCCGACCATGACGACCAGCGGTCCGTCAGGCAGGCCACCGAGATCGGCGCGTATCGCGTCGCGGGACTGGCGAGAATAGAGAGCTGGATCGAACAGGGCAGGATCGATGCCGCGTGGCGCGACGATGATCCGGCTGTCGGGATAGCCGTAGACCTCGGCGATGTGATGGCGGATGAACTCAGAATTGGCAATCACCGCGCGGCCGCGCAGCATGGCGCTATTATAAAAGCGCTTCAGGGCGTTGCGGTGGCCATAGACGCCATGAAAGGTAGTCAGGAAGGCGGGTTTGCGACGCGCCAGGCGCAGGGCCAGCAGGGCGACCCAGGCGGGCATGCGGCTGCGGGCGTGGACGATATCGATCTTCTCGGCATCGATCAGCCGGGCCAGAGACCAGGCGGAGGACAGCAAGGCAACCGGCGATTTGCGGCCGACATCGAGGGTCACATGGCGGCCACCGGCCGCCTCGACATGGGGCACGAGCGGGCCGCCGGCGCTGACCACCCAATTGTCCAGCTGACGGGCCGACAGGTATTCCGCCATCTCGACGGCGCTGCGCTCGACGCCGCCGTCGCCCAGAGCCGGCAGCAGTTGCAGAATGCGGGGTGCCGACGGCCGGGAATTCCCGACATCCCCCAATGTGCCTGTCGCAGCCGCTACCATCTCACCATCCTTGTAGGGTGACACCCATTTTCTGGAAACCCTATATAGGATCGCCTATCAGGTGCAAATCCCGCGTGGGCAGCCGGCACTGCCGATTGTCCGGGTCGATTGTCCGGCGAGCCCTCTGCTTTTCGCGGGGACTGCAGTGCGGCCGGCTACCCATGGCCGGCGATCTGGTCTATGGACGAGCCACTTGGTGTCCGAGACGGTTTGACGGACATGGCCGGAATGACAGGAGCTTGATGAATGCAGACCATCGTGTGCATGAAATGGGGAACGCGCTATCCGAGCGATTTCGTGAACCGCTTGTGGTCGATGATCAAACGCCACACCCAGCGGCCGACCCGGCTGGTCTGCTTCACCGAAGACGGTGCCGGCATCGATCCGGAAGTGCAGATCTTTCCCCTGCCGCCGATCACCATTCCTGAAAGAGTGGCCTGGAAGCCGTGGCGGAAGATTTCGCTGTGGCAGGTGCCGCTCGGCGACCTCGAAGGCGATGTGCTGTTCGTCGATCTCGATGTGGTGATCACCGGCCCGCTCGACGATTTCTTCGACTATGCACCCGGTCAGTTCTGCATCGCGGAAAACTGGACGCAGCCGGGCATGGGCATCGGCAATACCTCGGTCTATCGCTGGCGGATCGGCACCTATACCCATATCTACGACGACTTCGTGCGCGACCCCGAAGTGCCGCTGGCGAAATATGGCATATCGCAGCGTTACGTGTCCGGCTCGATCGGCAACCTGACCTATTGGCCGGCCGAGTGGTGCGTCAGCTTCAAGCATACGCTGCTGCCGAAATGGCCGATGAATTTCTTCAAGGTGGCGCCGCTGCCGCCTGCCACCCGCATCGTCGCCTTCACCGGCAAGCCGGACCCGGACGAGGCAGTGATCGGACTATGGCCCGTCACCGCCTGGTGGAAGAAGCTTTACAAGCATGTTCGCCCGACCCCGTGGATCGACGAACACTGGCGCTAAACGGTCAAGAGACGAGATTTGCGAGGCGATTGCGCAGATGCAGCGCCTCGCGGAACAGGAAGTCGCCCAATGCTGCGAGCGGATGGGCGCGTTTGGCCGCTGCCTGGCTCATGATCGTACCGCGAGTGCCTGCGCCCGCACTTGAGCTGGCGATGACGCGCGCGACCAGCGGAAACAGGCTGTGTTCCTCAATCACCCGGCGGCGAGCCTCGCGGATGGCGGGCAATCGGCGTTCATATTCGTTGCCATCGATGGCCTCGCGCATGATGCGGATGGCCTCGTCCGGCTTGCGGATGTCGATGGCGATGAAGCTGTCGGCCGGGAAATAGTCCGCAGCATTCGGCGCGCCGAAATAGAAGGGCAGCGCCAGGCCCAGGAACGGATCGGCGAGCTTTTCGGTGAAATGGTGCGGGGCGACGTGGTTTTCGATCGCCAGGTGGTACTTGTAGGCGTCGACCGCCTCGGCCTTGTCGTCGAGCGGGCGGTGTCCCCGTCCGAACACGTCCATTTCCGGCAGGCGGGCTGCGGCAAGCTGGGTGAAATCGTAGCGCAGCCGGTGCAGGGTATGTCCCTGGCGCTTGGTCGAGCAGACGGTCGACAGGACCGCGGTCTTTTCCGGTTCATGGCCGGCGATTTCATCGGCCGTCATGGCATGGTCGGTGCCGTCGCCGTAGAACCAACGCAGGCCGGCCTGGCTCCAGATGCGGCCGGGATGGCGCAGCGCAAAGGGCTCCTGGCTGGTGACGACATGGCCGAACTGGCGGATATAGGCCCGGCCGTAAATCTTGATGGCGCTCGGCTCGGTGGTCAAAAGGACGGTGTTGGCCTGCGGGCAGTCGAGCTGCTCGATGCGCATCGGCCGCCGCTCGCCCTGTTCGGCCGGCAGGTTTTCATAGACCACCAGCCAATCATAGCCGCGCGCCGCCGGATCGAAGGTGAAGCGCAAGCCTTGTGCCTCCGCCCAGCCATCCAGCAGCTGGCGCGACAGGCGGCTGACGCCGTTGAGGTCGCCGCCCCGGCTCATCACCTTGACGAGCAAGGGAGGTCCCGGCGGGTGGTCGTTGGTCGAGCCCGCTGCGGGACTGGTCTTGTGATCAAGGTCTGCTGTCATGTCCGTCTCATTCCGGTCTCCGGTCCGCCGGGGCCCATTCAAGACAAAGCCGGCGTTCGGGGTAAACCAATCGCCGGCATGTCTGTTGTCTCAGCCGATCTGCGACACGCCCAAGGGCCTGGTCGCGGATCTATCGTCAGGGCTCAGCCCCAATTGACCGCGAGGATCTCGTAGGCCTTGGAGCCGCCGGGGGCGACGACCTCGATCGAATCGCCGACTTCCTTGCCGATCATCGCGCGGGCGATGGGCGAGGAGATCGAGATGCGGCCCTGCTTGACGTCGGCTTCCTGGTCGCCGACGATCTGATAGGTCTTTTCCTCTTCGGTGTCCTCGTCGATCAGCTTGACGGTTGCGCCGAACTTGATCTTGCTGCCGGACATTTTCGACAGGTCGATCACCTCGGCGCGGGCGATGAAATCTTCCAGCTCGCCGACGCGGCCCTCGTTGTGGCTCTGGGCTTCCTTGGCGGCGTGATATTCGGCATTTTCGGAAAGGTCACCATGGGCGCGCGCCTCGGCGATCGCCTCAATGATTCTCGGACGCTCTTCCTGCTGACGCCAACGCAGTTCTTCCTGCAGCCTGGCGAAGCCGTTCTGCGTCATCGGTACCTTTTCAACCATGTCCTCTTCCTTCACTCTCCCATGACCGCATCGGCGGGCACAAAGAAAAACAGGTTCCGAAGCAGAGCCCCGGAACCATGTTTCAAATCAGATCTGTGACGACTATAGCAGATAGGCTACGGCAATTTCCAGAAGTTTCGTGGAGGCTTTGATCCGGGCGGCAATCGCGGCCTTGTCTCGGGCTAATGGCCGGCATGATGGCCGGCGCTCGCCATGTCAGTGCGGCCATAGACACGGCCGGCAATCAGCGCCAGCGCCAGCAGCGTCACCGTGGCCAGGCCGCAGCAGATGGCAAAGCCGAGCGAAAAGCCGTCGCGGGCCTGCGCCAGCCACAGTTGCGACGTCTCGGACCCCAGCAGCTTGGCGGTATCGACGGCGCCGGCAAGTGTCGCGCGCACGCTTTCCACCGACGGCCCAGGCAAGACAGTCAGGTCGACATCCTGCATGGCGACACGATAGACGAGACTGCCGAGGCTGCCGAGCAGGGCGACGCCCAGCGCACCGCCGAATTCGGCGCTGGTCTCCGACATGGCGGAGGCGGCACCGGCGCGTTCCGGCGGGCTGGTGCCGACGATCAGGCCTGTCGTGGTGAGGATGCAGGGCACGAAGCCGATGGCGATCAGCATGCTGCCGGCCAGGATGCCGTAGAGGTTCTGACCATAGGCGGAAAGGCCCATCACCGTCGTGCCGGCGGCATAGATGAGCAGGCCGAACAGCACGGTGCGCACCGCGCCGAAGCGGTTGGTGATGCGATAGGCCTGCAGCGACATCACGGTAAAGACCAGGCCCGGCACGACCGACCAGAGCGCGGCATCGAGCGGCGACAGGCCCAGCACCAGCTGCAAAAACAGGTTCTGGTAGAGAAAGATGCCAAAGACGAAGAACACGCCGGCCAGGTTGACCAGCAGCGATGCGGAGAAGGCAGGAATGCGAAACAAAGCAAGGTCGATCAGCGGATCGGCAAGCCGCCGCTGCCGCCGGACAAACAGGGTGCCGACGGCTATTCCGAGCGCGATCGGCAGGCCGTGCACCGCCTGGAAGCCGTCGGTGGCGATCTGCTTGAATGCGTAGATCACCGGCAGGACGGTGGCGAGCGACAGGCCGACGCTGATGAGATCCAGGGGGCCGGATTTTTCGCTGCGATATTCCGGCAGCAGGAACGGGGCGAGCACGATGAGGATCAGCATGACCGGCACGTTGATCAGGAACACCGATCCCCAATGGAAATATTGTAGCAGCACACCGCCGATCAACGGGCCGACCAGGCCGCCCAGGGCAAAGGCCGTGCCCCAGATGCCGATGGCGCGATTGCGCTCGGCCTCGTTACGAAACAGATTGACGACCAGCGACAGGGTCGAAGGCGCGATGGTGGCGCCGGCCACACCCAGCAAAGCGCGCGCCACGATCAGCATCAGGGCCGATGTCGAGAAGGCGGCCAAGATCGAGGCCGCGCCAAAACCGGCGGCGCCGATCAGCAGGACCTTGCGCCTGCCGATGCGGTCGCCGAGCGTGCCCATGGTGACGAGGAAGCCGGCGACCATGAAGCCGTAGATATCGTTGATCCACAGCAGCTCGGCCGCACTCGGGTCGAGTTCGGAGACGATGGCCGGCATGGCGAGGAACAGCACCGACAGATCCATGGAATAGATCAGGCAGGCGATCGACAGGATCCCCAGCCCGATCCATTCGCGGCGGCCGGCCAGTTGCGGCGGTACGGGCGTTCCATCCTGCATGGTCATCTTCCGTGTCCGAGGCCTCGAGGTCGGCCCTCTGTTGTCACCCCACATGCCAAATTCCCGAGCGGCAGCCAAGCTGCGGCGGCGTCCCATGCTCGGCTCCGGATGCGCTTTGTTCCATCCTAGCGCAGCTTGACGAATTTGAAAAGAACATATAGTGAACAAATATGGCAGTAAAATCCCTTAAAGAACGCCTCGCCATTCTCTCGGATGCGGCGAAATACGATGCGTCCTGTGCCTCCAGCGGAACCACCAAGCGGCATTCCGGGACATCCGGCGGGCTCGGTTCGACGGAAGGATCGGGGATCTGCCACGCCTATGCGCCCGACGGACGGTGCATTTCGCTGTTGAAGATCCTGCTCACGAATTTCTGCATCTATGATTGCGTCTATTGCATCAACCGCTCGTCCAGCAATGTGGCGCGGGCCCGCTTCACGCCGGAGGAGGTGGTGTGGCTGACGCTGGAATTCTATCGGCGGAACTATATCGAGGGTCTGTTCCTGTCGTCGGGCATCATCCGCTCGTCCGACCACACGATGGAGGAGATGGTGCGGGTGGCGCGGGAACTCAGGACCACCCATAACTTTCGCGGCTATATCCATCTGAAGACGATTCCGGAGGCGTCCCAGGCGCTGATCGAGGAGGCGGGGCTTTATGCCGACCGGCTGTCGATCAATATCGAGCTGCCGACCGACAAGGGCATCTACGATTTTGCGCCGCAGAAGCGTCCCGAGGGCATTCGCCGCTCCATGGGCGCTCTGCGCCTGAAGATCGAGGAGATGGGCGACAAGACGCTGCAGACCAAACGGCGCCGGACCTTTGCGCCGGCGGGCCAGAGCACGCAGATGATCGTCGGGGCCGATGGCGCCAACGATGCGACGATTCTGGGCACCAGCGCCAGGCTTTACGGCAGCTACCAGCTGAAGCGGGTCTATTACTCCGCCTTCAGCCCGATCCCCGATGCCTCGCGGCATCTGCCGCTGGTCAAGCCGCCGCTGATGCGCGAACACCGGCTCTACCAGGCCGACTGGCTCTATCGCTTCTACGGTTTCGATATCGCCGAGATCACCTCGGCACAGACGAACGGCATGCTCGACCTCGACCTTGATCCGAAGCTTGCCTGGGCGCTGGCGCATCGGGAGAGCTTTCCCGTCGACGTCAACCGGGCCGACAAGGAGACGCTGCTGAGAGTGCCGGGGTTCGGGGTGAAGACGGTGCAATCGGTGCTGTCGGCGCGGCGCCATTGCCGGCTGCGGCTGGAGGATTTGAAGCGGCTCAATGTGTCGCTGAAGAAGGTTCGCGCCTTCATCGTCGCTGAGGGCTGGACGCCGATGAAACTGACCGACCGAAGCGATCTTAGAAGTGTCTTTGCGCCGCCGCCGGTGCAGCTCGCTTTGCTATGAGGCATTGCGTGGTTCTGAAGGGCCGGGGCGATTTTGAGGAATGGCGCGTCGCGGCGCGGGCCTTGCTGCTGGCCGGCGTCGAGCCGCAGCAGGTCGATTGGCTAATGGCCGGCGATGAGGATGGCCTGTTTGCCGCGACTCCCACGCCACCGCCCGATCCCTTGGCGAATGCCAAGCCGCCGCATGTGCCGGCCGAATTCGTCACGCTGGCCGAGGCGGTCCTCTGCCATGCCGAGCCGATGCGGTTCGGGTTGCTCTATCGCCTGCTGTGGCGTTTGTCGCGGGATCGCAACCTGCTGGAGATCCGCTCGGATGCCGATGTGGTGCAGGCGAGACGCTGGGCGCAGTCGGTGCGGCGAGAATATCACAAGATGACGGCCTTCGTGCGGTTCAAGGAAATACCGCTGCCGCCAGGAACAGCCGGACGGCGGCGGTTCATCGCCTGGTTCGAGCCGGATCATTTCATCATCGCGCGGGTGGCGCCGTTTTTCCAGCGCCGGTTCAACGACATGGACTGGCTGATCGCGACCCCGAAGGGGTCCGCCAGCTGGGATGGCGAGCAACTGCTGACGACCGATGGTCCGGCGGACAAACCCGATCTTTCCGATGAGACCGATGATCTCTGGCGTATCTATTACGCCTCGATCTTCAACCCGGCCCGGCTGAAGGTCAAAATGATGATGACGGAGATGCCGAAGAAATACTGGAAGAACCTGCCGGAAGCCGAACTCATCCCCGGCCTGATTGCCTCTGCCGAGGCGCGGGTGATCGAGATGGCGGAGCGGGCGCCGACCCTGCCGCCGGCCTTTCACCACCGGCTGCGGGTGGCGGAGCTTGTCGAGGAGCCGCTTGCGGAAGCGGGATCGCTCGATGCTCTGCGGCAACAGGCAGCGCGTTGCACACGCTGTCCCATCCATTGCCATGCCACGCAGACCGTGTTCGGCGAGGGGCCGGCGGATGCCCGGGTGATGATCGTCGGCGAGCAGCCAGGCGACGAGGAGGATCTGACCGGACGGCCGTTTGTCGGTCCGGCCGGACGCTTGCTGAACGGTGTGATGGCAAACGCCGGTCTCGATCGGCAAAGCATCTACCTGACCAATGCGGTCAAGCATTTCAAATATCAGCCGCGCGGCAAGCGCCGCATCCACCAGCGGGCCAGCAGCGGCGAAGTGGAAATCTGTCGCTGGTGGCTTGCCCAGGAGATCGCCCTGGTAAAACCCAGGCTGATCGTCGCCATGGGGGCGACGGCGCTGACAAGCCTGACGGGCGAGCGAGTAGCACTGTCCGACATGCGCGGCGAGCAGGCGATGGCGGACGGCACCAACCTGTTCGTCACGGTGCATCCCGCCTACCTGTTGCGCCTACCGGACGAGGCAAAGCGCGTGGAGGAGCTTGGCCGCTTCAAGGCTGATTTCCGGCAGATCGCCGCATCGATGGCCGGACGCCCGTCGTCAGCATGACTTCGCCCGCGAAAGGGACCATGCGGGAAACGGTCTCCGCATGGTCATGGTGAAGCGTGATGGCAGAGGGGCGGCTAGGACGCGACCTTGCCGGCCAGATAGGCGTCGAGCTTGGCCAGCGTCTGGTGGGCGCCGTCGATCGCGCCGAATTTCAGCGTCGCATTGCGCGCGTCCGCCGTCGGGAAGACCAGGGTCAGTGTCACGCGGGTCTTGTCGCCTTCCGCCTCGAAGCGGATCTCGCCCTCGAAAAGGGCGGGTTCGCCGAGCTCGCCGCCGTGATCGTAGAAAAGGTGGGTTGGCGGGCTGATCTCCCGGTAACGGATCCAGTTCGGCCAGGCTTTGCCGTCCGGACCGTGCATTGTGTAGTGCCACAGGCCGCCGACGGAAAAATCCATCGCATGGGTGTCGTTGGTGAAACCGTCCGGCCCCCACCAGGCATCGAGATGTTCGGCCGAGGAGAACATCCGGAAGACCAGGTCTGGTGGCGCATTGATCAGGCGGTTGACGGAAATGGTTCGGTTCGGATCGGCTGGGACTGTCATGGTCGGGGCTTTCCGGGTTGGTGATGGAGATGGTGTTCCAGGCGGTCGAAATTCTGCTCGTTGGCGGCGGCCAGGAATTTCTGCAATTGCCGGTTTTCGTACGTCGGCTCGAAGAGCATGCGCCAGGTGAGGCGGGTGCCGCCTGCTTCCTCGTCGAAGGTCATTTCCATCGAGAAGACATGCATCGGCAGATGATGGACGTAGCTGATGCGCTCGGGAACCACGACCTCCTCGAAGGTGCAGTGGTTGTCGAAATCCGTGCCGTCGGAGGCGGTCATGACGATCCGCCATTTGCCGCCGGGCCGCAGGTCGAATTCGGGAATGCTGTTGGTGAAGCCATCCGGCCCCCACCACAATTTCAGCTGTTCTGGCTCGGCGAAGGCGTCGAACACCGCCTGCCGGCTGGCTGCAAAGAGGCGCGTGTTGAGAATTTCCAGGTGCTCACTCATGGTCGTCGCTCTTGGTGTCGGTCTGGGTCCTGATGGTGTCGAGATAGGCTTCCAGCCGGTCGAAGCGCTTTTCCCAGAGGGTGCGATAATCGCCGAGCCAGGTGTCGAGCTGCTGCAGCGGCTCGGCTTCCAGGCGGCAGGGGCGCCATTGGGCGGTGCGGCCTCGCGAGATCAGCTTTGCCCGCTCCAGCACCTTCAGATGCTTGGAGACGGCCGGAAGGCTCATGGAGAAAGGCTCGGCCAGTTCGTTGACCGTCGCCTCGCCCAGCGAAAGCCGCGCCAGGATCGCCCGACGGGTGGGGTCGGCGAGCGCGGACAGGGTCTCGGACAGGGGGTCGACAGACATTAGTTAGCCATTCGGTTAATTAACTAAATGGCTAAATACACTGAAAGCCGAAGGCGGTCAACGGGCTCGATCGACTGGATGGTGCAAGGCGTTTCAACGCTTGACGGGCGGGAGAACAGGCGAGGCACGGCGTTCGGTGCGGCGGTTAGAGATAGCGCGTCACAAAGCGCAGCAATTCGGCAAACCCGGCAATCGCGGCAATCCATACGATGACCGAGAATACGATCGCTATCAGAAGGTATTTCATCCGGGTGGTCATGAGTGCGATCCGTTTTAGGCAGCGTTGACGATTGCAGTGATAATGCCTCGAGATTGACTTGCGCAATTAAACCTTTGTTAGCATTTACGCACCGTTAACGCTTTTTGCGGGTATGTCCCGAATGATCGCAGCACGGCACAGGCTGTGCCAACAGGGGACGCCGATCCGGCTGAAGGCCTGTGGATAACGTGGCGCAAGGGGAGAGACGGGCATAAAAAAAGCCCCGCCGGTTTCCCGGCAGGGCCTGTGAGACGTTGAATTTAAAGGCTTTTTATTCGAAGTAGCTCTGCAGCGGGCGGACTTCCAGCTGGCCCTTCTTCAGGGCCTGGATGGCCTGGGCGGCGGCCAGAGCGCCGGCCATGGTGGTGTAGTACGGCACCTTCTGCATCAGCGCGGCGCGGCGCAGCGATTTGCTGTCCGAGATCGCCTTATTGCCGTCGGTGGTGTTGATCACCAGCTGAACCTGCCGATTGCGGATGGCATCCTCGATATGCGGCCGGCCTTCAAGAACCTTGTTGATCTTGATGGCGGCGATGTTGTTTTCGGCGAGGAAGCGCTGCGTGCCGCCGGTTGCCATGACCTTGAAGCCGATCTCGGTCAGCAGCTGCACGGCCGGCAGGACGCGCTCCTTGTCCTCGTCGCGGATCGACACGAAGACCGTTCCGTCGCGCGGCAGTTCGACGCCGGCGCCGAGCTGGCTCTTGGCAAAGGCCAGCGCGAAATCGGTGTCGAGGCCAATCACCTCGCCGGTCGAGCGCATTTCGGGCCCAAGCAACGTATCGACGCCGGGGAAGCGGGCAAACGGGAAGACGGCTTCCTTGACGGCGATGTGCTTCAGGTTGCGCGGATCGGGCTTCTTGCCATAGGCGGCGATGGCCGCTTCGAGCTTTTCGCCGGCCATGATGCGGGCGGCGATCTTGGCGATCGGCGCGCCGATGGTTTTTGCGACGAAGGGCACGGTGCGCGAGGCGCGCGGGTTGACTTCCAGAACGTAGATCGTGCCGTCCTTGATGGCATATTGCACGTTCATCAGGCCGCCGACATTGAGCGCCTTGGCGAGCGCCGTGGTCTGGCGTTCCAGCTCGTCCAGCACCTCTTCGCTCAGCAGCCGCGACGGCAGCGAGCAGGCGCTGTCGCCGGAATGGATGCCGGCCTCTTCGATATGCTCCATGATGCCGGTGACGAAGACATCCGTGCCATCGCAGAGCGCATCGACGTCGACTTCGACGGCATTGGTCAGGTAGCTGTCGAACAGCAGCGGGTTCTTGCTGAGCAGGGTGTTGATCTGGCCGGTCTTGTCGTTGGGATAACGCTGCTTGATGTCTTCCGGCACGAGGCCCGGAACGGTGTCGAGCAGGTAGCTCTGCAGCATGGATTCCGAATGGATGATCTGCATAGCGCGGCCGCCGAGAACATAAGACGGGCGCACCACCAGCGGGAAGCCGATTTCGGCGGCGACAACGCGGGCCTGCTCGACGGAATAGGCGATGCCGTTGTTGGGCTGGTTGAGGTCGAGCTTCATCAGCAGCTTCTGGAAGCGGTCGCGGTCTTCGGCCAGATCGATCATGTCGGGTGCGGTGCCGAGGATCGGGATGCCGTTCTTTTCGAGCGCTTCGGCGAGCTTCAGCGGCGTCTGGCCACCGAACTGCACGATGACGCCGACCAGTTCACCGTTCTCCTGTTCGGCGCGCAGGATTTCGATGACGTCTTCGGCGGTCAGCGGCTCAAAATAGAGGCGGTCCGATGTGTCGTAGTCGGTCGAGACGGTTTCCGGGTTGCAGTTGACCATGATCGCCTCGAAGCCTGCATCCTTCAGCGCGAAGGCGGCATGGCAGCAGCAATAGTCGAACTCGATGCCCTGGCCGATGCGGTTCGGACCGCCGCCGAGGATGACGACCTTTTTGCGAGCGGAAACCTGGGCTTCGGAGCGGGCCTCACCGACGAAAGGCGTCTCATAGGTGGAGTACATATAGGCGGTCGGCGAGGCGAATTCGGCAGCGCAGGTGTCGATGCGCTTGAACACGGGCCGCACGTTCAAGGCATTGCGCAGCTCGGCCACTTCCTTCGGGCGCTTCTTGGTGAGGCTTGCCAGACGGGCATCGGAAAAGCCCATGGCTTTCAGCATGCGCAGGTTCTCGGCATCGTCCGGCAGGCCGTGCTCGCGGATGCGGGCTTCCATGTCGACGATCGCCTTGAACTGGGCGATGAACCAGGGGTCGATCTTGCAGCCTTCGTGGACTTCTTCCGGCGACATGCCGAGGCGCAGGGCCTGGGCGACCATGCGCAGGCGGTCCGGGGTCGGCGTGCCGATGGCGGCGCGGATGGCGTTCTTGTTGTCGCCATTGTCGTCGAGGCCGGGGATCTCGATCTCGTCGAGGCCGGTCAGGCCGGTTTCCAGGCCGCGCAGCGCCTTCTGCAGCGATTCGGCGAATGTGCGGCCGATGGCCATGACTTCGCCGACCGATTTCATCGCGGTGGTCAGCGTCGGCGAGGCGCCGGGGAATTTCTCAAAGGCAAAGCGCGGGATCTTGGTCACCACGTAATCGATGGACGGTTCGAACGAGGCCGGCGTCGCGCCGCCGGTGATGTCGTTGTCGAGTTCGTCCAAGGTGTAGCCGACGGCGAGCTTGGCGGCGATCTTGGCGATCGGGAAGCCGGTGGCCTTGGAGGCCAGAGCGGAAGAGCGCGAGACGCGCGGGTTCATCTCGATGACGACCAGGCGGCCGTCGGCCGGGTTGACGGCGAACTGCACGTTCGAGCCCCCGGTCTCCACGCCGATCTCGCGCAGCACCGCGATCGAGGCGTTGCGCATGATCTGGTATTCCTTGTCGGTCAAGGTCAGCGCCGGGGCGACGGTGATCGAGTCACCGGTATGGACGCCCATCGGGTCGATATTCTCGATCGAGCAGATGATGATGCAATTGTCCGCGTGGTCGCGGACGACTTCCATCTCGTATTCCTTCCAGCCGAGCACCGATTCCTCGATCAGCACTTCGGTGGTCGGCGAGGCGTCGAGGCCGGAGCCGATGATCTCGAAGAATTCCGAGCGGTTATAGGCAATGCCGCCGCCGGTGCCGCCCATGGTAAACGACGGGCGGATGATGGCCGGCAGGCCGACGACGTCGAGCGCCTGGGCAGCGATCGCCATGGCATGGTTCATGTAGCGCTGCTTGCGGTCGCTTTCGCCGAGATTCCAGTGGTTTTCCAGCGCGTCGAGTGCGGTATCGAGGTCAGCGCCGGACAGGGCTGCCTTGAGCTTGTCACGCTCGGCGACATGGGCCTTGCGGTCGAGATCCTTGATGTCGGTGGCATTGGCCAGCAAGGATTTCGGCGTTTCAAGGCCGATGCGGGCCATGGCTTCGCGAAACAGGGCGCGGTCTTCGGCCATGTCGATGGCAGCGGGCTTGGCGCCGATCATCTCGACATTATAGCGATCCAGCACGCCCATGCGCTTCAGGGACAGGGCGGTGTTGAGCGCGGTCTGGCCGCCCATGGTCGGCAGCAGCGCGTCGGGACGCTCCTTGGCAATGATCTTGGCGACCACTTCCGGGGTGATCGGCTCGACGTATGTTGCGTCGGCCAGGCCTGGATCGGTCATGATGGTGGCCGGGTTGGAGTTGACCAGGATGACCCGGTAGCCCTCTTCCTTCAGCGCCTTGACGGCCTGGGTGCCGGAATAGTCGAACTCGCATGCCTGGCCGATGACGATCGGCCCCGCGCCGATGATGAGGATGGACTTGATATCTTGGCGCTTGGGCATGGTGGCTAATCCGCTTTCTAGCTGCGCAGAAAACCGGCCAAGGTGATGAGGCTCACCGGCCGGGCGCATAGATGTGGTGTTTTCAGGCTAGAAGCGGCTTATAGGGAAATGTTTCCCCAAGCGGAACCCCGAAAATGGAGCCATCGACAGGAAATATGGTGTCATGGTTACGTCATGCGAACCATGGCTGTGGGGTGTTTGGGTTTGGCGGCAGGCCCGGTCGAGATCTGCTAACCGGTAAGGCTCAGGAAACGGCAATCGCCGGTGTGACGCAGCGATTGCCGTCGATATTACGATTCCTGCTTGGTGCCGGCGCTCCGGCCGTCGGAGCTTTTCGAGCGCTCCTCGAAGCGGTCGGCGCCCTTGGCGAGATCCGAACCCTTCTGGTGTTCCACTTTCTTTTCTTCCTTTGCAGCGCTCTTGCGCAGACCGCGCGCGGCCTGCCTGCCTTTTTCCGTCGGTGCCTGTTCGATACCCATGACAACTCCTCCTGTGCTTTGGGTTTCCGTCTGACCAGAACGGATTGCCGGGGCCGCTTGTTCCCTGCTAAGCCGCCGGGTGCCATCGACTTTTGGCCGCAGCGCGTTAGGTTCTGCCGATGTCGGCCGGTTGCGACAAGGAGCTCCCATGATCACCGTGCATTATCTCGAAAATTCCCGCGCCCATCGCATCCTCTGGCTGCTCGAAGAACTGGGTCTGGAGTATGAGGTCAAGACCTACAAGCGGGCACCGGATATGCGGGCGCCGGCAAGCCTCAAGACCGTTCATCCGCTTGGCAAGTCGCCGGTCATCGAGGACAAAGGCCGGGTGATCGCCGAGAGCGGCGCGATCATCGAATATCTGGTCGACGCCTATGGCGGGGAGGCTCTGCGTCCGGCCCTCCGCACCGACGAGCGGCGGCGCTATACCTACTGGCTGCATTATGCGGAAGGCTCGGCCATGCCGCTCCTGCTGCTGAAGCTGCTGTTCTCCAGGCTGCCGCAGCAGATGCCGCTTCTGCTGCGGCCGGTGGCCGGTCTGATCTCGAAAGGCGTCAGCGCCAAGCTGATCGATCCGCAGCTGGCCGATCACGTCGCCTTCTGGGAAAGCGAACTTGCACGGGACGGCTGGTTCGCCGGCAAGGCTTTTTCGGCGGCCGATATCGCCATGAGCTTTCCGGTCGAGGCGGGCATGACGCGCATCAAGGTGGGGGAGACTGCAGCGCTTCGGCGCTACATGGCGGCGATCCGCGCAAGGCCCGCCTACCAGCGCGCGCTGACGCGCGGCGGGGCCTATGTCTACGCCACCAGCTGAGCAGAGAGCGCGCCCGATTTTCGATCTTTAGCGCATGCTTATTTCGCTTGGTGGGCGGGAACGCTTTCCTTTATAGACTGTTACCAGCGGGGATATGGCAGGCGATCAGGAGAGGTTTTGCACCATGGAATGGAAGGGCCGACGTCAATCGGACAATATCGAGGATCGCCGGGGGGCATCTCCGGAGCGTAGCGGCATGGGCCGCAACCCGTTCGGACGCAGCGGCATCCAGCTTCCCGGCGGCGGCTCGCGGCGCGGCGGCGGTCTCAGCATCACCACCATCATCTTCCTGGTCGTCATCTATTTCGTCCTGAAGATGATGGGCATCGACATGCTGCAGCTGCTCGATGATGGCTCGACGACGAGTTCCAGCTATGAGCAATCGACCGGCCAGGGTCAGTCCTCGGCCGCCAGCGACGAGATGAAGGCCTTTGTGGCGACCGTGCTGGCCGAGACCGAAGACACCTGGAACGGCATTTTCCAGGCCGAGGGCGAGACCTATAAGGAGCCGAGCCTGGTGCTGTTCTCCGGACAGGTCAATTCGGCCTGCGGCCTGGCATCCTCGGCGACCGGACCGTTCTATTGCCCGGGCGACAGCAAGGTCTATCTCGACACGGCCTTCTTCCAGCAGCTGGAAACCCAGTTCGGCGCCTCGGGGGATTTTGCCGAGGCCTATGTGATAGCCCACGAGGTCGGCCATCACGTGCAGAACCTCACCGGCATCCTGCCGAAGTTCAACGAGATGCGCCAGTCGATGAGCGAGACGGAAGCCAACCAGATGTCGGTGCGGGTCGAGCTGCAGGCCGATTGCTTTGCCGGGATCTGGGGCAAATACACCGAGCAGAAGGGTCTGCTGGAAGCCGGCGACCTGGAAGAGGCGCTGAACGCCGCCCGCCAGATCGGCGACGATACGCTGCAGAAGCGCAGCCAGGGCTATGTGGTTCCGGAAAGCTTCAACCACGGCACCTCCGCCCAGCGGATGAAATGGTTCAAGCGCGGTTTTGACAGCGGCCAGATGAACTCCTGCGATACGTTTTCCGGGGCGATCTGAACCCTTGCATGATGAATATGATTGAGGGCCGAAGTCGCAAGCGTCTGCTTGCGACCTCGGCCTTTTTCATTTCTCGCTGTCGAGATGGGCCATCTGGGCTTCCTGATAGCGGCTGCCGGCGGCCGAGCCCTTTGGCACGGCGCGTTCAATCTCGGCCAGGTCATCGGCGGTCAGGACCAAGTCCAGGGCACCCAGCGCTTCGGCCAGCCGGTCGCGGCGGCGGGCGCCGATCAGCGGCATGATATCCTCGCCCTGGGCTGGCACCCAGGCGATGGCGGCCTGGGCGGTCGTCATGCCCTTGGCCTCGGCGACCTTGCCCAAGGCTCCCGCGAGCGCCAGGTTGCGGGCCTCGTTGTCGCCCTGGAAGCGCGGTCCTTCGGACCGGAAATCGCCGGCCACGCCGTTGGCGGCGGCCTGTTTCCAGTGGCCCGAGATCAGGCCGCGCGACAGCACGCCATAGGCGGTGATGCCGATGCCGAGTTCGCGGCAGGTGGGCAGAATCTTGTCTTCCAGGCTGCGCGACACCAGCGAATATTCGATCTGCAGGTCGGCAATCGGATGGACGGCGGCAGCGCGGCGGATGGTCTCGGCGCCGACTTCCGACAGGCCGATATGGCGGACATAGCCGGCCTTGACCATGTCGGCGATGGCGCCGACCGTCTCTTCGATCGGGACACGGGGGTCGAGGCGGGCCGGGCGGTAGATGTCGATATAGTCGGTGCCGAGGCGCTGCAGGGTATAGGACAGCGCGGTCTTTAGCGCGGCCGGGCTGCAGTCGATGCCGATCCAGTTGCCGGCCGGATCGCGCTGCGCACCGAACTTGACGCTGAGCAACGCCTTGTCGCGCCTGCCGCCCTTCAGCGCCTCGCCGATCAGCATCTCGTTATGGCCCATGCCGTAGAAATCGCCGGTGTCGAGCAGCGTCACGCCGGCCTCCAGTGCCGCATCGATGGTCGCCAGGCTTTCGGCGCGGTCCGATGGTCCGTACATGCCCGACATGCCCATGCAGCCGAGCCCGAAGCGCGAGACCTCTGGGCCGGTCTTTCCAAGTGTCATCCTCTGCATCGTCATTCTCCCGTTTCGACGGCCTCGTCTCGTGGCCGTCACTGGGGGGCTTTTACCGCGGCAGGGGCTGTGCGATAATCCGCTCACAACAGAACAGGTTGTTTGGATTTTCGTACAATGAATGATCTTCCCCTGGCCGAGCTCGAAGCTTTTGCTGCCGTCGCACGGCTGCGGAGCTTTCGGGCTGCCGGTAAGCTGCGTGGCGTGTCGGCGTCCTCGCTGAGCGAGGCGATGCGCAGGCTGGAGGATCGCCTCGGGCTTCGCCTGCTCAACCGGACGACCCGCAGCGTTACCCTGACCGATGCCGGCGCCAAACTGTTGGAGCGCCTGACGCCGGCTTTGGGCGAGATCGAGACGGCGCTGAGCGACATCAACAGTTTTCGCGATCGCCCCGCCGGGCGATTGCGGCTCAATGTGCCGGGTATCGTGGCGCGCTGCGTGCTGCCGGATATCGCCTGCCGCTTTCTGGCGCTCTATCCCGATATCAGCCTGGAGGTCGCGACGCAGGATGCGCTTGTGGACGTGCTCGGCGAGGGCTTTGATGCCGGCATTCGCTATGAAGAGATGTTGCAGCCCGACATGATCGCCCTGCCGATCGGTCCGCGCCAGCAGACCTATGTCGGGGTGGCTGCGCCGTCCTATCTCAAGCGCTACGGGGAGCCGCTTCATCCGCGCGAGCTCCTGCATCACCGCGCTGTCCTGCATCGTTTTGCCAGCGGCCGGATTGTCACCTGGCGGTTCGAGCGCGACGGGGAGGTGTTTGCCATTAACCCGCCGGCCGTGCTGATCGCCGACACGATCGACATGGAACTGGCAGTCGCCAAGGCAGGCCTCGGCATCATCTTCAGTTTCGAGGATTTCGTGCGCGACGCATTGCGATCGGGCGAACTGGTCAAGATCCTGCCCGAGTGGGAAGACACGTTTTCCGGACCGTTTCTGTACTACCAGAGCCGCAAATACATGCCGGCGCCGCTGCGCGCCTTTGTCGACTTCGTGCGCCAGGATCGGCCGGATCCGCCCGAAAACCCGGCTTGATCCGGAAATTTGCCTCAAGTTTCATCAGTTTTGGTGAAGTGTCGACCAATTCTTTTGCAGTCTTGCCATTTCTGCTTGCGGCGCGTGATGGATTCTCCTAATCGGGTGTGACGCGCCGCTCGCCAGTCTAGTCTGGAAGCGGCTTTTTTCGTCCTGGAAATGCTGCCATGTCCGCCTACGCACCGACCCGTCCGAGTTTTACCGCGACCAATAGCTGGGGCGCCCATGTCTGGGCGACGCTGACCCTCGGCATTCCGCTGATCGGCGCGCAACTGGCGCAGCTTGGCATTCATACGACCGACGTGGTGATCATCGGCCAGCTCGGGGCAACGCCCTTGGCCGCCATGGTCCTGGCCGGGCAGTTCTTCTTCACCATCTTCATTTTCGGCTCAGGCTTCTCGATTGCCGTGGTGCCGATGGTGGCGCAGGCCTTTGGCCGCCATGATGTGGTCTCGGTGCGCCGCTCGATCCGCATGGGCATGTGGGTATCGATCGCCTATTTCGTGCTGACGGCGCCGCTGTTCTACAATGCCGAGGCGATCCTTCTGGGGCTCGGGCAGGTGCCTGACGTGGCAAGGCTTGCGGCGAATTATGTGATGATCGTCCAGTTCGGGCTTCTGCCAGCCCTGCTGTTTGCCGTGCTGCGTTCGCTGGTCAGCGCGATCGGGCCGGCCGGCGTCATTCTCTATGTCACGGTGGCGACCCTGCTGCTCAACGCGCTTCTTGCCTATGCGCTGGTGCTCGGCCATTTCGGCCTGCCGGCGCTCGGCATGACGGGAGCGGCGATCGTTGCCGTCATTGTGCAATGGGCAAGCTTCCTGTTCATGGTCGTCTATATCCAGACCCGCGAGGATACGCGCCGCTACGAGCTGTTCGTGCGCTTCTGGCGGCCGGACTGGCATGCCTTTCGCGAGGTCCTCCATCTGGGTCTGCCGATCAGCATCACCGTGCTGGCCGAGGTCAGCCTGTTCAGCGCGGCCTCTCTGCTGATGGGGCGGATCGGAACGATCGAGCTTGCCGCCCATGGCATCGCGCTGCAGCTGGCCTCGATCGCCTTCATGATCCCGCTCGGCCTGTCGCAGACCGCCACGGTGCGGATCGGCATCGCCCATGGGCGCGGCGACTACGGCGAACTGGTGCGCGCGGCGATCACCGTCCTTGCCATAGCGAGCCTTTTCTCGGCGGGCGGCGGCATCGTGTTCTTCGTCATTCCGGAACTGCTCAGCAGTGCCTTCATCAATACCTCGACCGAGGATGCCGCGGCGGTTCTGGCCTATGCCGGACCGCTGGTGGCGATCGCCGGCGTGTTCCAGCTGGTCGACGGGCTGCAGTCCATTGCCAGCGGATTGCTGCGCGGCCTGAAAGATGCCCGCGTGCCGATGCTGCTGGCTCTGCTGTCCTATTGGCCGGTCGGTTTCCTGCTCGCCTGGTTCCTGGCTTTCCCGATGCAGATGGGCGGCATCGGCATCTGGATCGGCTTCCTGATCGGTCTGACGACCGCATCGGTGCTCCTCTGCGCCCGCTTCTTCCTGCGCATCACGCGCGAAATGCGGGCATCGGCAGCGTCCCTCTGATCGCTGGTTGCGGCCCGTCCCAACCGAGTGCCGGGTGCACGGCGTTTATCGGGCCGCCGCCCTATAGATGACCGTTCGGTAGGCATAGTTTGAAAGATAGGTATCCGATGGTGCCCATCCCTGGCCAATGACTTCGCCTTTTATGTCGGCCGCGGTCTGGAGGTCCACCGGCTCTCCCACCATGATCGGGAAATAGGCAACGTCGGGTTTTCGGCAGCCGACGGTGATCCGGTACTTGGTCGACCGACGCGCAAAGTCATCCGCGCGCAGCTTGGCGAGGTCAAAGCTTCGCTCCGATCCGACGATCACAGCGTAGGTCGGATTCTGCAGCTCGTTGTTGAAATAGGATTTTGCCGCCGCGTTGAATTGTTGCACAAAGCTGCCCTCGTTGCAGATCAGGCCCGGAGGATCGTTTGCCGCGTAGGCGGAGGAGATGATGCCGAAGCCTGATGTCGTTCCGCCCGTCGCAGGTCGCTCTGCGCGGACGTCGATCGCCGTGCTTGCAGGAATTCGTTCCGGCGCCGAAGCGGTCGATACCAGCGCCGGGAAGGCGGCGCAAAACACCAGAATGCGCCCGGGCTCCACCTCCTTCGCAAACACGCCGGAAATGCCACCCAGCATGATTGTGACGAAGGAAACCAGCGCGTAGAAAACGATTTCACCCTGATTTGCTGTCAGCACGAGCGCCTTGACGACTGCATTGTCAGGGCCGACGAATTTAACGCATATGACGGCCAGACCCGCCAGCAATCCCCAAAGGAAGCGATGGAATATCGTCATGTCGACCCCCGCTAAACATCACGGGGGTCACTCTATACTGGGCAGGGGCGAATTTAAACCCAATAGTTGCATTCGCTTTGGTGTTTACGCCCGTTCTGACAGAGCCGGTTCGCCCTTGCTGTCACGCACCAGGTTGATGAACCGGCGGAACAGGTAGTGGCTGTCCTGGGGGCCGGGCGAGGCTTCCGGGTGGTGCTGCACCGAGAAGACCGGCTTGCCGACCAGGCGCAGGCCGCAGTTGGAGCCGTCGAACAGCGAAATGTGAGTCTCTTCAACGCCTTCCGGCAGGGACTTGGAATCCACCGCGAAGCCGTGGTTCATCGAGACAATCTCGACCTTGCCGGTGGTGTAATCCTTGACCGGATGGTTGGCGCCGTGATGGCCCTGGTGCATCTTCTCGGTCTTGCCGCCAAGCGCCAGACCGAGCATCTGGTGACCGAGGCAGATGCCGAACAGCGGCAGGTTGCTGTCGACCAGTTTCTGGATCACCGGAACCGCATAGACGCCGGTTGCGGCCGGATCGCCCGGACCGTTCGACAGGAAGACGCCGTCCGGGTTCAGGGCAAGAATGTCCTCGGCGGCGGTGGTGGCCGGTACGACAGTGACCTTGCAGCCAAGGCCGGTAAATAAGCGCAGGATGTTGCGCTTCACGCCGTAGTCGATGCAGACGACATGGTATTTCACGTCGCTGGCGTCGAGATCGTGATAGTCTTCGTTCCAGACCCAGGGCTCCTGGGTCCAGGACGAGGACTGGCCCGACGAGGCGACCTTGGCGAGATCGAGACCTTCCAGTCCGCTCCAGGCCTTGGCTTCCGCCTTCAGCACGTCGATGTCGAAGACGCCGGCCGGATCATGGGCGATGACGGCATTGGGCGCGCCATGCTCGCGGATCCAGGCGGTCAGCGCCCGTGTGTCGATACCGCACAGGCCGATGACGCCGCGGGCCTTCAGCCAGGCGTCGAGATGCTTGACGGCGCGATAGTTGGACGGCTCGGTGATATCGGCCTTGAAGATCACGCCGACCGCGCCGTGGCGGGCCGCCGGCGTCAGGTCTTCGATATCGTCCTCGTTGGTGCCGACATTGCCGATATGCGGAAAGGTGAAGGTGACGATCTGGCCGAGATAGGAGGGATCGGTGAGGATTTCCTGGTAGCCGGTCAGTGCCGTGTTGAAGCAGACTTCGGCCTGCACCTTGCCGGTGGCGCCGATGCCATGGCCTTCGATGACGGTGCCGTCGGCCAGAACGAGCAGGGCGGTTGGCTTGCGGGTGGTCCATGGGGATGTGGCGGTCATGTCTTTTCCTTTTCCAGCCTGCCGCACCGGTCTTGCAAGACCGGGTGCCAAGGGCCATCTAAGTGCGTAAATCAGGGCGCGCGAAAGCGTTCGCGTAAATGGCCTCGATTGCGAATTCCGTGCAGGTGCCGGAAAATAGACAAAGCGGATCGCGCGGTCAATCGCTCCTTGTGGAAACTGTGGAATTTAATCCCATTGAATTCAATGGGTTGTCTAATTGATTTGATTGTCGGGCGATCGCTGGTTAATAGATCGTGACGATAGACAAGGAAAAGCCACAATTCAAACAGGCTCGAGGCCGGCTTTCCCAGGAGAAAATGATGATGATGCGCGACAAGCTCGCCACTGTGATGAAAGAGTCGCTGAAGGCCAAGGACGTGCGGCGGGTCTCGACCGTGCGGCTGATCCAGGCGGCGATCAAGGACCGCGATATCGCCAATCGCGGCAATGGCAAGGATCCGGTCAGCGATGACGAGATCATGCAGATCTTCGTCAAGATGATCAAGCAGCGCGACGAATCCGCCAAGATCTACGCGGACAATGCCCGGCCGGAGCTGGCGGCCCAGGAGCTTGAGGAAATCGCGATCATCAAGAGCTTCATGCCGGAGCAGCTGCCGGA
The DNA here is from genome assembly GCF_023701945.1 of Rhizobium sp. CG5. Taxonomy (GTDB): domain Bacteria; phylum Pseudomonadota; class Alphaproteobacteria; order Rhizobiales; family Rhizobiaceae; genus Allorhizobium. The sequence goes on from NZ_JABAEF010000001.1 coordinate 30,852, forward strand.
GGAAAAGGTGCGGGCGCTCTGTGCGTCGGTGATCGACGAGACCGGTGCCCAGGGCCTGCGGGACATGGGCAAGTGCATCAATACGCTGAAGGAGCGCTATTCCGGCCAGATGGATTTCGCGAAAGCCTCCAGCGTGGTCAAGGATCTGCTGAAGTAAGCTCTTCGGTGCCAGATAGATGACGAAACGCCGCCTTCGGGCGGCGTTTTGCGTGTCAGCCCTTCGGCTGCTTCTGTTCGGTCATGAAATGGCGCAGCACGGCATTGATGCGGGTCTGGTAGCCCTTGCCGGTCGCCTGGAAGAAATCGACGATATCCTCGTCGAGCCGGATCGATATGGCTTTCTTCTTCTGCGGGATGACCAGGACCGCCTTGGACCAGTCGATGTCCATGAAATCCTGCCAATCGGGATCGTCGCGCATGGCGCGTTCGATATCCTCGTCGGTCAGGGCATCGACGCGGGCCCAGTCGGTCAGGCTTTTCTCGCCGTTTGCCCGCTTGCGCAACAGCTCTTCACGGGTAATGCGCGTAATATTCTCGTTGCTCATTTAATCGTGCGACGCGAGCGGAAATTATCCGGCAAACGTTGCCTCTCATCGTGTAGACCACGGCGATCAGGCGTAATTCATCCGGACAAATTGCAACCGTGCGCCTTTCTCCATCTCTATCGGAGGGATACTCGATCCGCGGCAATGCTAAAGCGAACACCGCGTCTTCGAAATCGATCCTGTGTTTCAGAATATTTGCTCGCCGCTTTGCTTCGTCCCATTCAAAGTTTTGAAGCTCTTGAAACTCGATAGGCATTCAGGTCGATCCTTAGAGACGTGAAATTCAGTGTAACGTTCTTCATTCTCGAGCTCCTGATCAGCCGCTGTTGGCCTAGTGTTTCGCTCCCACCTAATTGCGGTGAAAACTAATCGTCCGTATAATGTATATACATTCGTATTTTTGTCAAGGCCAGTGGATAACGGGTATGAATGCCGAGTTCTATGGCGTCTGCCGCTGGGTCGAACTATATGACATAATCGAACTGCCGGAGTGACGATGCGCTTTTCCAATGCCTTTCTCGATGAGATCCGCGACCGCGTGCCGATTTCGGCCGTGCTGGCCAGCCGTGTCTCGTGGGATCGCAAGAAGACCAATGTGTCGCGCGGCGATTACTGGGCCTGCTGCCCGTTTCATGGCGAGAAGAGCCCGAGCTTTCACTGCGAGGATCGCAAGGGGCGCTATCATTGTTTTGGCTGCGGCGTGTCGGGCGATCATTTCCGCTTTCTGACCGATCTCGAAGGTCTGAACTTTCCCGAGGCCGTGCAGCGCGTCGCCGATATGGCGGGCATCGCCATGCCCAAGGTCGATCCGCAGGAGGAGCGGCGCGAGAAGGAACGCACCACCCTTCAGGACGTCATGGAACTGGCAACGCTGTTCTTCCAGGACCAGCTGCAGACCGCCAATGGCGCCAAGGCGCGGGCTTATCTGCGCGAGCGGGGCCTGGCGGGGCGGACGATCGAGACCTTTCGTCTCGGCTATGCGCCGGAGAGCCGCAATGCCTTGAAGGAACATCTGGCGGCCAAGGGGATTCCGAAGGACCAGATCGAGGCCTGCGGCCTCGTGGTGCACGGACCGGAGATCCCGGTGTCCTACGACCGGTTCCGCGACCGGATCATGTTCCCGATCCTGTCGTCGCGCGAAAAGGTGATCGCCTTTGGCGGCCGGGCCATGTCGCCGGATGCGCCGGCCAAATATCTCAATTCGAACGAGACGGAGCTCTTTCACAAGGGCAGCGTGCTTTATAATTTTGCCCGCGCCCGGCGCTCGATGGGCGGGGCCGGCGGCAATGAGACGATCATCGCCGTCGAAGGCTATATGGACGTCATCGCGCTCTACCAGGCCGGCGTCGAGAATGCGGTGGCGCCGCTTGGCACCGCCTTGACCGAAAGCCAGCTGGACCTCTTGTGGAAGCTGACGCCCCAGCCGGTGCTATGCTTCGACGGTGACGGAGCCGGCCAGCGTGCCGCATTCAGGGCGGTCGATCTGGCGCTCCCGCATCTCAAGCCCGGCCGCTCGGTGCGGTTTGCCATGCTGCCGGACGGCAAGGACCCGGACGATCTGGTGCGCCACGAGGGGCGGGCGCCGTTCGACCAGGTGCTGAGCGATGCCCGTTCGCTGGACGACATGGTCTGGACCCGCGAGATCAGCCAGGGCCGGTTCGAGACGCCGGAAAAGCGCGCCGAACTGGAAGCGAGGCTGAAGCAGGTGGTGGCGGTGATCGCAGATGAAAGCGTGCGCCGGCATTATTCGCAGAATGTCCGCGACCGGCTTTATGCGTTCTTCAAGCCGGAAAGCGCGCAGCGGCCCGACCGCGGCAATTTCGAGCGGGGCGGCAACGCTGGCGGCGGGCGCGGCGGCAACGGGCAGGGAAGGGCCCCAGGCCCCAAGGCGGCCGGGCGCGGCAGCATCTCCGACCGGCTGGCGCGGTCGGGCATGGTCAAGCGCCACCACGACCAGATGAGCCTGCGCGAAAGCGTGCTGGCGCTGACCATCGTCAACCATCCGCAGCTGCTGCAGGAGGAGTATGACGAGGTGTCCGCCATCGATTACGAGAGCCGCGATCTGCAAAGGTTATGGTCGGCAGTGCTGACGGCGGCGGCCGAAGCCGGCACGCAGCTGTCGCGCGAGCGGCTCTATGAGCGGCTGATCGAACAGGGTTTCGAGCCTTTGCTGAAGGCGCTCGACCAGCAGATCCGCAATGCGCGGCTGTGGACCGCGACGACCGTGGCGGCACCCGAGGATGCGCGCGAAGGCTACCGCCAGGCGCTGTCGCTGCACAAGCGCGCCAAGGCGCTGCGCCGCCAGCGCATGGAACTGGAGCGCGAAGTGGCAGAAGCCACCGAGGCGGAGGACGGCGATCGGGTCGGCGGCCTGATCGCGGCGCTGCAGCAGGTACAGCTGGAAATCACCCGGATGGAAAACCAGGAGGCGATCATCGATGGCTTCGGCGTGATGTCGGGTCGGGTCAAGGGCGCTGCCACCAGCCACTCTTCGTAAGGCGTGACTGTGGACGGTTGGTTGCTGCAAGGCCAAGATGCGTCATTCTATGCCAAGCAGTGGAGCGGTGACGCTGATGAGACGGATCGGCAAAGACGCTGCAGAAATGCAGGAAGGCAAGCCAGACAATGCAGCGTGCAGTGGCCGATTGCAGCGGAATCGGACATTCGGGTGTGCTGCTTGTTGGTGTTACCCCTTGTTTGCCGGCTTTTACCGCCTACATTGGCATTCAGTCACAAGCGTGTGAGCGGCGCATGATAAGGTTTTTCCGGATTTTAACAGGCATTTATGCGGGAAAAGCTTGACGCCGGTAAAAATTGTGGGAATCACCATTGCAAGCAAAGAAAGATGACGAGTGCCGCGCTAGGCTGTACTAGCATGTCCGGTCATCAATATGCGCAAGGGTGCCGCAGTCTGCGGGAGCCGATTTGGTTAAGCGGGAATTAAACATCATTCCGTTAGGTCATTAACAGTGATTCGCAGCGGGCAGGGGGCGGCAACCCAGACCCGGTTCGCCCAGCATTGTGCGAAAAATTGAAGCGCCAGGGAAAGCGACGAAATACATGGCAACCAAAGTCAAAGAAAACGAAGAAGCCGAGAACGAACGCGACGGCGCTACGGACGGTCCGCTTCTCGATCTTTCGGATGACGCTGTAAAGAAGATGATCAAGGCCGCCAAAAAGCGCGGCTATGTGACCATGGACGAGCTGAATTCGGTTCTGCCGTCGGAGGAAGTCACCTCCGAGCAGATAGAAGATACGATGGCCATGCTCTCCGACATGGGCATCAACGTCATCGAGGACGAGGATGCCGACGAGCCGGCAAGCCCCGACGAGGACGATAGCGACAACGAGAGCGAAAGCGAGAGCGGCGAGCTTGCGCCTTCCGCCGGCACAGCGCTGGCGGCTGCCAAGAAGAAAGAGCCGACCGACCGAACCGACGACCCGGTGCGCATGTATCTGCGCGAAATGGGCTCGGTCGAACTGCTGTCGCGCGAAGGCGAAATCGCCATTGCCAAGCGCATCGAGGCCGGCCGCGAGACGATGATCGCCGGGCTTTGCGAAAGCCCGCTGACCTTCCAGGCGCTGATCATCTGGCGCGACGAACTGAACGAAGGCACGACGCTGCTGCGCGAGATCATCGATCTCGAAACCACCTATTCCGGTCCTGAAGCCAAGGCCGCGCCGCAGTTCCAGAGCCCGGAAAAGATCGAGGCCGACCGCAAGCTGGCCGAAGAGAAGGAAAAGACCCGCCGCGCCCGCACCAACGAAGACGACATCACCAATGTCGGCGGCGATGGGGGGCCTGCGGAAGAAGAGGAAGAGGACGACGACGAGTCCAACCTGTCGCTGGCCGCCATGGAAGCGGAACTGCGTCCGCAGGTCATGGAAACGCTCGACACCATTGCCGACACCTACAAGAAGCTGCGCAAGCTGCAGGACCAGCAGGTCGAAGCGCGTCTGGCCTGTACCGGCACGCTGTCCTCCGGCCAGGAGCGGCGCTACAAGGAGCTGAAGGATCAGCTGATCACGGCGGTCAAGTCGCTGTCGCTCAACCAGAACCGCATCGACAGCCTGGTCGAGCAGCTCTACGACATTTCCAAGCGCCTGATGCAGAACGAAGGCCGTCTGTTGCGCCTTGCCGAATCCTACGGCGTCAAGCGCGACAGCTTCCTGGAACAGTACCAGGGTGCCGAACTCGACCCGAACTGGATGAAGTCAATCGGCAATCTGGCCGCTCGCGGCTGGAAGGATTTTGCCCGCGAGGAAAATGCGACGATCCGCGATATCCGCCAGGAAATCCAGAATCTCGCCACGGAAACCGGCATTTCGATCGCCGAATTCCGTCGCATCGTGTCGATGGTGCAGAAGGGCGAGCGGGAAGCGCGCATCGCCAAGAAGGAAATGGTCGAGGCCAACCTGCGCCTCGTCATCTCGATCGCCAAGAAGTATACCAATCGCGGCCTGCAGTTCCTCGACCTGATCCAGGAAGGCAATATCGGCCTGATGAAGGCGGTCGACAAGTTCGAATACCGTCGCGGCTACAAGTTCTCGACCTATGCCACCTGGTGGATCCGCCAGGCGATCACCCGCTCGATCGCCGACCAGGCCCGCACGATCCGTATTCCGGTGCATATGATCGAGACGATCAACAAGATCGTCCGCACATCGCGCCAGATGCTGCACGAGATCGGCCGCGAGCCGACGCCGGAAGAACTGGCCGAAAAGCTGGCCATGCCGCTCGAAAAGGTCCGCAAGGTCCTGAAGATCGCCAAGGAGCCGATCTCGCTCGAAACCCCCGTGGGTGACGAAGAGGATTCGCATCTGGGTGACTTCATCGAGGACAAGAATGCGCTGCTGCCGATCGACGCGGCGATTCAGGCCAATCTTCGCGAAACGACGACCCGTGTTCTGGCTTCACTGACGCCGCGCGAAGAGCGCGTGCTGCGCATGCGCTTCGGCATCGGCATGAACACCGACCACACGCTTGAGGAGGTCGGCCAGCAGTTCTCGGTGACCCGCGAACGTATCCGCCAGATCGAGGCCAAGGCGCTGCGCAAGCTCAAGCACCCGAGCCGTTCGCGCAAGCTGCGCTCGTTCCTGGATAGCTGAGGCCTTCGCAGGCACTCGGATCAGAACAGCCAAAACCCGGTCGGATCCCTCCGATCGGGTTTTGTTTTGGATCATGATCATCCTAATACGGCGATCCGACGTTTAGCCCTTGATGGCGCCGCGATTGGGGACCACATCAGCCGAGACATCGACAAGGACCTGTTAACCGGTATGGAAAAGGCATCGGCAAAGCGCTGGGGAAAGCTGGGTGGGGGCCTGACCGTCTCGCTCGTGCTGCATGCCGTGCTGTTTGCGGCCTTCCTCGTGCATTTTTCGCCTGACCAGCCGGAACTGCCGGTCGAAGAAAGCGTCGCGGTCGAGCTGGTGCCGCCGCCGGAAGAGCCGGTGGTTGAGGAGCCTCAGCCAGAGGCCCCGGCGCCGGAGCAGAAGGCCGAACAGCCGCAGAAGCAGGAAGAGGCGGCGCCTGAGCCACCACCACCGCCGCCGGAAGAAAAGCCCGAGGAGAAACCGCCCGAGCCGCCGCCACCGCCTGCGGTCGAGGAACCGCCTGCCGAGCCGCCCCCGGTCGAGAAGCCTCCCGTCGAAGAGCCGGCCGCCGAGGAGCCGCCTGCTCCTCCTGAGGAGGAAGAGCCGCCGTCCGGCAATGAGGACGAGGGGCGGTTGCGGGTGCTCGATCCCGTCGTGCAGTTCGGGGAGAAGGACACAGGTCCGCGCCAGTCCGAAGAGGGCGAAGCCGTGACCGATGCCGGAACGCCACCGCCCGATGTACCCGACGTGCCCGAGGTACCCGAAGAAGAGCCGGCGGCCGCGACGCCGATGCCCGACGATATCGCTCTGCCGGAGGTAGAGCTCGGAGCAGACAGTTCGCAGGAGGCCGGACCCGAGGCGCTGTCGGAGGCGGCCAAGACCGAGATCATCGCGGCCGTGCCGAAGGAGAAGCCGACCGACAAGCCGCCGGTCGAGGCGCCGCCAAACCTGACGCAGGCCGAGACCCTATACTCCCGCAAGGACAGCGACGATCCCGTCGCCATGCGGGAAATGGCCAATCTGTCGCGTTCGGCGCGCGCCGACCGGTTATGCCTCACCGAACTGCGCGAGCAATTGCGCAATGGCTCGCCGCCCTACAACCCCGAACTGCTGCCGTCCTTCGGCCTGAAGAAGGGCACGGTGCTCGACGTGCGCAAGGCAGCCTTCCGGGCCAATACGCGATGGTTCAACCTGAACTTCCGCTGCGAGGTTGACGAGGAGGTGACCAAGGTCATGTCCTTCGGCTTCGAGGTCGGCGCCCAGGTGCCGCGCAGCGAATGGAAGAACCGTGGCTTTCCGGCTTTCTGATCTAGCCCAAGATATCCCGCACGACGCGGGTGAAGACGCGGGCGCCGATGTCGATCAGCGCGTCGGGGAAATCATAGTCCGGATTGTGCAGGTTGGGATGGCGCTCGCCGGCGCCGAGGAAGAACATGGCGGCGGGCGCGAAGCTGCGGAACCGGCCGAAATCTTCCGACGCCCGCATCGGCAGGTTGCCCTTGTCATAGGAGATACCCTCCGCATCCAGTGCCCGGCGCAGATGCTCGACGGCCTCGGGTGCGTTTTCACAATGCAGGAAGATGTCGTGATAGGTCCAGGCAAAGGCCAGGCCGTGGCTTTCGGCCGTGCCCCGTACCAGCGTTTCGGCCCGGTGGCAGAGCTCGGCCATGCGATCATCGGTCAGGGTTCGAAGCGTCACCCAGATCTCGCCGTCGGCCGGCGCGATGCCGAAGGCGGCTTCGCCCAGGGCGGCATGGGTGACGGTCGCCATGGTGAAATCGGCAGCCGGCGGCGCGCCGTGGCCAAGGGCGGTCAAAGCCGGCATCAGCTCGGCCATGGCCCGCATCGGCGACAGGCCGTGTTCGGGCGACGAAGCATGGGCGGTCTTGCCGGTTAGCATGATCTTGACGCCGCGCGAGGCGCAGTTGACCGGGCCTTCGGTGAGCGCCACATGGCCGAGCGGCAGGCCGGGCATATTGTGCAGCGAGATCGAAAGGTCCGGCGTGATCTGGCCAAACCGCGGATCGGCGATGACGGCAGCAGCCCCGGAGCCATCCTCTTCGGCCGGCTGGAACATCAAGACGACGCGGCCGCGCTTGGGTCGCTGGCGCGACAGGCCGAGGCCGACGGCGGTGAGGATGGCTGTGTGGCCGTCATGGCCACAGAGATGGCCCTTGCCGGGCACGGTCGAGCGATGGGCGATCTCGGTCTTTTCCTCGATCGGCAGGGCATCGAGCTCCGAGCGGATCAACAGGGTGGGGCCCGGTTCCGCCCCTTCGAACACCGCCGCCAGCCCATGGCCGCCGAGATCGGAGAGCACGCTGTCGGGCTGCATCGGCTGAAGAAAGGCATGGACGCGGGCGGCGGTCTGCTGCTCCTCGCCGGAAATCTCGGGATGGCGGTGCAGATCGTGGCGAAAGTCGATCAGGTCGACCATATCCTGGTTGGTCAGAAACATCAGCGAGATCCGATTGCTTTTGCATAAGGTGGACCAGACTTAGCATATCCCCGGCCGGGGGAAACAGCCCGTGGCTTTTCCGTCTAGAGCCACACCAGCCGGCCGGCGATCGTCCACATCACCACGGCAATCAGACCGTCGAGCAGGCGCCAGGACTGCGGGCGGGCAAAGAGCGGCCGGGCCAGGCGGGCGCCATAGCCGAGCGAGAAGAAGAACAGGAACGAGGCGCAGACTGCGCCAAGGCCGAAGGCCCATTCGCGACCGGGATACTGGGTCGAAATGGCGCCGAGCAGCATGACCGTGTCGAGATAGACATGCGGGTTCAGCCAGGTGAGGGCGGCGCAGGTGGCAAGGGTGGACGCCAGGCTCTGGGCCGGCATTTCGGCCGGCTGCAGCCCGGAATTGCCGGCCAATGCCGCTCGCAGGCTTCTCAGGCCATAGAGAGTCAGGAAGGTGGCGCCGCCGTATCGCAGCACCGGCTCCAGCCAGGGCAGAACCGTTGCCGTGCCGCGAAAGCCGCTGATGCCGACCGCAATCAGCACGGCATCGGAACCCGCGCAGACTAGGCAGACCCAGAAAACATGTTCGCGCTTCAGCCCCTGGCGCAGCACGAAGGCGTTCTGCGCGCCAATGGCGACGATCAGGCTGAGGCCGAGAAACAATCCGGCGATCGTGGCAGTCAACATGGGGGCTCCTTTGCCGGCACCCGGCGCGAATGATTGCTGTTCGCCGTTTGACTAGCAGTCTCGTCAGGGTTAGAGAAATTAACTTATCTTCATCCAGATTAGGAAAATTCATCCATGCTGGACAATGCGCAGATCGCCGCGGTGGCCGCCGTCATCCGGACCGGCAGTTTCGACAAGGCGGCCCAGCAACTGGGCCTGACGCCCTCGGCCATCTCGCAGCGGGTCAAGCAGATCGAGGAGCGGCTTGGCGCCGTGCTGATCGTGCGCGGCCAGCCCTGCGTGGCGACGCCGGCCGGCCAGCGGCTGTTTCGTCATGCCGAGGAGGTCGGCCTGCTGGAGCAGGCGCTGCGCCAGGAACTTGGCCTTGCCGATCCGCACGGGCCCTGGCCGAGCCTGCGCATCGCCGTCAATGCCGACAGTCTCGCCACATGGTTCGTGGCCGCCATCGCTGCCACAGAAGGCTGCCTGTTCGACCTCGTGCTGGATGACCAGGACCACAGTGCCGACTGGCTCAGGCGCGGCGAGGTGCGGGCGGCCGTCAGCGGTGATGGTGCCACGGTGCAGGGGTGCGACTGTCGTCCGCTTGGCGCGCTGCGCTACATCGCCACCGCCAGCCCGGATTATATGCGCCGCTGGTTTGATGGCGGCGTTTCGCGCGACGGGCTTTCTGTGGCGCCGTCGCTGACCTTCAACAACAAGGACAGGCTGCAGGAGCGCTGGATCGAACAGCATTTTGGCCGCGGCCTTGCGCCGCCGACCCATTGGCTGCCCTCGGCCCAGGCTTTCGTGGATGCGACGCTGGCCGGCATCGGTTGGGGCATGAATCCGCAAACGCTGGTGCAGCCGTTTATCGACGCGGGGCGGCTGGTGCCGCTTGTCGCCGACAGTCCGTTCGACGTGCCGCTCTACTGGCACTGGAGCCGCTCGGTGCAGACGGCGATGAGGACGGTGACGCCGGCGGTTTGTGCTGCGGCGGCTTCGGTGCTGCGGCCGATGCCGGCGGATTGATGCCGGCAAGCGGCGATGCCGGCCTTGCCGCGGCCAAGTCGAGCCCTAACTTAGCCGTAGGCTTGAAGCCGGAGGAGAATGAGATGACCGACAGTGCAATGACGACGCAGATCACAGCCGCTCTGGAGGCGCTCAACCAGCGCGACATGGAAAGCTTCATGGCGCTGGTTGACGAGGATGCGGCGCTCGACATGCCGGATGGCAGCCGGGTGATCGGCGCGCAATCGCTGCGCGATACCCTGTCGGCCTATCTGCTGCGCCATGACCTCAGCTTTGCCGATGCCGTCGTCATGACCGATGCGGCCGGCTTACGCGGTGCCGCCGACCTGACCGTCAAGGGCGAGACGGCCGGGGGCGATGCCGGCAAGGCGTTTTCCCTGCCGGCGGTCATCGTCTTCGAGCGCGAGGCGGAGGATTTTTCGCGGATCAGCCTCTATCTTTCGACGCCGCTCTGAATCGCTGGGGTTACCTGGGGCTCAGCTCTCGGCCAGGTAGTCCTCGATGACCGTGACGATCATGGCATGGTCCTCATGGGAGGCAAGGCCCGAGACGGTGATGGCGGCGACCACGCCGACGCCGGCGATACGGGCCGGAAAACTGCCGCCATGGCTGGCATAATCCAGCGGATCGAGACCGATCTCCGGCCCGATGCTGCGGCCCTTCAGCCGCAGCGTCTCGCCGACCCGCATCGACGACTTGTGGAAGCGCAGGGTGACATTGCTCTTGCGGCGCGCCCAGTGATCATTGTCGGGCGAGGAGCCGGGCAGGGCGGCATGAAACAGCAGCCGGTCGGGCGTGCGGATGTTGATGACCACAGGCGCATGCTGGTCGGTTGCCACCTCCACCAGCCGCTCGCCGATTTCGAGCGCCGTGTCCTCGTCGAAGGAGGAGAAGACCAGCGTCTCCTCCTGGCCGATCAGTGTTTCCATGGAAATGCTGTTGGCGGTCATGGATCTCGTCCTCCCTTGGGTTGTCGTGACCCTATCTGTCTCCGGGGGGAGAGAGAAGCGCTTGTTTTGCCAAAGCCGTATCTGCATCGTCCGGCAGGGCTTGCCGGCGCGCCGGTACGGTCTACATGCTTGCCGTGACTGCCATTGTTGAGCGGGAGGGATGCGCCGAGTGGCGCGCCCGCCCGCCCGAATTTTCCGGAGGGCTCTATGCCGCAAGCCGTTCTGTCGATCGAGACCCATGGCCAGGGGCTCTATGAATTTACCGATGCCGCCCGCCGCTTCGTGGCCGCCAACAGCTCCGGCGAGGGGCTGCTGACGGTGTTCGTGCGGCACACGTCCTGTTCGCTGCTGATCCAGGAAAATGCCGATCCGGATGTGCGCCACGATCTCGACGCGTTTTTCGCGCGGCTGGTGCCGCCGGCCGACCAAGCCTCGATGCACTGGATCACGCATCGCGACGAAGGGCCGGACGATATGCCGGCCCATATCAAGGCGGCGCTGACAGCGACATCGATCGGCATCCCGGTGACGGCGGGGGCGCCCGTTTTCGGCACCTGGCAGGGGCTCTATCTGTTCGAGCACCGCGACCGGCCGCACCGCCGCGAGATCGTGCTGCATCTGGGGCCGTGATCCGTCTCGGTGAAGAGGGCGGTTGTCCGTGAACGCTGGCTGAATGGCAGGTTCCAAAACCGTTCAGGCTGGCGGCGTTAACCTCTTCTCAATCGCTGATGTCGGCGGGACTTCCCAACCCAACGCATCCCTTGAGGAGAGAGACTATGACCAGCAAAATCGCAAAAGCCGGCATCGCCGCCCTGATCGCCCTTGGCGCCATCTCCGCCACGGCCGGTTCTGCCGCCGCCGGCCCGGATATCGGCCTCGGCATCGTTATCGGCGGCCCGGGCTACTATGACGGCCCCTTTTATGATGATGGTCCTCGCTATGATCGCGGCCCGCGTCACCACGGCCGGCACGAGGGGTGGCGGGCACCGCCGCGCCGCGTCGGCTGCGCACCGTTCCACGCCGTGGAAAAGGCCCGCTGGAACGGATTGCACCGTGCCCATGTGCAGGATGTCACGCCGCGCCGCGTGGTGATCGGCGGCTATCGCGATTACGGCTTCGACCGCATGGTGTTTGCCAATGCGCCGGGCTGCCCGATCATCCGCGACTGACGACTATTGCCAATCGGCGGGCATCAGGCCCGATCGGCCGGCCGTATCGGCCATCACACGCTTATCGAAAGTCCCTTCCGCCGCCCGCGTCGACCCCGACGCGGGCGGCGGGCTGTCGGCTTATTGCTCGATGGCGAAGGTGACGTTGACGGTCACCGAATAGCTGTTCTCGCCGCTGGCGACAGGGGCTGCATCGGCCATTTCCTTGGACATGGCGGCGCGATAGAGCGTCTGCGGCATGGGACGCGAATAATTCTCGCTGATCTCGATGATCCGGCCGAGCCGCACGCCGGCGGCCTCCGTCAGGGTGCGGGCTTTTGCCAGCGCATCGGCGACGGCCTCCTTGCGGGCCTCGGCAATCGCTGCTTCCGGCTCGTCATTGGTGAAGGCGATGTCACCGCCCTGGTTGACGCCGAGCTTGACCGAACGGTCGATCAGCGCGCCGAGCTTGGAGAGATCGCGCAGCCGCACCGTCAGGGTGTTCTGCACGGTATAGCCGACGATGTCAGGGAGTTTTTCGCCGGTGTCGCCGTCCGGGATCGGGCGATATTGCGGCATGACGGCAAAATTCGAGGTCTGCAGGTCGCGCTCGGCCAGGCCATCGGCCTTGAGGTCGGTGAGAACCTTGGCCATGGCGGCATTGTTGGCCGACAGCGCATCTGCCGCGGCCGGGGCCTGGCTGACGACGCCAAGGCTGAGCACCGCCATATCGGGGGCAAGCGTAGCCTCGCCTTCGCCGGAAACGATGATCGTCGCCTCGCGCGGCCTGGTGTCCTCGGCAAGCGCCGGCAGCGGCGCGAAGGCAGCGGTTGCAGCCAGCGCCAAGAGCGCAAAGGCGGGGCGGTTGTGAAGATGCATGGGTGTTGTCCTCCGATGAGATTGTCCCTTCGGATATCCTCTTGGCGTTTGATTGTGTAGCGAATACGGCAAGGCCTCAAGGCTTTTGACAAAGGCTGGTGGGTTTTGACAAAGGCTTGTGGGTTTTGACGAATTGGGCTAGAGCGAACCTCGCGACGCGGGTGCCATTGCCCGCCCGCCTGCCGGTCACCCGGCCGGGCCTGTAGCTCAATGGTTAGAGCCGGCGGCTCATAACCGCTTGGTTGGGGGTTCGAGTCCCTCCGGGCCCACCATTTCTTCCTTCGCCCTGCCTTGAAGGGCTTGAAGCGATCCGATCGGATCACATCGGCGCTGTAGAGCCGTACGCAAGCCACGTGCATCCTTGTTGTTTCATACCGCCATTTTAATGCACGCAATGATAGGCACTATTGAGATTTAGGGTCCGCTAATGATGAGCGTTTCCGCTTTGGCACTGGAGAAGCAGAAATCCGGCGACTTCCTTGGGGTGATCGAACTCTTGAAGCCTCTCGCTGACAAAGGTGACGATCTTGATGCGGCGGCTTTGGTACGACTGGCGCAGAGCTGCTACCGAATTGGTCACGTTGAGGATGCTGCCGCGTACTATCACCGAGCAGCAGGCATGGCCGGTGCGCCTCGCCAACAATTGCTGGAACTCGCGTTCACACTCTTCCGGCAAGCCAAGAGCAAGGAACTGGCATTTGGTGCGGCACGCGACGTCCTCGAATGCAATCCCGGCCATGAGGGCGCTGCGCGCTACTTCCGCCATCACGTTCACTATCGGCTCGATATGGAGGAGCTTGAGCGCTCCAATACGGAAGCGTTGGCGAAACTCCGTGCTGGCGACGCGTTTCAAATCCGAACCGAACTGCTGCTCGATCACATCGCCTGGTGCGGCGACGAGGCATTGAACGCTTTGATCCAGACCCAGAACGGCAAGACCTTCAGTCCGGAGGCGCGGACACGGCGCCGCAGCCGGCCGCATCACTTCGCCGACAAGATTCGGGTTGGCTATCTGTCCAACGATTGGTCGGACGGGCACGCAACCATGAAGCTCCTGCAGCGTGTGCTGGAGCTTCATGACGAAAACACATTCGAGATCACTCTGTTCTGCTACACCGAGGACAATCTGGTTGCCACCGATCAGGTTTTCAGGAAGCGATTTGGCGACAAAATCGTCAGGATCGGCCATCTGCCGACGGAAGACGCGGCGCAACAGATCCGAGCGCGCGGTATCGACATCCTGGTCGATTTGAAGGGGCATACCAACAAGGCCTGGATCGATCTCGTCAATGCCGGACCTGCACCCGTGCAGGTGGCCTATCTGGGCTATCCCGGATCGGGGGTCGGCATCGACTGCGACTACATTATCTGCGACCGTATCGTTTGCCCGGAGACAAGCGCGCCCTTTTTCCATGAAAAGTTCTGCTGGCTGCCGGATAGCTATCAGGCGAACGACGACAGCAATCGTGCTTTGCCTCCTGCACCGAGCAGAAGCCAGCTTGGTCTGCCGGAGGGGGCGACCGTGCTTGTCTCTGCCAACAATGTGCGCAAGATCTCGCCGGAAACCTTCCGTCTCTGGATGGCAGTCCTTGCCCGCGCACCCCGTACCGTCCTGTGGATGGTGTGCGACGATCCCCTGGCCCGAGACAATTTCAGCAGAGCTGTTGTAAAAGCCGGCATCGCGCCTGAGCGCATCATCTACGCGAACTCTACAGGCTATCCGGCCCACATCGCACGTTTGCGGGCGGCCGACATCGGGCTCGATACGTTTCCCTGCAACGGCCATACCACGACGTCGGACAAGCTCTGGGCCGGCCTGCCCGTCGTGACCAAGAAGGGCAGCAATTTTTCGTCGAGAGTGTCGGAAAGCCTGCTGCAAGCCATGCAACTGCCGGAGTTGATCGCCGAAGACGGGGATGGCTATGTGGATCTCTGCGTTGAACTCGCCTGCGATGCCGAAAGGCTGCGCGCACTCAAAGCGCGAATTGAAGCCGGCAGGACGACCGCCGCGCTGTTCGACAGCGGGCGATACACGCGCAACCTGGAGAGAGCATTCCAGCTGATCCATGAGCGGGCACGAAAAGGGCTGGAGCCGGTACATATCGAGATAGCAACGACAAGTTGACGGGTCTTCGATCCGTCGACACGGTGTACGGCTTGGAAGGTGATGATAGCCGGATCCGCGGCGCGGGTGATGATACGCTTGATGGGGGAGCGGCGCCGATGGGATTTTGGGCTGCGCCGGATTTGATGCCGTCACCTGTGGGAGTTCCACGGCAGCCGTTCGCGTCTTGGAGAAAATAGCCATCGACGGCGGCCGGGCAGGGCGATATGGAAGATTTGTCGCCGTGCCGGTGTCAAACGCCGAACTTTCTCCGCCTCCCTCATTGTGGCAAAAGCTGACGAAAGATAAGAGGATTTCGCCACATCCCGCCAAGTGCCGGAGAGTCCTCAATTTCCAGAGATAAGTCAGACAACAGCCGATATGAGTGAATGCGTGAAGAAGCGGGTTGTCGTGCACTTCCCTGGGTTTGAGCGGATGGATGCGCGGGCGCATCATGGGCGGTTCACACGGACCGTCGAGTTCTCCTCCAAGTTGTGGGATTTTTCTGCGGAGGCGGGAGCCTTCGATCCGGATGACACTCAGTCGGGTTTCGAGGTCGTGTGCCGGGGGCCGGACTGGGCGGTGTCGAACCGGATCCATATCCTGGACCACAATGTTCTTGTGGACGAGCTTAGCGACCGGCCGCTCGTGAAGCGGTTTGCGATGGGGTTTCTCAGTGCAGCGCGGGTCGTTGGCCAAGGCGGGCTGTTTGGCTATTTCCGGCATGCCTGGCGGTTCGGGCTGTTTTTTGTCTTTCCGTTCCTGCTGGTGGCGCTGGCTTTTGCGATCAGCCTGGCGCTGGCGGTGCTGCCGGTTTGGCTGGGGCTTTCCGCCTGGCATATTCTCTGGAGCGTGTCCCTGGCGGGGGTGTTCTTCCGGTCTGTGTTCCTGCCCTTTTCCGAGCGCTATCATACGCTGCATCTGTTTTCCGACTGGGAGCTGGCGGTTGCCGTCGGCGGGCTCACCAGTCCGTCGCTGAGCCGCTGGCTGGAGGAGAGCGCCGAGCGGATGATGCGGGCGCTGGACGACCCGGCGGACGAATATCTCATCACGTCGCACAGCATGGGTTCCAGTCTCGCCACCCAGGTGCTGGGCATGGTGCTGGAGAAACATCCGCAGGCGCTTGCCGGCAAGCGCGTCGTGTTCGTGACCCTGGGCAGCGCTATCCTGCAATGCGCCTTGCTGCGGCCGGCGGACGTGATGCGCCGGCGCATCGGCGCCATTGCCCGTGCCCCGGACGTCACCTTTCTGGAAGTGCACTGCCTGACCGACGTCATCCATTTCTACAAATCGCGGGTCGTCGCCCTGTCAGGGCACAAAGATGCGCCGCAGGCCGGACTGATCTTCATCCGGGTCCGCGCTCTTCTGTCGGAGGCCCGCTATAAAAAGATCAAGCGGGATTTCTTGCGGGTGCACCGGCAATATGTGCTGCATGCCGACCGGCGCGGGTCCTTCGATTTTGCCCTGCTGACAACGGGGCCATTTGCCGCCGATGGGCAGATGGATTATCTGAAAAGCAGCCTGGAGGCCCCGTCTGCGGAGTTTTCGACGGGCGCGTGAGTGCCGATGCGGCCACGCGTTGGAGCCCGATGCAAGGGGTGCATCGGGCTCGGGCGGGATGTCCGGGCTGTTGGCTTTGCCGCGCAGAAAAATCGGGTTACCGGCCGATGGCGGCCTCTTCCAGGAATTCTTCCGGGCTTTCCACCTCGACCAGCCGTTTGCGTTCGATCACCCAGAAACGATTGCCGACGGCGCGGATGAAGCTGCGATCATGGGAGACCAGCAGGCAGGTGGCCTGGTGGCCCAGCAACTCGCTTTCCAGCGCCTCCTGGCCTTCGATGTCGAGATGGTTGGTCGGCTCGTCGAGCAGATAGAAATTCGGCTCGGCCAGCCGCAGCACCAGCATGCCGAGGCGCGCCTTCTGGCCGCCGGACAGGCGGCCGATCGGCCGCGACTGCATGTCGATGCTCATGCCGGCGCCGGCCAGCAGCGTGCGGGCCCGCTGGTCGCCGACATCGAACCGGCGGATGACGGTCTGGAGCGGCGTTTCGGCGTCGCTGAGATCGGCCAGCGCCTGATCGCCATAGCCGAGCACCAGCGACGGCGTGGCCCTAATGCCGGCCCCGGCCTGTTCGGGCGTGTCGATCGCCTGGCGCAGCCGGCTGACCAGCCGTGATTTGCCGGCGCCGTTTGGACCTAGCAGGACGATGCGATCGCCCTGGCAGATGAATTGCGGACCGGTCTTGAACAGCAGGGTGCCGTCCGGGGTTCGGACCTCCGCATCCTCAAGCGTCACCAGAACCTTGGCATGGGTGCCGCGATTGGCAAGCTTGATGGCACCGGCCGAGCGTTCGAGATGGGCGGGTTTTGCCGCGTCCTCCAGCCGTTCGGCGCGCTCTTTCAACTGCTTGGTCTTGACCACCAGCAGGTCGCTGCCGGAATTGATGCCGATGTTCTTGAGCTTGGAGGCCTGCCGCCGCAGCTGGTCGGCGGTCTTGATGTCGCGTTCATAGCGCCGGGTGTCGGCGGCGTCTGCCTCGGCCAGGGCCAGACGCGCCCGCGAATAGGGCAGGGCGAAGACCGGCGATTGGTCCGGCCGCAGGAACAGCGTGCGCTGGGTGACGGCATCGAGGAAGGCGCGGTCGTGGCTGGCGACAATGACCGCCACGTCGCGCGGCAGCAGGGTCAGCCAATCCTCAAGCGCTGCAATCCGGCCAAGGTCGAGATGGTTGGTCGGCTCGTCCAGCAGCAGCACATCGGGCTCGGTGACCCAGGCGCGGGCCAGCATTGCCAGCCTCTGCCAGCCGCCGCTGAGCGCCTTCAGCGTACGCCGGCGAAATTCTTCGGGAACCTCAAGCGATTCCAGCACGACGTCGACCCGCCAGCCTTCCGCGCTTGCGGCCTCGGGCGACAGGGCGTCGAGCACGGCATCGTAGAAGGTGCGATCGACGAGGCTTAGTGGCACGTTCTGCTCGACATGGCCGAGGGTCAGGCCGCGCGCCCTGGTGATTTCGCCCTCGGTGGCGTCCAGCGTGCCGGCGATGCAGCGAAACAGCGAGGATTTGCCACGCCCGTTAGCCGCCACCAGACCGATACGGTCACCGGCGTTGACGACGAGGTTGAGGTTGGCAAAGAGCGGGCTCGACAGGGTGATGCCGAGAGAGCGGATATGGATGAGGCTCATGGGTGTTCTCTGGTCTTGACCGCGCGACTGTCCCGTGGCGGCCAATGGCCTGCATCGCGGAGACGATCGGGTGCGGATATCTCGATATGCAGCAACGCGATGCCATAGGCTCGGTGCTGCAGGCCACGAAGGGCAGACCAGAAGGAAAGGGTGCGAGAAACGCTCTTCGGTCAGCCCTGCAAACGCATTTGCAGGGCGTTGACGGGACCACGCTGCCGGTTGAACCGGAAATAATGATTGTGCACGTGATCCTCCTTTCTCGTTGAATGCAGTGCCAGAATACCATGCAGAGCGAGGTCTGCAAGAGGGCTTGTGGCGCATCTCATGGAAAGGGCGTGAGGGACGCCTATCGGGTCCCGAACAGTGTCTTATCTCTCGAAGAGATGTTTGGCGCTGCTCTTATCCGGCAGCGCCACGGTCTTCAGACGCGGTCGCTTGGGCGCGTCGCGACAGGCTTAGAGCCTGTCGGCGGACGGGAAATTGGCAGGGTCGATGCCGAGCGTGCGCAAGCTGCGGTCAGTCGGGCGACGATGGCCTTCGATGGCGGAGGCTGCAGCCGATGCTGCGCCCAGAATGGCAAAGGCCTGACCAACAAAGGCGAAACGGCTCTTGGTGCGGGTAGACATGGCGTATTCTCTTTCTCATACATTCGGACACGCTTAAAATGGGATTCCGTGCGGTTTTTTGCAATGCACAAGAGGGCAGGCCAGCCATGCAAATAGAAGGGGCCGGACTTTTGCCCGGCCTCTTTTGAATGTCGCGCAAGATGTGCGGTGCCCTAGTCTTCGTCGGAGGCCAGTTGCGACAGCACCTGGCCCTGGCCGCGGGCCCGCAGGATGAGCGGGATGATCAGGGCTGCGGCGGCGATGGTGAGCAGCACGGCGGCGATCGGCGAGGTGAAGAGCACGCTCCAGTCGCCCTGGCTGATCGCCAGCGCTCGGCGCAGCTGCTGCTCGGCCAGCGGCCCGAGGATCAGGCCGACCACGACCGGGGCGATCGGGTAGCCGAGAACCCGCATGCCATAGCCCATGATGCCGAAGACCAGCAGCATGCCGAGCTCGAACACCGACGGATTGGCGCCGATCGTGCCGAGCGTGGCAAACAGCAGGATGCCGGCATAGAGCCAGGGTTTCGGGATGGTCAGCAACCGCACCCACAGGCCGATCAGCGGCAGGTTCAGCACCAGCAGCATGAAATTGGCGATCAGCAGGCTGGCGATCAGCCCCCAGACGAGCTGCGGATTGGTGGCAAACAGCAGCGGGCCGGGCTGCAGGCCATATTGCTGGAAGCCGGCCAGCATGATGGCGGCGGTCGCCGTGGTCGGCAGGCCGAGCGTCAGCAGGGGCACCAGGGTGCCGGCGGCCGAGGCATTGTTGGCCGCTTCCGGTCCCGCCACGCCCTCGATGGCGCCATTGCCGAACTCTTCCGGGTGCTTGGTCAGGCGCTTTTCGGTGGCATAGGACAGGAAGGTGCCGATCTCCGCGCCGCCGGCCGGCATGGCGCCGATCGGGAAGCCGATCGCCGTGCCGCGCAGCCAGGGTTTCCAGGAACGCGCCCAGTCGGCGCGGGTCATCCACAGCGAGCCCTTGACGGCCTGAATGGTTTCCGGGCCGCGATTGCCCTGGGCGGCGATATAGAGCGTTTCGCCGATGGCAAACATCGCAACCGCCAGCGTCGTCACCTCGATGCCGTCCAAAAGGTCGGGCACGCCGAAGCTTAAGCGCGTCTGGCCGGTCAGCTGGTCGATGCCGATCATGGCGAGCGCAAAGCCGATGAACAGCGATGTCAGGCCGCGCAGGGTCGAATCGCCGAAGGCCGAGGAGACGGTGACGAAGGCCAGCACCATCAGCGCGAAATATTCGCGCGGGCCGAACACCAGCGCCAGCTTGACGATGAAGGGGGCGATGAAGGCCAGACCGACGGTGGCGATGAGGCCCGCGACAAAGGAGCCGATGGCAGCGGTTGCCAGCGCCGGCCCGCCGCGTCCGGCCCTGGCCATCTTGTTGCCCTCGAGCGCCGTGACGATCGAGGCGCTTTCGCCGGGTGTGTTCAGGAGGATCGAGGTGGTCGAGCCGCCATACATGCCGCCGTAATAGATACCGGCGAACATGATCAGCGAACCGGCCGGATCGAGCTTGTAGGTGACCGGCAGCAGCAGGGCGACGGTCAGCGCCGGGCCGATGCCGGGCAGGACGCCGACGGCGGTGCCGAGCGTCACGCCGATCAGCGCGTAGAACAGGTTGATCGGCTGGAGGGCGATCGTCAGGCCCTGCAGGAGAAATTCGAAAGTGCTCATGGCAGGTGCCCCTTACAGAACCAGTCGTTCCAGCGGTCCGGCCGGCAGCGACAGCTGCAGCAGGCGCGCGAAGACAACCCAGACGACGAAACAGAGCACGATGCCGACCGGCAACGAGATCCAGATTTTCCGCTTGCCGAAGGCATAGGCGGTCGCGGCGAAGAGCACGCCGGTGGCAATCGAGAAACCGGCGACCTTCAGGAGCAGCATCTGGGCGGCCAGACCGCCGATGATCCAGATGACTGGGCCGAATTCCTGATGGTCGCGGGACGGGAAATCGCCACGTATGGCTTCGAACACGGTCCAGGCGGCCAGAAACAGCAGGCCGAAGGCGACGACATAGGGCACGGTGGCGGGGCCGACCGGCGAATAGGCGGTGAGGGCGGCCAGATGGGAGGCATCCCAGAGGATGACGCCGGCAATGGCTGCCAGCACGGCGGCAACGGCCAGCGCCGCCCCATCGGGGCGGCGTGGCGATGCGTTGGGGCGCTTCGTCCCTGTCATTTCACCAACCCGATCTCTTTCAGGATCGTTTCGGTGGCGGAGATGTCCTTGGCGAGCTGTTCGTCGAAAGCCGCACCCGACAGATAGGTATTCTGCCAGCCCTTGGTCTTCAGCGTTTCCTGCCAGCTGGCCGATTTCACCAGCTTATCGACATCACCGGAGATCGCGGTCTTCTGCTCGTCGGTGAGGCCGGGAGCGGCAGCGACCATGCGCCAGTTCTGCACCACGACGTCGAGGCCGGCGTCCTTCAGGGTCGGGGCGTCGATGCCTTCGATCTTGTTGTCGCTGGAAATGGCCAGAATGCGCAGCGTACCGGCTTTGACCTGGGATTCGAATTCGCCATAGCCGGAAATGCCGGCCGAGACCTGGCTGCCGAGAATGGCGGCCAGAGCTTCGCCGCCGCCGGAAAAGGCGATGTAGTTGATCTTGGTCGGATCGACGCCGGCTGCCTTGGCAATCAGGCCGACGGCGATATGGTCCGTGCCGCCGGCCGAACCGCCGCCCCAGGAGACCGAGCCTGGATCTTTCTTCAGGGCCGCGACGAGGTCGCCCATGGTCTGGAACGGGGAAGAGGCGGGAACGACAATCGCTTCATACTCGCCGGTCAGGCGGGCGATCGGCGTGACGTCCTTCAGCGAGACGGGCGACTTATTGGTCAGGATGGCGCCGACCATGACATAGCCGCCGACGATCAGCGCATTGGGATTGCCGGCCGACTGGCTGGCAAACTGCGCCAAGCCGATCGTGCCGCCGGCGCCGGGTACGTTCTGCACCTGGACATTGCCGGCAATGCCTTCCTGCTGCAGCGATGTCTGCATCGAGCGGGCCGTCTGGTCCCAGCCGCCGCCGGGGGCTGCGGGAGCGATGATCGTGTAATCGGCAGCCAGGGCCGGCAGCGACAGGGCGCCGGCAATCAGGGATGCGAGAATGATTTTCTTCAAGGTTGTGTCCTCCGTTGTCGCGTCGGTGACGCGCGATTTTAACCATCGGGAGAGACTTGGCAGACAGGCCAGCGTGATCATGTCTTGGATTGGCTCCTCCCGAACCGTCTCGTCTGTCCGCCTCCACGGACCACGAGATGGCACTATGCACCACATCAACCTGTCAGCAACCTGTCATTTGATGATAATCAGTGGCGAGACCGCTGCTGAATACCGTTTTTCCCCGATCGTCTATTCGACGAACAGGCGGATCGGGGGAGAAACCGCCGGCTCAGAGCGAAAGGGCAAAGCGGATGCAGATCGCCAGCAGGAACAGGCCGAAGGCGAGTTCGAGGGTCTTGCGCGACAGCCGATGAGCAAGGTTTGCGCCATAGGAGGCGCAGAGCACGCTGGTCGGGATGAAAAGGGCGGCGCCGATCAGCGAGACGAAACCAAGCGCCAGCGGAAACTGCAGGGCGGCGACAGCGGGATAGGCCGCCGCACGGCCCCATCCGGCATAGATATAGCCCAACATGCCGGGAATGGAGACCAGCAGGCCGACGCCGGAGGACGTGGCTAATGCCTGGTGGATCGGCCGGCCGTAGAGGGTCAGGCAAAGCGTCGACAACTGTCCGCCGCCAATGCCCATCAGCGACGAGAGGATGCCGATGACGACGCCGTAGGCTTTCATCGCCCAGCCTTTCGGCACTTCGGCCCCCAGCCGCCAGCTGTCGCGGCCGAACAGCAGGCGGATCGCTGAAAACCCGGCCACCGCAATGAACACCATCTTGAACACTTCCGGTGGCGCATAACGGGCCACGACACTGCCGAGAAGGACGCCGATGACCACGAAGGGCCCCCAGATCCGCAGAACTTCACCATCGACAGCGCCCTTGCTGCGGTGGGTCAGATAGGATCGCAGCGAGGTCGGGATGATGACGGCCAGCGAGGTGCCGACGCAGAGGGGCATGCGCATCTCGTCGGGCACGCTGAGGATGCGAAACAGTTCGTAGAGGATCGGCACGATCACCGCGCCGCCGCCGACGCCGAACAGTCCGGCCAGAATACCGGTCAGGCAGCCTGCGGCCACAAGGGCGATGACGAGAAAAACGAGATCATAAATGGAGACGTCAGGAAACATGTGTCTATCGATTTCAACAAGCAGTGGAGGGAGAGCCAAACATTGGGAGATAGCCTGGAGGACGATCAGGCCATTGCGAGATTTTTGGCTTATCATCGCCAGCACCCTGGCAACAAGGTCAGATGGGTGCTGTTGTGATAGTATGAGAAGTGCGATTTTTGACCGGTGCTGCCTCGCTCAGTCCGCCTTGACGTGGCGGCGCTTCATGAAGGCGGAGATCTGGGAGCCGAGCCCCATGACCACGGCGGCGGCGAGGATCGTCAGGGTGCCGACGGCGGGCACCTGCGGCGTATAGCCGGATTGCAGCTTGGCGCTGACCCATTCGGGAATGGTCGAATCGGCGCCGGACGACAGCATGGACAGCGGGAAATTCGCCCAGGACAGCAGGAAGGCGAAGGTGAAGCCGGAAAAGATGCCCGGAGCCAGCAAGGGCAGGGTGATTTCACGCATCACCTGCCAGCGGCTCGCTCCCAGATCATAGGCGGCCTCCTCCACCGCCGGATCGAAGGAATAGACCTGGATGGCGATCACCAGCGTGGCGATCGGCGCGATCCAGACCAGATGGGCAAAGACGGTCGCCGGCCAGGAGGGCGTGATGCCGAGCGCCGTGAACCACAGCAGCAAAGCAAGGCCCAGCACGGCCTGCGGAAAGAGGATGGGCAAGAGAATGATCTTCTGGAACAGCCGCCGGCCCTTCCAGTCGTAGCGGGCAAAGGCGAGCGCCCCGAAGAAGGCCAGCACCGTCGACAGGCAGGCGACCGCCACGGCGACGACCGTCGAGGTCCAGAAGAAATCGCGGATCGACAGGGATTCAAAGACTTCGAGATACCATTTGTCGGAATAGTTGGGCACCGGGAAGCTGAAATATTTGGAGCGCGAGAACGATGCCAGCGCCATGGTGATCATCGGCAGATACATGAAGACGATGAGGGCGGCCATGGCACTGCCATAGGCGATGGTGGCGCGGCGGCTGAAATCGTTCATTAGCGTGTTCCTCTCATCCCTTGCGGCCGAAGATGGCGTCGAGATCGACGCGCTTGAACATGGCGAGCGCCAGGGAGCCGGCCAGCACGATCATCAGCATCGACAGGGCCGAGCCTTTCGGCCAGTTCTGCGCGAAGGTGAATTCCTTCTGGATGTCCTGGGCGATCATCACCACGGCCGTGCCGCCGAGCACCTTGGCCTCGGTGATGGCGCCGGCGGCGAGGATGAAGGTGATCAGCGCGCCGATCATGATGCCGGGCATGGCAAGCGGAATGTCGACTTCCTTCATCACCTGCCAGCGGCTGGCGCCAAGATCGAAGGCGGCTTCGCGCATCTGGGTCGGCACCATGGAGACGCCGAGGATCATCGGGAACAGCATCATCGGCAGGTTGATGTAGACGAGGCCAAACAGCGTGGCGCT
The DNA here is from genome assembly GCF_023701945.1 of Rhizobium sp. CG5. Taxonomy (GTDB): domain Bacteria; phylum Pseudomonadota; class Alphaproteobacteria; order Rhizobiales; family Rhizobiaceae; genus Allorhizobium. The sequence goes on from NZ_JABAEF010000001.1 coordinate 55,177, forward strand.
GAAGGTGTAGAGCATGGAATCGACCGGAATGCCGAAATAGGTCTGCATTGTGCCGGAGACGACGCCGCCCTTGACCAAGAACAGCATCCAGCCCATCAGCCGCAGATTGTCGGCAACGAACAGCGGAGCGGCGAGCACCAGCGCCAGAATGCCGGCCCGGCGGGTAAACACCCGCACCATGGCGATCGCCAGGGGATAGCAGACCACCAGCAGGATGGCGACGGTGGAGGCGGCCAGCTGCAGGGAGGCGAGGAAGGACAGGTAATAGCTGTCGGCAAAGATCGTGCGGAAATTTTCAAGTGTCGGCATCTGCAGCACGGAAAAGGTCTGCGGCGGCATGAAGGCGAAGACGAAGACCAGCGTCAGGGGGCCGAGAAAACCCAAAAGCAGCAGAAGGCCGACCGGCAGCGCTGCCAGGAAACCGGGTTTCATCATGCCGCGGCCCAGCCGCACCGGCCAGGACTCGGCCCGCGAGACCCGGCGCGGCAGGGCGGCCTTGTGGCTGAGCGTTTCGCTTGCATCCGTCATACGCGACGTCCTTCGTCAATGCTGCTCATGTCAATTGGCAAAACGGGCGGTCGGGAAGATGGTCGAGTCCTTGGCGTCCCAGGCGATCGTCACGCGACCGCCGCGGGCGCTTGCCAGCTGCTGTTCGCGCAGTTTCTCGACCAGGAAGACCTGGGCATCGCCGACGCGCACCTGATACTGCACCCGCGATCCCAGCAGATATTCATTGTAGACCACGCCTTCGAGCTTGTTGGCGGCCGGGGCGGCGGGGTCGTCGAGAAAGCGGATGTCTTCGGGGCGGATGACCAGCGAACCGCCGGCAAAGGCGTCGGCCACCGGTGGCGCCAGATAGCTGGCGCCGGTGGCCTGATCGATCACGGTGCCGTCCGGGCCGGGTCCGACGTCGAGAATGTTGACCTCGCCCATGAATTCCGAGACGAAGCGGGTCGAAGGATTGCCGTAGATCTCGTTGGGCGTGCCGATCTGCACGAAGCGGCCCTTGTTCATCACGCCGATGCGGTCCGACATCACCATGGCTTCCTCGAGCGAATGGGTGATGTAGACGAAGGTCTTGCCGGTTTCGCGATGAATGTCCTTCAGTTCCTTTTCCAGGATCTTGCGCAGCTTGTAGTCGAGCGCCGACAGCGGCTCGTCGAAGAACAGGATTTCGGGATCAAACGCCAGCGCCCGGGCGAGCGCGACGCGCTGGCGTTCGCCGCCGGAGCATTGCAGCACGCCCTTGCCGTAATAGTGTTCCGGCAGGCGGAGCTGCGCCATCAGTTCCAGCGCCCGTTCCTTGCGGCTTGCCGCCTTCACACCGCGGATCTTCAAGGGGAATTCGATGTTCTGGCCGACGGTGCGATGGGGAAACAGCGCGAGCGACTGGAAGACCATGCAGGTCGGGCGCTTGTTGGCCGGCACGTCGTTGATGCGTTCGCCTCGCAAGAGGATATCGCCATTGGTCGGCTTGTCCATGCCGACCAGCATGCGCACCATGGTCGTCTTGCCGCTGCCGGACGGGCCGACGATGGTGAAGAACTCGCCCTCGCGGATATCCAGGCTGATGCGGTCGACGGCCGGGAATTCGCCGAAGAACTTGTCGACGGCGCGCAGCTGGAGAATGGGCAGGGGCGTTGCTGATGCCATATCGGTTTCGGCGGTGGCTGCTGTCATCATGCGGTCCCATCGGTCTGTTGAGCAGGGTCAGAACGGTGGGGAGGCCGGGAGTGCCGGCCTCCCGTCGTTGTCAGGCCTTTTCGCGCACGGCGGCGGAGAAGATCTCGTGCAGCTTGGTGTAGCTCGGGATGATGTCGAAGTCGGCGCATTTGGCCATGTCGGCGGCCAGCGTGTCGTACTGGAAGGCGTCGAGCTCTTCGGTGTTGTACAGCGCCATGACCTTGGGATCGCCCATCTGGCCGACCGGGTTGTAGGTGCCTTCGGCGAACGAGACGTTCTTGGCGGTTTCCGGGCGGAAGCAATATTGCAGGAAATCCTCGGCGCGCGGCGAGAGCTGCGGGTTGTTGACCAGCGAGGTCAGTTCCATCCAGCAGACGCCGGCCTTGCCGCCCAGTTCCTCCGGTCCCTTGTTGGGCACGATGCAGCGCAGGTTGGGGTTGCCGTCGTAGCGGGCCGCCGAGACCGAATAGACGCTGCCGGGGAAGGAGCCTTCGATCGAGCCGTTGATCATGCCAAGCGCAATGGCGTTCATGTCGTCGGAGAGGAAGGCGGCATTGTTGATCAGCTTGCGCATCACCACTTCGTACTTGGCGATTTCCTCGTCGGTCATTTCGCGGAACGGGCTGAAGCCGGCGGCGATCACTACATGCATGATGACCCAGTCGTCATACATCAGCACGGCATATTTGCCCTTGTAGTCATCCGACAGCATCAGGTCGTAGCCCTCGTCTTCAAGGGTGGCGGCCGAGACCTTGTCGGTGTTGATCAGCATGCCCGAAGGTCCATAGCGCTGGATCATGCCCAGCAATTGGTTACCGTCGTCGGAGGTCGACCATTTGTACGGCCATTTGAATTCGGGAATCATCATCTCCCAGAGCGGCTCGAACTTGGCCTTGTCGAGCGGCTTGATCAGGTTTTCCGGATAGAGCTGCCGACGGCCCCAGGCATTGTTGAGGTTGATGATGTCCCAGACCTTGGTGTCGCCGGCGCGCAGCTGGTTGACGGCTTCCGGGTCGGAGATCAGCCCCTGCGCCTTGACGTTGCAGTCGAATTCCTTGCGGAACGGGTCCAGCACCTTGTCGGAATTGTAGCCTTCCCAGCAGTAGATGTTCATTTCCTTTTCGCGGGCCGCAAAGGCGCCGCGCGGCATCATGGAGGCGGCGGCGATGCCGGCCGAAATCGAGACAGTGTCGCGCAGGAAGGCGCGCCGGGACTGGCTGAAGGATTGCAAGAGGTTTCTACGCTTCATGGATGGACCCTTTGGTTGGACATCGACATCATTGCGATTTTGCATTGCGAATGGGCATTTGCGAGATAGGCGGGAGGCACGGCGGGCAGGGCCCGCCACGCGCTCAGCTGTGGCAGCAGGCAGCGCCTTGGCTATTGGACTTGCTGGCCTTGTTGGTTTCGGGCGGCAGGTTGATCAGCGGATTGCCGTTGAAGAAGCCGACCGGCATCAGCTTGAAGCCGCACAGCACGCAGGGCTGGACCGGATGGTCTTCGACGCGGGGAATGTGGTGCAGGCCGAAGGAATGCCAGACGACGATATCGGTATTGTCGGTGGGCCGGTCCTTGGCCGTCCAGGTCGGCAGGCCATCATTGCCGCTGGAATGGTTCATGTATTCGCCGGCCGGGAAGCGTTCCTCGGGGTCATAGGGCGTCACCCAGAGATGGTTGTAGACGAAGCCGCCGCGCTTGCCGGAGGGACCGTCCGGATGGGTGTAGGACTGGATGGCCGAGGGGGTTTCCAGCTTGTAGGCGGTCGGCTTGCCAACCCAGTTCTTGACGTTGGGATTGGTGATCTTCCAGTAGCGCGACTTTTCGAAGTCGACCCGGCGGCGGGCCTTCAACTCGCTGGTGAGCGGCGTCTGCTCGACATAGAAGGCGTTGCCCATCGGATTGTCGGGGCCGATCGGCGGGGCCACCGTATCGCATTCGACGACGGTGTTGTCGGGGCCGTCGACCTCCATGTCGAGGCGCATGCAGAAGACGTGCTGGTGGATATGGCCGACCACGCCGGGGGCGACTTCGGTGCCGTATTTCTGATCGCTGCCGGGAATGCAGGCGGCGGTGTTGATGACGCCGGTCGCCTTCATCTCGAATTCGATGGCGCCGTCCTGGAACAGATACCAGTAGCAGCAGTATTCGTAATTGCCGACGGTGGTGATCGAGGAGATGACAAGGCGGCGCATGCGGCGGGTTTCGGTGCGCTCCGAGCGGAAGTCGAAATGCTTCCAGGCAAGGCCGGCATCCTCTTCATGGATGCAGATGGCGCTCGGGATGAGGCGCGGATTGCCCATCATGTCCGGCAGAACGACATCCATGTAGTGGATGTGGCCGAGGCAATCGCAGCCGAGCGCCAGGGAATTGACCAGCTTGCCAAAGCCGTATTCGCCGCTGTCGAAGACGTTCTTGCGGTAATGCACGCCGTCGGGATTGCCATAGGGCACGACCATTTCGGCCATCGACACCCGGTAGAGGATCGGCCGGCGCTGGCCGTCGACGGTATAGCCGACCTGCTGCAGGACGAGGCCCTCGCGGCCGTTGAAGCTGATGCGCACATCCCAGTTGTCCCAGGTCAGCTTGTTGCCTTCGATGGTGAAGCTCGGGCCTTCGCTCTGCACCACGTCCAGCGGCTTCAGGGGCTTGCGGAAATCGGTGAGCAGGTCGGCATCGTAGTTGATCAGGGTGTCTGGGACCGGAACGAAGGTGCCGGAGGCGGCCGAATGGTCGTCGACCCGCAGCACTTCGAGCTTGTCGACATCGACGACGACGTTCAGCCCCTCGACCGGGTGGGCGTAATAATTGTCGAGATCGGACATGCGCAGCCAGACGAAGGTATGCGCCAGCCGCTTGTTCTCCTCGCCGGGCACGGAGAAGTTGCCGGCCGACCAGGGGTCGACGCAGACATAGGCCATGTTCTCGATGCCGCGGCGGCGGATGGCCTCCTGGAAGCGGGGATCGGCTTTGGCGACATCCTCGATCATCATGAATTCTTCCGGCGAGATCATCGGCCGGGCATCGGCGAGGAACTCGACCTTGGTGACGGTGGCGAGCCCAAGATCCAGCCGGCCGCGCCAGACGCCGGTGCTGCCGCGCTTGTGCACGTTGAAGCGCGCCTTGCGCTCGATCGGCATGCCGGGAACGAAGGCGCGGACAACCTCCTTGGCCGGCTCGAGCAATTCGATCGTCTCGAACAGCAGGGCAGGGCCGAAATCGAAGTGGGTCCGCAGGATCGACGCGGCCTTGACCAGCTCTTCCGCCGTCAGCGGATCGAGGGGATGGTTGTAGGCGGGCGAGGCTTGCAGGGACAGGGAAACATTAGGCCTCTCGTTCATGGCCGATCCTCCATTCAGGTTTTTCACCGTCGACACGAGCAGTCGTCATGGCTGCGTTTCGTCAACTCTTGGAGGTCAATATTTGTGCATGCCTAAATAATGTCCATCCACCGAATGGTTGACATAAGTCAAAGAAAAGGAGGTTTCGTCTGCAACGGCAAGGCGATAGACCCGCACCCATCCACCCGGCCGCGAACTGCCATCGCTCGGTGCCGTGCCCTGGCCGGAATTCGATTGTCAGAGGGGTCGGAAGTTCAGCTGAACTGCATCATCCGCGATACCAGGCCGGCCCGGTTGTCGACGCCAGCCTTGTCGAAAATGTGGATGAGATGGGTCTTCACCGTGGAGAGCCCGATCCCCAGACATTGCGCGATATCGGCATTGGTGCGGCCGCAGCACAGCAGCCTGGCCACTTCGGCCTCGCGCTGGGTCAGGTGCAGCAGGGCATTGGCCTTCTGGGCATTGCCGGCTTTCGAGCGCGGCAGCACCTCTTGGAGATTGAAGGAAATGTAGGGATGCAGCGTATCGGCCAGATGAAACTGCGCTTCACTCGGCATGGCGTCATCGGCCGTCCACATCACGCAGATGCCGGCATAGATCTGGCTGTCGCGCTGGAAGATCAGTTCGATCGTGTTGCTGACCTGGAAGACGTCGAGGAACTGGCGGTAAAGCGCCACCTCGCTTTCCGGCGCATAGCGGCGGGCATCGTTCATCTTCAGAACCGGGCTCTGTTCGTGCTCGATCTGGCGCACATGCAGCGGATCATGGGCATGCATTTCGCGGATATAGATTTTGAGAAAATCGGAGGGCACCCGCGAACAGACGAAATTGTGGAGGTTCTTGTTGTCGTCGACCGAGTAGAAGACCAGCCGGCTCGCCCCCAAGGTGCTCGACAACAGCCGAAACGTCTCGTCGATAAATTCCCGCTTGCGTACCTCTGAGAAAGCCATGGCCATACTCCAGTGCGCTAAATCGCCGCGCCCCAATATGGGTGCGGTGCAGCAGCGGAGTCAAGCGGCTGGCGTGATTGTGGCGTGTCACGGAGACAGATTGCTGATGGACGGAGGCGCGACGGTTCCGGTGCCGCCAGCAGTTCATCACCCGCGTCAGGCGCGACATCGGGTGCCCGATCCAGGATGGCGAGCGCCGAATCGACATTTCCGCGTTCCGCCCGGTCTTTCAGGCTCATGATCGCACGCCGATGCCCAATGCCGTCTGCGATGAACGCCGACAGCAACTGGTTCAGGGATACATTGTCCTCCGCTGCGGCACGCCTGGCTTCCTCCATGACGTGATCTGCTATTTTGAGAGGGTAAGTGCTCATCCGGGACGTGTCCTGCTCGTTGGTTCTGCCGCCCGAGCGACTGCGCGCTTCAGGCGCCTTTCCGGGTGGCAAGCCAGATGGTGTGGCGGGCGCCGCTGCGTTTGTGGGCGCGGACGGTCCTGGCTTCAGCGTCGAAGCCGGCCTGCTTCAGCCGGCGGGTAAAGGCGTCGTCCGGGGCCGAGGACCACACGGCCAAAACACCGCCCGGCCGCAGCGCTGCCCTCGATGCGGCAAGGCCGGAGAGGCTGTAGAGCCCGTCATTTTCCGTGCGCGTCAGGCCGTCCGGGCCATTGTCGACATCGAGCAGGATGGCGTCGAAACGGGCGATCGATCCGCCGATCACCGCGCCGACATCGCCTTCGTGCACCGTGACGCGGCGATCATCGAGGCTGCCCTTGTAGATCCCGGCCATCGGGCCGCGCGCCCAGGCGATGACGGCCGGCACCAGTTCGGCAACAGTGACTTCGGCATCGGGGCCAAGGACTGCGAGGGCGGCGCGCAGGGTGAAACCCATGCCGAGCCCGCCGATCAGCAAACGCGGCTGACGGATGCCGGCGATGCGCTCGACGGCAAGGGTGGCAAGGGCTTCTTCGGAGCCGCTCAGCCGGCTGTTCATCAGCTCGTTGGCGCCGAGCATGATGGAGAATTCCTGGCCGCGCTGCTTCAGCCGCAACTCGCCGCCATCGCCGGGGATCGCCGTGCGGTCCAGTTCTATCCAGGGTATCATGTCGCGCCCTTTGCCAATGCGAGAGGCGCTGCCTATCATGGTGGAGGGTGCAATGCCAACCGGTCCCCCGCAGGAGCGCGCACGGCTAAAGGTCGACATTCCGACGCAAACCGTGATAGAGACCGGCGCAAAGAAGGATGACCGTGACAAAGACCCTGGGCCACACGAAGCAAGCAAACACCACGGATGCATCTGCGTCCGTGTCGCACCTGCATGCGCTCCTGGCTGTGGTCACGGTGCTTCTGGCCTATATTGGTCTGGCGATCGGCATGCCGGGCGACGATACGGCGTCGCGCTCGGGCGAGGTGGGTGCCCATGGTATCCGCCAGTCGGAACACCTGGCCGCGCGCGATGATGGCCGGCCGGTCGCGGCCGTGCATCGGGCAAATCCGAAAGGGGCCGCCCCGCCATCTGCGACCGTTCTCGTCGAGACGGCCTTCAGGCCGCTTGGTCTTTTCCCATCATTGCCGGCCATCGGACCCGGTCGCCAAGACCGGCTGCCTGCCTCGATCCTGCGCGACACCAACCAGCCCCGCGCCCCGCCCGGCCCAATGGCCTGAGCCTGCTTTTCATATCAATATGACACTGCGAGGCCCGATGTCCCAATCGGAGTCTTCGCGGCATTTTCACGGATAACATCATGAGAAACTCCCCCTGGATGGTGGCCACCTATGTGGTCATCGTCATCCTCGGCCTGCTGACGGCGCTGCCGAACGTGCTTCCGCAAACGGTACTCGACCGTATGCCGTCCTTCCTGCCCCATGACCGGGTCGAGCTCGGCCTCGACCTGCGCGGCGGTGCCCATCTGGTGCTTGAGGTCGATGCGGCCGATCTCGTCAAGGAACGCCTGCTGACAATGACGCAGGATGCCCGGCGTGTGCTCAGCGATGCCAGCATCGGCACGACGTCGGTGCGCCGCTCGACCGACCGCGTCACGGTCGTCCTGGCCGATCCGGCCAAGCGCGACGCGGCCGTCGAAACCCTGGCCAAGCTTGGAACGCCGGTCGGCCTGACGGGCGCCAGCGATATCACGCTGGGTGGAACGGGCAGCGAGATTTCCGTTGCCCTCACCGAGGCCGGCCTGACCGATCGTATCAGCGCGGCCGTCGAGCAGAGCCTCGAGATCATCCGTCAGCGTATCGACCAGGTGGGCGTCGCCGAGCCGACCATCCAGCGGGTCGGAGCGGATCGGATCCTGGTGCAGTTGCCGGGCGTTCAGGACCCCAAGCGCATTCGCGACCTGCTGGGCTCGACCGCCAAGATGAGTTTTCATCTGCTGGCACCGACGAGCGCCGATGGCCGCCCAGTGGCCGGCACATCGGTGCTGAAGGATGACGAGGGCCAGTCCTACACGGTGCAGGATCGCGTCGAACTGAGCGGCGACCACCTGACCGATGCGCGCGTCGGCTTCAACCAGACCAATAACGAGCCGATCGTCTCGTTCCGCTTCGACAATTTCGGCGCGACGCGCTTTGCCGACATCACCAAGGCCAATGTCGGGCGGCCTTTCGCCATCGTGCTCGACCAGAAGGTGCTGAGCGCGCCTGTCATCAACGAGCCGATTACCGGCGGTGCCGGCCAGATTTCCGGCAGTTTCACCGTGCAGCAGGCCAATGACCTGTCGGCGCTGCTGCGCGCCGGCGCTCTGCCGGCCAAGCTCACCGTGATCGAGGAACGCACCGTCGGCGCCGACCTTGGCAGCGATGCCATCACCATGGGCATCTTCACCGGCCTGATCGGCTTTGCCCTGGTGGTCGGCTTCATGATCGTGCTTTACGGTGCCTGGGGCCTGCTGGCCAACCTGGCGCTCGGCCTCAACGTCATCCTGACCTTTGCCGGCCTCACCCTGCTGGGAGCCACGCTGACCCTGCCGGGCATTGCCGGTATCGTGCTCGGCATCGGTCTCGCCGTCGACGCCAACGTGCTGATCAACGAGCGTATCCGCGAGGAGACGCGCAAGGGCAAGGGCGCCATGGCGGCCCTCGACGCCGGCTTTGCGCGGGCCTATTCCACCATCGTCGACAGTAACGTGACGGCGCTGATCGCCACCGTTCTGCTGTTCTGGTTCGGCAGCGGTCCGGTGCGCGGCTTTGCCGTCACCATGGGCCTCGGCATCGCCATCTCGATGTTCACGGCGGTGTCGATCGTGCGCGTCATCATGCTGACGATCGTTCGGCGCTACAAGCTGAAGACGCTGACCATCAAACCGCTGCTGCCGATCCAGCTGATCCCGGAAGGCACGCGCATCCAGTTCATGAAGGCGCGGTTCTTCGGCATCGGCTTCTCGGCCTTCCTGTCGATCGCCTCGATCATCCTGTTCATCACGCCCGGCCTCAACTACGGCGTCGATTTCCGTGGCGGCATCCAGATGGAGGTGGTGACCAAGGAGCCGGCGGATCTCGCTTCGATGCGCTCCGGTCTCGACGAGTTGGGGCTCGGCGAAGTGGCTCTGCAGCAGTTCGGCGATGCCCAGCATATGCTGATCCGCGTCGAGCGGCAGCCGGGCGGCGAAGAAGCGCAGACGGCGGCGGTCGAGACGCTGAAGGGCGAGATCGTCAAGATCGCCCCGACAGCCTCGGTCGAGCGCACCGAAGTGGTCGGACCGAAGGTCAGCGGCGAACTGGCCACAGCCGGCATCCTGTCGGTGGTCCTCGCCAGCCTTGCGATGCTCATCTATATCTGGGTGCGGTTCGAATGGCCGTTTGCCGTCGGCGCCATCGCCACGCTGGTGCTCGACGTCACCAAGACCATCGGCTTCTTCGCGCTGACCGGCCTCGACTTCAACCTGACGGCCGTGGCCGCCCTGCTGACCCTGGTCGGCTATTCGGTCAACGACAAGGTGGTGGTCTATGACCGGATGCGCGAGAACATGCGGCTCTACAAGTCGATGCCGTTCCGCGACCTGATCGACCTGTCGATCAACGAGACGCTGGCCCGAAGCCTCTATACCTCGGTCACGGCCTTCCTCGCCCTGCTGCCGATGGCGATCTGGGGCGGCAGTGCGGTCGAGAGCTTTGCCGTGCCGATGATCTTCGGCATCCTCATCGCCGCCTCGTCCTCGGTCTTCATCGCCGCGCCGATCCTGCTGTTCCTCGGCGACTGGCGCAAGCGCCGCGCCGATGCGGCACCGGCGGCTGCCGAAGTCAAAGGCGCCTGAGGCTGCAAACATTGTCGTATCAAGCAAAGGGGCCGTCATCGACGGCCCCTTCGTCGTTGCGCCATCTTGAAATCCGGGCCGGTATCCGGTGATATCGGGACAGTGCAGCCGCCATTTCCGAGGAATTTCATGCCTGACGCGTCGATCTCCCATGCCGGTCCCATGCCTCGCGAAGCGGGCATTCTGGCGTTTCTGAACCTCTGCGGCAGCTTCTATCCGGCCGATGCCGTCAACGCCTCGATCGAGCAGCAGCGGCAATGGTATGATGCGCTCTGCGCGCAGTTCGACCGGCCGCTGCCGGCCGGAATGGCGACGCAGGACGCAGTTGTCGGCGCTGTTCCGATAAGGCGGTACAGGCCGCTTGAGGTGGCGACCGAGACCGTGCTTCTCTATCTGCATGGCGGCGGCTATGTGGTCGGCTCGCTGGACAGCCACCATGCGATCTGCGCCGAGCTTTCCGCATTCTGCCGGGCCGAACTGGTCTCGGTCGATTATCGGCTGGCACCGGAGCATGTCTGGCCGGCGCAGAGCGACGATGCCTTCGCGGTGCTTTCGGATCTCGTCGGTACGGGCAGACCGGTGGTGCTGATCGGCGACAGCGCCGGCGGAAACCTGGCGGCCGGGCTTGCCCTTCGCGCCAATGCGGCCGGGCTTGCCGGCATTCGCGGCCAGGCGCTGATCTATCCGGCGCTGGGCGGCGATCTGACATCGGGCTCCTATCGCGAGATGGCAGAGGCGCCGGGCCTTTCCACCGCCGATGTCGGCTATTACCGCGACATCCTTCAGGCGCCGGACGGCGATGCCATTGCCTTTCCGCTGCTGGCAGAAACGGTTGCCGGCCTGCCGCCGGCCTTCATCTCGGTGGCGCATTTCGATCCGCTGCGCGACGATGGCCGGCGCTATGCGGCGCGGCTTGCCGAGGCCGGCGTCGAGGTGTGGTTCCGCGAGGAACCGCAGATGGTGCATGCCTGGCTGCGCGCCCGCCACATGAGCGAGGGCGCTGCGCAGGGTTTTCAGGCGCTGTGCCTTGCCGTCGCCCGGTTTGCCGGAACGCCCTGAACAGGGGCGCCATCGATCACATGAAGTCGCGCGGGACAGATTTTTCGAAGGTCTTGTCAAAAATCTGCGTCTCGCCCTCGAAGGCCATGACCTGCGCGTCGATCAGCCATGATGTGGCCGTGCAGGCGATCGACGAGGTGGAGACCGTGCGCACCGACCAGCCCGGCCGCTTCATGTCGCAGGTCCAGGTGGACGTGCCGGTCATCGACAGGGGATCGCCTGGGGTGATCGACCAGACTTCCTCGCGGATCTGGCGGGTCGACAGGCCGGTGTCGGGATGCTCGAAAAGGCCGGTATCCTCCAGGATATAGTAGCTGGTGCCATTGCCGGAGAGGTCGCGCAGCACCTGGCGCTGCGTCTCGCCGGGCATATGCTCGATGTATTTGGGTAGCGGATCGGGATTGTCCGGCTGCTTCATGTCGAGCGCCTGATGGGCGCCGAGACGCGGCAGATCGAGTTTGAGCGAGGCGGTGTCGATGGTCAGGCCCGGATCGGTGGGGGTGGGCAGCACCATCGGCCAATAGGCGGTGGACAGCGACAGGCGGATGCGGTGGCCGGCGCGCAGGCGATAGCCGCAGGCATCGAGCGTCAGGGTGATCTCGACCTTCTCACCCTTCGGCATGGGTTTGGGCGCGGCATTGCTGTTGCGGTGGGCGAGGTTGAGCACGCCGAAGGAGACGCGGGTGGCGGTGCCATCCGGGTGGACATCGACCAGCCGCGCGCAGAGATTGGCAAAATCCGCGTCGCAGGCAAGCGTTAAAGTCAGGACCGGGCGTCCGAGGCAGTCGAGATCGGCGATCAGCGGTTCGGTCTCGAAGCACAGCGATCCGGCATCGTCGCCGCGCTGGTCGAGCGCCATTTCCGCGTCGGGCTTCAGGGTGAACCATTCGCCGGCGGCGGTTCCGGTATCGAGCGGCGATTTGAGATAGACGTCGCGAACCGCGTTGCCGGTCGGCGCGCCCGCCACAAGCTGGCCGGCGCCATTGACGGCAAAGGGCTCGAGCTCCGGCGGGTTCCAGTGCTGTTTGGCGATCCAGCGGCCGGGATCGATATCGCGGCGCGGTGCCGGGCGGATCGCGTCAAGGATATAGGCGCGCACCTGCGGCAGGTCCTCGACGCCGTTCGGCTCGTCGCGCAGCCAGCGGTTCCACCAGCGGATGGCTTCGCCGAGGAAATCGGCGCGCGGCTTCGGCCAGGCGAAATGCGGATACTTGTGCACCCAGGGGCCGATCAGCGCCTTGGCCTTGTCGCCCAGGCCCTCGACGGCCTTCAACGGCGTGTTGCGATAGCCGTCCGCCCAGCCGGCAATGACCAGGGCCGGGATCTTGAAACCGTCGAAATCCTCGCAGATCGAGCCGTGCTGCCAGAAGGCATCGCGCCGCTGGTGCGACAGCCATTCCTCCAGGAAGAAGGGTTCGTTTTCCAGCCGCTCCAGCCACATGTCGCGCCAGCGCTCGCCGACAAGGGCCGGGTCGGGCGAGCGGGACTGATAGCCGAGCATGGTCGCTGCCCAGGACAGCTGCGCCGAGAGATGGCAGCCGTTCTTGTAATGGATATCGTCATTGTAGCGGTCGACCGTCGAGGCAATCGAGATGACGGCTTTCAGCGCCGGCGGGTTCATGGCGGCGACCTGCAGGCAGTTGAAGCCGCCCCAGGAAATGCCCATCATGCCGACAGAGCCGTTCGACCAGGGCTGGGCGGCGATCCAGGCGATCAGTTCGCAGGCATTGTCCAATTCCAGGGCGGTGTATTCGCCATCGATGACGCCGTCGGATTCGCCCGATCCGCGGATATCCACCCGCACGCCGGCAATGCCCGCCGCGGCAAAGGCGGGATAGGTGGATTCGTCGCGCGGGCTCGTCCCGTCGCGCTTCCTGTAGGGCAGGAATTCAAAGACCGCCGGGACGGGATCGGCCGTGGCTCCCTCCGGCATCCAGATGCGGGCGGCAAGGCGGGTGCCGTCGGCGAGGTGGATCCATTCGTTTTCGATGACGGTGAAGGGGCGGTCAGTCATGCAGCAGATATTCCATCGTAAGGATTGATAAAAGGAATGGAAAAATGAGAGAAGTGGACCGCGTTTCGAGTGATGACCGTCATATTTCGGATCTGCGCGGTTGCCGCGATTGCCGCATCCTGGAATAGCGGCGTGTGTCCGTTTCCGACCGCGTGGTCATATAGCCGACCGGCCAGCCTTGCCGTTTCAATATCAAGGGGATGAATACGGAATGCGTACAGCTCAACGAGGTCCTCCAGCCACGCAGCGAGGGCCGAAGCCTTTGCCGTGGCCCCAGCACGATTGAGCTGTGCAATACCGCTCTCGATTTCCGACGTCGTCACGACAGACAAGTGCAGCTGGTCGGACAGGTGTACGAGCCATTCGGCGATCTGGACCTCCGCAGCACCACGTCGTCGGCCGGGCGCGACGAGCGAAATGATGTTGGTGTCCAGCAGGTACATCAGATGAAATCTTTGCCGAAGCTGGGCGAAGCGCCACGCTCGGGCAGGTCGCCGTCTTCCAAGGGCGCATGGGTCAGCAGCCACCCGAAGCTCGGGATAGCTTTGGTAAGCCGCTCATACTCCTTTAACGAGATAATCACCGCTTCGCCCCTGCCGTGCCGGGTAATGATCGCTCCATCACCGTTCTTCGCGTCGTCGATGACAGCGGAAAGCTTCGCTTTGGCATCCTTCAACTGGATTTCGCGCATCATCTCACCTCAAATGACCATAGTAGTCATAATGTGCCCCGGTATCGCCTTGACGTCAATTCCCGGCGCTCTCCATCTTCCGTGTGGCGATGGCTTTTTCGAGCCAGCCGATCTGCATTTCGGGCACGGATTTCAACAGCAGGTCGGTATAGTCGTCGAAGGGCGGCGACAGGACCTTCGATTTCGGGCCGAAGCGCACCAGCCGGCCCTTGTGCATCACGGCGACGCTGTCGGCGATGGCGCGCACGATGGCGATGTCGTGGGTGATGAACATGTAGGACACTTGGGTCTCGGCCTGCAGCCGCATTAAGAGGCTCAGGATACCCTCGGCGACCAGCGGGTCGAGCGCCGAGGTCGGCTCGTCGCAGAGGATCAGTTCAGGCTTGGCGGCCAGCGCCCGGGCGATGGCGACGCGCTGCTTCTGGCCGCCGGACAGTTCGGCCGGATAACGGTCGACGAAGCCCGATGCCATCTCGATCTGCTCCAGAAGCTCCTTGACGCGGGCGGTTTTCGCCGCGCCATGCAGGCCGAAATAGAAGCTGAGCGGCCGGCCGATGATGTCGCGCACCGTCTGGCGCGGGTTCATCGCCGTATCGGCCATCTGGTAGATCAGCTGGATGCGGCGCAGGTCGTCGCGCGAGCGGCTCTTGAGGGCTGGCGTCAGGGCTCTGCCGTCGAATGTCACCTGGCCGGACAGGGGCGGCAGGAGGCCGGTGATGACGCGGGCCAGGGTCGACTTGCCGGAGCCGCTTTCGCCGACCACCGCCAGCGTCTGGCCCTTCGGCAGATGCAGCGAGACGTCGTGCAGGACCTTGAAGCCGTTCGAGTAGCCGGCGGTGATATGCTCGACCTTCAGCAGCGTATTGCTCTGGTCCATGGCCTCGGTGCGCTTTTCCTGGCGGACATTGACCAGGGCGCGGGTGTAGTCCTCGCGCGGCGCCTCGATGATCTGCTGGGCGGTGCCGTATTCCACTGTCTTGCCGTGGCGCAGCACCATGATGTCGTCGGAGATCTGCGCGACGACGGCCAGATCATGGGTGATGTAGAGCGCCGCCGTGCCGGTTTCCTCGATGGCATGCTTGATGGCGGCCAGCACGTCGATCTGGGTGGTCACGTCAAGGGCGGTGGTCGGTTCGTCGAAGACGATCAGCTCCGGATGGGAGCAGAGCGCCATGGCCGTCATGGCGCGTTGCAGCTGGCCGCCGGAGACCTGGTGGGGAAAGCGGTCGCCGAACTGGTCGGGGTTCGGCAGGCCGAGTACGCCGAACAGGTAGGTGGCGCGCTTGCGGGCTTCCTCCCGGCTCATCAGACCATGGGCCAGCGTCGCCTCGATCACCTGGTCGCCGAGCTTGTGGGCCGGGTTGAAGGCGGCGGCGGCCGATTGCGCGACATAGCAGACCCTGGCGCCGCGGATTTTACGGATGCCGCCCTTGCCGAGTGTTAGCAGGTCCTCGCCATCGAGCAGCACCTCGCCGCCGGTGATCCTGACGCCGCCGCGGCCATAGGCCAGCGCCGACAGGCCGATGGTCGACTTGCCGGCGCCGGATTCGCCGATCAGTCCGAGCACCTTGCCCTTCTTCAGATCGAAGGACACGCCCTCGACTATGGTGACGTTTTTCGGCGGTTCGCCGGGCGGATAGGAGGTCGCTTCGATCTTCAGGTTACGAACGGAGAGAAGCTCAGGCATCGCCGCGTCCTCCTTTGAGGCTAGATGTGCGTTTCAACAGCCAGTCGACGACGAGATTGACGCAGACCGCCAGCGCTGCGATGGCGGCGCCGGGCACCAGCGCTGCCGATATGCCGAAGATGATGCCGTCCTTGTTGTCCTTGACCATGCCGCCCCAGTCGGCGGCGGGCGGCTGGATGCCGAGGCCGAGGAAGGAGAGGGTCGACAGGAAGAGGATCGAGAAGGCGAAGCGCAGGCCGAATTCGGCAATCAGCGGCGTCAGCGTGTTGGGCAGGATCTCGCGGAAGATGATCCACAGCTTGCCTTCGCCGCGCAGCTTGGCCGCCTCGACGAATTCCATCACCGCCACATCAAGCGCCACGGCCCGGCCGAGGCGATAGACGCGGGTGCTGTCGAGTATGGCCATGACGAGGACCAGCACGAAGAGGTTCTGCGGCAGCACGGACAGCACCACCAGCGCGAAGATTAGCGTCGGGATCGACATCATCAGGTCGTTGAAGCGTGAGAAGACCTGGTCGATCAGTCCGCGCGACACGGCGGCGGTGAAGCTGAGCGCAATGCCCAGCGAGAAGGAGATGACGGTGGCGGCGAGCGCGACGGCAAGCGTCGTGCGGGCGCCGTAGATCATCCGCGAGAGGATGTCGCGGCCGAGATTGTCGGTGCCGAGCGGAAAGGCGCCGCCCATCGGCTCCCAGACGCCGCCGACGATCTCGCGTTCGCCGAACGGCGCGATCCAGGGGGCGAAGATGGCACAGAAAAAGGCAAGCGCGATGCCGAACAGGCCGATCCAGGCGGACAGGGTCAGGTCTCTCAGTCTCATCGCGGATGCCTCAGCCGGGGATTGGCGACGATGGCGATGATGTCAGCCACCATGTTGAGCAGGATATAGACCGCGGCGAAGATCAGGCCGCAGGCCTGCACCACCGGCATGTCGCGCACGGTCACGGCATCGACCATGTACTGGCCCATGCCGGGATAGACGAAGACCACTTCGACCACCACGACGCCGACGACCAGGTAGGCGAGATTGAGGGCGACGACATTGACGATCGGGGCGATCGCATTGGGGGCGGCATGCTTGACGATGGCGCGGAAGGCGGACAGGCCCTTGAGTTCGGCCGTTTCCATATAGGCCGAGGCCATGACCGAGAGAATGGCGGCCCGCGTCATGCGCATCATATGGGCCAGCACGACGAGCACGAGGGTTGCGGTCGGCAGGGCAATGGTCTTCAGGCGCTCGGCAAGGCCCATGCTGTCATAGACCGTGGCCGGGAAGGTGGCGACGCCCATCTGGACGGCAAAGAACAGGATCAGCAGATAGCCGATGAAGAATTCCGGCAGGGAGATCGCCGCCAGCGACAGCACGTTGATGATCTTGTCGGGCACGCGCTCGCGAAAGTGCACGGCGACCATGCCGAGCCCGACGGCCAGCGGCACGGAGATTGCGGCGGCAAACAGCGCCAGGAACAGCGAATTGCCGAGGCGCTTGCCGATCTGTTCGCTGACCGAATTGCGACTGGCCCAGGACGTGCCGAAATCGCCCTGTAGCGCGTTGCCCAGCCATTCGAAATAGCGGGTGGCGATCGGCCGGTCGAGGCCGAGATCGGCCCGGATATTGGCGACCGCCTGCGGGGTTGCCGACTGGCCGAGATAGGTGGTGGCGAAATCGCCGGGCAGGGCCTCGACGCCGCCGAAGATCAGCACGGAAACGGCCAGCAGCAACAAAGCGCTGAGGCCGAGGCGCTGCAGGATGAGGGTGAGCAGCGGATAGCGGGCAAAGAGCGATGGCCGCTCCGGCCCGCCGCTGTCGGCGATGTTCGTCATGACATTCGTGCCCCTGGTGAAACGGCCCAATACGGGGCCGGAGAGGTCGGTCTCCGGTCCCGTGCGAAGGTTCGGCGGACGGTGTGCCGTCCGGTTTCAGCTCAGGCGTCGAGCCAGACGCGGGTGGCGACGTAGCCGTTCGACATGTCGTTGCCGATGTCGTGGACGTAGCCCTTGACCGCCTTGGTCGAGGCATTCACGAAATCGTTGAACATCGGCAGGATCAGGCCGCCTTCGTCGCGCACCATCATCGCCATGTCGCGATACATTTCCTTGCGCTTGGCCTCGTCGAGTTCGGAGCGGGCTTCGAGCAGGATCTTGTCGAAGTCCGGACGCAGGAAGCGGGTGTCGTTCCAGTCGGCGGTCGACAGGTAGGCGGTCGAATACATCTGGTCCTGGGTCGGACGGCCGCCCCAGTAGGAGGTCGAAAACGGCTGGACGTTCCAGACATTCGACCAGTAGCCGTCGCCGGGCTCGCGCTTGACCTCGATCTCGATGCCGGCCTTCTTGGCGCTTTCCTGGTAGAGGACCGCTGCATCGACGGCGCCGGGGAAGGCGACTTCCGAGGTGCGCAGCAGGACGGAGCCGGAATGGCCGGACTTCTTGAAGTGGAAGGCGGCCTTGTCGGGATCGTAGGCGCGCTGCTCGATGCCTTCGGGGAAGAGCGCATAGGTTTCGTTGATCGGGAAGTCGTTGCCGACCTTGCCGTAGCCGCCGAGGATTTTTTCGACCATGGTCTCGCGGTCCATGGCATATTTCAGTGCCAGCCGCAGGTCGACATTGTCGAACGGTGCGGTGTTGCAATGCATGATGAAGACGTAGTGGCCGCGGCCGGACGTGTTGAGGATCTCCACCGTCGGCGCGCGCTTCAGCAGCGAGACGGTCTTCGGGTCGACGCGGTTGATGAAATGCACCTGGCCGGACGAGAGGGCGGCGATGCGGGCCGTCGCATCGTTCATGCCGATGATCTCGATCGTGTCGACATAGCCGCGGTCGGTGCGCCAGTCGTTGGGGTTCTTCTCCAGCGTGGCCCGCACGCCAGGCTCGAAGCTGGTCAGCTTGTAGGGACCGGTGCCGATCGAGGCGAGCACATCGTCATTGCCGCCGTTCGGCTGGATGACCAGGTGATAGTCTGTCAGCAGCAGCGGCAGGTCGGCATTGCCTTCGGTGAGCGTCAGGACCAAGTCGCCGCCGCTCGTGCTGATCTCCTTGATGGATTTCATCACGCCGAGCGCGCCGGATTCGGACTTTTCGTCGGTATGGCGCTTCAGGGTGGCGACGACGTCCTCGACGGTCAGTTCCTTGCCGTCATGGAACTGGACGCCCTTGCGGATCTTGAAGGTCCAGGTGGAGGCGTCGGCCGACGGCGCCCAGCTTTCGGCGAGGGCCGGCACGGCAGCGCCGGTCAGCGGGTCGCTTTCGACCAGCATGTCGCCCCAGCAGCGGCCGAGGCAGAACATGAACTGCGACAGGAATTTCGCCGGGTCCTTGCTGTCGGTCGCCGAGCCACCTTCGAGGCCGAGCTTCAGATGGCCGCCGCGCTTGGGTTCCTGGGCGGACGCACTTGTGGCATAGAGCGTGCTGGCCGCCGTCAAGGTCAGGCCGGCCGCCATGGCACGTCCCATGAATTCGCGACGGCTCATGCCGCCTGACGCGACGCGGCGCGTCAGATGTCTGGTGTAATCGGTCATTCCCTGTTCCTTCTCTGGTTATCTGTCGCCCGAATTCTTGTTTTGCGTTCGGTGCGTGGTGGCAAATCGATCTGTGGCTGGAATTCCTGTTTTATTCAAAATGTTAATCAAAATTCGTCATCGGCCGTGTCACAGGCCGATGACGCGTATCCGCTCTCCTTGCCCCGAATGGGCAGGCGGTCTCGTGCGGCACACGAACGCGGTCCGTCCCGGCACTTTCCCTGCGATGATAAGACAGATGTGGAGATCCTGTCTGCAGAATTGGGTGTCCTGCAGGCGCATGAGGAGTGCTTTTCCAAAGCCTCCCGACTTGGTTTGTTTGGGGTCGCTCAACGCAGATGATCTCCTTCGGCAAGTGAACGTGCGCTGCGACGGCATGATAGCCCTCGCATGGAACCCTGCCTGAAATAATGTCTGCTTCCTGCGTTATTGCAGTGTTCACAGCGACATAATTTGCCGCTGATACGACGCTGCCATGGACTCCGACAGCAATTGCACGGGGGAGGGGCGCCATTGGCCGGCTGCAATTGCCTGCCTTGTCGATCGAGGTCGGTTATCGACCGCCGCTCGGATGCACCAGGGGCGGAGGCTCATGACGTGCCAGGGGCCGTCGAGCAGCGGAAAAGGCCGGCGATGACGGATGGCACCGGATTGGCCTTTCAATCCTTGGGGATGCTCGGGTTTGAAAAGGCCTGTCGCAATTCCTCCGACATCGGCAGGTGCATGTTGATGCCGTTGGGCGGAATGGGCTGGGTGAACCACTTGTCGTAGATGCTGTTGATTTCGCCGCTGCTGTAGATCTGCAGCAGGGCCGCATTCACCGCGTCGAGGAACTCCGTGTCCTCCCGGCGGACCATCAGACCGTAGGGCTCCGGCCAGCCGAGCGAATCGCTGGACAGGACATAGTCCCCAGGCTGGTCCGAACTGGCGACCATGGCGGCCAGAAGAATACCGTCCATCACGAAGGCCGAGGCCCGGCCTTCTGTCACCAGCTTGAAGGCGTCCTTGTGGGTTTCCACCGGCATGACGGCGATATGCAGGCCACGCTCGCGGTTGGCGGTGGCCAACTGACCGATATTGGTGGTGCCCGACGTGGCCACGACCGTATGGCCCGTCAGGTCTGCCATGGTTCGCAGATTGTTTTTCGTCAGCGACACGAATTTGGTGCCGGTGACGAAGTGGCTATAGGAAAATGCGACGCTTTTTCGACGCTCGGCATTGTTGGTGCTGGCGACGCATTCGATATCCAGGGCACCGTCGCGCAGCATGGCGACGCGGTTGCGCGGCGTTCGTTCGACATAGTCGATCGCCAGGGCGGCAAGCCCGAGCCGCTCTTTCAGATGATCCACGACGCGCAGGCAGAGATCCGTCGAGTAGCCGGTGACCGTGCCGTCCGGCAGCTTATAGGAAAAGGGAATGTCCTCGGGGCTGTAGCCGAGCCGAATGGTGCCGGTCTCGGCGATTTTGGCAAGTGTCGAACTCGGCGCCTGCGCCCATCCTGCCGCCGCAGAAAGGCCAAGCGTCAAGGCGGTCAAAGCGGATACAACACGTCCTGACATTGTCATTCTCCCGTTTCTCTATCGCTTCAGCCTGTCGTTGCTATTCCATGTATTCCGTCGGCGCGGCGAAGGTCTGCTTCAGCCCCTGTGACATCGGCAGGTTCAGGTTCATGCCGTCTGGTGGGATCGGCGAGGTGAACCATCTGGCATAGAGCGTATCGATTTCCGGACTGGTGAAGATCTTCTCCAGCGTGGCATTGACGACCGTCTTGAACTCATCGTCGCCATGGCGCAGCAGCAGGCCGTAGGGTTCGAGCTTGCTCAGCAACTCATCCGACAGCGCGAATTTCGACGGATCGGGCGCCTGGGCGATCATCGCGGCGAGCAGGATGCCGTCCCAGACGAAAGCCGAGGCGCGGCCGCTGGCGACGAGTTCGAAGGCTTCGTTGTTGGTCTTGGTCGGCATGACACCGATATTGAGCTGCTTTTCCCGATTGATGGTGTTCAACTGGTCGATATTCACCGTCCCGGATGCCGCGGCGACCGAACGCCCGGCGAGGTCATCGATCGTCTTGATGTTGTCCTCGCGTCGCGTCATGAACTGGGTGGCGGTGGCAAAATGCGGGTAGGAGAAGGCGACCACCTTGCGTCTCTCGGCATTGTTGGTGGTTGCCGCGCATTCCACGTCGATCTTGCCGCTCTTGACCAGGACAAAACGGGTGGCCGAAGTCGCCGCGACATAGTCCGTCTTGAGCGTGTCGAGCTTGAGGTGGGTTTTGATGCCTTCCACGACGCGGTCGCACAGATCCATCGAGAAGCCGATGATCTTGCCATCCGGCGTCTTGTAGGAAAAGGGCGGTTCCGCCTCGCGATAGCCGAGGGTGACCGTTCCGGTGCGGGCGATTTTCGCCAGCGTGCTTTCCGGCGATTGCGCCCTGGCGGCGAACGGCAGCAAAAGGGTGGGAAGGATGCACACAGTCAAAGTCAGATTACGCATTTCGCTTCTCCGATCGTTGCCCGCGCGTGGCGGACGGGTATCGTCCTAAAGCCCGCTGCGTGCTGGTGGGTCTCTGTTTCATGGGCACGTCATGTCGCATAACCGAGGGCCGAACACGCTTGTCCGTCATCGGGTCCGCAATCCGTCTCGGCAAAGGGTTTTGGCCGGGCAAAATAATAGCCTTGCGCATTGGTGCAGCCGGCGGCTTTCAAGATCAGCAATTGCTCTTCGGTCTCGACGCCTTCGGCGGTGACCTCCATGTCCAGTTCGCGGGCCAGATTGGTGATAGCCCCGACAATGGCGCGCGAGGTGGCATGGGTCGGCATGTCGGCGACGAAGCCGCGGTCGATCTTGATCTTGCTGAAAGACATGTCGGCAAGGTAGCTGAGCGAGGCATAACCGGTGCCAAAATCATCCAGCACGATCGATATGCCCATGGCGCGCAGGGTTTCCAGGGCCTGGCGGCTTTCGACGCCGGCCAGCATGACCGACTCGGTGACCTCCAGCTCCAGCCGCGAGGCTGGTAGGCCGGTGGCCTCCAGGGCGTCGGCCACGGTTTTGATGATCGAGCCGTGGCGAAGCTGGACGGGCGAGAGATTGACGGCCAGCCGGATGCGCGGCGGCCAGGCGACGGCATCCTCGGTGGCGCGTCGCAGGACCCATTCTCCGAGCGCGACAATCACGCCGGTTTCTTCGGCCAGCGGAATGAAGCGATCGGGCGAGATCAGCCCGAGTTGCGGATGGCGCCAGCGTACCAGCGCCTCGAAACCGCAGACGGTGTTGCTGGCGATGTTGACGAAGGGTTGGTAGTGAACTTCGAATTCATCGCGCTGCAGGGCAAATTTCAGATCCATTTCCAGGGCATGCTGGTCCTGCACGACCATATCCATGCCTTCCTCGAAAACGATGGACGTGCCGCGACCGGCCGCCTTGGCGCGGTAAAGCGCCAGGTCGGCATTCTGCAGCAACTGGCTTGCCGTGGTGCCGTGCTCCGGCGCGCAGGCGATGCCGATGCTGGTGCCGACCACCACTTCGTGGTCCTCCAGCAGGAAACCGGAGGATATGGTTTCCAGCAGCCGTGCCGCGAGCCCGCGGGCTTCGTGTTCGGCGTCGCGGGCGACCCGCTGAACGATGGCGAACTCGTCGCCGCCGAGGCGTGCCGCAAGGTCGCCTGGGCCGAGCACGGTGGTGATGCGCTCCGCCGTCGTGGTCAGGAGCAGGTCGCCGCAGGCATGGCCAAGGGTGTCGTTGACGACCTTGAAACGATCGAGATCGAGCAGCAGCACATTGAAACCGGCCGATGTGTCAATGGTTTCCAGGGCCTGGTTGAGCGTGTTCATCAGCAGCGTGCGGTTGCCGAGGCCGGTCAGCGCGTCGTGATGGGCCATGTGCTCCAGCTTGACGGCCATGTCGCGGATTTCGCGCAATCGGGCGCGTTCGACCACGGCTTCGCGCAGCGCCTCGATGGCGCGTGCCATGTCGCCGATCTCGTCGCTGCGGCCTTGAAAGGGCGTGACCTTGTCGGTGACTTCGCTGGCGATCTGCAGCGTCGCCTGGACAAGGGCCGGCACGGGCTTGAACAGCCGCTTGGCCATGAAGGTCGCCAGCCCGCCGGTCAGGGCGAGTATGGCCAGCAGCATGACCAGCGAGTTGCGAATGAGTTGGTCCTGGGCGCGATTGAGGCTGGAGGCTTTGCCAATGCTGACGGCCACGACACCGAGCAGGTCGCTATCGGGGCTGATGATCGGCAGAAGGCCGATATAGTGCTTGAGGCCGCCGATCGTCGCAAAACCTGTCGCAAAGCGCCCGAGCGTGCCGGCTTCCGCAAACAGCGGATCGTCCGGTGCCACGAAGGGCTTGTCCTCAGACGGCATGCCCGAGGAAGCCGCGACATCGATGAACCTGCCGGTTTCGCGATCGTAGCGCAGCAGCCAGGTGTCGTTCTTGGTCTGGGCGCTGACCAGCGCCAGCACGTCGGTCGGGTTGAAGCCGGTGTAGAGGATGGAATCGTCGTCGCCGATCGGCTGGGTCGTGACGATGTGTTCGACCTGGCCGCTGCGGTCCGTCTCGATGACGACATAGGTATAGATGTTGCGCAAGGTGGCGCTGGCAATCTGGGTATTGACCCGCGCCTGGTTGGTCCACTGTTCCTTGGCCGCATCAACGAACATCAGCCAACCGACCAGTGCGCCAACGCTATAGGACAGCATGATGCCGCCCAGAAAGACGATGATGATCTTGAACAGCAACGACTTTTTCCAGGCCGTCGCAAGCGTGAAAACGGATGCCCGTCCGACCGACGCGGTTTGGCTTGCACCGAGCGACCTGCCTGGTGCTACAACGCGGTTTGCTTCGGGCTGTTCATCCATCATCCAGGGTGCGGCCTTCAAAGTCCAACGTGAAATATCGCGCAGAGTATGGGCAGACTGACATCAATGCTCACAGTATTGGGTGGCAAGGTTTCCAAATGGTTCGAAACGATGCATCGACCATCAATAATTACCTGTAATAGTTGATGCTTCCTTAAGTTGCAGTCCCATGAAAACACGGTGCCCAAGACTTTGCGGCCGGACAGGACCAGGGCGATCGGTTGTCCCTGTGGTCGTCTTCAGGGTTGCGATATCGCCTTCAGGCAGGCTTCGAACGCGGTCAGGTCGCTGTAGAGCCGGTCGGGTGCAGCGCGATGGACCATCACGGCGCCGCCGCGACGTTCGACGCCGCCTTGCAGCATGAGATTGTCGGCCATGTCGAAATTCTCGAGCGACAGGCCGTCGGGGCCACGCTTGCGGCCATCCTCACCCTCCCGCACATCGCCGTTATAATAGGCCAGCAAGCGCTGGTGATGGTCGTCGGCGACATTGGTGTAGGCGTAGACGCGTTTGCCCTGGGCACACATATAGCCCAGCTCGAAGGCGGTGCCGGTATCGGCCGCCAGGCCGCGAAACGGCGTGAGATTGGCGATGATGGCGTCTGCCGTGTTCATCATATGCTCGTCGATGGCGCTGATCGCCTGGCCCATGCCGCGCCTGGTGTCGGAAGGCGGAATTTCCAGGTCGCCCGGGCAGAGCGGCGTGAAGCCATAAGCGCGCGTTAGCGCCGCCTTGGCATCCAGCACCTGGCGGGCGTCGCGCAGGAAGACTTCGGGGCCGGCAAGGTAGATTTTGAGCGTCATCGGGAGATCCAGTCGAGGCGGGGTGGGCGGAGCAGCACAGATACCAGCCTGGAGGGCAGAGAGAACAGGGGGAGCTCCCAAATCCGTTCGATTTCCCCCGTGGGTTCATCGGCCTGTCTCGGTAAGGCCAGCAAGCGAGCCCCGATGCGGTGTCGCAAACAGCTTGACTTCCAGGTCGAAATCGAACAAAAAGAGAACATAGCAACGTGAATCGGAAATGACCATGTCCCTGGCTGAAAAATACATCGTGCTGTCGTTCAAGAAGGTTCGCGGTGGCATTGCGCCGGGCGAGATGCGTCAGGCTTCCAATCCGGTGTCCGCCGAGAAGATCGCCACAGCCATGGCCGACCGGCATGCCGGCGTGGCGGCCTATGCGGTGCAGGTCGACATGGAAAGCGGCGACATGACCAGCCCGCGCATTCTCTGCCAGTTCGGCGAGATTGCCGATATCGCGGCCTGATCGGCGTCCGCGGCGCGATTTTTTCCGTCTCGCCACGTTTTCGCCATCGCCACGACATCTGGGCGTTACACCCTGTTGCTACTGTCTGAGTGTGACGGAGAACAAGCCGATGACGAATGACATGACAATGGCGGAAGTGCTGAGGGATCCCCTGATCCGGCAGATGCTGCGTGCTGATGGCATCTCGCTCAGCGATTTTGCATCCCTGCTCCAGGACGTGGCGCGGCAGAAAAGTGCCAACCGCAACGCGGCTTTGGTGACCGCGGACAAGATGCCCTATTTCGTTCCGGCCCGGCCGGATGGCTGCTGCGTCGCCTTGGCGCGGTAGGCGGCAGGACGCGTCGATACCGTCTGCCGCCTTGCTTTGAGAGCAGGCCGGGGGCATGTTCCGCGGCATGGACAAGCGGAGGCCGGTGCGATTCTTGCGACCCTGAAATCAGTTTTGGCAATGGTCTTCCTGCTGGTGTTGCAGGCGAGCCTGGTTGCTGCCCAAGATGCTTCCACGCCACCGATCATGATGCTGAGCGGCAAATGTCTCAGGATGGTGGTCGGCGACCAGGACATGACGGCGGCCTGTTCCGGTAAGCTCGGCCGCACGGTGCTGACCGACGGTCGGTCCGGCTTCTATTTCCTGCTCGGGCAGAACCATATCCTGACCTTCAGCGGCACCGATGTCGCGCGAAAGAACGCCAAGGGCGCGTCGATCAAGATCGACCGGCTGATCTTCAACGAAGGGCTGGAAACCAACAAGCCGAAGGTGCTGTCGGCACGTGGCCAATGCACCTATGGCAATCCGTCCAAGGGACAGATTACCGTCCGCTGTTCCGGCTCGCTGCGCCAGGGCACGAAATTTTCCGCATCCTTCCAGTCCGACGGAATGCCGCCGCAACAGCCCTGACGGCCGGCGGCAGCGTAACTTGGTCCGGTCAGAGCGTGCCGCCGGTCTCCGTGATCATCTTGGTCAGGCTGCCCTCGGCCGGGAAAAGCGGGATCAGGCAGGCCTGCAGGGCATGGTACAGATCGCCCTTGCCGGGAAACAGGCTGTTGGCGGGCTGCAGATCCTCGGTCAGTTCTTCATGCCAGCCGCCGAAGGTCTGATCGAGGCTGTGACCCGCGATAAAATTCCAGATGCGGCGGTAGCTCTCTTCGTGGAAATCGCTGGGGCTGTGGGCATTGAGTACATGGGCGGCGGCTGCCCCTTCGCAGAGCGGCCACCAGAGTTTTGATTTTTTGTCGGGCACATTGGCCCAGTCGAGCGTGTAGAAGAAGCCGCCTTTGTCCTTGTCCCAGCCGAGCACCATAGACTGGAAGAAAAGGCCGCGGGCGGCCTCCGGCATCCAGTCGTGGCGCTTGCCGCCCAGCACCCAGAGCTGCAGCACGAGGCGCGCCCATTCCAGCCAATGGCCGGGCGTGGTGCCGGCCGGGCGGAACATTTCGTTGGCGTGGTAATAGCTCCGGTCGACCGTCCACTGCTCGTCGAAATGTTCGGCAACGCGGAAGGCCTCTTCACGAGCGCGGCGGTTGATCAGGAGGTCGGCAATGCTTTCCGCCTTGTCCAGATAATGACGCTCGCCGGTCGCCTCGAAGGCGGCCATCAGCGCCTCGGTCAGGTGCATGTTGGAGTTCTGGCCGCGATAGCCGGCGACCGGCTGCCAGTCGGCGGAAAATTCTTCCGCGATGGCACCATGGGCGGCTTCCCAGAATTTCGTGTCTAGCACCTCGGTGATATCGGCCAGCATGGCATCTGCCAGGGGATGGCCGATCACCTTGGCGGAGGAGGCGGCCAGCAGCACGAAGGCATGGCCATAGCCCTGCTTGGAACTGTCGGCGGCGCCGGTGTCGTCGACCTGCCAGAAATAGCCGCCGTTCTGCTGGTCGCGGTGGCGGTTCCACAGGAAGGACATGCCGTGGTCGACCATATCGGCGGCACCCGGCCGGCCGAGCAGGTCGCCGATCGCGAAGCAATGCACCATGCGGGCGCTGGCATGGATGCCGCGCACTGGATTGTCCGTGGCAAGCGGCGCGCCTTCGCGGTTGAGATCGTAGAAGCCGCCCTTGGGATTGAGGCTCGGGCCTTGGAAGAAATCGAACAGGCCATTCGCCTGGGCCAGCAGCCATTTGCGGTGATAGGCGCGGTTGCTCCACAGCGCCGGCAAGGGGCTCGTGGTTGGCGTCTCGGTCATGCTGTCCTCCCGGCATGGTCTTGTGATCGGTTGAAATCCTATATCGCCCGAGGTCCCGCTTGTCACCGCTCAACTTGGCTCCAGGTGAGGCTATGACTTGATGTTTCGCAAATGATATATTGACATAAAGATATCTTTATGTGAATTCGATGCTGTCGCATTTGGAATAAAGGATTTCGCCCATGCTCGACGGTCTGTTCGGTTGTCCCGATGCGAAGCGGGATGGCGCGGAGGTTTTTGCGGCGCTGACAAAAGCGGCGCGCGAGCGCATCCTCATTCTCGACGGTGCCATGGGCACGCAGATCCAGGGCTTGGGCTTTGACGAGGACCATTTCCGCGGCACCCGCTTTCTCGGCTGTGCCTGTCACCAGCAGGGCAATAACGACCTCCTGATCCTCAGCCAGCCCGATGCGATCGAAGAGATCCATTATCGCTACGCGATGGCCGGCGCCGATATTCTCGAGACCAATACCTTTTCCTCGACCCGCATTGCCCAGGCCGATTACCAGATGGAAGCGGCGGTCTATGATCTGAACCGTGACGGCGCACTGCTGGTGCGACGGGCGGCCATGCGCGCCGAGCGGGAGGACGGCAAGCGCCGCTTCGTGGCCGGCGCCATCGGCCCGACCAACCGCACCGCCTCGATGTCGCCGGACGTTAACAATCCCGGCTACCGCGCCGTCTCCTTCGACGATTTGCGGCTGGCCTATGCCGAGCAGATCGACGGCCTGATCGACGGCGGCGCCGATATCATCCTGATCGAGACGATTTTTGACACGCTGAACGCCAAGGCGGCGATCTTTGCCTGCGAGGAGCGGTTTGTCGCAAAGGGCATCCGCCTGCCGGTGATGATTTCGGGCACGATCACCGATCTCTCCGGCCGCACCCTGTCCGGCCAGACGCCGTCGGCCTTCTGGAACTCGGTGCGCCATGCCCGGCCGTTCACCATCGGGCTGAACTGCGCGCTCGGTGCCAATGCCATGCGGCCGCATCTGCAGGAACTGTCCGGCACCGCCGACACCTTCCTCTGCGCCTATCCGAACGCCGGCCTGCCGAACGAGTTCGGCCAGTATGACGAAAGCCCCGAGGACATGGCCCGGCAGATCGAGGGTTTTGCCCGCGATGGCCTGGTCAATGTGGTCGGCGGCTGTTGCGGCTCGACGCCCGAGCATATCAGGGCGATTGCCGAAGCGGTGGCTCCGTTCAAGCCGCGCCAGGTGCCGGAGCACCGGCCGTTTATGTCGCTGTCGGGCCTGGAGCCCTTCGTGCTGACCAAGGACATTCCGTTCGTCAATGTCGGCGAGCGCACCAATGTCACGGGATCTGCCAAGTTCCGTAAGCTGATCACCGCCGGCGACTATTCGGCGGCCCTCGTCGTTGCCCGCGACCAGGTGGAAAACGGCGCGCAGATCATCGACATCAACATGGACGAAGGCCTGATCGACAGTGAAAAGGCCATGGTCGAATTCCTCAACCTGATCGCCGCCGAGCCGGATATCGCCCGCGTTCCCGTGATGATCGACAGCTCGAAGTTCCAGATCATCGAGGCGGGGCTGAAATGCGTGCAGGGCAAGGCGATCGTCAATTCGATCTCCATGAAGGAGGGTGAGGAGGCTTTTGTCAAACAGGCCAAGCTGGTGCGCAATTATGGTGCGGCAGTGGTCGTCATGGCCTTCGACGAGAAGGGCCAGGCCGATACCTACGCGCGCAAGGTGGAGATCTGTACGCGGGCCTATGAGCTGCTGACCGAGGAGGCGGGGTTCGCGCCGGAAGACATCATCTTCGACCCCAATGTCTTTGCGGTGGCGACCGGCATCGAGGAGCACAACAATTACGGCGTCGACTTCATCGAGGCGACCCGGACGATCCGCGAAAAAATGCCGCTGGTGCATATTTCCGGCGGCGTCTCCAACCTGTCCTTCTCGTTCCGCGGCAATGAGCCGGTGCGCGAGGCCATGCATGCGGTGTTCCTCTACCACGCCATCCAGGCCGGCATGGACATGGGCATCGTCAATGCCGGGCAGCTGGCGGTCTATGAGAGCATCGATGCGGAGCTGCGCGAGGCCTGCGAGGACGTGGTGCTCAACCGCCGCGACGATTCCACCGAACGGCTGCTGGAGATTGCCGAGCGGTACCGCGGCACCGGCGAAAAGCAGGTCCGCGCCCAGGACATGAGCTGGCGGGAGCTGCCGGTCGCCAAGCGGCTGGAGCATGCGCTGGTCAACGGCATCACCGAATTCATCGATGCGGACACCGAAGAGGCGCGGCTCTCGGTCGAGCGGCCGCTGCATGTCATCGAAGGGCCGCTGATGGCCGGCATGAATGTGGTCGGCGACCTGTTCGGCGCAGGAAAAATGTTCCTGCCGCAGGTGGTCAAATCGGCGCGCGTCATGAAGCAGGCCGTGGCCGTTCTGCTGCCCTATATGGAAGCGGAAAAACTGGCGAATGGCGGCAGCGGCGAGCGCGAGGCGGCCGGCAAGGTGCTGATGGCGACCGTCAAGGGCGACGTGCACGATATCGGCAAGAACATCGTCGGCGTGGTTCTGGCCTGCAACAACTACGACATCATCGATCTGGGCGTCATGGTGCCAGCCACCAAGATTTTCGAGACGGCGATCCGCGAGAAGGTCGACATCATCGGCCTGTCCGGCCTGATCACCCCGTCGCTCGATGAAATGGTGCATGTCGCAGCCGAGATGGAGCGGCAGGGCTTTTCCATTCCGCTGCTGATCGGCGGCGCGACGACCAGCCGCGTGCACACGGCGGTGAAGATCAGCCCGCAATACAAAGCAGGCCAGGCGGTCTATGTGACCGATGCCAGCCGCGCCGTCGGCGTGGTCTCGGCGCTGCTGTCGCCGGACACTAAGCACAGCTACGTCGAGACGATCCGCGCCGAATATGCCAAGGTCGCGGAGGCCCACGCGCGCAACGAGCGCGACAAGCAGCGCCTGCCGCTGGCCAAGGCGCGCGCCAATGCCGCCCGGCTGGACTGGTCGGCCTACCAGCCGGTCAAGCCATCGTTCTTCGGCACAAAAGTGTTCGACGATTACGATCTGGCCGATCTGGCGCAATATATCGACTGGACGCCGTTCTTCCAGACCTGGGAGCTGAAGGGCCGTTATCCAGCCATTCTTGAGGATGAGGCGCAGGGCGAGGCGGCGCGCCAGCTGTTTGCCGATGCGCAGGCCATGCTGTCGAAAATCATAGCGGAAAAATGGTTCCGGCCGCGCGCCGTGGTCGGCTTCTGGCCGGCCAATACCAGCGGCGACGATATCCATCTCTACACAAACGACGACCGCGACGAGGCGCTGGCCACCTTCTATACGCTGCGCCAGCAGCTGTCGAAACGCGACGGTCGGCCAAATGTGGCGCTGAGCGATTTTGTGGCGCCGAAAGACAGCGGCGTGGCCGATTATATCGGCGGTTTCGTGGTGACGGCCGGCTTTGAGGAAATCGCCATTGCCGAACGTTTCGAGCGGGCCAATGACGATTACTCCTCGATCCTCGTCAAGGCGCTGGCCGACCGCTTTGCCGAAGCCTTTGCCGAGGCCATGCACCAGCGGGTGCGGCGCGAGTTCTGGGGCTATGCAGTCGACGAGACGCTTTTGCCGGAGGAACTGATCGGCGAGACCTATGCCGGCATCCGCCCGGCGCCGGGCTATCCGGCCCAGCCCGACCATACCGAGAAGGCGACGCTGTTTGCGCTGCTCGATGCGGAGGCTGCCACCGGCGTGACTCTTACCGAAAGCTACGCCATGTGGCCCGGCTCCTCGGTCTCCGGCCTCTATATCGGCCATCCCGACAGCTACTATTTCGGTGTCGCCAAGGTCGAGCGCGACCAGGTGGAGGAATATGCCGCCCGCAAGGGCATGCCGGTCGGCGAGGTCGAGCGCTGGCTCGGGCCGGTGCTGAACTATGTGCCGACGCCGGCGGGGGACGTGGTGGAGGATGCGGCGTGATTGGGGGATGATGGCCTGGCGGCTGCCCCTCATCCGGCTGCCGCCACCTTCTCCCCGCAAGCTGGGAGAAGGGAGATGCCGCACCGTTGCACGACAAATACCGAGGCGTCGAGAGAGTCCCAAAACTCTAGATGGCTACCGAAAATGTTTGATTTCCAAAACCCACACCTTGCAGTTCGTCACAGCGAACCGGGGCATTGCCTCATTCGGCCTTCTCCCCGCTTGCGGGGAGAAGGTGGCGGCAGCCGGATGAGGGGCTTTTCAGCTTAAGAGATTGATTCAACGACCTTGGCATCTGAATCATCATTTTCGTCCAAGACCTTGTTCAGAAAAGAAAATCCCAAAACGGACTATTCGCCTTCCACGGTCAGCCGCAACAAAATCGCCGTCGTATCGTCGCTCTGCTTGAAGCGCGGATAGTGCAATCCGTCCTGGTCGACCTCGCGTTCGAAATGGCGGAGTTCCGTGACCAGCGCGGCAAGGCCTTGGTCCATGGCGGCGCGAACCAGCGAACCGGCATCATAGGCTTTGTAGAGGGCGACGAGATCGGCCAGGCCGTCCGAGCAGAGCAGGGCGGTGGCGCCTCCGCCCGACACGGGCACGTCGACCATGGCCAGGTGATCGGCGGCGTCCGGCACGATGCCGAAGGTCCAGGTGAAACCGTCCGGCGTGTTCTGCAGGGCGCGGCCGCGGCGCAGGTCTTCGAGGGTGAGCGGATCGCTGTTGGCGCTGCCCGATGCGCCGATGCCGCCGAGGCGGGCGATGTGTTCGGCGGCGCGGTGCTGTTCCCATTCATAGGCGCCGGGAATGGGAATGACGAAGTCGCTCGTGCCATCATCGTGCAGCAGATAGAGGCAGCTGTCCCCGAGGCCAAAATACTGGAAACCACTCGGCGTGGCGCGCAGCGCCGTCAGGCTGCAGAGCGGCCAGGCATAGCGTGGCTGATCGCCGGCGACGCCCTGGAAGGTGTCGCGCGCCTCTGCGGAGATGGCGCGCAGGATGGCTCGGGGATCGGCATGGGCATCCAGCCGCTGCTTCAGCTGCTCGGTGCCGAACTCGGCGATCCAGGCGGCATCCGAGCCATAGCCGTCAATGAACTGGCGGTCGCCCAGCCCCGTCGCGCCATCCAGCACGAAGGCGGCATCCTTGTTATAACCGAAACGGTCCTCATTCGGCCGACCTTGTTTGCCGGCGTCGGTGATGGCGTCGAGAACGGTGAGGCGGCATGTGTGGGGCATGAATGGGACTCGCTGGCAGGGTTAGGGCCTCAGACTAGCGACCCGCTCCCTGTCGGCAAAGTGCCTTACCCCTCAAAGCTCATTTGCCCTTCCACACAGGATCGCGCTTTTCCGTAAAGGCGCGGGCGCCTTCCAACTGGTCCTCGCTGGAATAGAGCACGTCGACGGTCTTTAATTGCCGGCGGGTGACCTTGTTCATGGTGTCCTGGAATTTGGACCCTTCCGCCTCACGCACCACTTCCTTGATGGCCGCATAGACCAGCGGCGGGCCGCTTTCGAGCAGGCGGGCCAAAGCCCAGGCGCGGTCCATGAGCTTGTCGGCTGGCAAGATTTCGTTGACGAAGCCCCAGCGGTGGCCTTCCTGAACGTCGAGCCAGCGGCCGGTCAGCAGCATGTCCATGGCGATATGATAGGGGATGCGCTTCGGCAGCTTGATCGAGGCGGCATCGGCGACCGTGCCGGAGCGGATTTCCGGCAGCGCGAAGGTGGCGTGCTCAGTGGCCAGGATGAGATCGGCCGACAAAGCGATCTCGAAGCCGCCGCCGCAGCAGATGCCGTTGATGGCGGCAATCACCGGCTTGTTGAGGTCGCGCAGTTCCTGCAGGCCGCCAAAGCCGCCGACGCCATAATCGCCATCGACCGCATCGCCGCCGGCGGCGGCCTTCAGGTCCCAGCCGGCACAGAAGAACTTTTCGCCGGCGGCGGTGAGGATTGCGACGCGCAGCGTGTCGTCATCGCGAAACTCCCGAAAGATCTCGCCCATCTGCCGGCTGGTGACGAGATCGATGGCATTGGCCTTCGGCCGATCAATGGTGACCTCGAGAATGCCGCCCTCGCGGCGGGTTTTGATGGGGGTGGCTGTCATGATTGTCTCCCTCGTCTTTTGTCGTTGCGTTGTGTGCGGGGACACCCCCCTCTGTCCTGCCGGACATCTCCCCCTCAAGGGGGGAGATTACTCTGCTGCTGATGTCCTGCCCAATCTCAGGGATGGGGAAAGGCTTTGGCCACTGCTGAGCAAAGCGGCCACTCCATCCGATCTCCCCCCTTGAGGGGGAGATGTCCGGCAGGACAGAGGGGGGTAAACCGCTGCCGCCGCCGTTGCCGTGACCGCAATCCTACACGCGCATCCTCACCAGCGCATCCACCGCGACGACGCCCTGTCCCTCGGGCAATACCATCAGTGGGTTGATGTCGAGTTCCTCGATCTCGGCGGCGTGGGCGATGACGAAATCGGCGGCGGCGGAGATCGCGTCGATGAGGGCCGCTAGGTCGCCCTTCGGCTGGCCGCGATAGCCGTTCAGCAGTTTCGCGATCTTCAGGCCGGCGATTGTGCTCTCGATCTCGGCTTTGGTGGTCGGCAGGGTGATGACGGCGGAATCGTCGAGCAGTTCGACCAGAATGCCGCCGGCACCGATGGTCAGTACCGGGCCTGCGACCGGATCGCGCAGCGCACCGAGGATCAGTTCGGCGACCGGTCTGGCGGCCATGCGCTCGACGAGGTAGCCGTCAGCGACCGCGGCCATGGCGCGGGCGGCGGCGGTGACCTCGGCTTCTGAGGACAGGTTGAGCCGGACGGCGCCGGCTTCGGTCTTGTGGGCGACGCCCGAGCCTTTCAGCGCCACCGGGAAACCGATCGCCGTTGCGGCCGTGGCTGCCTCTTCCGGTGTCTCGGCAAAGCGTCCTGGTGGCACTGGCAGACCGAAGGGGGCAAGCGCCCGTTTGCTGGCATATTCGCTGAGCGTCACCGCTTCGCCGGAGGAGGTGCCGACACGCAGGAGCGGGGCGGGCAGCGGTGCGGCCCAGGCTATATGGATGCCATGGGCGATCTCGGCGGCGGCGAGCGCCTCGTCGATGCCGGAAAACGGCGTCACGCCGGCGGCCACCAGCCGTTCGGCAATCGCTTCCGGCATGTTTTCCGCCATGCTGGCCACCACCCCGGCATTGGCACCGGTCGTTTGCGCTGCGGCAATCACCGCGTCGACGGTGGTCACCCAGTCGGCGGGGTCGCAGCGGTCGGCGCGGGGAAAGTCGAGCACGACAAGGTTCAGCGCATAATCGC
Organism: Rhizobium sp. CG5; assembly: GCF_023701945.1. GTDB lineage: Bacteria > Pseudomonadota > Alphaproteobacteria > Rhizobiales > Rhizobiaceae > Allorhizobium. The sequence continues at coordinate 89,939 of NZ_JABAEF010000001.1, forward strand.
CCTGCATCATGGTGGTGAAGGCGGCGGTCTGGCGTTCGAGATTGCCCCAGACGAAGGTGTGGTAATCGAGCGGATTGGAGATCGTCACCATTTCACCCAAGATGTCGCGCAGCGGCTGGCGTTGCTCATCCTTCAGGTCGCGGAAGTCGATGCGGCGGCCGGTGCCGGCATCGGCAATCAGCGAGGCCTCGCCGCCCGAACAGCTCATCGAGGAGATGGCATTGCTCATCAGCGGGCCTGCGACATGCAGCAGTTTCAGGGTTTCCAGCAGTTCGGGAAGGGTCTCGACCTGGCCGATGCCGAAACGGGCGAGCACCGCCGAGGAGACCTGGTGATTGCCGGCGAGCGACGCGGTATGGGACACCGTCGCTTTGCGGGCGGCTTCCGATTTGCCGACTTTGAGGGCGATGACGGGCTTTTTCAGCTCGCGGGCGCGGCTGCCCAGCTTTTCGAGCGTGGCGAGGTCGTCAAACCCTTCGATATGCAGGCCGACCGCCGTGACGCGCGGGTCTTCCAATGCTGCCAGCGCCAGCGCCGACAGGCCCGTCTGGGCCTGGTTGCCGGCGGTCATCAGATAGGCGAGAGGCAGGCCGCGCTGCTGCATGGAAATGTTACAGGCGATGTTGGAGCTCTGGGTCAGCACCGCCACGCCGCGGCTCTGGCGCTGCATGCCGTGCTGGTCGGGCCAGAGCAGGGCGCCGTCCAGCATGTTGATGAAGCCGTAGCAATTGGGACCGACGACCGGCATGTCGCCGGCGGCCTCGATCAACCGTGCTTGCAAGGCATCGCCATCGGGCAGTTCCTTGACCGCTTCGGAAAAGCCCGAGGCGTAGCAGATCGCCCCGCCGGCGCCGATTTTTGCCAGCGCGCCGATGATCTCGATGGTCAGCAGGCGGTTGACGCCGACGAAGCTGGCATCGGGAGCGGCGGGCAGGTCGGCGACAGAGCGATAACATCTGCGGCCGAGGATCTCGTCGAGTTTCGGATGCACCGGCCAGATGGCGCCGGCAAAGCCCATCTTGTCGCATTGCTCGATGACGCGGCGCGCCTCCTTGCCGCCGAACACGGCGATGGAGGTGGGTCGGATGAGGCGGGAGAGGTCGCGGGGGGCGGTCATGATGGGCGGCCTGCCAATACTACGGAGTCTTTGGCTACCCCCCTCTGCCCTGCCGGGCATCTCCCCCTCAAGGGGGGAGATCGATCCGTGGAAACGCGGCGCCCAAAGAGAGGTCGAGACAGTGGCCGAAAATTCGGGATGTCGTTATCCTGGGTGGCCAGCCCCAGCCGATCTCCCCCCTTGAGGGGGAGATGCCCGGCAGGGCAGAGGGGGGTAAGGCTTGAACGAGTGTCCATGACGATCCTCATGCCGCTCACGCTCCAAACGGCCGCAGCAGGTCGCGGCTGATGATGTGGCGCTGGATTTCGGAGGTGCCGTCCCAGATGCGCTCGACGCGGGCGTCGCGCCAGAAGCGGGCGAGCGGCAGGTCGTCCATCAGGCCCATGCCGCCATAGATCTGGATCGCCTCGTCGGTGACGCGGGCCAGCATTTCCGACGCATAGAGTTTGGCCGAGGCGATCTCGCGATTGGCCGGCAGTTTCTGGTCCAGCCGCCAGGCGGCGGCCAGCGTCAGCCAGTCGGCGGCGTCGATTTCGGTGATCATGTCGGCCAGTTTGAAGGAGACGCCCTGGTTGGCGCCGATCGGCTTTCCAAACTGTTTGCGCTCGGCGGCATAGGGCAAAGCCAGATCGAAGACGCGGCGCGCCCGGCCGACGCAGGTGGCGGCCACCGTGATGCGGGTGGCGTAGAGCCAGTCATTGGCGATATCGAAGCCCTTGTGCACTTCGCCCAGGATCTGCGCCGAGGGCAGGCGGCAATCGTCGAAGGTGAGGATGCAGTTCTTGTAGCCGCGATGGGAGACGGAGGAATAACCTTCGCGGATCTCGAAGCCCGGCGTACCGCGATCGACCAGGAAACAGGTGATCTTCTTTTTGGGGCCGCGCGGCGTGTCCTCCTCGCCGGTGGCGATGAAGACGATGACGAAATCGGCAATGTTGGCATGGCTGATGAAATGTTTTGTGCCGTTGACGATCCAGTCACCGCCATCGGGCCTGGCGAAACACTTCATGCCGCGCACGTCGGAACCGGCATCCGGCTCGGTCATCGCCAAAGCATCGAATTTCTCGCCGCTGACGGCGGGCAGAAGATAGCGTTGGCGCTGCTCGTCATTGCAGGCCATCAGGATGCCCGAGGGGCGGCCGAAGAACACGGTAAGGCCCATCGAGGCGCGGCCGAGTTCGCGTTCGACCAAAGTGAAGGTCAGGTGATCGAGACCGGCGCCGCCGACCTCTTCGGGGAAATTGCAGCCGAAGAAGCCGATCTCCTTGCATTTGCGGGCGATCTCCTGGCCGAGTTCCGGGGGCACGATGCCGGTGCGCTCGACTTCGTCCTCATGGGGATAGATCTCCGTCTCGACGAAATCGCGGACCGTCTTGACGATCATCTCCTGCTCGTCGGTCAGTGCGAAATTCATGGCGTTCTCCTCCTCATTTTTATGGTCTGCTGCCCCTCATCCCCGGAGCAACGCGTTGCGCCTGACCTGCCGGCACCTTCTCCCCGTAAACGGGGAGAAGGAATCCGCGGCTCCCCGATGCACAATAGCTCTGCTCGAGGCAGGTTCCCTCTCCCCGTTTACGGGGAGAGGGCTAGGGTGAGGGGCAGCCTTGCCGTCCGCTTACCGCTTCTGCCCCACGCTCCGTCCGACACCGTCAGGCCTCGCCAAGCCGGCATGGGCTTCGGCGATGGCGGTGACGCGCTCCAGCACGTCGGGCAGAGCGGGCACCGATTTGCCGACCTTGCTGTCGACATGCAGCATCATCTGTTCGGCGGTGGCAATGGCCACGTTGGTGTCGGCATTGTAGATCGTCGAGAAGATCTGCAGGCGTTTCTCATCGACGGACAGGATCTGGCAGGTCGAATAGAGCGCCTCGCCGAGCCGCGCTTCGCCGAGATGGCGGATATGGGTCTCGACGGTGTAGTAGCTGTGGCCGTTCTTGACATAGTCGAGATCGACGCCGATCAGCCGCAGCAGGCCATCCGAGGTGTCGCCGAACACTTGCAGATAACGATGCTCGGTCATGTGGCCGTTATAGTCGACCCAGGCGGCATTGACGCGGGTGTCGATGATGCGCAGCGGTTGGGCCTTGCCGAGATCGGCCTCGGGCTTTTCGGCATCGGCCCAGAGGCGGGCCTCGAAATCGGCCAGCAGCTTGCCGGCACCCCAGCCGGCGCCGCCATTGCCGCCTTTCAGCGCCTGCATGATGCCGACCAGGTTCTCGTCGCGGATGCGCTCCAGCTCGCGGATCGAGCGGCCGGCGGCCTGGGCATCCGACTGCGCGCCGATCTTTTCCACCAGTTCGTCGGTGAGATCGACGACATCGGTGAACTTGGTCCAGGGCCATTTCAGGCAGGGGCCGAACTGTGCCAGAAAATGGCGCATGCCGGCCTCGCCACCGGCGATGCGGTAGGTCTCGAACAGGCCCATCTGCGCCCAGCGCATGCCGAAGGAATAGCGCATGACATTGTCGAGGGTCTCGGTGTCGCAGATATCGTCCTGGATGAGCCACAGCGCTTCGCGCCACAGGGCCTCCAGCAGGCGGTCGCCGACAAAGGCCTCGATCTCCTTCTGGATGACGACGCCCTTCATGCCGATCTGCTCGACGGCGGTCATGGCGCGAGCAATGGTCTCCGGCGTCGTCTGCTTTCCGCCGACCAGTTCGACCAGTGGCAGCAGGTAGACCGGGTTATAGGGATGGGCGACGAACAGGCGGTCCGGATGGGCCATGTCACGCTGCAAATCGCTCGGCAGCAGGCCCGAGGTCGAGGAGCCGATCAGCGCATGGGGATGGGCTGCGGCGTCGATCTGGGTGATGACGTTGCGCTTCAGGTCGAGGCGCTCGGGCACGCTTTCCTGAATCCACTCAGCGCCTTCGACGGCTTCGTGAATGCTGTTGCGAAAGGTGAGGGTGCCCTTTTTCGGCAGGGGCGCCATGGTCAGCAGTTTGGAGGCGCGCGCGGCATTGGCGAGCACTTCGCCCACGATGCGGGCCGCCTCCGGATGCGGATCGAACATGTTGACGTCGATGCCGGCCAGCAGAAACCGCGCCGCCCAGGCCCCGCCGATAACCCCGCCGCCGATGCAGGCGGCCTTTGTGATCTTGGTCATTGTCAAATCCATCCTAGCTAAAAGTCCCCTCCCAAACCCTCCCCACAAGGGGGAGGGCTTAACCTGCCGCGCCTTCGGTGGCTGAGGCCGACACCGTTCCGCGTGTGGTCTCCCCCCTTGTGGGGGAGATGGCCGGCAGGCCAGAGGGGGTTTGTCTGTTCCCAAACTTCCCGTCCCTTTGTTTTGGGATGGGCGGCTTTTACCGCTTCGTCAGCTTCAGTTTTTCCCGCACCGCGGCCGGCCCGATGATTTTCGCGCCCATGCCTTCGATGACGGTGACGGCTTTTTCGACCAGTTGCGCATTGGTGGCGAGCTGGCCCTTGCCGATATAGAGATTGTCCTCCAGCCCGACGCGCACATTGCCGCCGGCCAGCACCGCTGCGGCCGGGTAGGCCAGCGCATTGCGGCCAATCGAGAAGGCCGAGAAGGTCCAGTTTGCCGGTACGTTGTTGACCATGGCCATGAAGGTGTTCAGATCGTCGGGTGCGCCCCAGGGAATGCCCATGCAGAGCTGGATCAGCACCGGATCCTCGATCAGGCCTTCCTCGACCAATTGCTTGGCGAACCACAGATGGCCGGTGTCAAAGGCCTCGATCTCCGGGCGCACGCCGAGGTCGGTCATCAACTTCGCCATGGCGCGCAGCATGGACGGCGTGTTGGTCATCACGTAATCGCCGAGCGAAAAGTTCATGGTGCCGCAATCGAGCGTGCAGATTTCCGGCAGGCATTCGGCAACATGGCTGACGCGCTCGGTGGCGCCGGCCATGTCTGTGCCCTTCGGGTTCAAGGGCAGGGGATTTTCGACATTGCCGAAGATCAGGTCGCCGCCCATGCCGGCGGTCAGGTTGAGGACGACATCGACATCGGCGGCGCGGATGCGGTCGGTCACTTCCCGGTAGAGGTCATTGCGCCGGGAGGCGGCGCCGGTCTCCGGGTCGCGGACATGGCAGTGCACCACGGCAGCACCGGCCTTGGCGGCATCGATGGCGCTGTCGGCGATCTGCTTCGGGGTGATCGGCACATGGCTCGATTTCGAGACCGTGTCGCCGGCGCCGGTGACGGCACAGGTGATGAAAACGTCGCGGTTCATGGTCAAAGGCACGGAGTAAGCTCTCCCTAATTTATGAGGGCATTACGGGCCAAAATTTTTGCGCATGCTTTGCAGATTTGGTACTATACTGTACATTATCGGAAATTTCTGAGGAGGCGGAGCGTCTATGAACGGCCCATCAGGGGAAACGCTCGGCGTCGATATCCTGGTTCTGCCGGAGACCAACCTGATCCTGGTCGCCTCCGTCATCGAGCCGATGCGCGCCGCCAACCGGATCTCCGGGCTCGATCTCTACGACTGGCGGATCTTCAGCCCGGATGGTGCGGCGATCGAGACGCGCAGCCATATTCCGATTCCCGTCGATGGGCCGTTCCGGCCGGGGCGCGAGACGGGGCCGCTGTTCGTGCTGTCGAGCTATCACTGGCAGCGTAGCGCCACGCCGCAGCTGAAAATGCTGCTGTCACAGACGGCGCGGCATCGCTCTGTGATGGCCGGCATCGAATCCGGCACCTGGCTGCTGGCAGAGGCGTCGCTGCTGGACGGCTTTGCCGCGACCACCCATTGGGAGGATTTCGACGAATTCGCCGCCGCCTATCCGCAGATCGCGGCGGTGCGCGAGCGCTACGTGATCGACGGCAAGCGGATCACCACGGGCGGGTCGCTGCCGACGCTCGACCTGATGCTGGAGCTGATCCGGCGGCGGCATGGCTATTCGCTGGCGCTCGAGGTGTCGCGGCTGTTCATTTACGAACAGGCCAGCGTCTCCGGCGAGACCTCGGCGCGTCCGTCAACCGGCAGCATGCGCATGGCGGACCCGCGGGTGGGCCTCGCGGTGCGGCTGATGGAGGAGACCATCGAACAGCCGCTGACGCTGGCCAGGCTCGCAAAACGTGTCGGCATCAGTGCGCGGCATCTGCAGACGCTGTTCCTGGAGACGATCGGCGTGCCGCCGCATGTGCATTACCTGGCGCTCAGGCTCAATGCGGCGCGGCGCAAGGTGATCGAGACGCGGCTGGCCTTTGCCGATATCGCAGCCCTTTGCGGCTTCAACTCGGCCTCGGCCTTTGCCCGCAGCTATCGCGAGCATTATCACGAAAGCGCCTCGGAGACCCGGCGGCGGCTGCGCGCCGGGGCTTAGAGCGCTCGGCTATTCGGCCAGGACCAGCAGGTCCTCGGCGGCAAAACGCAGGCTGACGGTTTCGCCGATGGCGGGCGGCTGAGCGCCTGGATCGTTGAACATGTCGAAGGAAACCGAATGGCCCGTGACATCGAGCTTGGTGCGGATGACCGAGCCGAGGAAATGGCTGGACACGACCTTGCCGTTTAGAACCGTATCGCCATTGGCCGCTTCGCCAAGCGAGCCGGCCTCGGGACGCAGGGCCAGCTGGATGGTCTGGCCGGATCCTTGCGTCACGGGGGCTGCCAGGCGCACGGTCTGCTCGCCGATCTTGACGGTGCCGCTCGACGGCTCGACGACGACCGCGTCGATCAGGTTGAGCGTGCCGACGAAGGAGGCGACGAAGCGGGTGGAAGGCGTGTTGTAGATCTCGAACGGCGTGCCGATCTGGTCGGCCTTGCCGGCATTCATCACGACGATGCGGTCGGAGATCGACAGGGCCTCTTCCTGGTCATGGGTAACGAAGACGGTGGTGATGCCGAGCTGGCGCTGGATGGCGCGGATTTCCTCGCGCAGCGAGACGCGGATCTTGGCGTCGAGCGCCGAGAGCGGCTCGTCGAGCAGCAGCACCTGCGGCTTGGGCGCCAAGGCGCGGGCCAGCGCCACGCGCTGCTGCTGGCCGCCGGACATCTGGTAGGGATAACGGTCGGCGAGATGATCGAGCTTGATCAGGCCGAGCATTTCCCTGACGCGGGTGTCGATCTCGGCCTTGGGCTTGCCGGCCACCTTCAGGCCGAAGGCGACATTTTCAAAAACGGTCATGTTGGGAAACAGCGCATAGGCCTGGAATACCATGCCGATATTGCGCTGGTTGGGTCTGAGATCCGTCTGGTTCTTGCCATTGATCGTCACGGTGCCGCCGGTCGGCGTCTCGAAACCGGCGATCATCCGCAGCACCGTGGTCTTGCCACAGCCGGAGGGTCCGAGAAAGGACACGAACTCGCCTTTCTCGATGGTCATGTTGAAATCCTTGACGACCTGGATCGGTCCGTAGGATTTCTGGATGCTGCTGAGGGTTAGAAATGTCATCGGGCAAATGTCCTCAGGCCTTGGCGGGCGCGGTTTTCTGGAGGCGGGAGACGAGCTGGATCAGTCCGAGGCAGCCCCAGGTGATGCCGAAGGCGATCACGGCAAGGGCGGCCGGCTCATAGGCGCGGTTGGCGCCCAGAAGCTGCATATAGGGACCGAAGGCGGGGCGGTTGAGCAGGGCGGCCATGGTGAATTCGCCGATGACGATGGCGAAGGTCAGGAAGGCCCCCGACAACACGGCCACCAGCACATTCGGCAGGATGATGCGCGACAGGATGGTGACCCAGCCGGCGCCAAGACTCTGGGCAGCTTCGGTCAGCGTCGCCACGTCGATGGTGCGAAGCCCTGTGTCGACGGCGCGGTACATATAGGGAAGAGCGAGCGTCGCATAGCCGAACATCAGCAGGATATTGGTGCCCATGATCGTGCCGGTCAGCGGCAGCCAGCTCGACGTATTGTAGAGCCGGATATAGCCGAAGACGATGACGATGGCCGGGATGACCAGCGGCAGCAGGGTGATGAATTCGATATAGGGCCTGAGCCACGGCATTTTCAGTCGCACCCAATAGGCGGTCGGCACGATCAGGGCCACACCGAAGATGATGGTGACCAGCGCCATGATCACTGAAAAGCTGAAGGTCTGCTGGAATTGCGGGTCGCCGAGCACCTTGGCATAGGCGTCGAAGGAATATTCGCCGCGCCGCATCTTCAGTGAGAAATTGGTCATGCCGATCAGCGGCAGGAAGAAATACAGAAGCCCGAACAAAAGGGCTCCCCAGGACCAGATGCGGGTCATTTCAACCACCTTTCGCTGCGGGCGCGCAGCCAGATGTAAATGGCATTGGCAATGCCGGTGATGACGATCATGCCGAAGGCGAGCGCATAGCCGAGATGGGGATCGCCGAGCACGTCGCCGCGGATCTGCGCAAACAGCAGGATCGGCACGATGTTGAGCGAGGAGCCGGTCAGGGCAATCGCCGTTGCTACCGCGCCAAAAGCATTGGCAAACAGCAGGGCCAGGGTGCCGAGCAACGACGGAAACAGGATCGGGAAGGCGACCATGCGCCAATATTGCAGGCCGGTGGCGCCGAGAATGGAGGCGGCTTCCTTCCACTCGCGCTTCAGACCGTCAAGGGCCGGCGTGATGATCAGGATCATCAGCGGGATCTGGAAGAACAGATAGGTGAGCGTCAGGCCCCAGAAGGACAGAAGATTGAAGCCGAGCATCCGCAGATCAAGGCCGAACTGGGTCCTGAGAAAGACCGTCAGCAGACCGACCGGGCCGAGCGTGGCCAGAAAGGCGAAGGCCAGCGGCACGCCGGCAAAGTTCGAGGCGACGCCGGAAAAGGTCAGCAAAGGGCCACGGATGACGCGCGGCAGGCCGCCGAGGACGACCGCTGCCGAGACGGCAAAGCCGATGGCGCAGCCGAGTAGCGCGGAGGCAAGGCTGATCTTGATGGAGATCCAGTAGGCGGCGATGATCGACGGCTTGAACAGGCCGCGGATATTGTCCAGCGTCAGGCCGCCATCCGGGGTCTGGAAGGCACCGAGCACGATGCGCATGGTCGGCATGATCAGGAAAAGCGTCACGAAAATCAAAAACGGCAGCACGCCCAGCCAATGCATGGGCAGTTTGCGCTTCGGCGGTATCGCGACCGCGTGGGAGCTCTGTTGGTCCGATGGCATTCTGCTTGTTCCCCGCCAAGTCTTTATGCTGCTGGCTCATTCATAAGGCAAAAACCGCCCCGGCCAAAGGGGCCGGAGCGGGCAATCGTCAGAGCTGATTACTGGACGTTGGCGCCAACGACAGCGTCCCAGCCGCCGGTGACGGCAGCCTTGTTGGCATCGACTTCTGCAAGCGTCGGGAAGTAGGCCTTTTCATAGGAAGCAGCCGGCGGCAGGGCCTTCAGCAGGTCTTCCGGAACCTTGCCGGCCTTGACCAGCGCGTTGAAGCGGGCCGGGTGGCAATAGCCCTTCAGCCAGGCCAGCTGACCTTCGTCCGAATAGAGGTATTCCATCCAGAGCTTGGCAGCGTTCGGGTGGGGCGCGTAAGCGGAGATCGCCTGCACGTAGACACCGGCCAGAACGCCGGAAGCCGGAACAACGACTTCAACCGGCGGGTTGCCGGCCAGCGTGTCCTTGGCAGCAAGGGCGTTATAGTCCCACATCACGACGATCGGGGTTGCACCCTGGGCGAGCGTGCCGGACTTGCCGATAACCGGTACGAAGTTGCCAGCCTTGTTCAGTTCGCCGAAATACTTGAGGCCAGCTTCGCCAGCTTCCTTGCCAGCCTTGGCGCCGGAGGCGAGGCCAGCGGCCAGAACGCCGAGGATGGCCTGGTTGGAGGCGCGCGGGTCACCGGCAAGAGCGACCTGACCGGCATAGTCCTTCTTCAGAAGATCCGACCAGTCGGCCGGGGTATCCTTGACGAGGTCCTTGTTCACCAGCAGCGACATGACGCCGTAGTAATCGCCATACCAGTGGCCGTCGGCATCCTTGACGCCTTCCGGAATTTCGTCCCAGGTGGAGACCTTGTACGGCATGGTCAGGCCTTCGGCCTTCATCTGCGGGCCGAAGGCGAGACCGACGTCGACAACGTCAGGCGCCTGCGGCCCCTTGTTGTCCTTGTTGGCCTTGATGGCTTCGACTTCGTCGGCAGAACCGGCATCCGGGTTGAGTTCGTTGACCGTGATCTCGGGATACTTCTTCTTGAAGCCATCGATAACGGCGCCATAGCCGCACCAGTCGTGGGGCAGGGCGATGGTGGTCAGCGCGCCTTCAGCCTTTGCTGCGGCGATCAGGTCGGCGCTTGGCTCGGCGGCGGAGGCCAAAGCGGTGGAGGCGACGACCATGGCGGTCGTCAGCGAAAGTAGGCGGCGGGTGTTGGAAATCACTGGTTCTCTCCTTGTTGGATTTCAGCGTCGCGCGACTGTTAGTCGGCTTGCATGATAGTTGTATGACGGTTGCTCCGCTCCCAATCGGCATCCGTCAGCGCCGGCGGTTCCTTGAATTGACAAACGTTTTTTCTCCTTCCCTCCCTCTGTCTTTTTGAGCGTCAGCGCGGCTTGCGAAACAGGCGCGCCTGCTCGAACAGGCCTTCCAGCGTGTTCATGCGCTCGCGGGTTTCGTCCCAGGCGGTGTTCTGGACGGCTTCGATCAGCGCCTCGACGACGAACAGCGTCACAACCGAGGAATCCCAGGCGGAGGGCGCTTCGATCTGGACCTTGAAGGCATGCCGGGCAAGCTTTGCGACCGGTGACGTCCACTGGTCGGTAAATAAGATGATCTCGATGCCGGCCCGGCTGGCAACCTCGGCCAGCGTCACCATGTCGGCCTCGTAGCGGCGGATGTCGAAGATCACCAGCACGTCGCCGGCGCTCATGTTCAGCACATGCTGCGGCCAGGAGGAGCTGTTGGACGACATCAGCGTGGTCTTCGGCCGGATGACCTGCATATGGGTGAAGAAATATTCGGCGAGCGCCCCGGTGATGCGTCCGCCGACGAAGTAGAGGCTGCGCTTGCGATCCGACAGCAGGCCGGCGGCATCGTCGAAGGTCACGGTGTCCAACTCGCTTAGCGTCTGGCGCATGTTGCTCATCACGGCTTCGGCAAAGCGGTTGAGAATATGGGTGCCCGGCGCGTTGGCCGCCCAGCGGTCGTGCTTGGCGATCGGGTTGGAAATCGTCGCTTCCAGCTCCTGGTGCAGGTGGGCCTGGAATTCCGGGTAGCCTTTGTAGCCGAGCTTCTGCACCATGCGGGCAACCGTTGGCGTCGAGACGCGGGCGTTCTCGGCCACGGTCGTCATACTGCCAAGGCCCGACACCGGATAATTGTCCAGCAGGCTTTCGGCCAGTTGCCGCTCGGCACGGGTGAGCCCGCCGAAATGGGCATGAATGACGTCCGATACGGTCCTTGATGAATTGGACACGTTTCATTTCCCCCTGACCGATCTTCTGCCGGCTGTCACAAATCTATCAGGGGCAAAGGGCAGCGTGTCAATCCGGCACGATGAAGAGAATTTTTCAGTTTGCCGATTGACACTGCCTCAAACCTGAAGAATTCTCTTCGGCGGGTGGAGTTAAGGTTTCCGAAAGGTTTGTGGCATGCTCTTGAGGTCGGATATTTTGACCAAGGCGGACGGCGATGCCGTTGCCGTGGAAAATATCGACGGCACCGGCCAGGTGGTTCTGGTGTGCGAGCATGCATCGCGCACCCTGCCGCTTCAGGCCGGCGATCTGGGCTTGAGCGAAGAGGCGCTTTGGAGCCACATCGCCTGGGATCCGGGCGCGTTGGCGCTGTCGCGGCTGTTATCCCTGCGGCTCGATGCCGTGCTGGTGTTCCAGCGTTTTTCGCGGCTGATCTACGATTGCAACCGCCCGCCGGAATCGCCGGCCGCCATGCCGGAGAGCAGCGAGATCTACGAGATTCCCGGCAACCGGGACCTGAGCGCGGCGGAGCGGTTTGCCCGTACCGCAGCGCTTTACGTGCCATTTCACGATCGGGTGGCGGCCGTTTTGGCCGACCGGCAGGCCAAATCGCGGCCAAGCGTTGTCGTGACCGTGCACAGCTTTACGCCGGTCTACATGGGCGAGCGCCGGGCGGTCGAGATCGGCATCCTGCATGACGAGGACAGCCGGCTGGCCGACGGCATGCTGGCGGAGGCGGCGAAGGGTTCGGATTTCCGCGTCGAGCGCAACGCCCCTTACGGTCCGGCCGATGGCGTGACGCATAGCCTGAAGTTGCATGCGCTGCCGAATGGATTGATGAATGTGATGATCGAGGTCCGCAACGACCTGATCGCAGACGACGTTGGCCAAGGGGTCATGGCCGAATATCTGGCGGGATTGATCAAGGCGTCTCTGGACGCCCGCTAGACACAATAACTGACCCCAGGGAGCAGTTGAACTGCAATCCGGCCGATCGGCAAAGCCGACGGCAAAAGATGGAGCCATTTCGCCCGCAATTCCGTGGGCGATCGGAAAACGGGGGACGTCATGTCGGACTATTCGGAAACAGATAAAAAGCAGGATATGCATGTCCTGCATTCCATGGGCTATGCCCAGGAACTTGAGCGAAGCATGAGCTCGTTCTCGAACTTCGCGATTTCATTTTCGATTATTTGCATTCTATCCGGCGGCATCAATTCGCTGGCCCAGGCGACATCCGGCGTGGGCGGTGCTGCCATCGGCATCGGTTGGCCGGTCGGCTGCATCATTTCCGCCTTTTTCGCCCTTGGAATGGCGCAGATTGCGTCTGCCTATCCAACGGCCGGCGGCCTCTATCACTGGTCTTCGATCCTCGGCAACCGCTTCACCGGTTGGCTGACGGCGTGGCTGAACCTTCTCGGCCTCATCACCGTGCTGGGCGCGATCAACATCGGCACGGCGCTGTTTCTCGGCGGCACTTTCGGCGCACAGCTTGGCCTTTTGGGCGAGGACGGCCTGGTATCGCCTGCAACCCAAGTCCTGCTGGTGGCCGGTTTCACGGTCGTTCAGGTGCTGATCAACCATTTCGGCATCAGCCTGACCGCCAAGCTGACCGACTTCTCGGGCTCGCTCATCCTGGTGACGGCTGCCGTGCTGACGATCGCCTGCCTGCTTTTTGCACCGACCTGGGAGATCAGCCGCCTTTGGACCTTCACCAACAATTCCGGTGAAATCGGCGGCAATGTTTGGCCGCAGTCCGACAGCATGTGGTATATTTTCGGTCTGGGTCTGCTTTTGCCGATCTATACGATTACCGGTTACGATGCCTCGGCCCATACGTCAGAAGAAACGAAGAAGGCTGCCCATTCGGTGCCGCGCTCGATCGTATTATCTGTCCTGTGGTCGTCGCTTGCCGGCTGGATCATGCTCAGCGCGTTCGTGATTGCCATCCCGGATATGGCGGAAGGCGCAAAACAAGGCTGGAACGTCTTCTTCTACACGGTCAACACGATCATGCCGGCATGGCTGGTCACTGTTCTGTATGTTGCCATCTTCGTCGCGCAATTTCTGTGCGGCCTTGCCACGGTGACCTCAGCCTCCCGTATGATCTTCGCCTTCTCCCGCGACAAGGGTCTTCCGGTCGGCTCCAAGGCGCTGTCGTCGGTCAGCCCCAAATATCGCACGCCGGTCACCGCGATCTGGACGGCTGGCGTTCTTGAAGTGCTTTTCGTCTGGGGCGCGCTGTTCGTCTCCGTCGGCGAGGCCAGCCTCTACGTCACCGTTGTCAACGCGACCCTGATCTTTCTGTTTCTGTCGTTCCTGTCGCCGATCGTTCTTGGCATTTTCGCCTTCGGGACATCGAAATGGCCGGCGGCGGGCCCGTGGGATCTGGGCGCCGGCTTGTATAAATTGGTCGCTGTCCTGGCCACCATCGGCATGCTGATCATCATCTACATCGCCATTCAGCCGCCGAACGACAAGGTCTTTGCCATCACCGTCGGCTTCATCGTTCTGGCCGTCATCATCTGGTTTGCTTTCGAGGCGAAGCGTTTCCAGGGGCCGCCGATCGGCGACATGATCGAAAAGCGCAAAGCCGAGATTCTCGCTGCTGAAAAGGCGGTCGGCGAAATCTGATCGCGCATTCCGGGCGGGGGCCGCTTGCGCGGTCGCCGCCTGCCACGTTTTCCATAGGATTACGGACTGAACCTGCATTCTCGGCCAATCACGGGACCCAAGCGTTATGAGCACCAGTTACACATTCGACGATCTGAAGAGAGATGTTGCCGAAGGCCGCATCGATACGGTTCTGGCAGCCCAAGTCGATATGCAGGGCCGGTTGATGGGTAAGCGCTTCCAGGCGGAGTTCTTCGTGGAAAGCGCCTACAAGGAAACCCACAGCTGTAACTATCTGCTGGCGACCGACATGGAGATGGAAACCGTTTCCGGTTACGCGGCCACCAGCTGGGAAAAGGGCTATGGCGACTATACGATGAAGCCGGACCTTTCGACGCTGCGCCGCGTGCCGTGGCTGGAGGGCACCGCCCTCGTGCTCTGCGACATGCAGGATCACGCCACCCATGAAGACGTGCCCCATTCGCCGCGCGCCATCCTGAAAAAGCAGGTGGCCCGGCTGGAGGCCATGGGCCTGAAGGCCTTCATGGCGACGGAGCTGGAATTTTTCCTGTTCGACCAGACCTATGAACAGGCCCATGCGTCGGGCTATCGCGACCTGAAGCTCGCCAGCCCCTATAACGAGGACTACCATATCTTCCAGACCACCAAGGAAGAGGATGTGATGCGGGCGATCCGCAAGGGTCTGCAGGGCGCCGGCATCCCGGTTGAAAACTCCAAGGGCGAGGCGTCCGCCGGCCAGGAGGAAATCAACGTGCGCTATGCCGAAGTGCTGGATATGGCCGACCGGCATGTGATCATCAAGAATGCCTGCAAGGAAATCGCCTGGTCGAAGGGCAAGGCGATCACCTTCCTCGCCAAGTGGCACTACAATGCGGCAGGCTCCTCGTCGCATATCCACCAGTCGCTGTGGAGCATCGATGGCAAGGTGCCGATGTTCTTCGACGAGAACGGCACCTACGGCATGTCCTCGACCATGAAGCATTACATGGCCGGCCTTTTGGCCCATGCCAGCGAGATCACCTACTTTCTGGCGCCCTATATCAATTCCTACAAGCGCTTCATGGCCGGCACCTTTGCGCCGACCAAGGCGATCTGGTCGAAGGACAACCGCACCGCCGGCTATCGCCTCTGCGGCGAGGGCTCCAAGGGCATCCGCGTCGAATGCCGGGTCGGTGGCTCCGATCTCAACCCCTATCTCGCCATGGCGGCCCTTCTGGCGGCCGGCATCGACGGCATCGAGAAGGCGATGGAACTGGAGCCGGCCTTTACCGGAGATGCCTATGGCGCTGCGGAAGCCCGCGAAATCCCGCGCACCTTGCGCTCGGCGACCGAGGCGCTGTCCGGCTCCGCCATGCTGCGCGCGGCCTTTGGCGATGCCGTGATCGATCACTACGTCCGCGCTGCCGAATGGGAGCAGGAGGAATACGACCGCAAGATCACCGACTGGGAGGTGGCGAGAGGGTTCGAGCGGGCTTGAGATAATCGCAATTATGGGCCGGACGATTGTCGAAAAATCAATATCGTGCTACGTTTCCGCATAGTGAGTTGGAGGTATTGCGATGGCGATCGACAGTGAATGGTTTTACCGCGAGCTTGAGCGCAAGGGGGCGTCGGCTCGGGAACTGGCCGCCTTTCTTGGCCTCGACCCGAGTTCCGTTTCGCGCATGCTGAAGGGCGACCGCAAAATGAGCGCCGAGGAGCAGGATGCCATTTCCGTCTTTCTGGGTGTGCCGCTGGAGACGGTGGCGATTCACCGCCGCGGCGAGAGCGTGGTCACCGGTTTCGAGGAGGAGAAGCAGAAGCCTTACGATCTCTATCCCGGCAGCCCGCCCGGCTGGATGCCGACCGGCAAGATGTTCGGGCCGGACGACATCATCTACAAGGACGGCAAGCGCTGGATGGAGAAGGACGACGGCACGCTGATAGAGCTTCCTCCCATATTCGGATGCATGGCGGGAACGATCACGATCATGCCGGGCGTCGATTTGACCGCGCCCATGGATTGGGATGTGGAATGGGGTGAGAAGCTCTACAATGAGTAGCGGCCTCCTGCTGGATACCTGTGCTGTCATCTGGATGACTCACAAGGAGTTCGTTGCAGCAGAGGCGCGCGACGCCGTAATTGACTGCCAAACGACAGGAGTTCCGGTCTTCGTCTCGGTAGCAACCGCCTGGGAAATGGCTATGTTGGTGTCAAGAGGGCGTATCCGGGAGACGAAGGATGCGAAGCGTTGGTATGATGGATTCCGGCAGGACGCCGCGGTCGCTGAGCAACCGGTAACAGCCGATACATTCATCGCGTCCTGTTTCCTGCCGCAGCCGATCCACAAGGATCCGATCGACCGCATCCTGATCGCGACCGCGCGCGAGCATGATCTGACCATTATAACCCGCGATCGCGCCATTCTGTCCTATGGCGCGGCCGGACATGTGAGAGTACTGGCCTGCTAGGCTGTTTGGAGACGACAATGACAATGATCCAATGCATTTCGCCGATCGACGGATCGGTTTATGCCGAACGTCCCGCCCTGTCGCTGGAGGCGGCGAGCGCTGCCGTGGCGCGGGCCCGCAAGGCGCAGAAGAGCTGGGCGCGCCGTCCTCTCGAAGAGCGCGTACAGCTCGTGCTGAAGGGCGTCGCGCGGCTCAACGAGATGGTCGACGAGGTGGTGCCGGAACTGGCCCATATGATGGGCCGGCCGGTGCGCTATGGCGGCGAATTCAAGGGCTTCAACGAGCGTTCCAACTACGTGGCGACGATTGCCGCCGATGCATTGGCGCCGCTGGTGATCGAGGCGAGCGCCAGCTTCGAGCGCCGCATCGAGCGCGAGCCGCAGGGCGTGGTCTTCGTCATCGCGCCGTGGAACTATCCCTATATGACGGCGATCAATACGGTGGCGCCGGCGCTTATGGCCGGCAATACCGTCGTCATCAAGCATGCCACCCAGACATTGCTGGTCGGCGAGCGCATGGTGCGGGCCTTTGTCGAGGCGGGTGTGCCGGAAGACGTGTTCATCAACCTGTTCCTCGATCATGCGACCACATCAGCGCTGATTGCCGCCGGCAGTTTCAATTTCATCAATTTCACCGGTTCCGTCGAGGGCGGCCGGTCGATCGAGCGAGCTGCTGCCGGCACCTTCGCCGGGCTCGGCCTCGAACTCGGCGGCAAAGATCCGGGCTATGTGATGGAGGATGCCGATCTGGAGGCGGCCGTCGATACGCTGATGGACGGCGCCACCTTTAATTCCGGCCAGTGCTGCTGCGGCATTGAACGCATCTATGTGCATGAATCACTGTTCGACAGCTTTGTCGAGAAGTCGGTTGCCTGGGTGTCGAATTACAAGCTCGGCAATCCGCTCGATCCGGACACCTCGCTCGGTCCGATGGCCAACAAGCGTTTTGCCAAGGTGGTGCGCGAGCAGATCACTGACGCGGTGGCCAAGGGCGCCAAGGCGCTGGTCGATCCAAAGCTGTTTCCGGCCGATGACGGTGGCGCCTATATCATGCCGCAGGTTCTGGTCGACGTAGACCACTCAATGGCCTTCATGAAGGACGAGACTTTCGGTCCGGCGGTTGGTATCATGAAGGTCAAAAGTGACGAGGAGGCCCTGGCGCTGATGAACGACAGCCCCTATGGCCTGACGGCGTCCCTGTGGACCCAGGATCCGGAGCGTGCCGCCCGCATCGGCCGCGATATCGAGACCGGTACCGTCTTCATGAACCGTGCCGACTATCTCGATCCGGCGCTGTGCTGGACCGGCTGCAAGGAAACCGGCAAGGGCGGCTCGCTCTCGGTCATCGGCTTCCAGAACCTGACCCGTCCGAAATCCTACCACTTGAAGAAAGTCACGAAATGAACATCGTCGCCAACTGGAGCTATCCCACCGCCATCAAGATGGGCCGCGGCCGGATCAAGGAACTGGCCGATGCCTGCAAGACGCTCGGCATCAAAAATCCGCTGCTGGTGACCGACCGAGGCCTGGCCTCGATGCAGATCACCCAGGCCGCCCTCGACATCCTCGAAGAAGGGGGGCTTGGCCGGGCGATCTTCGCCGATGTCGATCCGAACCCGAACGAGAAGAACCTCGAGGCCGGCGTCAAGGCCTTCAAGGATGGCGGCCATGATGGCGTCGTTGCCTTTGGCGGCGGCTCGGGCCTCGATCTCGGCAAATGCGTGGCCTTCATGGCCGGCCAGACCCGGCCGGTCTGGGATTTCGAGGATATCGGCGACTGGTGGACGCGGGCCAATTCCGAAGGCATCGCGCCGATCGTCGCCGTGCCGACCACGGCCGGCACCGGATCGGAAGTCGGCCGCGCCTCGGTCATCACCAATTCGCAGACCCATGTGAAGAAGATCATCTTCCATCCGAAATTCCTGCCGGGCGTCGTGATCTGCGATCCGGAACTGACCATGGGCATGCCGAAGGTGATCACCGCCGGCACCGGCATGGATGCCTTTGCCCATTGCCTGGAGGCCTATTCCTCGCCCTTCTATCATCCGATGAGCCAGGGTATTGCGCTCGAAGGCATGCGGCTGGTCAAGGAATTCCTGCCGCGCGCCTATAAGGACGGCGCCGATCTCGAAGCGCGCACCAACATGATGTCGGCGGCCGCCATGGGCGCCACCGCCTTCCAGAAGGGGCTAGGCGCCATCCATGCGCTGTCCCATCCGATCGGCGCGGTCTACAATACCCATCACGGCATGACCAATGCCGTCGTGATGCCGCCGGTGCTGCGCTTCAACCGCGCCGTCATCGAGGACAAGATCGAGCGGGCGGCCGCCTATCTCGGAATTTCCGGCGGGTTCGACGGGTTCTACGACTACGTGCTGGCGCTGCGTTCCGAGCTGCATGTTCCGCAAAACCTGACGGCGATGGGCATTGCCCCCGACCGCATCGATGAACTCTCGGCCATGGCGATCGAGGACCCGAGCGCCGGCGGCAATCCGGTGGCGATGACGCTGGAAAACACCAAGGCGCTGTTTGCCGACTGCTTCTGACGCCCCGAAGTCTTTTCGACGACAAGGCCCGCGACCCCGTCGCGGGCTTTTGTCGTTTTGCGGCAGGACCTTAGTTCTCCCCCACAAGAAATGGGGTGGGGGATTTTGCTCTGATCTTTGGGGAAAATTAACTAATTTTAGAAAGACTGCATTAACCGGGCCCTATGATGCAGGAAGCCTTTAGAGCGATGAATGGCTCTTTCATACCGACGAGGAATTCCATGCCAGTCATCTCATTTGCCAATGCCAAAGGCGGAGCCGGCAAAACGACAGCTGCCCTTCTGCTTGCCACCGAACTTGCTCATCAAGGCTACCGCATCACCATCCTCGATGCCGATCCGCAGCACTGGATCACGCAATGGCACGAGATTTCCGGCCCGCAGTTCAATATCGAGGTGATCTCGGAAGTGTCTGTGGCATCGCTGCAGGGACATATCCGCGAAGCCAGCCGCGACTCCGACTATGTCGTCATCGACCTGGCCGGCGCCCGTGATGCGCTGGTGACCATGGCGATCGGCCTGTCCGACCATGTGATGATTCCGGTGCAGGGCTGTGCCATGGATGCCCGTGGCGCCGCCCAGATCATCGACCTGATCAAGCTGATGGAAGACACCGGCAAGATGACCATCGCCCATTCCGTCGTGCTGACCCGCGTTGCCTCGATGGTGACGACGCGGGCGCTTTTGACGATCAAGGGCCTTCTGGCCGCCCGCGGCGTCAATGTCATCAATACGCCGATTGCCGAGCGCAATGCGTTTCGCGACATCTTCGACTGTGGCGGCACGCTCTATTCGATGGATCCGGCCCGCGTCAGCAATCTCGACAAGGCGCGCGAGAATTCGCAAGGCTTTGCCAGCGAAGTGATGCGCCTGCTGCCGGTCAAGGTGATCCGCTCGATGCGGCCGCGCCGCTTCCTGCGCCTGGTCGGCAAGGCTGCCTGATTACCCACCTTCTGCCCATCGTCACCTCCCAGGACGATCCATGAAAAATGCCCGCTTTCTCAAAAAAGAAGGCGGGCATTTTTTGCGTTCTGTAACAGGGTCTGCGATCAGTCGACGAACTCGACGGTGACGCCGGGTTGCACCATCTTGGCCAGTTCAGTCGCATCCCAATTGGTCAGGCGGATGCAGCCGTGGCTCTGGGTGCGGCCGATCTTGGAAGGCTCCGGCGTGCCATGGATGCCATAGGTCGGCTTGGAGAGCGCCATCCACACCGTTCCGACCGGACCGTTCGGCCCTGGCGGAATGTTGAGCACCTTGTCATTGGCGCCCTGCTGGAAATTGATCTTCGGATTGTAGGTATAGCCGGGATTGAGCGCGACGCGCTCGACATTGACCAGGCCCGACGGTGACGGCGTGTCGGACGAGCCAATGCTGGCGGGATAGGCCGAAATCAGGGTGTTGAATTCGTCATAGGCAAAGACCTGCTTGCGGCCCTTGTCGGCGACGATGCGGGCCACCTTGCCGGTCATCGGCTCGCCGGGATTGACGACCTTGATCGTCGTGCCGGGAATGGTGAAATCGGCTTCGGGATTGAGCTCTTTCAGATAGGCCTCATCCATGTGGAAGCGTTCGGCCAGCATTTCGATGGTCGAGGTATAGGCCAGAGACGGCAAGAGCGCCTTCTGGCTATAGTCCTCGGGAATTTCCGCGACAAAGGGACCAGCGGCATCGCCTGGTGTAATGGTATAGCTGGTGATCGCCAGTCCGCCGGAAAAGCGCAGGCGTTCGATGATGTCGTCTGTGTTGTTGGGATCCAGCGTCTCGCCGGTCTTTTCCTGCCAGGCGGCAATCGACTTGTCGACATTGCTGCCCATCTTGCCGTCGATGACGCCGGGCGACATGCCTTCACGGTCGAGGAAGACCTGCAGCGCGGTGATCTCCGGCCGGGAACGGGTCTTGACGGCAATGGTCGGCTTCATGTCGTGGCGCGGCACGGCTTCCGACTGCGGCAGAGTTTCCGACTGCGGCTCGATGGAGGTCATCTCGGTCGTCACGTCATCGGGAAAGGACTGGTCAAGCGGCTGGCGCTCGACGGGCGCGATGGTTCCGGTGGTGACCTGTTCGTTGCCCCAGGCGTCGGTCGGCGGCGCATCCTGGTATTCCACCGGATAGCGGTTGCGGCGGACCTGCGGAAAGTAGGTTTCGGCCGGCACTTCGGTGGCCACCACATTGCCGAAATTGTCGATCAGCACGGTTCTGCCCATGCGGTCGCGGCTGATGATCACGGCGCCGCGTTCCGGCACGTAGTCGAGAAGATCGCCATTCGGCGCGACCAGAACTGTTTCGCCCATCGGAGCGCCATAGGGAGCCTGCGCATAAGCGGCTGAGCCCAGCAAGGCCGGCTCGCTTGCCAGTGCGGTCAAAACCAGGCCGGCTTTCCACATGTCATTCACGCTCATGATTCTTCCCGTTAATTTCTGATGCGACAAACACGGTAATTTTGACCCTAATGTGGAAAAGGTGAATTCGCAGTGAACAATCGGTAAATTTCCTTTGGCCCGTTGCCTGCGGCCTTGCGACCACGCCTGCTTCGGCGCGTCTTGAAGAACCGGCCTTTGTCCTTTAGGTCTTGCTGGGGATCACAGCGGGCGGTGCTGCACCGGTAGATAGGAGTAACACTATGGAATTCAAGGCCAAATCGGGTCCGGTTCTGGCGCTTGATGCAGGCTCGGTCCTCGATATCGGCGCGTGTGTGGTGAACGGCGTCGATCTGGCACCGGGCAGGGCCATTCCCGACGACGGCGATCCGCGCATCGACCATTCGCTGCAGGGTTTTCTGTTCACCTGCGGCCCGGATCATATCCGCCATCCCGAACCGATCGGCCAAGGTCATACCGGCCGCTATCCGCTGCATGGTTCGTTCTCGTCTCATCCGGCAGAGATCCTCACATCGGTCACTGACAGCGGCAATGCGCAATGCACGGCTTTGGTTCCGGTTGATCTGGCCGATGGCGGCACGGCGCGGCTGGAGCGGTCCTGGTCGATCGATGGCGACAGCGGCGAGGTGTTTCTGGCCGACCGGGTGGTCAATACCGGCGACACGCCGTTCCCCGCCATGCTGATGTATCACATGAATATCGGTGCCCGGCTGTTCGACGATGCGGTGCGGCTTCAAGGCGCCATGCTGGAGGGCGGCGGATTTGCCTGGACCTTCGGCGAAGCGGATGGCGGCATATTCTGCGTTCCGGCGAGGGCCGGCGATCACGGATGGGCGGAATTGCGGCTCGGGCCGATCGCTGCCATCGGTGGACTGACGCTGCGGGTCCGGTTCAAGACCGACACGCTGCCCTTCCTGCAGGTCTGGCGCAACCAGCGCGCTCCGGCCCATGTGCTGGGCATCGAGCCGGTGTCGCATCGCTGGGAGGGCCGGGCGCAGCTTGCCGAACGGGGCGAACTTGATCTTTTGACGCCCGGGGAGGCGCGCGCATACGCGCTGTCCTTCGCGTTTGTGTGAGCAGCTTCTAGCAGCGATTGACGGTTCGGGCGTGCCATCGTAGATGTGTCACCCGTTATCGAAAAGAGGGATCAGGCGATGAACATCCGAGAGATCAACGACGAATATTCCGTCAGCGGGCAGATCGCCATCGAGGACCTCGACACCATCAAGGCGCTCGGCTTCAAGTCGATCGTCTGCCATCGTCCGGACCATGAAGAGGCCGATCAGCCGACCTTTGCGGCCATTGCCGAGCGCGCCGAAGAGCTGGGCCTGAAGATTGCCCATGTGCCGGTCGGCCCGATGGGCGTGACCGCCGAGGCGGTGGCCGGCATGGTCGATGCGCTCGACGATTTCGACCGGCCGATGCTCGGCTATTGCCGTTCCGGCGCGCGCTCGACCGCCATCTATGAAAAAAGCCAGCATCTGCGCGGCTGAGTGTTTCAGAAGGCTCGGGCCTTTGCCTGGGCCTGCTCTCGTGCCGTCAGCCTAGGGCACGGCGTTTTCCCCCAAACCATCAGGAGTTTATCCATGACCATCAAGCGTATCGAGCCCGGCGCCCGCATGAGCGGCGCAGTCGTCCACGGCAACACCGTTTACCTGGCCGGCCAGGTCGGCGAGGGCACCACGGTGACCGAACAGTCGACATCGGCGCTCGCCGAAGTCGATCGCCTGCTGGCGCTCGCCGGCACCGACAAGTCGAAGATCCTGCAGACCCTCATCTATCTCTCCGACATGTCGACCTTCGGCGAAATGAACGCCGTCTGGGAAGGCTGGGTCGACCCGGCAAACCCGCCGGCCCGCGCAACATCCGGTGCCCCGCTGGCGACCCCGGACTACAAGGTCGAGTTCATCGTGACCGCTGCTCTCTGATATCGCGGTCCGTTCAGATCAAAAAGCCGGCGCGTCCAATCGGATGCGCCGGCTTTTTCCTATGTCAGGCAAAGTTGGCGCGCATGTAGGCGATGTAGTCGTCCTCGCTCAATTCACGCCGCGCCTTGAGCCAACCGCTGGTTTCGTCGCCAACGAAATACCGCAGCCGATCTGTGCCGTCGGTTGCGGCTCCATGCACAACCTTGGCGACATCGGCCGAGGTCATGGTCAGGGCGCCACCGAGGCGGGCAAATGTCTCGACGCTGCGGTTCAGGAAGGGCAGGTAGGCTTCGGGCGTGTTTTCGTTGGCGAAATCCTGTGCCGCGCGCTGCTGGAAGGCGGTTTCGCCGACGCCGCCATGCGGGATGACCAGCTTGACGCCGATGTTGACGGCCTGCAGTTCATAGGCCAGCGCCTCAGAAAAACCCTCCAGAGCGAATTTGCTGGCGCAATAGGCCGAGATCATCGGCAGGGTAAAATGTCCCGCGCCGGAACTGACATTGACAATGGTGCCGGATCCGTTCGCCCGGAAATGCGGCAGGATCGCCCGTGTTGCGTTCATCACGCCGAAGACATTGACGGCGAACTGCTGCATCAGCCTGTCCTTCGGGATCGATTCGAAGATTCCGTACAGGCCGTAGCCGGCATTGTTGATCAGCACGTCGATCTTGCCGAAGCGTTGGATGCCGGTGGCAATGGCGGCTTCGATGCTCGTTTCGTCCTCCAGGTCGAGACGGGTGACATGGACATTTGGCAATTCATTGAGTTCGCCCGCCGCCCGTGGATCGCGCATGGTTGCGATGACGTTGAACCCTTCGGACTGGAAGAGCCTGGCGCTGGCGCGACCTATGCCTGACGAGGCGCCGGTAATGAGAACAGTCTTGGTCATGTCGATCCTCTTTGTCGAATGGGACTGGTCCCTATCTATTGTATCGGATAGCGTGGCATAACCGTTGCTATGGCGTACAAGCTGATGAAGAAAATCGCACAATGAAAAAGGCCGGATTTGCCGAACTGAATGCGGTGGCCATCGTGGCCGAAACGCGCAATTTCCGCGCTGCCGCCCGCGAGCTGGGCATGTCGGCCTCGGCGGTCAGCCATGCGATTTCGGTCCTGGAGACCCGGCTCGGTGTCCGGCTGTTCAATCGCACGACCCGCAGCGTTTCGTTGACAGAGGCCGGCGAGCAGTTCCTCGGCAAGGTCGCCCCGGCGCTCAAGGCGATCGGCGATGCGATGGACAGCGCATCGGAAGCTGCCGATAATCCGCGCGGGCGGCTACGGATCAATACCTCGCCGGAGGGCATGCGCGGCCTGTTGATGCCGATCCTTGCGGAATATCACAGCCGCTGCCCGGATGTGCATATCGATGTCGTCAGCGAAGGGCGCGCCGTGGACATTGTCGCAGAGGGTTTTGACGTGGGCATCAGGTTGCGCGAGTTGATACCCCAGGACATGGTCGCCATTCCGCTGACCCTCCAGGAACGTTTTTTCGTGTTCGGCGCGCCGTCCTATTTCGAGCGGCATGGCGTGCCGGCGGTGCCCGCCGATCTGCTGCGCCATGCCTGCCTACGGTTGCGGCTGCCCAGCGGAACCGTCTACCGCTGGGAATTCGAGCGCCACGGTGAGGCGTTCCGCATCGATGTGAATGGGCCCATGACATTGCAGGACATGGGCATGATGCTGGAGGCGGCGGTGGCCGGCATCGGTCTTGCCTACATGACGGAACGGCAGGCGCAAGCGGATCTCGCCGCCGGGCGGCTGGTGGCCGTGCTCGATGAGTGGACACCGCCATTTGCCGGGCTTTGCCTGTATTTTCCGGGCCGGCGCCATCTGCCGCCGGCCGTGCGGGTCTTTCTCGATGTTGCGCGTGACATGGCCCGCGCGGCGCCCTATCAGGCGTGATCGCGAATCTGAGTCAAGGTTCTGGTCGGGGTGATGGCTTCCGGGTCGAGCTTGATCTCGATGATCGACGGCTTGCCGCTCAAGCGGGCGCGGGCAAAGGCGCCGGCGAAATCCTCGGTTTTTTCCACCGTCTCGCCATGGCCGCCATAGGCTTTTGCAAAAGCCGCAAAATCCGGATTGGTCAGGCCCGTGGCGCTGACGCGGCCGGGATATTCGCGCTCCTGGTGCATGCGGATCGTGCCGTAGATGCCGTTGTTGACGATCACCGTGATGATCGGCAGCTGGTAGCGCACCGCGGTTGCAAATTCCTGGCCATGCATCATGAAACAGCCGTCGCCGGCAAAGCAGATCACTTCGCGGCCCGGAAACAGCTGCTTGGCGGCAACGGCGGCCGGCAGGCCGTAGCCCATCGAGCCGGAGCAGGGGGCGGCCTGGGTATTGTAGGCGCGGAACCTGTGGAAGCGATGCACCCAGGTGGCGTAATTGCCGGCGCCATTGGTGAAGATGGTGTCGTCGGCGGTATTGGCCTCGATCCAGTCCATGATCGGCCCCATCTGAACCGGGCCCGGGCCGGTCTGCGGCGGTGTCGACCATTCGCGGTAGGCGACATGCATGGCGGCGGTCCGGCTGGCCCAGACGGGAACCTCGGGCGCTACCATGCCCTTCAGGGCCTCGACGAAATCGGTCGGTGCGGCACAGATCGCCAGATCCGGCCGGTAGACGCGGCCGATTTCGGACGGGTCCGGATGCACATGCACCAGGGTCTGCGAGGGGTAGGGGATATCCATCAGCGAATAGCCGGAGGACGGCATTTCGGAGAACCGGCCGCCGATCAGCAGCACCAGGTCGGCCTGCTTGATTTCTTGGGCCAGCGCCGGGTTGATGCCGATGCCGACATCGCCGGCATAGCAGGAATGGGTGTGGTCGAACAGCATCTGGCGGCGGAACGAGCAGCCGACCGGCAGCTGAAAACGGGCGGCGAAATTCTGGAAGTCGGCGACCGCTTGCTCGCTCCAGCGGGTGCCGCCGAGAATGGCGATCGGCCGCTTGGCGCCGGTCAGCAGAACGCGCAGGCGCTCGATCTGGCTTGGGCCGGGATGGCTTTCGACCGGCAGATAGGGTTTGGCCTCCGGCGCCTCGACCTCGTCGACCAGCATGTCCTCCGGCAGGGTGAGGACAACCGGGCCGGGACGGCCGGAGGTGGCGATGGCAAAGGCGCGGGTGACGAATTCGGGGATGCGGCGCGCGTCGTCGATCTCGCCGACCCATTTGGCGAATTCGGTAAAGGCGCGGCGATATTCCACTTCCTGGAAGGCTTCGCGCTCGCGCGCCTCGCGCTGCACCTGGCCGATGAACAGGATCATCGGCACGGAATCCTGCCGGGCGATATGCAGGCCGGCCGAGGCATTGGTGGCGCCGGGACCGCGGGTCACCATGCAGATGCCCGGTTCGCCGGTCAGGCGTCCCCAGCAATCGGCCATCATCGCAGCGCCGCCTTCCTGGCGGCAGACGAGGGTTTCGATATCGCTGTCGTGCAGGGCATCGAGCACTGCAAGATAGCTTTCGCCGGGAACGCAGGCGATGCGTTTCACGCCATTGGCCTGCAGCGCCTCGACAATCAGTTGTCCGCCGGTTCTCTTCATTTCGAAGCCTTTCTTTCGATCTCCGCCAGTTCGGCGAGTATGTCTTGCTGGTCCTGTCCAAGCCGCGGGCTCGGGCGTTCGTAACGCAGCGGCGTTTGCGACAGTACGATGGGGCTGCGCACGCCGGGGATTATCGTGCCGTCGATATCGGGCAAATCGATGCGCAGTTCGCGGGCCTTGACCTGCGGATCGTCGAACATTTCGGCAATCGAATTGATCGGTCCGGCCGGCACGGCATTCTGCTCGCAGGCAGTCAGGAGGTCGCGCTTTGGCCACTTTTCCGTCTCCACGGTCACCAGCTGGCGCAGGTCGATGCGGTTGGCGACGCGCGCCTTGTTGGTGGCAAACCGTTGGTCGTCGGCCACAGCCTCGATGCCGAGAATGCGGCAGAGGCGGCGGAACTGGCCGTCATTGCCGATGGCTAGAATCAGGTAGCCGTCGGCGGTGGGTACGACCTCATAGGGCGAGATATTGGGATGGGCATTGCCGAGCCGCGACGGGGCGGTGCCGGAGACCAGATAGTTCATGTTCTGGTTGGCCAGCACGGCCGACTGCACATCGAGCAGCGCCATGTCGATATGCTGGCCCTCACCGGTGCGCAACACATGGATCAGGGCGGCCTGGATGGCGGTGACGGCATAAATGCCGGTGAAGATGTCGGCAATCGCCACGCCGGCCTTCATCGGCTGGCCGTCCGGCTCGCCGGTGATCGACATGAAGCCGGACATGCCCTGGACGATATAGTCGTAGCCGGCAAAATTGGCATAAGGCCCGGTCTGGCCGAAGCCGGTGATCGAGCAATAGATCAGTTTGGGATTGACGGCCTTCAGGCTGTCGTAGTCGAGGCCGTATTTGGTCAGGCCGCCGAGCTTGAAGTTCTCGATGACGATATCGGCGCTGGCGACCAGCCGGCGGACGATGTCCTGGCCGGCCTCGTCCTTCAGGTCGACGGCGATCGACCGCTTGCCGCGGTTGGTGGCGTGGTAATAGGCGGCCGACAGGTTTTCGCCGTTGGCGCCTTCGACGAAGGGCGGCCCCCAGGCGCGGGTGTCGTCGCCGCCATCGGGATTTTCGACCTTGATGACATCGGCGCCCATGTCGGCCAGCATCTGGCCCGCCCAGGGGCCGGCCAAAACGCGCGCCAGTTCGATGACGCGAATGCCGTTAAGAGGGGCCGGTTTCCTGTCTGTCTCTTGCATATCCGTGTTCCTCAAGGCGCAATGGCGGTGCCGGCAGCATCCGAGACCGGCTTGCTGGCAAAGCGGCGCTCGCGCCAGATGATGTAAAGCCCGGAGCCGATGATGATGGCAATGCCGAGCCATTTGATGGGATCGGGGAAGTCGCCGAACACCAGCCAGCCCAGCAGCGTTGCCGTGACGATTTCCAGATATTGCAGCGGCGCCAGCGTCGAGGCCGGGGCGGCGCGATAGGCATAGACGCCGAGGATGCCGGACACGGCGGCGCTGAAGCCGACGCAGAGAAGCCAGAGCAGGGCTTGGGCGTCGGGCAGGACCGGGTCGAAGACAGCCGAGCCGGTGCCGCTGCCGAGCGTCAGCAGCACCACGCAGAAGGCCAGGCCCCAGAGGCCGGTCTCCACCTGCATCGACCAGGGATCCTGGGTGTGGGCCATGACCCGCGTCAGGATGGCCGATATGGCGATGCAGAAGGCGGTGACAACCGGCAGCAGGGCGATGTAGCCGACTTCCTGGAAACTCGGCTGAATGACCAGCATGGCGCCGAGGAAACCGACGGCGCAGGCGGTGTAGCGTCGCCAGCCGATGATTTCTTTGAGAAAGATGCTGCTGAGAATGGTGAGGATGATCGGCTCGACGAAGAAAATGGCGATGGCGTCCGCCACTTCCATGACCTTGAGCGTCATGACGAAGCAGACCATGGACATGGTGATGACGCCGCCGCGCAGGGCATGGAAGCCGCTGCTGCGCAGGGTAAAGCGTGGCCAGGCGCCGCGCCAGACGAAGATCGGCAGCATGAACAGGATCTGCAGCAGGAAACGGGCCGCGGTGATTTCAGCGGCGGGTACGCTCGAGGTGGCAAGCTTGGAAAAAATGTCGATGAGCGGCGCCATCAGCACGGTCAGGACCATGAGGATCATGCCGGTCATCACATCCGGTGCGGCGGCAGTCCTGCTCCGGGCGGGCGGATTGGCTCCGGGGGAAATGCTCATGTCGGCCTGTTCTCGCTTGCGGTGTTCGACAGCCAGCCGCGGGGCCGCGCGGGGTCCTGTGCAACTGTTCTTCCTATAGCGGCCGTCAAGCGCTTGCGCACTTGAATTTCTGTCATGGGTTCATTCCGTTTCGGTCGCCTTTTCGGCCTTGATGCCACCGATTGCCAGGGCTGAAGGGCTTTGGTCATGAAAACGCGGGAGGGCCTACGGCGCGCCCGGCGGCGATCTGCGGGCCGGAAGACAAGCGTCAGGCGGCCAAAAGGCTTTTGTCGCACCAGGCCGAGAAATCCTCGACGGCCTGTTCCCAGCCGATTTCGTTCAGGGTCTCGTGGCGCATCTCGTCGTAGATCCGCGTCGTGACATGGCGAAGGCCGTGGCGCTTCAGACGGTCGGAGAGCCAGAGGATCTCGCGGCCGCCGCGGGTGGCGGGGTCCTGGCCGCCGCCGACCAGATGGATCGGCAAATTTTTCGGCAGGCGCGAAAGCATGCCAGAGGTGGGGGCGCGAAAGGTCAGGTCCAGCACGTCGATCCACATGGACACGCTGGCATCGAAACGGCACAGCGGATCGCTTGCATATTTGTCGACCTCGCCCGGATCGCGCGACAGCCAGTCGAATTCGGTGCGGCGGTTGGCAATCGATTTGCCCCAGGCTTCGAAGGTCGCCTTGGGCATGAGGCTGCTCGGCACATCGGAGCCTTTCAGCATGCGCTCGACGGCGAGCAGGCCGCGTGCCGCATGGCCGGCGAGGCCCGGATTGAAATTGGAATTCCAGATGGCCAGCGCCTGGAAGGCCTGGGGATGGGTGACCGCGGCATTGAGCGCGATCAGGCCGCCCATGGAATGGCCGAACAGGATGACCGGCAGGCCGGGATTTTCTTGCCGCACCATGTCACGCATGGCCTTCACATCGGCAATCACCTTGTCGACCCCGTCCTCGCGGGCAAACCGCCCGAGCGGAGCCTCGTCCGATTCGGTCTCGCCATGGCCGCGATGGTCATGGGCAAAGACCTGGAAACCACGCCCGGCCATGGCAGTTGCAAAGCGCTCATAGCGGGCGGAATGCTCGATCAGGCCATGGCAAATCAGGAGCGTGGCGCGCGGAGGACCAAGGGGCAGAGCACAGTGATAGGCGAGCAAGGCCCCGGTGGGGCTCGAGAACCGCCGAATTTCGGAAAACATGCCATCCTCCAGAATAATGAAAATTAGAAAATGTGATTTTGTTCTATGACGCAATGGCAATAGCGCATTTGCGGGCCCATCAACCCGTTCTGTCCCCAGTTGTACGACCGGCGACCACCTGCGATGGACAAACGCTGACGGTTTCCCCTGTGTTCCCGAGGTGGGGTGGGTTGCGGATTGGCGGTGTTAGCGATCGAGAGTGGCGGATAAATGTACGAATTGCGGCATCTGCGATTGCCCCGGTCGTGGGTTTCGCCTACATAGCGGGCAAATCCCCTTATCCCTTGCGGAGCAGTTTAGCGATGGCACGTCAGTTCATCTATCATATGTCGGGACTGAACAAGTCCTACGGCGCCAAGAAAATTCTCGAAAATGTCAACCTGTCCTTCTATCCCGATGCCAAGATCGGTATTCTGGGCCCGAACGGCGCCGGCAAGTCGACCGTGCTGCGCATCATTGCCGGCCAGGACAAGGAATTCACCGGGGAAGCCTGGCTCGCCGAAGGGGCAACCGTCGGCTACCTGGAGCAGGAACCGCATCTCGATCCGAGCAAGACCGCCTTCGAGAACGTCATGGAAGGCGTGGCCGACAAGACGGCCGTTCTCGAGCGCTACAACGAACTGATGATGAACTATTCCGACGAGACCGCCGACGAAGGCGCCAAGCTCCAGGACATCATCGACAGCCAGAACCTCTGGGACCTGGAACAGCAGGTCGAGATGGCGATGGAAGCGCTGCGCTGCCCGCCGAAGGAATCCGACGTCACCCTGCTGTCGGGTGGTGAACGCCGCCGCATCGCGCTCTGCCGCCTGCTCCTGTCGCAGCCGGACCTGCTGCTGCTCGACGAACCGACCAACCATCTCGACGCCGAAACCATTGCATGGCTGGAAAAGCACCTGCGCGCCTATCCCGGCGCCGTGATGATGATCACCCACGATCGCTACTTCCTCGACAATGTCACCGGCTGGATCCTTGAGCTCGACCGCGGCCGCGGCATTCCTTACGAAGGCAATTATTCGGCCTACCTGACCGCCAAGGCCAAGCGCATGCAGCAGGAAGCCCGCGAAGATGCCGGCCGCCAGAAGGCGATCAGTCGCGAACAGGAATGGATCGCCTCCAGCCCGAAGGCGCGCCAGGCCAAGTCGAAGGCGCGTATCAAGTCCTACGAACAGCTGGTGGATGCGGCCGAGAAGCAGCGTCCCGGCGATGCGCAGATCATCATTCCCGTGTCCGAACGTCTCGGCCAGGTGGTCATCGAGATGGACGGCATCACCAAGGGCTTCGAAGGCCGCACGCTGATCAGCGACCTGTCGATCAAGCTGCCGCCGGGCGGCATCGTCGGCATTATCGGCCCGAACGGCGCCGGCAAGACGACGCTGTTCAAGATGATCACCGGCCAGGAAAAGCCCGATAGCGGGTCCGTGCGGATCGGCGACACCGTGCATCTGGGCTATGTCGACCAGAGCCGCGATGCGCTGGATGGCTCCAAGACCGTCTGGGAAGAAATTTCCGGCGGCGCCGAGATCATCAAGCTCGGCAAGTTCGACATGAACTCCCGTGCCTATTGCGGCGCCTTCAACTTCAAGGGTGGCGACCAGCAGCAGAAGGTCGGCAATCTCTCGGGCGGCCAGCGCAACCGCGTGCATCTGGCCAAGATGCTGAAGGCCGGCGGCAACGTGCTGCTGCTCGACGAACCGACCAACGACCTCGATACCGAAACGCTTGGTGCGCTAGAGACGGCGCTCGAAAACTTCGCCGGCTGCGCGATCATCATCAGCCATGATCGCATGTTCCTCGACCGGTTGGCCACGCATATCCTGGCCTTCGAAGGCGACGGCCATGTGGAATGGTTCGAAGGCAACTTCGAAGACTACGAGCAGGACAAGGTCCGCCGTCTGGGTGCCGATGCGCTCAACCCCGGCAGCCAGGCCTATAAGCGCCTGACCAGATAAACCATCCCGTCATCGAGACTTGGGATGAACAGAGTGAAGTTCGATCGGGCCGTGCATTGGCAAATGCACGGCCCTTTTCTGTTTCGGCGGTGGCTGAAAGCGGAGTATCGGCGCGCGACTACCCTTGCCTAATTCCTTTGTCCTGTTGGTGCGAACCTTGCCTTTCAAGACCTCGTCGCATCAAATTACGGTCAGCTACATTACCGTTTTAATTAATTATCAAATAATAAGAAACATTCTGACCTTTGAAGGACAATGGATCGTTTGACTGCTCGTCTGTAGAGCAGTCCGATCCTTGTTGCGGCTTGGGGGAATACATCATGCGTCTCATCTCTGCTTTATCGTTTAAGACCCTTTTAACCAGCCTGGCCGTGGTGCCGTTGCTGGCGGCCGTTGGGCTCGGGGCGATCATGAGCTCGGATGCTCTTGAAAATTACAGAAAAATGTCGAATGCGGTGACCCTCGATCGACTGGCCCGGGCCGGTGGCAGCCTGCTGCTGACCATGCCTGTCGAAGGAGCGGCGACACTTGCCAATCGAACGGAGAAGCGGCAGGCGACCGACGCTGCCTATCAAGAAGCGATCGATGCCTATGATGCCGTCGTGGCGGCTGGCTATAACGATCCGATCATGAATGGATTCAAGACCCGACTGGTCGATTATTATGGCAAGATCGGGGAATTCCGGGCGGCCGTCGACGCAGACAAGGTCGATCCGATCATGCCGTTGAAATATCTTCAGCCGATTTCGGCCATGGGAATGGAAATGACCGGCCGGGCCGCCGGCTTGGTCGATGACCGGGGGCTGTCCCAGGCCATCCAGGGCTATTTCTCCCTGCTGGAAGTCAACGATTCCTATCTGATCATGAACCGTATTGGCCAGGTCTACAACAAGGTTGGGGCGTTGAACGCGAATGAAGCGGCGCGGTTTCATGCCGGCTATAACCAGTCCCTGATCTATGCAAAGCCAATGCGGGAATTTCTCCCCAAGGCGCTGATGGATCAATATGACGGTTTCTGGCAGACCGGCGAGGGGGCGGCGATTCAGAAAAAGATCGAGGCCATGGCGAACAATCAGACCTATACGCCGGCCGCGGGCGATCTGGACGCCTGGAATGCCGCGATGGTCAAGCGGCGTGATTTCGTCGCCGGATTGGCCAAGGCCACGGCGGAGGATCTTGGCGCGCTTGCGGCCCGCGAGCTTGCCGAAGCGCAAAACTCGCTGGTCCTCATGCTGACGCTGCTGGGCGTGCTGGTCACCGTGACCATGGTGTTCAGCGTGTCGGTGCTGCGGACTCTGTCGGGCGCGATCCACCGCATTTCGGCGCGGATGCACGCGCTGGCCGAAGGCGACAAATCCAGCGTGATCCCCTATCTCGATCGTCGCGACGAGATTGGCGGCATTGCCCAGTCCGTGGAATTCTTCCGGCAGGCCGCGCTGCGCAACGACGAACTGGAACTGGCCGCTGAGGAAAACCGCAAGCTCGCCGAGCGGGATCGTATCGAGACGCAGCGCCGTATCGAGGCGGAGGCCGAAGAACGGCTGACGCGGGCGACCGGGGCGCTGGCGAGCGGCTTGCAGAAGCTGGCCGCCGGCGATCTGCTGTGTGAGATCGCGGAAGAGTTCGCGCCGCAGTTCGAAGCGCTGCGCCACGATTTCAATACGTCCGTCAGCCAGTTGCGCGCCACGCTGGTGGCGGTTGGCGGCTCGGCCTCGGTGGTGTCGGGCGGCAGCAGCGAAATCTCGCATGCCTCGGACAATCTGGCCAAGCGCACCGAGCAGCAGGCCGCTTCGCTGGAAGAGACGGCCGCTGCGCTCGAGCAGATCACCGCCAATGTGACGGCTACCTCGAAGCGGACCGGCGAGGCGCGCGATCTGGTGCGCGATACCCGAAGCCGTGCCGAACACTCCGGCGTCGTGGTCAACAATGCGGTGTCGGCCATGGAGCGCATCGAACACTCGTCGCGCCAGATCGGCCAGATCATCGGGGTGATCGACGAGATCGCCTTCCAGACCAACCTGCTGGCGCTGAATGCCGGTGTTGAGGCCGCGCGAGCCGGCGATGCCGGCAAGGGTTTTGCCGTGGTGGCACAGGAAGTGCGCGAATTGGCACAGCGTTCGGCCAATGCCGCCAAGGAGATCAAGTCGCTGATCTCCAATTCGGAAGTGGCCGTCAGCGAAGGGGTCAAGCTGGTCAACGATACGGGCGAGGGGCTGACGGCGATCGCTGGTCTCGTGCAGTCGATCAATGCGCATATGGATGCGATTGCCACGGCAGCGCAGGAACAGTCGGTCGGGCTTGGCGAAGTCAATACCGCCGTCAACCACATGGACCATGCGACGCAGCAGAATGCGGCGATGGTCGAGGAGATGAACGCGGCCGGCGCCGGTCTGGCGCAGGAAAGCGGCAAGCTGGCAGACCTGCTTGGCCAGTTCCGCACCGGAGACGACCGCCAGCGCCAGACCCAGACCCGCCAGCAAGCCTATGCGCCTGCCGCCCGTGCCCCCGCTGCTCCGGTGAGATCCGCAGCACGGCCGGCCGCATCGTCCCGGCAGACCTATGCCACGCAGGGCAATGCCGCGCTGAAGGGCGAGAGCTGGGAAGAGTTCTGAGTTAGCCTGCGTTCAGGCGTAGACATGATACAAGCGGCCGTCATCGACGGCCGCTTTTGCGTTTAGAGGGTGGCAAAGGTCTCTTGCGGTCAGAAAACGCTTGCGCATCGAGCGCTTACGACATAAAGATATCTTTATGTCTTGATTGGATCGAAAGCTGCAAACTGCATGACCTTTGGTGTGGATGAACTCGTCGAATTGCTGAAGGCTGCCGGAGAGCCGACGCGGTTGCGGCTGCTCGCCCTTCTGGCGGCGGGCGATCTCACCGTGTCCGATCTGACCGAAATTCTCGGCCAATCGCAACCCCGCATTTCGCGGCACCTGAAACTCCTGACCGAGGCCGATCTGATCGACCGCTATCAGGAGGGCGCCTGGGCCTATTTCCGTCTTAAGCAGGACGGGCGGGCCGCCAACCTGGTTCAGATGCTGCTGATGTCGGCCTCCTCCGCAGATCCGGTGCTGTTGCGGGACGGGGAGAGGCTGACCACGGTCAAGAAGGCGCGCGCCGAGCGGGCCCAGGAGTATTTCAGCCGCAACGCTGCCGAATGGGACGAATTGCGCCGCCTGCATGTCGATGATCGCGATGTCGAGGCGGCCTTGATGCGGCTGATCGGCTCGGAGCCGGTCGAGGCCCTGCTCGACCTTGGCACCGGGACCGGCCGGATCCTGCAATTGCTGGAGGGGGTCTATCGTCGCGCCGTTGGCATCGATGCCAGCCGCGACATGCTGGCCGTCGCGCGGGCCAATCTCGACAAAGCCGGGATTCTGAAGGCATCGGTTCGCCAGGGCGACATTCTCAACCTGCCGCTCGACGGCGCGGAATTCGATGTGGTGGTCATTCACCAGGTCCTGCATTTCCTGCTGCAGCCGGAACTGGCCCTGCATGAGGCCTCGCGCATGCTGCGGCCCGGTGGCCGTCTTGTCATCATCGATCTGGCGCCGCATCGGCTGGACTACCTGCGCGACGACCACGCCCATGTCCGTCTCGGCTTTTCCCATCAGACCATGGGGGAGTGGCTGGCCAAGGCCGGTCTCAAGGTCGAACAGGCCGTCGATCTCACGCCGAACAGCAATGGCGCGCAGGCCCTGACCGCGACGATCTGGGTGGCCCGGCAGGGTCGCGCAGCCTCGCTTGCGCCGGCCGATGCCGATGTACTACCAGCCTCAGTGGGGGGGAATTGAATGCTACGCGATCTCAAGAGCCCGGCCAAGGCGCCGCATCTGCGGCTGTCCTTCGAGTTTTTTCCGCCGAAGTCGGAGGACATGGAAGGGCAGCTCTGGGCTACCGTTGGCGACCTGGCCGGCTGGCAGCCTGACTTCGTGTCGGTCACCTATGGCGCCGGCGGCTCGACCAGGGCGCCGACCCTGTCGACAGTGCGGCGGCTGATTGCCGAGACCACCCTGCCGACGGCGGCGCACCTGACCTGCGTGAATGCCACGAAGGAGGATGTGGCCCATGTGGTCGAGGAGTTCCGGGCAGCCGGTGTCCGGCATTTCGTGGCGCTGCGCGGCGATCCCGCGGGTGGCGTGGGAACGGCCTACCAGCCGCATCCCGGCGGTTATGAGAATGCGGCCGCCCTGGTGGGGGGCCTGCGTGACATCGACGATTTCGAAATCTCCGTGTCTGCCTATCCGGAAAAGCACCCGGAAAGCCCGGATGAGGCCGCCGATATCGACATGCTGAAACGCAAGGTCGACAATGGCGCGACGCGGGCGCTGACACAGTTCTTTTTCGACAACGATATTTTCGAGCGTTACCTCAACCGCGTGCGGGCGGCGGGCATCACCATTCCGATCGTGCCCGGCATCATGCCGATCCAGAACTTGACCCAGTTGAAGCGCTTTGCGTCGATGTGCGGCACCACCGTGCCGGCGCGGCTCGATCCGCGCTTTGCCGGACTGGATGACAAGCCGGAAGAGCGAACCAGGGTTGCCGCCGAGGTGGCCGCCGAGCAGATCGAGGATCTGGTGGCGCGCGGCGTTGGCGAATTCCATCTCTACACCATGAACCGGGCGCCGCTGGTCAATGCGACGCTTTCGCAACTGGGATTGGTTCGTGGCGATACGGCGCGCCGTTCGTCGGCCGGCGATTCGGCGGGAGCCGCTGCCTGATCGGCAAGCTGTCCGGAGATCAAACGGGAACGGGCGCATGCAATGCCTGCATGCGCCCGTTTTCTTTACTTAAACTGCTGTGTCAGTTCTGCCCGAGACGGACCACTTTCTATCGGCCTCCCGGCTTTCGTTCATGCGTATGTCTCAGATGAAGAGCATCGTTGCAATGAATACAAACGCCGCACCGACGATCAGGACGTTGAGAGAATGTGTAAGTCCCATCTCTGCCTCCTTGCGTTGACCGTTAAATAATATGTCTGTTTTGTGTCGTTTGAAAAGGAAATTCTGTGCTGCGATGCAGCGCCCGGCAGTGGATAACTCCTGATAACGGCGCCTAACGCAGTGAAATATTTCGAGAAAGACCGAATTTAAAATGCGGGCTTATCCGTTAACAAATTCGGCACCGTGGGGCTGGTCGGGCCGCCGATTGTCCTGATGCGATGCGGTTGTGTGCCGGGCTGGCCTTACGCTCCGGCTGGTCTTGCGCGCCGCAGCAGCCGCCCGTCCAGCACGAGAAGACCGGTGCCGATCAGCAGCATGCCACCGATATCGAGCAGTTGCAGCCGTTCGCCAAGGAACAGTGCACCCAGCAGGATGGCGCTCGGTGGCACCAGCAGCGTCACCAGCGAGGTATTGGTGGCGCCGGCCAGCGCCATGATGCGGAAGAACAGGATATAGGCAAAGGCGGTGGACACCAGGGCCAGCGCCAGGATCGACAGAACGGCCGACAGCGGCGGCATGGCGAGGTGGAAGGGCTGGTCGACGATCAGCGACACCGGCAGCATCATCAGGGCCGATGCCGTCAACTGGCCCGTTGCCGTCACGGGTGCGGGTATGCCTTTGAAACGCTTACCGAAAATTCCGGCGAAGCCGTAACTGATGGCGGCCAGCAGCGGCAGGCTGACGGCCCAGAGCGGTACCGACGAGGCATCGAGTACGCTTGGGCCGATTAGCAGGACCGTTCCCGCCAGACCCAGCAGGCAGCCGGCGATCTTGGCCGGCGTCAGCTTCTCGTCCGTCGTCAGGCTATTGGCGATCAGCACGGTCCAGATCGGCGTGGTGGCGTTGAGAATCGAGGCGAGGCCGGCGCCGATCTGTGTCTGGCCCAGGAAGATCAGGGTATGGGGAATGGCATTGTTGATCAGGCCGAGCAGCAGAAAGGACCGCCAACGGCTCTTCAGGAGGTCGTAGAGGCCGAACCGGCCGCGCAGATAGAGATGCAGGGCGAGCGCTGCCAGCGACAGGCGCAGGAAGACCAGGGTAAACGGCGGCACATGGGCAACCGCAATGCGCGCGAAAAAGAACGAGCCGCCCCATAACAGGCCGAGCAGCATGAGCAGCGCCCATGTCTTGGAATTCAACTGGTTGGCAGCAGCAGCGGGCATGAGACTCTCCTTCGATCACGCCGCAGATTAGGAATAGGCTGACCCATTTGCCACCCGAAACCTGCCGTGCATGATGCTGCGGACAAAAGAATCGCTGAAAGGAACAGGATACTGGACGCAACAGTGACGGAAAGCGTAACGCATGCCGCCGGCCATGGCACGGCCATGCTCGGCATTGCCATCGTGGTGGCGGTTGCGACGCTGCTCGGCTTGGTGTTTCTGTGGCTCCGGCAACCGCCGCTGGTTGGCTTCATCGTGGCCGGCGTGGCGCTCGGACCGACCGGGGCGGGGCTGATCTCCAATTCCGACAATGTGGCGCTGCTCGCCGAAATGGGCGTGGTCGTGCTTTTGTTCTTCATCGGCATGGAACTGTCGGTCAAGGCCTTCGTGCTCAGCCTGCGGCAGGCGCTGCTGGTCACCGGCGGGCAATTGCTGGCGGCCATGGCGCTGGCCGTGGTGATCGGGCAGGTGATCCATGCCTCGGTGTCCGAGACCATCATTCTAGGCTTCGTCATCGGCATTTCATCGACCGTGGTGGCGATGAAAATGCTGGAAGAGATGGGCGTGCTGCGGGCCAATGCCGGACGGGTGGCGGTCGGCGTGCTGATCGCCCAGGACATTGCCGTCGTGCCGATGCTGATCTTCGTCGCCGGCATGGGCCGCGGCGAGGCGGATTATGTCGGTATCGCCATCAAGGTCGCCGTGGCGCTGTCGCTGCTCGGCGGCTTGCTGTGGTGGTTCGGCCGCCATGGCAAGATCCGGGTGCCGTTTGCCGAGCGGGTCGAGGACAAGATCGAGATCCTGGCGCTCGGCTCGCTGGGGCTCTGCTTCAGCGCCGCGTCGCTCTCGGGCGTTGCCGGCCTGTCGCCGGCCTATGGCGCCTTCCTGGCCGGGTTGCTGGTCGGCAATTCGACGCTTCGAAGCCGTGTCATCCCGGTCATCGAGCCGATCCAGAGCGTGTTGCTGGTGGTGTTCTTCCTGTCGATCGGCCTGCTGATCGACCTCAACTTCATCTGGGCCAATCTCTGGCGGGTGCTGCTGGTGTCGCTGCTGGTGATTTCCGCCAAGACCGTGCTCAACATCTTCCTGTTGCGCCGCACTGGGTCGGATGCGCAGACGGCGCTGATCGCCGGCCTGTCGATGGCGCAGGTCGGCGAGTTCTCCTTCGTGCTGCTGGCGGCCGGCTTTTCGGCGCAGGCGATCAACAGCGAGCTGTTCCGCCTGTCGATTGCCGTAACCGCGGTGTCACTGCTGTTCTCGCCGCTCTGGGTCAGCGTCATGCACCGGCTGGAGAATATCGCCAGCGGCGGATTGAAGGACTATCGCCATGCGCTGGCGGTGGCCTATGCCCACGAGCTACACGAGATGAGCCGCGGCCGCGCAGCGCTGGCGGGCGGCCTGCACTGGCTCAACGTGCGCTACCGGGCGATCCGGCTGGCGCTCTATCACCGCCGCGCGGCAGATCGGCGCGACCGCGGCGAGAGATGATCCCGCCGCGGCCGATGTGCAGATGGGATCGGCTCAGAGAGCGCTCAGAAGGGCAGGGGTCGGCCAGCCGTCGGCCGGAATGCCGAGCCGCTGCTGTTCCTTCTGGATGGCGGTGCGGGTGCCGGCACCGAGGATGCCGTCGATCTTGCCGACATCGTAGCCGAGGCCCTGCAGCTTGGTCTGCAGCGCCTTCATCTCCTCGTCGGACAGACCCTGTTCCGGATTGCCCTTGAGATAGGGTTCGGCCCCCATCAGGCGGGTGGCGAAATAGGCCGCCGAGGTGGTGTAGATGAACGACTGGTTCCATTCGAGATAGATGCCGAAGTTCGGATAGGTCAGGAAGGCCGGACCCTTGCGGCCCTGCGGCAGGACGATCGAGGCATGCAGGGCGCCGAACCGGGTATTGCCGTCGCGCGGCGTGACGCCGAGCGCGAACCAGTCGGCCGCCGTCAGGCCGCTGTCGAAGCCGGTCTTTTCCCAGGGCAGGTTGTCGGGAACGGTGATTTCCTGGATCCACGGTTCGCCGCGCGTGAAGCCGAGATGTTCGATGAACTTGGCGGCGGTCAGGATGGCGTCGGGCGAGCTTTTCTTGACGTTGACATGGCCGTCACCATCGCCATCGATACCGAAGGCGACGATGTCCTTTGGCAGCATCTGCACCTGACCGATTTCGCCGGCCCAGGCGCCGGTATTGCTCGCCGGATCGACATCACCATGTTCGACCATGGTGATCAGCGCCATCAGCTGCGGGCGGAAGAGTTCCGGGCGGCGGCAGTCATGGGAAAGCGTGACGAGCGCGTTGCGGGTGTTGAAATCGCCCTGCACGGCGCCGAAATCGGTTTCCATCGCCCAGAAGGCGGCGATGACGCCGGCCGGCACGCCGAATTCGCTCTCGGCCCGGCCGAAGACCTCGGCATATTGCTTCATCTTCTGGCGACCGATGTCGAGCCGCGCCTGGCTGACGGTGCGCTTGGAGAATTCCTGGAAGGTCTGCTTGAAGACGCCCTGGGCGCGGTCGCGGCCCAGCACCTTCTGATCGATCTGCGCTCCGGCAAGGGTGGCGTCGATGGCGGACGCGGACGCGCCGGACGCTGCGGCTTCAGCCTTCACGCCGGCGAAGAAAGTCGCGAGGTCACCGCCGCATTCGGCCGCACTGGCCGCGACTGTCGAGGAGAGAAAGGCTGCAAGAGCAGCGGCGATGGTCAGACGATGGGCGCGGGGCATTCGAACATCCTTGTTTCTGTCGGCATAGCGTTCTTCTTCAAAAGCATTGTGACGGAAGCAAGGAGTTTGGCCAAACAACTGCATGGCGCAGCATTCTATTATGCCGACCGGCGTGTTGGACTGCTGTGATGGATGTTGCGGCCGGCCGATGTCTGCTGCGCTTACTGCTTGGAGACGGCGGCGACCCAGCTCTTCCAGTTCTTCTGGGTGCCGGCAAAGACATTGATGTCCGTGTCGCCCTTGATGCCCGGCACGACGCCGGTCGAGGTATATTGCCAGAACGCCCAGCGCCGATCGGAATAGATCTCCTGGGGATGCTGCGCCACGGCGCGGACCCAGAAATGGTAATCCTTGAACTCGCCGACCAGGTTGTCGCGGTGGAAATCGACCGAGGTGTAGATGATCGGACGCTTGCCGTAATAGGCCTCGATGCGGTCCATGAAGCGCTGCATTTCGGTGCGCACGGTCAGCGGGCTCGGCTGGTACTTGCAGGTCTTGGAGGTGTGGTTCCACTCGACGTCGAGCACCGGCGGCAGATGCATCGAGGCCTTCGGTACATTGCGGATGAACCAGTCGGCCTGCTCGTCGGCGGTCGAACAGAAATAATAGAAATGGTAGGGCGCGTGGGCAAGGCCGGCGGCGGCTGCCTTTTTCCAGTATTCGTCGAACTTCGGATCGACCATGTCCTTGCCTTCGGTCGCCTTGATGAAGACGAAGGAGACGCCGGATTGCTTGACCTTGCCCCAATCGACATCGCCGTTCCATTTCGACACGTCGATGCCGTGTACAGCGTGAAGGTTCGGGGTCTTGGCGCCGAAATCCTGGGGATCCTTGTCGGCGAAGCGCGGCGGGATCGATGCCGTCTCCATGAGATCATAGTTGCCGGACGTGCAGCCACTCAGAGCCAAGGACAGGGGCAAAAGCGCCAGGAGAAGCCACCGCATCGCTGATCCGTTCGTTGCGATTGAAAATATCCCCCGATGCAGCGCGCACACACGCAATGACAAAAGAGGCGCTAGTCCCTTTTTGCCGCTATCATCGTAAAAAATTCGTTATTTTCAACTGCTTTATCGGCTTCAGGTGCGAATTATGGCGTGCCAGGCATAGCCGCGGCCGATTTTCTCGAAGTCCAGGTGCAGGCCGGCCCGATCGGCGCGGCTTTTCAGCGCCTCGTGCAGATCTTTTCGCGGCGTCACATGAAAGCGGGCCAGCCACGCCTTCAGGAAACGTCCGAAACGCGGCGGCAGACCTTCCTGCTGGCCGAAGTCGACGATGTGCAGGGAGCCGCCCGGCGCCAGGGCTGCGAGCCCGGCGTCGACGGCCTTTTCCCAATCGGGGATCATCGACAGGGCATAGGAGATCAGCACCCGATCAAAACCGCTAAGGCCGAATTCGGAGGCCTCAAACGCGGTGGCATCGGCGACCTTCAGCACGGGCTGCCGGGCCTTGCCGCGGAAATTGGCGCGCGCCGAAGACAGCATTTCGGCAGAGATATCCAGGCCGTAAAGTCTGGCGGTCGGGTAGAGCTTATGGGCCAGAAGCAGATTTCGACCTGTGCCGCAGCCGATCTCCAGGACGGTGCCGCCCTCGGGTGCGTCGAGGCGGACGATCGCCCGGTCTCGTCCGAGCAGGTAATATTTGCGCGTCAGGTCGTAGATATGGCGCTGATAGCGGTACATGCGGTCCATGCGTCGCGCATGGCCGGTGCTGGAGGGGTCGGCAATCGTCCCGGCGCCGGTCATGATGCGCGCTTCTCGTAGATGTGGAAACCGCCATAGATGGCCGAACGATCGAGGCGATTGAGCTCTTCGGAGCGTTCCGGCAGATAGGTCCACTGGTCGAGCAGGGCGGGCGACAGCCGGCCGTCAAGCACGCTTTTTTCGGCCGCCGTGCGGAAGATGACGCGGGCCGAAGGGGAAGACGTGCGGGTGATCTCGGTCCACAGGTCGTTCAACTGGCCATCGGTCATCCAGTCCTGCGCATCGAGCAGCACATAGCGGTCGACGCTTTCCGCCGGTTTGCCGGCCAGAAGTTCGGTGAAGCTGGCGTGATGAACCGTGACGCTGTCGGTGTGCTTGCGGATCGCCGCATAATGCTCCGGCCGCAGATAGGTCGGAAGCGTGCCTTCATGGGACTGCGGATAGCGGCGGGCAAAGGCCTGCCAGGCGAAATAGTTGTCGCGAATGGGGAAATGGCAGGCGAGCTTCTCCAGCCGGCCGCGCAGCACCGGAGCAATGGTGCCGCCCTCAGAGAGGCTGGCCAGCTCGTCATACTGCTGGGGCGGGATGCCGAGGCCGAACAGCGAACTCTTGCGGCTTGTCATCCAGCGGATGACCGGACGCTCGAACAGCGGAGCGATGCGGTCTTCGAAGAACTGGCGCTGCTCGCGCAGCGAACGCGCCTTGGTGATGTCCTGCAGCTTGACGCCATGCAGGCGGGCAATGACGTGGCCGGCGCCGATGAAGCGGCCGAGCAGACCGGTGCGGTAGAAGTTGCGGTTGAAGGCGGTGATACGGCGGCGGCCGGTCAGGCCGCGCTTGTTCCAGTAATCACGGGTCGCGCTGTCGAGATGGGGGGCGATGTAGCGGTCGAAGGAGCGGCTGTTGGTGCTGACGCGGTCGGCGCCCAGATGCCGCACGACGGCGCCATGGTCCGGCAGGTGGCGAAACGCCGCCAGTTTCAGCCGGTTGAGGGCGATGTGATGGGGATTGAGGTCGACTACGTCGATGCGGGCCGGCTCGCAGGACAGATAGGCCAGCATGTTGCAGCCGCCGGAGCCGATCGTCACGATGCGGTGGCCGGGACCAAGCTCCATGGCCGCCATGTCGACATCGGGATCTTCCCAGATCTGCGGGTAGACCAGGCCTGAGAACAACAGGCCGAACAGGCGCTCGGAAAAGCCGTCCTTCGAAAGCGCCTTATGTTGGAGCAGCGCGCTCTTCAGTTTGTGGTTCTTGCCAAAGCCAGCGTCCGGAGCAACATCGGTCATGGTGTATTAGCCTTCCCGTTCGAAGTTCACGGCGTTTAACCCGGCAGTGCTACAGTTTGATGACGAGGGATGTGCATGGCCGTTATAGGACGGTTGTGCCTTTGTTATTGTAGCTCGCGAACCGCGTAGTAATAACGAAGCTTTAATCGCTCGTATCGTAAGGTTTCGCTACAGTTTCGGGGGCG
Organism: Rhizobium sp. CG5; assembly: GCF_023701945.1. Classification (GTDB taxonomy): domain Bacteria; phylum Pseudomonadota; class Alphaproteobacteria; order Rhizobiales; family Rhizobiaceae; genus Allorhizobium. Next base: position 134,140 of record NZ_JABAEF010000001.1, read on the forward strand.
ATTAACATGATGTTAAATGCGTTTCTGCCGACGTCCCGTATACGATATGTCTTCGTGGGCTCGGCAATAGGTGCGGCGATGCCGCTTTTGATATTTTCGGCCATGGCCTTAATCGACGGGCCGTCTGCGGCTATAGACCTTTTTCGAATAAGTCCGGGCCATATCGCCACGGTGGCGCTGGCCGCTGTGCTTGGCATGGGGTTCGGCCATCATCAGGACCGGCTTCGTCAGCGGATCCAGGACCTGGAGCGAGACGAGCAAAGGCTTCTGTACGAGGCGAGGCACGATCGGCTGACCGGCTTGCCCAATCGGATGGCGCTGGAACAGGAGTTGCAGCGCTTTTTGGAGGCGCGGGATCGTCGATCCGCTACGGCGGTTTTGCTGCTTGATCTGGATCGCTTCAAGTCCGTCAATGACACGATGGGGCACGATGCGGGCGACGAGTTGCTGATTGCGCTCAGCAGGCGTCTGGCCGCGCTGCTCGGCGAGACGGGGCAGTTGTTTCGCCTGGGCGGCGACGAATTCGTGGCGGTGGGCGGCAATGTCGTCGACAGGGCCGATATCGTGACATTGTGCCAGCGCATCGAAACCGATGCCGGCGCGCCGTTCGACCTGTTGCGCGGCCGGGTGGTCAGCGGCGTCAGCATTGGCGTGACCTTTGTCGAGGCTGCGGATTGCGGCATGTCGCAGATCCTCAAGCGGGCCGATCTTGCCCTCTACAAGGCCAAGGAAGCCTTTGGCTCGACCCATTTCTTCTATTCCGTCGAGATGGCCACCGAGGCATTGCTGGATATCGAGACCGAACGGGATCTGGCGCGCGCCCTGCAGGACAATGAACTGTTCCTGGAATATCAGCCGATTATCGGCGTCGAGAGCGGTGCCGTGCGTTCGCTCGAAGCGCTGCTGCGCTGGCAACATCCACAGCGCGGCGTGATCGCGCCCGGCGTCTTCATTCCGCTCGCCGAAAAGACCGGCATGATCCTGGCGATCGGCCGATGGGTGGTGAAAAACGCCTGCCTTGAAGCGGCAGGCTGGCCATCGCCGACCGGTGTCGGCGTCAACGTGTCCGGCGACCAGTTCAAGGACCGCGGCTTCGTCGCCTATGTCAGGGACTGCCTCGAGGAGGCGGGACTGGCGCCCGGCCGGCTGACGATCGAGGTGACGGAGTCCGTGTTTTCGGTCGACATGCAGGTGGTGTGCGAAAGCCTGACGGCGCTGCGCGCCATGGGGGTTCGCATCGCGCTCGATGATTTCGGCACTGGATTCTCGTCGATCAACAATCTGAAGATGTTTCCGCTCGACCAGTTGAAGATCGACCGGTCGTTTGCCAAGGAAATGCTGGAAAGCCAGCGCGACGCCCATCTGGTCGATCTGATGCAGAAACTGTCGACCACCTTTCAGATCCACACGACGATCGAGGGAATCGAAACGGAGCAGCAAATGGCCTTTGTGCGGACGCTCGGGATTTCCGAGGCGCAAGGCTTCCTGATTTCAAAGCCGGTGCCGGCTGCCATGGTCGGCTCCTTGCTGCTCGCTCACCCTCAGCCGGCTGCCCTGGTCGGCTGAGCGGCGTGCCGATCTTTGCGTGAAATGTCCGGCGCGGTCTTTCGCCTGTAGCATTTTCCTGCTTGCATGCCTTTCTCTTCGTGGAAGGAATGGTCATGCGGATTGTTCGTCGGGTGCTGCAGGGCTTTGTGCTGGTTTTCGTCATGCTTCTGACCGGCGTGATCGCCTGGCTGTCGCTGGCGCCGCCGGAACTGCTGCGCGTCGGAACCGGCTATGCGGCCAAGATCGTCTGCTCGAATGTCTTTCTGGCCAAACGCGACGGGGCTCAAGTGCTGGCGCAGGATGTGCAGGCGCCCGGCCATCCGCTGCTGCGCACCGTGCATGTCGACGTCGACCGCGAGCGGGGACGCGTCACAGCCAGGATGTTGCGCGTCTTCGCGCCGGCGACTGCCGTCTACCGGGAGGGGCTCGGCTGCGCCAATGTAGCGGACGGCGGCGATCTGCAGACGGTTCTCGATGCGCCGCCGGTCGCTCTGCCGCCGTTGCCGGCCGCGGCGCACGGCCTGTGGCCGGCTGGCGGTGATCGCATTGTCAACGATCCGCGCCTGGGCGCTCTTCTCAGCGACCCGGATCTCATCGGGCGCGGCATGCGCGCCGTCGTCATCGTCAAGGACGGTCGGCTTGTCGGCGAGGCCTATGGTCCGGCCTTTGACCGCGACACGCCGCTGCTCGGCTGGTCGATGACCAAGACCGTCAATGCCGCCATTCTCGGCCGGGCGGTGGCCGAAGGCCGCCTCGATCTCGAGGCTCAAGGGCTTTTCCCGCAGTGGAGCGACGAACCGCGCGCCGCCATCACGCCCGCCGATCTGATGGCAATGCAGAGCGGCTTGCAGTTCAACGAGGACTACGGCGGCGTCACCGACGTGACGCGCATGCTCTATCTCGAGCCGGATATGGCAGCGTTCTCCGGGGCCATGCCATCGGTTGCCGATCCCGGCACGGTGTTCAACTATTCCTCCGGCACCAGCGTCATGCTGGCGCGCCTGTGGATGAATACGTTCGAGGATCCGGCTGCAGCACTCGCCTATCCGCGATTGGCCCTGTTCGCGCCGCTTAGCATGACCAGTGCGGTGATGGAGACAGACCAGGCGGGAACTTTTGTGGCGAGTTCCTACCTCTACGCAACAGCGCCGGACTGGGCGCGGTTCGGGCAATTCCTGTTGCAGGACGGTGTGTGGAATGGCGCGCGTCTGCTGCCGGCCGGTTTCGTGCAGTCGATGCAGGCGCCAACTCAGGCTTCGGGCCGCAGCTATACGAATGGGCAGGCCTGGCAGGTCGGTCCGGGTAACGAGCCGGACGAGCGGTTCGGGCTGCCGGGCGATGCCTATTGGGCGCTGGGCCATGACGGCCAGTCGATGGCCATCGTGCCGTCGGAAAGACTGGTGGTGGTTCGATTGGGCCTTACGCCATACTCGGTCGGCTATCGGCCGCAGCCTTTCGTCAAGGCGGTGATCGACGCTTTGAAGTGATGGTCAGGGCTGCAGGACGTGCAGCATGCCCTTGCTCTTGGCGTCGTAATAATAGCCACGGGCATAGAGGCGGACCGCATTGTCATTGCTGTTGTCGGCCACCAGCCAGGCGCCACGCAGGTATTTCGCGGCATATTTGATATTGGTCTCGGCATCGAACAGGCCGGCGGCGGGGCCATCGTAACCCATCGACTTGGCGGTCGCATATTTGATCTGCATCAGGCCGTAATGGCCGCCGTTGAAGGCAGCCGGATTGTAGCGGCTTTCACGATGCACGACGCGATGGATCAGCGCTTCCGGCATGTCGTAGATCTTGGCATATTTGCTGATCAGGCCATTCAGCGCAGTCGGTCCGGACAAAGCGGCGGCGCCCGGGGCCGGGGCGATGATCTGCGGGGCGGCCGGGCCAGACAGGTCGTACTGGTTGTCGATCGCGGCCAGCGAGCCACCCTTGCTCGGCGCGGCATAGGCCAGCATGGTGGCGGTAGCCGGCTTGGGGGTCGGTACGATGGACTGGACGGCGGATATCTCGGCTGTCAGTGTCGTGTCGGTCGGGGCGACCATGGCGGTCACCAGGCCATTCTGGGCCGAGGCCACGGCCACAGCTGCGGTCGGTGTTTCGGCGAGGACCGCGGCATTGGCGGTGTCGACGGGGGTTGCGATCGCCGGAGCAAGGGCCAGCGATATCTCGCTGCCGGGCTTGGGAGTCGGCAGAAGGACGGCGACTTGCGTGCCGTCTTCCAAGTCATACATCGCCGGTGCGGTGACGACCGCGGCCATATCGGTCGATGGTGCCGGGGTGGTCGGCGTCGCCTTGAGGTCGGCCTTGTCCGTTTCGTTCATGGCCGTGCAGCCTGAAAGAGCGGTCATCAGCACGACTGCCAAACCCGGAGCGTAGCTGCTTTTCCAATTCACCATCATGCCGATCACCGTCGTTTCACGAATCTTTTGATCGCCGCATAAAGCGTGATCACAAAGCGTTCATAGTCCAAAGGTTAATATTCGGCAAGGTGGACGACTGTCACGCGGCGATCTTGCGATAGCCGGCCGTCACGGCACCGGCCGCGATCAGCATGGTGCCGCCGGTTTTGTTGACCACTCGCTGGGTCGAAGCCTTGCGGATAAAGCGCCGGGCGCGATCGGCGACGAGCGCATAGACCGTGGCATTCAGCATGGCGAGGATCACGAAGGTTGCCTCGAAAATCGCGATCTGCGGCAGGAAGGGCAGCGACGGGCTGATGAATTGCGGAACGAAGGCGACGAAGAACACGATGCTCTTGGGGTTGAGCGCGGTCACGATGAAGGCATGGCCGAAGATCTTCAAAAACCGCTGCTGCGGCAGATTGTCGTTGTCGGCCAGGTGTCCCTCGATGATCGGCGCCCGCCACAGGCGGATGCCGAGAAAGACGAGATAGGCGCCGCCGATCCATTTCAGCACCATGAAGGCCGTGGCCGAGGTGGCCAACAGCGCGCCGACGCCGGCAATGGAGGCGGTCATGGCCACCAAATCGCCCAGGGCGACGCCTGTGACGGTCGCAAAGGCGGTTTTTCGGCCGTGGCCGAGCGCATAAGACGTCACCAGCAGGATCGTCGGGCCTGGAATAGCCAGCATGATCGCCGATGCCGCGGCAAAGGCTAGCCAGTGTTCAATGGACATGATGTTCACTCCCTCGCATCATAAAGAGCAAGCCACCATTTGCCGGAGTCGTCAATTGGCAGGATCGTATTTTTGGCCGATGAAATCCATCACCTCCCCAAACCAGGGGGTTTTGACATCGAAGGCCTTGCCGCCCTGGATGCGCGAAAATTCGATGGCACGCAGCTTGCCGCCCTGGTCCTCGTCATGGCCGGTGACGCCGGATACCTTGTTGAGGCCGCTTTCGACAGCCAGGTCGACCATGCTCTGGATCAGGCGCAGGTCTTCGTAATTGGCCGGTGCCGAGCGGGCATAGTAGCCTGATTTCTGCACCATGGAGCGTTCGGCATCGAGCAGCTTGGCGAAATGCTTCTGGAACCAATTGCCGACATTAATGGTGTCAAGCTTCACATGGCCGAAGGCGTCGCGCTTGATGTCCTCGCCGGCGGCTTCGCGATCGGCGACGATTTCGTTCATGCAGGCGCCCTCCGAGACGAACAGCGTCACGAAGCCGCAGCGGTCCATGATGTCCTTCAGGCGCTCGGCTTCGGCATCGAGGTCGAAATGGGTCTCGGGCAGGTAGATCCCGTCAATGTTCTTCATCTCGGTGTTCATCATGAAGCCGTCGATATATTCATTGTGACGGGTGCGCTGGATATAGGCGCGGGCGGTGGCCGCGGTCAGCCAGCCGCAATGGCGGCCCATGACTTCGTGGATGACCAGCGAGCGCGGTGCGGCACTCTGCTCGTTGGAGACGTGGTCGAAGAAGCGGGCGCCGACTTCGGCAGCCGTCCAGGCGCCGAGCGACTGGCGGATCGGCACGACATCGTTGTCGACTGTCTTCGGCAGGCCGACCACGGTGAGGTTGTAGCCATTGGCGCCGAGATAGGCGGCAAGGTCGGCAGCCGTCGTGTTGGTATCGTCACCGCCGATGGTGTGAAGGATAGTGATGCCGTCCTCGGCCAGCCGTTCGGCGGCAACGCGCAGCGGATTTTCACCTTCCTTGACCAGGCCGCGTTTGACGCAGTCGGCCGTGTTGGTCAGCTTGACGCGGCTGTTGCCGATCGGCGAGCCGCCGTAGCGATGCAGCACATGGGCCTTCTCGCGCATCTCCTTGGTGATCTCGATCTTGTAGTCCATCAGAAGGCCGCGATAGCCTGATTTGTAGGCGACCAGCTCGACGTCGGGGTCGATGTCGGTGTAGCGCTCGATCAGGCCGCCCACTGCGGACGAGAGGCAGGGAGCCAGACCGCCGGCGGTCAGCATTGCGACTTTCTGTTTGGCCATTATTCCTCCTTGGACGCCGGGATGCGCCGCTCAGATGTTTGTTTCGGCGCCATGGATGCGACAAGACGGGCGGGGCTGTAAAGTGAATTGTTCAAGAAATTCGGGCCTTTCGGCCAAGCCAGACGACGACAGCGACGCGGAGCGCGAATCTAATCGTTTCAATGTCGATATGCGCGCCGAGCAGCAGCGCAGAAAAAAACAGGGTGACGAATGTCTGCATCCTTTGCACCTGTGCGACGCGCGAAATTCCGCCGATCGCCAGGCCGGCATTCCAGAAAATGAAACCGCCGAACACGCGCGCCAAGGGCAAGAAGGATGGCCGCTCAAGCGCTTGAACGCGTTATTGTGAACAAAGTTTAACCTGGTTCTCAAGTCTCCGTGGCTTGCTTTTTGCGCGATTATTTGGTCATGCTGCCGGCATGATTTTCGATTTTGCATGCGAACAGATAGCTTCGTTCTGGGATCGGCTGCTCGGCGCTATCGGCGATGCGGCGGGAAATGCGCTGTCCAGCATGGTCGAAGCGGTCAGGACCGTCTTCGAGGGCGATCCGGAAACCCGCCGTCGCGTGTCGTTTTCGGTAGCGATCATCGCCTTGTCCGCCAAGATGGCCAAGGCCGACGGCATTGTCACCAATGCGGAAGTGGATGCGTTCCGGTCGATCTTCGATTTTCCGCCGGAAGAGGCGAAAAACGTGGCGCGGCTCTATAATCTGGCCCGCCAGGACGTGGCCGGCTACGAGGCCTATGCCGAGAAGATCGCCAAGATGTGCGGTTCCGGCACCAAGGGCTGCCCTGTCCTGGAAGACATCGTCGACGGCCTGTTTCATATCGCCAAGGCCGACGGGCTGATCCACGAGAAGGAACTGGCGTTCCTGGCGCGCATCGCCGACATCTTCGGCATCGACGAGGACCGCTTCGAACAGGTGAGCCGCCGCCATCTTTACGCCGAGCGGGATCCTTACGGGGTTCTCGGCGTCTTGCCGTCGGATGATTTTGCAACGATCCGCACGCGCTACCGGGCGCTTGCCTCGGAACATCATCCCGACAAGCTGCATGCCCGCGGCGTTCCGGTCGAATTCCATGCCGCGGCCCATCAGCGCATGGCGACGTTCAACGCGGCCTATGCGGCGATCGAAAAAGAACGCCGCGCCGCATGAAAATCTTCCACGCCGATTACCCCGGCGCTAAGGTTGTGCCGTCCCCCAACCATGGGGAGCGGGCCGGCGGTGGCACCGCCGACATGATCATCCTGCACTATACCGGCATGGACTCGGACGAGGGCGCGCTGGCCTGGCTCTGCAACGAAGAAAGCCAGGTCTCGAGCCATTATTTCGTGCACCAGGATGGCACGGTTGTGCAGATGGTGCCCGAGGCGCTGCGGGCCTGGCATGCGGGCAAGAGCCAATGGGCCGGCGAGAGCGATATCAATTCCCGGTCGATCGGCATCGAGATTGCCAATGGCGGCCATCCGGCGGGCCTGCCGGCTTTTCCGGATGCGCAGGTCGAGGCGGTCGTCAGATTGTGTCGGAATTGCGTCGAGCGGCTTGAAATCCTGCCCGAGCGGGTGCTGGGACACTCGGATATCGCGCCGGGACGCAAGGTCGATCCGGGCGAAATGTTCCCCTGGGGAAAACTCCATCAGGCCGGCATCGGCCACTGGGTGCAGCCGGTTGCGGTCAGCGGTGGACGCTTCTTCCAGCGCGGCGATTGCGGACAGCCGGTGGAAGCCCTGCAGTCGATGCTGTCGCTCTATGGTTACGGAATTGATATCACGGGCGAATTCTCGGATAAAACCGAGGCCGTGGTGAAGGCCTTTCAGCTGCATTTCCGACCGCAGCAGGTCGATGGTATTGCTGACATGTCGACCATCGAAACCCTGCATCGGCTGTTGTCGTCGCTGCCGCGTTTCGGCTGAAAAACAGCGGCTGGCGGTTGCCGGAGCGGAGGTCGCCGCACGGTCTTTCTGCCTAAAAATCCGGCGTGCCACAGGAATTCCTTAAAGAACGGCTCTAAGCACGGTGCTGAATGCGGCGCCTCGATGAGTAGAGTGGCCGCGAATATCAACGATGAGGGCAGGGCGGCGCGCATCCCGTGGTGGAGCGAGCTGCCGAAAGACTAACGCAATACAGCGCAGCGATACCGCCCCTGGTTCGGAGACTGACTTTCAAAATGACAAGACCCTTTGTTGCTGCCGCGGCATGCCTCGCTATTCTTGTGTCCGGATTCGGAACGGCGAGCGCCCGCGATGAGGAACGCACCTACACCAAGCCGCTTTTGACCGTAAAACGCGAGAGCGGCTTTGCCATGCCGAAATTCTCGCAAAGCCCGTATGGAAAGCTGATCTCGACCTATGCGGCCAAGTATGGCGTGCCGGTCTCGCTGGCCCATGCGGTGGTGCGTGTCGAAAGCAATTTCAATCCGAAGGCTCGCGGCAGTGCCGGTGAAATCGGCCTGATGCAGATCAAGCCGGCCACCGCGCGGGCCATGGGCTATCGCGGCAAGACATCGGGTCTCTACGATCCGGAAACCAATATCATGTTCGGCATGAAATATCTGGCGGCAGCCCATGAACTGGGCGGCGGCGAGACCTGTGGCACGATCCTGCGCTACAATGCCGGGCATGGCGCGACGCGCATGAACCCGGTGTCCAAGCGCTATTGCGGCAAGGTGCTGGCCCTGATCGGCTCGTGACGCAATGTCGCGCCGCAGGACGGCTGCGTGGCGCAAACCAATGATGCAGGACATTTGTCCGCATGCTATCTGCGAATGATTGCAGCAGGTCGGATAGTGGATAAGGCATGGCGGACAGGTTTAAATTTATCATTGTCGGGCGTGGCATGATGGGGGCCGCGGCGGCCCGCCATCTGGCGCAGATGACGGAGGGCGTGGCCCTGATCGGCCCGGACGAACCGGTCGACATGGCCAGCCATCAGGGCGTCTTTGCCAGCCATTACGACGAGGCGCGCATTACCCGCACCATCGATCGCGATGCGGACTGGGCCTTGCTCGCCAACCGCTCCATTGCGCGCTATGGCGAAATTGCCGAGCAGAGCGGCATCGACTTCTACCACGAGACGGGGTGCCTGATCGTCGGGCCACAGCGCGGCGGCGCCAATGCCTATGTGGGCGAGGTGGTGGAGGCCGCAGGCCGGCTCGGGGTTTCGACCGATCTGTTGGACAATGCCGGGCTTTCGGACAGGTTTTCCTATTTTGCTTTCGAGCCGCAATGCGAAGGGGTGTTCGAGGCGAAACGGGCCGGCTACATCAATCCGCGTCGGCTGGTGGCGGCGCAGGCGCTGCTGGCGGAACGGGCAGGGGCGGCGATCATTGCCGAGACCGTCGTGTCGGTCGTGCCGGATGGTTCCGGTGCCACGGTGACCACGGCCGAGGGTCGCAGCTACCAAGCCGACAAGGTTCTGGTGGCCGCGGGCGGTTTCTCTATTGCCCAGAATCTCTTGCCGCGTCCGGTTGATCTGAAGGTTTACGCGAGGACCGTCGCCTTCTTCGAAATTTCTGACGCCGATCTGCCGCGCTATGCCGGCATGCCGTCGCTGATCGTCGAATCGCACGAACCCCACGATCACATCTACCTGCTGCCGCCGGTGCGCTATCCCGATGGTCGGACCTATCTGAAGATCGGCGGCGATCCGGACGATCTGCCCTTGGCAAGCGAACCGGAGATCCGTGCCTGGTTCCGGCGCGGCGGCCGCGACAGCACGCGCGACCATTTGAAGCGGATCATCGACCGGCTGGTGCCGGCTCTTTCGCAGGCGCCGGTGACGATGAGTGCCTGCGTGACATCCTTTACACCGACGGGCTATCCGGCCATCGGCCCGGCCGGCAGCGACAAGGTTATGATGTTGACCGGCGGCTGCGGGGCGGCGGCCAAGAGTTCCGACGAAATCGGCCGGCTGGGGGCTGAGATGCTGCTCACAGGCCGAATCAACGACGAGGGCTACAGCACTGATTTTGAGCCGCATTTCCTTGCGTGAACAAAGCGCGGTCCAGGCGGCGATCTTTTCGGTGGCTTTCCCGGTCGGTGTCGGTTATGGACGCCCTGCCAGTTGGCTGGGCAGCCGCGCTTTACCAATGCCGAAAGGCGGTAGGGTGAGGAAAGTCCGGGCTCCACGGAAACACGGTGCCGGATAACGTCCGGCGAGGGCGACCTCAGGGAAAGTGCCACAGAAAGCAAACCGCCCCGTTTACGGGGTAAGGGTGAAAGGGTGGGGTAAGAGCCCACCGCGTCGCTGGTGACAGGGACGGCACGGTAAACCCCACCGGGAGCAAGACCGAATAGGGATGACGCGGGCCTCGCGCAAGCGGGGCTACAGCCTGTTTCCGGGCCAGTCATCCGGGTGGGTTGCGAGAGGCAGTGTGCAAATGCTGTCCCAGATGAATGGCTGCCACGTTCCGGGCGACCGGAGCCATACAGAACCCGGCTTACAGGCCAACTGGCACCCTTTGCCCAAAGGGCATGAATGAGGACTGAGACTTCCCGTAATGCATTGAAATTTCATCATTATATTCATTCATTTCAGCGTGGTGAAGCCGCGCCGGCGACGCTTTGCGCACCTCGCGCCAAATGCGCGTTCCTAACCATTCGTTAAACTTAACGGCTTATAAAGATTTGACTGCCGAACGTGTCGCTACAGACCTCATCCCATTGACGCCCAAATTGTCCCATGGTATCCCATAACTGCACTTTTGAACGACCCATCGAAGCGTTCGTTTCCGCAACCGGAAGCGATGACTTTGATGGTTTTGTTGGTCGCTCAAGCTGCAATCTTGCAGGCGTCACGACGCAGGTGCGGGGGAATTCAAGGGGGCGGGCAATCCGTCTCATTCGAGTAGGAGCGGCTGTAAAGCGTTATGAACCGCTTCCTGTCCAATGCGACAAACAGGATCGATGCGAAGGGGCGGGTTTCCGTTCCGGCGGCGTTCAGATCTGTTCTGGCGCAACGCGATATTCCGGAGCTTTACTGCTTTCAGGACTTCGTGTTTCCAGCGATCAGCGTCGGCGGTCCGGATCTGCTCGAGCGGTACGAGCGGCAGATTGCGGCGGAGGATGCGTTTTCGCCGCAAGCCAACGAAATGTCCTTGCTGGTGCATGGCGGCGGCGTCTTCATGCGCCTCGATGCGGAAGGGCGCCTGATGGTCACGGATTTCATCCGGGACTTCACGGGTATCACGTCCGAGGTCGCCTTTGTCGGGCGCTCGGATCATTTTCAGCTTTGGCAGCCGCAGGCGTTTCACGAGGCGCAGGCGGCGGCAAGAGAGGAGCGCAAGCGACAAGGTTCGCGCTCCCGATAGTACGAGGGAACGGAATGGCGGCGGATCTTGGCGGAGGTTTTACTGAAGCTGATGGCGGACCGATCCGTCACATTCCGGTTCTTCTGAAAGAAGTGCTGACGGCGCTCGCACCTGAGCCGGGCAAGGTTATCCTCGACGGCACGTTCGGTGCCGGCGGCTATACGGCGGCCATCCTCGATGCCGGCGCCGATGTCATTGCGCTCGACCGCGACCCCACGGCGATTGCCGGCGGACAGGCGCTCGTCGCGTCGCGCGGCGGTCATCTCGCCCTGCATCACGCGCAGTTTTCCAATCTCGATCAGTTTGCACCAGACGGCGGGCTCGACGGCATCGTGCTCGATATCGGCGTGTCGTCGATGCAGATCGACGAGGCGGAGCGCGGCTTTTCCTTCCAGCGCAACGGGCCGCTCGATATGCGCATGTCCGGCGCCGGCGTTTCGGCAGCCGACGTGGTCAATCGCGCCAAAGTGTCGGATCTCATACGCATTTTCGGGTTTCTCGGCGAAGAGAAGCAATCCGGTCGCATTGCCCGTGCGATCGAAAAGCGGCGGGCCAATGAGCCATTTCGGACGACCCGCGACCTGGCGGGCATGATCGAGATCGTCACGCCGCGCAAGGCCAAGGACAAGATCCATCCGGCGACGCGGGTCTTCCAGGCGCTGCGCATCTTCGTCAATGACGAACTCGGGGAGCTGGCACAGGCACTGTTTGCGGCGGAACGGTCGCTGAAGCCCGGCGGACGGCTGGTGGTCGTGACCTTCCATTCGCTGGAGGACCGGATCGTCAAGAAATTCCTGTCGGATCGCGACGGCCGGGCCGCCGGTTCGCGGCATATGCCGATGGTGCATGAGCGTCCTGCCACCTTCGAGCCGCTCGGCAAGACCATGGTGTCGGCAAGCGAGGAAGAGGCGGAGGCCAATCCGCGGGCCCGCTCGGCCAAGCTGCGGGCCGCGGTGCGCAGCCAGGCGCCGGCCGAGCGCGACGACCTGTCAATCTTCGACCTGCCGGATCTGGCAGAGATCAACCGGATGGGAGGCTGATCGATGCTGAAGACCTTCGATATCGTCATGATCGGGGCCATGGCGGCTGCGGCCACCGTGACCTATCAGATCAAGCATCTGACCGACAACAAGCGGCAGGACGTTCGCCGAATCGAGGCGGAGATCAAGCTCGAGAAGGATACGATCGAGCTTTTGAAAGCCGACTGGGCGCTGCTCGCCCAGCCCAACCGCCTGGAGCGGCTGATTGCCGTCTATGGGCCGGAGCTGAAGCTGGAACCGACCATGCCGACGCAACTGGCGCGGCCCTTCGAACTGCCGATGCTGCGCTCGCAACTGCCGCCGGCCGAGCCCAAGGACGAGATCGCCAAGGACACTGGTCCTGCTTCGGACATGGCCACGGATGATATTGCAACAGGATCGGTGAACCGCTGATGTCCTTCCTTTCCCGTATCATGCTCTTGAAGAGCCAGGCGCATTTCTCCTCGGACGGCAAGGGCGGCGTGTCCCATTCCGTCAAGAAGCCGGCCTTCGAAGGCTCCGGCAAGCGCAAGGGGGAACTGGCCAGGAAGCGCGTCGGCCTGATGATCGCCGGCTTTGCGGTGGCCTATGGGGTGATCGGCGGACGGCTGGTGCAGTACGGCTATGCGCAGCCCGAGACGGTGTCGAGCATCATGCCGGCCGACCGGCTGATGGCATCGCGGCCGGACATTCTCGACCGCAATGGCGAGCTGCTGGCGACCGATATCCGCACCGTGTCGCTGTTTGCCGAGCCGCACAAGGTGGTCGATCCCGACGAGGCGATCGAAAAGCTCTCGACGGTGCTCACCGATCTCGACATGAAGGACACCTACAAGAAGCTGTCCTCCAAATCGCATTTCCAATGGCTGCGCCGCCAGCTGACCCCGAAGCAGCAGAGCCAGATCCTGGCGCTCGGCATTCCTGGCATCGGCTTCCGTCCGGAAAAGCGGCGCTTCTATCCCGGCGGCTCGACCGCCTCGCATATCGTCGGTTACGTCAATATCGACAACCGCGGCATGGCGGGCATGGAAAAGTTCATCGACAACCAGGGCCTGGCCGATCTCGCAGCGCTCGGCATGACCAGCGACACGCCGCTCGAGCCCGTCAAGCTGTCTATCGATCTTCGCGTCCAGAACATCGTTCGCGACGTGCTGGTGGGGGCGATCAGCAAATTCGAAGCGCTCGGCGCCGGTGCCGTGGTCATCGACGTGCATACCGGCGAAGTGCTGGCGATGGGCTCGCTTCCCGATTTCGACCCGAACAATCCGGCGGCCAGCGCCAAGGAAGGCTGGCTCAACCGCATGTCGAACGGCACGTTCGAGATGGGCTCGACCTTCAAGTCCTTCACCATCGCGATGGGGCTTGATTCCGGCAAGGTGAAGCTCACCGACAGTTTCGATGCCCGCGCTCCGATCCGCATCGGCGGGTTCACCATCAAGGATTTTCACGGCAAGAATCGCGTGCTGACAGTGCCGGAAATCTTCCAGTACTCGTCGAATATCGGAACGGCAAAGGTCGCCGACATGGTCGGCATCGAGGGGCACAAGGAATTCCTGACCCGGATCGGCCTGCTCAGCAAGATGCAAACGGAATTGCCTGAAGTGGCGATGCCAAGCCAGCCGCGCCAGTGGAAGAAGATCAACTCCATCACCATTTCGTTTGGCCACGGTGTCTCGACCACCCCCTTGCAGACGGCGGTGGCCGGCGTGGCGCTGGTCAATGGCGGCAAGCTGATCGAGCCGACCTTCCTGCCGCGGACCCGAGAGCAGGCCGACCTGGTGGCCACGCAGGTTCTGCAGCCCTCGACCAGCAAGGACATGCGGTTCCTCTTCGAGTGGAACGGCGTCAACGGTTCGGGTCGCAATGCCCGCGTCGACGGCTTCAACGTCGGCGGCAAGACCGGCACGGCCGACAAGGTGGTCAACGGCCGCTATGTCGGCGACAAGAACTTCAACGCCTTCCTGGCGGCGTTTCCGATCGACGATCCGAAATATGTGGTTTTGACCGTGATCGACGAGCCGAGGACCGACAAGGGCAATGGTGCGGCGCTGGCCGGCAATTCAGCCGCTCCGATGGTTGCCGACATTATTCGCAGAAGCGCCGCAATTCTCGGTGTAGAACCAAATTTCGGTGAGGTGGGCAGCGAATTGCTCGTGTCCTATTGAGAGATGTTTAATTACGCGACCGATTCGGTCGCGCCACTGGAAAAGTCGACATCATGAAACTGCGAGATCTGGCTGACGGGACCTTCGATGAACAGGGAGACCGTCCCGACGATGCAACGGGCGATATCGAGATCTCCGGTCTGACGGCCGATAGCCGCAAGGTGACGCCCGGCATGCTGTTCGTGGCGCTTTCCGGCACCAAGGCTGACGGTGCGACGTTTATCGACGATGCCGTCGCGCGCGGTGCAGCCGCCGTCGTCGCTTCGCACGCCCATTCCACATCGGTTCCGGTCCTGGTCTCCGAGACGCCGCGCCGCTTTCTGGCGCTGGCGGCAGCACGGTTCTACGGCGCGCAGCCGCAGACCATGGTGGCCGTCACCGGGACCGCCGGCAAGACCTCGGTTGCCTCGTTCACGCGGCAGATCTGGGCGCATCATGGTCTTGCCGCCGCACAGATCGGCACAACAGGCGTCATTTCACCCAGCCGCAACGATTATGGCTCGCTGACCACGCCCGACCCGATCGCCCTGCACAAGCTGCTGGCGGAGCTTGCCGCCGAGGGCGTCACCCATGCGGCGATGGAGGCTTCCAGCCATGGACTCGACCAGAGCCGGCTCGATGGCGTCAAGCTTACGGCGGCCGGCTTCACCAATCTCGGCCGCGACCACATGGATTATCACCCCACGGTCGAGGCCTATATGGCCGCCAAGATGCGGCTGTTCGATACGCTTTTGCCAAAGGGGTCACCGGCGGTGATCTTTGCCGATGATCCCTGGTCGGATGAGGCGATCCGGGTTGCGACAGCGGCCGGGCACGATGTCCGCACGGTCGGCCGGCACGGGGACTTCCTGGCGCTTAAGCGCGTCGAGCATTTCCGCCACAAGCAGGTCGCCGAGGTTCATGCCGAGGGCCAGATCTTCGAGGTGCATATCCCGCTGGCCGGCGATTTTCAGGTGGCCAATGCGCTTGTCGCGGCCGGCCTGGCGATCTCGACCGGTGTGCCGGTTGCGGTCGCGTTGAAGGCACTCGAAAAGCTGGTCGGTGCCGCCGGCCGCCTGGAACTGGTCGGTCACACCAAGGCCGGGGCGCTGGCCTATGTCGATTATGCCCACAAGCCCGATGCGCTGGAAAACGTGCTGGCTTCGGTGCGGCCGTTTACCACCGGCCGGGTGATCGTCGTGTTCGGCTGCGGCGGCGACCGGGATCGCGGCAAGCGGCCGATCATGGGCGAAATTGCTTGCCGGCTGGCCGATGTGGCAATCGTCACCGATGACAATCCACGCTCCGAAGTGCCGGCGGAGATCCGCGCCTCCATCCTGAAGGCAGCGCCCGGTGCCGTCGAGATCGGCGATAGGGCGCAGGCGATCCGGCAGGCCGTCTCTATGCTTGCCGCCGGCGACACCCTGATCGTTGCCGGCAAGGGGCATGAAGAGGGCCAGACGGTCGGCGATGTGACGCTGCCGTTCTCCGACCATGCAGAATTGCGCAAGGCGCTGGAAGGGATGGAGATTTGACTTTTCTCTGGACGACCGAAGACCTGATAGCCCATCTCTCCGGACGGCCGTTCGGCACCTTGCCGGCGGGCATCACCGGCATCTCGATCGACAGCCGCAGCATCGCTGCGGGCGAGGCGTTCTTTGCGATCAAGGGCGATCGGGTCGACGGCCACGACTACGCGAGCATTGCGGTTGCCAATGGTGCGGCGCTGCTCATCGTCAGCGAGGCCAAGCTGCCGGCGCTCGGCCGCATCACCGTTCCGATGATCGTCGTCGAGGACGTGCTGGCCGCCCTGCAGAAACTGGGCATTGCGGCGCGCGACCGCAGCCATGCCAGGATCATCGCCGTCACGGGATCGGTCGGCAAGACGACGACCAAGGAAATGCTGCGGCGCGTGCTTGAGCCGTCGGGCCAGGTGCATGCCGCCGTCGCCTCGTTCAACAACCATTGGGGTGTGCCGGTGACGCTTGCCCGCATGCCGGCCGATACCGACTACGGCGTCTTTGAAATCGGCATGAACCATGCCGACGAAATCCGGCCCCTGGTCAAGATGGTGCGTCCGCATGTGGCGGTGATCACCACGATCGCGCCGGCCCATCTCGGTAATTTCGCCGACCTGGAGGAGATCGCCGCCGCCAAGGCCGAGATCTTCGAAGGCATCGAGCCGGGCGGCCATGCCCTGCTCAACCGCGACAACAGCCAGTTCGAGTATCTGGAGCGGGCCGCACAGGCGGCCGGCGTCGAGCATATCCACAGCTTTGGCCAGCATGCCAAGGCCGAGTTCCGGCTTGCCGAATTCGACGGTTCTGCCGAAAGCTCGGTGGTCTGGGCGGTGATCGGCGGCGAGACGCGGGAGATCGCCATCAGCGCGCCCGGCCGGCATCTGGCCGAGAATGCCATGGCGGCGCTCGGGGCTGCGAGCCTCTGCGGTGCCGATCTCGACAGCGCGATCGAGGCCCTCGGACACCTCTCCGCCGTCAAGGGGCGCGGCCAGCGTCACCGGCTGGCGCTCGATACGGGCAGCTATGTGTTGATCGACGAAAGCTATAATGCCAACCCGGCTTCCATGCGCGCGGCGATCGCGGTGCTTGCCTCGTCGGTTCCGACCGGCGAGGGGCGGCGGATTGCCGTGCTCGGCGACATGCTGGAAATGGGCGCCTTTTCAAAAGAGGTTCACAGCGAGCTTGCCGGGCCGCTGCTGGCGGCCGGCATCGAGCATGTCTGGCTGGCCGGTCCGGAAATGGCGGCGCTGCGGGACGCGCTGCCGGACAGCGTTCACGTGGAATACCTGGAAAAGACCGAGGATCTGGCGGCTTTCGCCGTTCGCGCCGTGCGGCCGGGCGATGTCGTGATGGTCAAGTCGTCGCTTGGCATCGGCTTCGGCAAGATTGTCGCGGCACTGCTTGACAAGCATGCACCATTCACCGACACCGAGCGCCAAATTTAAACTTGGGCTTTTGGAAAGGGTTCTTATGCTGATCTGGCTTGTGGAACTGGCGGACAATCTTCAATTTTTCAACCTGTTCCGGTACATTACCTTCCGCACGGGCGCAGCCCTTTTCACCTCGGCGCTGATCGTCTTCCTGTTCGGACCGCGGATGATCTCGTCGCTGCGGGTGCGCCAGGGCAAGGGACAGCCGATCCGGGCCGACGGGCCGCAGACCCATTTCAAGAAGGCTGGCACGCCGACCATGGGCGGGTTGATGATCCTGGCCGGTATCGTCGGCTCGTCGCTGCTGTGGGCCGACCTCTCCAACGTCTATGTGGTGGCGACGCTGCTGGTGACGCTCGGCTTCGGTGCCATCGGCTTCTACGACGACTATCTGAAGGTCACCAAGCAGACCGACAAGGGCTTTTCCGGCAAGGCACGGCTGGCCATCGAATTCGTGATTGCCGGCATTGCCGTCTATTGCATGATGAACACGGCGCTGGCCTCGGGGCAGCATGGCTCGACCTTCGGCTCTTCGGTCGCCTTTCCGTTCTTCAAGGATTTCCTGATCGACCTCGGCATCTTCTTCGTGCTGTTCGGCGGCTTCGTCATCGTTGCGGCCGGCAATGCGGTGAACCTCACCGACGGTCTCGACGGTCTGGCCATCGTGCCGGTGATGATCGCGGCGGCCTCGTTCGGCATCATCGCCTACCTGACCGGCAACGCGGTATTCTCCAACTACCTGCAGATCAATTTCGTGCCGGGGACGGGCGAACTTGCCGTCATCCTGGGCGCGGTGATCGGGGCAGGCCTCGGCTTCCTGTGGTTCAATGCGCCACCGGCCGCCATCTTCATGGGCGATACCGGATCGCTGGCGCTCGGCGGCCTGATCGGTTCGGTGGCGGTTGCCACCAAGCATGAGATCGTCATGGCGATCATCGGCGGACTGTTCGTCATCGAAACCATGTCGGTGATCATCCAGGTCGGCTATTTCAAGATGACCGGCCGGCGCGTCTTCCTGATGGCGCCGATCCATCACCATTTCGAAAAGCTCGGCTGGACCGAAAGCCAGGTGGTGATCCGCTTCTGGATTATCGCCGTCGGGCTTGCCATGCTCGGTCTCTCGACGCTGAAACTGCGGTGAGGCAATCATGATACCGGTCACCACTCTCAAAGATCAGCGGGTTGCGCTTTTCGGGCTCGGTGGCTCGGGGCTCGCCACGGCGCGGGCGCTTGTGGCCGGTGGTGCCGATGTGACCGTCTGGGACGACAATCCCGACAGCGTGGCCAAGGCTGAGGCCGAGGGCCTGCGGGCTGAGGACCTGCGCGGTATCGACTGGAGCGGCCTGTCGGCCCTGGTGCTGTCGCCCGGCGTGCCGCTGACCCATCCCAAGCCCCATTGGTCTGCGGATCTGGCGCGGGCGGCGGGTGTCGAGATCATCGGCGATATCGAACTGTTCGTGCGCGAACGGCGGGCACATGCGCCGGATTGCCCGTTGATCGCCATTACCGGCACCAACGGAAAATCGACGACCACGGCGCTGATCGCCCATATTCTGACCGCCAGCGGACGGGATACGCAACTGGGCGGCAATATCGGCACGGCCGTGCTTACGCTCGATCCGCCGAAACAACAGCGCTTCTATGTGGTGGAGTGCTCGTCCTACCAGATCGACCTGGCACCGACGCTCGATCCATCTGCCGGCATCCTGCTCAACCTGACACCCGATCATCTCGACCGGCATGGCACGATGCAACACTATGCGGATATCAAGGAGCGGCTGGTCGCCGGCAGCGATGTGGCTGTTATCGGCATGGACGACAGCTTTTGCGAGCGCATCGCCGACCGTGTCGAGCGCTCCGGCACCAAGGTCATCCGCATCTCCAAACGCCTTGCATTGGCCGATGGTTATTATGCCGAGGCGCATTTTATTGTCGCAGCGCATGGCGGGGCGAATTTGGTGGTCGCCGATCTCGACGGGATCCAGACGCTGCGCGGCAGCCACAATGCCCAGAATGCCATCGCGGCGGTGGCCGCCTGCCTCTCGGTCGGATTGTCGATCGAGGAAGTGCAGGCCGGGCTGTCGTCGTTTGCTGGGCTCAAGCATCGCATGCAGCCGGTCGGACGGCGGGGCAACGTCGTCTTCGTCAATGACAGCAAGGCCACCAATGCCGATGCTGCCGCACCGGCTCTTTCGAGCTACGAGCGGATCTACTGGATCGCCGGCGGCCTGCCGAAGGAAGGCGGGATCACCAGTCTCGCGCCGCTGTTTCCGCGCATTGCCAAGGCCTATCTGATCGGCGAGGCGGCGTCCGGCTTTGCCGCCACGCTGGGCAATGCCGTTCCCTTCGAGATCTCCGGCACCCTCGACAAGGCTCTGGCCCATGCGGCTGCCGATGCGACCGCGGACGGGGCCGATGTGGCCGTGATGTTATCACCGGCTTGCGCAAGCTTCGACCAATATAGGAATTTTGAAGTCAGGGGCGACGCCTTCGTTAGCCAGGTGGCGAGCCTTGACGGCGTGACCATGCTGATCGACACAGCCACAGGAGACAGATGAGATGGTAAGCCGTGCGGAGCGAGGGCCGGTCGCCGACTGGTTTTGGACGATCGACCGTCTGTTCTTGGTGCTGTTTGTCCTGCTGATGGGCATCGGCTTCATGCTGTCCTTTGCGGCATCGCCGGCGGTGGCCGAGCGGCTCGGTCTCGACAGCTTCCATTTCGTCAAGCGCCATGCTGCCTTCATGCTGCCGGCACTCGGCGTGATGATCGGCCTGTCCTTCCTGTCGCCCCGGCAGATCCGCCGCACCGCCATGCTGATCCTAATCGTCTCTCTCGGCATGATGCTGCTGGCGCTGTTCTTCGGCATCGAGGTCAAGGGCGCGCGGCGCTGGATCACCATTGCCGGCCTGTCGATCCAGCCGTCCGAATTCATGAAGCCGGCCTTTGTGGTGGTCTGCGCCTGGCTGTTTGCCGAGCATTCCCGCCAGCCGGAAATTCCCGGCAATTTTTTCGCCATGATCCTGTTCGGCATCGTGGCGGTGCTGTTGATCGCCCAGCCTGACTTCGGCCAGACCATCCTGACATCGGTCGTCTGGGGCGGCATGTTCTTCATGGCCGGCGTGCCGTGGTTCTGGATCTCGGTCCTGGCCGGGCTCGGGGCCGCCGGTCTGGTCGGCGCCTATTACACCCTGCCGCACGTGACGGGCCGAATAGACCGCTTCCTGACCGGCGAGGGCGACACGTTCCAGACCGACACGGCGCGCGACGCCATCGTGCGCGGCGACTGGTTCGGCGCAGGACCTGGCGAGGGCGTCGTCAAGCGCATCATTCCCGACAGCCATACCGACTTCATCTTCTCGGTGGCGGCCGAAGAGTTCGGCATCATCTTCTGCATGGTTCTCGTGGCAATCTTCGCCTTCCTGGTGCTGCGTGGCCTCAGCCACGCCTTCAAGGAGCGCAACGACTTCAACCGCTTTGCGGTGGCGGGCCTCGTGCTGCAGATCGGCGTGCAGTCGATGATCAATATCGGCGTCAATCTGGAACTGCTGCCGGCCAAGGGCATGACCCTGCCGTTGATATCCTATGGTGGTTCGTCGATGATCGCGGTCTGCGTCACCGCTGGCTTCATCCTGGCCCTGACACGGCGCCGTCCGGAAAAGCGCGCCCAGGAGCGCAGCCTGTTCCGGACCATTCATCACGGCGTCCCGGCGGAGTAGATGTCGATGAACAAAGGGATCATTCTCCTGGCAGCCGGCGGCACCGGCGGCCATCTCTTTCCGGCCGAGGCGCTGTCGCACGAGCTGATCGCGCGGGGCTATGCGGTCCATCTGGTGACCGACAGCCGGGCTGAGCGATTTGCCGGCATGTTTCCCGCCGACACCATTCATACGGTTCCCTCGGCGACGATCGGCTCGAAAAATCCGGTGGCCGTGCTGCGTTCGCTGTGGACCCTGTGGCGGGGTTTGCGGGCGGCGCGCCGGCTGATCGCCGAGCTGAAGCCTAGAGCCGTCGTTGGTTTTGGCGGCTATCCGACCGTGCCGCCGCTTTTGGCGGCGACCGGGCTTGGCGTGCCGAGCGTGATCCACGAACAGAATGCGGTGATGGGACGGGCCAACAAGGCGCTCGCCAAGCGTGTCAGGGCGATTGCCGGCGGCTTTTTGCCGGAGGGCGGCATCTATGCCGAAAAGACCGTGGTGACCGGCAATCCGGTGCGGCCGGCGGTTCTGGAGGCGGCGCACCGCGCCTATGTGCCGTCTGCAGCGGGTGAACCGTTCCACCTTGTCGTGTTCGGCGGCAGCCAGGGCGCGCAGTTCTTTTCCTCGGCCCTGCCGACCGCCATCAGCCTGCTCGACGAGGCGCTGCGCGACCGCCTGACCGTCACCCAGCAGGCACGGCCGGAAGATGGCGAGCGGGTGACGTCCTGCTACGGCAAACTCGGCATGGCCGCCGCGGTCTCGCCGTTCTTCAAGGACATGGCGGACCGCATCGCATCGGCCCATCTGGTGATCTGCCGGTCGGGGGCATCGACCGTCTCTGAACTTGCGGTGATCGGCCGGCCGTCGATCCTGGTGCCTTACCCCTATGCGCTCGATCACGATCAGGCGGCCAATGCAGCGGCGCTGGCCGCTCTTGGCGGGGCCAAGGTCATTGCGCAGTCGGAGCTTTCGCCGGAAAAACTGGCCGAACTGCTGAAGAATGCGATGAACGATCCCATCCGGCTGCAGACCATGGCGGATGCGGCGCGACAAACTGGCAAACCGCAGGCGACGCGCTTGCTTGCCGATCTGGTTGAGGCTATTGCCGCTGGAAAGAGTGTCGCCGAGGTCAAGGGAGCCCATTCATGAAAATGCCGACAACCATAGGACTGGTCCATTTCATCGGGATCGGCGGCATCGGCATGAGCGGCATTGCCGAAGTGCTTCACAATCTCGGCCATAAGGTCCAGGGCTCCGACCAGTCGGACAGCGCCAATGTGCAGCGCCTGCGCGACAAGGGCATCGAAGTGTTCGTCGGCCACAAGCCGGAAAATTTGGGCGAGGCGGAAGTGGTCGTCGTGTCGACGGCGATCAAGAAGAGCAATCCGGAACTGATCGCGGCGCGCGAAAAGCTGCTGCCGATCGTGCGACGCGCCGAAATGCTGGCCGAACTGATGCGCTTTCGCAATGCGATTGCCATCGGCGGCACCCATGGCAAGACCACCACGACCTCGATGGTGGCGGCCCTGCTCGATGCCGGCGGCCTCGACCCGACCGTCATCAACGGCGGCATCATTAATGCCTATGGCACCAATGCCCGCATGGGTGAGGGCGAATGGATGGTGGTGGAGGCCGACGAATCGGACGGCACCTTCCTGAAATTGCCGGCCGAAGTGGCTGTTGTCACCAATATCGACCCTGAACATCTCGATCATTACGGCACATTCGATGCCGTGCGCGCCGCCTTCCGCCAGTTCGTCGAAAACGTGCCGTTCTACGGGTTCGGGGTGTTGTGCCTCGACCATCCGGAAGTGCAGGCGCTGGTCGGCAAGATCGAGGACCGCAAGGTCATCACCTATGGCGAGAATCCGCAGGCCGACGTGCGCTTTTCCAATGTCCGGCAGGACGGCATCCGGTCGATTTTCGACGTGGAGATCCGTCGCCGGCGCACCGGCCGCATCTTCAACCTCAACGATCTGGTGCTGCCGATGCCCGGCCGGCACAATATTTCCAATGCCTGCGCGGCAATTGCGGTTGCCAACCGGCTGGGTATCTCGGAAGAGGCGATCAAGAAGGGCCTGTCGTCGTTCGGCGGCGTCAAGCGGCGCTTCACCTTGACCGGCACCTGGAACGGCGTGCAGGTCTTCGACGACTACGGCCACCATCCGGTCGAGATCAAGGCGGTGCTCAGGGCCGCGCGCGAGGCCTGCAAGGGCCGAATCATCGCCGTGCACCAGCCGCATCGCTTCAGCCGGCTCTCCAGCCTGTTTGAGGATTTCGCCAATTGCTTCAACGATGCCGACAGTATTTTCCTGGCGCCGGTCTATGCGGCCGGAGAGGACCCGATTGAAGGTTTCAACTCGGAAACGCTGGTTTCGCGCATCAAATCCGGCGGTCACCGCGACGCCCGCTATCTTCCTTCGCCCGATGGACTGGCTTTGGCCGTTTCAGCCATTGCGCAACCGGGTGATTTCGTGATTCTCTTGGGGGCTGGGAATATCACGCAATGGGCGGCTTCGCTGCCCAGGGAACTGGAAGCTCTTTCGGGAAAGTCTTGAATGAAACAGGTGGATGGGGAAAAGCTGCTGGCCTCGTTGGGCAAGGGGGTCAATGATCTACGCGGGCGGTTGACGCCTGACGCGCCGATGGACCGGGTCACATGGTTCCAGGCCGGCGGACTTGCCGAGCTGATGTTCCAGCCGCACGACATGGATGATCTCGTCACCTTCCTGAAGCTGCTGCCGGAAGAGGTGCCCCTGACGGTGGTCGGCGTCGGCTCCAATCTGCTGGTGCGCGATGGCGGCATTCCGGGCGTGGTGCTGCGGCTGTCGGCCAAGGGTTTCGGCCAGGTCGACCTGGCGGGGGAAAACCGCATCCGTGCCGGCGCGATCTGCCCCGACAAGCACATTGCCGCGATGGCCATGGACAACAATATCGGCGGCTTCCATTTCTACTACGGAATTCCCGGCTCGATCGGTGGCGCATTGCGGATGAATGCCGGTGCCAATGGCGGCGAGACCGCCGATCGGCTGGTCGAGGTCGAGGCCGTCGACCGAAAGGGCAATGTCCATATCCTGTCGAAATCCGACATGGGTTACGCGTACCGGCATTCGGCAGCGCCCGAAGGCCTGATCTTCACCAGCGCCGTGTTCGAGGGTTACCCGGAAGAGAAGGCGAAGATCCGCGCCGACATGGATGCGGTGCGCCATCACCGCGAGACCGTGCAGCCGATCAAGGAAAAGACCGGGGGCTCGACTTTCAAGAACCCGCCGGGCCATTCCGCCTGGGAATTGATCGACGAAGCCGGCGGTCGCGGGCTGATGATCGGCGGCGCGCAGATGTCGTCGCTGCACTGCAATTTCATGATCAATATCGGTCACGCCACCGCCTATGATCTGGAATATCTGGGCGAGACGGTCCGCCAGCGCGTCTTCGAGCATGCCGGCATCAAGCTGTCCTGGGAAATCAAGCGTCTGGGCCTGTTCATGCCGGGACGTGAAATCGTTCCCTTCATGGGCGTCACCACCGAATAGGTTTCATACCTGCGGCGACCGACTGTGCGCCGCAGCATTTTCTCCGGAGTTACCATTTCGCGCCGACGGTCGGCACGAAATGTTAAGAGCGCGGCCCTAAACTTCTGCGGATTGTTTGGAGTTGCACTATGGTACTCGCTACCCGGAACTGGATCATTCGTCAGCTGTCGCTTGGTGAATTTGCATCCCGTGGCGATGTCGTGCGGCATGCCTTCTGGATGTCCCTGAAGATCGCGGCCCTTGCCTATGGTCTCAACCTGGTCGCTCATTTCAACCTATACGCCTTCGACCTCCTGCCTTACGATCTGTTTCCCTCGCTGATCATTGCGACGGTGTTGACGCCGCCGGTCTCGTTTGTCGTGGCCATGGCCGCCTACAGCGTCGTCGGTTTCGCCGTCTACGATCTGGCCTTGTCGTCCCAGGAACTGTCGCGGCTGAGCCGCACCGATCCCCTTTCGGGACTGCTGAACCGCCGCGCCTTTCTCGACGCCTTCGAGACCCGCAGCAAGGATGTGGTCCTGGTGCTTTTCGACATCGACCGGTTCAAGACGATCAACGACACCTATGGCCATCTGGCAGGGGACGATGCGATCATCGCCGTCGGCAGAGCCATCAAAACCTCCTTCGGTCCGGAAGCGGTTTCGGCGCGAATCGGTGGTGAGGAGTTTGCCGTGCTGTGCGCCGACGACAGCCACGAGGCGCTTTTGCAGCGGGTAGAGGCGGCCCGTCATGCCGTCAGCGAGTGCCGTATCGTGTCCGGCACGCAGCAGTTCCGGGTCACCGTATCCGCCGGCATGGCCAATCCGGCCGGATTGCGCGGCTTTGCCGAGGTTTTCACCGAGGCTGACCGGGCCCTTTATCGGGCCAAGGCGGATGGCCGCGATCGTGTCGCCAGCTTCCTTGACCTTGATATGACCCTGGTCAGCGAGCCGCCGCAGCAGGCAGGCCAGATAACGGAAACGACTCCGTTTAGAAAATACGCCTGAGCTGGCTGCGCAGAAATAGATTGGCTTCTGCGAAGCGATTTCAACGGCTTAACAGCACATTTTCGCTTTTTGATTCCGGATCGCCCGCGCGGGGCTGTCAGCCGGTTAACCAAAGTAAACGCTTCGTTAACTATAATGTCGTCATATAGCGGCTAGCGAATGCCCCAGAGATTCTCCTCCGGTCAGTTTCGCGCAAGCGTTTCGTGGTTCTCTGCAGGTTATTTTTTTCCGAGGTCGTAAATGGGTAGCAAGCATGTCGCCGTCCTGATGGGCGGATTTTCCTCGGAACGGCCGGTCAGTCTGTCGTCGGGAACGGCATGCGCCGCGGCACTCGAAGGCGAGGGCTACCAGGTCAGCCGAATCGATGTCGGTCGCGATGTGGCTGAGGTGCTGGCCGCGTTAAAGCCGGATGTCGCCTTCAATGCGCTGCATGGCCCATTCGGCGAGGATGGCACCATCCAGGGCGTGCTGGAATATCTTGAAATTCCCTATACCCATTCGGGCGTGCTGGCCTCGGCTCTGGCCATGGACAAGGCGCAGGCCAAGATCGTTGCCAAGGATGCCGGTATCGCGGTGGCCCAAGCGCGGGTCATGCAGCGATTCGATATCGGCTCGGAGCATCCGCTTGCGCCTCCTTACGTCGTCAAGCCGGTCCGCGAAGGATCGAGCTTCGGCGTGGTGATCGTGCAGGAGGGGCAGTCCCATCCGCCACAGGTCATCGGTTCGTCCGATTGGCGCTATGGCGACCGGGTCATGGTGGAAAAATACGTGGCTGGCCGGGAGCTTACCTGCGGGGTCATGGGCGACACGGTTCTCGGCGTGACCGAGGTCGTGCCGCAGAGCGGCGCCTTCTATGACTATGACGCGAAATATGCCGCCGGCGGATCAAAGCATGTCCTTCCGGCGGAAATTTCACCAAATATTTACCAAAAAATACAAAGAATGGCACTAAGGGCGCATCAGGTGATCGGGTGCCGCGGCGTCAGTCGATCCGACTTCCGCTACGACGATCGCTTCTCCGAGGATGGCGAGCTTATCTGGCTGGAAATCAACACGCAGCCCGGCATGACTCCCACTTCGCTGGTGCCTGAAATGGCGGCGCATGCCGGCTATTCCTTTGGTGATTTTGTTCGTTGGATGGTGGAGGACGCGTCGTGTTTGCGTTGAGCGGCCGAAAAGCTCTGGGAAGTGGTCGTCGCGCCGTTATGGCTGCGGACGAAGACAGCTTCATTCTGCCGAGGCCGCTGCGTCGCGTCGTGCGATTCGTGATTGCGCTTTGCTCCGGCAAGGTCGCCGTGCCGGCTTATGCCGGCCGTATTTCCTTTGCGATTTATTGTTCCGCGGTCGGTGCCTACGGCGTCGTGGCCGGTGGTCATGGGCCGGCCTTCACCCAGGCGATGACATCGGCCGCCGGCTTTGCCATCGAGGATGTTCGGGTGTCCGGCAATGAGCACACCTCGGAAATCGATATCCTGCAGCTGCTCGGCCTGGATGGCGCGACATCGCTGGTGGCGCTCGACATCGACGAGGCGCGGCAGAAGCTGTCGAGCCTGGTCTGGGTCGAGGCTGCCGAAGTCCGCAAGATCTATCCGCGCACCATCGAGGTCGTTTTGAAAGAGCGTCAGGCCTATGGTATCTGGCAGCACGGAACCGAACTGTCGCTGATCGAGCGCAACGGCAGCGTCATTGCGCCGCTGCGCGACAACAAGTTTGCCGATCTGCCGCTGTTCGTCGGCCGCGATGCGGAAATTGCCGCTGCGGCCACCGAAGCGGAATTTGCCGGCTGGCCGGATATCGCCGCGCGCGTCAAGGCCTATGTGCGGGTCGCCGGTCGCCGCTGGGATCTGCATCTCGACAATGGCATCGTCGTCAAGCTGCCGGAAGAAAACGTCGAGTCGGCGCTGACGCTGCTGTCGAAGCTCGAAGCCGATCAGCAGGTTCTGTCGCGCGATATCGCCGCGATCGACCTCAGGCTCAGTGACCGTACCGCCATCCAGCTGACGCCGGAGGCAGCCCTTCGTCATCAGGCGGCGCTGGCCGAGCGCGGCAAACTCATCAAGAAGGCGGGTCAGCGCACATGAGCCTTTTTGGATCGTCCCATTTCGGTCTGCCCCGCCTGAAGCCGCTATCGTCGAAGCGGTCTCATGTCGTTTCCGTGCTGGATATCGGCTCGACCAAGGTCGTCTGCATGATCGGCCGGCTGACGCCTCGCAAGGAAAGCTCCGTTCTGCCGGGCCGCACCCACAATGTCGAGGTGATCGGCATCGGCCACCAGCGCTCGCGCGGCATGAAATCCGGCGTGATCGGCGACCTGGAAGCGGTCGAAAGCGTCGTCCGCCTGGCCGTCGATGCCGCCGAGCGCATGGCGGGCCTGACCGTCGAGAGCCTGATCGTCAATATTTCGGCCGGCCGGATCGGCAGCGACGTCTACACGGCGACCATCGATCTGGGTGGCCAGGAGGTCGAGACCGGTGACCTGAAGCGCGTGCTGACGGCTGCCAGTCAGCAGTCGCTGAGCCAGGACCGGGCCCTGCTGCATTCGCTGGCAACGGGCTTCTCGCTCGACGGCGAGCGCGGCATCCGCGATCCGCTCGGCATGTTCGGCGACGTGCTCGGCGTCGACATGCATGTGGTGACCGCCGAGCGGGCGGCGCTGAAGAATCTCGAACTGTGCATCAACCGTGCCCATCTGTCGGTCGAGGGCGTGGTGGCCACCCCTTACGCCAGCGGTCTCGCGGCGCTGGTCGACGACGAGGTCGAGCTTGGCTGTGCGGCCATCGATATGGGCGGCGGCACGACGACGATCTCGGTCTTTGCCGAGGGCAAGCTGATCCACACCGACGCGATCGGCATTGGCGGCCATCACGTCACCACCGACCTGGCGCGCGGCCTGTCGACCCGCATCGAGGATGCGGAGCGGCTGAAGGTCGTGCACGGTTCGGCCTTTTCCAACAGCGCCGACGAGCGTGATGTGATTTCGATCCCGCCGATCGGCGAGGACGACCGCGATCTGCCGACGCAGGTTCCCCGCGCCCTGGTGACGCGGATCATCCGCGCCCGCATCGAGGAAACGCTGGAAATGATTCGCGACCGCATCCACGCCTCGGGTTTCAGCCCGGTGGTCGGCAAGCGCGTCGTGCTGACGGGTGGCGCCAGCCAGTTGACCGGCCTGCCGGAAGCGGCCCGCCGCATTCTGGCCCGCAATGTTCGCATAGGTCGTCCGATGGGCGTCTCCGGACTGCCGGCGGCAGCCAAGGGACCGGCCTTTTCGACGGCGGTCGGGTTGATGATCTATCCGCAGGTGGCGGACCAGGAAATCAGCATCGGGCAGGGGGGCTTGTTCTCCCCGTTCGGAATGGCCAACAGCCGCGTCGCGCGGGTCGGCCAATGGCTGAAAGAGAGTTTTTGAGCATTCGCCAGTCCGCCCCCAAAAAGGCGGATCGGCGGGAGACACGAATTGAAGTGATATGGCCGGCGTGGCGATGCGGCCAGAGAAAGAAGGAACGGGTACAATGACGATCAAGCTGCAAAAGCCAGATATCACCGAGCTGAAGCCTCGGATCACGGTGTTCGGGGTTGGTGGTGGTGGCGGCAACGCCGTCAACAACATGATCACGGCCGGCCTCCAGGGCGTCGACTTCGTCGTCGCCAATACCGATGCCCAGGCCCTGACCATGACCAAGGCCGAACGGATCATCCAGCTCGGCGTCAACGTCACCGAAGGCCTCGGCGCCGGCTCGCAGCCGGAAGTCGGCCGGGCGGCGGCCGAAGAGTGCATCGATGAGATCATCGATCATCTCAACGGCACCCACATGTGCTTCGTCACCGCCGGCATGGGCGGCGGCACCGGCACGGGTGCTGCCCCCGTCGTTGCCCAGGCGGCCCGCAACAAGGGCATCCTGACCGTCGGCGTCGTCACCAAGCCGTTCCATTTCGAAGGCGCGCGCCGCATGCGCCTGGCGGAAGCCGGCATCGAGGAACTGCAGAAGTCCGTCGATACGCTGATCGTCATCCCGAACCAGAATCTCTTCCGCATTGCCAATGACAAGACGACTTTCGCCGACGCCTTTGCCATGGCCGACCAGGTGCTCTATTCGGGCGTTGCCTGCATCACCGACCTGATGGTCAAGGAAGGCCTGATCAACCTCGACTTCGCGGACGTTCGCTCCGTGATGCGCGAGATGGGTCGCGCCATGATGGGCACCGGTGAGGCATCCGGCCCAGGCCGTGCCATGCAGGCGGCAGAAGCAGCGATCGCCAACCCGCTGCTTGACGAAACCTCGATGAAGGGCGCGCAAGGCCTGCTGATCTCCATCACCGGCGGTCGCGACCTCACCCTGTTCGAAGTGGACGAAGCGGCAACCCGCATTCGCGAAGAAGTCGACCCGGATGCCAACATCATCCTCGGTGCCACCTTCGACGAAGCGCTGGAAGGCCTCATCCGCGTGTCGGTCGTCGCCACCGGCATCGACCGTGCGATGAATGCCCAAGCCAACAAGGCATTCGACGCCCGTCCGATCGCAAAGCCGATTGTCCGTCCCTCTGCGGCCGTTGCTCCGGCACCGGCCGCGATGCAGCCTGTCCAGCCGCAGGCACCCAAGGCCATCGACCCGATCGCCGACACCATCCGCTCGGCAGAAGCTGAAATGGAACGCGAACTGGAAATCGCCATTGCTCGCCAGGCCATGCAGTCGCAGCCGGTTCAGCCGGCTCCGGTCGAAGACTTCCGTCCGCAGAGCAAGCTGTTTGCCGGCGCGACCCCGATGGAAGCCCAGCCGGCTCCGCGCATGGCGGCCGCTCCGGCTCCCCAACCGCAGCCAGCGCCTGTGCCTGCGCCTGCGCCGGTCATGACCCGTCCGGCCGCTCCGGTCCAGCCGGCGCCGCAGCGTCAGGAGCCCGTGGCTCCGGTCGTGCGTCCGACGGTCGACAATGTCCGCATGCCGAAGGTGGAAGATTTCCCGCCGGTCGTGCAGGCCGAGATGGATCACCGGACCCATGGCACTGTGGCCGCCTCGAGCGAAGAACGCGGCCCGATGGGACTGCTGCGGCGAATCACCAATTCGCTTGGCCGTCATCAGGACGAAGAGGGCGTTGCCTCCGACATGACCGCTCCGCCGCCGGCTGCCGCCTCGCAGCAGCGCCGGGCACTGTCGCCGGAAGCCAGCCTCTACGCACCGCGTCGCGGCCAGCTCGACGACCAGGGCCGCCAGGTTCCGCAGTCGCGCACCAGCCACGAAGACGATCAGCTTGAAATCCCGGCATTCTTGCGCCGCCAGTCGAACTGATCACGCTCTCCAGAGGTTCTCTCGGCGCCCGGGCATCAGCTCGGGCGCCGCTGTTTTCAGGGCTTTGGTCGCGTCGTCAGATGCCGAGCCTTTTCAATCACCTGACGTCGTCACGGCCGGCACCTGACTTCGTAACAATCGGAAAGAAACATTGATTTGGATTGTTCCGCGACGATCCGTATATCCCAGACAGGGCAAGGGAAACCGGCTGCCGACTCTATGGCGCACAACGGCCGGGTTGACATCTTGATGAATACTCAGCGAGAGCGCAGCCGCTCCATCTCGGGCGGCTCCGGTTTTTGCTGACACTGCGGAAGGCGACACATTCATGGCAATCGGATTGCTCAGTTTTCAGACGACCATCGCGAACCCCGTGACGTTGACGGGGATCGGCGTGCATTCCGGCGTGCCTGTGACGATGAGCTTCCTGCCGGCCGAAGCCGGTACGGGCGTCGTCTTCAACCGTCTGCATCCCGATGGCAATGTCACCGAACTGAAGGCCGTGTCCTCGCAGGTCGGCAATACCGATCTCTGCACCGTGCTGGGCTTTTCGCCGGCCCATTCGATCGCCACCATCGAGCATGTCATGGCGGCGGTCTATTCGCTCGGCCTCGACAATCTGATCATTGAGGTCGACGGTGCCGAAGTGCCGATCATGGACGGCAGCTCGGGCTATTTCATTGATGCGATCGAGCAGGCCGGTATCCAGATCCTCGGCGTGAAGCGCCGCTACATCCGGGTGACCAAGCCGGTCCGGATCGAATCGGGTGCATCCTGGGCCGAGTTCCGCCCCTATGACGGCACGCGCTTCGAAGTGGAGATCGATTTCGATTGCCCGCTGATCGGCCGCCAGGCCTGGAACGGCGACCTGACGGCTGCAAGCTTCAAGCAGGAACTGTCGCGGGCCCGCACCTTCGGCTTCATGCGCGATGTCGAGCGGCTTTGGGCTGCCGGCTTTGCGCTCGGCTCGTCGCTGGAAAATTCCGTCGTCATTTCCGACGACAACAAGGTCATCAACATGGAAGGCCTGCGTTACGAGCAGGAATTCGCGCGCCACAAGACGCTGGACGCCATCGGCGACCTGGCGCTGGCCGGCGCGCAGTTCATCGGCTGCTACCGCTCCTATCGCGGCGGTCACAAGCTGAATGCCAATGCCCTGAAGGCGCTGCTCAGCGACAACGGCGCCTACGAAGTCGTCGAGGCGCCGGCTGCACGAGGCCCGCAGGCACGGGTCCGCGAATTCGTCGCCGTCAACGCACCGGGCTTTGCTCCCTGGTCGGCCTGATCGGCACGCGGCCGACGCGGTTTGCGACGACCTAGATCAAGGGCCGTGATCCTTTCCCGTCAAGGGTGGGGATCACGGCCTTATTTTTTTGCACGCACTGGCAGCTGCGGTTCGTCAACGGCTTTGCGCCGAGCGGCGCAAATAACTGAATTTACTTTCCGACGCGCCATAAAAATGCGTTAAATCGCCATCATTGCGTTGCTCTCAAGTGGCTTTTATGGCTAGAAACGCCAGTCGGAAGCGATGGCTTTTCTAGCGACGCTGCAATCGGGATCTGTCGAATGAGTGAAGTAGGGTCTGCAATGGTAAAGAATGCGGCGCGGATTTTGACCGTGTGTTTGTCGATCGCCGGCGCCGGTGCCCTGCTATCGTCCTGCCAGACCGACCCGGATATCGACATCACCAAGCTTGCCGCCGAAACCGATCCGCCGGAAGTGCTCTACAATCAGGGTCTTGCCAATATCAAGGCGGGCAAGATGGCAGAAGCCGGCCGCAAGTTCGATGCCGTCGATGCGCAGCATCCGTTCTCGGAATGGTCGCGCAAGGCACTGGTGATGAGCACCTTCGTCAAGTATCGGCTCGGCCGCTACGCGGAAGCCAATTCGACCGGCGCGCGCTATCTCAATCTCTATCCGAAGTCCGATGATGCGGCCTATGTGCAATATCTGGTCGGCCTGTCCAACTGGCGGCAGATCGCTTCGGTCACCCAGGACCAGAAGCAGTCGCAGCGCACCATCGAAGCGATGCAGAAGGTCGTCGACGAGTATCCCGACTCGCAATATGTCGAGGACGCTCAGGCGAAGATCCGCTTTGCCCGCGACCAGCTGGCCGGCAAGGAAATGCAGATCGGCCGCTACTACCTGGAGCGCAAGGAATATCTGGCCAGCATCTCGCGCTTCCGCGTCGTGGTCGAGCAATATCCCAATACGAACCAGGTCGAAGAGGCGCTGGCGCGTCTGGTCGAAGCCTATTTCGCCATGGGCATCGTTACCGAAGCCCAGACCGCTGCGGCGGTTCTCGGTCACAACTATCCTGACAGCCAGTGGTATGCCGACAGCTACAAGCTCCTGAAGAGCGGCGGCGTCGAGCCACGGGAGAATTCCGGCTCCTGGATTGCCAGAGCCGGCAAGAAGCTTCTTGTGGGTTCCTGATCCTCCTTCCTCTGCGCGAGATTTGAACGCCCATGCTGGTCCAGCTTTCGATCCGCGATATCGTCTTGATCGAGCGGCTGGACCTTGCCTTCGAGGCGGGGCTGTCTGTGCTGACCGGTGAAACCGGCGCCGGTAAATCCATTCTCCTCGACAGCCTGTCGCTGGCCCTTGGCGGGCGAGGCGATGGCTCGCTGGTGCGCCACGGCGAGGACAAGGGCCAGGTGACGGCCGTCTTCGACGTTCGGGCCGATCATGCGGCGCGATTGCTGCTTCGCGAAAACAGCATCGATGACGATGGCGACCTGATCTTCCGCCGTATGCAATCGGCCGATGGCCGGACCAAGGCCTATGTCAACGACCAGCCGGTCAGCGTGCAGTTGATGCGCCAGGCCGGCCAGATGCTGGTTGAGATCCACGGCCAGCACGACGACCGGGCGCTGGTCGATATCAATGCACACCGGATCCTGCTGGACGCCTTTGGCGGGCTGACGGACGAGGCGGCGACCGTCTCGCAGGCCTATCGGGCCTGGCGGGATGCCGAGCGGGTGCTGAAGGTGCACCGCGCCAAGGTCGAGGCAGCAGCCCGCGAGGCGGATTATCTCCGGGCCTCTGTCGAAGAGCTCGAGGCTCTGGCGCCGCGCGACGGCGAGGAGGACGAGCTTGCCGACCGTCGCGGGCAGATGCAGAAGTCGGAGCGCATTGCCGGCGATATTTCCGAGGCCTCGGAATTCCTCAACGGCAATTCGTCGCCGGTGCCGCTGATCGCCTCGCTGATGCGCCGGCTGGAGCGCAAGAGCCACGAGGCGCCGGGTCTGCTCGAAGAAACCGTGCAGCTGCTCGGCACGGCGCTCGACAGCCTGTCCAATGCCCAGATGGAAGTGGAAACGGCGCTGCGGCGCACCGAATTCGATCCGCGCGAGCTGGAGCGGGTCGAGGAACGGCTGTTTGCGCTGAGGGCTGCCGGCCGGAAATATTCCGTTCCGGTCACCCAGCTGCCGGCGCTGGCCGAAAAGATGGTGGTGGATCTGGCCGATCTCGATGCCGGCGAGGAGCGGCTTGGCCATCTGGACAAAGCCGTATCGGAGACCAAGCTGGTTTTCGATCGGCTGGCGCGGGCGCTGTCCGACAAGCGCCAGCATACGGCCACGGCCCTTGCCGATGCGGTGATGGAAGAATTGCCGGCGCTGAAGCTGGAGCGGGCCCGGTTCATGGTCGAGGTTGGTACCGATGCCGAGCAACCGACGGCCGACGGCATCGACACGATCGAATTCCATGTCCAGACCAATCCAGGCACGCGGCCGGGGCCGATCATGAAGGTGGCCTCGGGTGGCGAGCTGTCGCGTTTCCTGCTGGCGCTGAAAGTGGCGCTGGCGGATCGCGGCTCGGCGCCGACCCTGGTGTTCGACGAAATCGACACGGGCGTCGGCGGCGCCGTTGCCGACGCGATCGGCCAGCGGTTGAAGAAACTTTCGCGCCGCGTCCAGGTGCTGTCGGTGACCCATGCGCCGCAGGTTGCGGCCCGCGCCGAGACCCATCTGCTGATTTCCAAGGGTCCGGCGGGTGATGGGGACAAAATCGCCACCCGCGTCGCCACCATGCAGCCGGAGCATCGCACCGAAGAGATCGCCCGCATGCTGGCCGGTGCTTCGGTGACCGACGAGGCGCGGGCGGCGGCGGCCAAGCTGCTGGCTGGAGACCACTGAGCGACCGGGCCGGCATCACGATCCGCAGGACGGCCATGCTGGATCTTTTCGGGGGCTGATCGATGGAACAATGTCTAGGGCTGGCGCGTCCTACCGAGGGTCGAACACTGCCACGCCGCCACGGCTGGCGCAGGTTTGCCGCCGCCCATGCCGATCCTCTTTCCCCGGTGCGCAATGCTTGAGGTCTTCACGACATATTGGCCGCATATCCTTGCGGTCATTTCCACCGTCATGGGCACGGTCGCGGCGGTGCATGCGGCGATGACCAAGCGCGATGTGCGCTCCGCGGTCGGCTGGGTCGGCGTGATCATTCTCTCGCCGATCCTAGGCGCGCTGATCTATGCCATGGTGGGCATCAACCGCATCCGCCGTGCCTCGATCATGGCGCGCCGGGCACTGCGTCTCGGTCCGCTGCAGGACGTTCTCTCGCAATATGCCGTGGAGCCGGGCGATGTCGGGCGACGGTTCGGCGGGCGGATGGAGTCCCTGCGCACGCTGGGCGATTGGGTGGCCAAACACACGCTGACATCGGGAAATGTCGTGGTGCCGCTGGCGACCGGCGACGAGGCCTATGATGCGATGTGCCGGGCGATCGAGGCGGCCGAGCGCAGCATCATCCTGGAGACCTATATCTTCGACCGCGATGCGGTCGGCCTGCGGGTGGCCGATTGCCTGATTGCCGCAAGAGCCCGGGGCGTCGAGGTGCGCGTGCTGGTCGACGCAGTCGGGGCGCGCTACAGCGTGCCCAGTATCCTCGGCTATCTCGAGGATGGCGGCGTGGCGGTCAATGCCTTCAACGGCAAGGTCATCATGGGCCTGCGGCTGCCCTATGCCAATCTGCGCACCCATCGCAAGATCATTGTGGTGGACGGCCGGACGGCGTTCATCGGCGGCATGAACATCCGCGCTGCCTTTGCCGGCACGGATGCGGCGCGCGAT
This sequence comes from Rhizobium sp. CG5, assembly GCF_023701945.1. Classification (GTDB taxonomy): domain Bacteria; phylum Pseudomonadota; class Alphaproteobacteria; order Rhizobiales; family Rhizobiaceae; genus Allorhizobium. The sequence goes on from NZ_JABAEF010000001.1 coordinate 170,099, forward strand.
ACGCATTTCCGCCTGACAGGTCCTGTCGTGTCGGATCTGTTTTCGGTGGCGGCCGACGACTGGCATTTCGAAACCGGCGAGGTCCTGAAGGGCGAGGCCTGGCATATTTCAGTGGAGGATGCGGTTCCCGGCGAGCCGCCGTTGGTGCGCACGGTGGTGTCCGGCCCCGATACCAATCTGGAAACCAACCACAAGATGCTGCTGGGAGCCTTTTCCGTGGCCGAGCGGTCGATCCGCATCATGTCGCCCTATTTCCTGCCGGACAACGTCTTCCTCAGTGCCCTGTCGACGGCGGCGCGCCGTGGCGTGGCGGTCGATATCGTGGTGCCGGAGAAAAATAACCAGGCGATCGTCAACCATGCCATGAACGTGCAGTTCGAGCAGATCGTCAAGGACGGTTGCCGGATCTGGCGGGCGCCCGGCACCTTTGACCATTCCAAGCTTTTGGCGGTGGACGGGCAATGGGCCTTTGTCGGTTCGTCCAATCTCGATTCGCGCTCGCTGCGGCTCAATTTCGAGGTGGATATCGAGGTGTTCGACACGGCGTTGGCCGAGTTCATCGATAACCGGGTCGCGGTGGGAATTGAAAACGGCGAGCCGGTGACGCTGGAGCGCCTGCAGGCGCGGCCGTTCGTGCTGCGTCTGTTCGAACGGTTCCTGTGGCTCGCTTCGCCCTATCTATAGGCGATGCGCCTCAACGCGGCTTTCGCATAACGACAAGATGGAACGGTTGGCCTGCATGAAGAAGTCCCATCCCACCCTCGCCACCCAGATGATGGCCTCGCTTCGCAGCCGCGGGGAACGGCCGCTGCTGTCGGTGCGGGATGACAGTGACGGCGGGCTGCTGGTCGCGTCCTACAATGTGCACAAATGCGTCGGCACGGACGGTAAGTTCGATCCAGACCGCATCATCCAGGTCATTCGGGAGATTGGCCCTGATGTGATCGCGCTGCAGGAGGCCGACAAGCGGTTCGGCGAGCGCATGGGCCTGCTCGACCTGCCGCGCCTGCATCTGGAAACCGGACTGACGCGGGTGCCGGTGCTGAGCCAGCCGAAATCCCATGGATGGCGCGGCAATGTGCTTTTGTTCAAGGAGGGCGTGGTGCGCGATGTGCATCAGGTCGTGCTGCCGGGGCTTGAGCCGCGCGGCGCGCTGGTGGCGGAGATCGAGATGAAGGGCGGGGCGGAGTTGCGCGTCATTGCCGCCCATCTCGGCCTCTTGCGCTGGGCGCGGCGCCAGCAGGCCGACATGATCCTCGACCTGATGCGGGCACGATCGCAATGCCCGACCATCCTGATGGGCGATTTCAACGAATGGCGGCTGGGGCAGGGCTCGTCGCTGAGCCGGCTGGAGCCTGTCTTCGGACCCTTGCCGCCGGCGCTGCCCAGTTTTCCGGCCCGCCTGCCGGTGCTGTCGCTGGACCGCATCATGGCCAACCAGGCCGGGCTCATCACCGATATCTCGGTGCACGATACGCCGCTGGCGCGCACGGCATCGGACCATCTGCCGATCAAGGCGCGGCTTGATCTGACGCTCGGCAAACTTGTCTGAGGGTTTTGCGAAAGGCGTCTTCTCATGGCGCCGTTTTTCGCTAATACCTGCCAAGTCGCAATTCGGAGGTGGCCATGGCGTTTGAAACGATCGCAATCGAAGAGCTGAGCCAGGACCAGGCAAAGGCCGAGCTGGAACGTCTGGCGCGCGAAATCGCCCATCACGACGCGCTCTATCACGGCAAGGACCAGCCGGAGATCTCGGACGCCGACTACGATGCGCTGAAGCGGCGCAACGATGCGATCGAGGCGCGGTTCCCGGAGCTGCTGCGCACCGACAGCCCGTCGCAGCGGGTCGGCGCGGCACCGGCCGGCGTCTTCTCGCAGGTCACCCATGCGCGGCCGATGCTGTCGCTCGACAATACGTTTTCCGACGAGGACGTCGCCGATTTCGTTTCCGCGGTCTATCGTTTCCTCGGGCATCTTCCCGACGACAGCATTGCCTTTACCGCCGAACCGAAGATCGACGGCCTGTCGATGTCGCTGCGCTACGAGAACCGCCGGCTGGTGACGGCCGCGACCCGCGGCGACGGCACGACGGGCGAAAACGTCACCGCCAATATCCTGACCATTCCCGAAATTCCGACCGAGCTTCCCGCAGGTGCACCCGACATCGTCGAGGTGCGCGGCGAGGTCTATATGGCCCGTAGCGATTTCCTGGCGCTGAACGCGCTGATGGAGGCCGAGGGCCGGCAGACCTATGTCAATCCACGCAATACGGCCGCCGGCTCGCTGCGGCAGCTCGATCCGAAGGTGACCGCTAGCCGCAAGCTGAAATTCTTCGCCTATGCCTGGGGCGAGATGTCGGCAATGCCGGCCGATACCCAGATGGGCATGGTCGAGACGTTTGGAACATGGGGCTTTCCGGTCAATCCGCTGATGAAGCGGCTGGTCTCGGTGGCAGAGATCATCGAGCATTACCGCGAGATCGGCCTCAAGCGCGCCGATCTCGACTACGATATCGACGGTGTGGTCTACAAGGTCGACCGGCTCGACCTGCAGGCGCGGCTCGGCTTCCGCTCGCGCAGCCCACGCTGGGCCACAGCCCACAAGTTCCCGGCCGAGCAGGCCTTTACCACGGTGGAGGCGATCGACATCCAGGTGGGCCGCACCGGGGCGCTGACGCCCGTGGCGCGGCTGGAGCCGATCACCGTCGGCGGCGTGGTGGTGACCAACGCGACCTTGCACAATGCCGACTATATCGAGGGCATCGGCAATGGCGGCGAGCGCATCCGCGAGGAGGGGCATGACATCCGAGTTGGCGACACGGTCATCGTGCAGCGGGCCGGCGACGTCATTCCGCAGGTGCTTGATGTGGTTCTGGAGCGCCGGCCGGAGGGGGCAGTCAAATACGCGTTTCCGACCCAATGCCCGGTCTGCGGCAGCCATGCGGTGCGGGAGAAGAACGAGAAGACCGGCAAGCTCGATTCGGTGACGCGCTGCACGGGCGGCTTTGTCTGCTCGGCGCAGGCGAAAGAGCACATCAAGCATTTCGTGTCGCGCAATGCCTTCGACATCGAGGGGCTCGGTACCAAGCAGGTCGATTTCTTCTTCGACAGCGAAGATCCGTCGCTCTCCATTCGTACGGCGCCGGATATTTTCACGCTGAAGCGGCGGCAGGAGGCCTCGACGCTGACCAAGCTGGAAAATATCGACGGGTTCGGCCGGGTCAGCGTGCGCAAGCTGTTCGACGCCATCGATGCACGGCGCGATATCGCCCTGCACAGGCTGATCTTCGCACTCGGCATTCGTCATGTCGGCGAGACCACGGCCAAGCTGCTGGCGCGCTCCTATGGCTCCTATGCGGCCTTTGCGGAGGCCATGCAGGCGGCAGCGCCGAAATTCGGTGAGGCCTGGAACGAGCTGAACGCCATCGACGGCATCGGCGAGGTGGTGGCCGCCTCGATCGTCGAGTTCTTCAACGAACCGCGCAACATGGAAGTGGTGTCGCGCCTGCTCGACGAGGTGCGCCCGATCGATGCGGCGGCGCCGGTGACCAGCGGCAGTCCGGTTGCCGGCAAGACGGTGGTGTTCACCGGCAGCCTTGAAAAATTCACGCGCGACGAGGCAAAGGCGCGGGCCGAAAGCCTCGGGGCGAAGGTCGCAGGATCCGTGTCGAAGAAGACCGATTATGTCGTCGCCGGGGCCGATGCCGGTTCCAAGCTCGCCAAGGCGCGGGAGTTGGGTGTCACGGTGATGACCGAAGACGAATGGCTGGCGCTGATCGGCGGGTAAGCGTGGCAGCAATAGCCATCACGGATCGGTAAATCCCACCGGGCGGATCGTCACCTGTTTGCCGGTCGGGTCGGTCTGGAAAATCAACGCGCCGCCGGCCTTGGATTGTGAGGGGACGTAGTCGAAGGTCACTTCGGCTTCTTCGACGACCTCGCCATTGTCGGTGATTTCGCCATGCAGGACGACGGCGGCCGCGGTGGCGGTCGAGATGTTCTCGACCTCGAAGGTGACCCGGTGTCCGGTCGGGCCGCTGTCGGTGCCAAGCAGCGTCACGGACAGCTCCGGCGTCTCATCGGTGCGCGTGACGGCCTCGTAGCCGACCCAGCCGATGATGGCGAGGATCAGCACCAGCGACAGCATGCCGGCGACCCATTCGATCCAGTGGGGCTGGTCATATTCGGTGCTGTGGCCGCTTTTGACGGTGGTCATGGGTTGGGTCCCCTTTACAGGATCAGGCGGGCGGCGGCGGCGCCCAGGGCAGCGGGAAAGCCGAGCACGATCATCGAGATGATGATTTCCACCGAGGCGGTGTCGTTGATGCGCTCGAAGGTCCACAGCGCGTAGAGGCTGATCATTAGCGCAATGGCATAGCCGGGCAGGGTGAAGCGGATGAAGGCATGCCACCAGGGCGTCTCCGGCGACAGTTCATGGCCACCTTCAAATGACACCGCATAGACGAAGCCGTGCATCAGGCCGATCGACAGGACGAGGATGGCCAGCGCATGCCAGGGCGTCATCTTGTAGGCCAGCACGATCATCTCTTCGGTCGGGGCGACATTGAGCGACAGGAACAGGGCGCCGGCCGCCATCAGGAACAGTTCGCCGCCATAGCTGGTCTTGCGCTCCTGTTCCTCGTCATCCTCTTCGTCGTCCTCGTCCTCGTCCTCGTCATCCGCATCGCCGGCCAGCTGGCTGCGGCCGAGCATGGCGCCGATGCTGGCGGGAACGGCCTGCAGGGCGATCTTGCCGATCCACTCGCTGAGCGGCATGTCGCCCTTCAAGAGACCAAAGGCCAGGAGGATCACGGTGCTGGCGACGATGCCGATGCCATAGGCGACGATGGCATCGCGGATCGCTTCGCGCCAGGTCAGGGTCTTTTCAAAACCGATGCGGTGGGACAGCACGATCAGCAGGGGGATATTCAGCAGCATCAGCAGCAGCAGGCGTTCGCGGCTGATGTAGAAGCCGAGATACCACATTTCCATGGTCATCAGCATCGGCAGGGCAAACAGCAGGGCACCGGCCAGCCCGCGCGCCAGCCCCATCACAAAGCGATTGCGTTTAAGACGACGCGCGTCCTGCCTGGCTTCGACCGCTGAAATCATGATTGTTGCCGCTGCTCCCCGATGTGGGAGGGCAATCGCACACTAGAAAGCCCCTCTCTGGCCTGCCGGCCATCTCCCCCACAAGGGGGAGAAGACCCGGACGAACCCGCTCGCTTCTATCCATAGAGGGTGCGGCTGGGTTAAGCCCTCCCCCTTGTGGGGAGGGTTTGGGAGGGGACTGTCTTCAGATGCGATTGCCCTGCCCGATGTGGCGAGGTAATGCGGGCGAGGCGCAATTGTTCCATTCTAAAAAGGCAACCCAAAACCGCCCGCTAAACCGCGTCTGCGCTGCGTATGGTTGAGCGGACGACCAGCAGGCGCCCAAGACCCTGCCGGATCCTCAATTGCGTGTCGCGATAGCCGCCGCCGCTCCCCCCAAAGCGAGGGCCCCGATCCGGTTGGCCATGCGTGTGGCACGCGGGGTGCGCAAGAGATGCCGCGCCTTGTGTGCGAGGAAGGTCCAGCTCAGATCGATCGCCGCCAGCGTTGCCAGCGTCACGGCGGCGAGGATCGCCCATTCCTGTACCCCTGTCCTTGAAAGATCGATCAACGACGGCAGAAGGGCGAGGTAGAACACCATGATCTTGGGGTTGCCCAAGGTCAGCGCCATACCCGCACCGAACATCGACAATGGCGAGGTCCGCCGCGGAAGATCGTCAATGCCTTCGCCGACCGATTGGCGCCACATCTTGAAGGCCAGCCAGCAGAGATAGGCAATGCCGAGCCATTTCAGGACATGAAAGCCAAACTGGAAGGTTTGGGCCAGAGCGGTGAGGCCGGCCATCGCCATGGTCAGCCAGATCACTTCGCCGATCCACATGGCAGCCACGAAGGGGATTACGTCGCGCCATCCATTGGTGATCACACGCGATACCAGTGCGGCAATGCTCGGACCGGGTGTCCCTGCATTGAGCAGCAAAGCGCCTGCGAAGATGGCAATCGATAGCGGTTCCACGGACACCCTCGACGAGATCGGTTTTCAGACGGAAGCGTAGACAATGGGCAGGATGCCGGATGCCGATATTTCCCGCAAGCAGAAACGCTCGCAACATGTCTGCTGCGAGCGTTCCGATTTTTCCAATGTGATTGAGCTGGGCTCAGGCCTTCGGCTTGCGCGGCTTCTTCTTGTCAAAGGAGGGGGCGCCATCGAATTTCGGCTTGCCGGCATAGGCCGGTTTGTCGCCCTTCGGCTTCCAGGCCGGCTTGTCGCCGGTGGCGGCCTTCGGCGCATCGCCCCAGACTTCGCGGTCGGCCTTGACCAGGTCGTCGTCGCGGCGCTTGCCGGCATAGGGCTTCTTATCCGCATAAGGCTTCTTGTCGCCGAATGCCTTCTTCTCGCCGTAGGGTTTCTTATCGGCATAGGGTTTCTTATCGGCGTAAGGCTTCTTGTCGCCAGCCGGCGCACGGCCGCCGCTCAAGTCCGGAACGCCGTCGATCGCCTTGACGGTAATGCCGCGTTCCAGCGCCTTGTTGGGGCCGAGCGCGTCCATGAAGCGCTCGGCGCTGCCGGCGGCGATCTCTACGAAGGTTTCGTCCTGCTGCATCTTGATCGCGCCGATATCCACCTTGGTCAGCTGGCCATGGCGGCAGATCATCGGGATCAGCCAGCGCGGCTCGGCGCTCTGCTTGCGGCCGACCGACAGCGAGAACCACTTGCTGGGACCGAAGGCCGGATCCGGGCCGCGGCTGGGCGACGGGGCGAAGTCTTCGCCTTCGCGGCGCTTGCGCTCCGGCGTCAGGGCGACGTCGATCAGGTCTTCGGGGGCAGAGCGGTTGTTGCGATAGAGCCGGACGAAGGCGGCGGCGATCTGTTCGGCGCCGTGCTTTTCCAGAAGCTCGGCAATGAACGGACGCTCGTCATCGGTCAGCGGCACGGAAAAGGCCGGATCGGCCAGCACGCGCTCGTCGTCGCGGCGCAGGATATCGTCGGCCGATGGCGGCTTTGCCCAGGTGGCGTCGATATTGGCATTCTGCAGCAGGCGTTCGGCGCGGCGGCGGCCGCTGGCCGGCACGATCAGCGCCGAGACGCCCTTGCGGCCGGCGCGACCGGTACGGCCGCTGCGATGCAGCAATGTGTCGGGATTGGTCGGCAGGTCGGCATGGATGACCAGTTCGAGGCCGGGTAAGTCGATGCCGCGGGCGGCAACGTCGGTGGCGATGCAGACGCGGGCGCGACCGTCGCGCATGGCCTGCAGCGCGTGGGTGCGCTCGTTCTGGCTGAGTTCGCCGGACAGGGCGACCACGGCAAAGCCGCGATTGTTGAAGCGGGCGGTCAGATGGTTGACGGCGGCGCGCGTCTGGCAGAACACGATGGCGTTCTTGGCATCATAATAGCGCAACACGTTGATGATGGCATTCTCGCGGTCGGACGGGGCGACGACCAGAGCGCGGTAGTCGATGTCGACATGCTGCTTGGCCTCGGCTGCGGTCTGCAGGCGCACGGCATTGCGCTGGTAGTTCTTGGCGAGATCGGCGATGGCGCGCGGCACGGTGGCCGAGAACATCAGAGTGCGGCGTTCTTCAGGGGAAGCCTGCAGGATGAATTCCAGATCGTCGCGGAAGCCGAGGTCGAGCATTTCGTCGGCTTCGTCCAGCACCACGGCGCGCAGGCCGGACAGATCCAGCGAGTTGCGGGTGATATGGTCGCGCAGGCGGCCCGGTGTGCCGACGACGATATGGGCGCCGCGGTCGAGCGCCCGGCGCTCGTTGCGCATGTCCATGCCGCCGACGCAGGAGGTGATGACGGCGCCGGTCAGTTCATAGAGCCATTCCAGCTCGCGCATGACCTGCAGGGCGAGTTCGCGGGTCGGCGCGATGGCGAGCGCCAAAGGTGCCTCGGCCTTGCCGAAGCGTTCGGCCGTTCCCAGCAGCGTCGGGGCGAGCGCCAGGCCGAAGGCCACGGTCTTGCCCGAACCGGTCTGGGCCGAAACCAGTGCGTCGGCTCCGTTCAGCTCGCCATCCAGGACTGCCTTCTGGACGGGGGTGAGGTCGAGGTAACCGCGCTTGCGCAAGGCCTCGGCGATCGCCGGGACGATGCCGTCAAATTGTGTCATGAGGTCCGTCTTTCGAAATTCTGTTCACTTGCACCCGTAGCCGATGGTGCAATCGGGCGGCCATAGGCGCCGCTCCCGCGCCAGCGCGGGTCATTCCTGATGGGCCGTTCCTACTTTGCAATCGTCGCATTGTATAGAGCCGAAACGCAGCCACTGGCGAGAAAAGCCGCCCGGCCGGCCGAATTTGCGGCCGGGACGGCTGTTTCGGTCTCAATGACGGTTGATTCGCGCCATGGAATAGGCATCGACATAGGATCCCGCCCGAAAGGCGAAATCCTGCAACCGGCCCTCGCGAACGAAGCCGAAGCTTTCATAGAGAGCGATGGCGCCGGTATTGTCGATAAAGACCGTCAGTTCCAGGCGCGCCAGGTTCAACCAGTCATCGGCGATCGCGACGATTTCGCCGAGCAGCGCCCGGCCGATGCCGCGCCGCTGATAGGCGTCATGCACGCCCATGCCGATGCCGGCGGCGTGCGAGCGGCGTCCGACGAAGCGATTGAGGCCGATATCGCCGACGATCATCCCGTCCATGACCGCGACGAGCGAGACGCTGCCGGGATTCTCGGATTCGATGAACTTGCGCACGTCCTCAAGCTTCGGATAGGGCAGGCGCAGGGTGCCGGCGCGAAAGCCTGGCTGCTGCTGCATGGCGGTGATCCCTTCGGCATCGGCCGCGGCGCGAGCGCGGATGACAAGACCCTCGGGCCAGGCGCTGGCGGCATTGATCGGATTTATGGGCGGGATGTCAGGCATGCTACTCTCCATCTTTGGTGCCGGGAGAGCAGGCGTTTTTAGAACCCTACTCGCCTCGGTAGGGTTCGCCGGATGATCGTGCCGTTATCGACGCAACCGTGCTCCCGCGCCCTCGATGAGGACGGTGGTGGAGACGGTCATATGCAGGGTCGAAGCGACAGCGTTCATCCCGATATGGTGTTGGCGATCGGTGGCGATGTCAAGCCTTGGCCGGCCCGCCGGTTTGCCAGGTCGCTGCACAGGCTATAATGAGTGCGAATCGTCCTCATCCTGAATGGTCCGTCCGTTGAAAGCCATCGCCATCGATTTCGAGACTGCCAACGAAATGCGGGGCAGCGCCTGCTCGGTGGGGCTTGCCTTCATCGAGGACGGTGTCGTGACCCGGGTTGAGGAGCGCATGATTCGGCCGAAGGTGATGCGGTTTTCCTCCTTCAATACAGCCATTCACGGGATCCGCCCGGAACATGTCGAGGACGCCGGCGAGTTTCCCGAAGTGATGGACGAATTCGCCGACGATTTCGCAGGCGCCACGATGATCGCCCACAATGCGGCCTTCGACTTCAGCGTCTGGCGCTCGACGCTGGACCTCTACCGCCAGCCCTATCCGGCGTTCCAGTATCTGTGCAGCGTCAAGCTGGCCCAAAAAGTCTGGCCACATCTGCCGTCCCACAAGCTGAATATCCTGGCCCAGCATCTGGGCCTGCGCTTCGTGCACCATAATGCCGCCGAAGATGCCGTGGTCTGCGCCAGCGCCACCATCGCCATGGCGCGTCAGGCGGGCGTCGGGGCCATCCTGGACCTGGCCGCCAAGATCGGCATGCGGCCGGGCCGGCTGCATGCCACGGGTTACGAATCCTGCTCGGTGCGCAAGGGCACGCTGCACGTCTTGTAACGATCTGCCACTCCCTTATGTAATGCAGCAACGCAATCCTCTGGGAGCCTGTCGATGTCCTACAAACTTCTCATTGCCGCCGGTGTGGCAACCCTTTCCCTTGCCGGCGGGATGGCGCTCGCCGAAGAGGTGGGCAAGGTCGGTGTCGACTGGGTCGGCAACGATATTGTCGTCGATGCCGTCAGCGATCCCGAGGTCAAGGGCGTGACCTGCCATGTCACCTATTTCGACCGCTCGATCATCGACCGTCTGTCAAAGGGCAACTGGTTCGAGGATCCGTCCAACAATTCGATCGCCTGCCGCCAGACCGGGCCGATCGAGATCGGCGATATCGACCTGTCAAAGGATGGCGACGAAGTGTTCCGCGAGGGCATGTCGCTGATCTGGAAGGCGCTGGTCGTCAACCGCATCTACGACAAGCAGAACGACACGCTGATCTATCTGGCACATTCGCGACAGGTGGTCGATGGATCGGCGAAGATGGCCATTTCGACGGTGCCGCTGTTTGGACAGCAGGTGGTGTGGAAGAACGGGAAACCGCAGTAAGGGCGCCCGACAGCCTGGGCTGAACAGCATTCAGCCCAAAAAAGGTCTGTCAATTCGTCGAATGACGTACCCCTTTGCGCGGAACTACACTTTTTAAGCGTGAGAAATTCAGGCAAGTTATCGGGGCGTGAAGACGACCGGTGGCGAAAACCCCATCGTTCCGGTCTCACTCCTGTTCACGTTCTGCCTATGCATTGATCCAATCTGCTGGATCAACGGAAATCGCCCTGGAAATCCTCCAGGGCGATTTTTTATTCAATCGATTAGCCAGCTGATAACGCTAGCCTTATCTTATTGAATTAACGGACGTAAACGGTCTTGCCGCCATTGGCTGCAGTCTGAATGGCCACGACGTTCTGCAACTGAACATTCTTGGCTTCCAGGGACATCCGCAGCGATTCGTTGGTGGCGATCTCGTCCTGGGCGGCCTTCATGGTCTGCGGCGATGCATTGGTGACCGTGTCGGGAATCGCGCTACCGCTGGAGGAGCCGGTGTTTGCCGGGATGACGACGATCGACAGCATGTCATCGGTCATCATCATCGCCTTCTGCGTGGTCGTGGCAGTGGCAGCCGAGCTGGCGGCAGGAGGAGTCGTCTGGGCAAGAGCAACGCCGCCCAGAGCCGATACGGACATCATAGACGCGAGAGCAATCTTCAAAATCTTGGACATGGTGTTTCTCCTTAGCATGGTTTTTTTCGCCCGGACCGCCTCGTGCGGACCCGGTCAAACCGTTGTTTCCATTAGCGAAGGATAAACACGCCAAGGCCCTGGATGTTCCGATGAACACCAGGGCTATTTTTGCCAGCCGATAACACCGCCGAGAGAATCAGCGTCAATTCAGGTCCGGGACGCTGCCAAGATTATGCGAAGCGCCACCTTGTCCGTCGATCGCTCAGGCCGCCTGGGCCAGTTCGTCGGCGATGACAGTGTCGAGGTTGAGGAAGCAGACCATCGACTTCTCCAGGGCGACAATGCCGCGGCAGAAGGCGCGCTGCTCTTCGGGAATGATTTCCGGCGCAGGCTGCAGATCTTCGCCGCGGATGGTCATCATGTCGGAGACCTGTTCGACCAGCAGGCCGACCAGCTTGCCGGCAATGTCGGTGACGATGATGGCGGCGCGCTCCGAAGGGTCGGTCATTTTCATGCCGAGACGGCATGCCATGTCGATGACCGGGATCACGGCGCCGCGCAGGTTGATGAGGCCGAGAACGTAAGGGGGCGTGTGGGGCATCGGCGTTACCGGAGCCCAGCCGCGGATTTCGCGGATCGCCATGATGTCGATGCAGAACTCCTGGTCTCCAAGATGAAAGGAGACGATTTCCAGATAGGCGCCGGACTGTTTAATGGCATTGGACATGATCAAAATTCTTCCCAGTTTTCTTTGGCGGCTGCCGAATTCGGCGCGGCAGACGACGTGCTTCGGTTAAATGCGCCCGCAACCTTGCCCATGAGGCTCCTTGCGGGTGACGGTTTGGGTTCTGCGGAGGACGTCACGGCCTCCGGTCCACGGTTCGCCACTCGCTGGCGTCCGTCGATCCTGAACTGGCCGACGAGGCGGCCGAGGTTTTCTGCATCGCTGGCCAGGGTATGGCTTGCGGCATTGGTCTGTTCCACCATCGCGGCGTTCTGCTGCGTCACCTGGTCCATCTGGCCGATGGCCGAGTTGATTTCGCTGAGGCCCACGGATTGTTCGCGGGCCGAGGTGACGATCGACTTGACGTGGTCGTTGATCCGCAACACATCCTCGCCGATGCGATGCAGCGCCTCGCCGGTGGCCGTCACCAGGTCGACGCCGGTCTTGACCTCGACATTCGACTTGCTGACCAGCGATTTGATGTCGCGGGCGGCATCCGCGGCGCGACCGGCCAAAGCGCGCACTTCCTGGGCGACTACCGCAAAGCCCTTGCCGGCCTCTCCGGCGCGGGCCGCTTCGACGCCGGCATTGAGGGCCAGCAGGTTGGTCTGGAAGGCGATTTCGTCGATGACGTTGATGATCTTGCCGATTTCGCCGGTGGCGCCTTCAATGCGCTCCATGGCGGCCATGGCATCGTTCACCACCGATCCCGATGATTCGGCGTAGTTCTTGGCATTGTCGACCATGTGGCTGGCATGTTCGGCCTGTTCGGTCGAATTGCGAACGGTGGCCGTGATCTGGTCGAGGGCCGCCGAGGTTTCCTCAAGCGAGGCCGCCTGCTGTTCGGTGCGGCGGGCGAGATCGTCTGCCGCCGTGCGCATCTGGTTGGCGTTGGCCTGGATCGAGCTGCTGTTGCTGGCGATTTCGCCCATGACGCTTTGAAGGTTCTGGGTCACCTTGTTGAAATCGTTGCGCAGGCGGTCGAGGTCGCCGTGGAAGGGCTGGTCGATGGCGGCCGACAGGTCGCCATCGGAAAGCTTGGTAAGCCCAAGCGCCAGGGCATCGACGGCGGATTTCACGGCCTGGGCATCGGCGAAGCTTTCGGCTTCGCGGGCGGCGCGTTCCTGCTCGTTGCGCTGGCGGGCTTCGGCGGTGCTGGTTTCCAGGTTGCGCTTTTCGATGGCGGCGAGCCGGAAAATATCGGCCGAGCGGGCGATGTCGCCGATTTCATCGCTGCGATCGTTTTCCGTCAGGGTTTGCGCATAGTCACCATCGATGATCCGCTGCATGCTGGCGCGGACTGTGCGGATGCCGTTGACGATGGCGTTGGCATGAATGAACTGCAGCGCCAGAACGGTCAGCAGCGCGAGCAGCCCCAGGCCGGTCTGCAGGGTCAGCGACAGGCGCGAGGCCTCGGTTGCCTCTGTGACACGCTCTTTCTGAAGCCCGCCTGCCAGCGCCGAAATGTCGTTTAGCGTCTTGGCAAGTCCTGCGCCGGCTCCGTCGATGGCGTCATCGATCTTGGCGTAGGTGCTCTCGTCAGCACCGGTCTCGACCAGCACCTTGAGATCCACAGCGATCGCCTGGCGCAGAGCTGCCAGATCGGCGTCGTAATTTGCGGCAAGTGCCGGCTGGCCGACGTCTTCCGCAGCCGCCTTCAATATGGCCGATCCCTCGGCCAGTGTCTTGCCAGCGGCCTCGATGGTCGCCATGCGCTCGGGCTGGATCTTGCCTTCGCCGCGGTCGATGATGGTGTCCATGGCTGCCAGGACCAGTTCGCCATTGGCAAGGCGCATCTCGTTGATGCGCTCGAGATCCTGCTGCAATGTGATGGTCCGGTTGAGGGCGTTGTCGACGCGGCTGTTCTGGTAGAAGCCCACCGCGACCATGGAGGCTATGCCGCAGACAGCGGCGCCGCCAAGGGTCATCATGCGTTGCCTTACGGAAAGCCTGCGGCCCGAAATGATATCAAACATGCGTCCCCTCGAATCCACCCGGATGCCGGTCTGTCGTGCCGGTCTTTGAAACTTGCATGCGGAGTGCCGGGGGACTTGGAGACTTCGGCGGACGTCATGTCACTGCAATCGTTGGATTGCCTTCGCCCATTGAGAATCTCAAAGAGTGGTTAAACTTCCGCTAATAATATTCGCAGTCGATAATATAGCGGAACAAAAAGCTGCTATTTTACAGCAATGGCGCGCTTGTAGAGATGCCAGGTGGCGTGACCCAGCGGCGGCAGGACAAAGAAGAGGCCGAGAAACGCCGGAATCATCGACAGAATCGCTGCCGCCGCCACGACGAAGCCGAAGCTCAGCATGGCCAGAGGGTTTTCGGTCACGGTGCGCAGGCTGGTGATCATGGCAGTAATGAAATCGATGTCGTGATCGAGCAGCAGGGGAATTGCGATGACCGTCAGCGAGAAGAGCAGGGTGGCGACGACGGCGCCGACAACCGTGCCGACGGCGAGGAACAGAATGCCCTCGGGGGTGGTGGTGACCACGGTGACAAAGGCGGCCAGCGAGGCGGGAATCTTGAAGCCGAGGAAGAGGGCCAGCAGCAGGCGGACCTGGTAGACCCAGATCCAGAACACAAACAGCACGACAAAGGCCATCCAGGACAATTGCCGCTCCCGTTGGCGAAAGACCTCGGCCAGCACGCCGCGCCAGGTGACGGTCAAGCCGGCCCCGTGGCGGCGGCTGATCTCGTAGAGGCCGACGGCAACGAACGGTCCGATCAGCGGAAAGCCGATGGCCACCGGAATGATCATCCAGGGAAGATGGTAGACGGCAAGGGTCACGACGATGAACAGGCCGCCGATGGCATAGATGCCGCCGAAGAACAGGCCGAACAGCGGAAAGCGCATGAAATCCCGCCATCCATCCAGAAGCGAGGCGCGGACATCGGCCAAACCCAGCGGATTGATATGCAGTCTCGGCACTGCGACGGTGCCCGCCAGTTTATCGTCCATCCGTCCCTCCCAAGACCTGTCGGCAAGAGATGACGCTAGTGCCAAAGGCCCCGATCAATCCTTGACGATCATCAAGCGGTGACGGTTTGGCGTCAAAATTTGCGCTTTGCCAGAAGAGCAATCAACGATATCCTGCGACGATGCAACGGATCGACAGCCTCGCGCCGCGTTTTCTGGTCACTGCCCTGGGCCTGCTCCTTGGCGCAGCGCTGGTCGTCGTGGCGTTTGCCGGATGGATCCGCTATGGCGCGGAGATCGTCATCAGCCTGTCGGAAAGCGGCCTGTCATTCTGCTTCTAGCACGGATGCTCCCGAGTGCCTTGTCTCACATGACGGATGGCGAGACAAAAGCGCGCAATCCTGCGTTTTCACGTTCAGTTAATTTGCATGCACACCGCGCCCGGAGTATCAGCGAGCGACGCGGTTGTACCGGTGGCTTTGGCAGCGGTGCGGACCCATGCCTCAAGGATTGCTGACAATGAAGACATTTCGCATCGTACTTTGGGTGGCCGTTCTGGCCTGCGCCGGTCTTCTCGGCTGGCTGACGTTGGAAATCACCCGCTCCAAACAGGATATTGCCGAGGCGCCGTTTGGCGTGCCTTTCGCGCTGACCGATCAGACCGGACAGCCGATCACCGAGCAGGCCTTCCGCGGCAAGCCGACCGCGCTGTTCTTCGGCTTTACCCATTGCCCCGAGGTGTGCCCGACCACGCTGTTCGAACTGAACAACTGGCTGACCAAGATTGATCCGGACGGCTCGCGCCTGCATGCCTTCTTCGTCACCGTCGATCCCGAGCGCGATACGCCGGCGCTGCTGGGCGCCTATATTGCCAATGTCACCGACCGGGTGATCGGCATTGCCGGCGAACCATCCAAGGTGGCCGAGGTGATCAAGGGCTTCCGGGTCTACGCCAAGAAGGTGCCGCTCGACGAGACCAAGCCCGACGGCGACTATACGATGGATCACACGGCATCGGTCTTCCTGCTGGATGCAGACGGCCGCTTCGTCGGCACGATTGCCTATGGCGAAAACCCCGATGTGGCGGAACAGAAGCTGAAGAACCTGCTCAAGGGATAAGAGCCGACCGCCAGCGCCGATTGGCGACTACTGTGTCGCCGGTTGCCAGACGCGCACAGGCATTGTACCGGAAGCGCAGAGGCGCGCCACGGTGCGCGCCATCCCATCCCGTCCAGAATGGAAGACCGAGCCTTGAGCGACATCCGCCTATACGTGACCACCGGAGAAACGCAGGCCGGCGAAATTCTCGACCTGATGACGATCGCCTTCATCGAGGAGGATTATCCGATCGCCACCAACGAGATCGACGAAAAGAACGATGTCTGGGAGGCCTCGATCTATCTGATGGCCGACGAGGAGGATGTCATCCGCGAACGGCTGGCGGCGGCGCTGAAGCCCGGCTTTCCCGATGCGGTTATCCACAAGGAGGTCATCCCCGATATCGACTGGATCGCCAAATCCCTGGAAGGGCTGAGCCCGGTCCGGGCCGGGCGGTTCCTGGTGCACGGGTCGCACGACCGCGACAAGGTGCGGGCCAATGACCTGGCGATCGAGATCGATGCCGGCCAGGCGTTCGGCACCGGCCATCATGGCACCACGGCGGGTTGCCTGGAGATGATCGATCAGGTGATGCGGGCCTATCCGGTCACCAATGCGCTGGATCTGGGAACCGGCAGCGGCGTGCTGGCGATTGCCGTGCGCAAGCTGCATCCCGTGCCGGTTCTGGCCACGGATATCGACCCGATCGCCGTGCGTGTGGCGCGCGAAAACGGCCGCCGCAACGGCATCGCCTCCGGCATCGATTTTCGCACCGCGCCGGGCTTCCACTCCACGGCTTTTGCCAGCCACGGGCCGTTCGACCTGATCATCGCCAATATCCTGGCGCGGCCGCTGATGAAGATGGCGCCGCAGCTCAGCGCCCATCTGGCAGTCGGCGGCTCGGTGATCCTGTCGGGCATTCTGGCGGCGCAGCGCTGGAAGGTGATTGCCGCCTACAATGGCGCGGGCCTCAAGCATGTCAGGACGATCTGGCGCAATGGCTGGGTGACGATCCACCTGCGATAGGCCGAAGCTATTTGGCCGGATCGCCGATGCCAGCGATCCATGTTGCATCGCAGTATTGCATTATGCGCATATCGGCCGCACTTTTCCGGCCAGCGGCGGACATGCAAAAGGCGGCATCATGGATGCCGCCTTGCAGATCAGTTTGTGCTGATCATCCCGCGAGCTTGAGGAGGAGGAGAGCGCTCAAGCGGGTTACGTATTCCAAAGGCCGGGCCAGCTGGGAGGAGGAGTGCCGGACCGGGTCTTGATCAGAATACGTAGTTGTTTGCACCCTTGCGGCGCAGTTCTTCGCGGCTTGTGCCCATGCCCTTCAACGTTTCGTCGTCGAGGTTCAGGAGGGCGCCGTTCACGTAACGGCTCGCCTGACGTTCGCGTGCCGCTACCACGCGCTGGTATGCATCACGGAAGAAGGAGTTTGCCATTGTCTTTGTCCTTTGGTTCGGAAGCCATCTGGCCGCCGTTCGATGAGGAGAATATAGGCGCTTCCGACCGGTTCAGGCAGAGGGTTTGCCTCATGGGTGTTATGCATTCAGTGCATAGGCGCGTTCAAAATCCGGGAAAATCGCTCGAAGTTGCGCAAAATCTGGGCAGCTGCACTGAGGATCTTCCTGCTGCGACGCAGCAAGGGTGTGGGGCCGAGGTTCTGGCTTGCGGGGGACTTGGCGAACACGCGGTTGCTTTCACATGGGCCGGGGGTGGATTCTCCTGACCGCTGGTATAGCATCCGCGCCAATCGTTTTCATTTCTTCAGGCAGGCCGATTCCATGTTCCAATCCTTTGACGTCACCTCCACGCCGCAGTTCGGAAAACAACGGGTGGAGGCGCTGCGGACGCGTTTCGAGGCGCTGGGCATCGACGGGTTCCTGGTGCCGCGCGCCGACGAGTATCAGGGCGAATATGTGCCGGCCTCGGCCGAGCGGCTGGCCTGGCTCACCGGCTTTACCGGATCGGCGGGGCAGGTGCTGGTGACCGCGACCCAGGCCGTGGTCTTTGTCGATGGCCGTTATGTGACGCAGTTGGCCGAACAGGTCGATGGCGCCGTGTTTAGCGGCGGCGATCTGGTCGGCGAACCGCCGCATCTCTGGCTTTCGGCGCATGCCGTGAAGGGCTTTCGCCTTGGCATCGATCCGTGGCTGCATACCAGCGCCGAGGTCAGAAGGCTGGAAAAGGCGCTGGCGGGGCTGGACGGTTCGCTGGTGTTTGTCTCGGAAAACCCGCTGGATGCCATCTGGGACAACCGTCCCGCCGAACCGCTGGGTGCGGTTGCGATCCAGACCGACAGCTATGCCGGCGTGCTGGCCAAGGACAAGATCGCCAGGATCTGCAGCGAGCTGACCGACAAAGGCCATGCGGCCGTGCTGGTCACCGATCCCTCCTCGATCGCCTGGATCTTCAACATCCGCGGCAGCGACGTGCCGCACACCCCGCATCCGCTGGCCCGCGCCATACTCTATGCGGATGGCAGCGCCGATCTGTTTCTCGACAAGCGCAAGACCGGTATCGAGGTCGAGGCCTACCTTGGCCAGCTCTGCGTGCAGCGCCCGCCCAGCGAGTTGACCGAGCGGCTTGCGGCACTCGCCGGGCAGGGGGGGCGCATTTTGGTGGATCCCGATCTGGCGCCCTTTGCGCTCTGCGAGCTGATCCGCGCCCATGGTGGCACGATCGTCGAAGCCCATGATCCGGCCAAGATCCCGCGGGCGGTGAAAAACACGGTCGAGCTCAATGGATCGGCTGCCGCCCATCTGCAGGATGGCGTGGCCATGGTCGAGTTTCTCTATTGGCTGGAGCAGAACCATCCGGGCAATGTCACGGAGATCGGCGCCACGAAGGCTCTCGAAGCCGCGCGCCGGCAGGTGGGCGAGCGCATGCAGAACCCGTTGCGCGACATTTCCTTCGATACGATTTCGGGCGCGGGCGAGCATGCCGCGATCATGCATTACCGGGTGACGACGGCGAGCGACCGGCCGATCCGCTCCGGCGAGATGTTCCTGATCGATTCCGGCGGGCAATATGTCAACGGCACTACCGACATCACCCGCACGGTGGCGATCGGCGCGGTTCCCGAGGAACAGAAGCGCTTCTTCACGCTGGTGCTGAAGGGCATGATCGCCATCAGCACGGCGCGTTTTCCAAAGGGGTCGCGCGGCTGCGATCTCGATCCGCTGGCGCGCATCGCGCTGTGGAAGGCCGGCGCCGATTTCGCCCATGGCACCGGCCATGGCGTCGGCTCGTTCCTCTCCGTGCACGAAGGGCCGCAGCGCATCTCGCGGCTGTCGACGCAGGAACTGCTGCCCGGCATGATCCTTTCCAACGAGCCCGGCTATTATCGCCCCGGCGCCTTCGGCATCCGCATCGAGAACCTCGTCTATGTGCGCGAGGCGGAAGCGGTCGAGGGCGGCGATCTGCCGATGCTCAGCTTCGAGACGCTGACCTTCGTGCCGATCGACAAATATCTTGTCACGACCGAGATGCTGACGCGCGAAGAGCTGCACTGGCTGGACGCTTATCACCAGCGCACGCGCGACGAGTTGATGCCTTTGATCCACGATCCGAAGATCCGCGACTGGCTTGAGCTGGCGACGGAACCGTTCAGCCGATAAAATACCGGGCGGCCAGAACGACGATCCAGCCGATGATCAGCATTGGAATGGCCGAGAGGCGCAGGCCCACCAGAAGGGCGGCCGTCATGGCCAGCTTGACATCCGTCCCGCCGGCAAAGAAGGCCGGCGCGACCAGGGTCGTCAGCACCGCGGCCGGAACGGCGTTGAGGGCCGCCTCAAGGCGGGGCGGCATGGCATTGAGGCGCGAGATCAGCAGGTAGCCGGCGATGCGGGTCACATAGGTGGCGGCAGCGCTCATCAGGATCAGCAGCACCATCTGCGGGGTGAAAAATTCGCTCATTCGGCGGCTCCGCCATGCTGTGCCAGGCCGTCGGCAGCCTTAGGATCGGGCTTGCGCGGCGGCAGCAGTGCGGCGACGATCACGCCGGCCAGTGCGCCGAGGCTGACATGCCAGGGGGAGCCGACATAGCGGTAGGCCAGGACGGAGGCCGCTGCACTGACGACGACGACCGCCAAGAAATTGTCGCGCCGGCGGAAGCCAAGCACCAGGCCCATGAAATAGATCGGCAGGAGAACGTCGATGCCCCAGGCCGCGGGGTCGCCGATCAGGCTGCCGAAGGCGGCCCCCACCGCCGTCATCGACACCCAGGGCACATAGAGCGTCGTGGCAAATCCCAGGTACCAGACAAACGACACCGGGGTGTCCCGCTCGCCGCGGGCAAGCGTCTGGGCAAATTGCGGATCAGTCAGGAGAAACAGGGCAAGGGCCTTCTGCGGGCCGGTGAAATGGCCGACGAAGGGGGCAATCGCTGCCGAATAGAGCACATGGCGGAAATTGACCGCAAAGACCGACAGCACGATCAGCCAGGCGGGCACGTGGTGACCGAACAGCTCGATGCCGACCAATTGGCTGGCACCGGCAAAGACGGTGGCGCTCATCAAGGTCGCCTCGGCGACGGTCAGATGATTGCCGACCGCGATGGCGCCGAACAGGGCGGCAAACGGTACGGTCGAGACCAGCACAGGCAGGCTGCCGCGCATGCCTTCCAGAAAATCTGCCTTCATCGGGAAAATCGTATCCTTTTCTTTCAGCTCCTACCAAGGACACCATTGGAGAACAAACGAATAGGGCTGATGGATCAATTGATTTGGCTTAAGCGTCATCGTAGTCTGACCGAATTACCGATAGATCTCTTGCACAAAAGGATCCGGCCCATGCCCAATCTTGATTTTTCCAGGGAAGACCAGGCCGCCATCGTTCAACGGATCCAGGAGTACTTCCTGCAGGAATTCGAGCTGGAGATGGGCGGGTTCGAGGCCGAATCCGTCATGGAATTCGTGGCCGGACAGATCGGCGGCCATTTCTACAATCGCGGTCTTTACGACGCCCAGTCGGTCTTCACGGACCAGATCGAGCTCATCAACGATGCCATCTACCAGCTCGAGCGACCGACCGGCGCTTCCTCCGGCTGATTGGATCGGCCCTATCGCTTGATCTGGAACGTGTGTTCGGGGCCGGGAAACGTTCTCGCCTTGACTTCGCTGGCATAGGCCTCAACCGCGGCGGAAATGGTCGGCGCCAGTTCGGCATAATGCTTGACGAAACGCGGGCGGAATTCGTTGAACAGGCCGAGCATGTCGTCGGAGACCAGGATCTGGCCGTCGCAGGCCGGGGAGGCGCCAATGCCGATGGTCGGCGCCCGGACCGTGCCGGTGATGTCGCGGGCGAGCGGCTCGACCGTGCCCTCGATCACCATGGCAAAGGCGCCGGCCTCATCGATAGCTCTGGCATCGCGGCGGATCTTGTCGGCTTCCTGATCGTTATGGCCCTTGGAGCGATAGCCGCTGGCATTGACCTGCTGCGGCATCAGGCCGATATGGCCGAACACCGGCACGCCGCGGCTGGTCAGGAAGGCCACCGTCTCGGCCATTTCCTCGCCGCCTTCCAGCTTGACGCCGTCGCAGCCGGTTTCTTTCAGGATGCGGGCGGCATTGCGGAAGGCCTGTTCCCTGGATTCCTGATAGGCCCCGAAGGGCAGGTCGACGATGACGCAGGCGTGGTTTGCGCCGCGCATCACCGCCTGGCCATGGGCGATCATCATCTCCATCGTCACGCCGACGGTTGTCTCCAGGCCATAGATCACCATGCCGAGGCTGTCACCGACCAGCAGCAGGTCGCAATGGGGATCGAGCAGCCGGGCGATCGGCGTCGTATAGGCGGTCAGCGAGACGATCGGCCGCCGGCCTTTCATGGCAGAGATATTGCTCGGCGTCAGGCGCTTCTGGCTCGGGGGTGTGCTCATGTCAGGCGGCCTCCATGCCGGTTTGGGCGGATGCGCCGATGACGCGGTTGTCGAGCAGTCTTGTCGTGCCGATGCGCACGAAGACAAGCAAGAGGAAGGGAGCGGCGAGGGTGTCGATCTCGGCCAAGGTCTGCGGATCCCGGACGGCGACAACCTCCGGATCGGCCAGCGGTTCGCGGCGGATGAAGTCGGTAATGGCGGTCTCAAGCGTGTTGGGATCGCGCAGGCCGTGGGCATAAAGCCGCTCGGCTTCGGCCAAAGCCTGCGGCACGATGACGGCGGCGGATCGCTCGCTCGGTGACAGATAGACATTGCGCGACGAGCAGGCGAGACCGTCGGCCTCGCGCACGGTTTCAACCGGCACGACGCGCACCGGCTGGGCGAGGTCCTCCACCATGCGGCGGATGATCGCCACCTGCTGGTAATCCTTCTCGCCGAAATAGGCGGCATCCGGCTGGACGATGTTGAACAGTTTTGTGACCACGGTGGCGACGCCGGCAAAATGGCCGGGGCGGGCCGCACCTTCCAGCTCGGATCCGAGCGTCGGCACATCGACGACCGTCTGCATCGGCTGCGGATACATATCCTCGACGCCGGGCGCAAACAGGAACTCGACGCCGGCGGCCTGAAGCATGGCGCTGTCGCGGGCGAGGTCGCGGGGATATTTCGCCAGGTCCTCATGGGCGCCGAACTGCAGCGGATTGACGAAGATCGACACGACCGTCACGGCATGATCGGCCCTGGCGCGGGCGACCAGCTGCATGTGTCCCTGATGCAGATAGCCCATGGTCGGCACGAAGCCGATCGACCGGCCGCTGCGGCGGGCCGGCGCCAGCCTTGCGCGCAGATCTGCAATGGTGGTGATGGTTTCCATATCCGGCTCCTCCGCTCCCCCAATGGCGGGGCTGACCTAGCGCGGATGGCCGGGGAAATCAATCGGCGGATCGATAAGGGGGCATTCAGGCAAGCAGTGCCTCGCTGGTGACGATCTCGATGCCTCTCGCCTGCATTTCTTCGATTGCCGCCGCAACGCCGGCCGGATCGATGCCGCGTGAGGCGTCCTCGATGAACCGCACGGTGACGCCAGGCAACATGTCGACGGCATCCAGGGCCGAGAACTTGACGCAATAGTCGGTGGCCAGGCCACAGAGGTCGAGTTCGGTGACGCCTTTCGACCTGACATAGTCGGCAAGACCGGTGAGGGCCGCCTGGTCGTTGTCGCGGAAGGCGGAATAGCTGTCGACGGCGGGGTTCTGGCCCTTCTGCTGCACGAAATCAATCCTTGCCGTGTCGAGACTGCCGTGGAATTCCGCATCGCCGGTGCCCTGCACGCAATGGTCCGGCCACAACATCTGCGGCTTGCCGGAGAGTTCACCCATGTCGAACGGTGACTTGCCGGGATGCTGGGAGGCAAAGCTGCCGTGATCGGCGGGATGCCAGTCCTGCGAGGCGATGACCAGGTCGTAACGCCCGCTTGCCATCAGCGCATTGGCGATCGGCACGATCTCGTCGCCTTCGGCGACCGGCAGATTGCCGCCGGGGCAGAAACCGTTCTGGATATCGATCAGCAGCAGTGCCTTGGTCATATCGCATTTCCTTCATCTTGCGCTACCCACAGAATGGCAAGCGCAGCGACGCGGATCAAGCCCTTGAAAGCGCAGGACGAGGCCGATCCGGACCGCTTTGACAGAATGCCGCGTTCCTCGGGATTGTGATGGAACAAAACTAAAATGGCGGCGTTAGGCCCCTTGTTGGGGCCTCCACATCAGGCGGGCCGACAGCGCCCGCCTTTTTACTTAAACAATTTCGGGATATCAAAATGGTCCTCTTCCTGACCGCCGTCGTCTTCGGCGCCATCGGCATTGCCCTTGGCACCGGAGGCGGTGAACTCGTGGCCCTTGGTGGCAGCGTGTATTACCTCATCGCCGGCCTCGCCTTCGTTGCGACCGCCATTCTCCTCTTCCGGCGCAAGCCGCTGGCCCTCTGGCTCTACGGAGTCTTCGTGCTCGGCACGCTGGCCTGGGCGGTGTGGGAAGTCGGCTTCGACTGGTGGCAGCTCGGTCCGCGCGGCGGCATTGTGGTGCTGGCCGGTCTGTGGCTGCTGACGCCCTGGGTGCGCCGGCCGCTCGGTTATACCAGTCTTGAAGGCTTTCGCTACGGTGCGAGCCCCTGGCCGGTGGCCATTCCGGTGGTCATCGCCATCGGCGTTGCCGGATATTCGATGGCCACCGATCCGCATGACCTGGCCGGCAGCCTGCCGACCGAGGCGGCCTCGACGGTGGCGCCGAGCTATGGCGGACAGGTTCCCGACGGCGATTGGCATCAGTACGGTCGCACGCCCTATGGCCAACGTTATTCGCCGCTGACGCAGATCACCACCGAAAACGTCGCCAAGCTCGATGTCGCCTGGACCTATCAGACCGGCGATGTGAAACGGCCGGAGGACGTGAACGAGACCACCTATCAGGTGACGCCGCTCAAAGTCGGCAATTCGCTTTATCTCTGCACGCCGCACAATTGGGCGATCGCGCTTGACGCGGCGACCGGCAAGGAAAAGTGGAAATATGATGCCAATGCCGGCATGAATGCCGATCGCCAGCATCAGACCTGCCGCGGTGTGACCTATTATGCCGATCCGGCCATCGCGCCCGGCCAGGCCTGCGCCGAGCGGGTCTTTCTTCCGACCTCGGACGCGCGCCTGATCGCGCTCGATGCCGCCAATGGCACGGTCTGCGAAAGCTTTGCCGACAAGGGTGTGCTGCATCTGGAAACCGGCATGAAATACAATCCGGCCGGCTACTATTACTCGACCTCGCCGCCTGTGATCGCCGATGGCAAGATCATCGTCGGTGGTGCGGTCAACGACAACTATTCGACCCAGGAACAGTCGGGCGTCATCCGCGCCTTCGATGTCAATACCGGCGCGCTGGTGTGGAACTGGGATTCGGGCAATCCGACCCAGACCGCGCCGCTGCCAGAAGGTGAGACCTACACCACCAATTCGCCCAACAGCTGGTCGGTGTTCTCGGTCGACGAGCAATTGGGCCTCATCTATGTGCCGCTCGGCAACCAGGTGCCAGACCAGATCGGCATTGGCCGTTCGGACAATGTCGAGAAATACTCCTCGTCGATCGTGGCGCTCGACATGCGTACCGGCCAGGACCGCTGGGTGCGCCAGACCGTGCATCACGACCTCTGGGACATGGACGTACCGGCCCAGCCTGTTCTGCTCGACATTACCGGCAAAGACGGGACACCGGTGCCGGCGCTGGTGGGTCCCACCAAGCAGGGCGACATCTATGTGCTCGATCGTCGGACCGGCGAGCCGATCATCCCGGTCAAGGAAATCCCGGCACCGAGTGGTGCTGTCGACGGCGATTTCACGTCGCCGACCCAGCCGATTTCGGACCTCACCTACTCGCCGCCGCCACTGACCGAGAAGAACATGTGGGGCGTCAGCCTGTTCGACCAGATGCTGTGCCGTATCGATTTCCACAAGCTGAAATATGAGGGCCGCTATACGCCGCCGTCGCTGGAAGGATCGCTGATCTATCCCGGCAATTTCGGCACGTTCAACTGGGGTTCCGTGGCCGTCGATCCCGAACGCCAGGTGATGTTCGGCATGCCGACCTATCTGGCCTTCACCTCCAGGCTGGTGCCGCGCGACCAGGTTCCGCCGAAGGGCGACGACGAGAAGGGCAGCGAACAGGGCCTGAACCGCAATGATGGCGCCCCTTATGGCGTCTACATGGGGCCGTTCCTGTCGCCGATCGGCATTCCCTGCCAGGCGCCGCCCTGGGGCTATGTCACCGGCGCGGACCTGCGTACCGGCGAGATCGCCTACAAGCACAAGAACGGCACCGTACGCGACATGACGCCGCTGCCGCTGCCCTTCAAGGTCGGCGTTCCGGGCATCGGCGGACCGATGATCACTAGGGGTGGCGTTGCCTTCCTCGGTGCGGCGGTCGACGACTATCTGCGCGCCTATGACCTGACGACCGGCCGGGAGCTGTGGAGGGCCCGTCTGCCGGCCGGCGGCCAGGCCACGCCGATGACCTATGCGCTCGACGGCGGCAAGCAATATGTGGTGATGGTGGCCGGTGGCCATGGCTCGGTCGGCACCAAGCCGGGCGATTATGTCATCGCCTATACGCTGCCGAACGAATGATCGGAACGCATCGTCTTTGACTACGAGGAGCCGAACCCTCCGGGCGCCAATGCCCGGAGGTTTTTTTATGGGTAAAATCGCCGACCGAACGGAAAAGACCGTGGAACGCGCGGGCCGAAACCAAACGTTAACCATGGCCGACTTAAAAAAGGTGCCGTAACGTGAGGATGGTTCGCATGACAGTATCTGAGTTCGCCAGCCCGGCCGCCGGGAAGATTGCCTTCTTCCCCCTGGCCAGCCGCCGCGATCTGGTGCGCACCTCCGCTGAAAAGCTCGACCAATGCCACGGCCCCGATGCCGTCCAGTTCTGGCGCACCACCTGCCGGGCACTCGGCGCCGAACTCTTGTCGCTCGGCTGCCCCGAAGCCACCATGCGCGCCGAAATCATGGATTTCCAGGAAGCGGTGCAGTTTGAGCTCATGCGGTTGCACGGCGAGGGCGGCGTGGCGCGGGGGTAGGTGCAGTCACCTCGACAGATCAAAGCCGATCGACCTCAATATATGCGTGCAGACTGCATCCAGATTATACAGGACGTCTTTGTTGGTGATAGGGACAATGTTCCATCCCAAAGCACGAAGCCGTTGATCCCTGTCGCGGTCTCTGTCGATTTCGTGATCATGACTATGGGATGCGCCGAAATGCGGCATGGCAAGACTGTCCGCGGTTGTGGCGCAAATTCAGTCATGTTTTCGGGATTATAACAGCTCCGGAAATTAAGGGGAGGCTGAGGTTACCCCCCTCTGCCCTGCCGGGCATCTCCCCCTCAAGGGGGGAGATCGGTCGTGGCGATCCATTGCCCGTCCCGTGGGCGTTGGATATTCCGTTAGCCTTTAAAGTGGGTGCTATGTGGAAGCGGTGATCTCCCCCCTTGAGGGGGAGATGTCACGAAGTGACAGAGGGGGGTATCCAGTGCGCGTCCGCGTGCGGACCGTCCCCTCACACCCGCTCCACAAACCCATCCAGCACGCGTTTCTGCCCCGCCCGGTCAAAATCGATTGTCAGCTTGTTGCCTTCGATGCCGACCACGTTGCCGTTGCCGAATTTCATGTGGAAGACGCGGTCGCCGAGGGTGAATTTCGAGGGTTCGGTGCTGGTGGATTTGGCGATCAGCTCGCCGTCGATGGTTTTGGCGCGCGGGCCGCTTTCGCCGTAGCCGACGCGCTCGACCGCATGGCCGGAGCGGTTGCCCCAGTTGTCGCGAGTGGCGTCGGTTTTGTTGGCCTGGGCGCGCTTCCAGCCCGGCGTCGAATAGCTATTGGCAAAGGGCTCGGCCTTGTCGAAGCGCGACTGGCCGTAACCGCCACGCCCGTAGCCGCCATAGGACTGTTCTGACTGGGCGACATCGACATGGGTGGCCGGCAGTTCGTCCAGAAAGCGTGAGGGCAGGGTGGATTGCCACAGGCCATGGATGCGGCGGTTGGAGACGAACCAGATGTGGCAGCGGCGCTTGGCGCGGGTCAGGCCGACATAGGCGAGGCGGCGTTCTTCCTCCAGCCCCGAGCGGCCGCCTTCGTCGAGCGCGCGCTGATGCGGAAACAGGCCTTCTTCCCAGCCGGGCAGGAACACGGTTTCGAATTCCAGGCCCTTGGCCGAGTGCAGCGTCATGATCGACACGGCGTCCATTTCGGCATTCTGCTCGGTATCCATGACCAGCGAGACATGCTCCAAAAAGCCGCGCAGGCTCTCGAAAGCCTCCATCGAGCGCACCAGCTCTTTGAGGTTTTCCAGCCGGCCGGGCGCCTCGGCGCTCTTGTCGTTCTGCCACATGGCGGTATAGCCGCTGTCGTCGAGGATCTGCTCGGCAAGCTCGGTATGGGGCGTGTTTTCCAAGAGCGACTGCCAGCGGCGGAAATCGGTGACGACGTCGAACAGCGCCTTGCGGGCCTTCGGCTTCAGCTCGTCGGTCTCGATGATGTCGCCGGCAGCGGCCAGCATGGGAATGTCACGGGCGCGTGCATAGTCGTGCAGGTTGCGGATCGTGGTGTCGCCGAGGCCACGCTTCGGCGTGTTGACGATGCGCTCGAAGGCCAGATCGTCGGCCGGCTGGCAGACCATGCGGAAATAGGCCATGGCATCGCGGATCTCGAGACGCTCGTAGAAGCGCGGACCGCCGATGACGCGGTAGTTGAGGCCGAGCGTCACGAAGCGGTCTTCGAATTCGCGCATCTGGAACGAGGCGCGCACCAGGATCGCCATGTCGTTCAGGCGATGCTCCTTGCGCTGCAGCTGCTCGATTTCCTCGCCGACGGCGCGGGCTTCCTCCTCCGAATCCCAGGCGGCATGCACCACGACCTTCTCGTCGTCCGGGTCGCGGCGGTCGGTGAACAGCGTCTTGCCGAGCCGGCCCTCGTTATGGGCAATCAGATGGCCGGCGGCACCGAGAATATGCTCGGTGGAGCGATAGTTGCGCTCCAGCTTGATGACCTTGGCGCCGGGAAAATCCTTCTCGAAGCGCAGGATATTGTCCACTTCCGCGCCACGCCAGCCGTAGATCGACTGGTCGTCGTCGCCGACGCAGCAGACATTCTGCGGCACATCCTTCGGCCGCTGGGCCAGAAGCCGCAGCCACATATATTGGGCGGTGTTGGTGTCCTGGTACTCGTCGACCAGGATGTAGCGGAAGCGGCCGTGGTAATCGCGCAGGATATCGGGATTGGCGCGGAACATGCGGATCGGGTGCAGCAGCAGATCGCCGAAATCGCAGGCGTTCAGCGTCTTCAGGCGGGCCTGATAGGCGGCATAGAGTTCGCGGCCCTTGCCATTGGCAAAGGCGCGGGCGTCGCCTTCGGGGATCTGGGCGGGGTCGAGGCCCTTGTTCTTCCAGCCGTCGATCATGCCGGCAAACTGTTTTGCCGGCCAGCGCTTGTCGTCCAGGCCCTCGGCCTGGATCAGCTGCTTGATCAGCCGGATCACGTCATCGGTATCGAGAATGCTAAAATCGGAGCGCAGGCCGACCAGTTCGGCATGGCGGCGCAGGATTTTCACGCCGATCGAGTGAAATGTGCCGAGCCAGGGCATGCCCTCGACGGCGCCGCCGACCAGGTGGCCGATGCGCTCCTTCATCTCGCGGGCCGCCTTGTTGGTGAAGGTCACGGCCAGGATCTGGCTCGGAAAGGCGCGGCCGGAGGCGAGAATATGGGCGATGCGGGTGGTCAGCACCCGCGTCTTGCCGGTGCCGGCGCCGGCCAGAACCAGGACGGGACCGTCGAGCGCTTCGACGGCGGCGCGCTGTTCCGGATTGAGGCCGCTCAGATAGTCCGGGGTGCGGTTCTGGTCGCGGGCGGCCATGGCGCGGGCGGCGATGCCAGACGGACCAGCAGTGCCGGTTTCAGGGGCAGCCGATGCCGGGCCGCCGGGCGCCTTGCGCGGGGCGGGCTCTTCATCGAAAAAGGGTATGTCGTCGAAACCGTTGCTCATGGGGCTCAATGTAGTGATTCGGATCTGAAAGGCCAGAAAAGATGTTCTGGTTTCATTCCTGCGGGCTTTCCTTCGCGCCAAATGCGTGGAAACATCGCATCACGCTTCGCGCCGCGCCCAGTGGGCCTGGAGTTCACGAAAGCGTGAAAATCCAGTGATATTACAATTCCGTAACGAAGGCGATGCGGCATTGCGTGAGCGCCTGCAACAAAGGATACTTGGCACAAGCCAATCCATGCCCGATCTGGAGACTTGAATGCAGCTTTGGAAACAGTGTCTGATCAGTGCAATATTGCTGGTTGTTTGTCTCATCGGATGGGCCATCTTGGTACCGGGGGCCGCCAATACATTGGCGCGGCTCGGGCTGCCGGACAGTGTGGTGGCGATGCTCGGTCCGTCGCCATCGGCGGAGCCCGGCCCGGCAGGCGGCACGGCGTCGGCACCGGCCGCAGGTGCTGCCAATGGCGGACAGTCCCGCCGCGGCGCTCCGCAGGCGACGCTGGTGGCCACCAAGCCGGTGGTCAACGGCATCGTCAACGACCGGCTGAATGCGATCGGCAATGGCGAGGCCATCCAGTCGGTGACCGTCATGCCGCAGGCGACCGGCACGATCAACGAGATCCTCGTGGCATCCGGGCAGCGAGTGACCAAGGGGCAGGTCCTGGCGCGGCTTGACGATGACGAGCAGGTGATCCTGCGCGATCAGGCCGAGGTTCTGCTGCGCAGCGCGACCGAAAAATCCGCCTCCTATAAAAACCTGGCGAGCTTTTCCCGCCTTGAAGTGCTCGATGCGCAGATCGCCTTCGAAACGGCGCAGCTTGACCTGACCAATGCCCAACTGAGCCTCAAGCGCCGCTCGATCGTCGCGCCGATCGACGGCATCGTCGGCATCGTTGCGGTCAATATCGGCGACAATGCGACGACGTCGACCAGCGTGGTGTCGATCGACAACCGGTCCGAACTGCTGGTCGATTTCTGGGCGCCTGAGCGCTTTGCGATCGCCGTCAAGCCCGGCATGCCGGTCGAGGCCAGTTCGGTTGCCCGGCCGGGCCGGGTGTTCTCCGGCGCGGTCGAAGCGATCGACAACCGCCTCGACGAGGCCAGCCGCACCATCCGCATCCGCGCCCGCATTCCCAATACCGACGACGAATTGCGGGCCGGCATGTCGTTCGGTGTGACCATGGCCTTTCCTGGCGAGACCTATCCGTCGGTCGATCCGCTGGCCATCCAGTGGGATTCGGAAGGCTCGTTCGTCTGGCAAATCCGCGACGACAAATCGACGAAAACCAGGGTGCGCATCATCCAGCGCAATCCGGATTCGGTTCTGGTCGATGCCAAGCTGAACGAAGGCGATGCCGTTGCGATCGAAGGCCTGCAGCGGGTTCGCGAAGGGGGCACCGTGCGCATTGTCGGTGCGGTCGAGACGGCTAAGGTGGCAAGCTGATGAGCGTTGAACCCCACAATCCCGGCGGCAGCGGTAGCGGCGCGAATAGCTTTACCGCAATGTTCGTGCGACGACCGATCTTTGCCGCCGTTCTGAACACCTTGCTGGTGGTGGCGGGCCTTGCCGCGTTGTTCGGCGTGGAAGTGCGCGAACTGCCGGATGTCGACCAGCCGGTGATCACGGTGAGAACCACCTATGACGGCGCGTCGGCCCAGACCATCGACCAGGAACTGACCGAAATCATCGAAGGGGCGGTGGCCCGCGTCAGCGGTCTGAAATCGATCTCGTCCTCGTCGCAGTTCGGCTCCAGCCGCGTGACGCTGGAGTTCAACGATACCGCCGATCTTGCCGTTGCCGCCAACGATGTACGCGACGCGCTTGGCCGGATCACTGACCAGTTGCCGGACGAAGCCGACGAGCCGCGCATCGTCAAGGCCGATTCCGATTCGCAGCCGATCATGCGGCTGGCCGCCACTTCCTCGACGCTCAGCATGGAAGACCTGACGCTGCTGGTCGACAACGAGATTTCCGATCGGCTTGCGGCCGTTGACGGCGTTGCCGACGTGGAGCTCTACGGCGACCAGGAAAAGGTATTCCGCGTCGATGTCGACCAGTCGGCGCTGGCCAGCCGCGGCCTGACCATTGCCGATCTGTCCGACGCGCTGGAAACGGCAGCCTTCGACGTGCCGGCGGGATCGCTGGAATCGGCGACGCAGGACATTGTCGTGCGGGCCACGGCCAACCTGTCGACCCCTGAGGATTTCGAAAATATCCTGATCGGCGGCAACCGGGTGCGGCTGCGCGACGTGGCAACCGTCATGCTCGGTGCCGATGACGGCACCACGGCGCTGCGCTCGAACGGCGTGCAGGGCGTCGGCCTTGGCATTATCCGCCAGGCGCAGTCCAATACCTTGAACATCTCGGCGGGCGTCGAGGCGGCCGTTGCCGAGCTGTCGAAAACCCTGCCGGAAGGCACAAAGATCGCCATTACCAGCAATGATGCCGTGTTCATCCAGGGCGCTCTGCACGAGGTGGAGATCGCGTTGTCGCTGTCGGCCTTCATCGTCGTCGTGGTCATCTACCTGTTCCTGCGCGACTGGCGTGCCACGCTGATTCCGGCACTGACCATGCCGGTGGCACTGATCGGCACCCTGATCGCCATCTATCTCGTCGGCTTTTCCATCAATATCCTGACGCTGCTGGCCATCGTTCTGGCGACGGGGCTTGTGGTGGACGACGCCATCGTCGTTCTGGAAAATATCGTCCGGCGCCGCACCGAAGGCATGGGGCCGCGGGCCGCGGCCGTGCTCGGCACCCAGGAAGTGTTTTTCGCCGTCATCGCGACGACCGCGACGCTGGCTGCCGTGTTCATTCCGCTGTCCTTCCTGCCGGGACAGCTTGGCGGACTGTTCCGCGAGTTCGGCTTCGTGCTGGCCTTTGCCGTCGCCCTGTCGTCTGTGACGGCGCTGACGCTCTGCCCGATGCTGGCATCGCGCATGCTGACGCGGCCGATGGCGGAAAAGCATGGGGTCCTCGACTCGTTCGGCAAGGCCTTTGCCGGGTTCTATGCGCGGACATTGCAGTCCTGCTTTAATGCGCCGATGGTGGTCATCGCCTTCTCCATCGTGTTTTCCGTGGCGGCCTATGGCGCCTTCCTTCTGGTGCCGAACGAACTGACGCCGCAGGAAGACCGGGCGATGGTGATGATGCGGCTGACAGCGCCGCAGGGGGTCAGCCTCAACTACACCCAGGATCAACTGTTGCGGGTCGAGGAAAATCTGCAGCCGTTGCGCGACAGCGGCGAAATCCGCAATATCTTCTCCATCTCCGGACAGGGCGGCTCCTCGAACAGCGGCTTCATGGTGCTGACGCTGGCACCGTGGGCCGAGCGCGAGCGCACGCAGAACGACATCGTCGCCGATGTCAACGCGGCGGCTGCCAAAGTGCCGGGACTGCGCGGGTTTGCGGTCCAGCAGAACAGCCTGCGTATTCGCGGCGCCGGCAATGGCCTGCAGATGGCCATCATCGGCAACGATCATGCCGAACTGACCCAGGCAGCCATCAAGCTGGTGCAGCAGATGGGCACCACAGGCCTGTTCGATACGCCGCGCCTGCAAACCGAACCGAGCCAGGCGCAGATTTCCCTGACGGTCAGCCGCGAGCGCGCGTCCGATCTCGGCATCGATATCGATGGCCTGGGCACAGCGCTGCAGTCGCTGCTGGAGGGGCGCTCAGTGGTTGACGTTTTCGTCAACGGCGAGGCCATCCCGGTGAAACTGACGTCGACGACCCGTCCGGTCGACGATCCGACCGATCTTGAGAACATCTTCCTGAAAGCCGGCGATGGCCGGATCGTGCCGGTCTCCACCATTGCCAGCCTGGAGGAAAGGGCCGTTGCGCCCGAACTCAACCGCGAGCAGCAGATGGCTTCGGTCTCCTTCTCCGCCGGCCTGAAGGAGGGTGTGTCCCTCGGTCAGGCGGTAGAGGCGGTGACGGCGCTGGCCCAGCCGTTGCTGCCGCCCGGCGCGCGGCTGATGCCGCTCGCCGAGGCTGCAACGCTTGCCGAAAACTCAAGCGGCATGCTTTTGACCTTCGGCTTTGCCATTGCCATCATTTTCCTGGTACTGGCGGCTCAGTTCGAGAGTGTACTCTCGTCGCTGATCATCATGTCGACCGTGCCGCTGGGGCTTGCCTGTGCGGTATTCGCCCTGGTTTTGACCGGCTCGAGCCTCAACGTCTACAGCCAGATCGGCCTGGTGCTTTTGGTTGGGGTCATGGCCAAGAACGGCATCCTGATCGTCGAATTCGCCAATCAGCTGCGCGACCGCGGTGATGACGTGCGCTCGGCCATCGAGACGGCCTGCAAGCTTCGGCTGCGGCCGGTGATGATGACGATGATCGCCACCGTGATCGGCGGCGTGCCACTGGTGATGGCCGTAGGGGCAGGCGCCGAGGCCCGTATCGCGCTCGGCTGGGTGATCGTCGGCGGCCTCGGTCTTGCGACCCTTGTGACGCTCTACATCACGCCGGTCGCCTATCTGTTGATCGCCCGCTTCGCCAAGCCGCATGCCGATGAAGAGCAGCGGTTCCACAAGGAGCTGGCGCTGGCATCGCGCACGCCTGCCAAGGAACAGGATACGCTGCCGATTGCGGCCGAGTGACCGGGAAGACACGGGCAAGGAGATGGCAGAGTTGACCACAGCGACGATCGATATCGTGATGGCCGAGGGCGTGGCCAAGGGCTTTCTGGCCCTTCCGCCGGTGATGTCCGGCAGCGTGCCGGGCATTGTTCTCTACATGGATGCCTTTGGGCCGCGGCCGGCGCTCTATGGCATGGCCGAGCGCATGGCGGCGGAAGGTTATGCCGTACTGGTGCCCGATCTCTATTATCGCCTCGGCGCTTACGGTCCTTTCGAGGCGGCGACGGCGTTCAAGCATGAGGAGACGGCGCGCCAGCTGCGCGGCATGATCGGCGCCACAAGCCAGGCGATGACCGAGGCCGATACGGG
This sequence comes from Rhizobium sp. CG5, assembly GCF_023701945.1. Taxonomy (GTDB): domain Bacteria; phylum Pseudomonadota; class Alphaproteobacteria; order Rhizobiales; family Rhizobiaceae; genus Allorhizobium. The sequence continues at coordinate 204,262 of NZ_JABAEF010000001.1, forward strand.
TTTCTTCATCGCGGCGCTGGCGGCGGCCGGCGCCACGGGGCCGATCGGCGTCGTGGGCTATTGCATGGGCGGCGCCAGAGCGCTGACGGCAGCGACCGCCTATCCCGAGCGGATCGTCGCGGCCGCAAGTTTTCACGGCGGAAACCTCGCCAGCGAAGCGTCCGACAGCCCACATCTCAGAGCCGGCGATATCCAGGCGCGGGTCTATGTCGGAACGGCGGGCATCGACGGTTCGTTTCCGCCGGAGCAATCGACCCGTTTCGTTGAGGCTTTCCGGCGCGCCGAGGTGGATTTCACGCTGGAGAACTATGTCGGCGCGGCTCATGGCTGGTGCATTCCGGATCACAGCGTTTACGACGAGCGCGCGTCCGAACGTCATTGGCAGCGGCTGCTGACCCTGTTTGCCGAGACACTGAAGCCCTGACCGTGCGCGAGGCGACCAGCCTGTTGCTCCCCGATGGACCGGACGGCGAGGCCAGGCGTGCAGCCTTGATCCGCGACCGGCTGACCTTGCAGCCACCGCCGGGGCTTGCCGGCACCGGCCTTTGCGATCTTAAGCTCTACCGGGCTGGGCCCTCCAGCGGGTTGTCGAAGCTGGTCGGCTCGGTAGCGCCCTATTGGGCGCATCCCTGGGCCGGCGGCCTGGCACTGGCGCGCTATATGGCCGAACGGCCGGACGCGGTCGCGGGGCGCCATGTGCTGGATCTCGGCACCGGCGGCGGGCTGGTGGCGATTGCCGCGGCCCTGATGGGCGCTGCTTCGGTCACCGGGATCGATATCGATGCCTGGGCCATTTCGGCGGCGCGGCTGAACGCGGATGCCAATGGTGTCGGCGCCCGATTTTTGCAGGGCGACGTGGCCGATGTGGCGCTGGCCGGCGTGGATATGATCCTGGTCGGCGATCTGTTCTACGACAAAGACCTGGCGGACACGGTATCGGTGGTCCTGGCATCGGCTGTGTCGAGGGGTATCCCCGTGCTGGTCGGCGATCCCGGTCGAAAACCGTTGCCGCGGGTGCATCTGCTTGATGTGGTCGAGTATCCGGTCGCCGACGTCGGCGATCCGCCCGGAACGGCGTCGGCGACCGGCAGGGTCTCTCGCTGGGTCTGACCGGCGGATTGGCGACGGCGTGTGCGGGGCACTGCATATCGTTGTCACAGCAGATGCTTTGACCACTGGACAAGCAGGACGGACTTGGCCCATACCTGCCCGAACTTTGCTAAGCATGCCCCGCATCCGGCGCGGCAATATAAGAGGGCCGTTCCATGGCATTGAAGGACGTTGTCGCAGGGGTTCGCAACGAGGCGGGGATCGCCACCGTGCTCGGGCTGCTGAAGCAGTCCTTCGGCGAGCGGTTCCAGACCGGCCAGTCGTTCCGCGAGCAGCATGCCCATACCACCACCTATCTGCCGGCCCAGCTTCCCGATGGTGTCGTCTTCGTCGAAAACGTCGAGGACGTGACGGCAGTCGTCAAGACCTGTGCGGCCCATAAGGTGCCGATGATCCCGTTCGGCACGGGCACCTCGCTGGAGGGGCAGATCAATGCGTCTTCTGGCGGAATCTCCATCGATTTCAGTCGCATGAACCGGGTTCTTTCGGTGAACGCCGAGGATCTCGACTGCACCGTGGAGCCGGGTATCACGCGGGAGGAGCTGAACACCCATCTGCGCGATACCGGCCTGTTCTTTCCCATCGATCCCGGCGCCAATGCGTCGATCGGCGGCATGGCCTCGACGCGGGCGTCCGGCACCAATGCGGTGCGCTACGGCACCATGAAGGACAATGTGCTGGCGCTGACGGTGGTCACGGCCAATGGCGAGGAAATCCGCACGGCGCACCGGGCCAAGAAGACCTCGGCCGGCTACGACCTGACGCGGCTGTTCATCGGCGCGGAAGGCACGCTTGGCGTCATCACCTCGGTCACCCTCAAGCTGCAGGGCATTCCGGAAAAGATCGGCGGCGGCGTCTGCGGGTTTCCGAGCCTGAAGGCGGCCTGCGATGCGGTGATCACCACGATCCAGATGGGCATCCCGGTCGCCCGGATCGAATTGCTTGACGAGATGCAGATGCGGGCCTGCAATGCCTATTCAAAACTCTCCTATGCCGAAAAGCCGACGCTGTTTCTCGAATTCCACGGCACGGAGGCGACCGTCGCCCTGCAGGCCGAGCAGTTCAAGGAGATTGCCGCCGAGTTCGGCGCCGACGAATTCCTCTATACGGCCAATGCGGAGGAGCGTAGCCAGCTCTGGAAGGCGCGGCACAATGCCTATTGGGCAGGCATGGCACTCGATCCGAGCCTGACCGGCCTGTCGACCGATGTCTGCGTGCCGATCTCGAGGCTTGCCGATTGCGTGGCCGAAACCCAGGCCGACATTCGCGAGACCGGCCTGCTGGCGCCGATCGTCGGTCATGCCGGCGACGGCAATTTTCACGTTCTGGTGCTGTTCGACGCCCATAACCCTAAGGATGTGGCGCGGGCCGAGGGATTCGTGTCCCGCCTCAATTCGCGGGCGCTGGCCATGGACGGAACCTGCACCGGCGAGCATGGGGTGGGGCAGGGCAAGATGAGTTTCCTCGAGCAGGAAATGGGTTCGGCACTCGATGTCATGCGGCAGATCAAGCGCGGGCTCGATCCGGACAATCTCTTCAATCCGGGCAAGATCTTCCGATTATAGCAATGGGCGTTTGCGCCTTCGCAACGCAGCAGATAGGGTTGCCCAACCCTTGAGAGAACGAACGGAGTGAGCACAGGTGCTCGGACGGTTATTGGTTTTCTGTGGCGGGCTTCTGGTCCTGGTGCTGTTTGCGGCGCTGCTGGCGCCCCTGTTCATCACCTGGACGGATTTTCGCAAGGATTTCGAGGATCAGGCCAGCCGGATCATCGGCAAGAAGGTGACGGTGCATGGTGCCGTCGAGGCGCGCATCCTGCCGTTTCCGTCGGTCACGTTCAGTGACGTGACGGTCGGGCAGGACGAGCAGGGCCGGCCGCTGGTCAGGGCGAACCGCTTCTCCATGGATGTCGAGCTGGCGCCCTTCCTGTCGGGCGAGGCGCGGATCTTCGACATGCGGATTGAAGGGCCGAAGGTACAGTTGCGGCTTCTGGCCGATGGCACGCTCGACTGGCTGCGCAGCGGCCATCCGGCCATTCCCGCCCGCACCGTAGTTCTCGAAAACATCCACGTCACGGATGGATTGATCGAACTGGTCGACGAGCAGGCCGGGCGGACAAGGGTGGTGCGCGGCCTCAATGCCGATATGTCGGCCCGCTCGCTGGCCGGCCCGTGGACCGTCAATGGCCGGGCTGAACTGGACGGCCAGGCGGGCGCCTTCGTCTTGTCGAGCCTGCTGCCCGATGCGCAGACCGGCGCGGTGCCGGTCAAGCTGCGGCTCGACCCGGATCACCATCCCCTGCAGCTTGATCTGGATGGCGATGTGGCCATTGCGGAAGGGAGGCCGACTTACAAGGGCAAGTTCCAGGCAAACCTGAAGGCGGAGCCCATCGACAAGAACACCGGTGAAAAGCCGCTGCCGGGACCGCGGGCCAAGGGCTCTTTCGAACTTGCCAATGACCGCATTCGCATTCCCGACTACCGGCTGGAACTGGGCGGCCTCGACAATCCTTATGCCGTGACCGGCGAGGCGACGCTCGATACCGGCCTGGCGCCGGAATTCCTGCTGATCGCCGAGGGGCAGCAGATCGATGTCAACAGTCTCGATGTCGAAGCGCCGCCGACCGGCAAGACGGCCCGTCGGGCGGCCAGTTCGGTGCAGCAGCGGATCAATTCGCTGGTGGCCATGGCGGCCGATATTCCCATTCCGACGGTTGCCGGTCGCGCCAGCCTGTCTTTGCCGGCGATCGTCGTCGGCGATACGGTGATCCGCGACATCAAGCTCGATCTGCGGCCGGCCGGAACCGGCTGGACCGTCGACAAGGCGGTGGCGATCCTGCCCGGCCGCACCCAGGCCGAGGTTTCGGGCAAGCTCAACCTGCAGGGCGAACCATCGTTCAACGGCGACATGCTGGTGGCGTCAACCCAGCCTTCCGGCTTGGCCAGCTGGCTGACCGGCGACGTGGATCCCAGTATCCGGCAGATGAAATCCGTCGGCTTTTCCGCGGCCGTCAATCTGACGAGCCAGTTGCAGCGCTTCGAGAAGCTGGAATTGTCCGTCGGCCCGGCGCGGCTGCTCGGCCGCGTCGAGCGGCAGTCTCTCGACGGCGCGCGGCCGAACCTGTCGATCGACCTAGCCGGCAATGCCTTCGATTTCGATGCGATGCGGGCGCTGGCGACACTGGTGGCCGGTGAGCAGAGCGACGACCGCATGCTCGACCACCTGATTGCCGCCAAGATCAAGGTGGACGATTTCTCGGCCTTCGGTGTCAACGCGCGGGACGTCGATGCCGTCTTCACCTTCGCCGATGGTGGCTTTTCCGTGCAGCGTCTCAATATCGGCGATCTGGCCGGCGCGACGGTCCGGGCCTCGGGCGAGGCGGAAGGCTCGTTGCTCGATTATAGCGGCAAGGCAACGGTGACGCTTCGTTCAGCCGATCCGCGGGCATTTCTGGCGATGCTGCAGCAGAAGCTGCCGCCGCATCCCGTGCTCGACCGGCTGGTCGCCAATGCCGACTGGTATGTGGACAGCGAACTGACGCTTCATGCCGCCTTCGGCGATGCCGAGGCGGGCGGCCTGACGATCAAGGCCGACGGTCACTCGAACGGCAGCAGCGTGGCGATCAGCTATGGGCGCGACAGCCTGCTCGATCTGATGGGCGACGCGACCGTTGCCATCACTGCCAAACTCGACAATCCCGAGCCGTCCGTTTTGCTTGGACAGTTGGGCCTGCGGCCGCTGCCGATTCCGGTGGGCGGTGCGGCCCAGGCGTCCCTTGAGCTGAAACAGACCGGTACGGAGCAGGCCGATGCAGACCTGCGGCTCTCGGCGGACCAGACGGTACTGACGGCGACCGGCAAGGTCGACCTATCGGCGGCGTCCTTCCTGCACGGCAGCGGCCACGTGACGCTCGAAAGTGCCGATCTCGAGCCGTACCTGATCATGAATGCCATCGTACCGCCGCAGACCGGCTCCGGACTGCCGGTCCGGCTGGCGGCTGATGTGACGGCCAATGGAGGACGATTCGATATCAACGGGCTGACCGGCGAGATTGCGTCGAATGCTGTCACCGGCACGCTCAACCTCGACCAGAGCGGTGCCGTGCCACGGATCGGCGGTGTGCTTGAGTTCGATCATGCCGATCTTTCGTGGCTTGCCGAAACGGTTCTCGGTTCGGTCACTGATCCTCTGTCCGGGGAGCTGTCGTCCGACCCGATTGCCGGCATGGTGCCCGGCAGCATCGACGCGGCGATTGCAGTGCGGGCCAAGGCCTTCGATCCCGGTGTGTTCGGGCCTGTCACTGGTTTTTCCGCCAATCTGTCGCTGAAAGACGGCACGCTCGGGCTTGAGGATATCAAGGGCGGCTGGCTGGGCGGCACTGCGGCAGGCCGGCTGATGCTGTCGAATGGCGAGGGAACCGCCTTTTCGCAGATGCGACTGGATCTGACCGGGGGCGACCTGGAGGCGGCACTTGGCGGGCCGGACGGCCTTCCCGCCGCAAAAGGCAAGTTCGATCTGGCGCTGGTCTCGGAAGCCAGCGGCAAGAGCGCAGCCGACCTGCTGTCATCTGCCAACGGCTCGGGCGAATTGCGGGTGAGCGGGCTGACGGTGCCGGCGCTCAACCTCAACCTGTTTGCAGCCCTTCTCAAGGGCGCCGATGCGATCGAGGGCGAGATCGGTGTCGATGCGGTCAGCGCCCTTGTGGCGCCGCTGGTTGGCCAGGGCGAGGCGGTGCTGGGCGCCCTTGTCGTTCCGTTCACCGTGACCGACGGCGTCGTGCGCGCCCAGAACGTGTCTGTGGCAACGCAGGCGGCGCAGCTTTCGGGTGAGGCGCGGATCGATTTCACAGAACGGCAGCTGTCGGCGGCCATCAGCATTGCGCTCAATGCCGGCGACGAGGGGCTGGATGGCGCCGAGCCGGCGTTCCGGATGGTCTATGACGGCGATCTCGCCGGGCCGGAACGGCGTCTCGACGTGGCGGATCTCACCAATTACCTGTCGCTGCGCGCTTTCGAGCGGGAGCGGCGGCGGGTCGAGACCCTGCAATCGAATGTGCTGGAAAAACAGCGGCTGCGGCGCGAGGTGGCGCTCTACCGGTTTCAGGCAGCCGAGCGCCAGGCGGCGCGCGAAAAGGCCGAGGCCGAAGAGCGGATGCGACGCGAGGAGGCTGAAAGGCTCCGGCTGGCGGCTGAGGAAGAGGCGGCGCGGGCCGAGGCCGAACGGCGGGCAGCGGAAGCGGCCCGCGCCGCTGTTCCGCCGGCCAAGGCACCGTCGCAAGTCCCGAATACCGATGCCGTGCAGCGTGGCGGAAACCTGCCGCCGGCAGACCTCAGGTTCGACAGCCTGCCTGGCGTCAATTGACGAAACATCGCCAGGCTCAAAATAGAAACGGCGACCCGAAGGCCGCCGTTTGATTGTGCGTTATGGGGCTGGCTTAGACGTAGGCATAACGCTGGCCGAAAGGCGTTTCGGAGTCGAAGTTCGTCGAACCGATATTTTCACTCTCGCCGGAGAAACGCGGCATCGGCGGCGGTGGTGGCATGTCACCCTTTGGCCGCGTGGGGGCTCCTTCCTGCGTCTGCTCAGACTTCTCGGCCTGTTGTGCCTGCTTTGCCTGGGCGGCGGCCAGTTCGGCCTTTAGCGACGCAAGCTCCGTTTCCAGATCAGCCTTAGCGTCTTCGTCTTCCTCGTCGTCGACTTCCGCCTGTTTGGTCGAAATCTGGGTCTGAAGCTTGGTGATCTCAGCCTCAGAAGAACCCTTGGACGAACTGGTGGGAGCGGAGTATGTCGTGGATGTCGCAGTCGACACCGATGATATTGCAGTGACCATTTTCAATCTCGCTTTTTAAAATTGCTGAGGAAAATCCGCATCATGCGGTGATCTCGATGGACTGCGGGCCGCGCGAACACGGCGGCGGGCCGAAATACGAATAGGCATCGAGGCCGATCATCTCCATCGGCGTAAAGACAGGCTAGGACAAGTTCCTGAATTATTCGTTATCAAGCAAAACTATTATGGTCGATAAACGCGAAGAGTGCGCGGCGCCGGGTGGACGGCAAGGGCAGCTTGCTGAAATGTCGACAAGTGTCCACTATAGGAGACGATCACCTGTCGATTGGCAAGTCGGCGCAGAGTTGTCAAGCTTGAGGCTTCGGCATGGGATGGAATGGCATGAGCGAGACGGATGAGAGCGGGGCGGCACAGGCGATTGCCGCAAGACTGAAGATCGAACGGGAGGCGCGCAGCTGGTCGTTGTCGGAGCTTGCCGAACGGTCTGGTGTATCGAAGGCGATGATCAGCAAGATCGAGCGCTGCGAGGCCAGTCCGACCGCGACCGTACTTGGCCGGTTGTCGGGTGCCTTCGGTCTTCCCCTGTCGGTTCTGCTGGCGCTCGCCGAGCGGGCCGGGGAGCGGCTGGTGCGGCACGATGCCCAGCCGGTCTGGACCGATCCCGAGACCGGCTATACCAGGCGCTCGGTGTCACCGCTCAATGGCGGGCATCTGGAATTGCTGGATGTCATTCTGCCGGCCGGCGTGCGCGTGCCTTATCCGGCCTCGGCCTTTGCCTTCCAGCACCAGCAGATCTGGCTTCTGGAGGGCCACCTTGATTTTACCGAGGGCGGGCGGCGCCACAGGCTGGAAGCCGGCGACTGCCTGCAGCTCGGTGCGCCATCGGATTGCGTCTTTTTCAATCCGGGGCCGGATGCGGCCCGCTATGTGATTGCTTTGACGCGCCGCTGAGGCAAGGTCATCTGCTCGATTTCAGCCAGTTGAAGATATAGATGCGCAGCGCCGAGGAGAGATTGCCGGCGGGATCCCTGGCCGAATCGATCTCGGCGATCAGGGCAGCGAGCGCCATCTTGCGGGATGCGGCGATCGTCTTCAATTCATCCCAGAACACGTCTTCCAGGGACAGGCTGGTGCGATGGCCGCGAAGGGTCGTGGAGTGTTTTCGGATCATGAGGCCTTGAAGCAGACTGTGAAGGGCTTGCCAAACTGATTCCGGACATGCCGGCAAGCGGCTGATCCGGAATCGTTTTTCGGTCTGGCCAAGCTATTCTTTTGATTCGGGTTTTTCGATGTGGCCGGCGTCCAGCGCCTGTTCGGCCTTCAGCCTCAGCCTGTCCGTCAGGGTCTTCTCGGCCTTGGTCCGGCCGAAGGTCAGGCGGTTCTGGTCCGCCTGCTTTTCCTTATCGCTGCGCGCCTTGGACTTGCGAGCCTGGCGCAGATTGACGACATCAGCGGACATGGGCGCTCCCGTCGAGGCGTGGCGGGGACGGACAGATCCATCCGGCCCCGAATTGCGGGTTACTGCTTCTTGCGGAACGAATCGAGCGAGACGACGGAGCCCGGCTTCTTCTCCTCGTCGCCGTCCTTGCGTTCTTCGCCGTCCTCGACCTTCTCGGCGGTGTTGACCGGATAGGCGGTGATCTCGGCGGTGGTTTCGTCCTCGTCGGCCAGCGGCACGTCGAATTCGAGTTCGAAATTGACCGAAGGGTCATAGAAGCCGCGGATGGCGTTGAACGGGATCACCAGCTTTTCCGGGGTGTCGGAGAAGGACAGGCCGATCTCGAACAGGCTGTCGGTGACCTTCAGGTCCCAGAACTGGTGCTGCACGACGATGGTCATCTGTTCGGCATATTTCGACTTCAGATGCTGGGAGATTCGCACGCCCGGCGCGCCGGTCAGGAAGGTGATGAAGAAATGATGGTCGCCGGGAAGGCGGCCGGTCGCTGCCACTTCCGTCAAAACCTTGCGGATGACGCCACGCAGTGCGTCCTGAGCCAGTATGTCGTAGCGGATGTGGTCCTGCGCCATGGGGTCCCTGTCTTTCTTTCCTGTCGCGTCAATTGCCGCGTATTTCGTCGGCGTCTTTTAAACGCCTATATGACATGTCGCAGAACAGGGGAAAAGCCCCGGTCACGAGTCAGGCCACATTATCACGATTGCACGACAAGGAGGAGGGTTAGGTGAAGGCTTCTGTTGCCAGGTGCCTTCGGACCCCGCCTCAAGGGGCTAACCTAGAGGACTTGGTTCGGATTTCCCGCACCGCCATTAGGCAGCGAGAGCATAACCCTTAGCGTTGTTGTCATTTGCAACTACACTTGTGACCCGATAACGGCGGTATCATGCCGAGCAAAAGTTCGATCTTTACGCCCTTGTCGATCCTATTTCGCCCCCATCAAAAGCCGGTCACTCCAAGAACAAGGGGGACCGACCGGTTTTTGGTGGAGGCGCCGGGTACCGCCCCCGGGTCCAATAGGTTTATTACACCGACCGTTTATTGCTATAGCCGGAGCAAGCCCCGGCGACCTTCATATAGGCGCTTATCTTGTGGATGAAAAGGGGTGTTGCGCGCTGCTTATGCGGTTCAGCGGCATTCGTTGGTGAAAGCGATGTAACGACGGCCATCCTGCTCGTAATGTTTGATCGTGTAGCCGACGTTTCCGGCGCGATCCACCTGCACTTCGCAGCGCAGGCCCCAGCGCGAATCCTGGCAGCCGTTGACGGTAAAGCACTGTCCCTGGCGCAATTGCCCGATGATAGGGCTCGACATGTCCACGGCCCGGCGCACATTGATGTCATGGGTGGCGCGCACGAAGGACTGCCTGTTGGATGGCGGCGGCGCACTATCCCGCTTGGAGGCGCATCGGCCGGTATCGGCGCGCAGGTAGCAATCCTTCGACTGGCCGGCCTCGGCGCCGGGAAACGGCATGGGAAAGGGCAAACCGGGCAGCGGCGCACCGTCGCCCCTCGCAAACCGTTGGCCGCTCAATGGCCTCAGCGTCAACAGGCTGCCGTCATGGGCGCGCCCGACCAGCGCACCACGGCTTGCGCTGAACGCGGCAATCTGGGCATTGCCGGTTCCGGTGATGACAATGCCGTCGGCGGTAGGCGCCCAGGCCCAGGCAAAGGACATAGGCCCGGCGCAGGTATAGGTCGTGGCTTTCAGCACGCCGCCCATGGCCTGTCCGGAAAGGGTGATTTTGCAGGCGCCGAGCGGGCCGCCCTCGACCGACCATTCGCCGACATAATCCTGTGGCGCCTGCGCGCTGCTGCTTGCTGCTGCAAAGAGCGTGAAGAGGACGGCTAGCCATGCTTTGACCGACTTGCGCATGCAGGTCTTGCTCCTCTGCTCGGGATTGCGAATGCTGGTGCGCACTGCCTTCACGCCTTGAGGCGCAAGGGATACGCTTCTTCAAAACACGCTAAATCAGCGCTGATTCGCCGACAAGAGGCGAAGTGGCTGGAAAGCGGTGGCGATGAGCAATTTCTCGGGGACGGTGCGGGCCGCAGGCTATGCTTGCCCGGCATTCCGCCTATAAAGAGAGCCCGAACGAACAGGCAGACGCACCATGCAGCAATATCTCGACCTCTTAAGCCATGTGATGGACAAGGGCACCGACCGCGGCGACCGCACCGGCACCGGCACCCGCTCCGTGTTCGGCTATCAGATGCGCTTCGATCTCTCCGAGGGCTTTCCGGTGACCACCACCAAGAAGCTGCATCTGCGCTCGATCATCCATGAACTATTGTGGTTCCTGAAGGGCGAGACCAATATCGCCTATCTCAAGGAAAACGGCGTTTCGATCTGGGACGAGTGGGCTGACGAGAACGGCGATCTCGGGCCGGTCTACGGGGCGCAGTGGCGCTCCTGGCCGGCGCCGGACGGCGGATCCATCGACCAGATCGCCAACCTTGTGGATGGCATCCGCAAAAACCCCAATTCGCGCCGCCACATCGTCACGGCCTGGAACCCGGCCGAAGTCGACGATATGGCGCTGCCGCCCTGCCATTGCCTGTTCCAGTTCTACGTGGCCGACGGCAAGCTCTCCTGCCAGCTCTATCAGCGCTCGGCCGATATCTTTCTCGGCGTGCCATTCAACATAGCCTCCTATGCGCTGCTGACGATGATGGTGGCGCAGGTGACGGATCTTCAGCCGGGCGATTTCGTGCATACGCTGGGCGACACCCATCTCTATGCCAACCATTTCGAGCAGGCCAGGCTGCAGCTGTCGCGCAGGCCGAAAAAGCTGCCGGTGATGCGGATCAACCCTGCGGTCAAGGACCTGTTTGCCTTTACATTCGAAGACTTTACGCTCGAAGGTTACGAGGCTGAATCAAGCATCAAGGCGCCGATCGCGGTTTGACGAGACGCGCGGGATAGGCGCGAGGGGGGGAGATCATGACAGGCATCAAGATCATCGTGGTGGTTGCCGTGTCGCGCAATGGTGTGATCGGTCGCGACGGCGACATGCCGTGGAAACTCTCGACGGACCTGAAGCGCTTCAAGGCGCTGACGCTCGGCAAGCCGCTGGTGATGGGCCGCAAGACCTTTGAATCGATCGGCAGCCGGCCCTTGCCCGGACGACCGCATATCATCGTCAGCCGCAATGCCGATTTCGCGCCGGCAGGGGTCGAGGTCGCGGCAACGCTGGATGCGGCGCTCGAGCGGGCCCGGACGCTGGCGATCGCAAGCGGCGTCGACGAGATCTGCGTGGCTGGCGGCGGCGAGATCTATCGCCAGGCCATGCCCTTTGCCGACTACCTGCATGTCACCCATGTCGAGGCTGACATCGACGGCGATACCCATTTCCCGTCGATCGATCCGCTGCGCTTCGAATTGATCGGCGAACAGGCCGTGCCGGCCGGCGAGCGGGACAGCTTTGCGACCCGGTATGGGATTTATCGGCAAAGGCCCGCGACAAATTGATGTATTTACGGTTTCGGCCCAAGAAGTTGGCCGATCCGCGTTGAAAGCGGCGGCGCCGATACCTATAACGGGTCATGCTCTGCGTGGCGCGCCTCGAAAGGCTGCACCGTTGCGGGTTGGGAGAGTTTTACAAACAAAGAGGTATTGATGCCCTGGAGCAATCAGAACGGCGGCGGCCCTTGGGGTGGCGGCGGAAATAATCAGGGTCCCTGGGGTCAGGGACCGAACCGGCCGCGCGGCGGCGGGGGCGGTAATGGCAATACGCCACCGGATCTTGAAGAGATTATCCGTCGCGGCCAGGACCGGCTGAAGAACCTTGTTCCAGGCGGATTCAACGGCGGCGTCGCCGTCATCATCTTTCTGGTGATCGCGGCCTTCTGGCTGTTCCAGTCGATCTATACCGTGCAGCCTGATGAACGGGGCGTCGAGTTGCGCTTCGGCAAGCCGAAGGACGAGATTTCCATGCCGGGCCTGCATTTCCATGCCTGGCCGCTGGAAACCGTCGAAATCACCAAGGTGACAGAACAGCAGCAGAATATCGGTGCCAAGGCATCGTCTTCGTCTTCTGCCGGCCTGATGCTGTCGGGCGACCAGAACATCGTCAACGTGCAGTTCTCGGTTCTGTTCACGGTGAGCGATCCGAAGGCCTATCTGTTCAACATCGAAAGCCCGCCGCTCACCCTGCAGCAGGTTGCCGAAAGCGCGATGCGCGAAATCGTCGGCCGTCGTCCGGCCCAGGACATCTTCCGGGATGCCCGTCAGGACATCGCCACCGAAGTGCGCAATATCATCCAGAGCACTATGGATTCCTACGGCGCCGGCATTTCCATCAATGCGGTGGCGATCGAGGATGCGGCTCCGCCGCGCGAGGTCGCCGATGCCTTCGACGAAGTGCAGCGGGCCGAGCAGGACGAAGACCGGTTCGTCGAGGAAGCCAATCAGTATTCCAACCAGAAGCTCGGTCAGGCCCGCGGTCAGTCGGCGCAGATCCGCGAAGAAGCGGCTGCCTACAAGAGCCGTGTCGTCAACGAGGCGGAAGGTGAGGCGCAACGCTTCGTGTCCATCTACGACCAATATTCCAAGGCGCCGGATGTGACCCGCAAGCGCCTGTATCTTGAGACCATGGAGTCCGTCCTGAAGAATTCCACCAAGGTTATCATCGGTGAGAACCAGAATGTCATGCCGTATCTGCCGCTCAACGAGCTGGCCCGGCCGCAACAGCAGCAGGGAGGCAACTGATCATGGGTAACCGTCTTCCCATCATTCTGATCGTTATCGCCGGCTTGCTATTGCTGGGATATTCGTCGGTCTTCGTCGTCAATGAACGCCAGCAGGCCGTGGTGGTGCGCTTCGGTCAGATCCAGTCCGTGCGCAGCGAACCCGGTCTCTACTTCAAGCTGCCCTTCGCCTTCATGGATGCCGATCGCGTTCAGTATGTCGAGGACCAGGCTCTGCGCTTCGACCTCGACAATATCCGCGTCCAGGTGTCCGGCGGCAAGTTCTACGAAGTCGACGCTTTCGTGGTCTACAAGATCACCGATGCCCGCCGCTTCCGCGAAACAGTATCGGGCGACCGCGACTCAGCTGAATCGCGGCTTCGCACCCGTCTCGACGCCTCGCTGCGCCGGGTCTACGGTCTGCGTGGCTTTGAATCGGCACTGTCGGATGCCCGTGCATCGATGATGCAGGAAGTGCGCGACGATTTGCGCGCCGATGCGGAATCGCTCGGCTTGACGATTGCCGATGTCCGCATCCGCCGCACCGACCTGACGCAGGAAGTCTCGCAGCAGACCTTCGACCGTATGAAGGCCGAGCGTCTGGCGGAAGCCGAACTGATCCGCGCCCGCGGTAACGAAGAAGGCCAGCGCCGCCGCGCCATTGCCGACCGCCAGGTCGTCGAATTGCAGGCGGAAGCGCAGCGCGATTCGGAAATCCTGCGCGGTGAAGGCGATGCCGAGCGGAACCGCATCTTTGCCGATGCGTTTTCACGGGATCCGGCTTTCTTCGAATTCTATCGCTCGATGGCAGCCTATGGTCAGTCACTGGGTTCGACTGGTACGACCATGGTGCTGTCGCCGAATTCGGAGTTCTTCCGCTTCTTCAATGACCCGGCAGGAACAGCACCTGCTGCCGCTCCGGCCGCTCCGGCGGTACCGGCCGGCAATTGACCGAGGCATCCGTGTCGGACCTTCTGACAGGGTTTGCATTCTTTCTGATCATCGAGGGGCTGGTGTACGCACTGGCCCCTCGTTTTCTTGTGGCGATGGCGCGGTTGCTTCCATCAATCCCCGAACAGCAATTGCGGATCTCTGGCCTTGTCGCCGTGATGCTCGGCGTCGCCCTTGTCTGGCTGATCCGCGGTTGAGTTGACCGCCGATCACAGCAAAATGCGTTTCACAGTTCATGAATCCGCCCTATGATTGGGCCAGATAGTAAAGCCGATTCCACAGCGAGGACGCCCGATGACCGCAACCGTAATCAAGACAGCGAAGCTTTGCCCGGCGCTTTTGGTCGGGGTCGCACTCTGCCTTGGGACATTGGGAGGTCAGCCCCGTCCGGCAATCGCGCAAGCCGTCGGCCCGGCCTCGGTGGCGGACCTGGCGGACGGACTGCTCAATGCGGTCGTCAACATCTCGACCTCCCAGAACATCAAGGACGAGGGCAAGGGGCCGATGCCGCAGGTGCCGGAGGGATCGCCCTTTGAGGAGCTGTTCGACGATTTCTTCAAGAACCGTGATGAAGGCGCCACCAACCACAAGGTCAATTCGCTGGGATCCGGTTTCGTCATCGATCCGGCCGGCTTTATCGTCACCAACAATCACGTCATCGAAAATGCCGACGATATCGAGGCGATTTTCCCTGATGGATCGAAGCTCAAGGCGACACTGGTCGGCACCGACCCGAAGACTGACCTGTCCGTGCTGAAGGTCGAGCCGCCGGAGCCGCTGACGGCGGTCAAGTTCGGCGATTCCCGGCAGATGCGGATCGGCGACTGGGTCATGGCGATCGGCAATCCGTTCGGCCTTGGCGGATCGGTGACCGTGGGCATCGTTTCGGCGCGCGGCCGCAATATCAATGCCGGCCCTTACGACAATTTCATCCAGACCGATGCGGCCATCAACAAGGGCAATTCGGGCGGGCCGCTGTTCAACATGAAGGGCGAGGTCATCGGCATCAATACCGCCATCATCTCGCCGAGCGGCGGATCGATCGGCATCGGTTTTTCCGTGCCGACGGAGCTGGCCGAGAACATCATCAAGCAGCTGATCGAATTCGGCGAGGCACGGCGTGGCTGGCTCGGCGTGCGCATCCAGCCGGTGCCCGAGGACATGGCCAAGACGGCCGGCCTGACGCGTGGTCACGGTGCGCTGGTCAGCAGCGTGATCGAGGGTGGGCCGGTGGCCAAGGGCCCGATCCTGGTCGGCGACGTCATCATCAAGTTCGATGGCAAGGAGATTATCGAAAGCCGCGATATCGTGCGCGTCGTTGCCGAAAGCCCTGTAGAAACCGATCTGGATGTCGTCGTGGTGCGCGATGGCAAGCAGATGACGTTGAAGGTGCGGCTGGGGCGGCTGGAGGATGCCGAAGCGGCTAGTGTCGCCCAGGCAACCGAGCAAAGCCCGGAGGCTGGCACGGACGATCCAACCATCATGCCTGAGGACGGAACGCCGGCACCCGAGACGCCGGAGGCCCCTTCGGATGAAACGGTTCCTGTGGGACCGGTGCTTGGCCTGTCGCTCGGGGTGATCGACGATGCGGCCCGCGCGGCCAACGGCATCGGCGAAGGTGTCGAGGGCGTGCTGATCACCAAGGTCGAGCCAGGGTCTCCGGCGGATCAGAAGAGCCTGAAGGTCGGCGAGGTGATCGTCGAGGCGGCCCAGGAATTCGTCGAGACGCCCAAGGATCTCGCCGACACGGTGGCGGCCTTGAAGGCGGAAGGGCGCCGCAGCGTGCATCTGATGGTGGCCAATGGCGCGGGCGACCTGCGCTTTGTTGCCATACCGCTGGAGTGACGATCGAAACGCCGGCCTGGAATTCGCGCGAGCGTCAGGCCGCTGCTTCCGGCAGGAACTGCGTGATGGCTCCGTGCGGCTGCGGCCGGCCGATCAGATAGCCCTGGATTTCGTTGCAGCCGAGTTCCCGCAACAGGTTGTACTGTCCTTCCGTCTCGACGCCTTCCGCGGCAACCGAGATACGCAGATCGCGGCCGAGCCGCAGGATGGCATCGACGATCGCCCGGCTGTCGGCATCGGAATCGATATCCCTGATGAAGGACTGGTCGATCTTCAGTTTGTCGAAGCGGTACTTGCGCAGGTAGCTGAGCGAGGAATAGCCGGTCCCGAAATCATCAAGGGCGATGCGGACGCCAAGTCCCTTGAGAGCGGCCAGCGTCGATTCCACGGCGCCGGTGGTGTTCAGCAGCAGCGATTCGGTGATCTCCAGTTCCAGACGGCTGGGATCAAGGCCGGTCTCTTCGATGGCACCCTTGATTGCCGAGAACAGCCCTGGCGAATTGAACTGGCGGGGTGACAGGTTGATGGCGATGCGTACATCCTGCGGCCAGCCGGCGGCAATCTGGCAGCCCTGACGGATAACCCATCCGCCAATCTGGGAGACAATCCCGGCGTCTTCGGCGATCGGTATGAATTCGGCCGGACTGATCGACCCGAGCGTCGGATGCGTCCAGCGCACCAGGGCTTCGAAACAGACGACCTTGCCGGTCTGGGCATTGACCAGCGGCTGAAAGTGCAGCGTCAGGGCTTCGGTTGCCAACGCGTTGCGCAATTCCTGTTCCAGAAGGTTGCGGCGGCGTGCGGCGCGGTCGAGCGACAGATCGAAAAAGCGATAGCGATTGCGGCCGTCGGCCTTGGCGCGATAGAGCGCCAGATCGGCATTGCGCATCAGGGCATCAGCGTCCCGGCCGTCGATCGGGGCACAGGCGATGCCGATGCTGACGCCGATGCGGACGGTGCCGGTCGACAGCTGGAATGGCTCCTGCAGGGCTGCGATGATGCGTTCGGCCAGTTCCGCGGAGGCCTTCGGGTCGCGGGCGGTGGCGTGGATGAAGGCAAATTCATCGCCGCCGATGCGGGCCAGCGTATCGAGTTCGGTGGCAAAGGACCGCAGGATGCCGGCGATCCTTTCGAGCAGTTCGTCGCCAGCGCCATGGCCGTGGGCATCGTTGACCTGCTTGAAGCGGTCGAGATCAAACAGCAGGATCGAGAAGCTCTCGTTGAAGTGCCCCAGCCTGGACAGGGCGTGATCAAGATTTTCACTGAGCAGAACGCGGTTGCCGAGATCGGTCAGGGGATCGTGTCGCGCCATGTGTTCGATACGGCTTCGGGCTTCGCGGGCGGCTGTGACGTCGCGCGCGACACCGCGATGGCCGGCAAAGAGCCCCTTTTCGTCGAAAACAGGTTTGGCGCTGAGCGACCAGATGCCGGGCTTGCCATTCTGTTCGACACAAAGTTCGAAATCCCGAAACGGTTCCCGCCGTTCCAGCTGTTCGCGCAGGGCGAGGGGTCCGTTCGTGTTGCTGCGGGTGGTTCGGCAATCGCCGTCCCGACAGGGAAGCACCTGCCAGAGCGGATGGCCGCAGACATCTTCCACGCGCTTGCCCGTCAGCTCGAAGAAGCGTGACGAGGCGCGCTGCACGATATGGTTCTCGTCGGCGGCCCATAGCCAGTCGCTGGCATTCTGTTCGAAGTCGTTGAGCAACAGGCTGATCACGTCGCGCTGCTCGTCGGCTGCCAGCTGCGCCCGCACCCGCGCACTCAGGCTCTGGCAAAGGCTCAGGGACGATCTGACGATAATGACGAAATAAATGACATAGAGAATAAACAGGTTGATGCCGATCAGGCTCGGAGCGGCGGTCAGGGCCACCGCCGAGCCAATCCCCATGAACAGCCCGAAGGTGATCGATGCCGCCGGTATGGTGGCGAGCGCAAAGCCGCCGCCGCCGGACATGCCGACGGTGATGGCGACCAGCACCAGTTTCTGATGCTCGTCGGCGTGGAAGTAAAAGACGGCGACCAGCATGGCCCACAGGACGCTCAGCACACCGGCATAGAGGACTGCCTTGCGAACGCCGCGGATCGAGGCCGTCTGGCGGGCAGGCCGGTCCCTGGTGCGCCACCAGGTCAGGCTGGTCATCACGGCGAGAATGGAAACGAAGATGGTCCAGAGCGTGATCCAGGGGAACAGGGTGCTGTCGCGAAAGGCTGCCAGCGTGACGGCGGCATTGCCGACATTGGCGGCCATCATCCAGGGCGTATTGCGCAAAACCGCGCCGAGACGCACGGCGCGGACCCGTTCGGCTTCGCTCTCGGAGAGGCCATGCTCACCAAGTCTCAAGAAGCGGTCCAGGGGGGAGGACATTTTCCCTGTGGGTCGGTCGGAGTTTGTGTCTCTCATGCATATCAGAATATGCGACACTGCTTAATGTGGCGTGAAAATAAGGGTTTTTGTCCCGCATCTGCGCAAGCAACCCCGCAAATGGTTAAAAAATGACGACGCTGGCAGGGCGGAATTTAAGGGAGCGGGTCCGTTACGAACGGGCGGCAGCGACGGGCCGGTGTGCGGCGGCCGCGATCCGATAGAGAACGTGGCGCTGCAGGTGCGGATGGCTGTCCGGCACGCGCGGATGGTCGAAATCGGCGCTCTCGTCATGGACCATGCCGATGCGCTTCATGACCGCCCTGGAGCGAAGATTGCCAGCCACGGCAAAGGACACCACTTCGTCCAGCTTCTTCTCCGCAAAGGCATAATCGAGGAGGGAAAGGGCCGCCTCCGTCATATAGCCGTTGCCCCAGAAGCGGGTCGCCATGCGCCAGCCGATCTCGATGGTGTCTTCGGGCAGGACCGGCTCGATATTGGCAGGCGCCAGTCCGCAAAAGCCGATCGCCTCGCCGGTTTCCTGCAACTCCACCGCAAAGAAGCCGTAGCCGGTTTCAGTGATCAGCCGGCGGACCTTGTCCATCATCGCATCGGCTTCTGCGTGGCTGCGACGCTGTGCAAAAAACTCCATCACCTTGGCATCGGCATTGATCTCGCGAAACAGGTCGCGATCGTCGTCGCGCCAGTTGCGCACCGTCAGCCGTGGTGTTTCGAGGATGATCACGTCCTGTTTCCCAGACCGTCAGGCGACCACGAAATCGGTCTTGCGGTAGCCCTGGAGATAGAGCAGGGAGGTCAGGTCGCCATGGTCGATGCGGATCTTGGCCTGGGCGGCCACCGAGGGCTTGGCATGCAGCGCCACGCCGGAGCCGGCAAGCTCCAGCATGCCGAGGTCGTTGGCACCGTCGCCAACCGCGATGACGTCGGCAGCGTTTATGCCGAGCCGCGCGGTGATTTCGAGCAGGGCATCGACCTTGGCCTGCTTGCCAAGGATCGGCTCGGCGACCGTGCCGGTCAGAATGCCGTCCTGTTCTTCCAAGATATTGGCGCGGTTCTCGTCAAAGCCCAGGCGTTCGGCAATGCGGGAGGTAAAGACGGTAAAGCCGCCGGAGACCAGCGCGGTGTAATGGCCCTTGGCCTTCATCGTGGCGATCAGTTCCGGTCCGCCCGGCGTCAGCGTGATGCGCTTGGCGATGACCTCGTCGACAACCGAAATCGGCAGGCCTTTCAGCAGTGCGACGCGTTCGCGAAGCGCGGGCTCGAAGGCGATCTCGCCGTTCATGGCACGCGCCGTGATCTCGGAGACGCGGTCCTTCAGGCCGACTTCGGCGGCCAGTTCGTCGATGCATTCCTGGCCGATCATGGTGGAATCCATGTCGGCGATCAGAAAACTTTTGCGGCGCGTTTCGGCATCCTGAATGGCCAGATCGATCGGCAGGCCGGCGATCAGGGCGCGCAGGCTCGCCTCGGCCTTGCCCAGATCGGTCCCGTCGCGCAGCGCGATATCGCAGGCAATGCCATCGGCCAGCCAATAGAGACCGGAGGCATTCAGCGTCGCTGATGCCTGTTCGGCAAGGGCGGGTGACAGAACGGGGTTTGACGGATTGGCTAGAAGCGTGGCAACGAAGGCCATGATGAAGAACCCTGCGGATGATACGGACGCCATCCTGATAACCGGCCCGACTGCCAGCGGCAAGTCCGCGCTGGCGGTTGATCTGGCGAAACTGCATGGCGGCGTGGTGATCAATGCCGACAGCATGCAGGTCTATGACACGTTGCGGGTCGTGACGGCACGGCCATCGCTTGAGGACATGGACGGCGTTGCTCATTATCTCTACGGCCATGTGCCGGCCGGTCAGGCCTATTCGACCGGCGACTGGCTGCGCGAGATCGCCGCTCTCGTAATAGACCTTAGGGCCGGCGGTGTCCGGTCGGTGATCGTCGGCGGCACGGGGCTTTATTTCAAGGCGCTGACGGGCGGGCTGTCCGATATGCCGGAGATCCCCGACGAAATCCGCACGGCGTTGCGCGACCGCATGGCGGCGGAAGGCTCCGAAGTGCTGCACCGGGAACTCCTGGCGCTTGATCCCGATCTTGCCTTGCGCCTCAAGCCGCAGGATGGCCAGCGCATCGTTCGGGCGCTTGAGGTCCTGCAGGCGACGGGACGGTCGATCGCCGAATTTCAGGGCCAGAGCGGACCGGTGATCGTCGATCCGGACCGGGCGCGGAAAATCGTCGTCCTGCCGGATCGCGCCGTGCTGCACGAGCGGATCAATCGCCGCTTCGAGACCATGCTCGACACCGGTGCCGTTGCGGAAGTGGAGGCGCTGCTCGGGCTGGGGCTTGCCGCCGACATGCCGGTCATGAAGGCGATCGGCGTTTCGCAGATCGCGGCCATGCTGCGGGGGGAGATGTCGCGCGCCGAGGTCATCGACAAGGCGTCGGCGGCCACAAGGCAATATGCCAAGCGTCAGATGACCTGGTTTCGCAACCAGATGGACGACAGCTGGGAGAGACGGGGCTGATGCGAGGCGGAAACCGGTCGCCTCAGTCCTTGCGATAGAGACTTGAGAGCGGCTTCTTCAAAATGCTGTCGCGGAGCGACTGGCCGGGTTCCTTGCGTAGAGTGCTTGCCGGCGCGGGGGCTGCGGTAAACGGCGTGGATGTCCCGCCTTGGCCGATGCCGGCCGGGTTTGCGTCGATGTCCCGTCGGATGAGGCGGGTGGTCGGTTCTTCGACCATTGTGCGTGGCAGCATGTCGGGACGATAAGGCTCGACGGGTGGCGTTTGCCGAGACAGATCAGCCAGGGGCTCTGCTGCTTCGGCATCGTCAAATTCGGGTTCGGCAAGATCGGCGGCGGGAAATGCGTCGTATTCGCGCAGGTCTTCGTTGTCGTCGCGGCTGGCGGGGAAGCTCTGCTGGAAGGCGGAGATATCCGGCATGGACACGGACCGCATGCGACTGATGACGCTGCGCAGGTCGACGGTGTCCGGCGTTTCATCGGTGACCTTGGCGGCGACGCCATTGGCCTTGGGCAGATAATGCTCCTCGACCCGTGAAAAGCGCATGCGCATCGGCACGGTAATCGCCTCGCCGAAGGCAATCGCCTCGCCATTGCCGATCGACGAGATGAAGCTGGTCGTCGAGATCGACGAATCCGGGATGGCCGAACGAATGATTTCCTGGTCGTGATCGTTGGTCAGGCGCATGGCAAACAGCGTCGAGCACTGCGACAGGATGGTCTGGTCGAGTTCGCCGGGCCGCTGGGTGATGATGCCGAGCGACACGCCGTATTTGCGGCCTTCCTTGGCGATGCGGGCAATCGCCTGGCGGGTCGGCACGAAGCCGAGGCTGGCGTCGGCCGGCACATAGCGATGGGCCTCTTCGCAGACCACCAGCATATGGATCGCCCCATTCGACCACAGGGCGATCTCGAAGGCCATGCGGCAGAGCACGGAGGCCACCGAATTGACCACTTCGGACGGGATGCCGGCGAGCTGGAAGGTGGAGATCGGCCGGTTGTCGCCGGGAATACGGAAGATATGGGCGATGGTCTCCATGATCGTGTCGCTGATCGTATTGTTGGAGAACATGAAATGGTAGCGCGGATCGTTGATCGCCGACGTGACGCGCATCTTGAGTGCCCGCAGGAAGGGCTTTTCGCCGCGGCCTTCGAGGCGGCCGAGGCGCTCGTCGATCAGGGCCAGCAGATCGGCCATGCGATAGGGCACGGGGGTGTCGGCGGTGATCGAGCTCTTGTCGGCCGAGCGGCGCATCAATGCCGAATCGCTGCCGCGGAAGGCGCGCTTGGCCTCCGGCATGACGTCGCGCAGGATGTCCAGTTCCTCCGGCACGGGCGGGCGGCCGCGAAACAGGACTTCGGCGAATTCTTCCAGCTTCATCAGCCAGAAGGGCAGGTCGAGCGTGTCGGTGTCGATGACCACGGCATGATCGGGAAAGGCCGCGGCAAATTCATTGTGCGGATCGAGGATCAGGACGCGCAGCTTCGGGTCGCTCTCGATCGCCTTGTGCAGCAGCAGCGACACGGCGGTCGACTTGCCGACGCCGGTCGAGCCGACGATGGCAAAGTGCTTGGACAGCATCGACGGAATGTGGATCGTCGCGTCGATGCTGTCGTCCTGGGTCAGCTTGCCGATGACGCAGGTATCGCCATGGCCGGTATCGTAGATGCGAAGCAGGTCGGCCGCACGGATGCGATGGGCGATGGCGCCGAGATAGGGATAACGCGAGATACCGGTCGAGAATTCCTCGCGGCCGTGGTCGCCGACATGCACTTCGCCCATCAGTTCGACTTCGATGAGGAAAGTGTTGTCGAGACCCTCGGTCCAGTCGCGCGATCCGGTCTGCATGGAATAGGCAAGCGCGACGACACGGTTGGTGCCGACAGTGATGGAAATCAACCGACCGACCGACCAGAGTTCGGTCAGATCGGTCTCGCCATTTTCGGCAATCGCCGAGATCGTGGCGCGCGAGCCATTGCACGCAACGACGCGGCCCAGGAACCGATTGCCAGGGGTCAGCTGGTTGCGGCGATCCTGTTCTCCGGCCTTCCCCGATGTCTGAAGGTCGTTGTTAAGCAATGTCTACTCCATACTTGACGGGAACAGTAGCGTTCCAGGCTTAACAAGTGGTGTAGGCAGAAGACGCAGGCCCTGCCGTCTCTGCCGGTTAAATAGGCTGGCCCGCGGCGTTTTTTCGGGCAGGCTGCGTTGACGAGCATCAGTTTTGCGGCTAACACTTCGGACATGAGAAATTTTCGTGCACTTATTGTGGTGGGACCGCGCATGGGCAGGATGGTGTAACCATCCGGCGTTAGCCACCCATGCGCGAAACGACAGGCTCCTTCAAGGGGCCTTTTTTTATGGCCAAAACCGGGCTTTAAGCCCTTGCAAAAATCCCAAAGGCAGATGGACACAGGCATGACGGGCAAAGACAATCAGATGACCGGCGCTGAAATCGTTTTGAAGGCGTTGAAGGACAACGGCGTCGAGCACATCTTCGGTTATCCGGGTGGAGCGGTGCTGCCGATCTATGACGAGATCTTCCAGCAGGAGGAGATCCAGCACATTCTCGTGCGCCATGAACAGGGCGCCGGCCATGCGGCCGAAGGCTATGCCCGCTCGACCGGCAAGGTTGGCGTCATGCTGGTGACGTCAGGGCCGGGCGCCACCAATGCCGTGACGCCGCTGCAGGATGCGCTGATGGATTCGATTCCGCTGGTTTGCCTGACCGGCCAGGTGCCGACCTCGCTGATCGGCTCGGACGCCTTCCAGGAATGCGATACCGTCGGCATTACCCGTCCCTGCACCAAGCACAATTGGCTGGTCAAGGACGTCAACGATCTGGCCCGGGTCATCCACGAGGCCTTCCGCATTGCCCAGACGGGCCGGCCGGGTCCTGTCGTCGTCGATATCCCGAAGGACGTGCAGTTTGCCACCGGCACCTATACGCCGCCGGAAAGCCATGAGGTCCAGCACAGCTACCAGCCGAAGACGCAAGGGGATCCGCGCGCCATCCAGGCCGCGATCGAGCTGATGTCCAAGGCGCGCCGGCCGATCATCTATTCCGGCGGCGGCGTCATCAATTCCGGACCGGACGCCTCCCGGCTGCTGCGCGAACTGGTCGGCCTCACCGATTTCCCGATCACCTCGACGCTGATGGGTCTCGGTGCCTATCCGGCGTCGGGCAAGAACTGGCTCGGCATGCTGGGCATGCACGGATCCTACGAAGCCAACATGGCGATGCATGATTGCGACGTCATGGTCTGTATCGGCGCACGCTTCGACGACCGCATCACCGGCCGGCTGAATGCCTTTTCGCCGAATTCCAAGAAGATCCACATCGATATCGATCCGTCCTCGATCAACAAGAATGTCCGCGTCGACATTCCGATCAACGGCGATGTCGGCCGGGTATTGGAAGACATGGTTCGCCTGTGGCGCGCCCTGCCGAAAAAGCCGGACGCGGAACAGACGGTCGAGTGGAAGGAGAGCGTGGCGCGCTGGAAGGCGCGCAAGTCCTTCTCCTATACGCCGTCGAAAGACGTCATCATGCCGCAATATGCCATCGAGCGGCTCTATGAGCTGTCCAAGCATCGCGACACCTATATCACCACCGAAGTCGGCCAGCACCAGATGTGGGCGGCCCAGTATTTCGGCTTCGAGGAGCCGAACCGCTGGATGACCTCGGGCGGTCTCGGCACCATGGGTTACGGTTTCCCGGCGGCGATCGGCGTGCAGATCGCCCATCCCGACAGCCTGGTCATCGACATTGCCGGCGATGCATCGATCCAGATGTGCATCCAGGAAATGTCCTGCGCGGTGCAGTATAATGCGCCGGTCAAGATCTTCATCCTCAACAACCAGTATATGGGCATGGTGCGCCAGTGGCAGCAGCTGCTGCATGGCAACCGCCTGTCGAATTCCTATACGGAAGCGATGCCGGACTTCGTCAAGCTGGCGGAGGCCTATGGTGCGGTTGGCCTGCGCTGCGAAAAGCCGGGCGATCTGGATGGCGCCATCCAGGAAATGATCGACGTGAAGAAGCCGGTGATCTTCGATTGCCGCGTTGCCAACCTTGCCAATTGTTTCCCGATGATTCCATCCGGCAAGGCCCATAACGAAATGCTGTTGCCCGACGAGGCGACCGACGATGCCGTTGCGACGGCGATCGACGCCAAGGGCCGCCAGCTGGTTTGATGAAAGGGAGAGGATAGACATCATGAACGCACACCTACAGCCCACGGGCTCCGCCTACTTCATCTCTCCCGAAACCGCCGCCATCGAAAGCCATACGCTTTCGGTGCTGGTCGACAACGAGCCGGGCGTCCTGGCCCGCGTCATCGGCCTGTTCTCCGGCCGCGGCTATAATATCGAGAGCCTGACCGTCTCGGAGACCGAGCACGAGGCGCATCTGTCGCGCATCACCATCGTGACGCGCGGCACGCCGAGCGTGCTCGAGCAGATCAAGGCGCAGCTGGAGCGCATCGTTCCGGTGCACCGCGTGCTCGACCTGACGGTTCGAGCCCGCGAGCTTGGCCAGGAACGGCCGATCGAGCGGGAAGTGGCGCTGATCAAGGTGGTCAGCTCCGGGGAGATGCGCGCCGAAACCCTGCGGCTGGCCGATGCCTTCCAGGCCAAGGTGGTCGATGCCACGGTCGAGCATTTCATCTTCGAGCTGACCGGCAAGTCGTCGAAGATCGATCAGTTCGTGGCCATCATGAAGCCGCTCGGCCTCAATGAAATCTGCCGTACAGGGATCGCCGCCATGAACCGCGGCTCGCAGGGCATGTAAATTCTGACACAAGTCGCCGTTCTTCAAGAGGCCTTGCGGGCGATCCCGCAAGGCCTCTTTGGTTTCACTTGGAGGGCCAATAACCCATCACAGAGGGGTGATCGGGGTTGCTTGAACAAAATCCTGCCTCATGCGTTAACGAGGCGAAGGAGAATTTCGCCATGAAGAAGGCAATCGCAATCCTACTCGTCGCAATGGTATCGGTGCCTGCAGCCGTCGCTGGCGTGTCGATGTCAGACCGCGCAACATCCGGGGCGTCCTACACCAATGTCGCCCTGGCCAAGACCGACCGGGTCGTTCCATTGATCAGCCAGGATCTGCCCGAAGAAACCGTCAGCGAATGGGTGCTGGATTGCTACGATACGTTCGGACCCGAAGGCGGCAACCCGAACGAGAACGATTTGTCGCAGTGCCTGACGACGGCCGGCTAAATCTCGGCGACCTCAGAGCATTTCCAAAGCCATTTTGGACTGCGGCGGCGGAAAAGCCGCATCCAGAACATCCCAATCCGCATCGCTGATATCAAGATCGACCGCACCGCGGTTTTCGCGCACACGCCGCAGATTGGACGATTTCGGGATCGGCACCACGCCGTCCCGCTCCAGCAGGAAGGCCAGAGCCACTTGCGCCGGCGTTGCCTGATAGGATTTGGCGACGTGGATCAATTCCGGATGGTGGACGAGGCGGCCCTGCTCGATCGGCGAATAGGCCATGATCGGAACGCCGCGCGCCTGACACCAGGGCAGAAGATCAAACTCGATGCCGCGCCGCGACAGGTTGTAGAGCACCTGGTTGACGGCACAGTTCGCGCCATCCGGCACGGCAAACAGTTCTTCCATATCCGCGACGTCGAAATTCGAGACGCCCCAGGCGCCGATCTTGCCGGCTTTCTGCAAATGTTCGAAGGCGGCGACCGTTTCTGCCAGCGGATACGCGCCGCGCCAGTGCAGCAGATAGAGATCCAGCCGGTCGGTGTTCAGTCGCGCCAGGCTTCTGTCACAGGCGGCAATGGTCTTTTCGAAGCCGGCATTGCTGGGAAAGACCTTGCTCACCAAAAAGACCTCGTCGCGGCGATCCTCCAGCGCCTTGCCGACCATCCTCTCCGAGCCGCCATCACCGTACATTTCCGCCGTGTCGATCAGCGTCATGCCGAGATCGATGCCGAGGCGCAGGCTGTCGATCTCGGCATTGGCGCGGGCTGCTGCTTCGCCCATGTTCCAGGTGCCAAGGCCAAGGGCCGGGATTTCCTGGCCGGAGGGAAGGGTGACGGTGGGGATAGGGTCGTGCATGGGGGCCTCGTAATTGCGTGCGATGTAGCTTAAACATGGCGAGCGCAGTTTCAATCATCTTCGAATTGCCACGGTGACAATTCCGGGATGGCAGGGCACCGCGGCCGCGATTATCGTCCGGCAAAATCATCCGGAGGCATAACTTGGAACCCGCAACCCTTTCGGCGCTGACGCTGTTTGCCTTCACGACATCGATCACACCAGGCCCGAACAATATGATGCTGTTTGCCTCCGGGGTGAATTTCGGTTTTCGCCGGACCATCCCGCATATGCTGGGCATCGGGGCCGGCTTTTTGTCGTTGTTGATCGGCGTGGGTCTCGGCCTTGGCGCGCTTTTGGCCACCGTGCCGCTGCTGTTCCTGGCCTTGAAGATTGCCGGCGGGCTTTATCTGCTGTGGATCGCCTATAAGATCGGCATGTCGCGCAGCCTGGGCGAGGGCAAGGCCGGCGCGCGGCCGATGACGTTTCTGGGGGCTGCCGCATTCCAATGGGTCAATCCGAAGGCCTGGGTCATGGCGGTGACGGCCATGGCGACCTATACGCAGGCCGATCGCTATTTCGGAAGCGTTGCCTTGGTCGGTCTTGTGTTCGCGGCGGTCAATGTGCCGTCGGTTTCGACCTGGGCCGGCTTCGGCTCGGCGCTGCGCGACTGGCTGTCGGTTCCGGTCCGGCTGAAGTGGTTCAACATCACCATGGCGCTCTTGCTTGTCGTCAGCCTATGGCCGATGCTGAAATAGCTTCGGGGCCATTGTGGGAGATGACGGTCAGGCGATGATGGACTTTCTGCTCTCCGCTTTGGGCGGGCTCGTGTTTGTCGCTGCCGCCGTGGCGCTGGTTCTCGGCAGCTATTTTCTGGCGCGCCGCCTGCTGACAACGGGCGGTGAGGGCGATCGCACCCATGATGCGGCCGGTACGGTTGCCGTGCGGGTAGCCGCCCTGCATGGCCTGATCCTTGCTCTGGTCTATGCTCAGGAACTCGACGACTACAAGGGCATCCGTACTGTCCTGACGCAGGAAGCCGTCGCCATTTCCGACGTTTTCAACGATGCGCAACGCTATGGCGGTCCGATGGCAGCCCCCATCCAGCAGAATCTGGCGACCTATGTGGCGCTGGTGGTGAATGAGGAGTGGGCGTCGCTTGCCAAACGGCAGGGCTTGAGTGCCGCGGCGTGGATCGAATGGGACAAGGCCTATAATATCCTGCTGGACCTGGAGCCTTTGAGCGATCGCGAGCGTTATCTGAGCGAGCGCATGCGGGACCGGATCACCGAGGTCGCGGGTTTCCGGCAGATGCGCGAGGCGCCGTCGCTCGGCACGTTTGCCGGCCTGTTCTGGGCGCCGGCGCTGATCGGCCTGGTCTGCGTGGCCGCTCCCTTCTACGTCTACCGGCCGACGCGCACCCATATCGCGCTGCTGTCGATGTTCGGCGCCTATTCGGGCGTCATCCTGTTTTTCATCTTCGCCTTTTCCAATCCTTTCGCGGCACCCGGCCGACTGGATCCAGCACCGTTCGAGCATCTTTTGAAGGGGGATATCGGCACAGCATTGCCGCCGAAAGGCTGACTTGTGCTATCGCCGTCAATAGGATTGAATTTTGCCCACCGACCCTTGGGAGACTGGTTCTTGGTTCACGATCACCACCATCCGCACGACCACGATCATCACGGTGACCATGGCCATCATCACGATAACGAATATTCCGATATGCAGGCGCGGGTGAAGGCGCTCGAGACCCTGCTGACGGAGAAGGGGCTGATCGATCCGGCCGCCATCGATGCCATCGTCGAAACCTACGAGACCAAGGTTGGCCCGCGCAATGGCGCGGCGGTGGTGGCCAAGGCCTGGACCGATCCGGCCTTTGCGGAATGGCTGAAGGCCGATGCGACGGCGGCGATTGCCAGCCTTGGCTTCACCGGCCGGCAGGGTGAGCATATGCGCGCCGTGTTCAACACACCGGACACCCACAATATCGTCGTCTGCACCCTGTGCTCCTGTTATCCCTGGGCAGTGCTCGGCCTGCCACCCGTCTGGTACAAGGCGCCGGCCTATCGCTCGCGGGCAGTGATCAATCCTCGCGCGGTGCTTGAGGAATTCGGCGTAACATTAGATAAATCTAAGAAGATCCGGGTTTGGGATTCGACGGCCGAGTTGCGCTATCTGGTCGTGCCTGAACGTCCGCCGGGGACACAAGGCATGGCGGCGGAGGCGCTGGCAGAGCTTGTGACACGCGATTCGATGATTGGCACCGGTCTGGCGCTATCGCCGGAGCAGCGCCCATGAACGGCCCGCACGATCTGGGCGGACAGATGGGGTTCGGCCCGGTTGCTCCCGAAAAGGACGAGCCGTGGTTTCATGCGGAGTGGGAAAAGCGGGCGCTGGGGATCACACTCTCCTGCGGCGCCTTCGGCGCCTGGACGATCGACGAGAGCCGGCATGCCCGCGAAACCATTCCGCCGGCCCAGTACCTGGCTGCCAGCTATTACGAGATCTGGATCAGGGCCGTCGACACCCTCCTGGAGCGGCACGGTTTTGCAACGCGGCAGGAATTGCTGTCGGGCCATCATGCGGCGGCCGGCGCCGTGCCGAAACGCGTCCTGACGGCAGACATGGTGCC
The DNA here is from genome assembly GCF_023701945.1 of Rhizobium sp. CG5. GTDB lineage: Bacteria > Pseudomonadota > Alphaproteobacteria > Rhizobiales > Rhizobiaceae > Allorhizobium. The sequence goes on from NZ_JABAEF010000001.1 coordinate 233,701, forward strand.
GGCGGTTCTGGCCCGCGGCGGACCGTGCGACCGGCCGGTGCATTTCGAGCCGCACTTTGCGCCGGGCGACTGGGTGCACACCAAGAATTTCCATCCCGAGACCCATACGCGGCTGCCGCGCTACGCCCGCGGCAAGCAGGGCGTGATCGAGGCGGTGCAGGGCAGTTTCGTTTTTCCTGACGACAATGCGCATGGCAAGGGCGAGAATCCGCAATGGGTCTATACGGTGGTGTTTTCGGCCGACGAGATCTGGGGCGAGGGTGCGGATCCGACGCTCACCGTGTCGATCGATGCCTGGGAGAGCTATCTTGAGCCGCTGTGAAGAGCCTTCCTCGCTGGTGCAATCCCCGGGTCTGCCGGTGTCTCCGGACGGCGAACCGGTGTTTGCCGAGCCGTGGCATGCGCAGGCCTTTGCGATGACGGTGCATCTGCATCAGCAGGGCGTGTTTGCCTGGAGCGAATGGGCAGAAACCCTGTCGACGGAATTGCACAGACCCGGCCGTGCTCTGGACGGCAGCGACTATTTCGACGGCTGGGTGGCCGCGCTGACCACGCTTCTGGCCGAGAAGGGCGTGGCCGACGAGGCTCTGCTTCTCGATCTCCAGCAGAGCTGGCAAAGGGCGGCGCAAGCGACGCCGCATGGAAGCCCGATCGTACTCGCCAATGATCCGATGCGGTGAAGGCTCGTCCCGCTCGAACGATGTTCCGGGCGATGGCACCATTCGCAGGCCCATTCCGGGTCGCAGTTTCGCCGGCCGTCGCCTTGCCTTTTGCCGACGAATCCTGCCAAGTCGCCCGATGCAATTCGCACCGCAACAGGACGAGGCCTTGAAGGCCGTTTCGAAGTGGCTGAAAGACGGCAAGCAGCCGGTTTTCCGTCTGTTTGGCTATGCCGGCACCGGCAAGACGACGCTTGCCCGGCATTTTGCCGAGAATGTCGATGGTGACGTGCTGTTCGCCGCCTTTACCGGCAAGGCGGCGCAGGTGCTGCGCTCGCGTGGGGCCACCAATGCCCGCACCATCCATTCGCTGATCTACCGGCCGCGCGGCGAGGAATCGGTCGAGGACGAGGAAACCGGCAAGACGTCGATTTCGCCGATGTTTGCCATCAACCGCCAGAGCCCGCTTGCCAAGGCGGCGCTGATCGTCATCGACGAATGCTCGATGGTCGACGAGCAATTGGGCAAGGACCTGATGAGCTTCGGCACGCCGATCCTGGTGCTGGGCGATCCCGGCCAGTTGCCTCCGGTTTCCGGCGGTGGCTATTTCACCGATCAGGAGCCGGATTACCTGCTGACCGACATTCATCGCCAGGCGCGCGACAATCCGATCATCCAGCTTGCCATGCATGTGCGCGAAGGCAAGGAGATCATGTATGGCGACTATGGCACGGCACGGGTGATTTCCAAGGCGGAGGTGACACAGGAACTGGTGCTGGAGGCCGATCAGGTTCTGGTCGGCACCAACAAGACACGCCGTCGCTATAACAAAAGACTGCGCGAGTTGAAGGGTTTTACCGCGGATTATCCGCAGGCCGGCGACAAGCTGGTCTGCCTGCGCAACGACCAGGTCAAGGGCCTGCTGAACGGGTCGCTCTGGCAGGTCATGACCTCGTCGCGCGAGACCGTGAAACCGGGCATCAACCTTTTGATCAAGCCCGAAGACGACGACATGGATCGCGGCGCTGCGAAGATCAAGCTGCTCAAGGCGTCGTTCGAGGATGTCGAGACGGAAATTGCCTGGGCGACGCGCAAGCGCTACGACGAATTCGACTACGGCTATGCCCTGACCGTTCACAAGGCGCAGGGTTCGCAGTGGAACAATGTCGTGCTGTTCGATGAGAGCTGGGCGTTTCGCGATACGCGCGAGCGCTGGCTTTACACCGCCGTCACCCGTGCTGCCGAGACGCTGACCATCGTGCGATAGGCGCTTTCCCCTATTGCTTTTTGATGGACGGCAGCATGCCGATCAGATCTCTGTCCGTCTTGCCGGATTGCGTGGCGGTATCGGAGAGGCTGAGGCCATTCGTGGCGGCTGTGAGGGGGCATTGGTTTAAACCAAAGAAATATGTGCCAATGCCGTTGTGACTGTGTCCTTGTGGATCAGTCAGCTCAGGAGGCCACGACACCCATCAGCACCGCCTTGGCCACGGCCTGAAACCGATTGTTGGCGTCGAATTTGCGGATGATCTCGTTTTCCAGAACCGTAATTTCTTCGTGCTTGAGCTGCAATGCGCGGGCAATTCGCATCGGCGCATAACCCTCGGCCATCAGTTCAAGGCAGCGTCGTTCGAGCGCGTTCAAAGAGACCGTGTCCCGGCCGTCGGCCCTGGCCGTCGGCGGCTCGCTGTCGTCATGGGCGAGAAGGCTGTTGATCTGCTGCATCTGCCGGCGGATAATCGACAGGCCGGAGGTCAGTTCGCGCTTTCGCACGGTGAGGGAGTCGCGGAAAATCTCGTCGGTCTGTTCCTGCGAGTTGGCGGCCGCCAGTTCCTCCAGCAGGTCCTGGATGACGGCGACCGGCATGCCGACCTCCCGGCAGGCGTTGATCAGCGCCATGCGCACGACATCGCGATGAAAATAGACACGCATCAGTCCGACACGGCTGGCCGATAGCAGTCCCTTTTCCTCATAAAAATGCAATGTCCGGTGCGTCACGCCAAACAGGTTGGCCATATCCGCAATGGCGACCGGTTCGCTCGGCATGGCATAGGGCAAGGCTATCCTGGGCAGGTATTCATGATGCTGGTCGTGTTGGTTGGCCGTCGTCTTTTCTACGTGGAGATTCTCGGATTGGTCCGCCATGGTTCCCCCCATTTTGTCGGCGTACGTATTTCCCTCTTGTCCATCCGGCGCGTCGGGCTGCGTGCCGATGACCCCTTAAATTTACGGGTCTCTCGCCGGCATTCCTGATCTGCCTGCAACGCGAGCGGCCCCACTTTCCGTCGCGATAGGCAAATGTCATAATCGATCAGGATAGGCGCGCGATGGCGGTTTTGTAAACCGCAGGCTGTGCGGTTTCTGCAATTGGCGGGCAAAATACGCCTATTGTCTTACCGCTGCGGCAGACCGCGCTACAACCAACGCAATCATGCGTTGTCGACCAGGCGTGAGTGCGCCGTGCAAGGCTTGCCGATCTTGCCTTTAGCCTCCATGCATCAATGTCCTCGATGGAATTATCTGCGAAACGCGTTGGCGTTTTCGGCGGAGATCGCCTAAATGCTGGACGCAGTGCGATCGGCTGGGGCTTCGGTCTTTTTCGGGATGTCCGGGGCCGTTGCGTGCTGTGCTGCCGGGTGCGGCGGATCTCTCGAAGCCTTGTGGGGCGGAGCGATCGCCGGACGATAATCGTGAATGGGATTGATCCGATGCCTGCGAAACTGTCCGTCAACCTCAATGCCATTGCCATGCTGCGCAACCGGCGCGACCTGCCGTGGCCGGATGTGGCGCATCTCGGCCGATTGGCGCTCAAAGCCGGCGCCAGCGGCCTGACGGTGCATCCGCGCCCGGATCAGCGGCATATCCGCTTTTCCGACCTGCCGGTGCTGCGCGCCTTGATCGACGATGAGTTTCCGCAAGCCGAGTTCAATATCGAGGGCTATCCGACCGAGGACTTCCTTGCTCTGTGCGAGGCGACACAGCCGGAACAGGTGACCCTGGTGCCCGACGATCCGTCGCAGGCAACCTCCGATCATGGTTGGGATTTTGTGCGGCATGCCGATTTGCTGAAGAGTGTCGTCGGACGACTCAAGGCCAATGGTATGAGAGTGTCGCTGTTTGCCGATGGCGACGGCGACGAGGCGGCGGTGCTGGCGGCGAAAGCGACGGGTGCCGACCGGATCGAGCTTTATACCGGCCCCTATGGCGGCTGTTTCGACGATCCGGACGGCGCGCGCCTGCAACTCGATCTGCTCGGACGAACGGCCGATGCGGCACTGAAAGCCGGTCTCGGCGTGAATGGCGGCCACGACCTGACGGTGGCCAACCTGCCGGCGCTGGCAAAACGCATTCCGCATCTGGCGGAGGTGTCGATCGGCCATGGGCTCACGGCCGATGCTCTGGAATATGGCATGACGGAAACGGTCCGCCGCTTCTGCCGGGCCTGCGGCCAGACACTCTGACGGAGATATCCGTCTTGCTTCGTGCGTTTCGACGGTAGAACAGACCCGCTTGGCACTGATTGGCCGAGCGGGTCTTTTTGTATCAGCCGTTGAGGGCCGCGGTATTGGCTTCGAGGAAGCTTTTCAGCGAGGCGGGTGCCGTGCCGGTCAGCGTTTCGATATCACCGGTCACCATGGCAATCTGGCCTTCGCGGGTATTGGCATCGAACGAGACCAGCATCGGCACGAGGAAGTCGGGCAGGCCCGCCGCTTTCATGCCGCCGGCCAGCTGTTCGTCGCTGACGTGAACGACCTCCAGAGGCTTGCCGGTGACGTCGCGCACCAGGGCAGCGATGTCGTCGGTCGTATAGGCGGTGCTGCCGGTCAGGGTGTAGGTGACGCTTGCGGCTTCATCGGCGACCAGGGCGGCGGCGATGGCGCGGGCAATGTCTTCGCGGCCGACATGGGCGATGACGCCCTGGCCGGTCGAGGTATACCATTGGCCGCTGGCCAGGGCATGGGGCAGGGCCATGAACAGGTTTTCCATGTACCAGCCATTGCGCAGGATCGTGTAGGCAATGCCGCTGGCCTTGATCGCCTGTTCGGTGCCGAAATGATCGGGCGCAAAGGTCACCAGGCTCTTGCCCGGCTCGGGGTTCGGCATGGAGGTGTAGAACAGGCGCGATACACCGGCCTTGACAGCGGCATTGACGGCGGCCGTATGCTGCTCCAGGCGGCGGCCCGGACGATCGAGCGCATCGGTGGAAATGATCAGCAGGCGCTCGACGCCGGTAAAGGCCTCGTCCAGGCTCGCCGCATCGTCGAAATCCACCTTGCGGGTGACAACGCCCTTGGCAGCAAGATCGGCGAGCTTGGCCGTGTCACGGCTGGCGGCAATGATCTGCGCCGGTGCTACGCCCTCAGTCTCGATCAGGTTGCGGATGACGGACCGGCCAAGATGTCCGCTGGCGCCGGTGACAAGATACTTGCTCATTTCTATCCCTTTCCAGAGGCGGGTTTGTCATCCGCCTGAAATTAGTAACTCTCTAATTGAGAGTAGGGGTAAAATAGGAATTGACCGAGGCTTGTAAAGAAGGCAGTTTTTGGTGCCTACCAGATTTGAAAGGAACCGCAATGGATGCGTTTGCCACGGCCCAAAGCGACAGGCTTGCGGTCTACAAAGAGCAGTCTGCCGCTGGCGGGAGGCTCGAGGACTGCCCTGTGCGCGCCGTGATCGGCAAGATCGGCGACAAGTGGTCGACGTTGTTGCTGCAGGCGCTGGCGGAAAAACCCTATCGCTTCGGCGCCTTGCGACGGCTGGTTCCGGATATTTCGCAGCGCATGCTGACCCAGACCCTGCGCGACCTGCAGCGCGACGGCTATGTCGACCGGACGGTGTTTCCGACCAAGCCGCCCAGCGTCGAATACCGCCTGACGGATCTAGGGGTCTCGCTCTACGGATCGCTCGCGCCGTTGCTCATCTGGGCGGAACGTCATCATCCATCCGTCGTCGAGGCCCGCAAACGTTTCGACGAGGCAGCCTGACCCCGCCGCAAGGGGCGTTCAGAGATCCAGAACCCAGGTCTGGCCGATCAGTTCGGGTCCGAACAGGGTATGGCGTTCTTCCGCCTCAAGCCGAAAACCGGTCTTCCTGTAGATGGCGATGGCCGGGTGCAGGATGTCGTTGGTCCACAGGGACAGGCGATGATATCCGGCGCGGCGGGCAAAGCGGATACATTCCTCGACCAGGAGCCGTCCCAGCCCCAGGCCGCGCGCTGCCTCGTCGACATAGAGCAGGCGCAGCTTGGCGACGCCCTCGCCGCCGTTCATGATCATGATCGAGCCGATATTGACGCCGCTGCGTTCGGCGATCCAGCAGTGCTCAAGGGCCGGATCATGACCTTTCAGAAACTTTGCGACAACCTCGGCGACCAGCGCCTCGAACTGGTCGTTCCAGCCAAAGGCGGCGGTGTAGAACCGGGCCTGCGACTGCACGATCCAGCCCATGTCGCCGGGCCGGTGCGCACGGATGACCGGTGGTTGCCGTCGGCCACCGTCGGGATGGAGCAGATGGCGGATGGCCGAAAAGGATTGGCATAATCGGCTGCGATCGTCGGGCGAAAGCGGCTGCAGCATGTCGGCGATCTGCCGGCGAGATCTGTCCCCCAACTGCTCGAAGAGCGTGTGACCGATAGGCGTGATGGTGACGATCTGGCTGCGCCGGTCCTGCGGATCGGTCTGCGTCTCGATCACACCCTCCGTCTTCAGGCGCTTGATGATGCGGCTGAGATAGGCCGGGTCGAGATGCAGGTCGCGGCTGAGCGTGCGGGCGGTGAGGGATTTTGCTGCGCCGATTTCGTAGATGACCCGCGCTTCGGTCAGCGTATAGCCGCTGTCCAGATAGCCGCGACCCAGAACGCCGAGACGCTCCGTGTAGAACCGATTGAAGGCCCGCATGGCCTCCACGACCGTTTCGTCTTCTGTAATGGCCACTGCCGAATCCCTCCGTCGCCTAATCGTGGACTATGTCCCGCAATTAATGGACGGAGTCAATTAAATACGCGAGTGGTTCATTCCGGTGCCGGCAAGGCCTTGTCCCGGGTGCATTTGGCCAGCGGCAATTGCCGGAAAGCGTAGACGGCGGTGATGCGCTCTGCCGCGGCATCGGTTTCGACATCCATGCAGGCGCAGGCATAGCCGTAATAGCCATTGGTCTGGACGAAGTCGCGGGTGGAGAAGTCGCCGATATTCTCCATGCCGAGCGCTTCTTCATCGCTGCCCTGGGTGGAGAGCACCCATGTCCCCTGGCTATCGTCGAGCCAGAGATTGCCGGGCGTCGGATTCTGGAGCCAGCCGCAGCGGGTTTCCTTGGCAAGGGCCGCGCCGGGCAGAAGCGGGAGGGCGAGGGCAAGGGCAAGGGCGATGGCAAGGCGGCGGGGCAGCATGACGGGCATCCTTTTCTGTCGGCGCTTGAGCGAGGTGTGTTCGTCATAGCTGCGAAACGGGCCGTTGAGAAATGCCAAATATGGGTCAATTCAGAAGGTACTAAAAAAGTCGAAAGGCCCCGCAGCACTCTGCTGCGAGGCTGTCGGGGCAGGGATCTTGCCGTTAGCTGTTGGCGATGGTGCGGCTGACCAGTGAAACGCTGTGGTCGGCGTTGACCTTGTAGACTTCGCGCACTTCGTCACCGTCCTGGCTGGTGAAGGTGTGGAAGAAGTTGCTGCCGACCGGCGACTTTTCGAGGATCGTCTGATGGCCGTTATAGGTGATCGAACCCTGGATCGGCTCGAGCGCCATGGCCGCGGAGGAGGCAGCGAGGACCGAGAGCAGGGTGGTGGTTGCGAGAATTTTCATAAGGGTACTCCGAAATTTCTGTCTGTTATTTCATCGAACCGTTTGGTTCTGTGAACAGTAATTGGGCCATATTTTTCCGAGATGCAAGATCTAATTGCGCGCAATCGAACCGATCGGTTCTGTGAAGTGATCGATTTTGTCGTCGGGGGCTTGAAAAAATATCCTTGTTAAAACAGTTTCTTGCTTGTTCTTTCGGATGATTGCTGGACTGGCGGAAAAATATTTTTTTCTGCTCGTTTCAAAGAAACGTGATGGGATGGGACCGCGTGTCCGCCTCTGGAATAGGCAAAGTTCGGCCACTCAGAGGGGCTTGACGGCGGTCGAAGCAATTCGTACACAGAACCGTACCGTACGGTACTTCAAGCCCCGAGAGGATTGTTTTGCAGATTGAGCCCGCCAGCCTTGCCGAGTTTTCGCCGCGCCAGAGTGCCGTCCTGGCCGAAGCGCTGCGCCTGCTGGTCGACGGCGGCGAGAAGGCGCTGACGACGGCGGGACTGGCGCGGGCTGCCAATTGCTCGAAGGAGAGCCTCTACAAGTGGTTCGGCGATCGCGACGGGCTGCTGTCGGCGATGATCTCGTTCCAGGCCAGCAAGGTCAGGACATTCGAGCGCTCCGGCGAACGGCTGTCGGCGGAAACCCTGCGCGACCATCTGGAACTGTTCGGCCGTGACCTGCTCGACGTGCTGGCCGGTGACGTGTCGCTGGCCTTGAACCGCTTGGCGATCGGCCAGACCAGCCGCGACAGTTCCAAGCTCGGCAAGCTGCTGATCGAACGCGGCCGTCGGCAGATCGATCGCCGGGCGAGGGCGCTGCTGGATTCCGGCCGGCGCGACGGCCTGCTGCGGTTTGCAGATGGCGAAGAGACCTATCGAACGCTCTATGGGCTGATCGTCTGCGATCTGCATGTGCGCATGCTGCTCGGCGAACGCCCGGAGACGGACAATTTCGAGGCCAGGGCGGTGAAGGCGGTGTCCGCTTTCCTGACGCTCTATGGCACGGAGAAGATTCTGGCGGCCTGAGGGACAGATGCCCGGCCAGGCCGCCGGCGGAAGACCACACACAACCGACAAGCATAGGGAAGGAAAAATCAATGCGCGTCTATTACGATCGTGATGCTGACTTGAACCTCATCAAGTCCAAGAAAGTGGCCATCATCGGCTATGGTTCGCAGGGCCGCGCCCATGCGCTGAACCTCAAGGACTCGGGCGCCAAGGAACTGGTCATTGCACTGAAGGCCGGTTCGCCGACCATCAAGAAGGCCGAAGCCGACGGCTTCAAGGTCATGACCGTTGCGGAAGCTGCCGGCTGGGCCGACCTGATGATGATGGCGACGCCGGACGAATTGCAGGCCGACATCTACAAGGCCGATATCGCGGGCAACATCCGCGACGGTGCAGCGATTGCCTTTGCGCACGGCCTCAACGTGCATTTCGGCCTGATCGAGCCGAAGGCTTCGGTCGACGTCGTGATGATCGCGCCGAAGGGCCCGGGCCATACGGTTCGCGGCGAATACCAGAAGGGCGGCGGCGTTCCTTGCCTCGTTGCCATCCATCAGAACGCCTCGGGCAATGCGCTTGAACTGGCGCTCTCCTACGCCTGCGGCGTTGGCGGCGGCCGTTCGGGCATCATCGAAACCTCGTTCAAGGAAGAATGCGAAACCGACCTGTTCGGCGAGCAGGTCGTCCTGTGCGGCGGTCTCGTCGAGCTGATCCGCGCTGGTTTCGAAACGCTGGTCGAAGGTGGCTATGCGCCGGAGATGGCCTATTTCGAATGCCTGCACGAAGTGAAGCTGATCGTCGACCTGATCTATGAAGGCGGCATCGCCAACATGAACTACTCGATCTCCAACACGGCGGAATGGGGCGAATACGTCACCGGCCCGCGCATCATCACGGCGGAAACCAAGGCCGAAATGAAGCGCGTGCTGACCGACATCCAGACCGGCAAGTTCACCTCGGACTGGATGCAGGAATACCGTGCCGGCTCGGCCCGCTTCAAGGGTATCCGCCGCCTGAACGACAGCCACCAGATCGAAGAAGTCGGCACCAAGCTGCGCGCCATGATGCCGTGGATCGGCAAGAACAAGCTGGTCGACAAGAGCGTCAACTGATCGCTTCTCAAGACGCGTCCGCAGGGCGCGCGTGAATAAATGGAAGGGCCGGGGAGCGTAATGCTCCCCGGCCCTTTGTCTTTGTCTTGGTCTTTGGCTTCGGCAGTCAGACGAACAGGAAATCGCTTGCGGACAGCGAGTTCACGTTGTCGAGCGTCACGACAAGGTGTGATTCTTGATCGCCGGCCGCGCCATCGGCGTCGAACCACAGGTGGTGCGTGTCGGTCTCGTAGAGGAAGGTGGCACCGTTCCCCGCAGCGACGGGATTGGCGCCCTGCACCAGCCTCAACTGGTATGTGCTGGAGAGGCCGAAATCGCCTATGTCGATCGCGATCTTGTCGCTGCCGCGCTGGAAGTCGGTGATTTCGTCGCCGCCGCCCAGCAAGGTGTCGAAGACGAAGTGGTCGTTTCCGGAACCACCCGCCAGAAGATCCGCGCCGGTTCCGCCGTTCAAGGTGTCGTTGCCGCCGCGGCCGTAAAGAGCGTCACCGCCGGCACCGCCCTGCAGCACGTTGGCGCCATTGCTGCCGGCAAGTGTGTCGTCACGGGCGGAGCCGGTCACGTTTTCGATCGAGACCAGGGTCAGCCCCCGAGCCAAGCCGTCATTCTTGGAAAAGTCCAGCAGATCCACCTTCGCGGAGATATCGCCGTACCACTCGCTGAAGGTCATGGTATCCGTGCCGGAGCCTCCGTCGAAATGGTCGGAACCGCTCAAAAGATCGCGGTGGAACTGATCGTTGCCGGAGCCGCCATAGAGCTTGTCATTGCCCGCGCCGTCGTAAAGGGTATCGTTCCCCGCTCCGCCGTTCAGCGTGTCGTTTCCATCCCGACCGCTCAGAACGTCGTTGAGGCTGCCGCCGGTGACGACATCGTGGCCGGAGGTGCCGGTGAAGTTCAGCTGGTCCATCCCGCTGATGGTCGTATTGGCGTTGACCTTCACGGTGCCGGCCGACAGGGTGAACTTGACGCCTTCCGAAAGAGCGTGGAGATCCAGATTGATCGTATCTGTGCCGCTGCCGCCGTTGGCGGAGTCGTTGCCATGGATGGAGATGGTGTCGTTGCCGGCGCCGGCGTCGATCACGTCGCGACTGGTGTCTCCGCTGCTGTCGGCGGCATAGATCCGGTCGTCGCCGTCGCCGCCGTAGAGTTTGTCGCCGCCGCTGCCGCCATAGATCCAGTCATTGCCGCCGAGACCGGACAAGGTGTCGTTGCCGCCGTTGCCGCTGAAGGTGTCGGCGAGGTTGCCGCCCTTCAGGCTGTCATTGCCCGAACCGCTCGAGAGGATGACGGCTTCGAAGTTCTTCAGCACGGCGTTGCCGTTGACGAAGGTGGCATTCGAGCTCAGCGTGAACGACATATCCTTGGTCACGCGGGACCGGTCGACCGATGCGACATCGACCCCGGTGCCACCGTCTGCCTGCAGAATGCCATGGGTATAGCCCAGACCGCTGTTGAGCGAGACGCTGTCACTGCCCGCTCCGAGGTTGACCACGGTCTTGTCGCCGCCGGCATGGTCCTCGAACACGGTCATGACGACGCGGTCATTGCCGTTGCCGAGGTCCATGGTGTTGTTGCCGCCGAGATCGTAGACGGTGTCATCGCCATTTCCGCCCTCGATCTTGTCCGAGCCCAGGCCGCCGTTGAGGATGTCGTCGCCATTCCCGCCATAGAGTTGGTCATTGCCTTCGCCTGCCTGGAAGGTCACTTGCGTGGCGGTTCCCGCACGCAGCACATCGTTGCCGCGGCCGGTGGTGATCTCGTAGATTTCCACGTCCGTGGCGGTCGTGCCGTTGGAGAGCTTGCCCGTATGGCCGCTGATCGAAAACGTCATGTTGGCGTTGGAGTCGGACACGTCGATGGATGCGGTATCCACACCGGTGCCGCCATCAATCGTGTCTTTGCCGCCGCCGGCGACCAGCAGGTCGTTGCCGGCCTCGCCGGAAATCACGTCGTCGCCCAGGCCACCATTGACAATGTCGTTGCCGGCACCGGCCTTGAGCCGATCGTTGCCGCCGTAGCCGAAGATGAGGTCATTGCCGTCGAGCGTCGTGAAGGTGTCGCTGCCGTTCGAACCCTTCAGGTTATAGGCCTCGATACCCTTGATCGTGGTGCCGTCGGAGAGGGTATTGGTCAGACTGGCGGCCTTGGCGGTGAAGACGCCGCTCAAACCGCTGATGTCGATCGTATCCGTGCCCGTGCCACCGTCGACGGTATCGCGGCCCTGGCCAATGGACATGATGATCTGGTCATTGCCGGTGCCGGCGGTGATGCTGTCATTGCCATCGCCACCGACGATGTAGTCGTCGCCGCTGCCGGCATCGATGGCATCGTTGCCTTCGCCGCCATCCAGATAGTCGTTGCCGGCCCCGCCGCTGGCGCTGTCCTTGCCGCGGCCACCAAAAAGGCTGTCCCTGCCGTTTGCACCGTCCAGTACGTCGTCGCCGTCGTCACCGCTGATGTAGTCGTCGCCGTAGCTGCCGTTGAGCGTGTCGTTGTCGGCGCCGCCGTACAAGTAGTCGTTGCCCTGACCGCCATAGATCACATCGGCGCCCACGTCACCGACGAGGGTGTCGTCGCCTCCGGCGCCGTTCAGCCGGTCATTGCCGCCACCGCCGAGGAACTCATCGCCCCAGGCGCCGCCCGTCAGGGTGTCGGCGTAGGATGTGCCAGAGATCCAGTACTGCTCCACGGCCTTGACGGTTGCGCCGAGGATCGTACTGGTCACGGCCGGATCGGCGACGGTGAACGTCACTCCGCTTGCGAATGAGCCCAGACTAAACTGCATCGTGTCAACGCCGAGGCCGCCGTCTATCGTGTCGCCAGCCCAGTTTTCGGGAGAGTATTCGTTGAAGGTGTCTTCGCCGATCCCGCCGGACATCGTGTCGGCGCCTTCGCCACCGATCAGGAGGTCGTCGCCGAAATCGCCGATCAAGGTGTCTGCGCCCTGGTAGCCGGACAAGGTGTCGTCCTGAAAGCCTCCGTCCGCGGTATCATCACCATCGCCGGCGTCAACGATGTCACTGCCAAACTTGCCGTAAATCTTGTCGTTGCCGCCTTGCGCCGAGAAATAATCGGCGCTGTCGTCGCCGATCATCGTTTCGGCGGCATTTGTTCCGTATCTGTAAGCCATAGTGTTGTCCTTTCGATGGTTGTGTTGAGGCCCGCCGAACCGGGCGACGCGCGCTATCGGCAAAAACCGGTTGCAAAGACACGCGTCATCCCTTCCCCGCGCGCAGGTGCGCCCGTGGTTCGTCATGCCGATGGTTGCGAGGCGGCCGTTCTGTCGGTCGTGTCTGTCTGTCTGTCTGTCAGTCTGTCACGACGCGCCATCCGCGTGCCGAAGCAGCGCGCGTGGATACGGTGTCGGATCTGGTCCTCGCGTTACCAGCGTCCGACGGAATTGGACTTGCTGCGGCTTCCCGCAGCGTTCCAGCCTGTATGAAGACGGAGGATGCTTCCTTGCGCCCGGTCCTGCGCCGCTTTCATCCAGCGGCGGTCGGTCAGGTCAGCAGACTGCATTTCCGAGGTCAGTTTATGCGTTTTTGCATAAAAGCCGGCGCGGCCGCATCATGTGCGACTGCGGGATCGCAAGACGATGGTGGCAAACAGTGCCATCGCCATGAAGGTGAGGAAAGAGCCGAGCACGGCCAGTCCTTCCGTGATGCCCAGGATCGCCAGCGCGATGCCGGGGCAAAGGGTCAGCACGCCTGCTGTCGCGAAGGCGACCTGTGTCTTTGCGAGCCTCGTCACCGAGGCCGATGGAACGGCGTGGTAAAAGAGACCGTACAGGGCCACGCTAACCCAGCCGACAAGGTTCAGATGGGCGTGGGCGGGCGACAGCACATGATCATGGGTCGCAGCCATGAAGATGCCCAAGGCCATGGCCGCCAAGGCATAGGCAACAGCTGTGGCCAGACAGAAAAGTGCAACTCCGCGCATGCGGATCTCCAGCGAGTTGTGCGAGGTGGGTTCGTTTGACCCGGACCTCAGCGGGTTTGAACTTGGATTGCGAGCCCTGTCGCTTCGCCGCTTTGTCTTGCGCGCAAGACAGCCGCGGGCGCCCGGCCTTGTCCAAAGCCTCGTCGTTACTGAGCCTTGGGCGGCAAAATTTCGATGCCAAAGCGTGCTGCGGTGGCAGCGATCGCCGGAAAGTTCGGAGCCGATACGGGTGGAAAAGTCTGAGTACCGGCTTCGACCGGTTCACCCACAGCCTGAAAGAAGCTTTCATGGGGGCCGCCCGGGAGATTGACGATCAGCATCCTGGACGGTTTATCCGTCGGATTGTGGAAGGCGTGGCGTGTGCCCGGCTTGACATAGACGAACTCGCCGGGGCCGCAATGCAGCGTGTTGTCTTCCAGCATGAAGGCATACTGCCCTTCAAGGACGAGGAAGGCTTCTTCATCCTGCTGGATATGCGGCGGTGCGCCGGCGCCGGGCGCCGTTAAGGTTTCGATGAGCGAGAAACTGCCTTCGGTATCGGCGGAGCAGGCACGAAACGTGACCAGGTTTCCCAGGAAATGAAGGGTGGAGTTGATCGCCGGTGCGGCATTTTGCGTGAGGCTCGATTTCATGTTGGACTCTCCCGTGTTGAGTGATACATTTAACTCTTAATGAGATAAGTGTCTCATAACGAGGTGTGGATGAGCAGTCAAGAAAAAAGTCACGAGCGGATCAATCAAAAGCGGAGAACGCGCGCCGAACTGTTGCGAGCGACATGGGCGATGATGGAAAAGGGCCTGCAGCCGTCGGTCGCCGAAGTCGCCGATCACACCGGCATATCGAGAGCCACCGCTTATCGGTATTTCTCAAAGCCCGAGGATCTGTGGCGGGAAGCCGCACTTGATGCGATTGCCATCAGAATTGGCGAGGCTGGCCCTGATGCACCGGATCAAGCGGCCACGCCAGAGCAGCGGATCGAGACCTTGGCGGGTCAGGTGTTTGACATGGTGGCAGGAAATGAAGCCATGTTCAGAACCTTCCTCGCCAGTTCGCTGACCGCGACCGGTGCTGCCAAGCGTGGTGGACGGCGCATCGGCTGGCTGACGGCCGCACTCGAACCGCTCCGATCCCAGCTGACGCCAGCCGAGTTTCAGCGTCTCATCCAGGGCCTGTCCCTGACACTCGGCATTGAGGCGCTGATCGTGTTTCGCGACATTTGCGAATTGACGACGGAAGAAGCCCGCTCGGCGACCATCTGGTCGGCGCTGGCAATTCTGCGCGGTGCCCTGGCAGATGGGAAATCGTAACCTCAAGCCGTGACGTATCCGGCATCGGGCATTTTTATGCGGATCGTTGTTAGGGGTCGATAGGTCAGTAATATTGACATATTGAGCCCTCCGTGGTCATCTCGGTCGTACAAAAAACATCCGAGGAAACGCCCCATGCTGAATTGGGATCATATCTTTGCGACGCGCTCGACCCGCATGCGCGCCTCCGAAATCCGTGAACTGCTGAAGCTGCTCGATCAGCCGGATATCATTTCCTTTGCCGGCGGCATTCCCGATCCGAAACTGTTTCCGGATGGAGAATTCAAGGCGGCCTATGCCGATATCTTTGCCGGCGAGCAGGTGGGCGCAGCGCTGCAATATTCGGTCAGCGAGGGCTACAAGCCGCTGCGCGAATGGCTGCGCGGCGAAATGCAGAAGCTCGGCATTGCCTGTTCGGTCGACAATATCTTCATCACATCGGGGTCGCAGCAGGCGCTCGATTATCTCGGCAAGCTGTTCCTGTCGCCGAAGGATACGGCGCTGGTCAACTGGCCGACCTATCTCGGTGCGCTGCAGGCCTTCAATGCCTATGAACCGAATTACGACCAGCTGACGCTCACGGGCAACCGCACGCCGGACAGTTATCGCGCCACCGCGCAAAATCTCGGCGGCGAAGTAAAGTTTGCCTATGCGTCGGCCGATTTTTCCAACCCGACCGGCGAGAGCGTCGATCTGGCCGGCCGCAATCGCTTGCTGGATCTCGGCGACGAACTCGACATCGCCGTCATCGAGGATGCGGCCTATCAGTCGCTGCGCTATGACGGCGACGCGATCCCGCCGATCCTGGCGCTGGAGATTGCCCGCAAAGGCTCGATCGAGGACACCCGGACGATCTATTGCGGCAGCTTTTCGAAGACGCTGGCGCCGGGGCTGCGGGTCGGCTTCGTGGTCGCCAATATGACGGTGATCCGCAAGCTGGTGCTGATGAAGCAGGCCGCCGACCTGCATTCCTCGACCATCAACCAGATCGCCATCGCTTATGTGGCGGAACGCCATTTCGAGGCGCAGGTGGCCAAGATCAGGGCGGCCTATAGCGCCAGGCGGGATGCCATGCTTTCGGCGCTGGATCGCTACATGCCGGCCGGCACGGTCTGGACGAAGCCGGAGGGCGGCATGTTCATCTGGGTGACGTTGCCGGAGGGCATGGACGGTGCCGAGCTGCTGGAGTGCTCGATTCGGACGGAAAAGGTCGCTTTCGTGCCGGGGCAGGCCTTCTTCGCCGACCGGTCCGGGGCCAATACGCTGCGGCTGTCTTTCTCCTGCGCCAATGAGGACATGATCGAAGAGGGCATCAAGCGTCTCGGGCGGTTGATCGGCGGTGCGATTTCAGAAGCCGCCTGACCTAGGCCGGGCGCGGCATCGGCTTTGCATCACCGCGCAAAGCGTTTGGCGCCCGCCACACATCCGACCACGCACAGCGTGACGATCAGCAGGGACGGGCTGACCGGCTCGTGCAGCAGCGAGGCGGCGAGCGCCAGGCCGAAGAAGGGCTGCAGCAATTGCAGCTGTCCGACGGCGGCGATGCCGCCTTGCGCCAGGCCGCGATACCAGAAGATGAAGCCGATCAGCATGCTGAACAACGAGACATAGGCCAGGCCCGCCCAGGCGGGGCTGCCAATGGCGGCAAACGACGGCGGCAGTGTCGCGAGGCTGAGGGCCAGCATCATCGGCAGCGACAGGACCAGCGCCCAGCAAATCACCTGCCAGCCGCCGAGTGCGCGCGACAGTTTTGCGCCTTCGGCATAACCGAGACCGCAGACCACGATGGCGGCCAGCATCAAGAGGTCGCCGGCCGGCGAGGCGGCAAGACCTTGCGACACGGCAAAGCCTGCCACCAGCGCGCTGCCGAGGCAGGAGAAGACCCAGAACACCGGCTTTGGGTTTTCGCCGCCGCGCAAAACGCCGAAGACCGCCGTTGCCAGGGGCAGCAGCCCGACGAACACGATGGAATGGGCCGAGGTGACGTGTTGCAGCGCCAGCGCCGTCAGCAGGGGAAAGCCGACGACCACGCCGAGCGCCACGACAACCAGCGAGGCGAAGTCGCGCGCCGTCGGGCGCTTCTGGCGGAACGCCGTAAGCAGGCCAAGCGCCAGCAGGCCGGCGATCACGGCGCGGGCGCCGGTGAGAAAGACCGGATCGAAGTCCATCACCGCCACCCTGGTGGCCGGCAGCGAGCCGCTGAAGATCAGCACCCCCAGAAATCCGTTGAGCCAGCCGTTCGTCACCTTGTTCATTGCAGTCTCCATTTCTTGGCCAATGGATATCGACCGGATGATGGTGGCATTTCCAGAGACAGTGCGGTACAATTTCGACAAACTGTTATGGGTCCTGGATGGGTACGGATGGATCAAAACGTGCAGAGCAACACGCAGAGTGACACGCGGATCGCCACCGTGATGCAGGCCATCCGGCAGATGATCGGCGCGCGCAGCCTGACGCCGGGCGCCAAGCTGCCGTCGATCCGCGCCTTTTCTGCGACCCTGCGGGTGTCGAAATCGACCGTGGTCGAAGCCTATGAGCGGCTGGTGGCGGAAGGTGTCATCCGGTCGCGGCCCGGCTCCGGCTATTTCGTCGTCGCGCCGCTGGCGCCGCTGTCGCTGGTTGAAGCCGGTCCGAACGTCGACCGTGCCGTCGATCCCCTGTGGATCTCGCGGCAATCGCTGGAGGCCGGCGAGACCATGCCGAAACCCGGTTGCGGCTGGTTGCCGGCCGCCTGGATGCCGCAGGAGGCCATCCGCCGCGGGCTGCGCACGCTGTCGCGCGGCGAAGATGCCGTCTTGACCGATTACGGGACGCCGCTTGGCCTGCTTGCCCTGCGCCAGATGCTGGCCCGCCGCATGGCCGGCCACGGTATCGAGGCCTCGCCGTCGCAGATTATCTTAACTGAATCCGGCACCCAGGCGATCGACCTGATCTGCCGGTTCCTGATCGAGCCCGGCGATACGGTGCTGGTCGACGATCCCTGCTATTTCAATTTCCATGCGCTGTTGCGGGCCCATCGGGCCAAGGTCGTCAGCGTGCCCTATACGCCGACGGGTCCGGATATCGAGCTTTTCGCGCAGGTGCTGGCCGAGCACCGGCCGCGGCTCTACATCACCAATTCGGGGCTGCACAATCCGACCGGCGCTGTTCTGTCGCCGGTCACCGCCCATCGCGTGCTGCGGCTCGCCGAACACTTCGAGCTGACCATCGTCGAGGACGATATCTTCGCCGATTTCGAGGTCACGCCGGCGCCGCGGCTGGCGGCCTTCGACGGATTGGACCGGGTCATCCAGATAGGCAGTTTTTCCAAAACCCTGTCGGCCTCGGTGCGCTGCGGCTATATCGCGGCGCGACCGGCCTGGATCGAGGGGCTGATCGACCTGAAGATCGCCACCAGCTTCGGCGGCACCAATTTGTCGGCCGGGCTGGTGCTGGCGCTTCTGACCGACGGCAGCTATCGCAAGCACGTGGAGTCTTTGCGGCAAAGGCTGGCGAAGGCGATGGCGGAGGCATCGAGCCGGCTGAAAGCGATCGGCATCGCGCCCTGGATCGAGCCGCCGGCCGGCATGTTTCTGTGGTGCAGACTGCCCGACGGGGTCGATGCCGCCGATGTGGCACGCCATGCGCTGAACGATGGCATCGTGCTGGCGCCCGGCAACGTGTTCAGCCTGTCGCAGACGGCCGGCAGCTTCATGCGCTTCAATGTCGCGCAGATGGCCGATCCGCGCGTGCTGACCGTGACGGACACCGCGATCCGGGCGGCTAAGCCGCCCGCCGCCGCCCGCTGAGCGGTGGCGTTCAGTCAGCGGCCAGCACGATGACCATGTCGCGGTCGGTATAGGTCAGCATTTCGGAGCGTAACGGATTGACCGTGACGCCGCCGAGGTTGCGGGTGTCGGGATCGTCGTCGCGCTGGCGGCGATAGCCGATCGCCACTTCGCCGCGCCGCAGCGCCGCCAGGGCCACGGTGAAGAAATTCACCGGTCGGTCGGTCGCCACATAGTCGGCCATCGGCCGCATGTAGATTTCCGAGCCCTCTTCGCTCAGCAATTCGTCGAAGATCGCCGCCATATATTCGTTTTCGGAGGCCTGGGCGAGCATCAGGCTGACCAGCTTGTTGCTGACGACGAAATCGTCGGCGCGGGTCACTTCGGCAAGCTCGCGGTTGCGCACGTCGATCATTTCGCTGACGACGCTGATATGCCGGCCGGCCCGCTCGGCGATCTTGCGCAATTGCAAAAGCGTGATCAGCGTGCGTGTATCGGCCGATTGCGCCGGCATGTCGTCGCTATAGCCGAGAACCAGAACATGATCGAAATCAGGGATGTCGAGCGCTTCGAGCGCCAGGCGGCTGCTGGTGTCGATGACCCTGTGGGCCACCGTCATGGTGTCGCTGGCGATCGTCAGCGCCTCGATGTCGGCCTGAAACTGCGGCGTTGAGGCCGCAATCGTCAGCGACGAGCCGGGCGCCACATAGCGGGCGAGCTCGGTGGCGATGATCGGTCCGCGGCGGTTCCAGCCAAGGATCAGCGTCCGCTCGGCCACCGGTGCCTTGTCGACGGGGGGCAGGATGGCGTCCTTGGCCAGGTGGATGTCGCCGTCCCAGGGGCGGATCGAGGCGTCGTCCTCGGCAATGATGATGGCCCGTTCGCCGGACTTGAACACGCGGTTGGGCGCCGGATTGAGCTTTACCTGACCGTTGGCATCGCAGAGGCCGATCAGGGTGCAATTCTCGTAGGTCATGACGGCGGCGCCGAAGGATTTGCCGACCAGATCGGGCTGGTCCAGCGTGTAGATTTCGCAGCCGTCGAAATCGAGCAGTTCCGAATAGACGGCGCTCAGGCCCGACTGGCGGCTGGTATGCACGACGATGCGTGAAATCAGATCGTCGGCCAGCACCATCTGCATTTCCCGGCCACCGACGATCTTCGCCACATCGGCATTCTGCCCGTCGCGGATTTCGGCAGCGATCATGTAGGGCTTGCTGCGCCGGTTGGGATCGTTGACCAGCGCCAGCACGGATTTGATCACCTGCGAATCCGTATCCTCGCCGTCGGGCGACAGCACGATGATCGAGCGCGACGTCTGGGGATTGACGATGTTGAGGTCGTAAAGGTCGGTCGGATCGCCGCTGCGGCAGATGATCTTGGTGTTCTTCAGATCCTCGACCTTTGTGGCGATCTCGTCTTCCATCTCGACCTTGTCGCGATTGGCCATGATGACGATGCGCGGCCGGCGGCGGCTCTGGTTGGCAATCACCAGTTCGGAAATCACGTCGAAGATCGACGGCGACCAGTTGAGGATGATCGTATGATCGCTTTCAAGGATGCGCGAGCGGCCCTTGCGCAATTCGTCCAGCTTGTTTTCGAGGCCGGAGCTGATGACGCCGATCAGGGCCGAGAAGACGAAAATGCCGGCGATGGTCACGAACAGGGAGACGCCACGGAAACTCCAGCCCTGGTCGCCGCCCATGGTGCCGGCATCCATGGTTCGCATCAGCGATTCCCAGGCTCCTTCGATGAAGCCGACAGGTTCGCCATCGGGCGGAGCAATGCCGGTCAGCGACAGGAAAAGCCCGGCCAGCAGGATCACCACGAGCGAGATCAGCGCCAGCCAGCCGATCAGCGCGATGGCACCGCCGGCCATGCTCTTATCGAATTCATAACGCAGACGCGCGCGCCAATCGCTGCCAGTTTTCATGTCGGTTGTTCCGGTGTTGTCACGGTATGGTCGAAGCGTCTCGATTGCAGGAAAACCGCTTCGACATCAATCTCTTGGCCATGGTAGGCCAAGGGGCGAACCCATAAAAGTCACGAAAATGACATTTTTTACCGCGTCGCCATGATGCAGCGGGTGCGACCCGGTGAGGCGGGTGTGCGAGGTCGTCGCAAGGTCCAAGCTGTCACATGACTGTTAAAGCGGTGTGGTTATGGATCGGGCTTCAAGCTTTTGTCAAAAAAGGATTGCCCGATGAAAAACCTGCTCTCGGCCTTTACCGCCGTCGTGACCCTCGGTCTTCTGGCCGTCAACGCCGATGCGGCCAATCTGGTGCTCTATACCAGCCAGCCGAACGAGGACGCCCAGGCGACCGTCGACGGTTTCATGGCCGCCAATCCCGATATCAAGGTCGACTGGGTGCGTGACGGCACGCCGAAAATCATGGCTAAACTGATGGCCGAAATCGAAGCCGGCAATCCCGGCGCAGACCTGCTCTTGATCGCCGATACGGTGACGCTGGAGCGCATGAAGCAGGCCGGCCAACTGCTGGCCTACAAGTCGCCGGAAGCGGTCAACTACGATGCCAGCCTCTATGACGCCGACGGCGCCTATTATTCGACCAAGCTGATCACCACCGGCATCATGTACAATACCGCTGCCGGCATGAAGCCGACCAGCTGGAAGGATCTGGCCAAGCCCGAGGCCAAGGGCCTGGTGGCCATGCCGAGCCCGCTGACCTCGGGTGCCGCTCTCATCCACGCCCAGACGCTGGCTGGTGTCGACGGCCTCGGCTGGGACTATTACAAGCAGCTGCAGGCCAATGGCGCGACGGCAGCCGGCGGCAATGGAGCGATCCTGAAGTCGGTGGCATCGGGCGAAAAGGCCTATGGCATGGTCGTCGACTATATGCCGATCCGAGAAAAGGCCAAGGGCGCACCGGTCGAGTTCGTCTTCCCGGAAGAGGGCGTTTCGGCTGTGACCGAGCCGGTCGCCATTCTGTCGACCACCAAGAATGCCGACGCTGCCAAGAAGTTCGTCGACTATGTGCTGTCCGAGAAAGGCCAGGAAGGCTTCCTGAAGCTCGGCTATATCCCGGCCCGCAACGGCATGCCGGTTCCCGAAGGCTTTCCGGCCCGCGACACGATCAAGCTTCTGCCGGTCAACGCCGCTGAAGCGCTCAAGGCCTCCGATGCCGACCTGAAGACCTTCTCCGGCATCTTCGGCACGAACTGATCGCAACGGTCCATGCCCTTGCCCTTTACCAAAGCGAACAGCCAGCCCCGCTGGCTGTTTCCGTTTGTTGCCACCGTCGTCTTTGCCTTTTGCGTCGTGCCGGTTCTGCGCCTGTTTCAGGCCGGGCTTACCGCGATCTGGCGGGGCAGTGCCTGGACACTCCTCACCGATGCCAACGTCTGGACGGCGGCGCTCAACACCCTGTCGACCTCGTTCTTCGGCATGGTCATTTCCGTTGTGATCGGCGGCGTTTTTGCGCTGGCGCTGACGCTTGCCGATATCCGCGGCAAGGGCCTTTTGAGCTTCCTGTTCATGCTGCCGACGATGATCCCGCCGCAGGTGACGGCCCTTGCCTGGGTCGGCATGACCGGGCCGTCGAGCCCGCTTTTGAAGACGGTTGGGCTGGCACCGCCGCTCGGCAGTCCGCAGCCGCTTTATTCGATCGCCGGTATTGCGCTGCTGCTCGGCGTGCAGCATGCACCGCTGGTGTTCCTGGCCCTGCGCGCCGGCCTGCTGGCCCTGCCGCGCGACGGCATCGAGGCGGCAAAGCTGTCCGGTGCTTCGCCGCGCCGCGTGCTGTTTGACATCATCCTGCCGCTGTCTTTGCCGGGGCTGATCGCCGGTGCGGCCATTGCCTTCGTGTCCGGCGTCGGCAATTTCGGCATTCCGGCGATCCTTGGCATCCCCGCCTCGATCTACACCCTGCCGACGCTGATCTACAGCCGTTTTGCCAGCTTCAGTGGCTCGACCTTCGGCGATATCGCCATGCTGTCCGGCATGATCGCGGTGATTGCGGTCGCCGGCATCGCCGTCCAGGAACAGGCGCTGAAGGGCCGGGACTACCGGGTGATCGGCCTATCGGGCAGTGCCGCGACCTTTCGGCTGGGTTTCATCCGCCCGATCGTGGAGGCTCTGCTATGGCTGGTGCTGGTGGCGATCCTCGTGCTGCCGCTGCTGGCGCTGATCGCCGGATCGCTGGTGCCGGCCTATGGCGTGGTACTGTCTTTCAAAAGCATCTCGTTCCATGCCTATGAAGAGATCCTGTTTCGCCAGAGCGTGACGCGCACGGCCTTTTCCAACTCGCTGTTTCTGGCCAGCGTGACATCGCTCGGCCTGCTGGTGATCTCCGTGCTGACCGCCTATGCGCTCACCCGCGGGCGAGGACGTTTTACGACGATCGTCTCGGCGATGATCGAAATTCCTTACGCGCTGCCGGGCATCGTGATTTCGGTTGCCTTCATCCTGGTGTTTGCCGCGCCGATCCCGCTGCTTGGGGTAACGATCTACGGGACGATCTGGATCATCCTGGCGGCCTATGTCTCGAGCTTCTTTGCGGTCGGTCTGAAACCTGTCATCAGCGCCTTTCGCCAGCTCGATCCGGCGCTCGAAGAGGCGGCAAGGCTGTCCGGCGCCGGGTTCTATCGCCGGCTGGTCGACATCATCGTGCCGCTGATCGCACCCGCTGCGGGCGCCTCGGTCATCCTGGTCTTCCTGATCGCCTGCAACGAGCTGACCGTGTCGGCGCTGTTGTGGTCGGCCGGCACCCAGACGCTGGGCGTGGCGATCTACAATCTCGACGACAGCGGATCCTACGATCTGGCCGCCGCCCTGTCGGTGCTGGTGGTCGGCATGGTGACGGTGTTGATGCTGCTCTTGGAACTGATGGCAGCGACGCTGCCGAAAGGAGTCGTGCCTTGGCGCAACTGATCTTGCACAAACTCTCCAAGGACTATGGGACCGGCAAGCCTGCCGTCAGCGATGTTTCGCTGACCGTGCGCGAAGGCGGTTTCCTGGCGCTGCTCGGGCCGTCCGGCTGCGGCAAGACCACCGTGCTGCGCATGATCGCCGGCTTCGAGGCGCCGAGCGAGGGCTCGATCCTGCTCGGCGAACGGCTCCTGGCGGATGCCGCCGGCATAGTGCCGCCGGAAAAGCGCAACATGGCGATGGTGTTCCAGTCTTATGCGCTCTGGCCGCATATGAGCGTCGCCGACAATGTCGGCTATCCCTTGAAAGTGCGCGGCATTTCCGGCGAGCGCTACCAGGCAGCGGTGCGCGAAGCGCTGGCGACGGTGCGGCTGGAAGCCTATGCGGCGAGGCGTCCGGCGGATCTTTCCGGCGGCCAGCGGCAGCGCGTCGCTTTGGCACGCTGCCTGGTGACAGCGCCCGATGTGGTGCTGCTGGACGAGCCGCTTGCCAATCTCGACCGGCACCTGCGCCAGGAAATGGAGGAGACCTTTCGCGAATTCCATATCCGCTCCGGCGCGACGATGGTCTTTGTGACCCATGACCAGAGCGAGGCCATGGCGCTGGCGACCGACGTCGCCGTGATGGCGGAAGGGCGGCTGCTGCAGGTCGCGCCGCCCGCCGAGATCTACGCGCGGCCGGAGGGCCGAGCGGTTGGCGCGCTGGTCGGCAAAGGGAGCATCCTGCAACTGCCGATGGCCGATACACCCCGCCGCGACCTCGACTGGACAGCGCTGGCCGAACCGCTGTCGCAGCCGGACGAGCGGCTGCCCAAGGTCGATGTTCTGGTCCGGCCGCAGGATGTTGTGATCGGTCCGGACGGCGTTGCGGCAACCGTCGAGACGGCGATCTTCGAGGGCGAGCGTTATGCCGTGCGGCTCGCGCTGTCCGACGGGCAGAGCCTGCGCGCCTTCAGCCGCACGGCCATCCGGCCGGGCGAGCGGGTTGCGGTGATCGTCAAGGCCGGCTGGCGGCTCTGAGCTGGCGTGTCGCGCAGATCAGCGGGCGTCGGAACACTGCCAGCGGATGGTGCGGCAGCCGCGCGTGTTGCGGCTGCAGACCTTCATCGCTTCATATTCGGCCCGCGCCCGGTCGTCGCCCCAGCCCGAGCCCCAGCCGTTCGGCCCGGCGGCCAGGGCGCCGCAGGCATTCTGGAACCAGATCGCCACGCGGCAATCGTCTGCATATTGGGAGCAGGCGTTGAGGGCCTTGCGCTCGGCGATCCGGCGGGTGTCGTGGGAATGCGACCAGCCGGTCGATCCGGTGGCGGGCGAATAGGCGAGCGCCCCAAAGCCTTCGGCCGAAGCGTTACCGGGCAAAAGCGTTGACGTCAGGACGGCGAGGCAGGTGATGATCTTGATGATTGGCAGGCGCATGGATGAAGTCTCCCCCTAGAGTTTTCGGGAGCAATGATAGCGTCGAGGAAAAGCCCGCCCTAGCGGAATATCGCCGCAAACCTGGCTTTAATTGGGTCGTGCCTTTGCTATTGGCGGCCCGCGTCGTAGGCTGCAGACCGCCCCAACCGAAAGCTCATTCATGTCCCTGCGCCTGGCCACCTTCAATGTCGAAAACCTGATGACCCGCTTCGATTTCACCGGCTTTCGCAACCAGTTGCGCCAGGACCGGGTGATGAAGCTGTTCGAGATCAAGGACGAGCGGGCCTATGAGGCGCTCGAATCGGCCCGCGTCGTGGCCTCGACCGACGATACAAGACAGCTCTCGGCGCTGGCGATCGCCGATGCCGACGCAGACATTCTCTGCCTGCAGGAGATCGACAATATGGAGGCCTTGTCGGCCTTCGAGTACGGCTATCTGTTTCGCATGGTCGGCAATGGCTACCGGCAGAAATACCTGGTCGAAGGCAATGACAGCCGCGGCATCGATGTCGGCGTTGTCATGCGCGAGGAGACGCGCGACGGCCAGAAGATCGAACTGGTCGATATCAAGAGCCATGCGGCGCTGACCTATCGCGACCTGAAGCCATTCGTTCCGGGGCTGGTCAGTCCGAACAGCGAAGACGACAAGATCTTCAAGCGCGATTGCCTGGAACTCGACCTGCGGATCGGCGGGCAGCCGCTGACGCTTTATGTCGTGCATCTGAAATCGATGAGCGGCAATCGCGACGGCCTGGATGGGCGGACCTCGACCATGCCGATCCGCCAGGCCGAGGTGAGCGCCGTGCGCCATATCATCGAGAACCGTTTTGGCCGCGACCGTACTGCTGCGATGAATTTTGCGATCTGCGGCGACATGAACGACTATCAGGAGCGCGTTGACGTGATCGGCAGCCGCAGGCTCGGATACCGGTTCGAGCATCGTGCCGACCTGCCAAGCGCGCTCGACGGGTTGAGCCATGACGGCTTTGCCGAAAATCCGATGCTGCGGCGTGATCCGCTGGACCGCTGGACACTCTACCATGCCCGCGGGCCGGAGGAGCAGCATCTGTGCCAACTCGACTATATCTGGCTGTCGCCGGCGCTTTCACGCCTGAACGCGACGCGGGTGCCGGAGATCATCCGCGCCGGCCAGCCGTTTCGAACCGTCTTTCCGCCCGGTCAGGAGGTCGAGCGCTTTCCGCGCATCGGTTGGGATCGTCCCAAAGCCTCCGACCATTGCCCCATTGTCATTACCCTGGACCTCAAATGACCCTGCACACTGTCGACGACCATCTGCACTGGCCAGCGGAAGAAACGGTCTTTCCGGTTTCGGAGATCCGCTTGCGGATTTCTGACGGCGACTATCCGTTTCCGCCCGAGGTGGAGGCCGCAGCGGCTGACAACTGGAGCCGCGAGATCGCTGCCAATCCCGCGCTTTTCAACGGCCGGATGCTGTTTCAGCGGCGCCTGTCGATGGGTGGCGACACGATTGCCGGGGAGGGGCACGTCATCCCGTATGCGACCTATCTTTGGTGGCGCCGCCAGGCGGAGCCGTCCTTCGGCTATCACCTGTTCGCCCTGCCGGTGCCGGTGTCGAGCGATGGGGCTGTGATTGCCGTGCGCATGTCGCCGCATACCGCCAATCCGGGACAGGTCTATTGCGCGGCGGGTTCGCTCGAGCCTGGCGACGTCGTCGACGGCCATGCCGATCTGGGCGCCAATATGGCGCGCGAGGTGATGGAGGAAACCGGCCTTGATCTGGGCGAGGCGCAAGCCGATCCGCAGTTTTATGCCAGCTATCGCCAGCGTCGCGTCACCGTGTTCCGGCTTTACCGCTTTGCGCTTACGGCCGACGAGATGCTGGAGCGCATCGCGGCGCATATGGCGGTGGACGAGGAAAAGGAGATATCCGGAGCTGTTGCCATCCGCTCGGCCGATCCGCAGGCCCATGCCTACAACCGCGCCATGCTGCCGATGCTCGACTGGTATTTCAACAGGCCTAACTAGTCCTTTGCTTGCATGCCAATCGATGCTCGGGCAGTCTGCGGCACCAGACCGCAGGACAGAGGGAGAATCGATTGGCCCGTCATTACAGCGTCTATGATGTTTTCACCGACAGAAAGCTTGCCGGCAACCCGCTGGCGGTGATTTTCGACGGTGAAGGCTTGAGCGATGAGGCCATGCAGGCCATTGCCCGGGAGCTCAATCTGTCGGAAACGGTGTTCGTGCAGACGGCAGCCAATCCGACCCATGCCGCCAAGCTGCGCATCTTCACGCCAGGGCGCGAATTGCCGTTTGCCGGGCATCCGACCGTCGGCACGGCGATTGCGCTGGCAGAGCGCTCCTATGACGGCAGCAATGGCGGTCTGGATCTGGTCTCGGTGCTGGAGGAAAATGTCGGGCCGGTGCGCTGCGCTGTGCGGATTCGCGACGGCGAGGCGAGCTTTGCCGAATTCGACCTGCCCCGGACCTCGCAACAGGTGCAATTGCCGCTCGACAGACAGGGCCTGGCCGATGCGCTCAGCGTCAAGGTGAGCGATATCGGCTTTGAAAACCACGTGCCGGCGGTCTGGAGTGCCGGTGTGCCGTTCCTGTTGTTGCCGCTGCACAATCTTGCCGCCGTCGAAACGCTCGAATTCGACCCGCAGCTTTGGGAGCGCACGGCGCCGTTCAGCAATGGGGCGCTGGCCTCTGCCTATGTCTATTGCCGCGGCGGCGTTCACCATGCCGCGAAATTCCACGCCCGCATGTTCGGCTCCGGCATGGGCATTTCCGAGGATCCGGCAACGGGATCGGCGGTGGCGGCGCTGTCGGGGGCCATCCACCTGTTCGACGGGCTGCCGGACGGTCATCATCCGGTGCTGATCGAGCAGGGCGTGGAGATGGGACGGCCGTCCTTCATTCACCTGCATATCGACGTGAAGGACGGGGAGATTTCCCGGGCGCGGATCGGTGGCCAAGCGGTGCGAATTGCCACCGGAATGCTCGACCTTTGAAAACAAAGGGTTTTTCCGGATTTGTGGAAAATATTTGACAGACAGGCGAAGAATTTTCGCTTGTCGGCTGGACAAGCCCGAATATCCTGTTTATACGCCCGGTCACGCCACCAGAACGGCGCGGATGGGTGATTAGCTCAGTTGGTAGAGCAGCTGACTCTTAATCAGCGGGTCGTAGGTTCGAACCCTACATCACCCACCAAAATACAAATTTCCGCTGAAAATTCAGATGCAGAAAAAAAAGCCGCTTCCAGCGGTGTCTCTGTTTGTTCCGGGTCCGAAAGCCTGATGTTCATCGGATGTTCCGGAATTTTCTCCCCGACTGTCAAATCTTGCCTGTGGATAACTGTGGATAACCTCTGAGCCGGCTAAATGCCGGTCAGCGGTGGCGCGATTGCGGCAGGACGTAGGGAATCCTGTCGGCAGGCGGGCGGCCGACGGCACCTGAGATGCCGTAGACATCGGCGATCACCGTGTCGTGAATGGTGTCGGCCGGCGGCCCTTCGGCAAAGATCCGGCCCTGGTGCAGGACGACCAGATGATCGGCGAATTCGGCGGCGAGATTGAGGTCGTGCAGGATGGCAAGCACCGCTCCGCCGTCCCGCACAAAATCCCGGGCGATCTCCAGCACCGCAATCTGGTGGCCGATATCAAGGCTTGAGGTCGGCTCATCGAGGAACAGGGCCTTGGCGCCGTCATCGTCCGTGGCGGTCGGCACCTGGGCCAGCACCCGTGCAAACTGCACCCGCTGCTGCTCGCCGCCCGACAGCGCCCGATAGGGCCGCCCTTCGAAGCCGGCAAGCCCTACTCTTGCCAGCGCCTGGCGGGCAGAGCGGCCGGGGTCCGCGCTGCCATGGGCGATGGCGCCCATGCGCACGACTTCCAGCGCTGTGAAGGGGAAGGACAGGACCGTGCTTTGCGGCAGCACGGCGCGCCGTGCGGCAAGCTCGGCCGCCGTCATGTGGGCAACGGGACGATCCTCATAAAGAACCGTGCCGTGGTCGGCTCTGATCTCTCCCGACAGCACCTTCAGCAGCGTCGACTTGCCGGCACCGTTGGGGCCGATGATCACGGTGAAGGTGTTTGGCCGAAGCGTCAGGGTGATGGTGTCGATCAGCCGGCGGCCGGAGCGTATGAGCGTGACATTGTCGGCCGATATCATCAGAGACCTTCCATGGCGGATCGGCCGTTCTTGCCGAGCAGCAGCACGAGAAAGACCGGAGCGCCGAGCATGGCGGTGATGATGCCGATCGGCAGTTCGGCCGGCGCCACCACGGTGCGGGCCATGCTGTCGGCCAGCAGCAGCAGGCTGGCACCGCCCAGCGCCGAGGCCGGCAGCAGGAAGCGGTGCGACGGGCCGATCAAGAGGCGCAACAGATGCGGCACGACGATGCCGACAAAGGAGATCGATCCGGCGACCGCCACCGTGGCGCCGCAGGCCGCCGCCACGGCCAGAATGACGATGCGCTTCAGCCGCTGCACCGGCACGCCCATATGGTAGGCCGCCGCATCGCCGAGCACCAGCGCGTCGAGGCCGCGGGCGACAAACGGGATGGTGGCCAGCACCGCCAGGATGAAGGGCAGGATCGAGGCCGCCTTGGCATAGGTGGCGCCGCCGAGCGAGCCGAGGCTCCAGAAGGTGATGTCGCGCAGCGCCCGGTCGTCGGCCATGAAGATCAGCAGGCCGGTGCCGGCCGCGCACATGGCGCCGATGGCGATGCCGGACAGGATGAGCACGGTGGTCGAGGTCTGGCCATTGCGGGTGGCGATGGCATAGAGCAGGACCGTGTTGGTCAGACCGCCGAAAAAGGCCATCAGCGGCAGAAACTGATTGCCGAGCAGCATCTGCAGGGGTGCCAGCACCGTGGTGCCGAGCACGATGGCACAGACGGCGGCAAGGGCTGCACCGGAGGTGACGCCGACAAGGCCGGGGTCGGCAAGTGGATTGCGGAACAACCCTTGCATCATGGCGCCCGACACGCCCAGGCCCGCACCGACCAGCAGCGCCAGCGCGGTGCGCGGCAGGCGCACCGCTTCGAGGATGACCAGATCCTGGGTGGCAAGCCCGCCTACGCCCGAGAGATGGCGCCACAGGTCGCCAAGGCCGACGCCGGTCGGGCCGCTGGCAAGCGAGACGAGGCTGGCGAGCCCCAGCAGGGCGACCAGGGCGAGATTGACCGCAAGGCCGAAGCCGCTGCGGTCGCCGGTCAGACCGGCGCTGGAGCGCCGCAGCAGGGACAGGGTCACGGCTTGATGGTCTCGGGATAGAGTTTGGCGGCCAGGTCGCGCGCCGCGTCTGCGGTGCGGGGGCCGAGGCCGAGCAGATAGAGGCCTTCCATGGCGATGAAGGCGCCCGTCTGTCCGGCGGGGCTCGATTTCAGGGCCGGCACGGCAAAGGCCTGTTCGGCGGTGACATGCATGGCGGCGTGATCCATGACCAGCACGACATCGGGGGCCGCGGCAATCAGCGCCTCGTCGCTCATCGGCTTGTAGCCATGGGCATCGCCTGCCGCATTGACGCCGCCGGCAAGGGCGATCATCGCATCGGCGGCGGTGGCCGAACCGGCGGCCATGACGCGACCATTGGCGAAGGACAGGACGAACAGCACGCGCTTCTTCGGTTCGGCGATGCCATCGATATCGGCTTTCAGGGCCGCAAGACGGTCCGTCACGGAATGGGCCAGGGCGGCGGCTTCCTGTGGTTTGCCGACGGCCGCGCCAACGGCTTCGATCTTCGGAGCGATACCGTCGGGGCTCGGTGGTGCCGGAATGCTGACAACAGGCGTGCCGCTCGCGTCAAGGATCGCCATGGCTTCGACCGGGCCGGCACCGGATTCGGCGAGAATGAGGTCCGGCTTCTGGGCAAGGATGCCTTCGGCGGACAGTTGCCGCATATAGCCGACATTCGGCTTCGACGTGACGGCTTGCGGATAGGTGCTGGTGGTGTCGATGGCGACGATCCGGTCGCCGGCGCCCAGCGCATAGAGGATTTCCGTGACCGTGCCGCCGATCGAGACGATGCGCCGGGCATCGGGATAGGGGCCTTGCGCCAAAGTGGGCACAGCCGCCAACAATGTCGCGCCGGCCAGGGTCGTGATGCCAAGCGACAGAGCGCCAAACATTCTTTTCAAGTGCATGTGATCATTGTCCTATCTGCCGATCATGCCGTCACGGTTTTGAAACGATGAGGGCGTCCCGGAGCCGAAAATACGATGGCAATGGCGCCGTCTGTCAGCGACATTTAACTTGACTATAATGCACAAGTTTAAATAAGAAGGCAACACCGCGACGGACGCGGACCTGTGCTGCCGGCAAGCGCGAATGCGGGATTTTCGGCGCCAAGGCTTTGTCCGTTGGCCGTTTCAGGAGTACTATCGGTCACCGCCGCGCGGCCGATGGTCTGACTTGCACCAGAACCGAGAGGAATTTCGATCAATGTATATCGCTATGAACCGTTTTCGCGTCGTTCCCGGTTTCGAGGAAGCGTTCGAGGCCCAGTGGCTGAACCGTCAGGGCCGTCTGTCGGAAGTGCCGGGCTATATCGAATTCCAGATGCTCAAGGGTCCAAAGGCCGAGGATCACACGCTCTACGCATCGCATACCGTCTGGGACACCTATGAGTCCTTCGTCGCCTGGACCAAGTCCGAGCAGTTCCGCGCGGCCCATGCGCGCGCCGGCGAGAGCAAGGTGCAATATCTGTCCGGTCCGCATTTCGAAGGTTTCGAGGTGATCATCAGCGAAGACAGCGCCGGCAATCGCCGTTCGCAGGCCGCTTGAGTTCAGCCATGGATACGATCGGGACAGACAAGGATAGCCGTATCGAACGGGCGAGGGCGGCTCTGGCCGAGAAGCCGGACGGCGTGGTCGAGGCCATTGCCACCTCGGCCGATGTGACGCCGGCCGAGGTGCTGGCGCTGCTTGCGGACGGAGCGGCGAAGATCGTTTCTGCCGATCTGTTTGCCGAGATCTGGCAGGAATTCGGCAGCTGGGGCGAGGTGCTGATGATCGTCCACACGCAGGATATCGTGCTGGAAGTGGTCGGCTCGCTGCCGGCCGGCAGCGAAGGCCATGGCTGGTTCAACATTCATGGCGACAGCCCGATCGGCGGCCACATCCGCAAGGATCGCTGCGCCTCGATCGCCTTCATCGACCGCGCCTTCCATGGCCGGCGCTCCTGTTCGATCTGGTTCATGAATGCCGATGGGCACGCGATGTTCAAGCTGTTCGTGCGCCGCGACGCACAGAAGGAACTGCTCGCCGACCAACTGGAAAAATTCGAGGCGCTCAGCGCCCGCCTAGCCGCCTGACCAGTCGATGGTATGGCCCGGTTTACCGGGCGTCAGAGCAGAAAATCCGAGGCTGTGAGGTCGTGATGGCCGATCAGGATGATTTTCAGATCGGCGGCGGCGTCACCATTGACGTCGCCTTCGATGATCGTGCGGGCATTGCTGCCGGTGCCGGTCTGTGACCATTTGAGCTCGCCGGCATGGCGGGTGAAGGCGGCTCCTTCGGTGGCGAGAAAAGAGAAGGCGTATCCCGCCGCCTGGCCAGTGCCATCGATATGGGACAGGTCGATGCGGTCCTGGCCGCTGACGAAGCCGGAGATCACGTCAGCCTGGCTCGGCCGGCTGTCGGACAGGGCGTTGAAATCAAAGACATCGCGGCCGGCACCGCCGAACAGCCGGTCGGCGCCTGCGCCGCCCTGCAGCCAATCATTGCCGTTTCCGCCATAGAGCCGGTCGTTACCGCCATTGCCGATCAGTGCATCGGTGCCGTTGCCGCCTTCGAGCCGGTTGGCGCTGGCGCTTCCCACCAGCAGGTCGGCATCGTTGGCCGCGCTGTCATGGCTGGTGCCGTCGCCCTTCAAGGTGGTCAGTGTGCCGTCGGCGACCTGCAATTCTTCAAGCGCGAGGCCGGAGCCGATCTTGTAGGTGGCTTTCAGCCGGGTCATGGCCGGCGCCATTTCGTCGAGGATTGTCTCGATGCCGGATTCGCCCTTGATTTCCGCGGCATTGGTCGGCGACCAGAGCGCTTCATAGGACAGAATCTTGTCGCGATGGGTGGCATACATGACACCGGCGTCAAGGGCTTGCGCGGTGCTGGCTTTGCCATCGGTGTCGAACAGCTGGAAGCGCTCGGCCTCGACATAGCGGCGATTGGCAATGCCGGCGATCTTGCTGCCGTTGGAATTGTAGCGGATCTCGTACCAGGCTTCGGCCCGGTCGCCCGCGAGGATCGCCGCCTTGAGGTCGGGACCCAGCAGGGAGGGATTGTTATAGGCGAGCGAAAACAGCACGGCCCGTTCGGTCGAGTTGGGAATGCCGGACAGCCAGCGGTCGACATAGCCGTCATAGGTCGGGGCGATGGCGGTCAGGGCCGCGCTGATCTGGCTGGAATTGGCAAAGACGAAGGAGACCGGAACGGCGCTGTCACGGCTGTCATGCCAGGTTTTCATCACGGCATCGAGCCGCTTTTGCAAAAGTGCGGTCTGGCCGCTTGAATAGTCGGCGTCGACCACGGTCTGAAGGCGATCGAGCAGCGTCGCACTATAATGGCTTTTTCCGACCATCGCGGTCAGCACTGAGGCCAGATTGTATTTGAGATTGAAACCAATGCCGATGGTCGGATCGCCGACGACGTCGAGATAAGGCTTGGAGGTGGCGCCTTCGAGCAGGATCAGCAGATCGGCACGGGTGGTGCGGTAGGTAGCGGTGCTGCCGATCGTGTTCCAGTTCAGCACGGAGGGTCTCCCGGTGGGCGCGTTTCAAAGGATACTACCGGCCGGACCAAAAGATTCGGTAAGAAAAGACGGTAAATGGAGTTTATCGGGCGCCGGCATGGCGGTCGCGCCGGGGCGAACGGCACGCTCTGCTCTTGTCTGCCGCCCCTTGCTTTTCTTCGCCATGCAATCGCCCTATGGTTCGGCCAGAGGTCGTCGGCCGCTTCGATCATGGCTGAGCTAAGGAACAGATTTTGCAACGGTTAAAGACTACTTTCTCGATCTGCCGGACGACGGCACTGCTGCTCTTCCTGGCGATCTCTGCCATGCCTTTGCTGTCGCCCCGCCTCGCCATGGCGCAGGATCCGCTCCTGACAGCGCCGGCGGACCCCGTCGGGACGGCACAGACCCGGATCCCGGAGGCGCAAAAGCAGCTCGATTCGCTGCGGGCCTCCGTCGAGGCCGATGCGAAGGACGATACCAAGCTGGTCGATGACAAGGCGAAGGCGGACACGCTGGCCCGCGACATGCTGCAGGTCACGGTCGACATCAGGCCGCGATTTGAAGAGATCAAGACGCGCCTCGAACAGCTGGGCGACGCGCCGAAGGATGGCCAGCCTGCCGAAGCGCCGGAGGTTTCCGACGAGCGCAGCAAGCTGGTGGCAGAGCGCCTGGAGATCAACACCCTGACCGGCAAGGCGGAAGATGTGTCGATCGGCGCGACACAGCTCTCCAATGCCATCACCAAGATCCGCCGCGAATTGTTTGCAAACCAGATTCTTGCGCATACCGATCTGTCCGGGGCGGTGCTTTCCGAAGCCTGGACCTCTTTTGGCGCCGAAATCCAAAATTTCAACCGCACCGTCGGCAGCTGGCTAAGTTTTGTCTGGAAGTTCAAGCGCTTGCAGCTGGGCATTGCCATCATGCTGTCACTGGCCATGGCGCTGATCCTGCTGACCGCCGAATATCGCCTGTTCGGGTCTTTGATCAAGCGTGATCCGGCAGCGCAGAATCCGGCCTATATGAGCCGGTTCTCGGTGGCTTTCTGGTCGACGATCCTTCCGACATTGGCAATCGCTGCCTTTCTGCTGGGATCGTATTTCTTCCTCTATACCTTCAATGTCCTGCGTCCGGACATTGCGTCGATCATCTCGGGTGCCTTCGCGTTGATCGGCTTGATGTTTTTCGTATCAAAGCTGACGCGCGCGGTGCTGGCACCGGGAGCATCGACCTGGCGGTTGGTGCGGGTCTCCGACCGCGGCGCCCGCGACCTGGAATATGCCATTCTGGCCATGGCGCTGATCAACGGTGCCGATTACGTGCTCGGCTCGATCAGCGAGACCTTGGGCTCGCCAGTGGTGCTGACCGTCATCAAAAGCCTGGTTTCCGCCGTTCTGGTGGGATTAATCATCGTCATCGTGTCCTTCATGAAACCGGTGATCGCCAAGCATGACGAGGCTTCCGTCGAGGGAAGACCGTGGCCGCGCTGGGTGATCGCCACCATGCGCCTGACCGGGGCCGGCCTCATTCTGGCGGGCCTGACGGGCTATGTCGGCCTGTCGCGCTTCCTGGCAACCCAGTTGATCCTGAACGGCGCGGTGATCGCCACCATGTATATCGGCATTCGATCGGGCCGGGCCGTGTCGGCACCCAATCAGTTCGGCGAGACACTGGTCGGCCGATTTTTGCACAAGCGCCTGGCCCTGTCGCCGGTGGCGCTCGACCAGTCGGGTATTGTCGCTGGCCTGCTGATCTATGTCTTTGTCCTGGTGATCGGCATTCCGCTGACCCTGATGTCCTGGGGCTTCCAGCCGCGCGATCTGCAGTTGTGGTTCTTCAATCTCTTCACCGAGATCAACCTGGGCAATATCCGCATCTCGATTGTCGGCATCCTGGGCGGCGTGCTGCTGTTTGCCCTCGGGCTGGTGGCGACCCGCTGGTTCCAGAAATGGCTCGACGGCAATGTCATGGCGCGCTCCCATGTCGATACCGGCGTGCGCAATTCCGTGCGCACCGGCATTGGCTATCTCGGGACGGGGCTGGCCACTCTGATCGGCATTTCGGCGGCCGGCATCGATCTGTCCAGCCTGGCACTGGTGGCCGGTGCCCTGTCGCTCGGGATCGGCTTCGGCCTGCAGAATATCGTCTCGAATTTCGTCTCGGGTCTCATCCTGCTGGTCGAGCGACCGTTCAAGGTCGGAGACTGGGTCGCAACCGGCACGACGGAGGGCTTTGTCCGCAAGATTTCGGTGCGCGCCACCGAGATCGAGACATTCCAGCGCCAGACGATCATCGTGCCGAATTCGGAGCTGATCAATGCCTCGGTCGGCAACTGGACCCACCGCAATACGCTGGCCCGCGTCGATATTCTGGTCGGGGTCAGCTATGACAGCGATCCCCGACAGGTCATCCGGATCTTGACCGAGATCGCCGGCGAGCAGCCGGGCGCCTTGCGCAATCCGGAACCCTTCGTGGTCTTCCTGTCCTTCGGCGCGTCGTCGCTCGATTTCCAGCTGAGTTTTTACGTTGCCGACGTGCTCAACAGCCTGGGCGTCAAGAACGAGACGCGGATCCGGATCATCGAGCGCTTCCGCGACGAAGGCATCGAAATGCCATTCCCCCATCAGGATGTGCGTATCCTGATGCGAGCGGGGGAAGCCGACATAAAGCGAAAGGAGGGCGCCGATGACGATCATGCAAAGGCGCCTTCGGAACGGCTCGAGGCCGGGACGCCGTCCAAGCAACAGCCGCCCGTGGAGCGGGGCGATTTGCAAGACGACCCCTCTGATGACACACTCGGCAGATGAACTGCGCATTCAGCCTGGGTTCAGTTCCTGAGCGATAGACAATGGCCCATGCTCTTCCTTCGTGGTGCGTCTGTCGCCATGGATTAAGCGGCGGCAATCAGAGGACGGCGCCAAGGCGCTGGGATCGACATGGCAAGACTTGTTTTGGCACTGCTTGTTGCTGCGGCAACCGCGTCCGGCGCGCTCGCCGCGTCCATTACCAATGCGGGCGAGGCGACCGTGACGCTGACCATTGTGGAAGACGGCACCAAGACGAATGTTGCCATCGATGCCGGCGCAACCGAAGCCATGTGTCCGAAGGGCTGTTTCGTCACGCTGCCGAATGGAGACCGCATCGGTCTGGTCGGCAACGAATCCGTCGAAATCAAGAACGGTGCCGCCCTGATCAAGTAGGTCAGCGCACGGCAACCGCGTTTTGGCTGAGGCAGGCGTCTTCCCTCCAGCGCCCTTTGCGTCTGCCTGCGCCGCTGGGCGGATAGCCCGTTATGCTTGCCCATCTGCAAGAAAAACCCAAAAGAAACGCATTATTACCTTTGAATATAAGGAGGGTTTCGGGTCTTCTTGGCCATATTTGGCGGATTAACGGTTCTGCAAGCCGTTTGGAGTATTGTGTTCAACAGTTCTCTCACGACGAAGGCGCGCCATGACTTTCCTAGGTGTTTCCGGAATGCAGTATTCCGGAGAGTCATTTCCCGATGTACGAATTATCGTCGCGGAAGATTCCAATGTGTTTACTTCGATGATCGGAACTCGGCTCAAAGAGCTGTTCGGCATCGATGCGGAAATCTGCAGAACCTTTGAGGATCTTCAGGCCGCCAACGAGCTTTCAGAAGAGCCTGTTACTCTGGCGATTTCGAACATCAACCTGCCGGGCGCCGAAAATGGCGAGGCGCTTGAGTATCTGCTCGATCTCAACATTCCGACGATTGTCTTTACCGGCACCTTTCAGGAAAAGACCCGCGAGAAACTTCTGGCGCAGGATATCGTCGACTACATCCTCAAGGACAATATCTTCGCCGTCGAGATGCTGGCGGAATCGGTCTGCCGCTTCCTCACCAACCACCGCCACCATGTTCTGATCGTCGACGACAGCCCGACGGCACGGGCCCTTTTGTCCAGCCGCCTGAAGCGCTACAATTTCCGGGTCAGCACCGCCGAGAACGGCGCCAAGGCCCTGGACACCCTCAAGGCCAACAAAGATATCGGCCTTGTCGTGACCGACTACAACATGCCGGATATCGACGGCTTCGAACTGACCCGCCGCATACGCGCGGTGCGTGGATCCCATGAACTGCGGATCATCGGCGTCTCCTCGTCAAGCGATCGGCTGCTCTCGGCCCGGTTCCTGAAAGTGGGCGGCAATGATTTCATGCTGCGGCCTTTCATCGACGAGGAATTCTATTGCCGCGTCAACCAGAACCTCGACACGCTGGTGCAGATCAGGGCCGGCCAGCAGCGGCGTGCATAAGGCAGCCCCGTGACAGGTCCGTCTCTCCCTCGGCCGCGAGGGAGAGATCGGCTCCGGGACTTTCGCACTCGAATATGGGTTGGCGAGCCTCAGGGGTCGCAGCATCATGCTAAAAAGCGCCCCGCTGGTCCGTGACCCGGGGCGAGGGTTATATCCATGTCCTTCGCATTCGATGTCTCGTTTCCTCGGCACAGCACCACGTTCGATGACTGCAATGTCCTGTTGATCGAAGATTCCCGGTCGATTGCTTCCTTTCTGGCGCATCGTCTGAGGACGGAACTGGGGACGGCTGTAACCCATTGCGCGTCCACCAGGGCCGTGCGCAAGGCGATCGCTGCACCCGGGCGCAAATTTGACGTGGCCATCGTCGATCTCAACCTGCCGGATTCGCCCAACGGCGAAGTGCTCGACATGGCGGTCGAGCTGGGCATACCGGCGATCGTCTTCACCGCGACATTCAATCTCGACATGCGCGAGCGCATCGTCGAAAAAGGCGTTTCGGACTACATCATCAAGGACAACGACCGCGCCCTCGACATGGTTGTCGCGTCCGTCGGGCGCGTGCTGTCCAACCGCTTTGTGCGGATCCTGGTTGTCGACGACGCTGCCTCGGCGCGTCAGCACCTGGTCGATCTTCTCACCCTGCAGCAATTCAACGTGGTGCAGGCCACTACCGGCACGCAGGCGCTGCAGATGCTCGAGCAGCATAGCGATATTTCGCTGGTTATTACCGACTACAGCATGCCCGACATGGATGGCTACGAGCTGACGCGCCGCATTCGACGCCATTATGACAGCAACCAGTTGCGCGTCATCGGGATCTCGTCGTCATCGGACCGCCTGCTGTCGGCGAGCTTCCTGAAAGCGGGGGCCTGTGACTTCGTTTATCGGCCCTATGTTGCGGAAGAACTGCAATGCCGGATCAATCATAATATTGAAACGCTGTCGCAGATCGGGCAGTTGCGCGCTGCGGCCTTCAACGACTACCTGACCGGTCTCTACAACCGGCGCTATTTTTTCGAACGGGGGCCGGTGCAGATCGACAAATGCCTGGGGCGGCACGAGCCCTGCAGCGTCGCCATGCTCGACATCGATCATTTCAAGAAGCTCAATGACACCTACGGGCACGAAGGCGGCGATAAGGTGCTGAAAGCCGTGGCTGCCAAGCTGAAGCCGCTGATGGCCGACCAGGCGTGCCTGCTCGGGCGTCTCGGCGGAGAGGAGTTCGGCCTGCTGCTGCCGGGCCACGATTCGGCCCAAGCCGCTATTCTTTGCGAAACGCTTCGCCAGAGCCTTTCGGAGATGAAGGTGGCGATCAATGACAAGGAGGTGTCGATCACCGTCTCCTTCGGGGTGGCCGAGGTCCGCGGGCGGGAAAATTTCGACAATTACCTGAATGCCGCCGATCAGTTCCTCTACCTGGCCAAACGCTATGGCCGCAACCAGGTCTATTCCGATCGGTCGATCCTGGACGACCCGGCATCGAGAGCCGTGGGATCAGCCGTGGGATCATAAGCTGTCAGCCGCCAAACGGTAATTTGGCGGGCGGGCTGGTGATCGGGGCGCGAGAACCTATATAGGGGAACCATTCTTACCCTTTTGCCCCACCCATCCGAGAAGGTGCCCATGGCTCCGATCATTTCCATTCGCGACCTGACCAAGACCTATGCCAACGGTTTCAAGGCCCTCAAGGGCGTGACGCTCGATATCGAGGAAGGCGAGATCCTTGCCCTGCTCGGGCCGAACGGTGCCGGCAAGACGACACTGATCTCGATCGTCTGCGGCATCGCCAATCCGAGCGGCGGGTCGGTGATGGTCGACGGCTTCGACGTCGTCAAGGATTTCCGCAAGACCCGCGGTATGATCGGCCTGGTGCCGCAGGAACTGACCACCGACATGTTCGAGACCGTCATCAACACGGTCAGTTTTTCGCGCGGCCTCAACGGCCTGCCGGCCGATCCCGCCCATATCGAAAAGGTGCTGAAATCGCTCAGCCTCTGGGACAAGCGCGACAATGCGCTGCGCGAGCTCTCGGGCGGCATGAAGCGGCGCGTGCTGATCGCCAAGGCTTTGTCGCACGAGCCACGCATCCTGTTTCTCGACGAGCCGACGGCTGGCGTCGATGTCAGCCTGCGCAAGGACATGTGGCAATTGGTGAGCCGGCTGCGCGAGACCGGCGTGACGATCATCCTGACCACCCATTACATCGAGGAAGCCCAGGAGATTGCCGACCGGATTGGCATTGTCAATCAGGGCGAGCTGTTGCTGGTCGAGGAGAAAAATGCGCTGATGCGCAAGCTCGGTCGCAAGCAGCTCATTCTCGACCTTGCCAAGCCGATCACTGAAGTCCCGGCAACGCTCTCGGCTTTCAACCTGCTGCTGCAGGAGGAGGGATCACAGCTGGTCTACGATTACGATGCCGAAAAGGACCATGGCGGCATTCCGGGCCTGCTGGCGGCCATCGAGGCGTCGGGCCTGCATTTTTCCGACCTCTCCACCCGCCAGACCTCGCTTGAGGATATTTTCGTTTCGCTGATCGGAGACGCGTCATGAATTTCGAAGCCATCAAGGCCATCTATTACTACGAAATGGCGCGCACCGGCCGCACTCTGCTGCAGAGCGTCGTCTCTCCCGTTGTCTCGACGGCCCTCTATTTCATCGTCTTCGGCGCCGCGGTCGGGCCACGCATGCAGGAAATCGAGGGTGTGTCCTATGGCGCGTTCATCACGCCCGGCCTGATCATGCTGACGCTGATTTCGCAATGCCTGGCGAACGGCGCCAACGGCATCTATTTCCCGAAATTCACCGGCACGATCTACGAAATCCTCTCGGCGCCGGTCGCCATGACGGAAATCCTGATCGGCTATGTCGGGGCCGCGACCACCAAGGGCATGCTGATCGGCCTGATCATCCTGGCCACCGCTGCCTTCTTCGTCGATCTCAAGATCGACCATCCCGTCCTGATGATCGTCTTCATGCTGCTGACGGCCATGACCTTCAGCATGGCCGGTTTCATCATCGGCATCTGGGCGAAGAATTTCGAGCAGTTGAGCCTGGTGCCGATGCTGGTCGTGCCGCCGCTGACCTTTCTCGGCGGCACCTTCTATTCCGTCAGCATGCTGCCGCCCTTCTGGCAGACGGCCAGCCATTTCAATCCGGTGCTCTATCTTGTCAGCGGCTTCCGCTGGAGCTTCTTTGAAGTGGCGGATGTCGATCCGCTGATCAGCGTGGGCATGGTCGGCATCTTCCTGGCGCTCTGCCTCGGTTTCCTCACCTGGGTGTTCCGCACCGGCTACAAGCTGCGCAACTGATCGGCCATCGGGGTTGGGCTCAGTCGCGCAGGCGCAATTCATCCGTCTGCATTTGCAGGGAGCCGAGCGTCGACAGGAATGACATGCCGAGCAGGCTCTGGTCGAGCTTGCCCTCCTCGGCAACCATGGCCGGAATGTTCTGCCGGACGATCGGGCCAATGGCCACCTGCGCCAGCCTTATCGGCGCTGCCGTGGCCCGGCCGTTGGCGGTCAGGATCGTCTGGGTATAGTTCAGATTGGCAGGGTCGATGCCGATCCTGACGGCATCCTCGAAGCTCAGTGCCACCGAGGATGCACCGGTATCGATCAGCATCGGCACCGCGACACCGTCGACATCCACCGTCGTTTCGAAGTGGCCGCCGAGCGACTTGTGCAGGATCACCTCCATGCCGCCCTCGCTGGTCGTGACCACCACGGCCCGACCGGGCATGAGGCCGGCCAACAGGCGATTGCCGACGGCGGAAAAATCGTTGCGGTAGAGATAGCCGGTGACCAGCACCAGGATGATCAGCAGCCACCAGGCGATCTGGCGGACGCTCTCGCTCAACGAGCGGCGGCTTGCCAGGATGCCGACCGAGAGCAGGGCGGCAAAGGGCAGCAGGGTGATCATCCGGCCGAAACTGTCATTGTCCATGCCGAAACTGCGACCGCTGTCGTGATTAAACAGCAGAACGGCCAGGCCAAAGCCGAGAATTGCCAGAACGATGATCAGGCGCATCAGAGCGTCTCGCCCTGGCGCGCCATGAGGCTGCGGCGGGTTTCGCGGCGTGGCTTGCGTTCAAGGCCTTTGAGCCGTTCGGCCAGTTGCCCCATCACGGTGCTGCGTTCTTGGTCGGAATAGCTGGTCCAGGCGCCGATCTCGTCGCGGGTGCGGCCGCAGCCGAAGCAGTAGCCGGTTTTGCTGTCGATCGAACAGAGGAGGATGCAGGGCGATTCCATCATACGGGCCTTGTTGTCTGGCTTTTCCATATTGGGTGGTCAGGCGGCCATGGCAAGGGCGGTCAGGCCGACGGC
This sequence comes from Rhizobium sp. CG5, assembly GCF_023701945.1. Taxonomy (GTDB): domain Bacteria; phylum Pseudomonadota; class Alphaproteobacteria; order Rhizobiales; family Rhizobiaceae; genus Allorhizobium. The sequence continues at coordinate 275,898 of NZ_JABAEF010000001.1, forward strand.
TTCGCAAATCTGCTGGCAGGCGCCGATCGTATCGCCGGTGTGGCCGCCGATGCGGCGGCGCACAAACCCGAGAAAGGCGACCGCTGCCCCGGCACTGGCGGCAAGGGTGATCAATAGCGCGAAGACCGATGCGGCCGGGATGATCGTGATGGCGGCAATCACAGCGGCTGAGATCAGAGCGACATGCAGGGCCGATTTTTGCGGAGATCCGAGCGAGGACGCGACACCGTCGGCGCGGGCGGGCGGGAGTGAGGCCCAGTGCCAGACCATCAGCGCCCGGCTGAGGGCTGCGATGGCCGGCAGGCAGGCGGCAGCGGCGAGGGGGGGCAGGTGCTGGGCGAGGGCCGCGATCGCCGCGATGCGCAGGGCAAACCCCAGGATCAGGGCGACGACGCCATAGGAGCCGACCCGGCTGTCCTTCATGATGATCAGCGCATGGTCCTTGTCGCGGCCGCCGCCAAGGCCATCGGCGGTGTCACCGAGGCCGTCTTCGTGCAGGGCGCCGGTCAGCAGCGTCTGCACGGACAGGGCTGCCACTGTCGCCATCAGCGGTGTGGCGCCAAGGCTGAGCATAATCGCCAGCACGACGGCGACCGGCAGGAGGATGAGGGCTCCGGCCAGCGGAAAGCCCTGGACCATGCGTGTCATCGTCCCGGTCTGGCCGGTGAAAAAACGGCCGGGAACGGGCAGGCGGCTCAAGAAAGCCAGGGACCGGGCGGTATCGCCATAAAATTCACGCAAATCCATCGGATCGCGGCACTCCATTGTCGAAGGTGAACACATAGGCAAAGGGCAGGGCCGCTTTATGGGTTGTTGCGGTCCGTCCGTCTGCGTATTAGATGAGCCCACAAAGCCCGATTTTGCCTAGAAACACAAGAAAGCCTGCCTGATGAGCGTCACCGGTCTGCCATTCGATGATTTCCGTTCGCTTCTGCGCGACCTGCCCGGTCCGGATACGGCGGCGCTCGTGGCGGCGCGCGATCGTGACCGGCAGCTGACCAAGCCGCCGGGTTCGCTCGGGCGGCTGGAGGAAATCGCCATGTGGCTTGCGGCCTGGACGGGCCGGCCGCCGGCGGTCAACCGGCCGCTGGTGGCGATCTTTGCCGGCAATCATGGTGTCACGAAACACGGCATCACGCCCTATTCGTCGTCGGTGACCCAGCAGATGGTCGAGAATTTTGCAGCCGGCGGTGCGGCGATCAACCAGATCTGCGTGACCCATGATCTCGGCCTGAAGATTTTCGATCTGGCGCTCGATTACCCGACCGGCGACATCACCTGCGAGCCGGCGCTGTCGGAGCGCGACTGCGCGGCGACGATGGCGTTCGGCATGGAGGCGATTGCCGGCGGAACCGATCTGCTCTGCATCGGCGAAATGGGGATCGGCAACACGACGATTGCTGCGGCCATCAACCTGGCCCTCTACGGCGGCACGGCCGAGGACTGGGTCGGTCCGGGAACCGGGTCGCAAGGCGAGGTGCTGCAGCGCAAGACCGCGGCGGTCGAGGCGGCCGTCCATTTCCACCGCGATCATCTCGACGATCCGTTCGAGGTGCTGCGGCGGCTTGGCGGCCGCGAGATTGCCGCCATGGCCGGCGCGATCCTGGCGGCTCGCATGGAAAAGATTCCGGTGCTGATCGACGGCTATGTGGCGACCTCGGCTGCGGCTATCCTGAAGGCCATCAACCCGTCGGCACTCGACCATTGCCTGATCGGCCATGTCTCGGGCGAGCCCGGCCATCTGCGGGCGATCGAAAAGCTCGGCAAGACGCCGCTTCTGGCGCTCGGCATGCGGCTTGGCGAGGGGACGGGGGCAGCGCTGGCGGCCGGCATCGTCAAGGCGGCCGCGGCCTGCCATGCCGGGATGGCGACCTTCGACAGTGCCGGAGTGACCAACAAAACCCATGAGTGAGCCTGTCACCCGCGAGGCGGGACCACGGCATGCCAGTGCCAATCCGATCCGCAAAGTCACCGGCTTTGCCCATGTCTTTGCCGCCTCGCGCTATTCGCTGCAGGGCTTCCGGCGGTTGATCGGCGAATCGGCCTTTCGCCATGAGCTGATCGCGCTTGCCGCCGGCTTGGCTCTGTTTGCCATTGCAGGGGCAGCCCTGTGGGAATACCTGGCCTTCCTCGTGCTGATGCTGGTGCTGTTTGCCATCGAGGCGCTCAATACGGCCATCGAGGAACTGGTCGACCGGATCTCGCCGGAAATCTCCACGGTCGGCCGCAATGCCAAGGACTTGGGCTCGTTCGCGGTGTTCTGCCTGCTGGTCGCCAACGGCCTGTTTGCCGGCTACGTCGTCTTTTTCTGATCGTCAGAAACGTCTCAGCCCCGGCACCGCGCTGTGCCGGGAGGCTGCCCGACGGGCATCGGTTTGCGATGCCCGCTGGAACTCGCGCGCTTATAAAGGAAAAACCATGAAAATTCTTCGCATCCTGCTGACCGTAGTACTGGCCATCGTGCTGGTCGCCGGCTTCCGCTGGTATCGCTATGTCACCAATGTCGAAAGCCCCTACAACGAAGTGGGAATCGAATTGAACAGCCGCATGCCGGGACCGATCAACAAATGGGGCTGCGACAGACTGCACACCACCTTCACCACCCAGCTGCCACCCTATGGCTGCCAGTCGACGGCGGATGCGACGCAGTGGCTGTAAGGGCTTAAAGCAGACTGATGGACGCTATTGCCCGGATGGGCTGGTAGCGTCCCTTATCGTCTCTGATGATGATCCACCCAGGCTGGCTCGACGACGTGTATGGAACCGCCACAACCACAGGAGCGGCATTGTCATTGGCCGATCGCCGTTGCGATTTCGGCAGGCAAATCAATAATGTGTCGTGAAATTAGGAAGGGAATGGAGGCCTCGCCCGGAATGGGGTTTGGGCTTATTTGTCAGGCACTTGGCGCACGGTGCGCCACACTTTCGGCTTCTGGAAATGCCGTTTTATTTCAAGGCGCGCTGCCACACCCTGCCACACCTTCGGCATCTGCCAGCAGGGTTGCGCCGATGCCGTCCCAGTTGATCTTGGCGACGGCCTGACGGGCGAGGCGGGCGCGTTCGGCGTTGCGGGTGTAGATTTTCGAGGTCTTGCCGTCGGTCCAGCCGAACATGGCTTCCATCATCGAATCAGTGGCCTCGTTATGGGCCTGGTCGGTGGCGAGGCCCTTGCGAACCGAATGGGCTGTCAGGTGCGGAAGGCCGGCCTGGGTGAACCAGTCGGACACGCGGTTGCCAAGCCCCTTGACCGAAAAGGCCTTGCCATACTCGGTCTGCATATAGGTCATGCCGGTGACCTTATGGTTGGCCAGCACCGCCTCAAGGATGGGGTGGATGGCGATCTCGATATCAACGGGCGTGCGATTGCGGTTCTTGAAGAGCCGCAGCTTGAACATATCCTTGCGGCGGTGCTGCGGGCCGATCGCCGCCAGATCCGAGACGCGGAAGCCGGTGAACATCAACAGCGCCATGGCCAGTACGGCTTTCGATCCCTGTCCGTGATGGGCGATAAACTGTTTCAACTCGTCCGGCGTGGCCGTGCTGTGGCCGTCGCTGCGGGCGCGGAACGGCTGCACCAGGCGCGCCGTGTTCTGCACGTAAGGTCGGCCGGCGGCATCCTTGGTGTCGAGGATCTGGCGCAGGATCTTCAGGCGCTCGTCGGCAGCAAAAGGCGTTTCTTTCTTGCGGTCGCGCAGGATTTCCAGATTGCGGATATCGAGGCGCGCCATCGGCATTTCGGCAAAGCGCGGGCCTGCCGGGTTCTTGGCCGAAACCGGCTCATCCCACATGGATTCGATGATGGCGCGGCGCTTCCCCTGCGTCGTGAGGTCAAGCATGGTGAAGGCAGACGAGCGCATATAGGCCAGAGACAGCCACTGGAAGGTGTTGGGCTTGACCGTGACATGCAGCGGGCGCGGGCGTTCCTCGCGCTCCAGCGCCTTGCCGGACGCGCTGCGGGCCACCCAATAGGCCTTGGCAAAGTCTTCGCTGTCGATATCGTCGGGCAAACGGCAGATGCGCCGACCGTCGATGCGGAAATAATAGCGCATCGTGCCGTGGCGGCTCTTGTTGGTCTCGACATAGGGCAGATCGATATTGGCCAAATCCCGCATCAGGAGGCCGTCCACTGATCGTCCGGCCCGTCCTGCCTTTCATGGGTGTCGAACTCTGCCGCGCCGGCATCTTCGGGCCAGGCCTGCAGCGCTGCTTCCACATCGGACAGCAGCCAGACCTTGCGCGTGTGCCAGCGGCGCGGCGGTGGAAGGTAGCCTTCCTTGACCATCTGATCAACAGAGGTGGCGCTGACGCCGATCGCCTGGGCCAGCTCGACACGATTGAGGCCGAGGCGCGGCACGCTGCGGGGCGGGGCAGGGTTCATGGCGCCGTCCTCCACTTGAAATAATCAGCCAGCAGATCCTTCCACCTTGCGCAGGCAGCCAGATCTTCGTTGAGTTCCTTCCTGGAGCTGATCGCCAGAACACTGCGAACCTTGGTCTCAACGCGCTCTAGGTCGGTGGCGTTGGCCAGACCGTGGCACTCGATGAGGTATCGCCGGAACAGGTGGTCATCCTTGCACCGCATGGCGCATTCGGCAGCATAATTGCCCTCCGGCTTGCCAGCCATCCGACACTGCAAGGTGTGGATCTCGGCGGTCAGACGGTTGATCTCGGCGCGCTGGGCGCGGATACGGTCATAGGCGCGGGCGAGCAGCTCCAGCAGAAAGACCTGGTCGGCGTGGGCGTAGATCAGGAAATCGCGATCGGCATAGCCGCAATCGGGCGTGAGAATGCAGATCGCCACCGGATCCGTGCCCGGTGCCAGCATGGCGCCGATGCGCTCATGCTCGCGGCCACGGGCGATCAGATGCCAATCGCGACTGGCCTCATTGGTGCGGATCTGGATCTGTTCCAGTCGGCGGGCATTGGCGAGTCGGCGATCGGCGTCGGTGGTCATAGGGCCGGCTCGCCAAACGAAACCACGACGCCAAGACAGGGCAGCGGGAAAATGTAGAGCCGGCGCTTATGCCGGTCCCAGAACAGGCCAACCCAGAGGTCATACCATGCGAAAATGGGGCGGATCGTCACAGCAGCCTCCCCTCGCGCGACCTAGCGCAATCCGGGCAAGTGTGGTGCCACACGCCGGCGAGCTTCTTCGGCTTCCAGCCTTCGCGCTGGATATCGCCCATCATGGTCAGGAAGTCGGCCTCGCCATAGGTGTGGCGATAGACGGTCGGGCAGGCATCGCAGCGCACAGTGAGGGTTTCGAGCTTGCGGGTGAGGGTCATTGGCGGATCCCTCCCAACGTAATGACCTGCGCCTTTCCGTGGTTTTTCGTCATGGCCTCGGCCAGCGCACGGGGGCGCGTATCGTCCATAACCTTGCGCATCGCCTTGCGGTGTCTGGGATCCTCGATTGAGGCCAGCATGGCAGCTTCATTGGCAACCAAAGCGCTGGCCAGCGCATTCATGATCGGCGCTTCAAACGTGCGCGCCGTGGCCATGATTGTCTCATTAATGGCATCGGTGAGGATCTTGGCCTGCCGGCGCTCTTCGGTTTTGTATTCGTCGTATCCGGGAGGGTTCGGGGTCATGGCTGCGGCTCCGCTGGCGTTGCATCCGGAAGCGGCTCACCGTCGAACGTAGTGTAGATCTCCGGCTCGATCACGTAGGTCGTCGCGCCCTTGAACGGCTCCAGGCTCCACATGCGCAGACTGATGGCCGGCCATGTGGCTTCGGACTTGCCGAACTGCACATAGATGCGATCAGGGATTTTTGCGTCTGTCTCGCTCATCTTGCATGCTCCTGGTAGGGCCGCGCCTGGATCGACAGGCGGGGCAGGGTGATGGGGCCGTCGATGCGGGACATGATCCATGTCGGGACGATCATGCGATCGGGATCGGCGGGGCGAGAAAGGCTTTCCAGCGGTGCGACGAGGCCAAGGCGTTTCAGCCTGGCGTCGACGGCGGACAGGCTGCAGCTGCAAGCGGCTGCGATATTGCGCCGGCCAAGGCCGGAGGCGACCATGCGGCGCATTTCGCTATCGGCGGGGAGTTTGATGTTGGACATCAGCGCACCTCCGGGAAGGCATTGTGTTCGACGCCGTCGAGCAGGCGGCCGGCAACGGACTTCTCGAAACGAAGGAAATTGCCCTGCCAGGGGAAGTCACCCTCTGGCTGCTGAAAGCCGTTTCGATACGGCGCATGGAGCCGGGCACGCGCTTCCGTCACATTGCCGAGACGGTCAAAACGCGAGCAGTTGGTGAAGCCGCTGGCAACGTCACGCCATTCGCGCCAGTGACCCCATTGCTTGAACAGGAAGGGCACGCCAGCGGCGGCGCATTGGTCGCGCAGGGATCTGGCCCAGTCGGGGTGCATCGGATGGGCGGCCCTGCCGCTTTCGCCGCCCACGACGACCCAGTCGAGGCGAGGTAGTATTTCCAATTCTGGGTCAGGCATTTCTGCGAGGTTGTACCAGTCCATAAAACTGGTCTCCCAATCTTGTTCGGTGCCCTGCCAGTTTTCAATTTCGTCACCCCATAGTCTGATATTGAGGGCGTCGACAAAACTGTCGTTATCGACGTCGATCGTCGTCAGGTTGATCAGACCCAGCAGCGGCTCTGCACTAATCCAACGGATGGTGGCTGGTGTTTGAAGCAGGACCGGGATACGCTCTACAGCGCGCTTCTGGTCTTCGACGGACACTCCGCACCAGACATTTGGCAGCGGCCAGAGGCCCAGCATGACTTTGTTGCCGGCTGGCGCCACATCATGGGTCCGGGGCGTCGTGAGGATGGCCTTGACGCCGTCGACGACAACCATGTCCATCACCAGGTCGTAGACCCTCTGCACGGTCTCGGGATTGCTCAGATAGGCCCGCATGCGTTCTGGCCGCTTGGTCAGCACCTGAAACGTGTGGCGCGGGCTGAGCGCCATGACGGCAAAGATCTGGTCGAGCCATGCGTCTGTCACACCTTCGGCGAAGAGATCGCCATGGGCGCAAACGAATATCATGCGCGGCTTGGTCCAAAGCAGCGGCTGGTCGAGCCATTGCTCGTTGAAGCGCACCTCGCCGGTCCAGACCGGGCCGGCCTTGCTGTCCTTGGTCAGGCCTTCGCGGCTCGGGTGGTGCTTCAGCCTCGTGCCGGCGAGCTTCATGGCATAACAATTGGTGCAGCCCGGCGAGACCAAGGAACAGCCGGTAATCGGGTTCCATGTGGCGTCGGTCCATTCGATCTTGGTGTGGTCGGCCATTAGGCGACTCCCTTCGTGAGATTTGCGGTTTGGACATCGAGGCTGCGCAGCAGGTTGCGGCTGTCGGCCCATTTGGCGTGGCCGGTCCAGGCGGCCAGAAAGCGCTCCAGACGCACAAAATCGCCGCCGGCGCGGTAGGCGCGGATCTTGCGGCGGGCGCGGGTGACACTGTCGCGGCGTAAGAGCTTGTGGCTTGGCCAGATGCGATAGCCGACGAAATTGACGCCGCGGCTGATGGGCTGGATGCTCCATTTGGAAAAGCGCAAGCCCAGTCGATCGCGCGACAGCTGCTCGATCGAGCCGCGCACTTTACGCAGATGGTCGGGATCGCGGCCGAGCACGACGATATCGTCCATGTAGCGATACCAGCAGCGCTCACCGAGATCCTGCTGCAAGTGGCGATCGACCACGCCGGCATAGATATTGGCGAAGATCTGCGAGGTCAGGCTGCCGATCGGCAGGCCGATACCCTGGCGCGGCAGCATGGCCTCGATCAGGGTGAGCGTTGCCCGGCAGGAAATTTTTGTCTCGATCAGTTGCCACAGGGCGCCGCGCTCGATGCTGTAGAAATAGCGGAAAAAGTCTGTCTTCAGGGCATGGAGCGGGCCGTCACGATCGAGCCGGCGCATATCGGCCTGCAACAGGATGGCGGCGGCATGGGTGCCCTTGCCGGGGCGGCAGGCGAAGCTGCGCGGCAACAGGGTGCGATCGAAGATTGGCGCGATGACGGCGCAAAGGGCCTGCTGGGCAATGCGATCCTCAAAAGGCAGGGCGGAAATCAAGCGTTCCTTGGGATCGAAGATGCGGAACTGGCGGGGTTCGCCCGATTGATAGGTACCGTCGCGCATGCGGCCGGCCAGTAGATGCAGGTTGAGGGCGGCATATTCCTTGTATTCCAGGTGGCCCGGCGTCAGCCGTTTGCCAAGCGAGGTCAGCCGGAAGGCCTCGCGCATGTTGGCGTCCGATGTGATGGTGTCGATCAGGTTGCGGTATTTGCGGGCCATGGCCTTGTTCTCCAAATGCCGGTCGCGGGTTTCGACGGCGGTGTCGCCGCTACTCCCCGCTGTACCGGACCTTGCAATGTCTTCGCCGAAGCCGGACGGAAAGGCCGACCACCCTGGCGCGTAAACGCCGGTGGACTGTGGCCGGCGGGACCGTGGCCACCGCCGCGCCGGAAGAGGGTCGTCGCAGGCGCCACGAGCGGACAGGTTGTCGTTCGAGTTGTCCGGCCAGTTGTCGAGGTTCGCGTAACGCGAGCCCGCGTTCGAGCCGTTGATCCACGAGCCGCCGAAGATGGACGGGCGCAACAAAGTCATACCCCTACCGCCCGTCACGTTTTGCCGCCTTCACCCATTGTCCGAGCATGGCGCCCACCTCGGCCAGGCGGCGCAAAGCCACCTGGTGCTGATGGTGCGATAGGATGCGGACAGCGGGAGAGGCGGCAAAACGCAACCAGAACCGCAGCGTCGCCAGATGGGCATCGGCTGCGTAGAGCCGCGAGGCCTGTTTCGATTTCGCAGCCTGATACAGGAGGCTGACAGTCTCCATCAGCATGCCGATCATATTGTCCCGCAGCGCGCCGTGGCGCTTCGGGAAGGCTTGAAAGATCGGGTAGAGATAGGACACGACGGCCTCGTATTTCTCGACGATCGCCAGATCACGACTGCTGCCATTCTCGTCTTTGATCATGTCCGGCGTTCCTGTTGGAGGGTTCAGCAGGTCCGCGCTTTCGCGCGAACTAGACAGGGCTCAGGTGGTCGCAGGCGCCACGAGCGGACAGGTTGCCGATCGAGCTGCCCGGCCAGCTGCCGAGGATCGCGAAACGCGAGCCCGCGTTCGAGCCGCTGATCCACGAGCCGCCGAAGATGGACGGGCGGGGATCGTCGGGGTCGCCGTCCGTGCCCCAGACCCAGAGATTGCCGGTGGCCTGCATCATGCCCCAGCGACTGGTGCGGGCGGCGTCCAGGCCGGTAAAATCTGGATCTTTGGGCGCGGCTGATCTTTCGGTGACGCCGACGGCGGCCGCCTTGAACTCGTCATAGGTCATCAGGCGCTTGCCGTGGCCGGCATAGATCGCCGTGGCGGTGGCGTAATCGAGCAGGTCAAGCGAGCGGCCGTCGGCGATCTTGACGCCGTAACGGCTGGTGCCTTGGGTTACGTGATCCCTGCCAAGCTTGTAGATGTCGCCCCATAGGCGCTGGCTGTCGGCCGTCTCAAAGGCAAACATGCCGCGCGGATCGCAATAGGCAGGCCGAAATCTGATATCCCAGATCGATGCGGGATTGATGGCCGGCACGGCATCGCCGCCGGTGCGGGCAGGAGCATTGCCGCCGGGAGCGTAGTGGAAACCGGCAAAAGCGCCTGTTTCGATCGGGTTTTGTTTGTCGGCCGGAGTGACGACGGGCTTGCCATCCTCGCCCAGGCTGACGGCATAATCCGTGCCGGGAACAAGCTCGGGAGGGGAAAGCGCTGTTTCCCACTCAAAACCGTGGACTTTGCCGTCGACGGTGATCTCCGTTCCGGCGTGAATGATGATGCTGTCGCGGCCGGTGGCAAAAAGGACGGGACTTGTCAGGCGTGGGTTGTTGATGGCGATGCTCATCGAAATTATCCTTGTTCGGTTTCACGGATCAGTTTGGTCTTGCGGATGATGCCGGGGTGGCGCTGGCCGGCCTCGGTAGCGGCGGTCTTGGCGTCCACTGCCTGGACATCGAGTTTCGTGCCGTCCTCGAAATGGACGCGGAACGGCAGAAGGGGTTTTTCGTCAGGCGCCGTCGTCATCGCCGCCTCCTTCGGTGGAAAGCCACGCGACGACCTGGTGGCGCAGCGGGCGGGTGTGTTCGGGAGCGCCCATGATGTCGATGACGGCCAGCGTGGCCGATAGCAGCGAGGTCAGCGTTTCGCCGCAATCGACGTTGTTGCCGGGGCCAAGCGGCCGGCCCAGGGCGGCAAGGCGCATGGCCTCGGAGAGATCAAGGCTTGCGGCCCCCGTGGCGCCGATCGCGTCAGCAAGACCCAGGGTCAGGCGCTGGCCGGCATTCGGCGCGGTCGGAACGACATGGGGCTTGAAATGTTTGGGGAAGGTGACGACTTCGCTCATTGGTCAAAGTCCAGAGCGGCAGTCACATAGTCATTGCGGAAGGCCTGCCATTCCGGGAAGCGGCAGGCCAGCGCCTCAGCATTGCCGTCGAGGTAGGCGGCAATGAAGGCGGCGCGCTCATCCTTGCTGCAGCGGTCGAGCGCGAAATTGAGCGCGCCGCGGGGCTCGGCGGTGCGCTCGGTCTCGGCGCGTTGGGCGCGGGTGATGATCCACCGCAGCGCGGCAAAGCCCGACAGGCTAATTCCGACAATGGTGACGATCGTGCCCATGGTCAGACCCTCGCAGCCTGTTCGAGCTGGCGCTCCATCTCGACGAGACGGACGGCAGCCAGGCCGGCGCAGAGCGACACGGCCATGATGGCGGTGACCAGCGAGCCGAGAAACACGCGCCGGGCGATATGCTGCTCCAGCGGCGACGGGCCTTTGAGGCGGATCTGCGGCGGGGGCGAGACGCGGGCGCCGAAGGGGGTAAAATGGTTGGCATCAGGCGAAGGCATGGGCTCTCTCCTCTTTCCCGCCGCTGCCCCGCCGCCGGCTCTCCGGAGGGGGTGAGAGCGTGATCGGCGGCGGGGTGTCTTGCGGCGACCACACAGGGAGGTTGAGGTGTGTGGCGTGAGGAGGAATGTGCATGTAATTCACATTCCCGTCAAGCGGAAATGTGCATGCTATGAACATCGTGATTTTGGGGCGGCCTGTGGGCGGCGAATCGGGTCGAAGCGATCGGCGGTCAGCTGATCAACTGTTGCGTGTCCATTAAAGTCATTCTAGGTTGACTTATTCGATGGGCGGAGATCTCGTGATGACGTTTTTTCTGTATATGCTTGGCGGGCTTAGCATCGCCGGATCTGCGCTCGCTTTTATAATGGCACCGTCGGCAATTCAGGAAATCTTCGGGGCACTGCTATGGTGCGGCGGCTGGATTATGCTTGGAGTTGCAGCAATTATCGGCAGGATGGATAAAATCATCGGCGTGCTGGAAAGCCATGGCAGTGCGGAGCTTCCTCGACGCGGGGACGAAGCAACTGCGTTCTTGTCGCAGCCTGCGGCTGAGAAAACGGTCACCTGTCGAAATTGTAATTTCAGCATGCCGGCCGGCGCGAAGCTATGTCGGTGCGGAATGAGCTTGCCGTGACCAGAGCTTGCTCAATCTGGCGAGCGTGTCTGGTTAGTGGTCAGTTCCCGATTTCAAAAGGAAATTTGCAAAGTCAATAATTTGTTTGCGGGTAACGGGATCTGCCTTTTTCAGTTGGTCCTGTATCGACCAGACGGATTCGCGGTCAAGTGGGTTGCGAATAATCAGGTCTGGCACGTCGCAGCCGTATGCAGCCGCCGCGTTTTCCATAAATTGCTGCGTGTACGGACTTATTGCGTTCTCGATCTTTGAGAGCAGGCTTCGGGATACGTTGATTCGTGACGCGGCGGCTTCCTGGCTGAGATTGTTGTATTCTCGCCATTCCTTCAGATACGTCCTCTGAAGCTGCTGCTTTGGTTTCTTGATCGGGGCCATTATCCTATTTTCTGCTTAAAAATGCAAAAATGCCATGCCATGTCATTCACCTTGTGCTTGACATTCACGTTCATGACATTCACATTCCGCGCCATGACCCTCGACGAACACATGTCGCTGCACAAGCTCACTGACGCCGCACTGGCGTCGAAAGTCGGCTGCGACCGATCGATGATCAGCAAGATACGCAATCGTGTGGCGACCCCCTCCCTGAAGCTTGCAATGGCGATCAATCGGGAGACGGGCGTTGATGTCAGTAAATTGTTGCCGGAGGCCGCCGAATGATGCGCCTCCTCCTATGTTTCTCCCCTGCGCGCTGTGAGGTCGGCGCGCGGCACCTGGCCGGAGCGTGCTTGAGCTTTGCACGGCGGACCGCTCCGGCCTTTTCTTTTTCAACCTGTCGGCCATGGCTGTGCGGGCTGCTGGTCTATCGTGCATGCGGGCCTCCGTGAGTTTGCTTGACGTTTGTTAAGCCGCCCGCCGGCGGCTTTCATGGAATCCTTTTCCCACCGTTTTTCCTTGACCCGTTTTGATGGGGGTTTTCGTGCGCCGTTTTTCCGAAAGAGATTATCTCGCGCTGAAGCGGGCGCCCGACGTGGCCTATGACCTGGCCGGTGGGCCGTCGCTGGTGCAGCACGGCACGCGGGTCGTGGTCAGCCAGCTGTCGAAATATGCCTCCGAGCAAGACGACCACCTGAAAACCTTCATGCCGATCGACGTGGCGGTCGATGTGGACCGGGCGGCCAAAAGCCCTGTCATCACCAGCCGCATGGCGGAAATGCTGGGGTTTCGGCTGGTGCCGCTCGACGAGGCGGTCAAGGCCGAACCGGGCCTGTCGGAAGGCGATGCACTCCAGATCATGGATGAGGCGACCGAGCTGTGGCGCATGACCCGCGCCGCCTTTGCCGACGGGCGCATCGATGCGCTGGAGAAAAAGACCCTCTGCCTGCAGCTGCACCAGCTGATCCGCGCCGCCGGCGCCATTCTCGAAAAACTGGAAAGGATCTGACGTCATGGCTTTCGAAATGATCGTGCCCACGCCCAAGGCAAAGCCCGGGCAATTCAAGGTTTCCACCGTGTCGCGCCAGGGGGGGGCGTGGCGGATACAGATCACCATTCCCTCGGCGGAATTCGGCGTGGCGTTTGGCGCGGCCGAACAGTTCGACATTCTGCGCGGCACCGGAGACGACGCCGGCAAGCTGATGATCCGGCCGAACGAGGCCGGACTGTTCAAGGCGACTGGCCTCAAGCACTGCGTGATTTTTCGCCTGCCGGCCGACGACACGACGCCACAGATCGAATTCAAGGGCGAAGATCCGGGCCGCAAGGTTGTCGACGGCTGCATGCTGATCGAGCTTCCGGCCTGGGCCTGGGAACCGGGCCGCTGGCAACAGATCCGCGATGCGCGCAACACGGCGCAGCGGCAGGACGCGGCGGAAAAGCTGACCCGCAAGGACGCCATGGCCCGCATCGGCGCTATCAAGGCGCCCTGAGATGAGCGAGGCCCATATCCGCCTGTTGTCGACAAAGACCCGCTGCCCGGCCTGCGAGGCGGCGCGGGTGCCGGCCCATGATCTGGCGACGTTCAGCGCGACCACCGCCGAGTTCGAATGCTCGGCGGCTTTCTGCGTTTCGAACGATGCGATCATCGTCTCGGTGCCATGCCCGGCCCGCAGTCTTTTGGCGGCCAAACTGATGACGATCGGGGCGGGTGGATCATGAACCTTTCGCTGATCGAGAAGAACCCGACGCTGCGGCTTGGCCGGAAGGCCCGGCTGATGCCGTTGGTTCTGCAGTATTTCCACAGTGAGGGCAGGGCGACGACGGAAATCGCCGTCCTGCTCGACATCTCCGAGCAGGAGGTCTGCGATCTCCTCGACGAAGCGGACAGGGGGCGGTGATGAATCTTCAGGTTGTTCGCGACAAGGGCGATATCAGCGCGTTGGTCCAGGCGATCGAACGCGCACGGGGCTTGCTGGATCAAGGCGATGTCGAAACGGCCCGGATGCTGGCCGAAGGGATTTACGACGAGGCTAAGGCGGCCGCTTCATTCGCAGCGAGGTTCAAAGCTTCTGAGGTGATCATTGCCAAAGCGCGCCGATTGCAGGCGGACGCCTTGTTGATCGAGACGTTGGCTGTGATTGCAATTGCAGACAGGTGGCGCGCTGCGAAGGCCTCAGGGCTTACGCAGATTGGTGGGCGTCCTTCCGCAGATACGCGGCATTTGATAAAAGTTGCAGATACAGGCCTTGATAAGCGCCGCATGTTCGAGGCCAGTCGGCTTTCTACACTTGAGCACGATGCGCCCGGCACCATTTCTGCCCTGATTTCTGATCGCGTTAGCAATGGCCTTGAACCAAGCCGTAGCTTTTTGCGCAAAACAGCTTCCGCTTCTTCAGTGAAGAGGCAGAAGGGCGCAAGCCCATGCGCCGCAACGTTGAGAACTGGCGAACATGTCCGTGACCTGCATTGGTACGAGTTGCAGGAGATCATCCGTCAAAATCTGCAAGACAACGCAGCCTTGCAACGGATCCTTGATCACTGCATCCCAGCAGACCCTTCCTGCAAGGTTGGCGACGTCTTCTCCGAAGACTCCCTCTCTGTGTTGCTCGGAAAGGCGAACCGGGCATGACCCTGATTGTCACCGAAGTATCAGAACTGGTCTTTGCCATAGAGCGGGCACGGGCGATGTACGATCAGGGAGACGTGCAAGACGCCCTGATGCTGTCGACGACCGTGTACGAGCAGGCCAAGGCGGCGGCGCTGGCTGCGACGAAGGTGAAGGCCTCGCGCAAGCTGATCGACAAGGCGCGGCGTATGCAGGCCGATGCACTCAAGATCGAAAGCCTGTGCTATGTCGCCATGGCCGACGTGGTCGACGAGGCGCAGGCCAAGGGGCAGATCGCCCGGCGAGGCCGCCCCAAAAACATTTCCGATGAAAATGTTTTCACGTTTGAAGATGTCGGTCTGGATCCCGGCCATTTGCACCAGGCGCGCCAGCTGCGCAACGCCGAGCGGGCCGAGCCGGGCTTTATCGAACGCGCTGTGGAAGCGCGGATCGACGAGGGGTTTGAACCCTCGCGCGCCAGCCTGAAACAGGCGGCCGGGCATGCCATCGGCACCAAATCAGCGACCAAAGAGGATCGCGGCGACGATCTTTATGAAACGCCGATCGAGGCGATGCGCACGCTGCTGGCGCTGGAAAGCTTTTCCGCCGCGGTGAAGGAACCCTCGGTCGGGCGCGGCGCCATTCTGCGGCCTCTGGAGGACGCAGGCTATGATGTCGTGATCTCCGACCTGGTGGATCGCGGCACGGCGACCCGGCACGGCGAATGCCATGCGGTGGGCGATTTCCTGACCTCGCAGCCCGGCGAAACGCTCGGGCTTGATATCGTCACCAATCCGCCCTTCGGCATTGCCAATGCCTATATCGCCCATGCGCTGAAAGCCCATCAGCCGCGCAAGATGGCCATGCTGCTCAACTTCAACTTTGCCGCCGGATTCGACGATGCCGACCGGGTCTTCGTCATGGAGACCTGCCCGCCGAGCCGCATCTATCTGTTTTCCCGGCGCCTGCCAATGATGCATCGCGACGGATGGCAGGGCAACAAGGCCTCCAGCCAGATGAACACGGCCTGGTTCGTCTGGGAGCGCAACGACGACGGCAGCTATGGCGAGGGTTATCCGAAGCTGATCCGGGTGGACTGGGAGCGGTTCAAGACGGCCGAGCCGCTTTTGCCAGGCGCCGGCGGCCATGTCGGGCCGATGCTGTTTGCCAATGACCTCGACGAGGATTTCACGCGGGAAACGCCGCGCAAGACGATTGATGAGCGGGTCAGCGAGGAACTTCATCGCGCCATCGCATGGGTCGGTCAGCACCAGGACTTCGATATGCCGAGCTTTCGGCGCGGCGTCGCCGTCCGGACCCTCGTCGCAAATGCTCTGATCGACGACATGGTGGCCAGCGGCATTATCGAGCCGCGCGGCGACGGGACATGGTTTCTGACGGCGCAGGGCATCCACTATCTGGCCAATGGCTGGGCGGCTGATGCGGTCAACGCTGCGAAACGCCAAACGGTTGGCGAGGTGGCGGCATGACCATCGACCTTTCGCCCTCCATGCTGAAATTCTTCCTGCAGGCCAATGTGGGCCATGCCGGCAATGTGGCGGCGCGGTTGCCACCCGCCCGGCGGACCGAAGACAAGGATCGCCGCAACGCCGAAAAGGGTCGCAAGACCGATTTGCGCATCAAGGCAAAGGTCAGCCGCGACGAGTTCGACGCCGCCTGGGCGGGACGATTGACGAAAGCCGCACCTCGCGAACGGCTATGGCTGGCGCTGGGCGTCGATACCGTGACGATGCAGATCCTGCTGACCGACGACGGCGGACAGGAGGATCGCCCATGAAACCGCAGGTCGATCGCGCGCTGCTGGCCGCTCATGTCCGGCAATGGCTTTCCGAAAACGGCAAATCCTACCGCATCGCCGCGGCGGAATTCCCCATCCTCAACCCCGCCATGCTGTCTAGGGCCTGCTCCGAACAGGTCTTGAGCGTCGAAAGCTTTCTCGCGCTGTGCTGCGTCGTCGGGCTTCAGCCGATGGACTATCTGCGCGGCAATGGCGAGGCAAAACAGAGTGTTACAGCAATTGGCAAACGTGAAACATCGTTTGCGGATGGGAATTTTTGATGATCACCTATGGCTCCGTCTGCTCCGGCATCGAGGCGGCCAGCATGGCCTGGCATCCGCTCGGCTGGAAGCCGGCCTTCTTTTCCGAGATCGAAGCGTTTCCGAGCGCCGTGCTCGCCCATCACTACGGCTCCAACCTGCCCGGCGAGCCGCTATCGACCAACGGGGTGCCCAATCATGGCGACTTCACCAAAATCCCGGCCAGCGCCGGCCCAATCGACCTTCTTGTTGGAGGAACACCATGCCAGTCTTTCTCGGTCGCGGGAAAGCGCCTCGGACTGGATGATCCGCGCGGCAACCTCGCCCTCGAATATCTCGCATTGGCTCGCCGTCTTGGCGCCCGCTGGTTCGTCTGGGAAAATGTGCCCGGCGTCATTTCCTCTGTCACAGATGAAGAGGACGGTGAAAGCGGTGTTCGATCCGGTCTTGAAGGCCGCGAAGCCGGAGACGAATGGATTGAGGAAAGCGATTTTGCAACCTTTCTCTCATTCGTTCGGGAATGCGGGTATGGGTTCGCCTACCGCGTTCTTGACGCTCAATATGTCCGAGTGGACGGCTTTGGGCGGGCTGTGCCCCAGCGACGACGGCGTGTGTTCGTTGTCGGATATCTTGGAGACTGGCGACGTGCCGCAGCGGTATTACTTGAGCCCGAAGGCCTGCGCTGGGATCCTGCGCCGTGCCGACAAGCGGGGAAAGGTGTTGCCGGAGCCGTTGCGGCGAGCACTGGCCGCTGTGGCAGAACAGACGATCCCGAACGCGGAAAGCTGATCGCGGTCGGCTATGGCGGCGGCAACACGAGCGGAGCGATCGACGTCTCGACGGCTCTGACGGCTCATGGTCACCGAATCGATTTCGAAGTCGAGACCTTTATTGCCGGTCCTGTCTCGCCGCCGCTGACGCGCAATCCCTATGGCGACCATGAAGCCCGCGAAGACCTGCTGGTTGCCCATACCCTGAAGGGTGAAGGCTTCGATGCTTCCGAGGATAGCACGGGGCGCGGCACGCCGATCGTGCCGGTGGTGGCCATTGCCATTCATTCCGATGCGCTTGGCAGAGATGGCATAGCGCGATCAGACAGCCTTGACGCCGCAGGCGCGTCCCGTAAGCGCGATGCTGGCGCGGGTATCATTGAAGACGGCTCTGTCTATCATCTGATGGCCAATACCCAACCTCACGCCGTCGCCTTTGCCCATCAGGCGGGCGGCAAGCAGACGACGCTGGGCTACAGCGACGACGGCACGGTGCAGACGCTTTCGGCGCACCAGACGCCGGCCATCGCACAGCCCTGGGCCGTGCGCCGCCTGACGCCGCGCGAATGCGAGCGGCTGCAGGGCTTTCCCGACGATTTCACCAATGTGCCGTGGAACGGCAAAGCACAGGCCAGCGATGGGCCGCGCTACAAGGCGCTGGGCAATTCCATGGCCGTCAATGTCATGCGCTGGATCGGCACCCGCATCGACCTGATGGAACGGCTGATTGCGGAGGGCCGGGTATGAGCCATGACGCGACCAATTGGGCCATCAAGCAGCGCGGTCTGAAGCCGGCCGTAAAAATGGTGTTGTGGCATCTGGCCGACCGGCATCATCCCGACAATGGCTGTTTTCCAAGCCAGGATACACTGGCGTATGACGCCGAAGTGCCTAAATCCACGCTCAACGTCTATCTCGACGAGCTGGAAAGACTTGGCCTGATCGCCAGGGAGCGGCGGCGGCAGAAGGGCAGCCAGAAGCAGGAACGGACGCGCTATTACTTCTCTTTCGAGCCCGAATTCGAGCAGTTTTCAACGCCAAAACCGTGTCCAGAAACTGGACACGGAAACGGGGAAGCCGAGTCCAGAAATGACGAAAAGCCGAGTCCAGAAAATGGCGAAAGCCGAGTCCAGAATCTGGACAGTAACCCTGTAAGGGAACCAGTAAGAGAACCAGTAAGCTTGAGAGAGAGCGTGAGCGAGCTGGAAGGGCAGGAGGATCGCAAACGGATCGAACACGGCTTCAAGCGGTGGTATCCGACCTGGCCGAGCTATGTGAGCGACAGCCAGCCCGCGGCGAGCAAGGCGTGGTTCGGGCTGTCGAGCGACGAGCGGGTGGCAGCGGCGGCGGGAACCGAGGCCTATCTGGCGGCGGTGAAGGCATCGGGCCGTAAGCTGATCTGCTCGGCAGGCGTCTATCTGACCGAAAAACGCTGGGAGAAGCTGCCGGCCGTGAAAGCGCAGGCTGCGGCGCCCGTGGTGTCCAACGCCTATAGCCGGCCGTGGATGGGGCAGCATTTCGCAGGGCTTGCAACGCCGATGCGCAGGCTGTTCTGGACGCCGCTGGAAGAGCAGATTATCCGCGACAAGCCGGACAAGCGCGACGTCATGTGGCGCGACAAATGCCTGAAGCAGGGTTGGCCCGACGTGACGAAGCTGCACGACAAGGCGGCCGAATTCCGAGGCGTGATCGTGGCAAGCGACGTGGCAGAAGCGTCTGCGGGCTTTGTCGCGGTCAAGGTCGGCAGCGAGGTCTGGGACGCCTGGAGGCGGCTGCACCATGCCAATCAATGGCCCTTCGTGCCCGATCCCGGCAAGCTCGAATACGTCCAGTTTCCACCGATCGACGAGACAGAGCACGATCTCGACCACGCCGTGGCCGAGGCCGTGGCACGGTTTCACCAGGTGCTGAAGGCAGCGAGGAACGACGATGATGCAGCATAGACGAGGCGATATCGACGGGCCTGTGATCGAGATCCGCGACTATGCGGTGTTCAAGCGCGAAAAGGCGATCAGCGAGAATGCGATTCGCATCCACAATATCGGCATGGCCAGCCGGCGAATCGCTGACGATTATCCGGACCTTGCGGCGTGGTTTTGCCTGCGGGTGAAGCCTCGGACCGACTTCGTTGTGGAAAAAGCATTGGCTGATGCTGGTGTGCATTGCCTTGTTGCAACCCGCAAAGGCGACAAGATTGTCAAGCGGCACCGCATCATTCCCTCTCCGATGCTACCCGTTCTGCCTGGTTATGTGATGGTGAGATGTGTTCCGCACGTCGCAGCCATGGCTGGTCTGAGAAGGTTTGACAATGTGGTCGACGTGGTCGGCGGCGCTGAGACACCCTATCGCGTACCCATGAAATTCGTCAGCAAATTCATAGAGAAGGCCAGCAATGGCGAATATGATTACCGGCCACCATCGGCCATGGTCTATCACCTTGGCGAAGCCGTGCGAGTGGTCGATGGGCCGTTTGCATCCTTCAATGGAGCAGTGGTCGAGATGGGCACGATTCGAAACCGGATCAAGGTCGATGTGGATATCTTCGGGCGATTGACGCCAGTCGAATTAGATATTGCGCAGATCGAAAAAGTATGAGTACAAATCTGCCCACGGATAATCCTATGATCCTGATTGCGAGCCTTTGAGCCGACGGCATTGACCGGGAGCGAGTGAAGCGAAAGCTTCCAGGTGGGTACGCCGATAGGACCCCGCCCTGACAGTCTCGACGAGAGACGCCGATTCAGGGCCAGTGCGAAAGCTATGCCCGATAGACTGAGACGATGACAGGCGGCCGAGAGGTCGCCTTTTGTGTTCTTAAGATATGAAACGCGCGAAACAGTTCAGACCTGCCGGCGCACCATCCCGCAAGGAACAGAAGCAAGAGGCTGATCGCTGGCGTGGCAATGCGGCCGATCGTGGTTACAACCATCGTTGGGGCAAGGCGCGGCTGACCCATCTGGCACGCTCACCCCTCTGCATCGGATGCGATGCTGAAGGCCTGACTGTCCCGGCAACCGTCGTCGATCACGTCGATCCGCATCATGGCGATCCCGACAAGTTCTGGGATACCAGCATGTGGCAGTCCTGCTGCAAGTGGCATCACGACAGCGTCAAGCAACGGCTCGAAGCGCTATATGCTCGGCGGCAGTGCACCTTGACCGACCTCTGGCTCAACAGCCCCCTGGCGATCGCCACCGCCCAGGGCATGCGATGCGACGAGGCCTAGCCCTCAGCGGACGGCCGGGGGGGGGGTCAAAAGTCCCCAGACCCTCGGATTAGGACCGGCGGTCTCACACACAAAAAAGTGGCGCGATATTTTGGGCGATATCTTTTTTTCTGGGACCGATGTCGGGGGATGGGGCGGGTGTCTGACAACGGATGAGTGATCGATCATGGGACGGCGCAAGGATGATCCGCTGCTGCAGGCGGCCAAAGGCTTTCCTGGCCGACGTCGTGGCAAGGTCGAAACGGAGATCGAAGCCGCGGCGCAGGCCGCAGAGGCGATGCCGGCCACGGCCGACAATCCGTTCCCGATACCGGACGTTTTCCTGAAGGCGCCGGTCTACTGGGGCGAGGCGATCCGGGTGTGGAAGGAAAAGGCGGAGGTGCTGCGGGCCGCAGGCCGGCGCCGACCTGGTTATCGGCACACGCTGGCGCGCTACTGCATGTGGACCCAGTTCTTTTTTTCCGCCGGCGAACAGTTGCGCCGCGATCTGCCTCGCGGCGGGGCATCGATCAAGGTGAAGAAGGGCGACGGCGAGACCGTGATCCGCACTCATCCGAACATCGACTTCATGGCCAAGGCCGAATCGGCGCTGCGGCTGCTCGATGCAGAGTTCGGTTTTACGCCAGTGCGCGACCAGGACCTGGTGCGAACCGAAAGCTTCAACGCCGGACAGGGCAAGTTGCCGCTCGGCGGAACGCATCCGGCCTCACGGCAGAGTCAGCCAGTCGAGCAGAACGATCCGATGGACATGATGAACAGCGCGGACAGCCCGCCACCGGGCGCGCGCCCGAACTAGGGATAGCCGCATGGTCGCGCCTTATCCGCTGGCCATGCCTTATCCGGATTGGCTGGCAGACGTTGCGGACGATCCGGCCTACGAATGGGCGATCTCGGGTTGGAACCGGGCCGCGGCCGTCGAGGGGGCATGGTTTGATCATGCCAAGGCCGATAAGGTCGTGGCACGGTGGCCGGAGATCTTCCGGCTTACCAATGACCGGTTCAAGGGCATATCGTTCCGGCTGGTCAAGTGGCAGGAAATTACTATCCGCCTGCTGGTCGGCTGGAAAAAGCCGATCGAAGTCATTGATCCGGCGACCCACAAGCCATCGATCGAGCACGTCCGGGTGTTCCGGCGGCTCGATTTGTGGATCCCGCGCAAGAACGGCAAGTCGGAATTCCTGGCGGCGCTGGCCGTGCTGTTCTTCGTGCTGGAAAAGGTCAACGGCGCTGAGGCCTATGTCTTCGGTCGCAATGAAGACCAGGGCCGGGTGCCGTTCGGCAAGATGCAGGACATCATCCGTGAGGCTGTCGGCCTTATGGAAGACGCGCTTGGAAACGAGCGGATCTCTCTGCATGACAAGACGATCTTCCTCAGGGAAACGACGTCGCTCTGCCAGCTCCTGACCGGAGCACCGGACGGCAAGCACGGGCGCTCGCCGACCGTCATCGTCGGCGACGAGATCCATGAATGGAAGACGCGCGACCTGGCCGACACGTTGCGCCAGGGCACCGGCGCCAGGCTGCAACCGATTGAGCTTTACGCATCGACGGCGGGCCGCAAACAGAACCGAACCGGGTTCGAATGGTTCGAAGAGTCGATGGCCATCATGCGTGACGACCTCGACGATCCGACCACGCTGGTGATCTTTTTCGGGATCGGCGAAGAGGATGACTGGACCGACGAGGCGGTGTGGCGCAAGGCCAATCCCAGCCTCGGCCTGACGCCGACACTGGATTACCTGCGGACCGAGTTCAAGAAGGCCAAGGGCCGGCCGGCGCAGGAAGCGATCTTCCAGTGCTACCATCTCAACCGCTGGGTCGATCAGCTTTCAGGGTGGATCCCGCGTTCGAAATGGACGGCATGCGCCGGAGCTACGGGCTGGGGCGCTCTCTGGGCGGAACACAAGGGCCGCAAGGCTTATCTGGCATGCGACGTGTCGTCGACGCGAGATCTGACAGCCCTGGTGGTGGTCATTCCGCCGGACGACACGCATAGCAAATGGGTGATCATCCCGCTTTTCTGGGTGCCTGAAGATACGCTCGATGAGCGGGCTGAACAGGACCGGCGAGTTGACTGGAAAAAATGGGTGAAGAGCGGCGCGTTGCGGACCACGCCCGGCGACAGTGTCGATCAAAGCTTTGTGCAGCAGGCGGTCACCGCTGCCTGTGGCCATTTCGATATCCTGGCATTCGGCTTCGATCCCTGGAACGCCCGCAAGCTGGCCGGCGACCTGCAGAATGACGGCATGGATGCCGAGCTGCAGATTGAAATGCGGCAGGGTCATCAGACGCTGTCAGGGCCAACCAAAGAGTTTGAGCGGTTGGTGTTTGCCGGCAAAGTCGAACACGGCGGCCATCCGGTCCTGGCCTGGATGGCTGGTCACTGCACCGTGCGGTTCGACGTGAACCTCAACTATGTGCCCGACAAGAAAAACTCGCTCGACAAGATCGACGGAATGGTGGCTGCGGTGATGGGGCTCGGGCTGGCGATGACGACGGAAGAGCAGGAAGACGCTGCAATTGAGGTGGTTTGAATGAGCCTGCTTAGCCGCCTTTTCGGTAGTGGTCAGCCCCGTGCTTCGGTACAGAGCGATGGTCCTGGAGCCGCATATAGGGCCGATGATCCGGCCATTCTGGAAGCGATCCGGGCTTCCATGGCGGGCGATATCCGGTCACGCATCCTGCGCAACGGCGCACTCAATCGTGCAATTCGGCTGCACTGCGAAACGATCGGCATGCTGCCGCTCAATCTTTTGCATTCGACCGATGACAGGTCGAAGGCAGATGATCATCCCGTACATAATGTTTTGGCCAGAACGCCGAACAACTGGCAGTCGCCTTACGAGTTCAAGCGGTTGATGCATTGGGCAATGCTGCGCAACGGCGCGGCCTATGCCCAGATCGTACGGTCCGTGGGCCGGGTAATCCAACTGCAGCCGCTGTACAAGTTTCGTGTCACTCCGAGACAGACCATGGACTGGTCGATCAGCTACGACCTGATCAGCAGCAACGGCGTCAGAAGCACACTTCGACCGGGAGAAGTTTTTGCCATTCGCGACCTTCCGGTCACAGACGGGTTTTCCGGAGACTCCCGCGTGCAGCAGGCGATGGACTCGATCAATCTGTCGCTGACGATCAAAAACGCTGCACAGAAGCTGTTCGAGAACGGCATGCATGTCGGCGGCGCGATCCAGTCCGCAACGAAGCTCGGCAAGGAAGCGCGAGAGCAGATCAAGAAAGACATGGCCGAACGCACCGGCGCCGACAACGCCGGCAAGTGGCTGCTGCTCGATGGCTTTACCGCCGAACCATTCGATCAGAATCTGAGCGACAACCAGCAGATCGAGAATATCAAGCTTGAAATCGAGGAAATCGGCCGTCACTTCGGAACGCCTCGGCCGCTGCTGATGCTGGATGACACGTCGTGGGGCAGCGGCATCGAGGCGCTTGGCCAGTTCTTCGTGACCTATGGCCTGGCGCCGCAATTCGTGAACTGGGAACAGGCGATTTTCAGGGATCTGCTGACCGATGACGAGAAGCGCCAATATGGCGCGAAATTCAATGAAGGTGCCCTGATGCGCGGCTCGATGAAGGATCAGGCGGAAGTTTTCGCCAAGGCCCTTGGGGCCGGTGGATCTCGGCCGTGGATGACGCAGGTCGAAGTTCGCGACAAGGCGGATCTGCCAAAGAAAGGCAGCGACGAACTGCCGGAAAACGCACAGCAAATCACAGGAGACCGCAATGTCGCTTCGAAATCTGCCTGAGGCAAAGACGTTTCAGCGGCCGAAGAATTTCCAGTGGGACGCGCCGAGCGATGTCCTGTCGAGCTGGGCCGAGACGCCGCGCGCGGCCGAAGGCACGGCGGACAACGTGATCTCGATCCTCGACGTGATCGGCGAGGACTGGTGGACGGGCGGCGGATTTACCGCCAAGCGGGCCTCGGCGGCGCTGCGCTCGATCGGCGAGCGCGATGTCGTCGTGCAGGTCAATTCGCCGGGCGGCGACATGTTCGAAGGTATTGCGATCTACAATCTGTTGCGAGCCCACAAGGGCAAGGTGACGGTGCAGGTGATGGGCTGGGCCGCCAGTGCCGCATCGATCATTGCCATGGCCGGCGACGAGATCGTCATGGGTCTCGGGTCTTTCATGATGGTCCACAATGCCTGGGGCATGGTGGTCGGCAATCGGCATGATCTGGCGGAAGCCGCCGTGCTGTTTGAAGGTTTCGATTCGGCGATCGCCGATATCTATGAGGCCAGAACGGGCAGCGATCGCAAGGCGATCGTCAAGCTGATGGACGGCGAAACCTTCATGGGCGCCTCCGATACCGTTGCCAACAAATTTGCGGACCGTGTCGACGAGGGCCTGAAGCTCGACGGCTCGACACAGAACCGTGCCGAAGATGACCATATCCGCGCCAAACGCCGCGTCGACGCAGCGATGGCACGGGATGGAATGCCACGAAGCGAACGCCGCAAGATGTTCGCCGAAATGAAAGGGGGTACGCAGGACGCTGCCCCGACCACCACGCGCGCCGCTGGTGAAGACATCATGCTGACGAAGCAGCTTATCAACCTGTTCAAGATCTGAAGGATCTCCCAGATGAAGTATCATCATATTCTGGCGCTCGGCGCCGTTCTCTTCGTATGCGCGCTGGCTGCCCTGATCGTCACGGCACCGAGCGTTCACGCGGCGGTTGCCTGGGTCAATGACCCGCCCTCCGTGTCGTTCCTGGCATCGTGCCTGGCACCTGGCCTCAACTATCGTGCCCGCGGCATTATCGGCGTTCGCGCCGAAGGCGACACGGCGGCCATCTTTGCCGAACTGAAAAAGACAGTCGAGGCCTTCAAGGAAGCTAACGAGGCCGAACTGAAGGGCATCAAGGATAAGTTCGCCGATGTTGTGCAGACCGAGAAGGTCGACAAGATCAATGCCGATATCAGTAAGCTGACCAAGGCGCTCGACGATCTGAACGCGTTCAAGGCGGCAATCGAGCTTGGCGGCGGCGGTGGCGATGCGCTTAATCCTGCAGCGCAGGAACACTCGCAGGCCTGGAACAAGTGGTTCCGCAAGGGCGTCGACAACGGGCTGTCCGACCTTGAGGTCAAGGCGGCGCTTACCACACAATCCGATCCGGACGGCGGGTTCCTGGTGCCGAAGGAAGTCGAGACGACGATCGACCGGGTGCTTGGCACCATATCGGTCATGCGCCAGCTGGCGACCGTCATGCCGATCGGTACCGACACCTATACCAAGTTCGTCAGTATGGGCGGCGCGACGGCCGGTTGGGTTGGCGAGGAAGAGTCGCGGCCGGAGACTGCAACACCGACGCTGCGCGAGATCGTGCTGACCGTGATGGAAATGTATGCCTATCCGTTCACCACACAGAAAATGCTGGACGACGGCATCATCGATATCGCCGCGTGGCTTGCCGATGAAGTGCAGACGACCTTCGCCGAGATGGAAGGGGCGGCCTATGTCGCCGGCGACGGCGTGAAAAAGCCGCGGGGAATTCTGTCCTATCCGACCATTGCCAACACTTCCTGGTCGTGGGGCAAGCTCGGCTTTACCGTCTCGGGCGGTGCTGCCGGCTTTGCATCGACTGCGCCTGCGGATGCGCTGATGGATCTCCACTTCTCGCTGAAACAAGGCATGCGCAATGGCGCCTCCTGGCTGATGAGCAATGCATCCATGGGCACGGTGCGCAAGATGAAGGACGGCGACGGCAACTATCTCTGGGCGCCTCCCAGCGACAAGGCCGACGTTGCCACCATTCTCGGCAAGCCGGTCTATACCGACGACAACATGCCGGCGATCGGCGCAGGGACCTTCCCGATCGCCTTCGGTGACTTCCGTCGTGGCTACATGATTGCCGATCGCATCGGCATCCGTGTGCTGCGCAATCCCTATGCCGTCGTCGGCAAGGTCGGTTTCTACACGACCAAGGGGGTTGGTGGCGGTGTCACGAATTTCGAGGCGATCAAGCTGCTGAAGATCGCCGCTTCCTGATCCGGACGCATGAGCCACGATGCCGGCCCGCGACAGGCCGGCATTCTTCTCCATCCATTTTTGAAAGGACAGGTCCCATGAAGGATCTCCATTCGCATATCACGATCGTCTCGGCGATCGGCAATGTCGTGCTGGCGGCGGACAATACGCCGGTGGCGATCGACCTGCAGGGTTACGACTCGGCCGAAGTGGTGCTTTCGATCGGCATCGGCGGCATCACCTTTTCCGGTACCAACAAGATCGAATTCAAGCTGACCCATTCCGACGACAACACGACCTATACCGACGTGACGACGGCGGACATGCTCGGCGTGACGGTCTCGGCCAGCGGCATCATCAAGTCGCTGGTGGCGGCCCATGCGGCGGCGGCGGTCTATCGCTACGGCTACAAGGGCGGCAAGCGGTATCTGATGCTGCTGGCCGACTTCTCTGGCACCCATGGCACCGGCACGCCGATCGCCGCCAATGTCATCAAAGGCAACGGCGCCGACAATCCGCAGGCTGCCCAGGCCTGACGGCTGCGACACTGCCCGGCTGGTTTGCCGGCCGGGCGATCCTTTGAGGAAGGACAGATATCATGGCGAATTTTGACGAGTTTACCGGAACCCTGCAAAGCCTCGGGCGTAAGGGATCGATGATCAATTATTCCGGGGGCGATGTTGCTCTGGCGGCCAGCGTCAAGGCCGTCGTGGTCTGCGATGGCGGCAATGTCGTCTATCGGCCGCGCCTTGAGGCGAGCGCGCAGATCACCATGACGGGGCTTTCGGTTGGGCAGTTCCTGCCGCACGTGCCGGGGACCATCATCCAGAGCGGCACGACGGCCGTGCTGTGCACGGTCGAGGACTGACATGCATCGCCCTTTCCTGGTCACAGCCCCCGCTACACTGCCCGTGACCGTCGAAGAGGCGATGCGGCATTGCCGGATTGCTGCAAACGAAGATGACGCGGCGGAAACATCCGATATTACTGACCTATTGACCGGATATATCGGGGCGGCTGTCAATCACCTGGACGGCTGGGCCGGCATTCTCGGTAGTTGCATGGTCAGCCAGGTCTGGCGGCAGGATTTCGATCGGTTTTCAAAATGCCTTGACCTGCCGCTCGGGCCGGTGATCAGCATCGACGGCGTGACCTGGCGCAACAGTGCCGGGCAAGTCGCGACGGTGGCTGCGGAAAGCTACAGCCTGCGGACCTCGGGCGGCGGCATGAGCTATTGCCGCTTTGTCGATGCGTTCTCGCTGCCCTCCGATCTCTATGAGGTCGGCGGGGTCAGCGTGACCTATACGGCAGGCTATGCCGATGGGGCAGTGCCCCGCGCGATCCGGCAGGCAATCTTGCTGATGGTCGGGACATGGTTTGAAAATCGCGAAGAGGCTGTTGTGGGGGTTTCTGCGGCATCTCTCCCGAATGCCGTCGCGGTTGATCGGCTGATCGCGCCATTCCGCAAAACGGGCCTCTGACCATGCCGCGCGTTCGGTTTGTTGCCGACTTTGATTTCTCGCCGGCGGCGCGGGGTGGGCGGGTGACGATTGCGTATCGGGCCGGCGTGGTAGCCAATGTCACGCGGGAATGTGCTGGTCTCGCCGGGGCGCTTGGGCGGATCGAGGATGTGACGGCGGGGGTTAATGACCTCCCTGATGCCGACAGTGTAGAGGCTTCCATCGATGGCGAATAATGGTGCGGGTCAGCTGAAGAACAGGGTTGCCTTCGACAAGCGCGGCACGGGGTCCGATGGCGCCGGCGGGACGACGACGGTGTTTGTCGAGCAGTTCCGCCGGGCGGCAGGCTTCACCCATCTGCGCGGTGGAGAGACGGTTCTGGCGGCGCGGTTGGCAGGTCAGCATACGATCGTTGTCCGTGTCCGCTCCGACAGCCTGACGCGCACGGTGACCGTTGGCTGGCAGGTTCGCGACCTGGCGAACGGAACGGTTTACGCGGTCCGCGATATCGAGGTCGAAGACAATCGCGCCTTCATCAGCGTGACCTGCCAGAGTGGCGCAGCATCATGAAATTCAGAGGTCTGGATCGGCTCAAGCGGACGATCGCCGCCATGCCGAAGGAAACGCGCGACGAGATCCGCAAGGGGCTCGACGAGGGCGCCTCGGAAATGGTCGCGGTGGCGAAGGCCTTGGCGCCGCGCGATAGCGGCGACCTGGTCAACAGCATCGACAAGACCTTCGGCGATTATCGCCCTGACAATGCCAATGTGCGCGGCGTTGGCGCGGGCGGCGGCGGCCATGACCTGGCGGTGACGATCCATGCCGGAGACCGAAAGGCCTGGTATGCCTCGCTGGTGGAATTCGGTACGGCGCCACATGTCAACAAGGGCCTGTTTGCAGGAACGCAGCACCCCGGAACGGCTGCGCAGCCGTATTTCTTTCCGGCCTATCGGCTGACCCGCAAGCGGATGAAAGCGAAGCTGTCGCGCGCCATGCGCCGGGCAATCAAGAAGGCGGTCTCGTGATGGTTGGTGCAGAGGTGCAGAGGGCCATTTTTGCCGCGCTCACCGCGGCCGATGTTGCCGGCGACAGGATCTATGACCAGCCGCCGGAAGATGCGGTTTTTCCCTATGTGACGATCGGCGACGAGCAGGTTCTGGACGATGGCACAAGCTGCGGCGATGCCTGGGAGGTCTATGCCGATGTGCACGGCTGGTCGCGGCCAGCGACAGGTTCGAAGATCGAGGTCAAGGATCTGCGG
Source organism: Rhizobium sp. CG5 (assembly GCF_023701945.1). Lineage (GTDB taxonomy): Bacteria > Pseudomonadota > Alphaproteobacteria > Rhizobiales > Rhizobiaceae > Allorhizobium. The sequence continues at coordinate 305,123 of NZ_JABAEF010000001.1, forward strand.
GCGGCGATCGTTGCTGCTGTCACCGGAATTTCGACTGTTTCAGGATTTTCCCTGATCAGCGTGTCGGTCGATACATCCCGCACAAGGCGCGATCCGGACGGCCTGACCGAACACGATATCACCACGTTCAAATTTCTGCTGAACGGCCTCTGACCCTCTCACAATCCATCCCTCTCAAAACAGGAGTACGACCATGGCCCCCATCAAGGGATTGAAGGGCGAAAGCCTGCTGGTGCAGATCGGCGACGGCGCATCGCCGACCGAAGTTTTCGCCCATGACTGCCTGATCAATGCCGAGCGCGGCATCCAGTTCTCGGCCGACACGACGGACGACACATTGCCGGATTGCGATGCGCCCGGTGATCCGGGCTGGAAGGAAACCCTGAAAGACGGGCTTTCCGCGACGGTGACCGGCGGCGGCAAGCTGCATACCTCTTCCGTCGCCGACTGGTATGCGTGGTTCGATAGCGACGACAGTCGCAATTGCCGGGTCAAGGTGGATGCGTCGGCGGCCAATGGCGGCGGCTATTGGGCCGGAGCCTTCAAGCTGACGAATTTCGAAGTGACCGGCGAGCGCAAGCAATATGCAACGTCCAGCGTCACGCTGGTTTCGTCCGGCCCTGTCACCTGGGTGGACGCCACCTGATGTCGCGCCACGGGCTGATCACCATGCCGTGGGCGGATGGAACCTATTCCTTCCGCCTCGGCCTCGACGAGATGGAAGAGATCGAAGAGCGGTTCGATCGTTCCATTTTCGATATTTCGGACGCGCTGCGCAACCGCACGGCCAAATCATCGGAAATCCTGCATGTGCTGCGGATCGGCCTGATCGGCGGTGGCACGAAGCCTGTCGACGCGCTTGCCCTGACGCGGCGCTATGTCGACCAGCGCCCGCTTGAGGAAAACAGGGATGCTGCCTATGCCGTCTGCCTTGCTGCACAATTGCGCGTGCATGCGGCCGAAGTGGAGGCGGCGGCAACCGAAGATGATGCGGGGGAGGGCGGGGCGGCAAAGGGCGAGCCCGGCTCGATTTTGCCGCCATCCACGGAAACGCCGTCCTGATGGGAATCCAGGATGTCGGCACGCTTTCGCTCGGTCAATGGGTGGCGGTCTGCCGGATCTGGAACAAGGCGCAGGGTGGTGGCCAAAGTGCTGCGCCAAGCGACGATGAATTCGAGAAGGCCGTTCTGGCCGCACGGGGTGTCCACTGATGGCTGTCAGCGAGGAACGGCTTGTCGCTATTCTCGAAGCCCGTATCCGGGATTACGAGAAGAACCTCGCCAAGGCGCTCAAAACCACCAACCAGCAGTTCAACAAAATCGAAACGCGCGGCAAGCAGCTCGAGGCGCGCATGGCGCAGATCGGCGGCAATACGGCGGCACGGTTCGCGGCGGGCCTCGGCGGTGCCATTTCCTTGCGCGCCGCACAGCAGTTGATCGATGCGGCCACACGTATCCAGAACTCCCTCAAGGTGGCGGGGCTGGAGGGGGAGGAGCTCTCCAAGGTCTACGACGCGCTATTCGCATCGGCGCAACGCAATGCCGCACCGATCGAAGATCTTGTCACGCTCTATAGCCGTGCTTCGCAGTCTGCTGCTGACTTGGGCGCCAGTCAGACCGAACTTCTGAAGTTCACTGACAATGTCGCGCTTTCCCTTCGTGTTGGCGGCAAGTCTGCTCAGGAGGCATCCGGCGCATTGCTCCAGCTTAGCCAGGTGCTTGGCGGCGGCGTTGTTCAGGCAGAAGAGTATAATTCGCTCATCGACGGTGCGCAGCCGTTGCTTCAGGCTGTTGCGGCCGGCCTGAAAGAGGCGGGCGGTTCCGTGTCTGCCCTCACTCGTTTGGTGAAGGATGGAAAGGTCTCCAGCCAAGCATTCTTCCGCGCCTTTGAGGCTGGTGCCGGCATCCTCGAAACAAAGGTAGCCGGTTCTGAAGATGCAATCAGTCAGCGCTTTGTCAGGCTGCAAAATGTCCTGATTGATGCGGCCGGGAAGATCGATGATGCGACGGGCGCAAGCGGACGGCTTGGCTCGGCAATCGAAGACCTGGCGGGGATCATCTCGGGATTTGGTGATGGCATCGCAGCCGTTGCTGAAAGCGACGTCGGCGCATTCATCGGCAAGATTTACGAGGCATATGAGGCCGCGCGAGACTTCAAGAACTTCATGGGCGGATGGGTCGGAACGCTTGCCGAGATGGGTAAACTGACCAACGATGCCTTTAAGGGCCTTCCGTTGGGCACCACGACCAGCAGTACGTACATCCAGTCGCGTATTGATCAGGCCTTTGCGGGGGATCCTGCGGCGCCCAAGACCGGCAGATTGCCCGCATCAACTGCAAGTTCTGTGACCCCTGTTTCGATCACGGATTACAAGGTTCCTTCGAAATCCGGTAGCGGCAAAGGCAAGGCTGACAAGCTGGACAGCTATGAACGCGAAATCCAGCAGATCGAAGAGCGGACGGCGGCCCTGCAGGCGGAAACCGCAGCACAGGCGGGTATCAATCCGCTTATCGAAGACTACGGATATGCGGTCGAGAAGGCCAAGGCCAGTTCGGACCTTTTGAATGCGGCCAAGCGGGCCGGGATTGCGATCACGCCGGAGCTGGAAGCCAGCATCGGCGCGCTGGCCGAAGGCTATGCGCAGGCCAGTGTCGAAGCGCAGAAGCTGGCCAAGTCGCAGGACCAGGCCCGCGAAAGCGCTGAAGAGCTGCGCAGCACCGCCAAGGACGTGTTCGGCAGCTTTATCGACGATCTGAAGAACGGGACGTCTCTTGCCGACAGCCTGACCAATGCCCTGTCGCGGGTTGGCGACAAGCTGATCGAGATCGGGCTGAACAGCCTGTTCAGCGGTACGGGCACGGGCGCCACGGGCGGGCTGTTCGGCGGGGCGATCATTCCCGGCATCCTGCATTCCGGCGGGACGGCCGGCAAGGATGGCTATGGACATGGCCGCTCTGTTTCGCCATCGACCTTTGCCGGCGCGCGGCGATACCATTCGGGCGGCGTGGCCGGCCTGAAGTCCGGCGAAGTGCCGGCGATTCTGCAGCGGGGTGAGGTGGTTCTGCCGCGCAATACCAAGACCTCCGGCGGCGGGTCATCATCGACGACGATCGAGATGAAAATCGATGTGACCGGCGCCCGCGGCAATTCAGAGATCGAGGACATGGTGTCATCTGGCGTTTCCAAAGGCCTTGCCGGCTATGACAAGATTCTGCCTGACAGGGTCGCGCAGATCAGCCGTAACCCCAACAAGAGGTGAGCATGTTTTCTCTGGCGCAATTCTTCAACCAGCTGGACCTGCTGCCGATGCGCTGGGATATCCGGCGCAATGACGAAACATCGGGTACCGGCGGCGGGACGATCATCACCGCTGAACTGGCGGATCCCCTGTGGACCGCAGAGATCAAGTTTCGCCGCATGCGATCGACGCGGGCGGAGCAGATGGCGGCCCTGGTGCGCAAGCTGCGCGGATCGCAGGAGACGTTTCTGTTTTCCAACCCCTTTATCTGTGGCCCGCAGGCCGATCCGGACGGGACGATCCTCGGTGCATCGACCGTGACGGTGGCAGCCGTCGGCAGCGACTATACGACCATCAGCCTGGAGGGCCTGCCGACGAGCTACAAGATCACGCTCGGTGACAAAATCCAGATCGTCTACGGGGATAGCCCCGTGAGGTATGCTTTCCTGGAAGCATCAGCCAACAAGACCGCGAGCGGCGCCGGCGTGTCCGGCTCCTTTGCCGTCTTTCCGAATGTGCCGGTCGGCGTGGCTGAGGGTGATGCGGTGACGCTGGTCAATCCTGCCGCCCGATGCATCATGGTGCCGGGGTCTCACAATGTCGGAACGGCCAGCGGCAGCGTGACTGACGGCCAATCCTTCCAGATCATCCAGAAGAAAATATAGGTGGAGCTATAAACTTGCGACGTTTTAATCTCATCATCGACTGGCTACCTCCTGAGTTCCTGGCGCACGTTGGCCGAAGAAACCGATTTAAAGTGCAGGGGGTGGACCCGCTCCTCCAAACGCGAAGAGCCCGTTTCAAGGTTCTGTGGATTTGCCCATTCTATAAGGAGCGGGTGAGAAAATGGGAGACCGAGCGCCCCGTGAAGGAAGGTCAAAAACTCTCGGCAAGATATACGCTTCGAGTGCCGTTAAACTATGGACGCGGCCTGAAGTTCAGACTCCTTATGAGGCAGTCAAGAATTAGACGCTTTTCTGAACATCAGCGCGGTTATCACAAGTGGTGGGAGGATCTGGCATGACTCCGCTAAGCTTGAAAATCGCCCGAGACTCAACCCTACCATCTAGCGAACGCCGGTTCCGCGACAAAGCCAAACTTGCTCAGCATCTTGGAGAGGCTCAATACTTTGAGTTGACTGAAGTGTATGAGGCCATGGTTTCGCTATCTGCCGACGTTGCAAGGCAGCTGCGACAGGGGAAGTTCGCCGAGCTTGCATTCCTCCCCGCTCCGGTTACTTGGCTGGAGTGGAGTGGACCACACGCCCGTATCGCCTGGGTGCTTGTTGACCGCCAGAAATCGGCAGATGTTTACGTCGTAGGCGGCGACATTGAGACTAGGTTCGCGATGACAATCCCGCTCAGAGATCAGTTATTGGCGCGAGGTCACGAAGATTTGATGATCATGGAAGACCGGCAGGATCATCTGCGCATTGGTTTTTTTGGCGATCATTACCCTTTCATCCTGGCGGCGCTGGCGATGATTAATACACCGCGAGTGATAGGTAGAAAGCAACACATGCCGCACAGGGGCCTTGAGAGGAAGCTACTGAAAAGTCGTCAAAACATTGGCAAATTTCCTCTTCGAGCATGGACCGAGATCAAGCTAGCCATCACGCCTCCACAAGACTTGAGCAATGCCGCGTCCATTGAGGCTCACTACACCGGCACGCGCGCACTGCATTTTTGCCGAGCACATCTCAGAATACGGCGCGGTCAAATTGAGGTGGTCCGAGGCCATTGGCGGGGAGACGCTTCTCTCGGCATAAAGCGTAGTCGTTACAAATTGGTCTCGTAAGAGCGCCCGTTCGCCCGGCCCGCTCCGAGCTTTGATCCACTGCACGGACCGGGCGAACTACTCTTGGAGCAAGGAGCTTCAATGTGCCAATCCCACATTCTAATCCGGATAGCCAAATAATACGATGAAGAACATTTCGACAGGGTTTCTTGCTGCCTTGGTCGCGGCGCGCGAGGACGGGATTGTTCCGCGGCGGCTGGTTTATATCACGGCGAAGGACCGGGAGACCGGGGATCCGGTCGAAGTGGGGATCTGGACCGGCGACGACGACGTCAATATTCCTGTTCTGTCCGGCCTGACCGGTACGGAAGAGACGCGGACCTATTATGGCGGGCTCAATCTTTCGGTTGGCGAAATTCCGCGGGTGTCGGATCTGACAACCCAGACCGTCACCATCGAGATGAGCCAGATTGCCGAGATCACGCAATTGCTGGTGCGTGGCTATGACGTGCGGCTGGCCAAGGTCGAGATCCATGACCTGCTGCTTGACCCGCGTTCGCGCATGCCTGTGGCGCCGGCCGAGATCGCCTTCCTGGGCGAGGTGGACGGTGCGCCGATCGATACGCCGGCGGCGGGTAGCGATGGCAAGATCACGCTCAATGTCGTCTCCGATGCCATCTCCATGCTATCGCGCACCAATCCCGCCAAATCGTCCTATCAAGGCCAGAAGCGGCGCAGCGATGACCGGTGGGGACGTTACAAGGGGACGGTCGGGAATTGGGAATTGCCGTGGGGGCAAAAGGCGACATGAGCGATCTGATCCGACTGCCGGACTGGCGGGCGCGTTTCGACGCCCAATGCGACCGGATGCGGTTGCAGCCCTTCTCCTGGGCGGACAATGATTGCGCCATCGGTCTTGCCGGCAACCTGGTGCTGGCGCTGACCGGCGTTGATGTGGTCGCCGCCTATCGCGGCCGCTATTCGACGCGGGTCGGGGCGATCCGCTGTTTGCGTGGCTCCGGCTTTGCAACGCTTGGCGACCTGGTCGCCTCGCTGCTACCGGAACATGCCCATGCCAGCATGGCGCGGGTCGGCGATATCGTGGCGCTGCCCGATGACGGCCCGTTCAGCCATGGGCTCGGCGTCGTCAACGGCGAACGGGTCTTTGTTTTGACGGATGCCGGGTTCGGCACGGTGGACCGGGCGCAAGCGGTCCGGGCTTTCAAGGTCGGCTGATGAACCTCAAAAAGTATCTGATCTGCAGCACGGCGTTTTTCCTCGCCGGTGCGACGACAGCCAGTGCCGGCCCGCTCGCGGCCGCGATTCCGGCCATTTTCGGGCTGACCGGTTTTGCGGCTGGCGTGGTGCAGGTGCTTGTCGGCCTGGCGATCTCCTATGGGGTTACGCTGATCCAGCAGGCGCAGGCCGACGACACGACGCAACAGAGCGGTGTCACCGTCACGACGCAGTTTGGCGACGACCAGCCGGTGACCGCCATCCTTGGCCGCTATGCGACGGCCGGCGTGCGCGCCTATGCTGGTACCTGGGGGGCGGCCGGCAAGACGCCGAATGCCTATCTGGTCGACGTGGTCGAGCTTGGCAATCTGCCGGTCACCGGGCTTGGCGATGTCTGGATCAATGATTCCAAGGTCACCCTGCTGACGGCGGAAGAACATGCCGACATGGGTTTTCCAGTCGAGGAATTCCGGGAAGACGGCAAGGATTATCTGTGGGTCAAGTTTTATGACGGCACGCAAACGACGGCTGATGCCTACCTGACCACGCGCTTTGGCGACGATGAAGACCGGCCGTTCGAAGCCGACATGGTCGGGTTCGGCTGCCCTTATGCGATCATCACGGCGCGCTACAATACCGAGCTGCATAGCTCGGCGCCCTCCTGCCTGTTCGAGATGGACGGCATCCCGCTCTACGATATCCGCAAGGATTCGACCAACGGTGGCTCTGGCGCCCATCGCTGGAACAACAAGGCGACCTGGGAGCACAGTGATAATCCGATCGTGCAGATCTATAATATCGCGCGCGGCATCACCTATGATGGCGTGTGGTTCTATGGTGGGCAGAACCTGCCGGTGTTTCGGTTGCCGTCTTCAGCCTGGATTGCGGCGGCCAATGAATGCGATACGGATATCTCTTTGTCCGGTGGCGGCACCGAGCCGCGCTTCAGGTCGGGATACCAGATCAGCGGCGATGAAAAGCCGCTCGATGCGATCAAGAAGATCGCCAAATCCGCCAATGCCCGGCTTGCCGAGGTCGGCGGGATCTTCAAGCCCTTGGTCGGCTCACCTGGATCGGCCATCTATGCCTTTACTGACGACGATATCCTAATCACCGAGGGGCAGAGCTTCGATCCGTTTCCAACCCTTGACGACACGGTGAACGGCATCGAGGCGACCTATCCAGAGCCGCGCGAGCGCTGGGCGATGAAGGATGCGCCGGCGCGCTACAATTCGACGCTGGAAAGCGAGGATGGCGATCGGCGGCTGCCAGCGAGCGTGACCTTCGAGGCCTGTCCTTACTCAAAGCAGGTGCAGCGGTTGATGCGCGCCATGCTGGAAGAAGCGCGCCGGTTTCGCACTCATCAGTTCTACCTGCCGCCGGATGCCTATGCGCTGGAGCCGAACGATGTCGTGTCCTGGTCGTCGGCACGCAATGGCTATTCCAACAAGAAGTTCCTGGTGACTCCTATCACTGGGCAGATCACCATGAACCAGCTGGTGGTTTTAAAGGAAATTGACCCGTCCGACTATGGCTGGTCGAGCGATTTTGAGCTACCGACGTCCTATGGATGGACCGGGACCATCGTCTCGCCGCCGCAAGGGGTGACGGGCTGGACCGTGGCACCGGCGACGATCTATGACGCCAGCGGCAATCCGCGGCGTCCGACGATCCAGATCAGTTGCGCCAGCGATCAGGACGACGTGAAGAAAGTCCGGGTGCGGGTAAGGTTGGCGTCCAGCGGTGATGTGGTATTCGACAGCGATTCCATTGTCTATGGAGATCCCTATAGCTGGAAACTTAACGGCACATTCCTGCCGAATGCAGACTACGAGGTGCAGGGGAAATTCATTCCTTATTCCAATCGCCGCACGACCTGGTCGTCGTGGCTGTCCGTCACCACACCGAATGTCAGGCTGACCGACGAAGATGTGTTCGTCGATGTGGATCTGAGCGGCCTCGATGAGCTGATCGAAGACGCCACGGACTGGATCCGGGGCGGGGTGCGCGAGGCAATCGAGACGGCGCGCGAAGCGATCAGCGCTTTGACTGATGCGGATTCCGGGGCGTTCCTGGACCGGCAGGAATTGCGGCGCGAGCTGGTGTCGCGGTCGGGCGAGATCACCGCGTCCTATACAGAGGCGATCACCGCCGCCACGGGGCCGACATCTGCGCTGGTCGGTCGGGTGGAGTCGCTGGAAGCGACCATTCCGTCACTGGCGACGGTGACCGTCGTCTCGGCGATCGCAGCCCGTGTCACGACGACAGAGGGCAATATTACCGCCTATGGTGTGCGGCTCGACGACATCGAGGCGACAATTCCGGGACTTGCTACCGCCAGCGCGGTTTCGACGCTTTCGGCGCAGGTGACATTGATCGATGGCGAGGTGAGCACGCTTGCCGATGCCATTACCTCCGTCACGGCCGGCTCGGTGGATGGCAATGTCGCGACTGCCAATTTCCGGATGACGGCGGAGGGGTCGCCGGGGTCGGGCTATGCGGCACGGATCGGCATGGAGGTGAGGTCGGGCGGATCCGGCACATGGCGCGGCGCTTCCTTGTTTCTGGATGTGCCGACCAGCACGAGCGGTCTTTCCCGCATCGTGATGATGGCCGACCAGGTGATCATGACGAACTCGGAGGGCACGTTGAGAAGGCCATTCACCTATTCTGGTGGTGTGCTTTATCTCGACAATGTCAGGGCCAATAACCTTGCCTCCATCTCGGCCGATCTCGGCACAGTGACGGCGGGAAGGATCGAAAGTACCGATGGCACCACCTTGGTCATCGACCTGGACGATGGCACGATCGTGATATCCTCATGACGAAAACCCTTATTGGCAAGGACAGCGACGGCGTCGGCTGCATCAAGATCACGAAGGGCACCTATAACCCTGTGACGACGCCGGACAGTCAGGCCTACAAATTCTATTACAACTCGAAATGGGCCGCAGATGTGAAGGTGCAGGGCGTTCTGGTGCGCCCGACGAATACGACGCCCGGACCTTTCTACTCTCCGACAGGTTCGGGCTGGAAGTACTGGCACTCCTATTACGGCGATGTCCAGATGGAGATTTTCAAGAAGAGCTATTTCGACGGGGTGATCTATAATTTTCCGCTGTTCGATATAAAGACTGTCGATTCCGAGACGGGCCGCTATGTCAATGGATCGATCGGCCTGGAGACAACCGGCTACGCTGGCGGGCGCGATCGCGCCGGGCAATGGTTTTTGCGCAATTACAAATCGACCGGGTGGCTCGCAGCAGACGCGACCTATAGCTTCAGCGGCTATTTTGCCGCCACCGTGACGCCAAGCGAGCCGAGCATTCTACTCAGGAACACCGCGGAAGACCGGCTCGTCGTCTGGCGGTTGCCGGGAGACAATACGGATATCCAGAACGGGACAGAGCAAAGTGCCGTGTCCGGCCACCAGCAAGTACGGCTCAGCGCCACGGAATGCAAGGTATCCAAGCCTGGCTTTGACGTGCGTTATGCCACCGCGACACAACTGGCCTTCGACGCCTCCGATGTGCCGGCGAAGATCGTCGCCGCCGATGACATTTCCATTCCGGAGGGAACTTCGTATTACGAGACGGGGGTCAGCCTGCCGGAGAATACGGTGGTCGACCTGCATTTCTACCAGAGCGGAGGAAATATTATTTACCCGAGCCCTCCGCTGAATGTCGAATTCGGTGCGGCCTATTGGGTGGACGGTACGAAGATCCGGTTTGCCAATGCCAACGCGGCGTGCCGGGCGCGGTTCCTGGTGATTGCCGCCGATACGGAAGGACCGACAAGCGGCACCAACAAGGTGCTGCGGCAATTCACCAGTGGCGGCGAAAATGTCGTCCAGTTCCTGCGACCTGGCGCCGGCAGTAGCCCAAGCTTCGCCGACATCGTCATCGACAGCCGATGGCCCTGCCTGCAGATCGTCAAGGAAGGGTATTTCAGCGTGTCTGTCGGCGACGACCTGACCCACATGGTGACCTATGATGCCAGCGGCATGTTCACCTTCGTCAAATACATGACGGTGCATGGGTCGGGGTCCTATTTCGCGACCGGCTCTCTGGAGGTCGACTTTACCAAGCGCGTGCGCGTGCCGACGACGGGCAAGTGCGCTTACTATAATGGCGGATGGCAGGGCTACGCGGACACCGGTAACTCCAGCTATTGCGTCTATGACAATGACTCGGCGGTGTTCCACACGTTTAGGGGTAATCCGGTCCGGAAATATTACCGGGATACAGAGGACTACGACAACAACGTTGTCACCGTGGATTATGACCCGTCGCCGATCGTCGGCATCCGCTACTACATCTTCGGCATTGCCGCCTAAAAGGAAACGCCATGACTGAACCATCGGCAGACGGCCAGACCGTGCGCATCAGTGCGACTGCGGCCCTTCGCGAATCCGAGCTGCGGGAGCAGATCCTAAAGCAGCGCTGCGCCATCCTGGCCTCGGCGGTCGACGAGATGGCTTTGGAACTGCAGCGCATCCAAGACGATGTGATGCGCCTGCAGTCGGAGAACGCCCGGCTGAAGGCCGATAAAGAGGAGACGGACTGATGGCGCTTCCGACTTACTATTCCACTGGCACAGCCTCGGTCGCCAATGCCGGGACGGCCGTGACGGGATCCGGAACAAGCTGGCTCAATGTGCTGCAGCCCGGCGACCTGTTTGGGACGCACAAGGGTCTCCCGATCCGCATCGCCAGCGTCAATAGCAATACGTCGCTGACCCTGGCGCATATCTGGCCCGGTACGACACAATCGGGCGAGGCTTATGAGATCCAGCTGACGCCGCGCTCGGTCGGCGTCCAGGAAGCGACCCGGCAATTGCTGGAGCAGCTGGCCAATGGCAATCTTTCCGCGATCGCCGGCCTGACGACGGCCGCCGACAAGGTGGCCTATTATACCGGAGCCGGAGTGGCTGCGCTGGCCACCTTGACGGCACATGCCCGCGCGCTCCTTGAACTGAGCGGCGGGGCCGGGAAATTTATCCGATCGACTGGCACATCGACGGCCGTCATGCAGAATATCGTGGGCACGGTTTCGCAAAGCTCGGGAACGCCAACTGGGGCGATTGTCGAGAGGGGCAGCAATAGCAACGGCGAATATGCACGCTTTGCTGATGGAACGCAGATCTGCACTTCGCCGGCCTTCACTGGGGATATCAGCCTGTCCTCTGGGTCTGTTTACCGAGCATCAAGCGCCTCAGACGGGTTCGCGCAATGGACTTTTCCGGCGCCATTTGTCGGCTCTCCAAGTGTGTCGCCTAGTGGACAAAACAACTCCGCATCTCATTGGATCTCTGTCCGCACGATCAGCGCAACCCAAGCGGCGCTCAATATGTGGGCCCCAGCATCGAGCACATCAAGAAATGCTAGTGCGATTGCCGTTGGCCGATGGTTTTAAGAAAAGGATCGTACGATGCAAATATCACTGAGTCCGCAGCGCAGGGACGACGGATTGGCCATCCACAAGATGGGCGATATTCTCACGGTCAACGGCGCGACGTTCGACTTCACGAATCTGCCCGATGGCGCGACCATTCCCGCAGGGGAGATCCCGTGCGCATGGATCGTCGGGCCGGTGGAGCGGGTTTCCGGGTCGCTGCATCTGACGCTGATCCTGCCGCACGGGCCGGCACCTTTGCCATCGGTGGCATTTCCCGAGCCGATCATCGATCCACCGGACGGCATTGTCCTGCTGCCGACCGCAACCGGAGAGGCATGACCATGACGTGGACCGTATCGCAAGCGACCATCATCACGGCTGAGCAGAAGCAAGCTACCGCCCGCGCTGCCCTGATCAACGCCTATTCCGCGGCGATCCAGGCGCATATGGACGCGACTGCGAAAGAGCGTCTGTATGACGGTATCCAAACCGCTGTCAGCTATCGCGATGATCCGAACCCGCAGTTTGCCGCAGAGGCCAACGCGCTGTTCACATGGCGCTCGGCAGTCTGGACCTATGCCACGACAGAACTGGACGCGGTCCTGGCGGGAACGCGGGCGCAGCCGTCGATCGAGGCATTCGTGGCGGAGCTGCCGGGATTTACCTGGCCCTAGAAGCGGATGCCAATCACGGTGCGAAGATTGACCTGATCGAGATCCATGTAATCCGGCTTGGTGAAGTGGCGAGCCTCAATATCCAGTCGCATGAAGGTGCGGGAAAAATCGTATTGCAGGCCGGCGCCAAAGCTCAAGGTGGGAGAGTTTATCACGTTAACATCAGTGCTTTGCACGCCGAAGAAATTGTACCATTCCCCCGTGGTGGCGAGATGGGACAGGCCGACCCCTGCAAATGAAAAGGCGGACAATGACCCGAACCTTCGGCCAAACCGAAGGGAGACTTCAGCCGCGATCCGTTCCCTTACTGTCTCGCGATAACTTATGGCAGGATCGTCATACTGCAGGATCGTCGGATCGTTCAGGCCGAATCTCAGTGATGCTTCAGGGGCAATAAAATAGCCGCCATCCAGGTCAAATTCCTTGCCGATCACTATCCCGGCGGATAGCGGCGAAAATTCATCGTACCAACTTTCCAAGTTAGTCAATGCGCCGCCGCTGAAAGACCCACCGACATAGACGTCATCGGCTTCTGCCGGCAGAGCCCAGGCCAGAATGGCCGCCACCATTGCATGCTTGCGCATAATCTTACCACCCAATCGTTGTGCGCGTCACAATGCCAGATCGCCGTATCGCGTCAAGATGGCGGAACGTACTCCTCACTCTCCACAAAAGGACATCATCATGAAAACCACTCTGGATATCCAGAAGCGGTTGGCGGAGCTGGGCTTGGATCCCGGCCCGGTCGACGGCATTCGCGGGCGGATGACGATTAATGCGGTCAAGCGGTTTCAGACGCTCAATCACCTCGAGGTGGATGGCATTGTCGGGCCGGCTACGCTGCGTGCGCTTTTCGGCGGGGCAATGGTCAAGCCATCAGAAAGCCCTGATGTGGCGCCCTGGATGGACGTGGCGCTGCGGATGAAGGGGCTGCATGAGCGGCGCGAGAATGCCAGCCTGCGGGAGTTCCTGAAAAGCGACGGCGGCACGGTGGGTGATCCAGCCAAGGTGCCGTGGTGCGGGGATTTCGTGCAGACCTGCCTGGCGCTGGCCATGCCCGACGAGCCGCTGCCTGCCAACCCTTATGCCGCGATCAACTGGCTGACATTCGGCAAGGCCGTCGCGCCGCGGCGTGGCGCCGTGCTGATCTTCTGGCGCGGATCGCCTGATGGCTGGCAGGGACATATCGGCTTCTACATGGCCGAAGATGCCACGCATTTCCATGTGCTGGGCGGCAACCAGGCCGACAGCATCACCGTGTCGCGCATTGCCAAGACGCGGCTGCGCAAAGACGGCTGCCGCTGGCCGGGTTCGGCGATCGACACGGACGCTGGCGCCGTGCTGGCGGACGGGTCAGCGCTGTTCGAGACCCGGAACGAGGCGTGATCATGGAGCGAGGCTGGAAATATCGGCGGCTGATGGTGTTCACGATCATCATTTCCTGCCTGGGCATGCTGTTTGCCGCGCTGATGATCGGCGGCAATGACATGGTGGTGCTGGCTGTGGTGCAGGCGGCCCTGGGGATCATCATCGTGGTGGCCGGCGGCTATCTCGGCTTTGCTTCCTGGGACGACAAGAACAAGGCGCGCGAGATCCTTGATGGGATCCGGCGGGAGGGGCAGCCGTGATCGCGGCGATCTGGACACTGATCGGCGGATGGCGCGGGGCGCTGGTGCTGGCGGCGATCGTCGCCGGCGCGGTCTGGCACCTTGCCGCCGTCTCGGAGGCGCGGCAGGCCGGCGCTTTGTCGGAACGGCTGGTCTGGCAGGAAAAGCAGCGGCGCGAGGACATCAAGCGCGAGGCTGAGCGCCAGGTGGCGCAAGGGGCGATCGATGCGGCCGAGACGAAGATGATCAACGCCATGACCGAAACGGCCATTGCCGAGGCCGACCTTGATACCGAGCTGAAAAAGGAGAAGACCCGCAATGACGCAAAAACTGGTGGTGCTTGCCAGCCTGATCTGCCTGACGGGGTGCGAGACGCTCTCAACCGTATCGGCCGTTGATACGCGCCCGAAACTGGCCACGGCCTCACCGTCGGTCAAGGTCGGTTGCGTGGATCCTGTGCTGATCCCCAAGGGGGTTGGCCAGGATGATCAATGGCGGCTGTGGGGGCAGGACCGCCGGGCGCTGGCCGACTGCAAACAGCGCGATGCCGCCAAGGCGGCGGTGATCGCGGCATTCGAAACGCAAGGGGCACGCTGATGTCATTCGAGTTTGGATTTCGATACGGAGTGGGTGCCGCCCTGAATAAGGGTGTGCGGCCGATCGACCTGATGGGGTATTATTTCGCGTCAAGCCGGTTTCGCACTCCCTCGAATGTTGGAGCGGTTCCGGCCGGTCTCGAATATCAGATCTCGGTTTTCGAATTTTACTCGCCACCCTATGCCTGCAATCATTTCCGGATCGCGTTGCCCGCGCACTATACCGCTCAGTCATCTGCCGGGATGTTCGCAGCGCCCAATGACGTGCATTTCGAGGGGGTTCATCTTCAGGCGTTTCAAGGGTCTTGGCAGGATAAGACGGCGACCCTTAATGGACAGTCATCCTTCACCATGACACCTGGCGTCGGCGCTTTTTTGGATGACGTCATTTTTACAACCGACGTGCCCGCGAATAGCCGCATGCAGATCCGGCTTGCCTATTATGTTGCCGCTGGCGCGCAGATGATCGTCAGTATTCCGCCGTCGCAAGCGACGGCACAAACCGCGCCGTTTAGGACTGTGGCGAGTGTAGAGGCCTGTGTCGGCGGGGCGTCATCGCTGGCATCTCAATTGACCGCTAGCACAAAACCGACCGGGACCGATGCTCGGATTAGCGGCGCTGGATATTGCCCGGCCTTCGTCGTGGCCAAGCCAACAAGCCCATTGGATCGACCTGTCTGGCTGCATAACGGCGATAGTAAGACCTGGGGCAAAAATGAAAACGAGGTCTATCTCGCCACGAAATATCTCTCTATGGGCTTTGTCCAACGCACCTTTGATGATGATATTGCATCGCGCAGAATGCCCTGCTGCATCATGAGCGTGCCCGGCATGGGCGCGTCTGAGATCTATCCGGCAAGCGACCAGTCGTACAAGCTGCAGCTGATGCAGTTGGTGCCAAATCGGCCCTATACTCACCTAAGCACAGATCACTACAACAATAGCGGCGTTCTGGATGCCAACTATCGATCGTTCTTCACGGGCTATTTTGCAATGCTGCGCCAGCTCAGCCGCCATTGGGGCAATGCGGCCGCACCGCTCTACCATTTCGATATCATCCCACGTCCTGGCTCCAGCAACTGGGCGACGACGCTTGGCGGACAAAACCCGACGACCAACGGCGATAACTACCCAACCGGCTATCGCTGGCAATTTGCCGACGACCTGGCGTCGGGGTATTTTTCGGATATCGCCGGGGTGTTTCCGACCCGCGATTATTACTCGTACGACCTGACGACCAACCGCGACAAGACCAAGTTGAGCACTGCGACCTATACGCTGGCCGCAAATTACACCTCAGGCGCAACAACGATCAGCCTCACGACGGCGCCGCCGTATGACACGATGCTTGTGCTCAACGCCGCATCATCGAGCGGCGCAACGTGGGTGCGCGGCATCAGCGGATCGGGACCGTATACCGTGACCCTGCGGCAAGGCGTTACTGTTTCGGGGCTTAATTCCGGGGCGGTGATCGGGACAACCTATGTTGGCGATCAGGTAGGCCTGCATCCCGCGCCGCAGGGCCACGAGCTGATCGCGCAGGCGGCGATTGCTTACAAGCAAGCGACGTTCGGTTAACCCCACACCCTCACATAAAAAGGAAGTGTCATGAGCGAAGTCTCGACCTCGCCAGTTGCAGCCGTGCATCTGGAAAAGACTGCCTTCCATGAAGAGCGGAAGGCCGGCAGCTTCATGATCGGCGATGTCGACAGCGATGGCGAAACTTCGTTCTGGTATTGCTGTCCTTGCCCTTGCGGTCGCATCGGACTGCTCAATGTGGGCAAGAATTTCAAGCCCGCCGATGGTCCGTCCTGGGAGTGGAACGGCTCGCTCGACGCGCCAACGCTGATGCCGAGTGTCCATCATGTTGGTCACTGGCACGGTTGGCTGCAAGACGGTGTGTGGAAGTCATGCTGACAAGCCTGGAGCCCAAGTCTGAAACTGAAAAACAGGTGGACGATTTAGCGATGCTAGTCCGCAAACTCGTCCGCTACATACCTGAAGACCAGCAAATCAGGGCGCAAGCGCTGGACTACTTGAAGCGGAAGAACCTTATGGGTAGTCCGCTGCGATCCCCCACACCCTAAGAACAAAAGGAATCATCATGACCGAAGATCAGATCAAACACATGGTCAACCGCTTCCTCGCTTGGAAGCTTCCCGAGGAATTCAACCCGGACGGCGGCATCAGTTTCAAGCGGAGGTTCAACGAACACACCGCCCATCCCATGAAGCATGAGCCATCTGGAACCAACCTGCTCGACGCAACGCAGGCTCAGGCGATGGTGCGGCATATGCTCGACGGGCTTCCCCAAGGCTGACCCCACACCCTAAGAACATGTGGGGGTGTCACCCGAACCGGCCGCCCTGGCCGGAGCTGGCGGCGCCGGAGATATAGATCTGCACCTGGCTGCCGCAATCACGGCATTTGAACCGGGCGTTGATGTAGACCCGTGTCGGCTCGATCGCGGTCAGGTCTATGTCGCGATAGGCCTCGCAGGCCGCGCAATGGCCGGCCATCGTCATGCGGTTCTCGACCAGTGCGCCGAAGGTGTCGTCTGGATATTTCCCCATCGTGCTCGAATTCCTCTTCAATACAGGAGCAATCATGACAGCTGCCGAGATCCTTGAATTTTTAGGCATCAAGACAAGTGTCCTGGTTGCGGGTCTATCGGGCGGGGTTTTGCGGGCAATGTCGCGCCGCCGCTACAAGATTCGCGAAATGGTGGCATCGCCGATCTGCGGCGCGCTGGCAGCGGCGTACCTAACCTCGCCATCCGTGCACTACCTGAACGCTGTGCGCTGGCCTTTGCCGGCAGATGGGATAGCAGCCGAACATGCGACCGCATTTCTGATCGGCGTGTCGGCGATGTGGATCTCTGACATCCTATTTGAATTCTTGGTACGGAGAGTCAAGGGAGATGAGTTTGGGGGTGACAGGTGAACAGATTGCCACACCTCACGCGGCGGTACGGTTCCGACTGCCACACCTGATGAAATATCACAACAATTTCAAAGGCTTATTTTTGGAAATAAAGGGAATGGAGGCCTCGCCCGGAATCGAACCGGGGTGCAAGGATTTGCAGTCCTCTGCGTCACCACTCCGCCACGAGGCCATTCCGATAGTCAAAAGCGAGCGGTGACGGGCGTTTAGAACGGATCAAGGTTGAGCGCAAGGGGCTTCGTTCTCTGCCGCCAGTTTTTTTCCCGAAGCGGCCTGCCGTTTGACCGTTATACAGCGTTTTCGTCGATTTTAGCGGAAGCGATGCGGGAAGCCTTGAAAGGCGCTGCGGCTGCAATTAAGACACCTAGACGATTGCAATCCGGCGTGAGATCGGCCGGCTGGTATTGGGACGACAAAAATGATGGACTTCGAAGCAGCACGCCAAAAGATGGTCGACAGCCAGATCCGCACGACCGATGTGACGTCGTATTCGGTTCTCACCGCGTTCTTGACGGTGCCGCGCGAGGCTTTCGTGCCGGCAAACCTGAAGCAACTCGCTTATATCGATGAAGACCTGCAGATTGCGCCGGCCGCGAACGGGTTTCCGCCGCGCTATCTGATGGAGCCGTCGCCGCTGGCCAAGCTTCTGCAGCTGGCAGAAATCGGCAGGGACGACGTGGTTCTGGAAATCGGCTGTGGCGGCGGATATACGGCCGCCTTGCTGTCGCTGCTGGCCGGCTCGGTCGTCGCAGTCGAATGCGACGAACAACTGGCCGCCAAGGCAAGCGCCACCCTTTCCGAGCTCGGCTATGACAATGTCGCTGTCGTGACGGGCAGCCTGGAAGCCGGCTATGCCGACGAGGCCCCTTACGACCTGATCTTCGTCAACGGTGCCGTGGAATCGGTTCCCGAAAGCCTACTGGGCCAGTTGCGCGAAGGCGGCCGGCTGGTTGCCGTGGTCGGTTACGGTCATGCGGCGCGCGCCAAGGTGTTCGAGCGGTCCGGCGGCACGACCTCGCAGAGCGCCTTCTTCAATGCCGCGGTCAAGCCGCTTCCAGGCTTCCGCCAGGCGGCCGAATTCGTCTTCTGAGCGCTGCCGTTTCATCGTCAAAGGGTTGAACCACGGGCCGATACTGCCAAACTGAGCGGTGTCGGCCTGTTTCCGTTTGTTGCTGGATAGCAACTTTTCTGTGGTTTCTCCCGCCTGAGCCTGCCGCAGCGGTTGCGGTTGGCGTTTCCCCGGCTCATCAAGGTGTTAGGATTTTGTTAACGGATCGGGCGCGAATCAGCGATTGCTGAGGAGTGGGCGACGGTCGCTCCGACCCGTTGGCGCCGGATGATCCGGTCGCTTTGGCAAATCCGATCTGGAGCGTGGAGTTGAGAGACGTGTCGATCATTCGAAAAACCGCCTTTGCCGCTGCGCTTGCGCCCGTCCTCCTGATATCCCGCCCGGTTTCGGCGGAAACCATCTTCGGGGCGATGGCCAAGGCCTACCAGAACAATCCCGATCTCAACGCCGTGCGTGCAGCCCTTCGGGCCTCCGACGAGAATGTCACCATTGCCAAGGCCGATATGCGGCCGCAGATCAGCGCCACGATAACGGGCACCTCGATAGGCGGTTATAGCTATGCAAAAAACGGCTTCAACAGTGGCACCGGCTACGACTATCAGACGGCGAGCGGCGGGCTGACGATCACGCAGCAGATCTTTGACGGTTTCCAGACGCTGAACAATGTTCGCTCCGCCGAATCCGGCGTGCTGTCCAGCCGCGAAAACCTGCGGGCCAACGAGATGTCCATTCTTCTGGCGGCCGCCCAGGCCTATAGCGATGTCGCGCGCGACCAGCAGATCGTCGTCATTCGCAAGCAGAACCTGCAGTTCCTGCGCGAGCAGTTGAAAGCCGCCAATGCGCGGCTGCAGGTTGGCGAGGGCACCCGGACCGATGTCAGCCAGGCGGAGGCGCAGCTGGCCGCATCGGAGGCGCTGCTGGCGGCTGCCATTGCGCAGTTGAAGCAGAGCGAGGCGACCTATGTGCAAACCGTCGGCGACACGCCGAGCGGGATCAAGCAGCCGGCACCGGCCAGCAAATCCCTGCCGCCCGATGTCGAGAGCGCGGTCGCCATTGGCATTCGCGAACATCCGTCGGTGCTGTCGGCACTGCACGCGGTCAATGCCGCAGGGTATGACGTCAAATCGGCTGAGGGCACCTTGCTGCCGGGGGTCGTCCTCCAGGGCAATGTATCGCGCAACTGGACGAACGAGGCGAGCACATGGCTCGATTCAAACAATGACTATGACGGGGGAACGCTGACCGCGCAGCTCCGCATCCCGATCTATCAGGGCGGCGCGGAATTCGGCCGGATCCGCCAGGCCAAGGAGAGCCTCGGCCAACAACGGATCCAGGTGGACTCGACCCGTGCCGAGGTTCGCCAGCAGGTGGTCTCGGCCTATGCCCAGATGGAAGCGGCCATCGCCGGCATTGCGGCGGCGCGCAAGCAGCAGAGCGCCGCCAATCTGGCGCTCGAAGGGGTCATCCAGGAGCGCAATGTCGGCCAGAAGACCACGCTCGATGTGCTGAACGCCCAGCAGAACGTGCTGGAGGCCAAGGAAAGCCTGGTCGGCTACCAGCGCAATTCCGTGGTGGCGAGCTATTCGGTCCTGGCGGCGAGCGGCAGGCTGACGGTTCTGACCCAGGGGCTCGAAGTGGCGGAATACCGCTCGGAAGAGCATTACGAGGCGGTCAAGGATGCCTGGTTCGGTCTTCGCACCGTCGACGGACGCTGACTTCGGCCGTTAACCGCGATGCAACAAAGCTGTGTATCAAAGCGAATCAGTTTGCGGCGGTGATTTTATTCCCGGAAAGCGTATCCTAAGTTGAAACCGAATCATCCGCCCCAAGTGCCGGGCGCCTGAAATTCCAGAATGTAACGGGGATAAGAATGGCTCAGCCAAGTGTATCGCGTGAACCGTCGATGGAAGAAATCCTCGCGTCGATCCGCCGGATCATCGAGAGCAACGAGCCTGGCGCTGCCAAGGGCCTCGGTGGGTCCATGCCGCCGCTCTACGGCGGTGACGAGGATGAGACCGGCGACGAAATTCACCTGACTGTGGATGACGACGAAGACGGCGAGCCTATGATCTCGGCGGCCAATGGCATGATGGATTCTTACATGCCGGTCGGCGCCCAGGAGCGTCGCGAGGAACCCGTCGCCGAACAGGAGCGGTCCGCCCAGAAGAGCGTGTCGCTGGCCGATCTTGCGGCGCGCGTCCGCGCCGCGTCCGAGCGCGTCGCGGATCACCCGCCTGTCGCCACGCCGATGCCGGTTCAGGCCGCCTCGATCCCGGTCCAGGCCAACGAAAATTCCGCAGTAAATCCGGTACTGACTGCGCGTATGGCCGAACTGCGCGGCACGGCGCCGCAACAGACGGCGTCGGTCCAGCTTGTGCAGGTCGAGACCGTCTCCGTCTCGTCCGCCGAAATCCCATCCGCACCGCGGCAGGAGACCGAGAGCTTCCAGCATACGCTGGCTCGTTCCGAGCTTTCTGAGCCCAAAGGTCTGCTGTCGCTGGCAACCGGCGAGCAGGTCGCCCGCTCGTTCGGCGAACTGGCGGCTGCCGTCGACGGCACGCAGCGCCGCTCGCTCGACGAAATGGCGGAAGAGATGCTGCGGCCGATGCTGCAGGACTGGCTTGACGACAATCTGCCGACGCTGGTCGAGCGCCTGGTGCGCGAAGAGATCGAGCGGATCGCCCGCGGTCCGCGCCGATAAAGCGCACCGCCAGCCCGCCGCAAAGATGTGACAAGACAGCCGCTCCGGGCACCGGGGCGGCTTTCTTGTTGACACTGGCAGGCGCGTCCGGTTTACAGACCCGGTCAACTTCATCAAATGCTTGGTCCTAAAATGCTCGAAAAGACCTATGATTCCGCCGCCGTCGAACCGAAGATTGCCAAGGCTTGGGACGAAGCCGACGCGTTTCGCGCCGGAGCCAATGCCAAGCCGGGCGCCGACACCTTCACGATCGTCATTCCGCCGCCGAACGTGACCGGTTCGCTGCACATGGGCCATGCGCTGAACAACACGCTGCAGGACATCATGGTGCGCTTCGAGCGCATGCGCGGCAAGGACGTGCTGTGGCAGCCGGGCATGGACCATGCCGGCATCGCGACCCAGATGGTGGTCGAGCGCAAGCTGGCCGAAAACGGCCGGAACATCACCCGGCGCGACATGGGCCGAGAGGCCTTTATCGAGAAGGTCTGGGAGTGGAAGGACGAATCCGGCGGGTTGATCTTCAACCAGCTGAAACGTCTCGGCGCTTCCTGCGACTGGTCGCGCGAGCGCTTTACCATGGACGAGGGCCTGTCCGAGGCGGTTCTCGAAGTGTTCGTTTCGCTCTACAAGGACGGCCTGATCTATCGCGGCAAGCGGCTGGTCAACTGGGATCCGAAATTCGAAACGGCAATTTCCGATCTCGAGGTCGAGAACAAGGAAGTTGAAGGCCATATGTGGCACTTCAAGTATCCGCTGGCCGGTGGCGAAACCTATACCTATATCGAGAAGGATGCCGACGGAAACGTCGTGCTGCAGGAAGAGCGCAATTACATTTCCATCGCCACCACCCGTCCGGAAACCATGCTCGGCGACGGTGCCGTTGCCGTTCATCCGTCGGATGCGCGTTATGCCTCGATCGTCGGCAAGCTCTGCGAAATCCCGGTCGGGCCGAAGGAACATCGCCGCCTGATCCCGATCATCACCGACGAATATCCCGATCCGACCTTCGGCTCCGGCGCGGTGAAGATCACCGGCGCCCATGATTTCAACGACTACCAGGTCGCCCGCCGCAACAATATTCCGCTGTACCGGCTGATGGACGGCCTGGCGCAGATGCGTTCGGACGGCGAGCCCTATGGCTTCTATGCGGCGCAGGCCCTGGAGATTGCCAGGTCGGGCCATGTTCCGAACGAGGCCGAGGTCGATGCGATCAATCTGGTTCCCGATGACTATCGCGGTCTCGACCGGTATGCGGCGCGCAAGCTGATCGTCGATGCCATCAATGCCGAGGGCCTGGCGGTGACCGTCAAGGACGCCGAAGGCAACGACATTCCCTATGTCGAGAACAAGAAGATCATGCAGCCGTTCGGCGACCGCTCCGGCGTGGTCATCGAGCCGATGCTGACCGACCAGTGGTTTGCCGACGCCAAGACGCTGGCCCAGCCGGCCATCGCCTCGGTCAAGGAAGGCCGCACCAATTTCGTGCCGAAGAATTGGGAAAAGACCTATTTCGACTGGATGGAAAACATCGAGCCATGGTGCATTTCGCGCCAGCTGTGGTGGGGTCACCAGATTCCGGCCTGGTACGGCCCGGACGGTCAGGTCTTCGTCGAGAAGACCGAGGAGGAGGCATTGCATGCCGCCATCCAGCACTACATCTCCCATGAAGGTCCCTGGAAGGCCTGGGTCGAGGAAAAGCTTGAAAATTTCGAGCCGGGCGAAATCCTGACCCGCGACGAGGATGTGCTCGACACCTGGTTCTCGTCGGCGCTGTGGCCCTTCTCGACGCTCGGCTGGCCGGAACAGACGCCGGAACTGGCACGCTATTATCCGACCGATGTGCTGGTAACGGGTTTCGACATCATCTTCTTCTGGGTCGCCCGGATGATGATGATGGGCCTGCACTTCATGAAGGACGAGGAAGGCAATCCGGTCGAGCCCTTCAGCACGGTCTATGTGCATGCGCTGGTTCGCGACAAGAACGGCCAGAAGATGTCGAAGTCGAAGGGCAATGTCATCGACCCGCTCGAACTGATCGACGAATATGGCGCCGACGCGCTGCGTTTCACGCTGGCGATCATGGCGGCGCAGGGACGCGACGTGAAGCTCGACCCGGCCCGCATTGCCGGCTATCGCAATTTCGGCACCAAGCTGTGGAACGCAACGCGCTTTGCCGAGATGAACGGCGTCAAGAGCGATCCGCATTTCCTTCCCGAAGCAACGACGCTTGCCATTAATCGCTGGATCCTGACCGAACTGGCCCGCACCGAGCGCGACGTCACCGAGGCGATCGAGAATTTCCGCTTCAACGATGCGGCAAGCGCGCTTTATCGTTTCGTGTGGAACCAGTTCTGCGACTGGTATCTGGAATTGCTCAAGCCCATTTTCATGGGCGAGGACGAGGTCGCGAAGACCGAGGCGCAGGCTTGTGCCGCCTATGTGCTGGAAGAGACCTACAAGCTGCTGCATCCCTTCATGCCCTTCATGACCGAAGAACTGTGGGCCCATACGGCGGATGCCGGAGCGGAGCGCGACCGGTTGCTGTGCCACGCCGATTGGCCGGCGCCTGATTTTGCCGACGATATCGCCGCTGCCGATATCAACTGGCTGATCGAACTGGTGTCGGGTATTCGCTCCGTGCGCTCGGAGATGAATGTGCCGCCGGGTGCGATCGCGCCGCTGGTGGTGGTGGCGGCCAATGGCGTCACCCGCGAGCGGTTGCTGCGCCACGAGGTGTCGATCAAGCGGCTGGCGCGTGTGGAGAGCATCGCCCTTGCCAACGAGGCGCCGCGCGGTGCCGCACAGGTGGTGATTGGCGAGGCGACGGCCTGCCTGCCGCTCGGCAGTCTGATCGACGTGGCGGCTGAGACGGCGCGGCTTGAAAAGGCGATTGCCAAGACCGATCAGGAGATGAGCCGCATCGGCTCCAAGCTTGGCAATGAAAAGTTCGTGGCCAATGCCAATCCCGACGTGGTGGCGGCCGAGCGCGAGCGTTACGCCGAACTTGAGGTGCAGAAAGCCTCGCTGCTCACGGCGCTGGCGCGGGTCAGCGAAGCGGGCTGAAACCTGAAGCAGGCGTGCGCCGACCGGGCGCATGCCTTTTCAGCCGCACGCAACGCGTGCGCAAAATTATTCCTGAAAAATGGTGCGCCGCAAACCGCGGCAGCGGCCTCAAGCGCGGCGCAAGCGTCGCCAAAAAGTGTCATAACGCCAGCGTTTCCGAACTCACCGCGTGATTCGGCGGTCAATCACATCATAATCCCAGATTTTTGGCGGCATTTATGCCCAAAATATGAATGTGTCGCACAAACGCTGTTGTGTGCCAAATTGGTTACATCAGTAGCAGCTTCGGGAATTAATTTCTAATATTTGGCGTCCGTTTCGATTGTGGCGGAATTTTGATCCAAATGAGGCCGGTAAAGCCGGTGCTGTCCGGCAGTTTACGTAAGTCAATGGACGAGTGTTGGAGGTCAGGCCCGGCAAAGCAATGATTGTTATTCCTGACGACATGACTAAACTCAAATCATCGACATGCCTGGAGTGGGGAGACAAATGGCAAACACAATTATTAGAACAGGCTTACTGAGCCTGATGGGCGCTTGTGCGGTGGTGACATCGGTTCAAGCGGGGGGATTCTCCAGAGGCGACGCCGACACCGATATCCTCTACGAAGATGGCACGGTCGTTCTTCGCGGCGGATATGTCTATGTCATGCCTGATCGAGGATATGACACGGTCAATGGCGCGTCTGGTACCGATGACGCATTCACCGACAACTACGGCATTCCGTCCTTTGCGGCGAAATTTCGGGTGTCGGAGAATTTCTCTTGCGCTGCGACTTACACGCAGCCGTTCGGTGCGGATTCGACCTATGGCGAGCAGGCTCAGGCCGCTGACCGAACTGCGGATATCGCCGCAGGTGGCATAACGGGCTTGTTGGGCGGCAATGCCGTCAAGGAAGCAAGCTTCGACACCGATGAAATCGGCGGAACCTGCGACATCAGTTTCGCAGCCGGCAAGGGCAGGCTCCACTTGCTGGGCGGCGTATTCACGGAATCGTTCTCCTATACGGAGGTCAAGGATTTCGGAACGTTGGAAATGGAAGATTCCAGCGCATTCGGATATCGCCTGGGTGCCGCTTACGATATTACCGAATATGCTCTTCGCGCCGAGATCATGTATCGTTCGCAGATCGATCATGAGGCCTCCGGCACATTCACGTCCACTTCGACGCTTGCAGCGATCGGCATTCCAACGGGATCGGTCCTGGACGCGACCGGCTATGGCTCGCTGCCACAGTCTCTCGAACTCAACCTTCAGAGCGGCATCGCGCCCGGCTGGCTGGCCTTCGGTTCGGTCAAGTGGACAGACTGGAGTGTTCTCCAGACCCTGAACTATACCATCGACGGCCTTGGCGATCTGGAGAAGAACTTCTTCTGGCGTGACGGTTGGACGATCACCGGTGGTGTCGGACATACGTTCACGGATAAGGTTTCCGGCGCACTGAGCTTGACCTGGGACCGCGGTGTCGGGACCGGTGCGGATATCGTCACCGATACTTGGACGCTGGGTGCTGGAACACAGATCAAGGCTGGGCCCGGCGTGCTGCGTTTGGGCGGCGCGGTCTCCTATCTGACCGAAGGAGAGCAGAGCGTCACAGATGGTGCTGACTTCGACGCGACGGCCGACGCCGACTGGGCCTATGCTGTAAGCGCCTCCTACAAGATCTCATTCTGATCGCCGCAGGACCGCCATTGCTGACGCCCGGATTGTCCGAGTAACGGCGAACATTATCAAGACGAGAGAGCCCGGCATGCCGGGCTTTCTGCTGTGCGGATTTGGCGAACACTCCTGTTCTTGTGATTAAATTGCAACACTTGCTCTATCGTCGCTGACCCGTCCCGGTTGGGCCCGATTTGTCCATTTCCCGCCACAAACGAAGCGCAGCGATGAGGTCGGAAATGGCGAGAGACCGGGGTTTTGCAGTGTATCTGAGTAAAGTTGGGGCGCGTTCGCGGGTAATACATCCAAAGATTCAAGGAATTCCGGGCTGGGACGCCACGTCGCGAACCAGTACGGGCAAGCTTGCGCAGGCAAGGGATGTGCAGTCGCAGTGTTGCCTGAAAGACTCGCTATGTTTCTAGACATGGCGATCGCGTTCGGTGGCGCTGTTTTTGGGCGTGAACGCGGTGTTCATGAGTCTTCATGTATCGCTTTTAAGACTGTGGAAATGCGTGCATTTCAAACTGGGATCTCTTCGTAATGTTTGCGGCAAACTGGAAGACAAACGGAAACATGGTGAAATCTGACTGGAAGCTGCCGGCCATGCTGTTGTGCTCCGCGGTTCTGTCCGTGTTGAGCAATACCGCCGCCCATGCCTTCGATATCAATGCCGGCGTCAGCCGTGAATCCGGTCCCTTCGATCTCTTCAAGTTCGGCTTCAACGCCCACAAGAAGGGTCAGAAGGAGGAGGCCGTCGAAGCTTATCGTTATGCTGCCGAGAAGGGCCATACCGGCTCGCGCTGGGCGCTTGCCAATATGTATGCCGATGGCGACGGCGTGGTGCAGAACGATTTCGAGGCCTTCAAGATCTATTCGGAAATCGCCAGCCAGGGCGTCGAGCCGGGTTCGGAAGATACGGTCTATTTCGTCAATGCGCTGCTGTCGCTGGCCCATTACTACCACCAGGGCATTCCCGGCAGCCCGGTCGGCGTCGACCTGGCCCAGGCCCGCCAGCTTTATTTCCAGGCTGCGTCGACCTTCGGTTTCGCCGAAGCGCAGTTCCAGCTGGCGCGGATGATCCTGGCCGGCGAGGGCGGCAAGGCCAATGTGCAGCAGGCCAAGAAATGGCTGAACCTGGCGCGCAAGAGCGGCCATGCGGGTGCCATGGCGGTGTTCGGCAATGTGCTGTTCCAGGAGGGCCAGGCGGTGCGTGGTCTGGCCTTCATGACGGCTGCCATCGACAAATGCAGCCCGAAGGATTGCCTGTGGATCCAGGACATGCAGGAGCGGGCATTTTCGCTCGCCGACGAACAGGACCGCCGCGTGGCGGTGGCCCTGGCGCCGCAGATCTTCACCGAAGTCGAATAAACCCCGGCGCCCCTCGGGCCGCCGGTTTCAACATCATTTCGCTGTTTTCGCGGGCCTCTCAGGCCGCAAAATCGAAATGGGCCGTGACCGGAACATGGTCCGACGGCTTTTCCCAGCTGCGCACATGCTTTTCGATCTGCGCTGATTGCAGCCGGTCTGCGGCCTCCGGCGACAGCATCAAATGGTCGATGCGGATGCCGTTGTTCTTCTGCCAGGCGCCGGCCTGATAATCCCAGAACGAATAGAGCGGAACGGTGTCGCAGGTGGCGCGCACTGCGTCGGTCAGTCCTAGGCTTTCCAGGCGCTGGAAGGCCTGACGGGTGGCCGGCAGAAACAGCGCATCGCCGGCCCAGACCGCTGGGTCGTGGCAGTCGTGCGGCTGGGGAATGACGTTATAATCGCCCGCCAGGATGAAGGGTTCTTCCAGCGCCAGCCGACCTTCCGCAAACCGTTGCAGTCGCTCCATCCAGGCCAGCTTGTAGGGGTATTTCACCGGATCATCGGGTGGGTTGCCGTTCGGCAGGTAGAGCGAGCAGACGCGCAAGACGCCGCCTTGTACGGAAAACACACCCTCGATGAAACGCGCCTGTTCGTCGAGATCGTCGCCGGGCAGGCCGCGGTTGATCTCGTCAGGCCGGATCTTCGACAGCAGGGCGACCCCGTTGAAGCCTTTCTGGCCATGGGTTTCGACGTGATAGCCGAGCGCCTCGATCTCGGCCCGCGGGAATCCCTCATCGACGGATTTGATTTCCTGGAGGCAGGCGATGTCGGGAGCGGAGCTTTCCAGCCATTGGCACAGATTGGCGATGCGCGCTTTAACGCCGTTGATGTTCCAGGTGGCAATCTTCATGTCTCGACCCTTTTCAGGCAAGCTTCGCTAGGCCGTCATCGGACGGCCGGTGTCGCGACAATAGGGGTTTGCCGCCGCTTCGCCAACGGTACACCGCGCTTTTGCACGATTGATATCGAAGCCTTATGAAGGCGGGTGAGCCTGGATCAAACCGAGAAGCTGGTGCCGCAGCCGCAACTGGCGACGGCGTTGGGGTTCTTGATCTGAAAGGACTGGCCGAGCAGGTTGTCGACGAAGTCGATTTCCGAGCCTGCCATGTAGATCAGGGACACCGGATCGATCAAAAGCTTGGCGCCATTGCGCTCGATCACCAGGTCGCCATCCTGTGGTGCGCCGTCCAGATCGAACTTGTAGGAAAAGCCCGAACAGCCTCCGCCTTCGACCGAGACGCGCAGGGCGCTTTTTTCGCTTTCAGCAGCGACGATCGCGGCGATCCGCTTGGCGGCGGCGTCCGATACCGTTACGTTTACATCCGTCATTTTGCCTCCTGTCGGGTTCAAGGCCCGCAGAAAAAGAGATGCCGCAGCAGGGGAATCAAGCTCCGGTCAAGACGCGTTGCCATATTGATACTATATAGTGGGCAAAGCGTGCCGACGCTTGCAGCGGTTCGTCTATAGGTATGAATGCGCGACGGCGGCGTCAATGGGCAGATAGCAGGACAGGCAATGACGATTGATAAAAATGCACTCGGTTTCGGTTTCGGCCAGCGCGCCATCTATGCGGCCGATCCCTGGACGACGCGCGGCCGACTGTTTCCCGAACCGTCCAGCCCGACCCGCTCCGATTTCCAGCGCGACCGCGACCGCATCGTCCATACCACGGCCTTCCGGCGGCTGAAGCACAAGACGCAGGTGTTCATCGGGCCGGATGGCGACCATTATCGCACACGCCTGACCCATACGATCGAGGTGGCGCAGATTGCGCGCGCGCTGGCGCGCGCCTTCAAGATCGATGAGGACCTGGCCGAAGGCGTGGCGCTGGTCCACGATTTCGGCCATACGCCGTTCGGCCATACCGGCGAGGATGCGCTCGACGAGATGCTGAAGCCCTTTGGCGGCTTCGATCACAACGCCCAGTCGCTGCGGATCGTCACCAAGCTTGAGCGGCGCTATGCCGAATTCGATGGCCTCAATCTGACCTGGGAGACGCTGGAGGGGCTGGTCAAGCACAATGGGCCGCTGCTGACCAAGACGGGCGAGGGGGCGCGCGGCCCGGTGCCTCTGCCGATCCTCGACTATTGTGCGGTTCACGATCTGGAGCTTTCCAGTTTTGCCAGCCTTGAGGCCCAGGCGGCGGCGGTGGCCGACGATATCGCCTATAATACCCATGACATCGACGATGGCCTGCGCTCGGGCTATCTCAGCTTCGAGATGCTGGAGGACGTGCCGTTTCTGGCGGGGCTGATGGCCGAAGTGCGCGACCGGTATCCGGGTCTGGAGGATGACCGCTTTACCCATGAAATGATGCGCCGGCAGATCACTCGCATGGTCGAGGACGTCATTTCGGTGGCGCAGGACCGCCTCAAAGCCGTCAAGCCGCTTTGCGCCCAGGATATCCGCGATGCCGGCCAGACGATCGTCACGTTTTCGCCCGAGATGGCCGAAACCGACCGGCAGATCAAGAAACTGCTGTTCAGCCGCATCTATCGCCATCCCGATATCATGCGGATTCGGGCCGGCGCGGCGCAGATCGTCTGCGACCTGTTTCATGCCTATATGGCCGATCCCGAACTGATGCAGAGCCACTACTGGGTCAAGCACATTGCCGGACTGGAGACCCCCGCCAAGGCCCGCCATGTCGGGGATTACCTGGCCGGCATGACGGACACGTATGCCGTGAATACCCACAGGCGTTTGTTTGACCAGACTCCCGATTTGCGATAGGCAGCGGCAACGAAGCGAGGCGTCAGGCGCCGTCGCTCGGATCAGCGCGCGTGGAACAACGATATGAATCTGTTTGCCGATTTCGAACATCGAATCAAGAATGCTCTTGAACATATTGATATCGTGAAAGAACGACGGTCAGAGATCAGCTTCGACCGGATCGTCGTCGAGCCGCCGCGCGATTCCAGCCATGGCGACGCTGCTACCAATGCGGCGATGGTGCTGGCCAAGCCGCTGGGCACCAATCCGCGGGCGCTGGCCGAGATCATCGGCGAAAAGCTCAAGGAAGATCCTGACGTTGCCGAGGTTTCGGTGGCGGGTCCCGGCTTCATCAATATCCGCCTGTCGACCGCCTACTGGCAGCGGCTGCTGGCCTCGATGATCCTGGCGGGGACCGATTACGGACGCTCGACGCTCGGCAAGGGCCGCAAGGTCAATGTCGAATATGTCTCGGCAAACCCGACCGGCCCGATGCATGTCGGCCATTGCCGGGGTGCTGTCGTTGGCGATACGCTGGCCAATCTGATGGCCTTTTCGGGCTATGACGTCACCAAGGAATATTACATCAACGATGCCGGCGCGCAGATTGACGTGCTGGCCCGGTCGGTATTCCTGCGCTACCGCGAAGCGCTGGGCGAGACGATCGGCGAAATCCCGGCCGGCCTCTATCCCGGCGATTATCTCGTGGCGATCGGCGGGACGCTGGCGGAAGAATATGGCACGAGGCTGCGCGGCATGCCGGAAGAGCAGTGGATGGAGATCGTCAAGGATCGCGCCATCGCCGCCATGATGGTGATGATCCGCGAGGATCTGGCCATGCTCAATGTGCACCATGACGTGTTCTTCTCGGAGCGCACGCTGCACGCCAATGGCGCCGCACCGATCCGCACGGCGATCAACGACCTGACCTTCAAGGGCCATGTCTATCGCGGCACCCTGCCGCCGCCGAAGGGGCAATTGCCGGAAGATTGGGAAGACCGCGAGCAGACCCTGTTCCGCTCGACCGAGGTGGGGGATGATATCGATCGCCCGTTGATCAAGTCGGATGGCAGCTATACCTATTTTGCGGCGGACGTTGCCTATTTCAAGGACAAGTACGACCGCGGCTTCAGCGAGATGATCTATGTGCTGGGCGCCGACCATGGCGGCTACGTCAAGCGGCTGGAGGCCGTGGCGCGGGCTGTGTCGGAAGGCAAATCCAAGCTGACGGTGCTGCTCTGCCAGTTGGTGAAGCTCTATCGCAATGGCGAACCGGTGAAGATGTCGAAGCGCTCTGGCGATTTCGTCACGCTGCGCGAGGTCGTTGAAGAGGTCGGGCGGGATTCCGTCCGCTTCATGATGATCTATCGCAAGAGTTCGGAGCCGCTCGACTTCGACTTTGCCAAGGTGACGGAACAGTCGAAAGACAATCCGGTCTTTTACGTGCAATATGCCCATGCGCGCTGCATGTCGGTGTTGCGGCAGGCGCGTGAAGCGTTCGGCGATTTCGATCCGCAGCCGTCAGAGCTGGCGGCGGCCGTCGGCGAGATCCTCGACCCGGCCGAGATCCAGCTGGTCGCCAAAGTGGCAGAATACCCGCGCATTATCGATGCTGCCGCCCAGTCACAGGAGCCGCATCGGGTTGCTTTTTACCTCTATGATCTGGCAAGTTCGTTCCATGCCCATTGGAATAAAGGTAAAGATCATCCGGAATTACGATTTGTTAACGATAAAAACCGACAATTGAGCATTGCCAGACTTGGACTGGTGCATGCTGTCGCCTCCGTATTGAAGTCCGGGCTGTCCATAACAGGCACGGACGCTCCGCTGGAGATGCGATAGTACTGTCACCATTTCCCCACATTGCGCTGGCATGCGTCTTGTTGCGTAAGTGAGTGGAATCCAAGTGATGGTGCAAAAGCAGGCCACGTATAACAGAGATCTGGGAAGCAATGCTTTCGCGGACGACGATCCGCTGGCAGAGCTCGCCCGGATCGTCGGCTATGATGCTCCCGCGTCCCGCGAACCCGAAGCCCCGGTCATCGAGACGGCTGCAGCCTTCAATCTCGAAGACGAGCTGCTGCGCGAATTCGCGACCTATGACGCTCCGGCTGTTCGTCCGGCCTATGTGGCCCCCGTCGTTCAGCCCGTCGCCCCGGTTGAAGATGACCTTGAGGACTTGCTGCCCGTCGCCGAGGAGGCTGCTCCCTATGCGGCTTTCGAGGACGATGCGGCGCCGGCCGATGAAGAGCCGGACTCCTATTGGCCCGACGAGCCTGTCACTGTAGCGGCTGGCGAACCGGAAGTCGTCGATGACCTCGCCAACGAACTGGAATGGGCCATTGCCGAAACCAGCGCGCCTGAGGTGCGGGCAGCGGAGATGCGCGATACCGTGCAGTCCACGCCGACCGGCGATCCGATGGGCTATGGCCGCTTTCGCCTGCCGATTGCCAATTTCCATCCGGTGAGCCGCGAGACGCCGCGGGTCGAGCCTGACATGGCGGCAGCGCCGGTGGCTTCCGTGCCTGTGCCGGAGACTGTCGAGCCGGATATCGACAGCTGGACGCCCGCCGAGGCGTCGTTAGATGCCGAGCCGTCCTTCGATCTGCCGGCCGATTTCGATTTGTCCGCCGAGCCGTCCCTGTTCGCTGACGTCGAGCCGAAGCGCGAAGAGGTGGACGCTGCCAGGCGAGAGCCTGCTTTCGACGATGTGGCGCCGGAACCCGCCCTGGACGATTTTGGCTTCGATGGCCTGATGGACGATCTGCCGGGGCTTGATGCACCTCGGGCAGCACCCGCACCGGTTGCGACACCAGCACCTGTTCCTGCCGTCGCCGCGATGCCGGCACCGGCACCGCAGGCTTGGCAGCCGAGCGATCGGTCCAGCTTTGCCGATGAACTGGCCGAGAGCGAAACCGTCGCCTCTCCCTACCGGGTCGTTGAGCCGGCCGAAGATGACGCCGTTGCCGCCGGCGGGCGGGCTGCTGCCGATGATGCCGACCTGTTCGACCCCTTTGCCGATGGCGAGTTCGAGCTGCAACTCGATGATATCGACCTCAACCTGAATGATTTCGACATCGAGGACGAGCCTGTCGCCGCTACGCCGGTAGCACCCGTCGTTGTCGTGCCGCCCCGCGTCGTTGCGCCGGCCCCGGTTCCGGTTGCCTTCGTGCCGGAGCCTGACATCAGGCTGCCGGCCGGCGACGATTCGGTCCTGCCGTTCGACGCCTCGGAAATCTCCGAGCAGGAGGATCATCCCGAATCCATTTCCGCCGTCGATGTGCCGGAATTTCCGGTGGTCGAGGCTGCCGAGCCGGTCTCCTTCCCGCAGGACTACGATATCGACATCGATTCGGAACTGGCCACGCTGTTCGATACGACGCCCGATACCAGCGCCAACCAGCGCACAGCCCCTGCCGCAGCGGCCGCGGTTGCGACTGCTGCGTCTGTCGCCGCCGCCAAACCGGCAGCGGCTTCGCCGGCCGATGATTTCGACGATTTCGAGCGGGCCCTTGAAGAGGATTTTCGCCGGACGCTGCACGAGCCGCAGACCTTTGCCGCACGGCGCAGCAGCAGCATTCCCCTGCCGCAGGACGATGAGCCGGTGCTGCTGTCCGACGACCGGCCGCGCTCGCGCGGCTGGTTGCTGGCAGCCTCCGTTGCAGCCGTTGCCGTGCTGGGTGCCGGCGGGATCTATGCGTGGATGAATGGCACTGCCGGCAATGTCATGAACTCGGGCGAGCCGCGCGTCGTGATGGCCGACAAGGAGCCGGTCAAGGTCGTGCCGGAGAACAAGGGCGGCAAATCCGTGCCCAACCAGGACAAGGCGGTGTATGACCGGGTTGCCGGTGCCGCCGTCGAGGATCCGAAGCAGGAAAGCCTGATTTCGTCGAACGAGGAACCGGTCGACGTGGTGCAGAAGACGCTGATCCCCGAGACATTGCCGCTTGAGGGCGAGGACGATACCGAGTTCATGCCGACACCGGTTGGCGAGACCGAGGATCCGCGCTTGTTGCCAGGCCAGACCGCCGAAACTGCAGAGGCACAGTCGGGCGCCGCTGATCCGGTAACGATTACGCCGCGCAAGGTGCGCACCATGATCGTCAAGCCGGACGGCACGCTGGTGGCCCAGGAGGTCCCTGCGCAGGAGCCCGCCGCGACGCCTGCGGCCAAGACGACGCCAGCACCGGCCGAGACGGCGGCCTTGCCGCAGGCCGAATTGCCGGCGGCGACGCCTGCCGTGAATTCTGCGCCGGTTGACGGCACTGCCGCTCCGGCGACCACCGTCCAGACGGTGCCGGTCGGGCAAGCAACCGAAGCCGCTATACAAACGGAAGCGCCGGCTGCCGCGGCACCCGCTGCGACGCCTGCTCCGCGCATGCCGGTCC
Source organism: Rhizobium sp. CG5 (assembly GCF_023701945.1). Lineage (GTDB taxonomy): Bacteria > Pseudomonadota > Alphaproteobacteria > Rhizobiales > Rhizobiaceae > Allorhizobium. Next base: position 339,510 of record NZ_JABAEF010000001.1, read on the forward strand.
CGACCGCTCGGCCAGCCGAGCAGCCGGTCAATGTCGTGGGTCGGGTTACCGAACAAGGCAATGTTGCGCCAGCGGTTCAGCAGCCGGCCCAACGGGCCGCGGCCGCACCCCAGGCAACGCCACCTGCCGCCACGGCAGCCGTGCCTGCGGGCGGATATGTGATCCAGATCGCCTCGCTGCCATCGCAGGCCGAGGCGCAGAAGTCCTATCAGAGCCTGTCGGCGAAATTCTCCGGCGTGATCGGCGGCAAGGGTGTCGATATCAAGCAGGCCGATATCGCCGGCAAGGGCACGTTCTACCGCGTGCGCATTCCGGCCGGCAGCAAGGCGGATGCCGTTGCGATGTGCGAGCGTTATCGGGCCGCCGGCGGCAGCTGCCTTGTGGCGCGGTAAGCTTTAAAGTCCCTGAATTTTACGAATGGCGGAAATCCCTTTGGGGTTTTCGCCATTTTTCTGTGCATGACCGTCAGTTCAGCCTTTCGGGACCTTGCCGCAGGCTTTTATGATTCGGGCATGAGCGAATCAAAAGCAATGATCCTGGGCTGTACCGGCCTTTCCCTCTCCGCCGACGAGATTGCCTTCTATCGGGACGAACAGCCCTGGGGGTTCATCGTCTTTACCCGCAACCTGTCGGAGCCGGCGCAGATCACCGATCTGGTCGCGGCGATGCGCGACACGGTCGGCGGGCGCAATGCGCCTGTTCTGATCGATCAGGAGGGGGGCCGGGTGCAACGCATCCGCGAGCCGATGATCCCGCGCTATCCTTCCGGCACCGATCTCGGCGATCTCTACCGCCAGGACCGTGACAAGGGCCTGCGCGCCGCGTGGCTATTGTCGCGTCTGCATGCCTTCGATCTGCTGCGTCTGGGCATCAATGTCGATTGCCTGCCGGTTCTCGACGTGCCGATCGAAGGGGCCAGCAATGTGATCGGATCGCGGGCCTATGGCAATGATCCGGTGACGGTCGGCGAGATGGGCGAGGCGGCGGCCAAGGGGCTCAAGGCCGGCGGCATGCTGCCGGTGATGAAGCATATTCCCGGCCATGGCCGTGGCATGGCGGATTCGCATTTTGAATTGCCGATCGTGCCGACGCCGCGTGCCGAGTTGGAGACCCATGATTTTGCGCCGTTCAAGCGCCTCAACAAGGAATTGATGGCGATGGTCGGCCATGTGGTATATTCCGACATCGACCCGGATTTTCCGGCGACCGCATCGAAGACCGTGATGTCGGACATCATCCGCGGGTCTATCGGTTTTGAGGGGCTGCTGATGACCGATGATCTGTCGATGAATGCCCTGAAAGGCTCGATGGGCGAGCGGGCCAAGGCCTTTATCGCTGCCGGTGGCGACATTGTGCTGCATTGCCACGGCATCATGGACGAGATGAAGGACGTTGCGGCCCATGTGCCGGTGCTGTCCGGCCGGGCGCTGGCGCGGGCGCAGGCCGTCGAAGCGGCGTTTGGGTTCGATGACGGCGCCGATGAGGCGACCATTCGGGCCGAATTCAACAGCTTGCTGGCGATTGCCTGATGGCAACCGGGCCTTCCACACCCACCGTTTCGCCAGCCGGCCCGGCGCCGATGCCGATGGACAGACTGTGGCAGGACAATGGCCCGGAGCGGGCGACGGGCGAAGCGGCACTGGTCATCGATGTCGCCGGCTTCGAAGGACCGCTCGATCTGCTGCTGTTCCTGGCGCGCAACCAGAAGGTCGACCTGTCCAGGATTTCCGTGCTGGCGCTCGCCGAACAATATCTGCTGTTCATCGAAAGCGCGCGGCGCATCCGCATCGAGCTTGCCGCCGATTATCTGGTGATGGCGGCCTGGCTTGCCTTTCTGAAATCGAAACTGCTGATCCCGCAGCAGGCCAAGGATGACGGACCGTCGGGCGAGGAAATGGCCTCGGCGCTGGCCTTCCGGCTGAAGCGGCTGGAAGCTATGCGCGATGCCGCAACGCGGCTGATCAACCGCAACCGTCTCGGCCGCGACGTCTTCCGCCGCGGTGCGCCCGAACACATGCCTGATCGCGTCCACTCCGCCTTCGAGGCGTCGCTCTATGACCTGCTCACCGCCTATGCCGCGCTTCGACAGCGCCAGGCGGTGACCCAGGTGACGATCGCCCGCCGGCAGGTCTGGTCGCTGGCCGATGCGCGCGTCATATTGACACGGATGATCGGCGAGATTTCTGACTGGACGGCGCTTGAACATTACCTTCTGCGCTACATGACCACGGCGGAAGAGCGGGTGACGGCGATTGCCAGCGCCTTTGCGGCCTCGCTGGAACTGGTGCGCGAAGGCAAGCTGGAGATCCGCCAGGACGGGGCCTTTCAGCCGCTCTACATGCGTCGCGGCCAGGCGCGCATGGTCGTGGTGACGGAATAGGGCAGGGCGATGGCGCAGTCCGACATGGACGACACGATGCCGATGGTTGAGGGCGATGCGCCCGCCGTGGCCACGGACAGCCGCAGTCACGCGGAAGCGCTGCGGATCGTCGAGGCGCTGGTGTTTGCCTCGGCAGAGCCGGTTTCGGAAGGGTTTTTGGCCGAACGCCTGCCGCGCGACACCGACGTTGGCAGTCTGATGCAGCGCCTGCAGGCCGACTATGCGCCGCGCGGCGTCAATCTGGTAAAGGTCGGCGATCACTGGGCTTTTCGCACGGCGGCCGACCTGTCCTTTGCCATTCGCAAGGATGACAACGAAGTCCGCAAGCTGTCGCGCGCCGCCCTCGAAGTGCTGGCCATTATTGCCTATCACCAGCCCGTGACGCGGGCGGAAATCGAGGACGTGCGCGGCGTGCAGACCTCCAGGGGCACGCTTGACGTGCTGATGGAGGCGGGCTGGGTGCGGTTTCGCGGTCGCCGGCGCACGCCGGGCCGGCCGGTGACGCTCGGCACGACCCGCGATTTTCTCGATCATTTCGGCCTGGAGGAATTGCGCGACCTGCCCGGCATGGAAGAGCTGAAAGGCGCCGGCCTGCTGTCGGGGCGCATTCCGCCGAATTTCAACGTGCCCATTCCGATGGGGTCGGACGAGCTGAACGACGACGAGGATCCGATTACCCAGCTCGACCTCGAAGAGCTTGGCCTCTTGACACCGGGCGGTGAACCGGAGGAATAGGTTCATCTTTATGGCAATCGCTGCTTTTCCGGAGACCTGTCTGCGGGTGGCCGCGTCAGGGTGGACACCCGGTTCCAGGCGAGCAACGGCATGATTTCAGACCCCGCACGCATATCGACCGGCAGCGCCAGGCGCTCGGCAGCGGTGACGTTTGCGGCAAGGCTGAGCTTCGAGAATATCACCCACAGCTATCACGGCAAGGAAACCATCCGCGATGTGTCGCTGACCGCCGAGCCGGGCGAGGTGCTGTGTCTGCTCGGACCGTCCGGCTCCGGCAAGACGACGCTGCTCAGGATTGCGGCGGGCATCGAGGCGCAGTCCTCCGGCCGTCTGCTTCTTGATAACCGCGAAGTGGCAGGCCCGGCATGTTTCCTGCCGCCGGAGCGGCGCGGCATCGGCCTGATGTTTCAGGATTTTGCGCTGTTCCCGCATATGAGCATTCTCGACAATGTGCGATTCGGTCTGACCGCTCTGCCGTCCGGCGAGGCGGTGGCCGAGGCCATGGCGGCGCTGGAGCGGGTCGGTCTCGGGCACTATGCAAGAAAGTTCCCGCATGCCCTGTCGGGAGGCGAGCAGCAGCGGGTGGCGCTGGCGCGGGCGCTGGCGCCGCGGCCAGCCGTCCTGCTGATGGACGAGCCGTTCTCCGGCCTCGATTCCCGGCTGAAGGACACCATCCGCGCCGATACGCTGGCGATCCTGCGCGACACGAGAGCCACCGCCATCGTCGTCACCCATGATGCCGAGGAGGCCATGCGCATGGCCGATCGCATCGCCCTGCTGAAGGACGGCAGGCTGGTGCAGGTCGGCACGTCGGACGACCTTTACCGCCGGCCATGCGACCTGTTTACCGCCGGCTTCTTTTCCGAGATCAACGAGTTCTGCGGCACGGCCCGCGGCGGACTGGTGGAGACGCCGCTGGGCCGGGCTCAGGCACCGGATCTGGCTGACGGAACGGCCGTGTCGATTGCCGTGCGGCTGTCGGGGGTCAATGTGTTGGAGGAGGGCGGGACTATTCCGGCCCGCATCGTCTCACGGCGGTTCCTCGGCGTCGTCGAACTGCTGAGCCTGGCCGTGCCGGGCAGCGACCAGGTGGTGCGGGCGCGAATTCGCGCCGATCAACTGGGGCAGGGCTTGCGCGACGTGACGCTGCGTGTAAACCAGCAGGACATTTTGGTGTTTGAAAAAGATCTGCAAACACCTTACATCGGTGAGAGAGAGAAATTAAGGAGCTGAACTCATGGGTTCTTTTAGCATGTGGCACTGGCTGATCGTTCTGGCGATCGTGTTGTTGCTGTTCGGTCGCGGCAAGATCCCGGAGCTGATGGGCGACGTCGCCAAGGGCATCAAGAGCTTCAAGAAGGGCATTTCGGAAGACGACAAGCCTGAAGCGCCGGTGACGCCCGTCGCTCCCGGCAAGACGGTCGATCACAAAGTCGACGAAACCAAGTGACGCTGAACGCGTAACGGATATGCGGCCCGAGACAGCGGCCGCATCGGCGGCCTTAGGAGCCTGATTCATGCTGGACATTGGCTGGACCGAATTGCTCGTTATAGCAGTGGTCCTTATCGTTGTGGTGGGCCCGAAAGATTTGCCGCCAATGCTTCGGGCATTCGGCAAAATGACGGGTCGTTTGCGCAAGACCGCCGGCGAGTTCCGGGCGCAGTTCGACGAAGCACTGCGCGAGGCCGAACTGGACGATGTTCGCAAGACTATCAGCGATGTGAAAAGCCTCAATCCGGCCAGTTCGCTTCGCGATGCCATGAACCCGCTTCGGCAGATGGGCAACGAGATCAAGGCCGATCTGAAGAAAGCGACGCAGGTTGAGACCTTTCCCGTGGATGACAGCGCGACTGTCACGCCGAAGGATGCACCTCCCCAGCCGATGACCGCCGCCGACCTGCCGCCCTTGGCGTCCCTGCCGGCTACGCCGCCCGTCATTCCCGCTGCCGTGCCGGTACCCGCGGCTGCGAGCACCGTATCGGAGCCGGTTGTCGCCGCTGCTCCTGTTGCCAAGCGGGTGCGCAAACCGAAGGCCAGCGTGGAGCCGGTGTTGGCCGACGAGGTTTTGGCTGCCGTCCCTGCGAAGAAGGCGCCAAAGGCTGCTACGGGCGTCAAGCCTGTCGCCAGTGCCAAGCCTGTCGCCGCCAGTGCCAAGCCTGCCGCTGCCAGCGCCAAGCTGCCGGCCAAATCCAAGGCCCCGGCAAAAACATTGCCTGCTGATGCGCCGGCCAAGAAACCCGCTGCGAAGAAGACCGCTGGCCGGAAAGAGGACCTTGCATGACCAGCGATATCGAAGACAAGCCGCAGCCGCTGGTCGAGCATCTGATCGAGCTGCGCACACGCCTGATCTGGGCACTCGGTGCGTTCTTTGTGGCGTTCATCGTCTGTTTCGCCTTTGCCAAGCAGCTCTTCAACTTTCTGGTCGTGCCCTATAAATGGGCGGTTGTCTGGGCCGGGCTCGATCTCAACAAGGCGGAGCTGATCTATACGGCGCCGCAGGAATTCTTCTTCACCCAGCTGAAGGTCGCCATGTTCGGCGCCCTGGTGATCGCGTTTCCTGTGATTGCCGCGCAGATTTACAAGTTCGTGGCGCCGGGCCTCTACAAGAACGAACGGCAGGCCTTTCTGCCCTTCCTGATCGCGTCGCCGGTGCTGTTCCTCTTGGGCGGCGCACTGGTCTATTTCTTCTTCACGCCGATGGTGATGTGGTTCTTCCTGGCGATGCAGCAGGCACCGGGCGAGGGGGAAGTGGCGATCTCGCTGATGCCAAAGGTGTCGGAATATTTGAGCCTGATCATGTCGCTGGTATTTGCCTTCGGACTGGTGTTCCAGCTGCCGGTGGTGACCACGCTGCTGGCCCGGGTCGGCATTCTGGAAAGCAGCTGGCTTGCCGCCAAGCGCAAGTATTTCATCGTCGTCGCCTTCGTGGTGGCCGCCGTGCTGACGCCGCCCGATCCGATCTCCCAGATCGGTCTTGCACTGCCGACCATCCTTCTCTACGAGGTTGCCATCTATGCGGCACGACTCGTCGAGCGCGGACGGGCCAAGGCTGCAAAGTCCGAGGACGAGACCCCGGAGGCGACCGAGAACAGCGAGGCCTGATCGGGCGCGCTCCGGTCGTGTGCCGCATTGCCCATGGGATCGGGCCGCTGGCAGGTCCGTTCCGATTTTTCGATTCAACGATCTGGAACGACGATGCTTGATATCAAATGGATTCGTGAAAACCCCGAGGCTCTTGATGCGGCGCTTGCCAAGCGCGGCGCCGAGGCCCTTTCGGCCGGCCTGATCGACCTTGACGAACGCCGTCGCTCCGCCGTGCAGTCCCTGCAGGACATGCAGTCGCGCCGCAATGCCGCCTCCAAGGAGATCGGCGCGGCGATAGCGCAGAAGAATTCCGAGCTTGCCGAAACGCTCAAGGCCGAGGTGGCGCATCTCAAGGACACCATGCCGGTGGCCGAAGAGGAGGAGCGCCGGCTCTCGGCCGAGCTGACGGATGCCCTGTCGCGCATTCCCAACATTCCCTTGGACGACGTGCCGGTCGGCAAGGACGAGCACGACAATGTGGTGGCCCGCACGGTCGGCGACAAGCCGCGCTGGAACCATCCGGCGAAAGAGCATTTCGAGATTGGCGAGGCGCTCGGCTACATGGATTTCGAGCGGGCGGCGAAGCTCTCTGGCGCGCGCTTTACCGTGCTGACCGGACCGCTGGCGCGGCTTGAGCGGGCGCTTGGCCAGTTCATGCTGGACCTGCACACGTCGGAACATGGTTATACCGAGGTCAGCTCGCCGCTGATGGTGCGCGCCGAAGCGCTCTACGGAACTGGCAATCTGCCGAAGTTCGAGGAAGATCTGTTCAAGACCACCGATGGGCGCTACCTGATCCCGACGGCCGAGGTCACCTTGACCAATCTGGTGTCCGGCGAGATCCTCGATCAGGAAAAGCTGCCGCTGCGCTTTACAGCACTCACCCCGTCCTTCCGCTCGGAAGCAGGCTCGGCCGGTCGTGATACCCGCGGCATGCTGCGCCAGCATCAGTTCTGGAAATGCGAACTCGTGTCGATCACCGATGCCGAGAGCGCGGTTGCTGAACACGAGCGGATGACGGCCTGCGCCGAGGACGTCCTGAAACGCCTGGGCCTGCATTACCGCACCATGACGCTGTGCACCGGCGACATGGGCTTCGGCTCGCGCAAGACCTATGATCTGGAAGTCTGGCTGCCGGGCCAGAACGCTTATCGCGAAATCTCCTCCTGCTCGGTCTGCGGCGATTTCCAGGCGCGGCGGATGAATGCCCGCTATCGCGCCAAGGACGGCAAGGCGACGCAGTTCGTGCACACGCTGAACGGTTCCGGCACGGCGGTCGGCCGCTGCCTGATCGCGGTCATGGAGAACTACCTGAACGAAGACGGTTCGGTGACCATTCCCGACGTGCTGCTGCCTTACATGGGCGGCCTCACAAAAATCGAAAAGGCGGCTTAGGACGCGCTAGGTTCGGAGTGCCCATGCGCGATCTTGTCAAACACTGCAGCATCTCGTTGACGCGTTTGAAAGGCGACATGACCGAAAATAGGGTTGAAGACCGCCTGGCGCAGGCGCTCGGGTTTGGAGTTGCCGCTTGAAAAGTGCGATGCTGGAGAAGGAAGGATTTGCCGCCCTGGTGCTTCGGCTGCGGGCAGAAGGCATTTCCGACCTCGATCTCCTGACGGCCGTGGAGCAGACGCCGCGCTCGAAATTCGTGCCGCCGCTGTTCACCGCCCAGGCCTATTCCAGCCACACGATCCCGATCGAATGCGGCGCGTTCATGGAGGGGGCCGATCTTGCCGTGCGGTTGCTGGACCGGCTGCATGTCAAGCCGGGTCAACGGGTAATGGAGATCGGCACGGGTAGCGGTTTCATCGCCGCCATCCTGGGCCGTCTGGCAGAACGGGTCGTGTCGATCGATCGCTACAAGACGCTGCTGTCCGCCGCGCAGACCCGGCTTGATGGCTTTGGCATCAGGAATGTCGTCTTGCGGCAGGCAGACGGCAGCAATGGCCTGGTCGGCGAGGGGACGTTCGACCGCATCCTGTCGACCGCAGCATTTCCGGTCATGCCGCGCGGCATTGCCGACCAACTGGTGTCCGGCGGTATTTTGCTGGCGCCACTGATGACCGAAGATGGCGGCTGCGTCATGGTGCGCCTGACGAAGACCGGCAGCCGCTTCGACCGGGAAGACCTGTTCGCGGTGCCCTATCTGCCCCTGACGCCGAAAATCGCCTCTTATTTGTAGGCTGCGCGGCATCGGGATTTTGTCGTGCTGTCGGGCAGGAGCCTTGCCTTTCTGCAAATAGTTCACGCAGATCCGGCGCGATTAACCCCACAGTAACACTAACGCGCTTTAATAAACCTACTAGAGTTCGCGTCGTAAGTAGGTTGTAAATGCGTATGAGTGTATCTCCGAAATCCGGATTGCCAGTCGCCCGCATGCTCGCGGTAAGCCTTTTGGCAAGCGTTGCTGCGGGTTGCAGCTCCGATGCGACGCGCTTCAGCGGTCTGTTTTCCAGCACAGACGATATCACCACGAGTTCCACGCCGCGCCGGAACATCACCGGTCTGAACGGCACGGTGCCGGTCCCGGACGGCGACATGGCCGTATCGTCGGTCTCGCAGCAGCCGGACTATACCAGCCGGCAGCAGGCGATGAGCCAGCCGTATCCGGCGCAGCCCGGCTACAATGCGCCTTCGAACGTATCGGCTGCCCGTATGGCGTCGGCGCCGGTCTCCGTGCAGCGGGCCGAGCTCTCTGCTCCGACCGGTCAGCCCTCGGCCATGCGCCCGCCGGCTCAGCCGTTCCCCGCCGAGCAGAGGGTCGCCGCGGCGCCTGCCATCGTTCCGCCCGAATCCGATAACCTGACGACCGGCAGCAATCCGCAGGGCGCCAAGGGCAACGGCTGGAGCACGGCCAATGCGCCACGCGTCGCACTGCGCCCCGGTGAAACCATCGGCACGCTGTCGGCCCGCTACGGCGTTCCGGAAAAGGAAATCCTGAAAGCCAACGGCCTGACGAAAGCGTCGGCTGCTGGTCCAGGCCAGACCATCATCATTCCAACCAATGGTGCCCGCGCCACGCCGGTGCGCGCTTCTGCCGACGGCGCGCTGCTGCCGGCTGGCCAGACACCGGTTCCCAACCAGGCGCCTGAGCAGAAGGTGGCCGTGCTGCCGGCATCGGGCACGTTGCGCGACAAGTCGCAGCCGGGTGACAATGCTGCCGGCAACAAGGTCGTCTCGGGCGACGGCAAGGCACCTCCGCCCGCCGGTGGCTCCTATGTGGTCAAGCCGGGCGATTCGCTCAGCAAGATTGCCAAGGCGACCGGTACGCCGATGGATGCGCTGAAGTCGGCCAACGGTATCAAGGATGGCAATATCCGCATCGGGCAGAGCCTGAAGCTTCCCGGTGCCGGCTCTGCGGCCGTCAATCCCGATACCGTCAAGACCGCCTCGGTTCCGGCCAAGACGGCCGAGCCCAGCAGCCCCGCACCGTTTGCAAGCCCTGCACCGGTCAAGACCCAGACCGTCAACGAAGTGACGGCGTCCGCCGACCCCAAGGACATCGCGCCGGAGTCGACCGGCATCAGCAAATATCGCTGGCCTGTCACCGGCGCCGTGGTGGCCGGATTCGGCGCCAATGTCGACGGCAAGCGCAATGACGGCATCGATATCTCGGTGCCGACCGGAACGCCGGTCAAAGCCGCCGAAAACGGTGTGGTGATCTATGCCGGCAATGGCCTGAAGGAACTCGGCAATACGGTTCTGGTGCGCCATGACGACGGCACCGTGACGGTCTACGGCCATACCGAAGCGGTTGGTGTGACGCGCGGCCAGAAGGTCCAGCGCGGCCAGCAGCTGGCAACGTCGGGCATGAGCGGCAACGTCAAGCGTCCGATGCTGCATTTCGAAGTCCGCAAGGACGCCACACCGGTCAACCCCATGACATTCCTTGACTAAAGTACTGCGTTTCAAGGAATTCTGAAGAAGGCCCGGATCCGTCCGGGCCTTCTTTCATTTCGGCTTGGTCTTAGCCGCGGTCCATGGATATGCGCAGGCGGCCGGCGAGATCCTGGATATATTGCCAGGCGACCCGTCCCGATCGGCCGCCGCGGGTGGTCGCCCATTCGAGCGCTTCGGCATGCAGCTGCGGCCTTTCGAGCGGCAGATGGAAATGATCCGCATAGCCGTCGATCATCGTCAGGTAATCGTCCTGGCTGCATTTGTGGAAGCCGAGCCAGAGACCGAAGCGATCGGAGAGCGATACTTTCTCCTCGACGGCTTCCGACGGGTTGATCGCGGTCGACTGCTCGTTTTCCATCATGTGGCGCGGCAGCAGATGGCGGCGGTTCGAGGTGGCGTAGAACAGCACATTGTCCGGCCGTCCCTCGATGCCGCCGTCGAGGGCTGCTTTCAAGGATTTGTAGGCCGTGTCGTCATGGTCGAAGGAGAGGTCGTCGCAAAACAGGATGACCCGGTATTCGGTCGCCTTCAGGAGGTCGAGAAGGGCCGGCAGCGAGGCAATGTCCTCGCGGTGCACCTCGACCAGTTTCAAGGCGACACCGGTCTCCGAGCGCACGGCGGCGTGGACCGCCTTGACCAGCGAGGATTTGCCCATGCCGCGGGCACCCCACAGCAGAACATTGTTGGCGGCATAACCTTCCGCAAAACGCTCGGTGTTTTCATGCAGGATGTCGCGCACCCGGTCGACGCCACGGATCAGCTGCAGCGCGACGCGGTTTGGCCGCACGACGGGTTGCAACCGGCTGCTGACGGGCGACCAGACGAAACAATCGGCCGCAGTCCAGTCGTTGACGGCGGGGGCGGGACCTGCCAGCCGCTCGACGGCGTCGGTCAGCCGGCGCAGTTCGGCCAGAATTCGCTCATTGATTTCGGACATGGCGTTCCTCCTTGAAAAGGCAGGAGAAGACCTCTCCTGCGGCATTTTCGATGGCGGTAGCATGGCGTTTTGGCATCCGAAAGGGTATGAGGCGGGGAATCGGTACGCACAGGGGCTGTTCTTGTTGCATTCATAACCGGCCCCACTATATTCCGGCAGCCGAAAGCGGACGGGATCAATCCCTCTTTCCACGCCATTCTCGAGGAGTTTCTGATGTTTATTACTGAAGCATTTGCGCAGGACGCAGCGCCGGCCATGGGCGGACTTGGCTCAGGTCTTGAGATGCTGTTCCTGTTTGCGCCGTTGATGGTGATCTGGTATTTTTTCCTGATCCGTCCGCAGCGCCAGCAGCTGAAGAAGCGCGAAGAAACCCTGTCGGCCATTCGCCGCGGTGACCAGGTGGTGATCGGCGGCGGCATCGTCGGCAAGGTCAGCAAGGTCATCGACGACAAGGAACTGGAAGTCGACATCGCCGACGGCGTCAAGGTTCGCGTCATGCGCAGCTTTGTTGCCGAAGTGCGCGTCAAGGGCGAGCCGGTCAAGGCCGACACACCCGCGTAACGGCTGTCCGGTCTTCCTGGTTCCAGATCGTCCTGATGTGACCTAACGCGCAATCGAGATCCGCATGCTGTATTTTTCCCGCTGGAAGACCGTTCTGATCTGGCTTGCCGTTCTGCTCAGTGTGCTGGTCGCTGTGCCCAATCTGTTCAGCGACGAGCAGCTTGAGGGCTTTCCCTCCTTTCTGCCCACCAAGAAAGTGACCCTCGGTCTCGATCTTCAGGGCGGTTCGCACATCATGCTGAAGATCGAATCCTCGGACATCGTCAAGGAACGGCTGGAAACGACGGTTGGCGACATCCGCAACACGCTGCGCGAGGCCGGTATCCGCTATACCGGCCTGTCCGGGGTCGGACAGGCGGTTCAGGTCAGGATCACTGACGCAAGCCAGATCGATGCGGCCAAGGAGGCCTTGCGGCCTCTGATCGAAGCGGTCAGTGCGGGAACCCTGACCGGCGGCTCCATTCAGGAAGTGACGATCGAGGACGGCGATAACGGGCAGTTGCGGCTGAACCTCACCGATGCGGGCATCAAGTACCGCATCTCGTCGGCGCTCACCCAGTCGATCGAGGTGGTGCGGCGCCGCGTCGATGAACTGGGCAATACCGAGCCTTTGATCCAGCGCCAGGGTGCCGACCGGATCATCGTCCAGGTGCCGGGCCTGACCGATCCGCAGCGGCTGAAATCGCTGCTGAACCAGACGGCAAAACTGTCCTTCCACATGGTCGACAGCAGCATGCCGGTGGAAGAGGCGATCAACGGTCGTCCGCCGGCCACCGCCGAAGTTCTTTACAGCCAGGACGATCCGGCCGTGCCTTACCTCGTTGAAAAGCGGGCGCTGGTTTCGGGTGAAAACCTGGTCGACGCCCAGGCGAGTTTCAACCAGCAGACCAACGAGCCGGTGGTGACCTTCCGCTTCGACAGCCGCGGCGCGCAGCGTTTTGCCCAGGCGACTCAGCAGAATGTCGGCCGGCCCTTTGCCATCGTGCTGGACGACCAGGTGATTTCCGCCCCTGTCATCCGCGAGCCGATCGTTGGCGGTTCGGGTCAGATTTCCGGTAGCTTCTCGGTCGAAGGCGCCAATGACCTGGCCGTCCTGCTGCGGGCCGGCGCGCTGCCGGCCACATTGACCGTGGTCGAAGAGCGCACGGTCGGCCCGAGCCTCGGTGCGGACTCGATCCGCGCCGGCGTGGTCGCCGGCATCATCGGGGCAGCACTGGTCGTGCTCTTCATGGTCGGTTTCTATGGTTTCTTCGGGGTGCTGGCCGTCGTGGCGCTGGTTGCCAACGTGATCATGATCCTGGCCGTGCTGAGCGTGCTCGGATCGACGCTGACCATGCCCGGCATTGCCGGCATCGTGCTGACCATCGGCATGGCGGTCGACTCCAACGTGCTGATCTATGAGCGTATCCGTGAGGAATATCGCAGCGGTCGTGCGCTGATCCAGTCGATCGATACGGGTTTCAGCAAGGCTTTCGGGACGATCGTCGATGCCAACCTGACGACGCTGATCGCCGCCGTTGTTCTGTTTTTCCTAGGCTCGGGTCCAGTTCGTGGTTTCTCGGTGACGCTGGCCATCGGTATCATCACCACCGTCTTTACCGCCTTCACGCTGACCCGCTGGCTGTTTGCCGAATGGGTGCGCCGCCGCCGTCCCAAGATCATGCCCAAGGGTGTGCGTACCGGCATGTTCGACGGGACGAATATCCCGTTCATGGGCATTCGGCGCTACGTGTTCATTCTGTCGGCCGCGGTTTCGCTGGCCGCGCTGGTTGGTTTCTCGACGCTCGGCATGAGCCTTGGCATCGACTTCACCGGCGGCTCGATCGTCGAGGTCAAGTCGCGATCCGGCCCTGCCGATATTTCCGATATCCGCACGAGGCTCAGCGAACTCAATCTCGGCGAAGTTCAGGCCCAGGGCTTTGGCGATCCGCAGAGCGTGCTGATCCGCATCCAGGCCCAGGAAGGCGGCGAGAATGCCGAACAATCGGCGATCAGCCTGGTGCGTGCCGAACTGGAAGATGCCTATGAGTTCCGCCGCGTCGAAGTGGTCGGTCCGGCGGTGTCGGGCGAGTTGACCCAGACGGCGACGCTCGGCGTTCTGGTCGCGCTGGCGGGAATTCTCGTTTATATCTGGTTCCGCTTCGAATGGCAGTTTGCGGTGGGCGCGATCATCGCCACACTGCATGACGTGATCCTGACGATCGGTCTTTTCGTATTGACCGGGGTCGAGTTCAACCTGACGAGCATTGCGGCGGTGCTGACGATTGTCGGCTATTCGCTGAACGATACCGTCGTCGTTTATGACCGCATGCGCGAAAACCTGCGGCGCTACAAGAAGATGCCGCTCGACGTGCTGATCGATACCTCGATCAACCAGACCCTGTCGCGCACCATCCTGACCTCGGTCACAACAATGCTGGCCCTGCTGGCGCTCTATATCTTCGGTGGCGAAGTCATCCGCTCGTTTACCTTCGCCATGCTGTTCGGTGTTGCCGTCGGCACGTTCTCGTCGATCTATATCGCCGGTCCGATGCTGATTGCCTTCAAACTGCGGCCCGAGAGCTTCCAGGATGAAGGCGACGGCAAGCCGGATGCGCTTGCCGGCAAGGCGCAGGTCTGAGCGGCATGAGCAAGGGGATCATCGTTCGCGAGGCGCATTTTCCAGGTCGGGCGCCGATCGATGCCTATGGCAATGGCGGCTTCCGCTTTGCCGATATGTCGCATCGCGGCTCCTTGCTGCTGCTGCCCTCCGGCGTCTACGGCTGGGACGTGGAGGAGGGGCAGGCGCTGGAGACCGCGCTGTTCCAGCGCTTGCTGGACGAGGCCGGGGATATCGAGGTGCTGCTGGTCGGCACCGGCACAAAACTGTGCTTCCTGCCGCCCGATCTCAAAGCCATGCTGAAGGGGGCCGGCATTTCCGCCGACCCGATGAGCACCGGCGCTGCGGTGCGCACCTACAATATCATGCTGGCCGAAGAGCGCGCCGTGGCCGCCGCGCTGATCGCGGTCTGAACTCGGGGCAGGGGTTTTAAGTATTTGACCAGCGTTGAGACCAGCGATCAGGATCTTTGCCTTTCCATGCTGCGCGATACGGATCGCGACCGCTATCTCGCCTGCCTGCTGTCGCCTGCCGACACGCGCGGGGCTCTGGCCGCGCTCTATGCCTTCAACGCCGAGATTGCCCGAGTTCGCGACCTGGTGAAGGAGCCTTTGCCGGGCGAGGTGCGTCTGCAGTACTGGCGGGATCTATTGGCGGGTGCTGCGCATGGCGCAACGGCTGCCAATCCTGTGGCCGCGGGCCTGTTGCAGGCCATCGCGCGCCATCACCTGCCGCTAAAACCCTTGCTCGACATGGTCGACGCCCGCGTCTTCGACCTCTATGACGACCCAATCGGCGAGCGTTCGGCGCTGGAGGGCTATGCCGGCGAGACCGCGTCGGCGGTGATCCAGCTGGCAAGTCTTGTTCTGGATGGCGAGGCCGCAGCCCGCAGTGCAGACAGGGCTGGCCATGCCGGCGTCGCCCAGGCGATTGCCGGTCTGCTGCTGCTGATGCCGCAGCATCGCGCCAGGGGACAGGTCTATGTGCCGAGCGAAATCCTGGCGGCCACCGGGCTTGACCGGGACAGTTTTCTGGCCGGCCAGGAGCGCAGCCGGATTTCGGCAGCCGTCGAGGCCTTTGCCGGCCTCGGTCTCGACCATCTGGCCAAGGCGCGCAGCCTTGGCCGGCCGGACGCTTCGATTCTTCCTGCCTATCTGCCGGTTTCGCTGGCCGGGCCGGTGCTCGGTCTGGCGCGGCGGCGCGGCGCAGATCTTTTCGACAGGTCTTTGCAGCCGCCGCAATGGCGCCGGCAGATCACGCTTTTGCGGGCGGCCTTGACGAAACGCTATTGAGGGCGTCCAAATTCGCACAAGGCTGGCATCGTACAGAGCAGCCAGAAGCCGCAACGACGGCACCATTCGGAGGCTGACCGTGGGCTTGGTGACTTGGATACTGATCTTGTTCGCTATGGTGCTGTTCTCGTATTACGCTGCGAGAATGGCCAAGCGAAATACCGATGACGGAATCCGGGACGCGGGCCTAGCCATTCTGGAATTCGGCCGCGCCTTTCCCAACGAGGCGATCCGCAGCCTGCATGTGACGGCCGATGGCGGTGCGGTGTTCGTGCGGTTGCATGACAATAAGGCGGGCTTCATGCGCAATATGCGCAGCCATTATGCCTGCCACCTGATCGAGCCCGGCACCGTGCGGGTTCGCGATCTCGCGGACGGCCGCAGCTTTGCGATCGAATTTCTCGATGCCCCCTACCACAATGGCCAATTTACCTTCACATCCCCGATGGAGGCTGCCGAAGTCTCGCTGTGGCTGCTCGGCAATTACGTCTCGGCGCGGGATCTCGATCAACTGGCCGGACCGGCCGGCGCCTCCTGAGGCGATCGGCCGGCTGCCGGGTCAGCTCTTAGGGCTCGGTCGGCGTCATTTCTGCCCGAGCCAATGCCGGCAATCGGCCAGGGCGCGGGCGGCGACCAGTTGCCGCTTCATGACCGTCTTGTCCTTGCCGCGGAAGCGCTTGACACCCTCGGGCTTGACGATGGAGCCCGGCTCCAGCTCGGGGAACAGGCCAAAATTGATGTTCATCGGCTGAAACGAGCTTTTGCCCGGCTCGTCATCGGAGACGATATGGCCGCCGGTGATATGGTTCAGCAGGGCGCCCAGCGCCGTCGTTGCCGGCGGCAGGTCGAGCATTTCTCCCTTGCGGTCGGCGGCGGCGAAACGGCCGGCCAATAGCCCGATCGAGGCGCTTTCGACATAGCCTTCGCAGCCGGTGATCTGGCCGGCAAACCGCAGACCCGGCCGCGATTTCAGCTGCAGGCTCGGGTCGAGCAGAACAGGCGAATGGATATAGGTGTTGCGGTGCAGGCCGCCGAGGCGGGCAAATTCCGCCTTTTCGAGGCCAGGGATCATGCGGAAAATATCGGCCTGGGCGCCGTAGCGCAGCTTGGTCTGGAAACCGACCATGTTGTAGAGCGTGCCGAGCGCATTGTCCTGGCGCAATTGCACCACGGCATAGGCCTTGACGGTTGGATTGTGGGCATTGGTCAGGCCCATCGGTTTCATCGGGCCGTGGCGCAGGGTCTCGCGGCCGCGTTCGGCCATGACCTCGATCGGCAGGCAGCCGTCGAAATAGGGCGTGCCTTCCCATTCCTTGAAACCGACGGCATCGCCGGCGATCAGCGCGTCGATGAAGGCATTGTACTGGGCCTCGTCCATCGGGCAGTTGATATAGTCCTTGCCCGTGCCACCCGGGCCGACCTTGTCGTAGCGCGACTGATACCAGCAGATGTCCATGTCGATGCTGTCGCGGTGCACGATCGGCGCGATGGCATCGAAAAATGCCAGGGCATCCTCGCCGGTCTCGGCCCGGATCGCCTCGGCCAGATCCGGCGAGGTCAAGGGTCCGGTGGCGATGATCGCCTGGTCCCAGTCCTTCGGCGGCAGGCCGGTCACCTCCTCGCGCCGCACGGTGATCAGCGGATGGGCGGCAATCGCCTCGGTCACCGCTTCGGCAAAGCCGTCGCGATCGACAGCCAGCGCGCCGCCGGCCGGCACCTGGTGTTTGTCGGCGCAGGCCATGATCAGCGAGCCGGCCAGGCGCATTTCGGCATGGATGACGCCGACCGCATTGGCGGTGGCATCATCGGACCGGAAGGAGTTGGAGCAGACCAGCTCGGCCAGGCTGTCGGTCTTGTGGGCATCGGTGCCGCGGGTGCCGCGCATCTCGTGCAGAATGACCGGTATGCCGGCCTCTGCCGCCTGCCAGGCGGCTTCCGAGCCGGCAAGGCCGCCGCCAATGACGTGAATGGGGAGAATGGTGTTGTTTGCTGTCTTTGTCATGGGCGGTCTCTACCATGACCGATGCACGGTTCCAATCGGCCCCGAATCAAAAACGGCGCCATGAAGCGCCGTTTCAACAAACTCGGATCTGACCGCAGGAATTAGCGGAAAGAGCGAGTGGCAATGTTGCGGATGTCGTAGCGGGTGATGCCGATATCCGACAGGGCCTGGTTGGACAGGTTGCCCAGTTCGGACATCGTGCGGCGGTAGCTGATCCAGTTCTTGGCAATGCGAAGCGGGTTCATGGTCGTTTCCTCGGGTTCAATTTCTTGGCTGATCGGTTCGTCCGCATCAGCGATTGGTGTTCTTATACGCCTGTAAAACAAGATTGTGCAGTGCAAATTGTGAGCGACTGCTATGCAAATGTGCAGTGCATTGCTGCTGTTTTACGCAATGACTATTTAAAAGGCGTGAATCCGGAGGGCTCAAGGCATAAAAAAAGCCTCCCCGGAGGGAGGCTCTTTGGTCTGATCGTCGATAGCTTAAAAAGGCTATCGAAACCGGATCAGGCGCCGATGGCGTTGCGGGCAACGCGACGGATGTCTTCGCGGCCGATGCCGAGGTCGCGCAGTTCGCGGTCCGACATGCGGCCGAGTTCCGTGATGGTCTGACGATACTTGCGCCAGTTGGTCAGCGAACGGGTGATGTTCATGATAAGCCTCTTTCGATTTGGCCCTTTGCCCTAACCGGGCCGGCCGTTGATTTCATGAGCCGAATATATGCTGCGGCGCATCAATCCAAAAGCGCTAAAGCCAGATGTCACCTATGCATCGCTCGCATAGCAATAGACTTCAGTGTTAACGTTTGATCAATTATTAGGCGTTTGCGCAGGAGTTGATCAGGCAAACGCGAGGAGGCCGCCGTGCTTGGCGCGTCAATCAAATCGGTTCGTATTTTTCGGGAGCGATGCTGGATTGCCTCAAGGGCAAAAAATAACGCCCACCGGGGGAGGAGGATCCGGTGGGCGTCATTTATGGGGACTGACAACTGGGAGGAGGAGTGTTGTCAGTCGGATCGACACTGCACTGGGAGGAGGAGTGCGCAGCGCCGAATTCAGTCAAGTGCAGGATTTGCACCCTCGGTCCGGTAGAAGCAAAGCGTTTTGGTCCTGACCTTTGTTAATTATCATACTAGCCGCACTGCTCATGTTTGTGCAGTGCAATATTCTCATATTAGGTATTCTTCCTCTGCATGGCTTCCCGCAGCGTTTCAGGGTGGCGATGGCGGCAAGCAGTCGCTGGACCACCCCTGAAATTTCAAGGGATTTCATAGTCAGTGCAAGAGCTTGGGATGGCGCTTGAGTTTTGCCCGTTGGGCCGTCACAGTGGTCTCGGCGACGGATCGTCGTTCCGCGGCCATGCCGCGTGATGTTTTTTAGGAGTTGCGATGTATCGCGGCAGATTGCGAAAAGACCTGGAGATCTGGGTCGACAAGGGAATCATTGGGCCGCCGGCGGCCGAGCAGATGCTGGCCGAATATGATTCTCGCCAATCGACGTTCAGCGTCGGCAATGTCCTTTTGATCTTGGCGGCGGTGCTGATCTCGGCATCGATCCTGCTGTTGATTGCCGCCAATTGGGAGGCGATACCGCGGTTTACCCGGGTGGTCGGGATCATCGTGCTGCTCTGGGCCTTTCATCTGGCCGGCGCGTTTGCGATCGGGCGCGGTGCGCCGCGGGTCGGCGCGGCCTTTCTGCTGATGGGTACGATGAGTTTCGGCGGGGCGATTTCGCTGATTGCCCAGCTTTACCATCTGTCCGGCGAGGCGGTCGATGCCATGCTGCTATGGTTCGGCATGGCGGCGTTGTCGGCAGCGCTGTTTCGCTCGGGCGTTCTGACCATCACTGCCGGGTTCCTGTCCTGGGCGGTGTTCCTGACCTTCCTCGATCAGTACGACACGCGCTGGGACGGGTTCTACAGCTGGACGCCGATTGCAGCCGGCATCGTTCTGGCGGCGCTTGCCGTCTGGACCGGTGCCAGCAGGGTTCAGCACATTATCTATATCGGTTTGATCGTCTGGCTCGGCTGGCTTTATTCCTTCGACGAAAGCCCGCGGTTTGCGCTGCTGCTGGCGCTCTGCGGCATGGCTTTGTTTGCCGCGATCGGCGCCAAGGCCTCGCCGCTCTCGGTGGTGACGCGCAAGACGGGGGCCGCGCCGGCCTTCTACGCCTTCGTGGTTGCCGTCATGGGGCTTTTTCTGCTCAACATCGAATATGACAAGGGGTCTGGCCTGGCGATCGTCGCCATTGCGACGGTGGCTGCCTCGGTGCTGGCGCTGGCGCTGGAAGGTCGCGACAATGGAGCGGTGCGGTATCTCGCTTACATCACCTTTGCCGCCGAGATTCTGTATCTGTCCTTCGTGACGATCGACTCGATGCTCGGCACATCCGGCTTCTTCCTGTTGTCCGGCCTGATCGTCGCCGTGCTGGCCTTTGTCGTCATCCGCATGGAGAAGCTGTTTGCCGCCAGGCCTAAAGAAGGAAGCGCATCATGAGCGGCTCGCAGCGCGGGGGAAGCCTGCTTTTCAGGGTCATGGCGATTGCGGTGCTGGTGTCGGCCCTGCAGACGGCGGTGCTCGGCTATCAGATCGAGACGCGGGCGCGGATCCTGCGCTCGGGCACGGAAATCCTGCTGAAGACGGTGCCGGTCGATCCGCGCGATCTGCTGCGCGGCGAATATGTCGTGCTGTCCTACGATATCTCGCGGATCCCTGCCGCACGGATCGTTGGCGACAAACCGGACGCCGGCGAGTGGGTTACGCTCTGGGTTCGCGTCGCGCCGCAGCCGGACGGATTCTGGACGGTTTCGGAGGCCTCTTTCGCGGCGCTGCCGCAGGCGCCCGGAACGGTTCTGCTGAAAACGGCGCCGTTCTATTTCGAAGGTCTGTCGGATGGCGGGTCTGAGGAGATCTTCGTCCATTACGGGATCGAGCGGTTCTATGTGCCGGAGGGGGATGGCAAGCCGCTGGAGGAGGCGCGCAACGACGGCGTGGTGTCGATCGCTGTCCGGGTCGGCAGCAGCGGTTCGGCGCAGATCCGGCAATTGCTGGTCGATGGCCAGACCGTCTACGAGGAACCGCAATACTGACTTTCCGGAGCGGCGACCGGGGATTGTGTCATTTTTTCTTTGCGCAGGCAAAAACGGGTGATATAGAGACGCGCGCTCTGGAGGGGCCATGCGCGAGGCTGCATGCGGTTCCAAGGGACGCGGGTATGGTGAAATTGGTAGACACGCCAGATTTAGGTTCTGGTGCCGCAAGGCGTGGGAGTTCAAGTCTCTCTACCCGCACCAGAATTGCCGCTCGGGCCGGCGGAGGAGACGCTTATCCTCCAGCCAAGGCCCTTTTGCGCCATTTTGCCTGGCAAAATGTCTGAGGATTACGACTTAGCCACGCCCGGGAAACGAGAATTCCGGCGTCGTGCTCACTGAAACCATCGGCTGTCCGAGCACGGCCGCCATGACACGAAGGTAAGAACATGCAGGTTATCGAAACGCTCGCTGAAGGGCTGAAGCGCGAAATCAAGGTCGTCATTCCGGCCAAGGACATGGAAGCTCGCATGAACGAGCGCCTGGTCGAAGCCAAGGACAAGGTCCGCATCAACGGCTTCCGTCCCGGCAAGGTGCCGATGGCGCATCTCAAGAAGATGTACGGCAAGTCGATCATGGCCGAACTGGTCAACGAGATCGTGCGCGACCGCCCGAGCTCGATCCTGTCGGAGCGCGGCGAAAAGTCGGCGACCCAGCCGGAAGTCGCCATGACCGAGGACGAGGCCGAAGCCGACAAGATCCTCAGCGCCGAAGCCGATTTCGAATTCACCCTGTCCTACGAAGTGATC
The DNA here is from genome assembly GCF_023701945.1 of Rhizobium sp. CG5. Taxonomy (GTDB): domain Bacteria; phylum Pseudomonadota; class Alphaproteobacteria; order Rhizobiales; family Rhizobiaceae; genus Allorhizobium. Next base: position 360,839 of record NZ_JABAEF010000001.1, read on the forward strand.
CCGCCGATCGAGCTGCAGTCCCATGACAGCGTCAAGGTCGTGCGCGAAATCGTCGACGTCAGCGACGACGAAGTCACCGAGCAGATCATGAAGGTTGCCGAGAACGCCCGCACCTTCGAGACCAAGAAGGGCAAGGCCGCCGATGGCGACCGCATCACCATGGACTATGTCGGCAAGGTCGACGGCGTTGCCTTCGACGGCGGCACCGACAGCGACGCTGAACTGGTGCTCGGCTCGAACCGCTTTATCCCCGGCTTCGAAGCCCAGCTGGTCGGCGTCAAGGCAGGCGACGAGAAGACCATCACCGTGACTTTCCCGGAAGACTATCCGGCCAAGAACCTGGCCGGCAAGGACGCCACCTTCGACGTCACCGTCAAGGATGTCGCCGGTCCGGCTGCCCTGGAGATCAACGACGAGCTGGCCACCAAGCTCGGCCTGGAATCGGCTGATCGCCTGCGCGAAGTCGTTCGCAGCCAGATCGAGAGCCAGTACGGCAACGTGACCCGTCAGAAGGTCAAGCGCCAGATCCTCGACCAGCTCGACACGCTCTACAAGTTCGACACGCCTTCGCGCCTGGTTGACGCCGAGTTCGAAAACATCTGGCGCCAGATCAACACCGATCTCGCCCAGTCCGGCAAGACCTTCGAAGATGAAGACACGACCGAAGAAAAGGCTCGCGAGGAATATCGTGCGCTGGCCGAGCGTCGCGTCCGCCTTGGTCTCGTTCTCTCCGAAATCGGCGAAAAGGCCGGCGTCGAAGTGTCTGAAGACGAAATGCAGCGTGCGCTTTATGCCCAGCTGCAGCAGTTCCCGGGCCAGGAAAAGCAGATCCTCGACTTCTTCCGCAACACGCCCGGCGCTTCCGCCTCGCTGCGCGCGCCGATCTTCGAAGAGAAGGTTGTCGACAAGCTGCTGACCGAGATCGACGTCACCGACAAGACGGTTTCCAAGGAAGAACTGCTGGCCGACGACGAAGCCGAGACCGAAGACAAGCCTGCCAAGAAGGCCGCCCCGAAGAAGAAGGCCGCTGCCAAGGCCGACGACGCTGTTGAAGGCGAAGAAACCGCAGAAGCTGCACCGAAGAAAAAGGCTGCTCCGAAGAAGAAGGCCGCCGAAGGCGACGCCGAGTAATCTTTGGGATTATCATCTGATATGAAAAGGCCGCCTGTTGGGCGGCCTTTTTTGTCTCTGGGGCAGGGATGGTATGGCTATCCAGCGAGTGTCCGTTCTCCGGAGACGTCATAGGCCTGCAAGTCGCTGTTCATTCTGTCTCCCCAGGTCTTGAGGAACGCCCGCGTCTCGGGTTTTTCCAGATGTGCCGCGAGCGATAGCTGGTCCTGCCAGCGCTCGGCGACCAGGAAGCGTCCTGCCGAGCGGTCGTCCAGAGTGATGCTATAGAACAGGCATCCCTTTTCGGCTTGGGTGCTGCTGCTGATCTGCTCGACGTCGGTGATGAAGGCATCGACGTCCGAGGGATCGAGGTGGATGTAACCCATGAGGATGAGCATTGTGGACAGGCCTCCTTCTTCAGCGCCATGGCATCGGATGGTTCGCGTTCATGCGGCAACGGTCAGCACGATCTTGCCCTGGATATGGCCTTGCCCGGCGCGTTCATGGGCCTTGCGGGCGTCGGCGAGGGGATAGGTGCTGTCGATGGCGGTGCGGATCGTGCCGTCATCCAGCATGCGCGCGAGTTTTGCCAATTGCGCGCCGCTGGAGCGGACCTGGGTGGCCGACACCGTGATGCCCCGTTGCTCGGCCTCTGCGGCATGGGCAAATCCGAGCGGATAGACCGGGAACAGAGCGCCGCCGCGCTTGAGGGTTTGCAGGAAACGACCTGATGTCGGGCCGCCCAGCGCGTCGACGACAAGGTCGATGTCGTGTGCCACGTCTTCGGGCGGCGTTTTGCCGTAATCGATGAAGTCGTCGGCACCGAGGCCGCGCAACAGGGCCTCGTGCCGGCCCGATGCCACGGCAATGACATGGGCGCCATTCCGCTTGGCAAGCTGCACCGCGAGGTGGCCGACGCCGCCGGCGGCACCGTTGACGAGGACGGTCCTGCCCAGGAGCGGCACGGGCTGATGTTTGTGGGCCTGAAGCGGGTTCGGTTGATCGTGGCCCAGTTCGATCATGAATTGCCAGGCGGTGAGCAGCGACATCGGCGCGGCCGCGGCATGGATGTGATCGATGCCGGCGGGCTTCAGGGCCAGGTCCGCGGCCGGCACGCTGACATATTCCGCATAGGCCTTGCTCTCGCCGACGCTGAAGAAGCGCACCATGGAATAGACGTCGTCGCCAACCGAGAAGTTTTCCACATCGTCGGCGACCGCCTCGACGGTGCCCGAAATATCGGTCCCCAGGATGATCGGGAAGGACACCTGCGGCCGCCATTCCGGCGGCAGCGCCTTGTAGCCATCGCGCAGGTACCAGTCGGGAGGATTGATGCCGATCGCGTGAACGCGAACCAGAACCTCGCCCGATTGCGGCACCGGCTTTGGCGCATCCTCGTAGCGCAGCACCTCGGGCCTCCCGAATGCATGGATGCGAATTGCCTTCATTGTTTCACTCGACATTGTGTTTCTCCATCGTGGCAGATGTGCTACTGAATTCGGAGCACTGCCCCATTTATTTGGAGCGCCGCTCCGTATAAAAGGAGCGGCGCTCCGTTTGTCAAGGCTGATGATGAGAGCTGACGCCAAAAAGAACTATGACCATCTGCTCGCAGTCGCGCGGGACCTGTTCACCGGCGAGGGCGCCGACGTCTCGTTGCGCGATGTGGCGCGCCAGGCGGGGGTGGGCGATGGCACCCTGTACCGGCATTTTCCGACGCGGGAAGCGCTGCTCGAAGCCTTGCTGCGCAGCAATTTCGACGCTTTCGGGCAAAGGGCAGCGGATCTCGAAGCCTGGGACGACACCGGCAGCGCCCTGGTGACATGGCTGAAAGAGGCTGTGGCGATGACCCATGCCTATCGCGGCATCATCGCGCCGATGGTCGCCGCCATCGCCGATGAAAGCTCGGCGCTGCATGCCTCCTGCGTCACCTTGCGCACCGCCGGCACGCGCCTGCTTAAGCGCGCCCAGGCAGAAGGCGTGGCGCGGCAGGATATGGATGGCAACGACCTGTTCGCGCTGATCAGCGCACTAGCATGGCTCGCCGACCAACCGCCGCTCGTGCCCCGCGCCGATCACCTGTTCGAGATTATCTCGGATGCGATCCTGCGGGGTGGATAGGGGTAGGGGACGGGTCGTAGCGGCATCGGGGGCTTGTGTCTGGATCCTCGGGCAAGTAAACCGCCCGGTGTGCGGCTTTTTGTCGGCGTAGCTTGCATATGGCAAGTTTGGCTTCGCTAATGCGGAAGGTAGCTTAAATATGCCTTTTCACTCAATTACTATCCCAAGGCTATTTGGCGGCGGTCAATAGCTTTTCGCAAGCTGTCTTGTCAGCTGTCTTTTGGATGCAATAAACATACCGATCAGTGGGAATCTGAACTTTTTCAATCTGCATGATCTCAAGCTGACGGGTATGGGCGTCTATTCTTTCCATTATTGAAATCTGTTGCGTGGATCCTGCGGAGTTTCGCAGGGACACATCTCTAATTTCGCTAGCGAAATACGACCCGAATGTGGAAAACAAAGTCATTGACAGTATTGATAGGGGTATCCACTCGCGATTCACGGTGTCAGCGTTGCTCTTGAATAGATAAACTAAGAAGGCCGTCGCACTGGTTATGATCGCTGGAAGCATCGCGTCAACAATGGGTTCGCGGCTGCCCCCTGTGAATACTCCAATGAAAATCCCGAATGAGGAAAATGCCAGAACGAAATTTGCTGCTGCCCTGTTGTTAAATCTGTTGCGTGTCAGTAAATATATAACAAGCGCCGGACCGAAGGGTATAACTCCATAAATTACTCCCTCTGTCACAGCGAATATTAAGTCCGCCATATAGGATTGTGCCACTCCGATGAAATCCGAAATGGCGTTCATTGTATTTCTATGCCTCGAAATTTTAAAATTTCCTGCTGAAAATATAATTCCTGCGACGGATTGGACCTAAAGATGTCAGGCAATTCCATGTGTGTTCCGCCAGCTCGTGGAGTTCCCGAAGTCGTGGGAGCGGGCGATGTCACGCAAACGTATTTCTTAAGCTGTGAGTCGAAATAGCACGTATAATTCGACATTGAGCCGAGCAGAGGTGTCATCAAAATAGCTGTTATCACACTTGAGGCTGCCATTGAGCACTCCGTGAGTTATGAAAATACATCTTATAGTCGCATTTTTAGTCAAGCGATGCAATTGTAAAAGGTCAGAACTACGATCCGAATTTTGTGAAATTCCGATGCTTTGCAAGAGTAGGGAGATCGGGTGAAGGGAAGGAGTCGACCGCTTTTACTCCGTGGCCTTCTTCGCTACTTTCAATTCCCCCATCCGGTTCCACGCATCCAGCCCGGCGATCTTATAGGCTTCCGCCAGTGTCGGGTAGTTGAAGGTGTTCTCCACGAAATATTCCACCGTGCCTTTGAGGTTGAGCACCGCCTGGCCGATATGGACCAGTTCGGTGGCGCCTTCGCCGACGATGTGGACGCCGAGCAGGCGGCGGGTTTTCAAGGAAAAGATCATCTTCAAGAGGCCGCTGTCGAGGCCCATGATATGGCCGCGCGAGGTTTCACGGAAATGGGCGATGCCGCATTCGTAAGGGATCTTGCGCTGCTGGACTTCTTCCTCGGTCAGGCCGCAGGTGGAGATTTCCGGCACGGCATAGATGCCATAGGGGAAGAATTGCGGGGGTTCGGTGGTCAGCGCGCCGACGGCATGGCGGGCGGCGATTCGGCCCTGTTCCATGGAGGTCGAGGCAAGGCTCGGAAAACCAACCACGTCGCCGGCGGCATAGATATGCGGGACGGCAGTCTGGAACGTGTCCGGATTGACCTTCAGCCGGCCGCGGTTGTCGGCCTCCAGGCCGCAGGCCTCAAGCTTCAGGGCATCGACGGCGCCGACGCGGCCGGCGGCAAACAGCACCATTTCGGCGATCAGCACGCGGCCGTTCTTCAAGGTGACGTGACACTTGCCGGCCGCGTCCTTGTCGACCTTCTCCACCGTCTGGCCAAAGATCAGCTTCACGTTGCGGTCGCGCAGTTGATAGGAAAAGTCCTCAACGATCTCCTTGTCGATGAAGTCGAGCATGGTGTCGCGGGGTTCGACGACGGTAACGGCGGTGTCGAGCGCCGAGAAGATCGTCGCATATTCGATGCCGATGACGCCGGCGCCGATGACGATCATCGAGCGCGGCACCTGCTTGATCTCGAGGATCTCGTCGCTGTCGATGATGCAGTCGCCGTCAAACGGGATATGGCCGGGCCGGAACGGCCTTGTGCCGACGGCGAGCAGAATGGCGTTGGCGGTGACCCTCAGGATCTCGCCGTCTTCCTTCTGCACTTCCAGCGTATGGGCATCGATGAAATGCGCCGCGCCGCGCAGCTGGCTGACCCGGTTGCGGGAAAACTGGTGTTCGAGCACATCCACTTCATGGTCGAGCGTGATCAGCAGGCGGCGGCGCAGGTCTTCGGCGCTGATCTCCTGCTTGACGCGATAGGCGCGGCCGTAGAAGCCGCGCTCGCGCCAGCCGGTGAGGTTGAGCGCCGTCTCGCGCAGCGTCTTGGACGGGATCGTGCCGGTATGCACGGAGACGCCGCCGACGCGGCTTCCCTTCTCGATCACCAGCACTTTCTTTTCGAGTTTGGCGGCCTGAATGGCGGCGCGTCGGCCGGCCGGGCCGCTGCCGACGACCACGAGATCGTACTGGTTCATCTGTCTGCCCCGTCTGATGACATGCGAATCATGCTGCGCTGCAAAATTATGCGCAAAAGCAGATTAACAACTCAACCTCACCGTTTTGTTAGCACCGCTGTCATCATCGGCTTTTGTCTTCACAATCTGATTCAGGTCGTTTGCGGATTGAATCCGCAAACGGGTGCAGGTCATTGAAATCGCTGGGTCGTAGGTCTGTTTGAGGTCAGGCGGCGGGTGGCTTTGGCCATTGCTGGATGCCGCCGGTCCAGGTCTCGAATTGTTTGGCGAGCTTCAGCACCAGCATGTCATTGAAGCGAGGGGCCACGATCTGCAGGCCGATCGGCATGCCGGAACGCGAAAATCCGCAATTGATCGAGGCGGCCGGCTGCTCCGACATGTTCCACGGCACGGTGAAGGCGATGTGCTCGAAGGGCTTTTGCGGATCGTTGGTGGGTGAGGCCCATTCGGCCGGATAGGAGACGATCGGGTTGGTCGGGCTCAGCACGGCGTCGACGCCTGCAAACAGCGCGCCGCAGGTCTTGCGCATCTCGATCGTCTGGCCAAAGCCCTTGACGGCATCGACGCCGGAGATATCGGCGCCGCCTTTGGCCCAGTCATAGATATAGGGCAGGATCTTGGCGCGGCGCTCGTCGCTGAGCGGGGCGATATCGCCCCAGAATTTGGCGCGCCAAAACTGGTCGAGACCGTCGAGCATTTGGCGGGTGATCACCGGTCCGACATCGACGAGTTTTGCGCCGGCCTTTTCGAAGCGTTTTGCGGCGGCCAGCACCGCGTCGCGCACCTCCGGTTCCGCCTCCAGTCCGCAACCGGCCTCCAACATCACGCCGATCTTCAGGCCGCGCACGGTGATGGCCAGGTCCATCCAGTCGATATCGTTAGGCGGCAGACTGGTGCCGTCGCGCCAGTCGGGGCGCGACAGGGTGGCCATCGCCCAGGCGGCGTCTTCGACAGTTCTCGTCATCGGGCCGGCGCAGCGCCCGACATAATAGGGGTCGACCGGGATGCGGCCGTGGCTCGGCTTCAAGCCGAACAGCCCGGTCCAGCCGGCCGGCAGGCGCACCGAGCCGCCGATATCGGTGCCGATATGCAAGGGACCGTAGCCGGCAGCACCCGCTGCGGCGGCACCGGCGCTGGAGCCGCCGGGGTTCTGGGTGATATCCCAGGGATTGCGGCTCAAGGGGTGGAAGCTCGACAGGCCGGAGGACAGCATGCCGTAGTCGGGGCAGGTGGTCTTGGCAAAGATCACCGCGCCGTCTTCCTTCAGACGCGCCGCAATCGGCGCATCCTCGAGTGCCGGCACCAGGTCCACGGCGGCGGTGCCGAGCGGCACGGGTGTGCCCTTGGTGGCGATCAGTTCCTTCAATGATACCGGAATGCCATCGAGCGGCCCTTGCGGCTCGCCGCGCGCCCAGCGCTCGCTCGAGGCTTCGGCCTGTTTTCGGGCGCTTTCGGGATCATAGGCGTAAAGGGCTGATAGGCTCGGCTCGAAGGCGGCGATGCGGTCTTCGACGGCAAGCCAGTATTCGGATGGTGACAGCGTGCCTGCCTGAAAATGCTGCAGCAGGTCCTTGATGGTCAAATCGATGGGGTCGGTCATGTCAGATGTCTCTGCCATTGGAGGAAAAATGGCGTCAGCCCGCCGGGGCCGAAGTCGGTTCAGTCTTGGAGAGAGCCCCTTGCTCTCCGGCGCGGTGACAGGCAGCCTGCCGGCCGGGAGCAATGGTTCGAAGCTCCGGGCGTTCCAGCGCACAGCGCTCGATCGCCACGGGACAGCGGGCGCGGAAGGCGCAGCCGGTCTCGTCCGAGGGATTATGGATCGCGGCCGGGCGCGGCTGGCCGGGCGGCCGGCCAAAGCGCTCGATGCTCGGCTCGGCATCGGCCAGCACTTTTGTGTAGGGATGCAACGGCGCCTCGAAGACGTCGTGGGCCGGACCGGTTTCCACCAGCCGGCCGCGATACATCACGCCGACCCGGTCGGCGATGCAATCGACCACGGCCAGATTGTGGCTGATGAACAGGAAGGTCACGCCGCGTTTTTCGCGCAGGTCCATCAACAGGTTCAGCACCTGCGCCTGCACCGACAGATCGAGCGCCGAGACAGCCTCGTCGGCGACGACCAGTTTCGGTTCGGTGATCAGCGCCCGGGCAATGGCGATGCGCTGGCGCTGGCCGCCGGAGAATTCATGCGGATGACGGGTGGCATGATCCGGGTTGAGGCCGACGCTCTCCAGCATGTCGGCGACCTTGTCCCGGATCTCCGCCTTGCTCGGCTTTTTCGGCAGGACATGCAGCGGTTCGGCGACGATGCGGCCGACCGTCTGGCGCGGGTCGAGCGAGCCGAACGGGTCCTGGAAGACCATCTGGAAGTCGGCGCGCTTTCGGATCAGTTCGTGCGGCGGCAGCGAAAACAGATCGTCGCCATCAAAGATCACATGGCCGGCCGTCGGCCTGTCCAGCGCCATCACCAGCCGGGCGAGGGTGGATTTACCGCAGCCGGATTCCCCGACAATGCCGAAGATCGTGCCGGCCTCGACGGTCAGCGACAGCTCGTCGAGCGCTCGCGTATGATGCGGGGCGGCAAACAACGAGTGGCTGGCATAGTCGCGGGTCAGGGAGCGTATGTCGAGCAGGGGGCGCGGGGTCATCGGGTGGCCTCACTGCCCTGCGGTCGCAGTCTTTGTCCTTGCGTGTTGAGTGCGGGTTTACCCCCCTCTGTCCTGCCGGACATCTCCCCCTCAAGGGGGGAGATCGGTGCGCGGTTGATGACGTCGATCACCCATTGCGCATGGTGACTGTTGATTTGCTTTGCTGTGAGGCAAGAAGGGTGGCGGCCGATCTCCCCCCTTGAGGGGGAGATGTCACGGAGTGACAGAGGGGGGCAACCGCCGGAATGGGTGGGTCCGTCGCTCATCTGCGCTCTCCCTCAGCACCCTCGGCATGGACACAGCGCACGCCGCGCCCGTCGCCCGTCACCGTCCAGCCCGGTTCGCGCTCGTCGCAGAGGCCGATCCTGTCCGGACAGCGGTCGGAAAACACACAACCCGGCGGCAGGTGGGAAAAACCCGGCACGGTGCCGGGGATGGTGGCCAGCCGCCCGCCATCGGGCTTTCGGCGCGGCACGGCCTTCAGCAGGCCCTTGGTGTAGGGGTTTTGCGGATGGGTCAGCACCTGTCGTGTGGGGCCTTCCTCCAGGCGCCGGCCGGCATACATGACCAGGGTGCGCTCGCACATGCGGGCAATCACGCCGAGGTCGTGGCTGACCAGGATCAGCGCCATGCCGTATTCGCGGGTGAGGTCGTCGAGAATGTCGAGCACCTCGGCCTGCACGGTGACGTCGAGCGCCGTGGTCGGCTCATCCGCGATCATCAGGTCCGGCTTCAGCGCCAGCGCCATGGCAATGCCGACGCGCTGGCGCTGGCCGCCCGACATTTCGTGCGGATAGGTCTGGGCGCGGCGCGCGGCATCGGGGATGCGGACCTGGTCGAGCAGGGCGACGGCCTCCAGCCGCGCCGCCCTCCAGCTCAAGCCGCGGTGCCAAACCAGCCCTTCGGCAATCTGGTCGCCGACCGTCATGGCCGGGTTGAGCGCCGTCATCGGCTCCTGGAAAATCATGCCGATGCGGTTGCCGCGGATCTGGCAGAGGGCATCGTCGTTAAGACCGAGCAGATCCTGCCCGTCGAGCACGATGCGGCCGGTGGCCTTGGCGACCGGCGGCAGCAGGCCGATGATGGCCAGCGACAGCAGCGATTTGCCCGAGCCGGATTCGCCGACGATGCCGAGTGTCTCGCCGCGCTTGAGCGTCAAGCCGATATCCTTGAGGATCGGCATGGATCCTCCATCCGGCAGACGGACCGCAACATCGAGACTGTCGATTTCTATCAGGGGCGTGTCGCTCATGACCGGCCTTTCTCGCGCGGGTCGAGCAGATCGCGCAGCCCGTCGCCCAGCATGTTGAAGCCGAACACCGTCAGGGCGATGGCAAGGCCGGGCAGGATGGCAAGCCAGGGGGCGGTTGCCAGATAGGTCTGGGCATCGGCCAACATGCGGCCCCAGGTGGGGGCCGGCGGGGCTAAGCCGAGGCCGAGAAAGCTCAAACCCGCCTCCGTCAGAATGGCCAGGCCGAGCTGGATCGTCACCTGCACGATGATCTGGTTGGAAATGTTCGGCAGCACATGTTCGAGTGTGATCAGCAGCGGACCCTTGCCGGACCCGCGCGCCGCCAGGACATAGTCGCGCGACCAGATCTGCAGGGCGGCACTTAGCGTCACGCGGGCAAAGACCGGTACCATAAACACGGCGATGGCGATGACCGCGGTGAAGCGGCCGGTGCCCATGAAGGCGCCGAGCATCATCGCCGACAGGATCGGCGGCAGCGCGAAGATCACGTCATTGGCGCGCATCACGACGGCCTCGAACAGGCCGCGTCTGGCCGCCGTTGCGACGCCCAGCACGGTGCCGATCGTGGCGCCGATGGCAACGGCAAGCGCGGAGGTGGACAGCGAATTCCAGGCGCCGACCATCAGCATGGACAGCAGGTCGCGGCCGAACTGGTCGGTGCCGAGCAGACCATGGCTGAGCGGCGGCTGCAGCTTGTGGATGATCTGCATCTTGGCCGGCGGCAGCGGCGTCCAGACCAGCGAGACCAGCGCGATGGCGACAAGGCAGGCAATGATCACGCCGCCGATCAGCAGATTGGGACGGCGCACGAGTAGCCAAGGGCGGCGCGGCCGGGGGGCGGGTGTTGCGGGACTCACGGGTGTCCTCATCGGCTGCCGCTCCGCAGGCGCGGGTCAAGCACCAGATAGGACATGTCGACCAGAAAGTTCATGATGATGACCAGGGCTGCGAAGAACAGCACGACATCCTGCATGACGATAAGGTCGCGCTGGGTCAGGGCCTGATAGGCGAGGCGGCCGAGGCCGGGCAGGTTGAAGACGTTTTCGATCAGCACGGCGCCGGCGATCAGGAAGGTGAATTGCAGGCCGAGAATGGTGAAGACCGGCACCAGCGCATTGGGCACCGCATGGCGCCAGAGCGCGGCCCGGCGCGTCAGGCCCTTGGCGCGGGCGGTGCGCACGAAATCCTCGTTCATGACCTCCAGCACCGCCGAGCGGGTGACCCGTGTCAGCACGCCGGCCTGCTGCAGGGCAAGCGCTATCGATGGCAGGAAAAGCGCCGTCACGCCGCTCCAGAGGCCGGCCTGCCAGCCGGGAAACCCGCCGGCCGGCAGCCAGCCTAGACCGATGGAGAAGGCGAGGATCAACAGCAGCGCCACCCAGAAGCCGGGAACGGCGATGAACAGTTGCGAGAGGAAGCCGGCACCATAGTCGACAGCGCTGTTGCGGTTTGACGCCGACAGCACGCCGAGCGGAATGGCGATCAGCACCGAGATGACGATGGCCATCAGCGCCAGCGGCAGGGTGACGGCGAGCCGCTCGGCAATCAGGCCGGCGACCGGCACGCTATAGGTATAGGATTGTCCGAGGTCGCCGCTCAGCACGCCGCCGAGCCAGACGACATAGCGCACCACCAACGGTTCGTTCAGCCCCATCTGCTCGCGCAGCGCCGCCAGCGTATCTGGGCTGGCCGACATGCCCAGCATGATTGCGGCAGGGTCACCGGGCAGGATGTCCATGACGCCGAAAATCAGCGCCGAGACGGCCAGCAGGGTCAGCAATAGGCCGCCCAGCCGGCGCAGGATGAGGCTTAGCATGGGGGTGTCTCGGCGATGGCAGGTCTGCGTGGGCGGGTGAGAGTGCTGCTACCCGCCTCCGTCCTGCGGTCCAATTCGCGATGGAAGGGCAGGGCTGTCGTGTATGAAAAAAATCCCCTCCCAAACCCTCCCCACAAGGGGGAGGGCTTAACCCAGACGTACCCTCGGCGAATAGATTCGAGCGATGTCCGCGGGTCTTCTCCCCCCTTGTGGGGGAGATGGCCGGCAGGCCAGAGAGGGTCTTTTTTCAGATGCCATACCCCTGCTCCGCGGCGTGAGATCGACTCGCGGAAACGCCTCGTGACGTCATTATTGCCGCGAACGGACGGGTGGCGGGTACTCGTTGACGATTGCTCCATCCGATCTCCCCCCGTGTGGGGGAGATGCCCGGCAGGGCAGAGGGGGGCGGCGATGGCGACAAGGCTGCTCATATCAGGTCCCAAGGTCCGGGGGATGCCGGACACTCACTCCTCCCAGTAGACCCCGCTCAGTACGTTGGAGGGGATCGGCTCGTTTTCCCAGAGACCCTTCAGCTTCTTGTCCCAGATGCCGAATTTCGGCATGACGAACAGGAAGAGGGCCGGCACGTCCTCGGCGAGGATTTTTTGCGCCTCGCCGTAAAGCTTGTCCTGCTCTGATGTATCCGCCGTCTCTTCGACCTTTTTGAGGATGTCGTTGAAGGCGGGGTTCTTGTAGTGGAAGTAATAGGGATCGCGGCCATAGATATCGATGTCCATCGGCTCGGCATGGGCGACGATGGTCATGTCGTAGTCGCCGCCCTTGAAGACGTCCTGCACCCATTTGGCCGGGAATTCGGTCGGCTCGATATTCATGGTCACGCCGATTTCGGCAAACATCGCCTGCATGACCTGGGCGCTGCGCGGTGCATAGGCCATCTGCGGCGTCTTGATGGTAAAGGTGAAGCCGTTGGCGTAACCGGCTTCTGCCAGCAAGGCTTTTGCCTTTTCCGGATCATAAGCAAAAGCGCCGGTCATGTCGACGAAGCCGCGGTCGTTCGGCGTGTAATGGCTGCCGATCGGCGTGCCATAGCCGGACCAGGCGCCGTCGACGATGGTCGGACGATCGAGCGCCATCATCAGCGCCTGACGCACCCGCTTGTCGCTGAACGGCTTGCGCTCGTTGTTCATGCCGGCCACGACCTTCAGCTCGGTATTGCCGATCACGGTGGTCAGACGCGGGTCGTCCTTGAAGGTCTCGACCAGTTCCGGGGCGCCGAATTCCGGGAAGGCATCGACATCGCCGGATTTCAGCGCGGCCGACTGGGCCTGCGGGTCGGAGATGAAGCGGAAGGTGACTTTTTCGAGCTTTACCGCAAGCTCCTTGTTCCAGTAGTCGGGATTGGCGGCCAGTTCGACGCGGTCGCCCTTGGCCCAACTGACGAATTTGAACGGGCCGGTGCCGATCGGCGTGGTCTTGGCATCGGCCGCACTCTTGGTGCCGACGATTGACGAGGACGGCCAGCCGAGCCAGTAGAGCAGGCTGCCGTTGCGGCTCTTCAGCTTCAGAACCAGCGTCTCGGCATCGGGCGTTTCGATCGTATCGATGGCGGCAAAGAAGCGCTTTTGCGGATTGACGCTGTCGGCGCCGCGGGCTCGCTCCAGCGAGGCCTTGGCAACGGCGGAATCAAAGGCCTCGCCATCGTGGAATGTGACGCCGCTCTGCAGCTTGAACGTATAGGTCAGGCCGTCCTCGGAAATCTCCCAGCTCTTGGCGAGCTGCGGCTGGATCTTGCCCTCGCTGTCGATGGTCACCAGGCCTTCGAAGATATTCTGCCAGGTCACCTGGCCGATCGCCACGGGGGCGGCGATGGTCGGGTCGAGGCCGGCGGGTTCGATGCTCATGCCGAGAACCAGTGTGGTCTTGGCGGCAGCGATCGCCGTGTCGGCAAAGGGGAAGGCCATGGCGGTGGTGGCGGCAAGGCCGAGGGCCAGCTTGCGCAGAATATCGCGCCTCAAGATCAGAAAAGCATGCGTCATTGTCGTCCCCTGTTCTGTGGCGATATCGCGTCCGCTGCCGGCCGCCTTCGCGTCTGCAAAAAGTGTGGCATCTCGCGGGCGAACACACAATGCTGTTTTTGTGTTGTCCCAACTGACATCTGTGCCCTGTATTCCGGCCGAAACCGGTCGTCCGGATCGAAATCCATCGTCCTTTCGATCAGCCCATTGCGATGCGGGATGTCGGGGATATAGGCTTGGCGATCAGCTATCAGGATTCTGCATTCCATGCCCTTGCCTTCGAACAATGCCCCGGCCTTCAATCCTCTGGTCGGCGATCTCTCCGCGCCGCCGATCCCTTCGGTCTTTGCCTGGGGTCGTGCCTATCAGGGCGGCGCCGGTCCGCTGATCGACCTGTCGCAGGCCGCCCCCGGCTATCCGCCGCATCCCGACATGCTGGCCTGGCTGGCGGAGGCGGCCGGGTCCACCGCCTATTCCGGCTATGGGCCGATCGAGGGAGAGCCGGCGCTGCGGACAGCCTATGCCGAGCATATGACATCGATCTACGGCGCGCCGTTCGGGCCGGCCAATGTGCACATTACCGCGGGGGCAAACCAGGGTTTCATGTGCGTGGCCATGGCGCTGGCCGGTCATGGCGACCGGATCGCGCTGCCCTGTCCCTTCTATTTCAACCATGACACGACGCTTGCCATGCTGGGGATCGAGACGGTGCCGGTTCACTGCGACCCCGAGCAGGGCTTTCTGCCGGATATGGCCTCCGTTAAGGCGGCGCTGGCCCTAGGCGTCAAGGCGCTGGTGATCATCACGCCGAACAATCCGACCGGGGCGATCTATCCGGCCGATGTTCTGCGCGAACTCTATCGCCTCTGCCGCGAGGCCGGCACCTGGCTGGTGCTCGACGAGACCTATCGCGACTTCCTGATCGATGCGAGCGTCAAGCCGCATGACCTGTTCGATCAGCCGGACTGGCAGGACGGGCTGATCCAGCTCTACAGCTTTTCGAAATCCTTCTGCATTCCCGGCCACCGCATGGCGGCTATCACCGCCGGCCCGCACGTCGTGGCGCAGGTGCTGAAGGTCATGGACAATCTGCAGATCTGCCCGCCGCGTGCGCCGCAGGCGGCCCTTGCCAAGGCGATCCCGGCGCTTGGGAGCTGGCGCGAAGCCAATCGGCTGGAGATTCTCAGGCGCGCCGATGCGCTGCGGACGGCATTTTCAAGCCTGCTCACCTGGCGGCTCGATTCGCTCGGCGCCTATTTCGCCTTCGCCCGCCATCCGTTCGGAGATCTTCCCTCGGCCGTCGTTGCCGAGGCGCTGGCGAAGCAGGCGGGCGTTCTCTGCGTGCCGGGCAGCTATTTCGGGCCGGGACAGGATCATTACCTGCGGCTGGCCTTTGCCAATGCCGATGTCGAGACGATTGCCCGCCTGCCGGAACGGCTTGCGGGCTTCGATCCGCGCGAGAGCGCTTGAAAGGGCCTGACTTTGCGTTAGGCTCTTCCCTTACGTGAGGTTGTCGACCGCATGTCGGCGCCGTTGTGATGTCAATTCGAAAACGAGGAAACAACACCATGGGTTGGGATCAGGACAGGTTGGAGGCGATCCGCGCCAAATATCTCGACAACAAGGGCGGCGAGATGTTCGACCCGAAGTTCAGGAAGGTCGCGGAAAAGATCTTCAACAAGAGCGGCACGCGGCTGGCGCCCTATTCCGGCGTTCCGACCTTCCTGTCGGCGCCCTATATGCCGGTCGATGCGGATCAGCCTGATTTCGGTAATCTGCAGGTGGCAATCGTCGGCGTGCCGATGGATCTGGGCGTCACCAACCGTCCGGGCTCGCGCTTCGGGCCGCGGGCGCTGCGCACCATCGAGCGCATCGGCCCTTACAACCATGTGCTCGAATGCGCGCCGGTGCAGGAATTGCGGGTGGCCGATATCGGCGACGTGCCGTTTGCCAGCCGCTACCGGCTGGAGCAGAGCCATGACGATATAGAAAAGCGCATCGGCCAGATCGTCGGGGCCGGCGTGGTGCCGCTGTCGGTCGGCGGCGACCATTCGATCAGCCATCCCATTCTCAAGGCCGTTGGGAAGGGTCGCCCGGTCGGCCTGATCCATATCGATGCCCATTGCGATACCAGCGGCATGTTCGACCAGACCAAGTTTCACCATGGCGGCCCGTTCCGCAATGCGGTGCTGGACGGCGTGCTGGATCCGACCCGCACCGTGCAGATCGGCATTCGCGGTTCGGCGGAATATCTTTGGGAGTTCAGCTACGAGACCGGCATGACCATCATCCATGCCGAAGACATTACTGGTCTCGGCATGCCGGCGGTGATCGAGAAGGCCCGCCAGATCGTCGGCGACGGGCCGACCTATCTGTCCTTCGATATCGACAGTGTCGACCCGAGCTTTGCGCCGGGCACCGGCACGCCGGAAGTGGGCGGTCTCACCACCCGCGAAGTGCTGGAACTGCTGCGCGGGTTGAAGGGGATCGATTTCGTGGGCGGCGACGTGGTGGAAGTGGCGCCGCAATATGATGCAACGACCAACACCGCCCATGCGGGCGCCCAGGTGCTGTTTGAAATCCTCAGCCTGATGGTGTTCAGCCCGTCGATCGCAGGCCGCGGATAAGTACCGATCGCGACGCCAATCAGATCAGCCGCAGGCCCTTCAGGCTGGCATGGCCGTCCTTGCCGATGATGATGTGATCGTGCACCGTGATGCCGAGTGGCTTGGCCGTATCGACGATCATCTTGGTCATGTCGATATCGGCGCGCGACGGTGTCGGGTCGCCACTTGGGTGGTTGTGGACTAAGATAATGGCTGTGGCGGACAGTTCCAGCGCCCGTTTGACCACCTCGCGCGGGTAGACCGGCGTGTGGTCGATCGTTCCCTTGCCCTGCACCTCGTCGGCAATCAGCGCATTGCGCTTGTCGAGGAACAGGATGCGGAACTGTTCGCGTGCTTCATAGGCCATGGCCGCGTGGCAATAGTCGATGACCGACGACCAGGAGCCGAGCACCTGCTTGCCCTTGATCTCGCTTTTCAGCATGCGCTGGCCCACCGCCGAGATCAGCTTCAGGTCGAGCGCCACGGCCTCGCCGACGCCCTTGACCTCCTGCAGAAGGGACGGCGGCGCGCCGATGACGCCGGCCAGCGTTCCGAACCGCTCCAGCAGCGCCTTGGCGATCGGCTTGGTGTCGCGCCGCGGGATCAGCCGGAACAGCAGCAGTTCGAGGATTTCATAGTCGGCCAGAGCCGTATCGCCATTGGCGCGGAAACGGTCGCGCAGCCGCTCGCGATGGCCGTGATAATGGGCCTGGTCGTCGGGCTTTGCGGCCAGCAGCGGCGATTTCTTCAAGGCGCCGGACTTCGGCGCCTGCTCGGCGAAAAAGCCGCGTTCGTCGGCCTCGTCAGGCCCGCTGGCCCCGACACTGTCCCCGGTCTCGACCCGTGGACCATGATCGTCATTCGGCGGGAGATCGGTCGGGGAACGGGCCATGCATTACCCTTTACAGCGGCGGAAGTCCGGGACGGTCGAGACCGGCAGGCGACAGGGTGAAGATCTCGCAGCCGGTCGCCGTGACGCCGACGGCATGCTCGTATTGGGCGGTCAGCGAGCGGTCGCGGGTCACCGCCGTCCAGCCATCCGACAGCACTTTGACATGCGGGCGGCCGAGATTGATCATCGGCTCGATGGTGAAGATCATGCCTTCGCGCAGCTCCGGGCCTTCGTTGGCGCGGCCGTAATGCAGGATATTGGGTGAATCGTGAAACAGCCGGCCGACGCCATGGCCGCAGAAATCGCGCACCACGGAGCAGCGCTCGGCTTCGGCATAGGTCTGGATCGCCTCGCCGATGGCACCGGTGCGGGCCCCAGGACGAACGGCGGCGATGCCGCGCATCAGGCATTCATAGGTCACTTCGAGCAGGCGTTCGGCGGCGCGCTTGATGGTCCCGACCGGATACATGCGGCTCGAATCGCCATGCCAGCCATCGACGACATAGGTCACGTCGATATTGACGATATCGCCCTCGCGCAAAGGCTTGTCGTCCGGCATGCCGTGACAGACAACATGGTTGATCGAGGTGCAGACGGAGTATTTGTAGCCGCGATAGTTCAGGGTTGCCGGCAGGACGCCATTGTCCATGCCGAAATCGAAGACGAAGCGGTCGATGGCCTGGGTTGTGACGCCCGGCTTGACGATCTCGACCAGCGCGTCGAGGCAGCGGGCCGTGACATTGCAGGCCTTGCGCATGCCTTCGAAGGCGTCAGCATCATAGAGCCGGATGGCGCCGGTATTCTTGAGCGGGGCGGACGCCGCATCGATATAATTCACCATTATTCCGCTTTCTTATTCATCCGTTTGTTTTGTTCTTAATGCAGCAAGGCCCGGTTCGTCTATGTGGATCAGCCGATGCGGCGTGATTTCATATGGCGTGATGCGGCATTTGACGGCATAGGCCTCGATGCCGCGGGCCGCGGCCAGCCGGAATGCCGCGTCATAGGCCGGATCGAGATCGCCCGACAGGCGGAACAGCTCGCAGTCGTCGCGCTGGATCAGATAGATCATGATCGCCCGATGACCGGCCTCTGCCATGTCGGCAAGCTCGAACAGGTGCTTGGCACCCCGCGCCGTCACCGTATCGGGAAATTCGGCAAGGCCCGGGGTGCGAATGAAATGGACGTTCTTCACCTCGACATAGGCGTCGGGACGGGCGTTGCCGGTCAGCAGCCAGTCGATGCGCGAATTGCGGCCGTAGCGCTGTTCGCTGCGCACCGTTTCATACAGCGAGAGATCGCCGACCAGCCCGGCGCGGATGGCTTCCAGCGCCAGCCGGTTGGGCAGCGCCGTGTTGATACCGACCAGGGTGCCGTCGGCCTCGACCAGTTCCAGGGCATGGCGGTATTTGCGGCTGGCACTGTCGTGCACGGAGAGCCAGACCCGCGAGCCGGGCTCCGTCAGGCCGCGCATCGAGCCGGTATTCGGACAGAAGCCGGTCACCTCCTGTCCGTCGTCCAGCACGGCATCGAACAGGAAGCGCTTGTAGCGGCGGATCAGCCGGGCAGGGGTGAGCGGCGGATCGAAGATCATCGATCAGGCCGACAGGTGCAGTCCGCGACGGTCAAGAGCGCTAGACCCGTGCCATTACGTAAGTGCCCGGCGCGTCGGCAATGGCGTTCAGCGCGCCGCCGCCGGGCTTGCGGGCCGGCACGCGCTCAGCGTCCATCTGCTCGATCCATGTTTGCCAATGGGGCCACCAGGAGCCGGGCGTCTCGGTTGCCGCACTCACCCAGTCTTCATAGGTGCCGGTGGTCGGGCCGCCCGTCCAGTACTGGTATTTCTTCTTGTCGGGCGGATTGACGACGCCAGCGATATGGCCGGAGCCGCTCAGCACATAGGTGACCGGCCCGCCGAAGAAACCGCTGCCGACAAAGACCGACTTGGCCGGAGCGATATGATCCTCGCGGGTCGCCAGATTGTAGATCGGGATGGTCACGTCCTTCAGCGACAGCGTCTTGCCGGCAAGCTTCATCCGGCCGCCCGACAGGTTGTTGTCGAGATAGCAGTTGCGCAGGTAGTAGGAGTGATTGGCAGCTGCCATGCGCGTCGAATCGGAGTTCCAGTAGAGCAGGTCGAAGGGCATCGGATCCTGGCCCTTCAGGTAGTTGTTGACGAAATAGGGCCAGATCAGTTCCGAGGCACGCAGCATGTTGAAGGCAGAGGCCATCTTCGAGCCGTCGAGATAACCGAGCGTCTTCATGCGGTCTTCCATGGCGACGATCTGCTCCTCGTCGACAAAGACCTTGAGGTCGCCGGCATAGGTGAAATCGACCTGGGTGGTGAACAGCGTGGCGCTGGCGATGCGCTTGTCGCCCTCCTGGGCATGCAGGGCCAGGGCTGCGGCCAGAAGCGTGCCGCCGACGCAGTAGCCGATGGCGTTGACCTGTCGCTCGCCGGTCGCCTTCTCGACGGTGTCGAGCACCAGGTCGATGCCTTCGCGGATATAGGCCTCCCAGTCCTTGCCGGCATGGCGCTCTTCCGGATTGATCCAGGAGATGACGAAGACCGTGTGGCCCTGATCGACGCACCATTTGATGAAGCTCTTCTGCGGATTGAGGTCGAGGATGTAGAACTTATTGATCCACGGCGGGCAGATCAGCAGCGGGCGCTTCAGCACCGTCTCCGTCGAGGCTTCGTATTGGATGATCTCGCAGACATCGCTCTGGGCGATGACCTTGCCGGGGGTGACGGCCATGTTCTGCCCGACCGCGAACTTGCTGTAATCGGTCTGGCGCATTCTCAGGTCGCCGCCACCGGCGGTGATGTCTTCGGCCAGCATTTTCATGCCCTTGACCAGGTTGGCGCCATGGCTTGCCACGGTTTCCCGGTAGAGCTGCGGGTTGGTGAGCAGAAAATTGACCGGCGAAATGGCGGCGGTGATCTGCCTGACGTAGAAGGCTGCCTTGTGGCGGGTGTGTTCGTCGAGGCCTTCGGCATCGGTGACCAGCTTGTCGGCCCAGTCGGACACGACCAGATAGGTCTGGCGCAGAAAATCGAAGAACGGGTTGCGCTGCCAGTCCTCGTCGGCAAAGCGCTTGTCCTTCGGCGCCTCGGCGTGCGGATCGCCGGTCTCGTCACCGGACAGTCGGTTGAGCGTCCGGCTCCAGATGCCGAAGATCGAGGCCAGCAGATAGGTCTGCGCCTCCAGCGTGCGCTTGGGGTCGGATATCCAGTATTCGGCGACCTTGGACAGGGTCTTGACCAGTTCCGTCATCGGTTCGGACACCGGATCGACGATTTCGCCGCGTTCGCGGGGGGCGAGCCATGTCGAGGCGGCCTTGCCGAGATTTTCGAGCGCCTTGGCAAAATTCATCGCCATGGCTTCGGGATCCTTGACCACGTAGGCATCCAGCAGTTTCGGATCGAAACCCGGTTGGCGGGCCCGCGCTGTGGCGCTGTCTTCGATATTGCTGCTCACGCTGCCCTCCCTGGACGCTTCTTATAGTCTTCTTTTACAATTGCGCATCCTGCATGAAAACGACTACAAGTTCCAGCGATACGAAAGCCCTGTCCCGTCTCGCACATCTGCCGACGGGCGTCTGGGGGCTATGCAGGAACATTGGGACGATTGCCGTGAAGGAAGCTGCGATGATGGGGATGCGGTTGCTGGTGTCGGGTGCAGCGGTTGCAGCACTTTTGATGGCCGCCGGTTGTACCACGTCGCACTCGCCTGGCACACGACAGGCGGATAGTCTGACCGTGACCGTGCCCGAGGATGGCGATGTCTCGACACGGCCGGCGCCCACGCCGGGTGGTTATCCGGACTTTTCGCAGCCGTTGACGGCGGCCAATACCCAGATGAGCAATGAAGATGCCGCCAGTCTGCAACAGCGCATGACAGCACTTGGCGCGGCGCGGCGGGCGGGCGCCGTGTCGGAGGCCGAGTATCAGCGCCGGCTGGCCGAATTGCGCAAGCTTGCGCTCGAGCACGGCGCCGATGCACAGGCCCAGATTGCCAAATAGCGCTTGCCTTTGCTGAAGTTTGGACGCAAAGCAAAAATCGAGAATGGGCACGTTCTGTCCTGCTTCGGCCTGTTTGCGACCCTCGGTCAAAAAATTACCGTATAAGTCCAGAATGGGTTAGTATCGGTCGTCACGGTTCCGCAGTTCGTTACGGGACGATCGCTTAAAGCCGAGCAACGAACTCGCCGACCGCAGCCAAGGCCCTTTGCGGTTTTACGGGGATGAAGATGGAAGAATTTCATAAAGTCCGGCGCTTGCCGCCCTATGTCTTCGAACAGGTCAACCGTTTGAAGGCCAGCGCGCGAGCCGGTGGCGCCGACATTATCGATCTTGGCATGGGCAACCCCGACCTGCCGACCCCGCAGGCCATCGTCGACAAGCTTTGCGAAGTGGTCCAGGATCCGCGCACCCATCGCTATTCGTCGTCCAAGGGCATTCCCGGTCTGCGCCGCGCCCAGGCCGCCTATTACGCGCGCCGCTTCGGCGTGAAGCTGAACCCCGACACGCAGGTCGTGGCGACGCTCGGCTCCAAGGAAGGCTTTGCCAACATGGCGCAGGCGATCACCGCGCCCGGCGACGTGATCCTTTGCCCCAATCCGACCTATCCGATCCATGCCTTCGGCTTCCTGATGACCGGCGGCGTGATCCGCTCGATTTCCGTCGAGCCGGACGAAACCTTCTTTCCGCCGCTGGAGCGGGCGGTGCGCCACTCGATCCCCAAGCCGATTGCGCTCATTCTCAACTATCCGTCGAACCCGACGGCGCAGGTGGCCTCGCTCGACTTCTACAAGGACGTCATTGCGTTTGCCAAGAAGCACGACATTATCGTGCTCTCGGATCTGGCCTATTCGGAAATCTACTTTGATGGCGCGCCGCCACCATCGGTTCTCGAGGTACAAGGCGCCATGGATGTGGCGGTCGAGTTTACCTCGATGTCGAAGACCTTCTCGATGCCGGGCTGGCGCATGGGCTTTGCCGTCGGCAACGAGCGGCTGATTTCGGCGCTGACGCGGGTCAAATCCTACCTCGACTACGGCGCTTTCACGCCGATCCAGGTGGCCGCGAGCTTTGCGCTGAACGGCGACGGCAGCGACATCGCCGAAGTGCGCTCGATCTACAAGCGCCGCCGCGACGTGATGGTCGAGAGTTTTGGCAAGGCCGGTTTCGAGGTGCCACCGCCGGCCGCCACCATGTTTGCCTGGGCGAAAATCCCGGAAAAGTTCCGCCATCTCGGCAGCCTGGAATTCTCCAAGCTGCTGGTCGAGAAGGCCGATGTGGCTGTCGCGCCGGGCATCGGCTTTGGCGAGATGGGCGACGATTACGTGCGCCTGGCGCTGGTCGAGAACGAGCATCGCATCCGCCAGGCCGCCCGCAGCATCAAGAAGTTCCTGTCGACGGCCGACGATACGATGCATAACGTGGTGTCGCTCAACGCCCATCGTTGATTTTTCGGGCGGCCCGTTCGCGGCCGCCTTCACTCTTCCATCTGATATTCGGGAATGACACATGGCTGATGCCCTTCGAATTGGCATTGCGGGTCTGGGGACTGTTGGTGCCTCACTGGTTCGTATTCTGCAAACGCGCGGTGAAGCGCTGGCTGTCGCCTGCGGCCGGCCGATCCGGGTCGTTGCCGTTTCGGCGCGCAATCGCGACAAGGACCGCGGCATCGACCTTGCCGGCGTCACCTGGTTCGACGAGCCGAGCGAACTGGCGACATCCGCCGATATCGACGTTTTCGTGGAACTGGTCGGCGGTGCGGAAGGGGCAGCCGACGCCTCGGTTCGCGCCGCACTGAGCCGTGGTCTGCATGTCGTGACCGCCAACAAGGCGCTGCTGGCAAAACACGGCGTCGAACTGGCGCGCATGGCGGAAGAAAAAGGGCTGCTGCTCAACTATGAAGCCGCGGTCGCCGGCGGTATTCCTGTCATCAAGACGCTTCGCGAATCCCTGACGGGCAATGGTTTTTCGCGCGTCTACGGCATCATGAACGGCACCTGCAACTACATCCTGACGCGGATGGAGAAGGAAGGCTTGAGCTTCGTGGCCTGCCTGAAAGAGGCGCAGCGCCTCGGCTATGCCGAAGCGGACCCGACCTTCGATATCGAGGGCAATGACACCGCCCATAAGCTCGCCATCCTGACGACGCTGGCGTTCGGCAGCGAGATTGCCGCCGACCAGATCTATCTGGAAGGCATCCGCAATATCTCGATCGACGATATTCATGCCGCCGCCGATCTTGGCTACCGGATCAAGCTGCTCGGCGTCGCCCAGCGCACCGAGACCGGCATCGAACAGCGCGTGCATCCGACCATGGTGCCGCTTGATTCGGTGATTGCCCAGGTTGACGGCGTGACCAATGCCGTGGCGCTGGAATCCGATATCCTCGGCGAATTGCTGATGGTCGGCCCCGGCGCCGGCGGCAATGCCACGGCGTCGGCGGTGCTCGGCGACATTACCGATATCGCCAAGAGCCGGCCGGGCGCCCAGCAGGTGCCGGTGCTCGGTCGTCCGGCCCATCTGCTCGAGCCTTATCGCCAGGCCGAGATGCAGAGCCATGAGGGCGGTTACTTCATCCGCCTGACGGTGCAGGACCGCACGGGCGTCTTTGCCAGCATCGCCACCTCCATGGCCGAGAATGGCATTTCGCTGGAATCGATCGTGCAGCATTCCAAGCAGCCGGTCGGCAAGGACGCGCCGCAGACCATCATTCTCGTCACCCACGCGACGATGGAATCCTCGGTACGCAAGGCCGTGGCAGCCATCAAGGGCGAGGGCTATCTGGTCGGCGAGCCGCAGGTCATCCGCATCGAACGGCCGAAGACCGCGTGACCAGCAAGCGGCAATAGGACCGGCATGGTCCCGTTCGTGACAAAGTCTCTGGCCCCTTGATCGAGCGCGGCAAGCGCTCGATCACAGTATTCGGCAATATCATGCTCTGCCCCGCAAGACTCTAAACGCTCGCGTTTCAGGAAAACTGTGTCAAAAAAGGTCAGTCGCCTCTCGCGTACCTGACGAATCTGAGATATACGAAAGGTTCATTCAAGGTCCTGGGGAGGAGCCTTTTCATGTTTCATCAAAGCAAGCCTGCGCCGGGTGGCGCGTCCTATCCGCTGTTGGGCGACCGATTCGTCGGGCCTTGGTCTTCCATCGAGCCCATTCCATCTGCCACCCGATCGTCCGAGGATGACGATTTCGAAGGGACCAGGAACTGGTCCGTGATCCTGGTGTTCGCCTCGGTGCTGGTTCCCGCCTTCGCTGTCCTTGCCGCCATCATTCTCTAGATCCTGTCGGTTGAGTGCCGCGGCCCGCCGGTGAGGGCGTGCTGATGATGTCCGTTGCTTTGCGGGCTGGTCATTTTTCTGCCAGCCTGTAGAAGACGTCGACAGACAGCATTGGCGAGTGGACATGGCAGAACCTGTTGATCCCGTACCCCGCGCATTTCTCGGCGTCGAGCGTTCCGCGACCGGCCAGCGCTGGGTATCGCGTCCCGATCAGGCGGCGCAGAACCGTGCACTGGCCATGGCGCAGCAGCACGGCCTGCCCGAACTGGTGGCGCGGGTGCTGGCGGGGCGGGGTGTCGGCGTTGACGAGGCGCCCGCATTTCTCGATCCGACGATCCGCAGCCTGATGCCGGATCCGTCGTCTCTTACCGATTGCGACAAGGCCGCCGCACGGCTCGAGCGCGCCATCCGGAATGGCGAGCGGGTGGCGATCTTCGGCGACTACGATGTCGACGGGGCGGCGTCTTCGGCGCTGCTCTACCGGTTTCTCGTCCATTTCGGGGTGACTGCGGAAATCTACATTCCCGACCGGATTTTCGAAGGCTATGGACCCAATGCGGCCGCGATCGGCCAGTTGATCGATCGTGGTGCCGGGCTGATCGTCACCGTCGATTGCGGCTCGACGAGCCATGAGGCGCTGGCGGAAGCGGCAACGCAAAAAATCGATGTCGTGGTGATCGACCATCACCAGATGGGCCACGAAATGCCGGTCTGTCATGCGCTTGTCAATCCGAACCGGGAGGACGATCTGTCGGGGCAGGGGCATCTGTGTGCCGCCGGCGTGGTCTTCATGGTGCTGGTCGCAACGCTCAGGCTGCTGCGCGAAAAGGGTCATCCGCAGGCCCGCTCGCTCGATCTTCTGGCCTGGCTCGATCTGGTTGCGCTGGCGACGATCTGCGACGTGGTGCCGCTGAAAGGGCTTAACCGCGCCTATGTGGTCAAGGGGCTGGTGGCCGCCCGCCACATGAACAATGCCGGCCTTGCCGCATTGTTGAAAGTGGCGGGTATCGGCGGACCGGTGACGCCCTATCATTTCGGGTTCCTGGTCGGGCCGCGTATCAATGCCGGCGGGCGGATCGGCGATGCGGCGCTGGGCAGCCGTTTGCTGACGCTGGATGACGGCAGCGAGGCCGAGACGATTGCCGTGCAGCTGGACGATCTCAATCGCCAGCGGCAGGCCCTGGAAGTGGTGATGCTGGCCGAAGCGGAGGCCGAGGCGCTGGCCGAATATGGCAATGCCGAGACGGCATCGGTCATCGTCACGGCACGGGAAAACTGGCATCCGGGCATTGTCGGGCTGCTGGCCGCGAGATTGAAGGAGAAATTCCAGCGCCCGGCCTTTGCCATCGCCTTTGATCTAAACGGCAAGGGCAGCGGCTCCGGCCGATCGATCGCCGGATTCGATATCGGCCGCATGGTGCGGGCCGCCGTCGATGCCGGCCTGCTGGTCAAGGGCGGCGGCCACGCCATGGCGGCGGGCCTGACCGTGGAGCGGGCCAAACTCGGTCTGCTCAGGGCGTTTTTCGACGAGGCGTCACAGACCGCCGTCATGGCGCTGGCCGCCAATCGGTCCTTGAAGATCGACGGTGCCCTGAGTGCCTCTGGCGCAACGCTCGCGCTTGTCGACCAGATCGAGACGGCCGGCCCGTTCGGCTCGGGCCATCCGCAGCCGATCTTTGCGGTTCCGGCGCACCGCATCCGCGATGCGCGGCCGATCGGCACCAATCATGTCAAGGTGACCCTGGAGGCACCGGATGGCACGCGGCTGGAAGGGATTTCTTTCCGTGCCGCCGATACGCCGCTCGGCGATCTGCTGCTGAATGGCCGCGGCAGCCAGGTGCATGTCGCCGGTTCTTTGAGCGCCGATCACTGGCAGGGCACCCGGCGCATCCAGATCCGTATCATCGACGCGGCACCGGCGCTTTAGCGAGTCTTGCCTGTCGCAATGCGTTGTATTCTGGTGGCTTGCCATGCCGGCGGCTGCAGATTAGCGTGCCTGCTCTTGGCCAATACTACGGGAGACGTTTCTGCTCTAGCCCGAACCGGGTTTGTCTTTCGGCTGCGCGGACACGGAAAGGCCCTGCAGCCGCAATTCCCGCAGCATCCGACGGAGCCGGATTGTTCAGTAGAGCCCGAATGTTCAGGAGGAGAAGGAGTGGCACGCCCTAGGGGAGTCGAACCCCTCTTCCCAGAATGAAAATCTGGTGTCCTAACCGATAGACGAAGGGCGCGTGCGCTCCGTGGCGCCCTTATAGTCAGGGGCTCTGAAAGCCGCAAGCGGAATCTTGCTGTTTTTCCACTGGGATTTTGAAAAACTTTGCAGCGTGAGTGAGCCCGAAATGCAGGGCACGGGACCGTCCCGAAACAGGCAGAAAATCCCTGCAATCAGCTTTGTCGAAGCCGGTTTCACAGCGCAATCTGCTATGCACAAAATGGGGGAGAAGGAGTGGCACGCCCTAGGGGAGTCGAACCCCTCTTCCCAGAATGAAAATCTGGTGTCCTAACCGATAGACGAAGGGCGCGTGCGCTCCGTGGCGCCCTTATAGTCAGACCGTTCCGATCCGGCAAGCGTCAATTTCGGTTTTTTATCAAAAAAATGACAGCTGTGAACAAGCGCTGGATCGGCACAATTTTCCAAGGCGAATCAGGCTGTTGGGCGCGGATCACGGTTCAGCCGGCGACCGCACTCTCTGGCGACCCATGATGCAGAATGTGCTGGCTTTGCGGCTTCGGCTAGCGGCTGGCGGCCGTCTCGGATGCGGCGTTGCGTCGGTGCAGGCGGCGCAGCACGGAGCCTTTCTTTTTCTTGACGCCCGGCGCCAGGACGGGCTCGGCCGGCACCGGCTCGGTCGCCGCCGTCGGCTGTTCTGCCTTTGCGTCGACGGCTGCGCTTAGGGCAGGCGGTTCAGGCTCCACCGGTCTCCTGTGAACTGGCTTGTCGGCCGGTTCTTCCTGAATGGCCGCGCCGGGCGGCAGACTGAAGACGCTGGCAAAGGCGGGATTGATGCCGCCGCGCACCGGCATGTCCTGGGGCACCAGGCTGGCGACCGCGGCTTCGGCGACCGGCGGCTGCCCCTCAAGCTCGGCGGCCGGATCGGCACCGTATTGCGGGGGATTGGTCGAAAAAATGCTGGAATTGCCGGCATGGATCCCGGTCGGCTGGACGATTAGCGCTGCCATGTCATTTTGCGGTGACGCGTCCGGGGCTGCTGCGGCGTCGGTGTTGCCGGACCATTCGGGGGTCGGCTCATAGGCAGATGCGACCATGGGGTCGACATATCCGGTCTTGGCACCCTGGGCACCCTTGGCCTTGGTCTGGTTCTCGGCCGGATCGACGGGGACAATCGGCAGGTCGGCGTCGCCGATGGCGGCGCTTTCCTTCGATGTGGTGGCACAGCCGCCAAGAAGGAGCGCCGACAGGGCGACGCAGGCGGCAAGGCTGATCTCTCTGACCGCTTTCCGATGTCCCATGGCTGACCGCATCGCGCAAACTTTCCAAGGTCCGGGTCCCTAGCTGCGAGAACCCTTTCACAAGGGCACTCGCCACCGCCGCAGGCCGGACGTCCATTCCAACGCCCAGAGCGTTTTCTGGGCGTCAGAATGACGGAACAATCTTGCGCGAGGCCGGATCGCCTACCAGGCGCCGGTATTGGCCATGGACGTCCAGGGTTCTGCCGGAGCCAGGCTCTCGCCCTTCTGGAGAATTTCGATCGAGATACCGTCCGGCGAGCGCACGAAGGCCATGTGGCCGTCGCGGGGCGGGCGGTTGATGGTGACGCCGTTTTCCATCAGTTTCGCGCAGGTGGCATAGATATCGTCGACCTCATAAGCCAAATGCCCGAAATTGCGACCGCCGGTATAGTCTTCCGGATCCCAGTTGTAGGTCAGTTCGAGGCAGGGCGCCTTGTCCGTGTGGGCGGCCTCCATGTCTTCTGCTGCGGCCAGGAAGATCAGCGTGAAGCGTCCCTTGTCGTTTTCGATGCGACGAACCTCGGCCAGGCCGAAAAGTTCGCAATAAAATCGCAGCGACGCATCCAGATCTTTCACCCTGACCATCGTGTGCAGATATCGCATAGTTCATCTCCTGTTTGTTTGTTTCGATATGGGTCAGGCTTCAGCCTGGAGCAAGGCAAGAGCTTCAGAAAAGCATCTGGGTATATTTTAAACTAGGGCTTGCGCGGAACCGTTGCCGGAATGTTAATCTGTTCATCAAGAATCAGTTAACTGTCACAATGTGTCGCGTAATCGAGGGGCGGGTAGAAGATGGCGGACAGGATTTCATCGAAGGAAATTCTTGATTTCGACGAGTTGGCCAACGAACCGGTCGATCTCATCGAAATCACCGGCGTTGTCAAATGGTTCGACGTGGCCAAGGGCTTCGGTTTCATCGTTCCCGACAACGGCATGCAGGACGTTCTGTTGCATGTGACCTGCCTGCGGCGCGACGGTTTTCAGACCATTCTCGAGGGCACGCGCATCGTTGCCCTGGTGCAGCGGCGCGAACGCGGCTACCAGGCGTTCCGCATTCTGTCGATGGACCAGTCGACGGCCGTTCATCCCTCGCAGATGCCGCCCGTTCGCACCCATGTGCAGGTGACGCCGTCGAGCGGCCTTGAGCGCGTCCTGGTCAAATGGTTCAATCGCACCAAGGGCTTTGGCTTCCTGACGCGCGGCGAGGGCACCGAAGATATCTTTATCCATATGGAAACGCTGCGGCGTTTCGGCCTCACAGAGCTTCGCCCCGGCCAGACCGTGCTGGTGCGGTTCGGCAATGGCGACAAGGGCCTGATGGCGGCTGAGATCCATCCGGACAATCCCGGTCCTGCAAGTCTGGCGCACTGAGATGAGGGCGCTAGAGACCTGGTTGAAGAGCGCCGTCATGGCGCTTTTTTTGCTTCTGCCGAGCTTTGCCCTGGCGCAGGCACTGCAATTTGACACTGGCCAACTGACGATCCTGACGGCGTCCGGTTCGCGCCACGCGTTCACGGTCGAACGCGCCATCACGCCGGCCGAGCGCGAAGTCGGCCTGATGCACCGCACCGAGCTTGGCGCCGACCGCGGCATGCTGTTCGACTTCGGCACGCCCCGCACCGTGATGATGTGGATGAAGAACACGCCGCTGCCGCTCGACATGCTGTTCATCGACGACACGGGCCTGGTGATCCGCGTCGAATCGCGCACCACACCGTTTTCGGAAAACATCATTGCCTCCGGCGGCGTCGTCCGGTTCGTGCTGGAAATCAACGGTGGCCGGGCCGAAGCGCTGGGGATTGCAGCGGGAGACCAGGTCGTCGAAGGGCTTGGCGACGCTCGATGAGCGCTTTCAGGCTTAATGTGCATGGGTTCGAGAAAAGCGGATTTTGCTGTTGCGGCCAAGGGATGAACCGTGTATCTCCGCTCATGATTGCCGTAGCGGAGTGTAGCGCAGCCTGGTAGCGCATCTGGTTTGGGACCAGAGGGTCGGGAGTTCGAATCTCTCCACTCCGACCATTCGGCAAGGCGGTTTTTCCGCCTGCAGAAAAATGACTGCGATCATGAGGGATTAAGAGAGGCGGCTCTCTGATCCTGTCGATAGGGAGCTTTATGGGAATGTCTGCCAAGATCTATCGCCCCGCCAAGACCGCCATGCAGTCCGGCAAGGCAAAAACCCATATCTGGCTGCTGGAATTCGATCAGGCAGCTCCCCGCAAAATCGAACCGATCATGGGTTATACCGGCTCGGCCGATACCCGCCAGCAGCTCAAGCTGACGTTTGAAACGCTGGAGCAGGCCGAGGCCTATGCGACGCGCAACGGGATCGAGTACCGGGTGATCCTTCCCAAGGAAGCCAACCGACAGGTTGTGTCTTATACCGACAATTTCCGCTTCAACCGGATTCAGCCCTGGACTCACTGACGCTGATCAGCGTCTGGGTCCGCGGCTCGGTTTGTTCGGCTGATACCGGACAGGGCCCCTTAGCTCAGCTGGATAGAGCACCTGCCTTCTAAGCAGGTTGTCGCAGGTTCGATTCCTGCAGGGGTCGCCATTCTTCTCTTCTGCCTTCTCGTTGACGCATTAATCCTCGGCGGTCCGGTCGCCTGTGAACGGCGCTTTTGCGCCGCTGGTTTGCAGCTTTTTACGATAGGCTTGTCAGGCCCATATGGCCTCGACGGGGACGCCGAGGCCTTGTGCCGCGAATCAGTTCGTGTAAAAAGCCCTACTCGCTTCGTCAAATGGGCTCCGTTCTGAAACGGAAGCGCTGCCATTGTTCATTTAAGCGCAATTTTCCACGGTTGAAATCCGCTGGTATACTCACGGGCAATACAATGTATTGCAACCTGTCTCAAAGAGCCGGTTGCAATCGAAATGCGTTGAACGCGGTTCTGCTGCGATTAGCGGCGCTTTGGATTTGACGCTGAAGCATCCTATTCGCGACGCGCATTGGGAAAACGTCGCCGTTGACCGATCCAATCTACAGTTCGGTACTGCGACGCCTGAGCTGCCGTTTCGGATGCAGGAACGGGGGATGATAGTATCAGCCCTGATCCGCAGGTTTCCATTTCATACTGGGTGGAACCGGGGTTCATTTAATAAAATTATTTTTGATCTGTGTATATGTTGTCGCTGTATGGCCTTGTAAAGCGTAGGCATTTAGATCGTGGATGTTTATATATTGTATATTGAGGAATATATTATGTATTAAAATAATGAGATCGTTTTTTAGTAAAATGTATATTTGGAATTAATCAGAAATAAACGATTTTTAACACTTTGTTAATGTCTGAGGCCGAAAAGAGGGGTGGCGAAAACGCCGATATATACCCCTGCGCAGATGAATTGCGCTCATTCGAGGATCTTCATGATGAAGCTTACCATCCCAGCCGCGACAGCTGCCGTCGCTCTCCTGCTCTCCTCCACCACTGCATTCTCCCAAACACAGACGGGCGACATGGCCGTGTCGATGACCGTTGCCGCTGAATGCACGATTGCAACCGAAGCGCTGGCCTTCGGCACAGTTGGCATCATCGACACCAATATCGATGCTGAGGCAGACCTCACGGTGCAGTGCACCTCTGGCTCGGCCTACCAGATCTCGCTTAGCGACGGTGCTGGTGATGGTGCCACAACGGCTGCCCGTTTGCTGACCAACACGGTGACCATCGCCGACACGGCGACCTACTCGCTCTACCAGGATGCCGGTCGTGCCACCTTGTGGGGCAATACCGCCGGTACCAACACGGTCGACAGCGACACTGCAACCGGTGCCGATGAAGTCATCACCGTTTATGGACGGGTCGATTCGGGCCAGAACGTAGCCACCGGTACCTACCAGGATACCGTGGTTGCGACGATCAGCTACGGCACCGGTCTCTAAGCGACCAACGACGAGGATAACACTATGACCTACTTGCGCCTTATTGCTGCAGGCCTGGCCGTGTGCCTGTCGGTGGGTACCGCTGACGCAGCTACGCTGCGTGTTTCACCGATCGGGCTCGACCTGAAAATGGGAGCCTCGGCCTCCACCGTGCGGCTGTGGAACGAAGCGCGTACAGCGACCAGTGTCCAGGTTCGGATTTTCCGCTGGACCAAAGTCAATGGCAAGGAGAGGCTCGATCCGACCCAGGATGTGGTGGCCAGCCCGCCGATCACCAAGCTCGCCCCGGGGACCGAAAACCTCATCCGGGTCGTGCGCGTCAGCAAAACACCGGTCAGCGGTACCGAAGCCTACCGGCTTGTGATCGACGAACTGCCTGATCCCAGCAAGAAAGTCCCAGGTCAGGTCAATGTGATGATCCGGCACTCGATCCCCGTTCGCTTCTCCGAATAGGGCGTCCTGTGACAAGACCAATCGGCCGTGCGCTGGTCATCGGTGCGCTTGCCATGCTCGCCTGGCCGCTTGGCGCAGTGGCGGGATCAGGGACACAATCCCCGGATCCCGCCATCGTGGCGGATCAGGCCCCGGCTGCCACGGCGACCGGGCTCGATCTCTTTCTCGCCGTATCGGTCAACGGGGTCCAAACCGAACTTGTCGCGGCCTTCCATCAGGATGCTGACGGCACCCTTAGCATCGAGGCTACCCAACTGCGCAATGTCGGGATCCTGCCGCAGGCGAATGCCAAGATGGCCAATGGCCATATTCGGATCGACCGTCTGGCGTCGGTGCGTTACGTCTATGATGAACTCAACCAGAGTATTGCCTTTACCGCCGGTGACGGCCAGCGCGCGCCGCGGATTGTCGACGCAAAGGCGCCGAAGCGCGGTGCCGACAAGAAGCAGGCACGGCTGCAAGCCCAGTCCTCCTATGGGGCGCTGATGAATTATTCTCTGCGGGGCACCGTGGATAATTCCGGCAGCGACGAACGTTACGCCGTTTCCGGTGTCAGCGGTACGTTCGAGGCGCGGGCCTTCGGGCCAATGGGCGTGGTCACCAACAGCTTCATCGCCAGCACATCCGACAGTTGGTATTATGATTCCACCCGGCTCGAAAGCACCTGGAGCTATTCCGACGAGTCGTCGATGATCACGTATAATGCCGGGGATATCATTACCGGCGGACTGGGCTGGACGCGCTCCAGCCGCCTCGGTGGCGTGCAGATACAACGCAATTTCGACCTGCGCTCGGATCTGGTGACGTTTCCGGTGCCCTCGATGTCCGGCAGCGCTGCGGTTCCCTCGACGGTCGACGTCTATCTCGACAATGCGCGACGCTTCACGAGCCAGGTCGATTCCGGTCCTTTCGAAGTCACCAACCTACCGATCGTCGATGGCACGGGCACTGCCCGTGTCGTGGTGACCGACGCACAAGGAAATGAAGTCACCACCGAATCCGACTTCATCGCCTCCAATAAACTGCTGTCGCCCGGCCTGCAGGATTTCTCGGCCGAAGTCGGGTTCGCGCGGCTGAACTACGGCGTGAGTTCGAACGACTACGATCAGCGACCCTATGCCTCGGCAACGGCGCGGTCCGGCATCACCCGATGGATGACCCTGGAGGGCCATGCCGAGGGCGGCGAAGATCTGTTGAACGGCGGCTTCGGCGCGGTGTTTGCCTCGCGCTTGCTCGGCGTCGTGTCGATATCTGCCGCCGGCAGCCTCAGCACAGGCGAGCCGGGCAGGCAATTGGGCCTGTCGCTGGAGCGGGATTTCTGGGGCGTCCATCTTAATGCCCGGCTGCAGCGCAGTTTCGGCAATTATCAGGATATCGCCTCCATCACGGCGGATGATCAGGAGGCCGGCTCCCAGAGCCTGTCGAGGTCTTCCGATCCGCCGCGGGCGCTCGAACAGATCTCCGCCTCGGTGCCGTTGAGGTTCGACGAGTCCAATATCAACTTCAGCTATACCCATTACGAATATACCGACGGGGATGAAAGCCGCATTCTCGGCATCTCCTACAACCGCCCGGTCTTCAATGGCAGCACGTTCTCGGTCTCCGCCATCAAGGATTTCGAGGATCAGGGATTTGGGCTCTATGCCAGCCTGATCATTCCCATCGGCGCCAAGGAGACGGCGACAACCTCGGTTTCCAACCAGGATGGCGATCTCTCCATCACCGAGCGGGTAACCCATTCGCAGGGCCAGCAGATCGGCGACTATGGCTGGAGCGTGGCGCGGCAGCAGTCCGACGATGCGCTGACCTCGGCTTCGGCAAGCTACCGGACGCCCGCCGCCAATGTCACGGCGCGGGTCGATGTGCGCGACGATTCAAACCGTGCAACGATCAACATGGATGGCGCCGTGGTCGCCTCGGGAGGCGGGGTGTTCGTTTCCAACCAGATCCACGACGCCTTTGCCGTTGTCGATGCCGGTGCGCCTGGTGTCGAAGTGCAATATGAAAACCGCCCGGTCGGCGTGACGAACAG
The DNA here is from genome assembly GCF_023701945.1 of Rhizobium sp. CG5. Classification (GTDB taxonomy): domain Bacteria; phylum Pseudomonadota; class Alphaproteobacteria; order Rhizobiales; family Rhizobiaceae; genus Allorhizobium. The sequence continues at coordinate 394,982 of NZ_JABAEF010000001.1, forward strand.
CGCCGGCAAGCTGCTGCTGCCGCGCCTTCGCTCCTATGAGAGCAACCGTATCTCGATCGATCCGACCAATCTGCCGCTTGATGCGGTGGTCAACAATACCCGCGACGTGGTCATGCCGGCCGACCGGTCCGGCGTTGTCGTCAAGTTCGACGTGGATACCGATGCCAATGCCGCGCTGGTGAGTTTTACCATGCCGAACGGCGAGCCGGTGCAGATGGGGGCCATCGGCAAGATGGCAGCGCAAGCGGAGCCGTTCATCATCGGCTACGACGGCCAGGCGCTGGTCGAAAACCTTGTGGCCGTCAATCATGCCAGCATCACCCTGCGCGATGGCAGCGTCTGCGTCGCGACATTCCGATACAAAGCCGATCCCGGCAAACAAGTGAGTATTCGCGATGCGATATGTCAGCCTTAAACTCCTCAGAGCCGCCGTCATGCTGGCTGCATTGCTGTCGGTCGTCCAGGGGGCGACGATCACCACGGCGGCCGCTGCCAGTTGCAGCGCCAGCATCGATGCGCTGAACTTCGGCAATGTCGATACGCTGGCGGGATCGAGTGCCGACGGCACCGCGCAGGTCACGATTAGTTGCGATGACGTCGATACCTCCGAGACGGTGGTGACGGTGTGCGGCAATTTAGGTGCCGGGAGCGGCGGCGCCTCCGGCAATGTCCGGCATATGCTGTCGGGTGCGGACGAACTCGACTACCAGCTCTATGGCGATAGCGGCCACGGCGCATCCTGGGGGAGCTACAATGATACGACGCTCGGGCAACCGAAGACCATCCAGCTTTCGGCATCCGACGGCACGGCCAGCGGCAGTGTGACGGTCTATGGCGCTGTCAGCGGCGGGCAGACATCCGCCTCGACCGGCTCCTACCTGTCGTCCTTCAGTGGTTCCAATGCGTCCTTCTACTATGCGGAAGGCAGTTCGCTGGATTGTGCCGCACCCACCAGTGGAACCTTGACCCAGGCAGACTTTACCGTGGAGGCCAGGGTGGATGCCAATTGCCTGATCGAGATCGAGGACATCGATTTCGGCACCCATGGCATCATCGACCAGGAGGTGACGGCAACCGGCGGCGTGGATGTCACCTGTACGCCGGGCACCAGCTACTCCGTCTCCATGGACGGCGGGCTGACCGGTGCCACCAATCCGGAACAGCGCCTGATGCAATCGGGCAGCGATACCATCGCCTATGGACTTTATTCCGACGCCAGCCACAGCACGCCGTGGGGCTCGGCCAGCACCGACCTGGTCGCAGGCACGGGAGCCGGCTCCGTGGAATCCCTGCCGGTCTATGGCCGGGTCGAACCGCAATCCGCAGCACCCGGCCAATATAGCGACACCGTCGTCGTGACCATTACCTACAACTGATAGAAAGCCACTTTGCGTGGCTCTCCCTCGGGTCCCGTTCGGCCCTGCCATCGGCGTCGATTATCCACAGGCCGTGCCAACCTTTCGGAAACCCTTTGGCGGTGATAATGGAGGGGTCCGAAAAGGGTTTCTCCATGTCCTCATCCGCCACAGCGAAAAGACGGCCGCGCAAGCGCCGCAAACCGACACCTGCGAAGACCGGCGGCGCCGGGCTGTGGCCCTGGCTGGCGGCGCTGGTCGTGGTGGCGGGCGGTATTGCGATGTACGAGAACCGCGCCGATGTCGCGGCCCTTGTCGCGCAGCACCTGCCGTCTGGCGACCGGAAAGAGCCGGTACGCAGCCGGGTGACCGAGCGATCGGCGGAGCGGCCCGCCAAGCCCGCGACAGCGCCGTCGCCTGTCAAGCCAACGCCGCCGCGGGCCAAGGATCCGGCCGTCGCGGATAAGTCACCCGTGCCGCCAGCGGCAATTGGGCCTGATCAGCCGCGGCCACCTGTGCCGGACGGCCGCCCGGTTGATACGCCGCCGCTCGGTCGCGGTTATACCGCCAAATTCTATTTCTGCGGCACGTCGGGGCTCGACAATTGCGTGGTCGACGGCGACACGTTCTGGCACCAGAAGACCCGGATCGAGCTTGCCGATATCGTGGCGCCAGAGACGGAGCGGGCCAAATGCCAGCAGGAGCGCGACCTCGGCTTTGCCGCCAAGGTGCGGCTGCGCGATCTGCTCAATGCCGGTGCCTTTGAATTGACGGTTCTGAAAGGCCAGGGCGATGCGTCGCAACGGGTCGTGACGCGCGGCGGCCGTTCGCTGGGCGCCATGCTGGTCTCGGAAGGGCTCGCCCATCCGAGACTGGGCAAGCCGCGGCCGTGGTGCTGATCGATACCTATCATCTCCACGAAAAAACCCGCCGCGGCAGGAGCCGGGCGGGCTGATGGTCAAAGCGGCAAAGCCGCACTGCAACAGGTCAGTGCAGGATCTGGCTCAGGAACAGCTTTGTGCGTTCATGCTGCGGATTGTCGAAGAATTCGGCGGGCGAATTCTGTTCGACGATCTGGCCCTGGTCCATGAAGATGACCCGGTTGGCCACCTGGCGGGCAAAGCCCATCTCGTGGGTGACGCAGAGCATGGTCATGCCTTCTTCGGCAAGGCCGACCATGGTGTCGAGCACTTCCTTGATCATTTCCGGATCGAGCGCCGAAGTCGGCTCGTCGAACAGCATGATCTTCGGGTTCATGCAGAGCGAGCGGGCAATCGCCACGCGCTGCTGCTGGCCGCCCGACAGCTGGCCCGGATATTTGTTGGCTTGCTCGGGGATCTTGACGCGCTTCAGGAAGTGCATGGCGATCTCTTCGGCCTGCTTCTTGGGCATCTTGCGCACCCAGATCGGGGCGAGTGTGCAGTTTTCCAGGATGGTCAGGTGCGGGAAGAGGTTGAAGTGCTGGAACACCATGCCGACTTCGCGGCGCACTTCGTCGATCTTCTTCAGGTCGTTGGTCAGTTCGATATTGTCGACGAAGATATTGCCGGACTGGTGTTCCTCCAGCCGGTTGATGCAGCGGATCATCGTCGACTTGCCCGAACCCGAGGGGCCGGCGATGACGATGCGCTCGCCGCGCATGACTTTCAGGTTGATGTCGCGCAGCACGTGGAAGTCGCCGTACCATTTGTTCATGGAGACGATTTCGACAGCCACGTCGGTGTCGGAGACGGTCAGTTTCTTGGGTTGGGCGTCAGCCATGGTTTTCCCCTTGAGTTATCGTTTGTGGCCGGTGTCGAGATGGCGCTCCATGAAGCCCGAATATCGCGACATGCTGAAGCAGAAGATCCAGAAGACGAATCCGGCAAAGACCAGGCCGGTGAGCGGCGTGACCGGAGACGCCCAGCTGGCATCGGTGAAGTTGAGGCGGACAATGCCAAGCAGGTCGAACATGCCGATGATCGACACCAGGGACGTATCCTTGAAGAGGCCGATAAAGGTGTTGACGATGCCGGGAATGACCAGCTTGATGGCCTGCGGCAGCACGATCAGCCGGGTCTTCTGCCAGTAGCCGAGACCGAGCGAATCGGCCCCTTCATACTGCCCCTTGGGGATGGCCTGCAGGCCGCCGCGGATGACCTCGGCCATATAGGCGGAGGCAAACAGGGCGACGCCGACCAGGGCGCGCAGGAAGTTGTCGATCGTCCAGCCGGTCGGCAGGAAGAGCGGCAGCATGACATTGGCCATGAACAGCACGGTGATCAGCGGCACGCCGCGGATGACCTCGATGAACACCACGCAGAGCGTCTTGACCACCGGCATTTGCGAGCGGCGACCGAGCGCCAGCAGGATACCGACCGGCAGCGACACGGCAATCCCGACGAAGGACAGGATCAGCGTCACCATCAGGCCGCCCCACAGCGGGGTTTCCACTTGGGTCAGGCCGAAGACGCCGCCCGACAGCAGGAAGAAGGCGATGATCGGGAAGACAACGAAGAGCAGAAGGGCATTGAGGCCCTTGCGCGGCAGTTTCGGCATCAGCAGTGGCGTCAGAAGCACGACGAACAGGACGGCCACCAGCATGACGCGCCAGCGTTCATCCAGCGGATAGCGACCGAACATGAACTGCTCGAAGCGATCCCCCACGAAGGCCCAGCAGGCGCCGCTCCAGCCTTCCGGCCGGATGCCGCCGCTCTGCACCACCGTGGCGCAGACCGAGCGATCCGAACCGATCCAGGCGGCCTGGATGAACAGCCAGTTGATGGCGCCGGGAAGCGAGGTGGCCAGGATGAAGATAGCAATCACCGTCAGGACGACGTCCTTGGGCGTGGCGAGCAGATTGGTCCTGATCCAGCCGGATACATTGCGGTTGCTCAAGGGAGCCGGCTCGGGTGCCAGCATTTCGGTTCTGACGAAGGAGATTTCCTTGGTTTTCATGGTCTATCTCTCCACCAGGGCCATCTTGGCATTGAACCAGTTCATGAACAGCGACGTGGCGATACTGATGGTCAGATAGACGACCAGCCAGATCGAGACGATCTCGATCGCCTGGCCCGTCTGGTTCATCGTCGTGCCGCCGGTCGATACCAGTTCGGGAAAACCGACCGCAACGCCCAGCGAGGAATTTTTGGTGAGGTTCAGATACTGGCTGGTCAGCGGCGGGATGATGATCCGCATGGCCTGCGGAACCACGACCAGCCGTGTGGTCGCCGTCGGCTGAAGGCCGAGGGCCGAGGCTGCTTCCGTCTGGCCCTTGGACACGCCGCGGATGCCGGCGCGGATGATCTCGGCGATGAAGGCGGCGGTGTAGAAGGACAGCGCCAGATAGAGGGCGACGAATTCCGGCGCGACGACCGATCCGCCGGTCAGGTTGAATTTGCCGGCAATCGGGTAATCGAAGCTGAGCGGTGCGCCGACGGCCAGAAAGGCAACGAGCGGCAGGCCGATGACCAGGGCTGCAACGGTCCAGACCGTATGAAACTGTTGGCCGGTCCTCATCTGGCGCTGCTTGGCCCAGCGGGCGATGGCAACCGAGGCGATGATGGCGACCAGGAGGGCGGCCGGAATGACCCAGCTGTTTTCGCCCCAGATCGGTTTCGGGAAGGCGAAACCGCGATTGTTGAGGAAGGTGTTGAAGGGCAGATGCAGCGAATCGCGCACCTGCGGCAGTGCGGACAGCACGCCGCTATACCAGAAGAAAATCACCAGCAGCGGCGGGATGTTGCGGAAGACCTCGACATAGACCGTGCAGAGCTTGGCGACGAGCCAGTTCTTCGACAGGCGTCCGATGCCGATGATGAAGCCGATGATCGTTGCGGTGATGATGCCGGTCACGGCCACCAGAAGCGTGTTCAGCAGGCCGACGATGATGGCGCGGCCGTAGGTCGAATCGCTGGAATAGGCGATCAGCGAGGTTCCGACATCGAAACCGGCGCGTCCGTTCAGAAAAGCGTAGCCCGATGCGGTGTTCGAGCGGGCGAGGTTGGTCGAGACGTTATGGCTGATCGTCCAGATGGCAAGAACGACCACAATGGCGGTCAGAACCTGGAAGAAGATGCTGCGCACCTTCGGGTCGTATATCAGGGAGCTTCTGGATGCCCCTGGCGACGATGCATGAATGGCATGATCTGTCATGCGTTGCCCTATCCCCTGTGACCACTTTGGGTCTTTTTGTTTTTGTTCCGACGTTTCAGACAAACAAGGCGGCCGAAGCCGCCTTGTTGTCTAACCGATGCTTAGCGGATCGGCGGTGCGTATTGCAGGCCGCCCTTGGACCACAGCGCGTTGAGGCCGCGCTCGATTTTCAGCGGCGTGTTGACGCCGATGTTACGCTCGAAAACTTCGCCGTAATTGCCGACGGCCTTGACGATGTTGTAGGCCCAGTCGTTGGTCAGGCCGAGGTCGGTGCCGATCTTGCTGTCGGCTTCGGCGCCGAGGAAGCGCTTGATGTCCGGGTTGGTCGAGGCCTTCATTTCGTCGACATTGGCCTGGGTGATGCCGAACTCTTCAGCCTGCACCATGGCATACTGCGTCCACGACACGATATCGAACCACTTGTCGTCGCCCTGGCGAACGGCCGGGCCAAGCGGCTCCTTGGAGATGATTTCCGGCAGGATGATATGCTCGTCCGGGTTGGACAGGGTCAGGCGGATCGAATAGAGACCCGACTGGTCGGTGGTGTAGACGTCGCAACGGCCAGCCTGGTAGGCGGCGTTCACTTCTTCGAGCTTTTCGAAGACGACCGGGTTGTACTGCAGGTTGTTGGCCTTGAAGTAGTCGGCAAGGTTCAGTTCGGTCGTGGTGCCGGACTGTACGCACACGGCAGCGCCCGACAGTTCGAGAGCCGACTTTACGTTGAGGCTCTTCGGGACCATGAAGCCCTGGCCGTCATAGTAGTTGACGGTGCGGAAGTTGAAGCCGAGCGCGGTGTCACGGCTGATGGTCCAGGTGGTGTTACGCACCAGAACGTCGACTTCGCCGGACTGAAGAGCCGTGAAACGGCTCTGAGCGGTCGTCGGGGTGTACTTGACCTTGGTTGCGTCGGCGAAGACTGCAGCGGCGATGGCCTTGCAATAGTCAACGTCGAAACCGGTCCAGTTGCCGGAGGCGTCTGGCGATGCGAAGCCGGCAAGACCGGTGTTCACGCCGCATTGTACGAAGCCTTTTGCCTTCACGTCGTCAAGGGTGGCAGCAGATGCAGCCGATGCGCCAAATCCCAGGACCGCAGCGCCCAGGGCGGCTGACAGGAGCTTATTGTTCATTTTTCCCAACCTTTTATCTGTTTTCTTTTCCATCTTACCGGCGGCCATATCGGACATAGTCCGGCCACCCGTCTGCTCGCGGCCCTCCCGGTGCGAGCAGACCTATCACAGTCTGAAATGGCCGCAGGGTCAAGTGTTGATGCCGATAATTGAGGCGAAACGGACAAAATCGGAAAAAGCGATTGAAAAACAGGCAGAAAATATTGGATTGATCACGGCTCTGATTAAAAAAAAGACGTTTGCAAGCGCTTTGGATGGCGTTTCTGTCCGGCCGGGCGGACGCCTTGATGGCGTGACCTGGCCGGAGCGGGCCATCACAAATCGGGGTTCTCCCATTGCCAAAAAAGGCTCTTTGGGACCATTGAAGACAGGAAAAAGGGCAGGGCTCCGTCGGGCGGTCACGTCGGTCTCAATCCGCCTGTCGGGCAAGCCTGCAAGGGCAGCAAGGCCGATCTCGAACGAGGGTTTACCGCCATGCCGTCTGAACTCAGCCCTTGGCCTGATAGCCGTAGAGCCAGTCCAGATCCTGGGCGAGGCTCTGGGGAGCGCGCAGCGACAGGACCAGATCCCGCCCGATCCGAATCGGACCACGGGCATGATAGGCAAATTTGTTAAAGGCGCCGCGGCTGCGCACCCGGGCGGCGCGCGCCTGCCGGATGGTTTCGTAAGCCGCAAGCGCTTGCGGCAGGGGCTGCGTGGCGACAAGCCCGGCAAGTTCGAAGGCATCCTCGATCGCCATGGCGGCACCCTGGGCGGAAAAGGGCATCATGGCATGGGCCGCGTCGCCGATCAGCGCCGTGTCCCGGCCGTTTTGCCAGCGGCCGGCACTGGCCTGATAGAGCGGCCACAGGTTGGGGCGCTCGGCCAGGTCGAGCAGGTCGCGAATCGCCCTGTTCCAACCGGCAAATTGCGCCATCAAGCCGGCGCGCTGGGCCGCAGATCCTTCGGCTAGAAAAGTTTCTCCCGGGCTGATGCCGGCGGCAATCGCCACGATGTTGAAGCCGTCGATTTCCTTCAAGGGATAGCTGACCAGATGGGTCTGCGGGCCGAGAAAGGCGGTGACGCTATGCCTGTCGAGAAAGGCCGGTGCCGTGCTGCCGGGAATGGTGAAACGCCAGGCGATATTGCCGGAAAAGGCAACGCTCGGGCTGCCGGGAATGCGGGCGCGAAGGCCCGACCAGGCGCCATCGGCGCCCACCAGCAGATCGGGCCTGTCCGGCATGGCGGCGAGCAGGTCGTCTGCGGTCGATGTCTCGATGCGGTGCCCGAGCTCCAACCGGCAGAGCGGATTGCGCAGCACAGCCGTCAGCAGGGACTGCTGCAAGGTGGCGCGGTGGACGACACCATAAGGCGCGCCCCAGCGTTGGCGGGCAAAGGCGCCGGAGGGAATGGATGCGAGCGGTTTCAGCGACACGCCGGAGACCAGCTGGATTTCAGCCGGTTCGAGCCAGTGCTGTTCAAGGTCTTCCAAAACCCCTAGCTGGCGCAGGATCCGCGACGCATTGGGGGAGATCTGCAGGCCGGCGCCGACTTCGCCGAGTTGCTGCGCCTGCTCGACAATACGCGATGAAATGCCGTGCCGGGCGAGCGATAGGGCAGCCGTCAGGCCAGCCATGCCGGCCCCGACGATCACCGCAGACTTGATGGACATGATGTTGCCGATCGAAATGGCTTCGGTGTCAGGCGGCCTTGACGTGGAAGATGCAGCCGGGCGGGTTGGTCTGTTCGGCCTTCAGGGTCGCATTGTAGCGATAGAGCGTCGAGCAGTAGGAACAGACCTTCTCGGTGTCGTGGCCAAGGTCGATAAAGATGTGCGGATGGTCGAACGGGGCGGATGCGCCCGTGCACATGAACTCCTTGACGCCGATTTCGATGACCTGGTGCCCGCCGTCGTTCTGGAAGTGGGGAATGGTATGCCCGGCCATAAGTGCGTCTCCGAATGCTTCATTGTTGCGGCGGACATTATCGTCCTTCCTTCAAAATGTGTAGAGCCAAACAGGCGATGAACCCACAGAAAATCGTCAGGTGCGGGGTTTGACCGCAGGGCATCAATCAATATTGTGCCGGCCAAAGCATCCTCTTCCCTCTCTCTGCATGCGGATCGACCTGATGAACCTGACAGCGCCGGCGTTTTCCCTCTTTTATCACGACGGGCTGCAACTGGCCTATTTCGACGAGGGCGACCCGCTCGGCCTGCCGGTGCTGATGATCCATGGGTTCGCCTCGACGGCTTTGGTCAACTGGGTCCATCCGGGTTGGCTGAAGACGCTTGGCGATGCCGGCTACCGGGTGATCGGCATCGACAACCGCGGCCACGGGGCCAGTGACCGGCCGCATGATGCCGAGGCCTATCATCCCTCGTTGATGGCGGCGGATGCGGCAGCCCTCTTGACCCATCTTGGCATCGATCGCGCCCATATCATGGGCTATTCGATGGGGGCCCGCATCTCGGCCTTCATGGCGATGGAGCATCCGCAGCGGATCCGATCCCTTGTATTCGGAGGGCTTGGCATTGGGCTTTGCGACGGGGTCGGCGACTGGGACCCGATCGCCGAGGCGCTGCTGGCGCCGTCGCTTGCCGAGGTGACCCACGAGCGCGGCCGGATGTTCCGGGCCTTTGCCGAACAGACCCGCAGCGACCGCTTCGCGCTGGCCGCCTGCATCCAGACATCGCGGGTTCTGGTCGACCGCGCCGATATCGCCAAGGTCGATCTGCCGACGCTGATTGCCGTCGGCACCAAGGACGATATCGCCGGATCGGGGCAGGAGCTGGCGGCGCTGATGCCGCATGCGACGGCCATCGACATTCCCGACCGCGACCACATGCTGGCCGTCGGCGACCGGGTGTTCAAGAAGGCGGTCCTCGAATTTTACCGGAGCGTCGGCAACTGAGCGGGGCAGGCGACGAACGGTGTTCCGCGCGGTCTGAGGCCAACGGTTCATCGGCCGGTAAAGACTGGTTTTCGACGCTCGGCGAAAGCGGCGCGGCCTTCGGCGTAATCGGCGCTGTCGAAGGTGGCGGCACCGATCACCTCAGCCTCGCGCAGCAGGTCGTCGTCCTGCTGCAGGGCGGCGCGCAGGGCCAGCTTCGAGGCCTGGACCGACAGGGGTGCGTTGCCGGCGATGGTCTCGGCCAAGGAAAAGGCTGCGGCGTCCAGGGCGTCCGCCGCCACCAGTTCCAGCAGGAAGCCGCTGCTGAGCAGTTCCGTCGCCTTCATCGGCTGGCCGGTAAACAGCGCCTTGCGGGTCAGTTGGACGCCCAGCGACTGGATGAAATCCTGGATGGCGTCGGCGGGATAGGCAAGGCCCAGCCTTGCGGCCGGCACGGCGAAGGTGGCGGTGTCGTCGGCAATGCGGATATCGCAGGCGGCGGCCAGCCCGAAACCGCCGCCGTAGCAGATGCCGCGAATGGCGGCGATCACCGGCACGCGGGCATCGCGGATGGCGGCGAAGGCGGCACTGTTCTGCGCCTCATAGAGGCGGGCTGTTGCGGCATCCTTGCGCACGGACGGAAACTCGGAAATGTCGGCGCCGGCGCTGAAATCCTGGCGCCCGGCGCCGGTCAGCACGATGGCGCGGGCCTGGCCCTCAGCTGTCAGCCAGTGGATCGCTTCGGGAATGGCCCGCCACATGGCCGCCGACAGGGCATTCTTGCGCTGCGGATTGTCGATGACCAAAATGCCGCTGCCGTGCTGGCTTGCGGCGCGAAGGGCGCCCGCTGCGAAATCGCGTGTCTGCTCCATTGGCAATTGGCCCATTTATGTTGTTTCAAGGATGCTCTATATAATAGAACCGTTGCGCACTTGAGGAGACCGACGATGGCCGCAAAGACCGAATACATGCTTGGCGAGCACGTCAAGTCGATGGACCCGATCTGGGACAGCCTGAAGAGCGAGGCGCGTGTCGCGGCGGATCGCGACCCGATGCTGGCAGCCTTCTTCCATTCCACCGTGCTCAGTCATCGTTCGCTGGAGGAGTGCGTCGTCTACCGGATCTGCGAGCGTCTCGATCATAGCGACGTTCCGGCGATCGTGCTGCGCCAGGCGTTTGAGGAGATGCTGGCGGACTGGCCGGAGTGGGGCGCCATTTTGCGCGTCGACATCCAGGCGTTCTACGACCGCGATCCGGCCTGCACGCGCTTCCTTGAGCCGGTCCTCTATTTCAAGGGGTTTCATGCCATCCAGACCCATCGGCTGGCCCATTGGCTGTGGAGCCGGGGGAGGCGCGATTTCGCGCTCTACCTGCAGAGCCGCTCGTCGAATGCCTTTCAAACCGACATCAACCCGGCCGCCCATATCGGCAAGGGCATCTTCCTCGACCACGCGACCGGCCTCGTGGTCGGCGAAACGGCGCGCATTGGCGACAATGTCTCGATCCTGCATGGGGTGACGCTCGGTGGGACCGGCAAGGAGGGCAGCGACCGCCACCCGAAGATCGGCGACGGCGTTCTGATCGGCGCCGGTGCCAAAGTCCTCGGGAATATCGAGGTTGGCTGCTGCTCGCGCATCGCCGCCGGCTCCGTAGTGCTGAAACCCGTCCCCAAGGGGTCGACGGTTGCCGGTGTTCCGGCACGGGTGGTGGGCGAGGCCGGCTGTGCCGAGCCGGCCCGGTCGATGGACCAGATCCTGCGGGACTGACCTGACCTGCCGCGCGCTGGAGGGCGAGAATGTCCTTTGCCGTCTTTACAGGCGGGTTTGGCCCATGCGACAAGCGGCGCGATTTGAATCGCGGATGGAGAATTCTCGTGAAACCAGAAGAAATCAAGAAACTCGACGCCTATTTCAAGCGCATGTTCGGTTCGACCATGGTGGTGAAGGCGCGGCCCCGCAAGGACGATTCCGCCGAAGTCTACCTCGGAGAAGAATTCCTCGGCATCGTTTTCCGTGACGATGAAGACGGCGACCTGTCGTTCAATTTCTCGATGGCCATCCTGGACGTCGATCTTTAATTCGGCGCAAGCTGTTCCCGCAAAGCCGCTTCCGATTTTTGCGGGACTTGGGACAGATGCCGGTTGTGTGCGCGTGCTGATATATCTTTTCCATAACAAGGCGGAGGGGCTGGCGCTGTGGTGCCGGCCCTTGATTTTGGTCAAGAATGCAACCTTCGGGTGATGCTGCGCCGCACAAAAACAATTGACATTTCTTGGGCAATTGCTACTTGTATTAGCAACTTCAACTGGGAAGAAGGAGTGCTGGCATGTTCAATTTCGATGAAGCCAATCAGAAGGGCAAGGAAGCCATGGAAACCATGATGAAGAACTATTCCGAGGTGGCCAAAGGTTTTCAGGCGATCGCTGCCGAGGCCACGGACTATTCGAAGAAGTCGTTCCAGAACCTCACGTCTTTCATGGAATCGCTGTCCGGCGTGAAGAGTGTCGAGACGGCGCTGGAATTGCAGTCGGGATTCATGAAATCGTCCTATGAGACCTTCGTATCCGAGGCGACGAAGATGAGCGAAATGTATGCCGATCTCGCCAAGACGGTCTACAAGCCATACGAAGCTCCGATCGCCAAGGCGACCGGCATAACCATGCCGACGGCCGCCTGAGGCTCTAACAGCCACTCATTTCGGCAGAAATGCCGGGGACCGGTCGCGGAAGCGGGGCCGGTCCTTTTATTTTGTGCCGCGTTTCCCGCTGATTTGCGGGCTTTGTCGCGCCATCGGATGCAATTCTGTTTGCACTCCGCCCTGGGGGGCTTAAAATCAGTGAAGAATGGACTACCTTAGTGGACTGAGCGTTCACCTGGGAGAATCGACTTTCATCAACGGCTGGGCTGGACGATTGGAGAATAGACTGAAATGATCGCTAAACCGGTCTTAATGCAGAACCAGCAGGACGGGGACAATGCCAATCGTGGCACCTCCGTCATTACGCGCACGAAGGCCAAGACCAAAAAGCCCAATTTGTACCGCGTTCTGATTCTCAATGACGATTATACGCCGATGGATTTCGTCATCCATATTCTGGAGCGTTTCTTTCAGAAGGATCGAGAGGCGGCGACACGTATCATGCTGCATGTGCACAACCATGGGGTGGGGGAATGCGGTGTGTTTACCTACGAGGTCGCCGAAACAAAGGTAAGCCAAGTCATGGATTTCGCCCGGCAGCACGAGCACCCGCTGCAATGCGTCATGGAAAAGAAATGAGGAATTGACCGTGCCAACATTTTCTCCCAGCCTTGAAAAGGCCCTGCATCAGGCACTCACATACGCCAACGAGCGGCATCACGAATATGCCACGCTCGAACATCTGCTTCTGGCTCTGATCGATGATGCCGATGCGGCTGCGGTCATGGGTGCCTGCAATGTCAATCTCGACTCGCTGCGCAAGACCGTCAGCGACTATGTCGACAACGAACTCGCCAATCTGGTGACCGGCTATGACGAGGATTCCAAGCCGACGTCCGGTTTTCAGAGGGTCATCCAGCGGGCCGTCATCCACGTGCAATCGTCCGGTCGCGAAGAAGTGACCGGTGCGAATGTGCTGGTCGCCATCTTTGCCGAGCGTGAAAGCCATGCGGCCTATTTCCTGCAGGAGCAGGAGATGACCCGCTACGACGCCGTCAACTATATCTCGCACGGCATCGGCAAGCGTCCCGGCACGACCCAGACGCGCACGCCGCGCGGTGCCGAGGAAGGCGAAAGCGACGCCAAGCAGGCCCGCGAACCGGACGAAGGCTCGGCCAAGAAACAGCCGGAAGCCCTGAAGGCCTATTGCGTCAACCTGAACGAAAAAGCCAAATCCGGCCGGATCGATCCGCTGATCGGCCGCCACAACGAGGTCAACCGCACCATCCAGGTGCTGTGCCGTCGTTCGAAGAACAATCCGCTTTATGTCGGCGATCCCGGCGTCGGCAAGACGGCGATCGCCGAAGGTCTGGCCAAGCGCATCGTCGAGGGCAAGGTGCCCGACGCGTTGAAGGATGCGACGATCTTCTCCCTCGACATGGGCACGCTTCTGGCCGGTACCCGCTATCGTGGCGATTTCGAAGAACGCCTGAAGCAGGTGGTCAAGGAACTCGAGGACTATCCGGGCGCCGTGCTGTTCATCGACGAGATCCACACGGTGATCGGTGCCGGTGCGACCTCGGGCGGCGCCATGGATGCGTCCAACCTTTTGAAGCCGGCTCTGTCGTCGGGGGCGATCCGCTGCGTCGGTTCGACCACCTACAAGGAATATCGCCAGTTCTTCGAGAAGGACCGGGCGCTGGTGCGTCGTTTCCAGAAGATCGACGTCAACGAGCCGTCGATCGAGGATGCGATCGAGATCATGAAGGGCCTGAAGCCCTATTTCGAGGACTATCACAAGCTCCGCTATTCCAACGAGGCGATCAAGTCGGCCGTCGAACTGTCGGCCCGCTACATCAACGACCGCAAGCTGCCGGACAAAGCGATCGACGTGATCGACGAGACCGGTGCGGCGCAGATGCTGTTGCCGGCCTCCAAGCGGCGCAAGCTGATCACCGAGCGGGAAATCGAAGCGACGATCGCCACCATGGCCCGGATTCCGGCCAAGACCGTGTCCAAGGACGACGAGATGGTTCTCGCCAACCTGGAGAAGGAATTGCGCTCGGTGGTCTACGGCCAGGACGCGGCGATAGATGCCCTGTCGACATCGATCAAGCTGGCCCGTGCCGGCTTGCGCGAGCCCAACAAGCCGATCGGCTCTTACGTGTTCTCCGGTCCGACCGGCGTCGGCAAGACCGAAGTGGCAAAGCAGCTCGCCGCCTCGCTGGGCGTCGAACTGCAGCGCTTCGACATGTCGGAATATATGGAGCGCCATACGGTGTCGCGTCTGCTTGGGGCACCTCCGGGCTATGTCGGCTTCGACCAGGGCGGCCTGCTGACCGATGGCGTCGATCAGCATCCGCACTCGGTGGTGCTGCTCGATGAAATCGAGAAGGCGCATCCGGATATCTACAATATCCTGCTGCAGGTCATGGACCATGGCTCGCTGACCGACCACAACGGCAAGAAGATCGACTTCCGCAATGTCATCCTGATCATGACGACCAATGCGGGCGCTTCGGAAATGGCGAAATCCGCCATGGGCTTCGGCTCGTCGAAGCGCACCGGCGAAGACGAGGAGGCGCTCAACCGCCTGTTCACGCCGGAATTCCGCAACCGTCTCGATGCGACGATCGCCTTTGCGCCGCTGCCGACCGAGGTGATCCACAAGGTCGTGCAGAAGTTCGTCATGCAGCTGGAAGCGCAGCTGTCCGAGCGCGGCGTCACCTTCGACCTGTCGCCGGAATCGATCGCCTGGCTTGCGGAACGCGGCTATGACGAGAAGATGGGCGCGCGGCCGCTGTCGCGGGTCATCCAGGAGCACATCAAGAAGCCGCTCGCCAACGAGATCCTGTTCGGCAAGCTGAAGAAGGGTGGCCTGGTCAAGGTCGGCGTGGTGACCAAGGATGACGGCACGACGGATCTGCACCTGGAAGCATTTTCCGATGCGCAGCCGGTCAAGCCGAAGCCGGAAGTCGAGCTGCTCGCCGAGGATCATGATGAGCTGACGACCATCACCAAGCCGAAGCGCAAGGCGAAAGCCAAGGCTGCTGCCGTGGTCGAGACGGTCGTCGAAGAACCGAAGGCCGATGTGGAGGCGCCGCGCAAGCGCAGCGCCGTTCCGAAGGTGCCGAAGAAGAAATAAGCCGATAGGCTTTGCAACAACCAGTGCCGGGCCAAAGCCCGGCACTTTCTTTTTGTCCACTGCGGAAATGCAATGTCTGTCGAAATAGAAGAGCGTTCCGCCGGTTTCTGGTTCGTGCGCGGCATGGGAGGAATTTTCTCCCTGCCGGCCCTGATCCTGATGGTCTCGTTTGTCGGCTTCAGCGCCTATGCTTTTGAGGCCGGCCTGACCCGCGGCGAGGCGGTGTTCATGACGGTGACGATCTGGGCGCTGCCGGCCAAGATGATCCTGGTCGGCATGATGGCGAGCGGTGCCAATATCGCCGCCTGCTTTCTCGCCGTCACCCTGTCGTCGATCCGCATGATGCCGATGGTGGCGTCGCTGATGCCGGAGATCCGCACGGAGAAGACCCCGACCTGGGTTCTGCTGTTCCTGTCGCATTTCATCGCCATCACCGCCTGGGTGTTTACCATGCAGCACGTCGGCGCCGTGCCGCGCGAGCGCCGGGTCGCCTATTTTGCAGGTTTCGGGATCACCCTGACGCTCTCCAATACCGCGCTGGTCGCCGTCTGCTACGGCCTGGTGGCGAGTTTTCCGCCGCTGGTCGCCGGCGCGCTGTTTTTCCTGACGCCGGTCTATTTCGTCGCCTCCATCTGGGCGACGGCCCGCCAGACGGCGGTCAGAATTGCCTTTGCCATCGGCATTGTCGCCGGTCCACTGTTTGCTGTGCTGACGCCGGGGCTCGATATCCTGATTGCCGGCATCGGCGGGGGTACGCTGGCCTATCTGATCGACCGATTCGCGATCCGCGGGCGGCGTCGTGCGGTTGCGGAGGATCTGCGATGATGGCGGAGTGGTGGCCCTATATCGTGATCATCGTCGCCGGCTGGCTTGCCACCGATGTCTGGCGCTGGCTGGGGGTGGTGGCCGGCAACCGGCTGCGGGAAGACTCCGAAGCGCTCACCTGGGTCAAGGCGGTCGCCACCGCGCTGGTGATGGCGGTGACGGCCAAGCTCATCGTCTTTCCAAGCGGTACGCTTTCGGCCTCGCCGCTATGGCTGCGGCTGGCGGCGGCGGGTCTTGGCTTTGCGGCCTTCCTGCTGGCCGGCCAGCGCGTCGCGGTCGGCGTCGGGGTCTCGCTGCTGCTGCTGGTCGCCGGGCTTTACGGGCTCGACGTCCAGTAGACCTCAGAGCGCTGCCTTGATCTTCTCGGCATGGGCGGTCAGCACGGCGATGTCTTCCATCGTTCCGGAATGCGGCTTCAACGGCTGACCGTCATGGCGCGGCACGACGTGGAAATGCAGGTGATAGACCGTCTGACCGGCCGCCGGCTCATTGAACTGCGCGACATAGACGCCATCGGCGTCAAAGGCCTCCTTGGCCGCTACCGCCAGCTTCTGCACCACCGGCAGCAGTTTGGCCAGCACCGCCGGATCGGCATCCAGCAGGTTGCGCGAGCCGATCTTGGGAATGACCAAGAGATGGCCGGGCGCCTGGGGCATGACATCCATGAAGGCCAGCGTGTCCTCGTCCTCATAGAGCTTGACGGAGGGGATCTCGCCTTTGAGGATCTTGGCGAAGATGTTGTTGGGGTCGTAGGCGGTCATCACATGTCTCCTCGTTGTCGCGTCTACATACGACTTCCCGCAGGCCTCAATCAAGCGTCCGTCAGTCCTCTTCCTGCTGGCGTTCTCCCTTGCGGAAGGGTGTGTGCTCGCTCAGATATTCGCCGATCTGCTCGACCTCCTGGCGTTCGCGCTGCAGATAATCGGCAACGGCATTGCGCAGGCCGGGATGAGCGATGAAATGGGCGGAATGGGTGGTGACCGGCTGGTAGCCGCGCGCCAGCTTGTGTTCGCCTTGCGCGCCGGCCTCGACGCGCTTCAGGCCTTTTGACAGGGCGAAGTCGATGGCCTGATGGTAGCAGACTTCGAAATGCAGGAAGGGATGGTCCTCGATACAACCCCAATGCCGGCCATAGAGCGCATCGGAGCCGATGAAGTTGATGGCGCCGGCGACATAGCGGCCATTGCGCTTGGCCATCACCAGCAGGATGTCGTCGGCCATGCGCTCGCCGACCAGGGAGTAGAAGGCCCGCGTCAGGTAGGGCTTGCCCCATTTGCGGCTGCCGGTGTCCATGTAGAAGGCGAAGAACTGGTCCCAGATGTCTTCGGTCAGATCCTTGCCGGTCAGCCAGTCGATCGTCAGGCCGTTTTCAAGGGCGGCACGGCGCTCCTTGCGCAGCGCCTTGCGCTTGCGCGACGCCAGCGTTTCGAGGAAGGCCTCGTGATCGGCATAGCCTTCGTTGATGAAATGGAATTGCTGGTCGGTGCGGTGCAGGAAGCCGGCATCCTCGAAAGCGTAGAGCTCGTTGTCGGGCAGGAAGGTGGCATGGGCGGACGAAATCTTCAGCTCGCGCGTCACCTGCTGCAGGCCGGCCGCCAGCAGGGCCTGGGTCGCGTGCAGATCCTGGCCGTCTGCCACCATCAGCCGCGGCCCGGTGGCCGGCGTGAAGGGAATGGAGCATTGCAGTTTTGGATAATAGCTGCCGCCGGCCCGCTCATAGGCATCGGCCCAGCCCTGGTCGAAGACATATTCGCCGCGGCTGTGGTTCTTGAGGTAACAGGGCAGGGCGCCGAGCAACTCGCCCGCCGCACTCTCCATCAGCAGATGATGGCCGAGCCAGCCGGTGTCCAGGGTGGCCGAGCCCGACTCCTCCAGCGCCGACAGATAGGCGTGCGAGTTGAACGGATTGTAGGGCGAGGACGAGCGCTGGGCGGCGCCGGACAGCGTTGCCCAGCGGTCGGCCGGTATGGTCTTGAAGGATCGCTCGATGCGAATGGTGACGTCCTGGCTCATACGGTCGCGATCTGGCTCTCCCTCGGGTCGAAACCCTCGAATGTCATCTGGTCGGCATATTCAAAGGTCCGGGCGCGCATCGGCTCGTCGCGCACGGTCCAGGTGATCACCGGAATGCCGCGGGCACGCTCGGCGGTGATGAAGTCGTTGGGCAGATGGGCCACGGCATAGGAGATAAAGTCGAGCCCGAGCTTCATGGCCTTCTGATGGGCAGAAAAGCTTTCCGCCGTGGCGCCTTCCGCCGTCAATCCGACCGGGTAGGGGCACTCCTGAGCTTTCAGGTCCTTCAGCAGATGGGCATCGAAGCTCATCAGCGCCACCGGCCCCTGATAGCCCTTCAGCACCTCGAGCACGTCTTCGGCAAAGCCTTCGTCGTCGGCGCCGCGGCCCTTGAGCTCAAGCACCAGGGGCACGCGGCCCTTGGTCAGATCCAGCAATTGCTTCAGCGTCGGGATCTTGTCGGCGGTGGCGCCGACCGACAGCAGCTTCAGCTCGCCCGAGGTCTTGGCCCGCACGTCGCCCTTGATGCCGCACAGCCGCTCCAAGTCGTCATCGTGGAAGACGACCGGTACGCCGTCGGAGGCATATTGCAGGTCGCATTCGATGGCAAAGCCGGCATCGATGGCGCGCGAGAAGGCGGAAAGGGTGTTCTCCCAGACGATCTTGTTGCGGTCGTGAAAGCCGCGATGGGCGATCGGCTGGGCTGTCAGCCAGGAGAGGTCGCTCATGGGGCGATCTCGATGATGGCATCGATCTCGACGGCGGCGTTGAGCGGCAGGGCGGCCATGCCGACGGCGGCGCGCGCATGCTTGCCGGCCTCGCCCAGCACATTGGCGATCAGGTTCGAGGCGCCGTTGATGACCAGGTGCTGGTCGGTGAAACCGGGCGCCGAGGCGACGAAGCCGTTCAGCTTGATGACCCGGACGATGCGCTCGAGCTTGCCGTCGAGGGCCGATTTGGCTTGAGCGAGAATATTGATCGCGCACAATTCGGCGGCGCGCTGGGCCGCGGCCAAGTCGACGTCCTGGCCGACGATTCCCTTCACGGCGATGCTGCCGTTTTCCATCGGCAACTGGCCGGACAGGTAGAGCAGATTGCCGCTGATGACGTAGGGAACGTAGTTTGCAGCCGGCGCTGCTGCGACAGGCAGGGTGACGCCCAGCGCGCTCAGACGGCTATCGATGGTATCGGACATTTTCGCATCCTGGATTGATTGTAAAACTGGTAAGAATATTGCATTCAAGGCAATCGCGCCTCGCTTTTGCCCTGACTGTTCATATAGCATCGAAGGCCGAACCAACAGGAGATATTGAATGCTGCGGTCGAGCTTTGCCGCTGTTCTGGCCCTTTCCGCCGGTGCCGTCAGTCCGGCATCCGGGCTTGCAGCTCCTGTTGTGGCGCCGGGTCTGGCGCCGCATCGTGCCATCTATGATATCGAGCTCAAAGAGGCTTCCGAACAGTCCGGCATCGAGAGCATGCGCGGCCGCATGGTCTATGAATTCAACGGTTCGCAATGCACGGGCTATACGACCAGCTTCCGATTCGTCACCGAGATCGAGAGTGGCGAAGAGGTCAGCGTCACCGATCAGCAGATCAAGACGTTCGAGGACCTGGTGACGCGGCGCTTTGATTTCGATTCGAAATCCTACACTGACGACAAGCTCGACAAGGGTGTCCGCGGAGCGGCGGTGGTGGCCGGCAGCGGCATCAAGGTCGAGCTGCAGGAACCGGCGTCGCGCAATGTCGAATTGGCCGATGCCAAATTTCCGGCCGAGCATATGGTCGACCTGATCCGCCAGGCCCGCAACGGCGCGCGCTTCTTCGAGGCGCGCATCTTCGACGGCACGGAAGACGGCGACAAGAGCTATCTGACCACGACGATCGTCGGTCGCTCCGAGGCCGCCAAAGGCGGCGATCATGCCGGCATCGTCGAACAGGCGCTGGCCGAGGCATCCTACTGGCCGGTCTCCATCGCCTATTTCGACGACAAGGCGATCGGCGACCAGCTGCCGGTCTATACTCAGTCGTTCAAGCTCTACGACAATGGCGTGACCCGCGATCTGACGCTCGACTATGGCGACATCGTGCTCAGCGGCCGGCTTGCCAAGCTTGAAATGCTCGAGGCCGCCGGCTGCAATTGATCGCCACCCGGAGTGGTGTTCGGGCCGCAAGGGCGTATTTGTTCGGCATTATGCCTTGATTTCCCGCGGGATTGGTTATATGGCCAGCCGCATTCCACACGTGTGGCTTGGGACTGATCGGGAGAAATCCGATCCGTTCCGCCGGTGGCATCTCGAAAGGATGCTGTTTGTCACGCGGAGGTTCAACCGGAAAATGGAGACTAAAGGCATGTCACTGCCCGATTTTAGCATGCGTCAGCTTCTGGAAGCTGGCGTTCACTTCGGCCACCAGACGCACCGCTGGAACCCGAAGATGAAGCCGTACATCTTCGGCGATCGCAACAACATCCACATCATCGACCTGGCACAGACCGTTCCGATGCTGTCGAAGGCCCTTCAGGTCGTGTCCGACACCGTTGCCCGTGGCGGCCGCGTGCTGTTCGTCGGCACCAAGCGTCAGGCGTCGGAACTGATCGCCGACAGCGCAAAGCGCTCGGCCCAGTATTACGTCAACTCGCGTTGGCTCGGCGGCATGATGACCAACTGGAAGACCATTTCCAATTCGATCCAGCGTCTGCGCAAGCTCGACGAGATCCTGAATTCGGAAGCTTCCGGCTTCACCAAGAAGGAACGCCTCAATCTTGAGCGCGAACGCGAAAAGCTGGACAAGGCTCTTGGCGGTATCCGTGACATGGGCGGCACGCCGGACCTGATGTTCATCATCGACACCAACAAGGAAAAGATCGCGATCGACGAAGCCAAGCGCCTCGGCATCCCGGTCGTTGCCATCATCGACTCGAACTGCGATCCGGATCTCATCGACTATCCGATCCCGGGCAACGACGACGCATCGCGCGCCATCTCGTTCTATTGCGACCTGATTGCCCGCGCTGCCATCGACGGTATCGCCCGCCAGCAGGGCTCTTCCGGTCGTGACATCGGCGGTTCCGCCGAAGCTCCGATCGAGCCTGCGCTCGAAGAAGAAGCAGCAAGCGTCTGATCGCGCTTGGCGGCTGAGCCCTTCGAGGGCTCGCCGCCTTCCCGAAATGGGACCGGGCCGCCCGTCAGTTCTGCTGCCTGGCGGCCCGCTCTTATCGGGGCGTCCCGGCATTTTTGAGTGCCGAACGGGACGATGGAAATTTCCGTGATGGCCGATCTTCATCACGTTGTCACATATCCGGGTACATTTCGTGCCCCAAACAGGAACGCCGGCTGCACCACCCGCTGAGGGCAGGCGTACCGCTTGAAACGACAAGAGGCAAACAATGGCTGAAATCACTGCAGCACTGGTAAAAGAACTGCGCGAAAAGTCCGGCGCAGGCATGATGGATTGCAAGAAGGCTCTGCTGGAGACCAATGGCGACATCGAAGCCGCGATCGACTGGCTGCGCGCCAAGGGCATTGCCAAGGCCGACAAGAAGTCCGGCCGCACCGCTGCCGAAGGCCTGATCGGCATTGCCAGCGCCGGCACCAAGGCGGTTGTCGTTGAAGTCAACTCCGAAACCGATTTCGTGGCCCGTAACGACGCCTTCCAGGACATCGTGCGCGGCATTTCGACGGTTGCCCTGTCCACCGACGGCACTGTTGAGGCCATTGCAGCGGCCACCTATCCGGCGACCGGCAAGTCGGTCACCGACACGATCAAGGATGCCATTGCCACCATCGGCGAGAACATGAACCTGCGTCGTGCCGCCCTTCTGTCGGTCGAAGACGGTGTGGTTGCGACCTACGTCCACAATGCCGCTGCCGAAGGCCTCGGCAAGCTCGGCGTTCTGGTTGCCCTGAAGTCGACCGGCAACAAGGATGTGCTGACCGCCATCGGCCGTCAGGTCGCCATGCACATCGCTGCCACCAACCCGCTCGCCATCCGTTCGGAAGAAGTCGATGCAGCGGTTGCCGAGCGCGAACGCAACGTGTTCATCGAGCAGTCGCGCGCTTCCGGCAAGCCGGATGCCATCATCGAAAAGATGGTCGAAGGCCGCATGCGCAAGTTCTTCGAGGAAGTTGCCCTGCTGAGCCAAGCTTTCGTCGTCAATCCTGAGCTGACGGTCGGCGCTGCGATCAAGGAAGCCGAAAAGGCAGCCGGTGCCCCGATCGAAGTGACCGGCATGGCGCGCCTGCTGCTCGGCGAAGGCATCGAAAAGGAAGAAACCGACTTTGCAGCCGAAGTGGCGGCTGTCGCCAAGGGCTGATCGGCTCTTGTCCTAATGTGGGAAAACTCGGGGCATCGCGTGACAACGCGGTGCCCTTCGTGTATCCGGCATCTAGTTCATTCGAGGAGCCATTATGACTTCAACGCCTCTCTACAAACGCGTGCTTTTGAAAGCCTCTGGCGAGGCACTGATGGGCAGCCAGGGCTTCGGGATCGACGTTACGGTGGCCGACCGGATCGCATCCGACATCGCCGAGGCGCGGGCGATGGGTGTCGAGGTCGGCGTCGTCGTCGGTGGCGGCAACATCTTCCGCGGCGTCGCCGTGGCCTCCAAGGGTGGCGACCGGGTGACCGGCGACCACATGGGCATGCTCGCCACGGTGATCAATGCACTGGCCCTTGCCACGTCGCTGCGCAAGCAGTCGATCGATACGGTCGTGCTGTCGGCGATTGCCATGCCGGAGATCTGCGAGAGCTTTTCGCAGCGCGCCGCATTGCATCACCTGGCCCAGGGGCGCGTGGTGATTTTTGCGGGCGGCACCGGCAACCCGTTCTTCACCACCGATTCGGCTGCAGCGCTACGCGCCGCCGAAATGGGCGCCGAGGCGATCTTCAAGGGCACGCAGGTCGACGGTATCTATACCGCTGATCCGAAGAAGGATCCGACGGCCACCCGTTTCGACCGGTTGACCCATAGCGAAGTGCTCGACAAGGGCTTGGCCGTCATGGACGTCACAGCGGTTGCCCTGGCGCGCGAAAATTCCATTCCGATCATTGTCTTTTCCATTCACGAAAAGGGCGGTTTCGGCGAAATTCTGATGGGCGGTGGCCTCAAGACCATCGTCAGCGACAATTGACAGGCTGCAGGCGCAGGTCTTTGCGACTTCGCGCGGATTACGGGAGAAAGCCATGAGTGCAGGTATCGAACTCAGTGACATCAAACGCCGCATGGATGGTGCCATCAATGCGTTCAAGAGCGATATTGCTTCGCTTCGCACCGGGCGCGCTTCGGCCAACATCCTCGACCCTGTCATGGTCGAGGCCTATGGGTCGCGCGTGCCGCTCAACCAGGTTGCCAATATCACGGTTCCCGAGCCGCGCATGCTCGGCGTCTCGATCTGGGACAAGTCGATGGTGCATGCCGTCGATCGCGGCATTCGCGAGTCCAATCTCGGCCTGAACCCGATCATGGATGGCCAGAACCTGCGCATTCCTCTGCCGGAACTCAACGAGGAGCGCCGTCGCTCGCTGGTCAAGGTTGCCCATGACTATGCCGAGAAGGCCAAGGTGGCGATTCGCCACGTGCGCCGCGATGGCATGGACGACCTGAAGAAAGCCGAGAAGGACGGATCGATCGGCCAGGACGACAGCCGTTCGCTCTCGGAAAAAGTGCAAAAGATGACGGATGAAACGATTTCTGATGTGGATCGCTTGCTCGTCGAAAAGGAAAAGGAAATCATGCAGGTTTAGAGATCCCTCTTCGCCCTGCTGCGATGCCATCGACCGGACCCAATATGAAGACACCTGACAGACAGAGCATACCCGAGCATGTCGCGATCATCATGGATGGCAACGGTCGTTGGGCAAACGAGCGTGGACAAAGCCGCACGGTTGGACATCGCAAGGGCGTGGAATCTGTTCGCACGGTCGTGCGGGCGGCCGGGGATGTCGGTGTCAAGTACCTGACGCTGTTTGCCTTCTCTTCGGAAAACTGGCGTCGCCCGGAAGCCGAGATCAACGATCTGTTCGGTTTGCTGAAAGCTTTCATCCGTCGCGACCTGGCCGAACTGCATGGCCAGAACGTCCGCATCAAGGTGATCGGCGACCGGGTGGCCCTGCGCAGCGACATTCTGCAGCTTCTGCTCGAAGCCGAGGAGACGACCAAGCACAATACCGCCTTGACCCTGGTGATCGCTTTCAACTACGGCGCACGCGACGAAATCGCCCGGGCCGTGGCGAGCCTGGCCCGTGACGTGGAGATCGGCCTTCTGAAGGCGTCGGCGATCGACAGCCAGATGATCGCCGATCGGCTGGATACCGCCGGAATGCCGGATCCCGACCTGATCATCCGCACCAGCGGCGAGGAGCGCCTTTCCAATTTCCTGCTCTGGCAGGCAGCTTATGCGGAACTGATGTTCGTGCCGGAATATTGGCCGGATTTCAGCCGCGAGCTGTTCTTTGCAGCCCTTGAGCGCTACGCCATGCGCAGCCGCCGGTTTGGCGGACTGTCGGCCGCGGCGGTCGCCATGAGGTCGCAACCGGCATGACGCGTGAACTCACGCTCCGCATCTATTCGTCCATCGTCATGATCGCGGTCGTGCTGTCGGCCACCTGGTTCGGCGGGTTGCCGTTTCGGGCGCTGGCCGCGCTGATCGGCCTGCTGATGTTTTATGAATGGTCGTCGATCACGCGCTCCTACGAGCAGAGCCCGCGCGGCAATGCCTGGGGCTGGCTGTCGATCGTGTCGATCTGTGCCAACCTGCTGTTCGGCGATCCGCAATTGACCGTGCCGTTGTTTTCCGGCCTGTTCCTGACCGCCTGCATACCGGCGCTGCTCGGCAAGTGGACGTGGTGGCAGCCTGGCGGAATTTTTTATGCGGGGCTGAGCGCCATCGCGCTCTCGGCCATTCGCGGCGAGGATGCGCTGGGATTTGCCGCCATGCTGTTCGTCTTTGCGATCGTCTGGGGCACCGATATCCTGGCCTATTTCGTCGGCCGGGCGATCGGCGGTCGCAAGCTTGCGCCGCGCATATCGCCGGGCAAGACTTGGTCCGGAGCCATCGGCGGAACGGTTGCCGGCGTCTGTGGCGGCCTGCTCGTCACCCTGTCCTACTTTCCGTCGATCGGATGGTGGATTGCGGCGGTTGCTCTGCTCCTGTCGATTTCGAGCCAGATCGGCGACCTTTTCGAATCCTTCGTGAAGCGCCGATTTGGGGTCAAGGATTCGAGCCATCTGATCCCCGGCCACGGGGGAATCATGGACCGCGTCGACGGGCTTGTTTTCGCCTGCTTTGCGGCGTTCTTTCTTGCTGTGCTGTTTTCCCTGTTCAGCGGCAGCCCGGTTGACTCAATCGGCGGCTTCCTGTTCGGCTTTTGAACCCGCGTTTCGGACCTTAGGATTGTGCGATGGATGGACTGATGGCTGTGTTCGGCTTCCTCACGGGCTATATCGTGCCCTTTGTCCTGGTCCTGTCGCTGCTGGTTTTTGTCCATGAAATGGGCCATTATCTGGTCGGCCGCTGGTCCGGTATCCGGATTTTGGCCTTTTCCATCGGATTCGGGCCTGAACTCGTCGGTTTCAACGATCGCCATGGCACGCGCTGGAAGCTGTCGGCCATTCCGCTCGGTGGCTATGTGCGCTTCTTCGGCGATGCCGATGCGGCCAGCAAGCCCGACGAGGCGGAACTCTCAAGCCTGACGCCGGAGGAGAAGGCACAGACCTTGTCCGGCGCAAAGCTGTGGAAAAGGGCGGCGACCGTGGCAGCCGGCCCGATTGCCAATTTTCTGCTGGCCATCGTGATTTTTTCGGTGATCTTCGCCATCTACGGTCGGCCGCTTGCCGATCCGGTGGTCGCCGAAGTGAAAGCCGATAGTGCGGCGGCGGCCGCCGGCGTCATGCCCGGCGACGTGCTGGTGGCGCTTGACGGCAAATCCGTGTCCACCTTCGACGATGTGGTTCGCTATGTCAGCGTGCGGCCGGAACTGCCGATCGTGGTCACCATCCGGCGCGCCGACATGACGCTCGACCTGCAGATGGTGCCGCGCCGCACCGAAATGACCGACCGTTTCGGCAACAAGATGGAAATCGGCCTGATCGGCATCGTCACCAACCAGCAGAGCGGCAATTTCCGTGTGGAAAAACTGACACCGCTGCAGTCGGTGGGCGAAGGCGCCCGCCAGACCTGGCACGTGGTCACCGGCACCTTCGATTATCTCTCCAATCTGCTGACCGGCCGGATGAACGCCGATCAGCTTGGCGGGCCGGTCCGGGTGGCGCAGGCATCGGGCCAGATGGCGACGCTCGGCATTGCCGCGCTGCTGCAACTGGCAGCGGTTCTCTCTGTATCGATCGGACTTTTAAACCTTATGCCGATTCCAGTGCTTGATGGCGGCCATCTTATCCTTTATGCGCTTGAGGCACTGCGCGGGAAACCGGTCAGTGCCAATGCGCAGGAAATCGCCTTCCGGATCGGTATGGCGATGATCCTGTCGCTGATGGTTTTTGCAACGTGGAATGATATTAGCAGGCTGATCGGGTAGGGCCTTCTTGCAAAGCCGGATAGGATTTGTTTACGATGTTTCAAGTTGATAGTGGCGATTGGGTCACGGGTTGAAACGAAGTAAACAGAAATTAACCGGCAGCCTTGCTTGTAGGGTAAAACCGGTTAAAACCACCAAAGGGCCGGAGTCGGTCTCCTGGACTGACGGACAACGGAAAAAAGGTTAGTAGTTCACATGAAGGCTGGTTCAAGATTTTTGAACGCGGTATCGGCGGTCGCGCTGTCTGCTGGTGTTGTATCTTCGGGCGCTGGCGTCCTGGTCCTCGGATCGGCGGTGGTGGCTCACGCGGCTGTCATCCAGCGTATCGATGTGCGCGGGGCGCAGCGGGTTGGCGTTGAAGCGGTTCGCTCCAACATCACCATTCAGCCGGGCAAGAGTTTCTCCAATACCGATATCGATGAATCCGTGAAGCGTCTCTACGCGACCGGCTTCTTCTCCGATGTCCGCATCTCGGTTTCCGGTGGCAGCCTGGTGGTTTCGGTTTCTGAAAACCAGCTGGTCAATCAGGTCGTGTTCAACGGCAACCGCAAGATCAAGGACGACAAGCTGGCCGCCGCCGTCCAGACCCAGCCGCTCGGTCCCTACAGCGATACGCTGGTCAATGCCGATATCGAGCGCATCCGCGATGCCTATCGGACGATCGGCCGCAGCGACATCGAAGTGACGACGCAGGTCGTGCCGGTTGGCGAAGGCCGCGTGAACCTGGCTTTCGTGATCAACGAAGGCGATCGCACCAAGATTTCGCAGATCAATTTCGTCGGTAACCAGGCCTATGGCGATGGTCGTCTGGCAGCCGTGCTGACCACCAAGAAGTCGAGCCCGCTGTCGTTCCTGACCCGCAAGGACGTTTATAACGAAGACAAGCTGCGCGCCGACGAAGAAGCGCTGCGCCAGTTCTACTACAATCACGGCTACGCCGATTTCCGGGTGATCTCGTCGGATGCGACGATGAACGAGGAAACCAACGAATACGCCATCACCATCACCGTCGATGAAGGTCAGCGCTACAAGTTCGGCAATGTGGCCGTCGAAAGCACGGTCGAGGGTATCGACGGCAAAGAGCTCGGCGGTCTGCTTGAGACCCGCGCCGGTGACACCTACAGCGCCCGCGACGTGCAGAAGTCGATCGAAGCGATCTCGCAGCGGGTTTCGGCGGCAGGTTATCCCTTTGCCCGCGTCGTGCCGCGCGGCGACCGCAATCTTGAGAACAACACGATCGGCGTCACCTACCTGGTTGACCAGGGTGATCGGGCCTATGTCGAGCGCATCGAAATTCGCGGCAACACCCGCACCCGCGATTATGTCATCCGTCGCGAGTTCGACATCAGCGAAGGCGATGCTTTTAACCAGGAAGTCATTTCCCGGGCCAAGCGTCGGCTTGAGGCTCTGGGCTATTTCACCTCGGTCAATATCGGCACGGCTGCCGGTAGCGCTCCCGACCGGGTTGTCATCGTCGTCAATGTCGAGGATCAGTCGACCGGTTCGTTCGGCATCGGTGCCGGCTATTCCGTTGGTGGCGATGGCCTGATGGTCGAAGCCTCTGTCGAGGAAAAGAACTTCCTCGGTCGCGGCCAGTTCATCCGCGTTGCCGCAGGCGCCGGCGACGAAGACAGCCAGACCTACAACTTCTCCTTCACCGAGCCGTATTTCCTCGGTTATCGTCTGGCGGCCGGTTTTGACCTGTTCAAGAGCAATACCAGCAGCAACGACTATTACGATTACGAAGAGCAGGGCGGCACGCTGCGCATCACCGCGCCGATCACCGAAGAGCTGGCGACGACGTTCCGCTATACCTACAAGGAACTGGACTACACGCTCGATGGCGATATCGACAATCTGTCGGCTCCCTATCAGGATCTCGTCAACCAGGGCTCCTTCACCCAGTCTGTGTTCGGTCATTCGATTGTCTATAATACGCTGGACGACCGTATCCTGGCGCGCGAAGGTGTCTATGCCACCTTCACCCATGAATTTGCGGGCCTCGGTGGTGATTCCGAGTTCTACAAGCTCTACGGCAAGGTCAAGTATTATCAGACGCTGTCTGACGAAGCCGATATCATCGGCTCGCTGTCGGGTAGCGCTGGCCATGTCATCGGCACGGGCGACAACCTGAACATCTTCGATCAGTTCATGATCGGCGGCAAGGAAATCCGCGGCTTTGAAAATGGCGGTATCGGTCCGCGCATGGCGAATGGCGATGCACTGGGCGGTACGACCTACTTCACCGCTTCGGCTGAGGCGAGCATGCCGATCCCGGGCGTTCCGCAGGACTTCAACCTGCGCGCCGCGTTCTTTGCGGATGCCGGTACGCTCTATGGCAACGACGTTGCCAATTCGGCCGGTGTTCAGGGCACCGACATGAGCCTGCGCGCTTCGGTCGGCGCCGGCATCATCTGGATCTCACCTTTCGGTCCGCTGCGCTTCGACTATGCTATTCCGGTTATGAAGGAAGACTTCGACGAAACGCAGGAATTCCGGTTCTCCATGGCCAATCAGTTCTGATCTCAGACATCTGAGCCTCAGGCAAGAAAACCGGTCTGGGACGATTGTTTATGGTGCATGATCATTTCTTCCCGCCCCATGAGGGGGTCAGCCTTTCAGCGCTGGCTTCCCATCTTGGGGCGGAACTTGTTGACGAGACCACCGGTGATCGCAGGATCCGCTCGGTTTCGCCCGTTCATCGGGCGAAGGATGGCGATCTCTGCTATATCCTGTCGCGCAAGAACCGCGGCGAACTGGCGACCTGCCAGGCCTCGGCCATTCTCTGCGATGCGTCGCTTCGCTCGCTGGTTCCCGACCACATCCCGGTCCTGTTGACGGCCCATCCGCATGCGGCCTTTGCGATTGCGGGCGCGCTTCTGCATCCGCTCGCCATGCGTCCGGTTGCCATCGTCGATGCCGTCTCCGACATCGCGCCGTCCGCTTTCGTCGATCCATCGGCGCGGCTGGAGCCGGGCGTGGTCATCGAGCCGCTGGCGGTGATCGGGGCGGATGTCGAGATCGGCACGGGCAGCCATATCGGGGCAGGGGCGATTATCGGACGCGGCGTCAGGATCGGCCGCGACTGCTCGATTGCCGCCGGTGCCAGTGTGCTGTCGTCGCTGATCGGCAATGGCGTGATCATTCATAACGGAGCCCGGATTGGCCAGGACGGTTTCGGCTATGCGCCGGGACCGCGCGGCATGCTGAAAATCGTGCAGATCGGCCGCGTCATCCTTCAGGACCATGTCGAGATCGGCGCCAATACCACGATCGACCGCGGCACCATGGATGACACTGTCATCGGCGAGGGCACCAAGATCGACAACCAGGTGCAGATTGCCCACAACGTGCGGATCGGCCGCCACTGTGCCATTGTCAGCCAGGTCGGCATTGCCGGCAGCACGGTGATCGGCGACGGCGTGCAGATCGGCGGGGCGACCGCTGTCAACGGCCATATCCAGATCGGCGCCGGCGTACAGATCGCCGCCATGAGCGGCGTCGTCGCCAGCATTCCGGCCGGCGAACGCTATGGCGGCATCCCGGCCCGTCCGATGAAAGACTTCCTGCGCGACATCGCTGAAATCGCCAGTCGCGCCGACAACCGCGCCAAAGCCAGAAGGGGGGATACATGACCGTCGAGCCAAAAGAAGCACTGGGTGCTGCCGACATTCTCGAGATCATGCGGCTCCTTCCCCATCGCTATCCCTTTCTGCTGGTCGATCGCATCATCGACATCGATGGCGACGATTCCGCCATCGGCATCAAGAATGTCACGGCCAACGAGCCGTGCTTCACGGGGCATTTCCCGGAACAGCCGATCATGCCGGGTGTGCTGCTTGTCGAGGGCATGGCCCAGACGGCAGGCGCCATCTGTGCCCGCAAGCAGGGCGACGGTGGCAACCTGGTCTATTTCATGACCATCGACAATGCCCGCTTCCGCAAGCCGGTGGTGCCCGGCGACCGGGTGGAGTATCATGTCACCAAGCAGAAACAGCGCGGCAATATCTGGAAGTTCCATTGTGACGCGAAGGTCGATGGTGTTCTGGTGGCCGAAGCGGATATCGGCGCGATGATCGCCAACAAGGACAAGAAATGAGTTCGATAGCGTCCAGCGCAAGAATTCACCCCCTTTCGGTGGTGGAAGACGGAGCCGTGATCGGCGAGAACGTGTCGATCGGCCCGTTCTGCCATGTCGGCCCGAAGGTGGAGCTGAAGGACGGCGTGACCCTCCTGTCGCATGTCGTGGTCACCGGCCGCACGGTGATCGGCAAGGGCTGCACGATGTTTCCCAATGCGGTCATCGGCGGCGATCCGCAGAGCATTCATCATGCTGGCGAAGAGACGACCTTGAGCGTCGGCGACCATTGCACGATGCGCGAAGGCGTGACGATGAACACCGGTACCACCGAGGGCGGTGGCAAGACGGTGGTCGGCAGCAACAACCTGTTTCTGGCCAATTCCCATGTCGCCCATGATTGCCAGCTCGGCAATCACATCATCCTGTCGAACAATGTCATGCTGGCCGGCCATGTGTCGATTGCCGATCGGGCCATTCTCGGCGGCGGCTGCGCCGTGCACCAGTTCACGCGCATCGGCCGCCAGGCCTTTATCGGCGGGCTGTCGGCCGTCAGCTACGATGTCATCCCCTATGGCATGCTGAACGGCAATCCGGGCCTGCTCGGCGGGTTGAACGTGGTCGGCATGACCCGGGCCGGCATCGAGCGCTCGGTCATTCACCAGGTGCGCCGGGTCTACAAGCATATTTTCGAAGAAGAAGGCGCGATCCGCGCCAAGGCGGCAGCCATTCGCGACGAGCATGCCGATTGCCCGCAGGCCATGGAAATCCTCGATTTCATCGCCGCCGACAGCGATCGCGCCCTGTCGTCGCCCTTCCGGGGCAAGAGCTAAGCGCGTGGCGGAGACGGCCGCCAGGCGAACGGGCCGGTTGGCGGTCATTGCCGGCAGCGGCATGCTGCCGGTCTTCGTGGCGGAGGCGGCCCGCGCGGCGGGCGAAAATCCGTTCGTCTTCCGGCTGAAGGACGAAGCCGACCAGCGCTTCGAGGCGTTCGACGGCGTGTCGATCGGCGTCGGCGATATGGCCGGACTGTCGGCCTTGCTGAAGGCCAAGGGGATTGGTCGGGTGGTGATGTCGGGCGGTGTCCGCCGGCGGCCGCATTTCGGCGAGATCCATGTCAACCTTCGCTCGATCCTGAAACTGCCATCGGCGCTGCGCACGCTGTTGGCCGGCGGTGACGATGCCGTCTTGACCATGGTCATCAAGCTGATCGAGGCGCAGGGCGTCGACGTGGTGGGGGCGCAGGAGATCGCGCCGGGCCTGCTGGCGACCACCGGGCCGCTGGGTGCGCATCGTCCGGGCGACGACGATCGGCGCGATATCCAGACCGCGGCAAAGGCGGCCGAGGTGCTGGGCCGTCTGGATGTCGGGCAGGGGGCGGTCAGCGTTGGCGGACGCATCGTCGCGCTGGAAGGGGTCGAGGGCACGGACCGCATGCTGAAGCGGGTGGCGGAGTTGCGCGCCGAGGGCCGGATATCCAGCCGCCGCAAGGGAGTTCTGGTCAAGCTGTGCAAGCCGCAGCAGGATGTCCGCGCCGATCTGCCGACCGTCGGTCTCTCGACCGTTGCCGAGGCGTCCCATGCCGGCCTGGCCGGCATTGCGGTGGAGTCCGGCCGGGCGCTGATCATCGAGCGCGAGGCCATGCTGGCGGCGGCCGATGAGGCCGGCCTGTTCGTGTGCGGCGTCGATCTTGGCCTACCGGGAGACCTGATGTGAGCGCCAGGGCCCTGAAGGTTGCCGTCATTGCCGGCGAAGTGTCGGGCGATCTGCTCGGGGCGGATCTGATCGTTGCGCTGAAGGTTCAATCCGGGCGGGATATCGAGCTGGTCGGTGTCGGCGGCGAGGCGCTGGAGGCGCAAGGGCTACGCTCGCTGTTCGATTTTTCCGAATTGTCGGTGATGGGCATCACCCAGGTGCTGGCGCGTCTGCCGCGCTTCATCCGGCTGATTGGCGAGACGGCCAGGGCCATCGTCGACGCCAAGCCAGACCTGCTGCTGATCGTCGACAGCCCGGATTTTACCCATCGGGTGGCGCGCAAGGTGCGGGCGGCCCTTCCGAATCTTGTGGTGGTCAATTACGTCTGCCCGAGCGTCTGGGCGTGGAAGGAATACCGCGCCAAGCAGATGCTCTCCTATGTCGACGAAGTCTTGGCCGTGCTGCCCTTCGAACCGGAGGCGATGCAGCGGCTTGGCGGGCCTGAAACCCATTTCGTCGGCCACCGGCTGACCACCGTGCCGCAATTGCTCGAGACGCGGGCCAAACGGGCGGCCAGAGGGGCGCCTGCGGCGGGTACGCCCAAGACCATCATGCTGCTGCCGGGGTCGCGCCGCGCCGAGATTTCATCGCTGCTGCCGGTCTTCGGTGAGGCCGTGCAGGATTTCGTCGCCCGCAATGGTGAAGCCCGCTTTGTGCTTCCCACCGTGCCGCGCCAGGAAAAGACCGTTCGGGAGATTGTCGCGGCCTGGCCGGTGAAGCCCGAGCTGTTGATCGGCGATGCCGCCAAGTGGCAGGGCTTTGCCGAGGCCGATGCGGCGCTGGCAGCATCCGGCACGGTGCTTCTGGAGCTGGCGCTGGCCGGCGTGCCGGTTGTCTCGGCCTACAAGACCGATTGGCTGATCAAGCTGCTCAATTTCAAGATCCGCATCTGGACGGCAGCTCTGCCCAACCTGATCGCCGATTATCCTGTGGTGCCGGAATATTTCAACGATTCGGTCCGGGCCGGCGCTCTGTCGCGTTGGCTGGACAGGCTGTCGTCCGACACGCTGCAGCGCCGCGCCATGCTGGAGGGCTTTGACCGCGTCTGGCAGACCCTGCAGACGCAAAACCCCTCCGGTGAGGAAGGGGCTCGGCTGGTTCTGGACCTGCTGCGGCGGAAGATGCCTGGGCTGGTCTGACGGTTGCGGCAGCTCTATCCCAGCCGCTCGGCATGCCATTTCAGATGGTCGTCCATGAAGGTCGAGATGAAGAAGTAGGAGTGGTCGTAGCGCTCGTGCAGGCGAAGCGTCAGGGCGATATCGGTGTCCTTGACCGCCTCTTCGAACAGCCAGGGCCGCAGGCCCGTATCCAAAAAGCTGTCGGCTCTGCCCTGGTCGATCAGGAATTCGGGGAAACGGGCACCATCCTTGACCAATGCACAGGCGTCATAGGGGCGCCATGCTGACGTGTCGGCGCCGAGATATTTTTCAAAGGCGTCCTGCGTCCAGTCGGCGGTGCTGGGCTCGACGATCGGTGCGAAGGCCGAGCAGCTCTTGAAGCGCTCGGGGTTCTTCAGCGCAATCGTCATGGCGCCATGGCCGCCCATGGAATGGCCGAAAATGCCCTGGCGCGCCATGTCGGCGCGGAACTGTTCGCCGATCAGGGCCGGCAGTTCCTCGGTGATATAGCTGTACATCCGGAAATGCTCAGACCACGGCTGCTCGGTGGCATCGAGATACATGCCGGCGCCCTTGCCCATTTTCCAGTTGGTGAGTTCGTCGGGCACGTCATTACCGCGCGGGCTGGTATCGGGGCAGACGATGATCAGCCCGAGCTCGGCGGCCATGCGGCGATACTCGCCCTTGTCCATGACATTGGCATGGGTGCAGGTGAGGCCCGAGAGATACCACAGCACCGGCCGCTTCTCGGCGATCGCCTGGGGCGGGACAAAGACCGCAAAGGTCATGTCGCACTGGCAGGTCTCGGAGGCGTGGGAGAAGACGCCCTGCATGCCGCCAAATGCGGTGTTCTGGGAAATGACATTCATCGGGATTTCCTTGTCGTGAAATTTGGGTCGTGAAATTCGGGTCTTGAAGCTTGGGGTGTTGAGGTCAGGCTGCCAGCGACACCGCGGCGTTGACGGCGGCGGCGATCAGCACGGTGTTGAAGAAATAGGAGACGGTGGCGTGCACCAGGTTGAGCTTGCGCATCGCCGTGGTGGTGATCTGCACGTCCGAGGTCTGGGCGGTCATGCCGATGACGAAGGAGAAGTAGACGAAATCGTAGCCCGACGGTTCCGGCGTGCCGGGAAATTCGAGCCCGCCGCGATGCTGTCGCTTGCCGTCTACCGGCTTGCCGACCGGCTTCCAGAACACATGGGCATAATGCATGGCCGCCATGGTATGGATGGCCAGCCAACCGAACAGCACCGAGCCGAAGGCCAGCAGCAGCTCGAACACACCGCCGGTCACATCTCGGTTCAGTGCCAGGAAGAGCGAGCCGATGGCGGCGACGATCGCCAGTGCGGTGGCAACGAAGATCATGAAGGCCGGCGCATCGGCCGCATCGGCGTGCACCTTCAGATAGGCCGGCGTCAACCGCTTGAGCCTTAACCAGGACAGCAGCAGGTAAACGGTGAAGAACAACAGCGCCGGGCCTTCGATGGCAATGTCGGGCGCCCAATAGGCAATCACCGGCACGGCCAGCAGCGCCAGTCCACCGGCGGCCATGAAGGAGCGGTAGCGGTGATCGAGAATCCAGTTCAGGGTCATGCTTTCACCCGGCATCGGCCATTCAGAGCCCGGACGGGCGCGGTCATTTCTTGACGCGGCGGCACAGCCTGTCAAGGGTTTCCAGGAAGGCGGAGCGGTCGCGCGGCGAAAAGGCGGCATTGTAGCCCTTGCTCTCGCCGGTCTCGCGCAAATGGGCGCCAAGGTCGCGCATGGCGGTTGCCATGCCGATATTGGCCTGATCAAAGACACGGCCGGTCGGGCCGGTGACCGATGCGCCGGCCCCGACGCAACGACCGGCCAGCGGCACATCGGCCGTCACGACGATGTCGCCCGGTCCGGCGCGCTCGGCGATCCAGTCATCGGCGGCATCGAAGCCACTGGAGACGATGACATTCTTCACCATCGGATCACGCGACGGGCGCAGGCCGGAATTGGCGACCAGGGTCACCTCCATGCCATGGCGCTCGGCGACTTTGAGGATTTCCGGTTTGACCGGGCAGGCGTCTGCGTCGACATAGATCACGGAGTCTCGTGCCTTCCTTGCTCGCGAACGCCTGCTCCTTTGCCTGACAAATGCTAGCGCGTCCAGTTCTCGGCGATCACCTTTTCCGAACCGCCATAGGTCCAGACACCCTGCCAGCTGCCGTCCGGCTGCTCGAAATACATGGCGATGCCGAAATTCTCCTTGGAGACATAGCCGACCGAGATGGCCGTGTCATCGTCGGACGCCGGACCCATTTCGAAACGGTCGCCGATGAATTTGGCGCCAAGGCCGGTTCCGACGAATTCATCGCCGGCAATCGTCCAGTAGACCGCATAGGTCTGTCCGGTGCGGACCACTTTCACGGTGCCGGTATATTCCTCGGTCGCATCCTCGTTGCTGCCGGTCACTTTGAAGGTGCCGGTCGGGTCGGCGAAGGCTGCCGCCGGAACCAGGATCAATGCGCATGCTGTCAAAAGTGCCCGTATGGACATAGGTCTACCCCCCTCAAGAATCGTTGAATGCCAACGGCGTTACATTAGCATCCGATCGACTGTCTGGGGCGCTGGCGCGGCCGATCCGGGCTGACTTTTACCGGGTCAACCGCGCCTTCGATCGATCAATAGATCACGACGCCGCGGATGCTTTCGCCCTTGTGCATCATGTCGAAACCCTTGTTGATGTCGTCGAGCGGCATGGTGTGGGTGATCATCGGGTCGATCTGGATCTTGCCGGCCATGTACCAGTCAACGATCTTCGGCACGTCGGTGCGGCCGCGGGCGCCGCCAAACGCCGTGCCCATCCAGTTGCGGCCGGTGACCAGCTGGAACGGACGGGTGGAGATTTCCTGGCCGGCGCCGGCCACCCCGATGATGATCGACTTGCCCCAGCCGCGATGGGAGGCTTCCAGCGCCTGGCGCATCACCTTGGTATTGCCGGTGCAGTCGAAGGTGTAGTCGGCGCCGCCGATCAGGTCGCCATTGCGCTTGGTCAGGTTGACGAGGTACGGCACGATGTCGTCGCCGACCTCCTTCGGATTGACGAAATGCGTCATGCCGAACTTTTCGCCCCATTCCTTGCGGTCATTGTTGATGTCGACGCCGATGATCATGTCGGCACCGGCCAGCCGCAGGCCCTGCAGCACGTTCAGCCCGATGCCGCCAAGCCCGAAGACGATGGCCGTCGCGCCGATCTCGACCTTGGCGGTGTTGATGACGGCACCGATGCCGGTGGTCACGCCGCAGCCGATATAGCAGATCTTGTCGAAGGGGGCGTCGGGGTTGACCTTGGCGACCGCAATTTCCGGCAGCACGGTGAAATTCGAAAAGGTCGAGCAGCCCATGTAATGGTGGATCTTGTCCTTGCCGATCGAGAACCGCGAGGTGCCATCCGGCATCAGGCCCTGGCCTTGCGTCGAGCGGATGGCGGTGCAGAGATTGGTCTTGCGGCTAAGGCAGGAATAGCACTCGCGGCATTCGGGCGTATAGAGCGGGATGACATGGTCGCCCTTCTTCACCGACGTCACGCCGGGGCCGATGTCGACGACGATGCCAGCGCCCTCATGGCCGAGAATGGCCGGAAACAGGCCTTCGGGGTCGGCACCCGACAGGGTGAAATCGTCGGTATGGCAGATGCCCGTCGCCTTGACCTCGATCAGCACCTCGCCGGCCCGCGGGCCTTCGAGTTGAACGGTCATGATTTCAAGTGGTTTTCCGGCCTGCACGGCAACGGCGGCGCGAACGTCCATGGTGCTTACTCCTCGATTGATGGGTTGGGGCGACTTTTGCACGGTGAGGCGTTCCGGCTCAACCCGGAAAACGGCCCGCCGATGTCGCAATCCGGCAGGGATGGTCAGGGCTCGATCAATGGCACATGCGGCGCCGCCTGGCGGGGCATCACACCTTTCAGGCGGGGATCGTCAATGACTTCGACCAGGGTGGCAAAGGGGACAAAGCCGGACCGGCAATAGAACGGCAAGGCGGCCTGCGAATCATGGGTGCAGGTATGCACCCAGAACCGCCGGATCGGCCGGCTCCAGGCCAGCTCGATCGCATGGCTCATCATCAGGCGTCCCGCACCCTTGCCGATGGCATCGGAGACCAGGCCGAAAAAGGCCAGTTCGCATTCGCCGTCGTGCCGGAAATCCAGCTCCAGCAGGCCGATTGCCCGGTTATCGTCCATCAAGCGGTATATCTCAACGCGCGGCTCAGCAAGGATCGCAGCGAGCCTGTCGTCGGCCATGACCAGTCGCGACACCCACATCCAGTTCTGGCCGACAGCGCGGAACAGCGCCCGATAATCGGCGAGGGTCGGCGCTTCCCAGCGGTGCAGGGACAGCGAGGCGGCGGCGGGAGGCGGCGCTTTCGCAGCCGGTCTTGCCAGCATCTCGAGACGCGTTTCGACATTGGCGATCTTGCCGGGCGGCACCGGCGAATAGCCGGGAAGGAGCGGGGGATTGCGATTTTCCATGAGCGATCTTGAAACAATCCAGGGCACGCCTGTCAAGCCGTGGATCCGTGTTGCCCTCAGCGGATCAGGTGATCGCAGGCATAGATGACGGCATAGGCGTGGATGGACACGGCCGCGTAGAGGCCGAAGCCGGCCATCAGCCGTTCCGGGTTGGTCATTTCGACGAGCTTGTGGCGCGGCTTGATGCCGACCGCGGCCATCAGGCTCATCAGGGTGAAAACCGACAGGGCGGCCAGCAGGGCGGTGGTCGGCACGCCGATTCGCCATCCGGTCCACAGGATGACCGCGGTGATGCCGAAACTGCCGGCCGCAAGCGCGCCGCGGCTTGGAAAGATCTGGCGCAGGACCTGGCCACCATCGAAACGGTACATCGGCAGCAGATTGAGCAGATTGAAAGCGCCGAGGATGAGCAGGAAGACCAGCAAGTGGCCGTCGACAGCCGGCGGCAGAAGGTGGACGCCGACGGATTGCTCGGCGGCAATCAGGATCGGGACCAGGAAGGCCGAGATGCCGGGTCCCATCAGGGCGCAGGTCGCGACCTCGAAATGGCTGTTATAGGGCCGTCCGCCGATCGCAATGCCGCCCAGCAGCGGCACGAAGACCATGCGTGTGCTGCGGTGACCGAAGGCGCGATAGGCAGTCATATGGCCGAGTTCATGCAGGATGATCACCACGGTCAGCATGGTCGAGATCATCAGCCCGTTGCGGGTCAGGCCGAAAAACGGCCAGAGCATCAGGGTGGAGGCGACCGCCAGCAGGACGGTGACGGCCGGATGTTCCAGCCAGCCGGTGCTTGCCCGCTGGCCGCTGTCGAGAAAGCGCTCCAGGGCGCCGATTTCGCGATACAGCGTCAGATAGCGGTAGAGGTAGAAGGCCATGCCGCGATAGTGGTCGGTCTGCGCGACGGTCAGGCGGGCGCCTTGGCCGGCCGGCGTCACGGTTCGGCGATCGCGAAACTCCTTCCAGAAGGCCATGTCGAGACTGCTGTCGGCGACGACCCGTGAATCGACCCGGTAGACGCCACCCTCCGGCTTTTCCTCGATATCGACGGCCAGGGTTCGTTTGATCGGCTGTCGGTGGCGATCCGGCTGGCGCAGGGATTGCTGTAGCCGGTCGGCGGAGGGGTTCGGCATGCGCTCTGCCGTGATCGAGGGGTGCCAGTCTGCGATACCGCCGGCCGGTCGGATGGCGTTCCACAGATCGAGCGGACTGGCCCGCATGGTGCGGGTGAGCGAAATGGTCCGCCGGCCGAGCGGGGCGGCCATCAGCAGCCAGAGCAAGCCGATATTGATCGCGAGCAATAATAGCGCCGGGGCCATCGTCTGCATTCCCATTCCTTCCGGACAGAGCCGGTTTCTGCTGGATGGAGCTTAGCAGGACCTGCCTATCGGGAAGGTTTCCAAGCGATGTTGCATTTTAGCAAAAATCAACAGGTGGGCCGGCTGGCGGGCCGGCCCGTCCTCGGCTCAAGCCGCGGCTTCGTCGAGCAGGAATGCGTCGCTGACCCGCAGCCAGCGTGACCGGACGGGCTCGACCGGTTGCGGTGCCAGCGTTCCGAGCGAGGCGGTGAAGGCGTGCCAGTCGGGATGGCTGCTGCCGTGAACGGCAGCCCGGTCGATGCGCTGGATGGCACTGGCCTGTTCCGGGCTCAGAGCACCAATGTCCGGGCCGCAGCCACCGCGCAGCACGCGAAGCACATAGTTAAGGTCGCCGGCCAGCATGCGTGCACCTCGATGGCCGCGGATGAGATGATAGGCGCCCATGCCGTTGCTCAGCGCCAGGCGCACCTGGTCAAGCGCCAGCACCGACAGGCTGGCCGGCACACGGGATGCAACCTCGATGATATGCAGCACGAGTTCCAGTTCCAGCGGCGAATTGATGACGCCATCGGTGGTGAACATCAGCCGGATCCAACCGGCATTGATGTCGTCGAGCGTGCCCTGGGGATAGCATTGATGGACGATGTAATGGGTGAGGGTCTCGACAAAAAAGGTCGACCACTCCTCGCATTTCTCAGGACAGGAATTGTTGAGCGCCAGCATGGTGACGACATCGACGGAAGTCTGGATGCCATACGGAAAGGTATATTTGCGCAGAAGTATGACGTCGTCGGCATTGAGCCTGTTTTTCCCGGCGATAACACATGCCGGAAAAGAGAGACGGAATTCGCTCATCTTTTATCCCCAGTTTCATCATGAAACTGGGCGTTTTTCTAGGTCAGAAATATTGCGATTTTGACAAGGAATGCGGTTGACGAACTCTACACGGCCTCAGTCGCTTTTTACGCTTCTGACGTGGTTCTGCTCGCGCCAGAGGATGAAAAGGCCGGAGCCGACAATGATTGCGATGCCCGACCATTTCGACAGGGTCGGGAAGTCGCCGAACAGGGCGTAACCCAGCACGGTTGCGGCGATGATCTCGAAATACTGGAACGGGGCCAGCACCGAGAGCGGCGCCATGCGGAAGGCCCGCACCACCAGCAGGTGGATATAGCCGGAGATTGAGCCGAGCAGCAGCAGCAGCGCCAGGCCAAGGCCTGAGGCCGGCAGCGACATCTCAAAATCGCCGCTGCCAAAGCTGCTGCCGGCCATCAGCGCCAGCCCCATGAAGGCCGTGCCGCCAAGGCCTGCCATGGTCTGCATGGTCATCGGCGTATCGGCTTCGCCAAGCGCCCGGTTGAGGAACATGTAGAGCGCGAACAGGAAGGCGCAGGCAACCGGCAGCAGCGCCGTCCAGCCGAAGATGGCATAACTCGGCTGGATGACGATCATCGCGCCGCCGAAGCCGACCAGGATGGCAAGCCAGCGTCGCCAGCCGACGCGATCACCGAGGAAAAGCGCCGACAGCGCGGTCAGGATGAAGGGTTCGACGAAATAGATGGCGAAGACGTCGGCCAGCGGCATGTATTTGACGGCGGCGAAAAACATCAGGCTGGCGGCGCCATGCAGCGCGCCGCGCAACAGGTTCAGCCCCGGCCGGCGGGCAGAAAAGGCCTGTCGCCCCTGCAGCAGGACGAGGACGGGTAGGGTGCAGACCAGCTGAAAGAAGAAACGATAGAAGGTGATCTGGCCCGGCGACATGCCTTCGACATTCGCCATGTATTTGGCAATCGCATCCATGCCCGGCAGAACCAGCATGCAGCCCGCCATCAGCGCCATGCCGCGCAGCGGATTTGACGCCGTGGGATGGGGGGACGTGCTGAGCTTGGGATCGGACATCGAGTCGGGCTTTCGTGAAAAACCTATCAAGCACGCGGTTCGATGCAGTTCAAGAACACTCGACGGATGTCGTGATCGACATCCAGCACGCGCTTCCGGTCGCCTGTCCTATGGGCATTTGCCGCTAGTGCACCTGGAGTTCTGCCGAAGTTTTCATCGTAAGTCGCATGAAAGCGCGGTTTTCGGCGCTTTCGGGGTGGCCCATCCCGTCCCATGTTCCTATGATAGGGCTCTGCCGAATGACCGGCCGGACCATTCCGGGACCGTCCGAAGCGCCATCGCTTCTTTCGTCCCGGTCGATGATCAACGCTATGCGCCTTGCGATCCGGTGTCCGTTACCGGGCACCGACCCCGCGCCAAGCAGAGGAGAGCATCATGGCTCTACGACATAACAGCGCCCTTATTCCCGATGCCAGCGACGATACGCTTGGCGGACGTCTCTCGGCGGCCCGCGACGCGGTCGGCATTGACCTGAACACGCTCGCCAACCGGCTCGGCGTCAAGGATGAGACCCTGCATGCCTGGGAATCCGACCGATCCGAGCCGCGGCCGTCGCGCCTCGTCAATCTGGCCGGCATTCTCGGCGTTTCACCGATGTGGCTGATGACCGGCAATGGCGAGGGGCCGGCGGAGAGTGACGGGCAATTGCCGGTCGAGGCCATGCGCCACCAACTGCTGCGGCTCAACGAATTGCATCAGGAGACCGGCCGGCTGATGACGGTGCTGTCCAGGCAGATCGAACGGTTCGAGACCGAACGTGGCAACGGGGCCTTCAGCAGCCGGGCCTGATCCTCACGGGCGCGGTGCGTCCGCCGTTGCGCCAAAGACCTGCTCGAAGGCGTCCCGCAGCCGCATGTCGACATCGGCCATCATGACCGGCAGGCCGAGATCGACCAGGCTGGTGACGCCATAGGCCGAGATGCCGCATGGCACGATGCCGCCGTAATGGCTGAGATCCGGATCGACATTGAGCGACAGGCCGTGGAAGCTGACCCAGCGGCGCAGGCGAATGCCAAGGGCGGCGATCTTGTCCTCGGCCATGCTGCCATCCGGCAGCAGGGGCTTTTCGGGACGGCGCACCCAGACGCCGACCCGATCCTCGCGCCGCTCGCCGCGCACGTTCATCAGGTCGAGCGTGCGGATGATGACGTCTTCGAGGGCCGCCACATAGGCGCGCACATCAGGGCGGCGGCGCTTGAGGTCGAGCATGACATAGGCGATGCGCTGGCCGGGACCATGATAGGTGTATTCGCCGCCGCGGCCGGTCGCAAACACCGGAAAACGGTCGATGTCGATCAGGCCGTCCGGCTTGGCGCTGGTGCCGCCGGTATAGAGCGGCGGATGCTCCAGCAGCCAGACCAGTTCATCGGCGCTGCCGTCCGCAATGGCGGCCACTTCCGCCTCCATCTCCGCGACCGCCGTCTCGTAAGGAACGAGGCCTTCGGAGATTCGCCACCGGACCGGCGGCGAGCCGGGTATGGGCAGCATTTCGGTCTGAATATCGGTGCGCAGCATGGTCATGACTTCCTTTGTCTCTAATTGGCAAGAAAGCCGAGACACTTCAAGTGCGGCGGTTTGCAACGTGTTCGCAGCGGCCCCGATCGGCGGGTCGGCGAATTATCAAAAATCTGTCATGGTGGCCTTGTGCACCCCAATCGCTTTTGCTACATGCAGCCCCGCCGGAGCAGTTCGGCATCTACCACGATGCGGTCGTGGCGGAATTGGTAGACGCGCAGCGTTGAGGTCGCTGTGGGGCAACCCGTGGAAGTTCGAGTCTTCTCGACCGCACCAGATAAACCCGCTTCGGCGGGTTTTTTCGTTTTCGGGATGCTGCAGATTTTCGCTTCAAGCGCCCTGCCGCTGCGACTTTTCCCATTTGCGCACCAGCCGGTCGCGCTTCAGCTTGGACAGGCGCTTCAGCCAGAACATGCCGTCGAGCTGATCCACCTCGTGCTGCATGCAGATCGCCGCAAAATCCTCCATCCGCTCTTCGATCGCCTGTCCATCGAGGTCCTGATAGCGCACGGTGATCGCCTTGGGACGGGTGACGGTCTCGGTGGCACCGGGCATGGAGATGCTGCCCTCGGTATGGCTCATCAGGTCGGGCGAAAACCAGGTGATGTCGGGATTGACATAGGTTCGCCGGCCGCCCAGTTCGGGCAAATCGAGCACCACCAGCCGTGAGGCTATGCCGATATGGGCGGCAGTGATGCCGACGCCCGGTGCGGCACGCAGCGTGTCGTAAAGATCATCGGCGAGATCGCGCAGCGCCTGGTCAAAACTTGTCATCGCTATGCAGGGACGGCTCAGGGCGGCATCGGGAAAATAGACGATCTGGCGCTTCATCGCGATGCCTTTCGGGGGTGGCCCGCCTTGCTGCATGGGTCTTGCTTTGCCGGCTGGCCACCATTGCTGGACCTGATAGGACGAATGGGGTAGCAGGGGCATGTCGGCATTTGCAATAGCGTCACTCAAAGACGCTAGAGGATTGTTGACAATGGGCTTTCAGGCGCCATTCTCCAACTCGGCCGATCAGTCCCTGCGGCTGTCGGGTTCATCAAGGCGGGAGCGGAAATGACCAATATCGGCGATGATATCCGCCTGCGCGCCGCCCCTGATGACCGTCAGGCCGACATCTATGGCGAAGACGGCTCGATCCGCTCCGATTTTCTGGCCATGGTGGGGGCCGCAATCGCCGA
The DNA here is from genome assembly GCF_023701945.1 of Rhizobium sp. CG5. Lineage (GTDB taxonomy): Bacteria > Pseudomonadota > Alphaproteobacteria > Rhizobiales > Rhizobiaceae > Allorhizobium. The sequence continues at coordinate 438,993 of NZ_JABAEF010000001.1, forward strand.
CCGCGATGTGCTGTTCCTGCGCCAGAGCGTGGCGCGCCTGCACGAATCGGAAATGGGTGACCTGATCGAATCGATCCAGCCCGAGCAGCGCTATGCGCTGGTGCGGCTGCTCGGCGATGATTTCGACATGACGGCGCTGACGGAAGTCGACGAGACGATCCGCCTGCAGATCGTCGAGCAGATGTCGAATGCGCAGATCGCCGCGGCGATCGGCGATCTTGATTCGGACGATGCCGTCTACATTCTCGAAGACCTCGACCATGCCGACCGGGAAGAAATCCTGGCGCAATTGCCGTTTACCGAACGGGTGCGGCTGCGCCGGGCGCTCGACTATCCGGAAAGCTCGGCCGGCCGGCGCATGCAGACCGAATTCGTCGCCGTGCCGCCATTCTGGACGGTCGGCCAGACGATCGACTACATGCGCGACGAGGAGGGCCTGCCGGAGACGTTCACGCAGATCTTCGTCATCGATCCGACCTTCAAGCTGCTCGGCACCATCGATCTCGACCGCATTCTGCGCGCCAAGCGGCAGGTGAAGATCGAGACCATCATGCGCGAAACCAATCACCCGATCCCGGCCGAGATGGACCAGGAAGAGGCGGCGCAGGTGTTCGAGCAATACGACTTGCTGTCGGCGGCCGTGGTCGACGAGAACGGCCGGCTGGTCGGCGTGCTGACGATCGACGACGTCGTCGACGTGATCCAGGAAGAAGCCGAGGAAGACCTGATGCGCCTCGGCGGCGTCGGCGATGAAGAACTGTCGGACAGCGTGCGCGAGACCTCACGGTCGCGCGTGCCGTGGCTGCTGGTCAATCTGGTGACGGCCTTTTTGTCGGCCTCCGTCATTTCTATGTTCGAGGCCACCATCGAGGAGGTCGTTGCCCTGGCCATCCTGATGCCGATCGTCGCCGGGATGGGCGGCAATGCCGGATCGCAGACCATGACGGTGACCGTGCGGGCCCTGGCGACCCGCAATCTCGACATCCACAATGCCTGGCGCGTCGCCCGGCGCGAGGCGGGCGTCGGGCTGATCAACGGCGTGCTGATCGGCACCCTGGTCGGCACGGTTGCGGGCTTCTGGTTCCAGGATTACCATATCGGCGGTCTGATCGCGACGGCGATGCTGATCAACATGTTTGCCGCCGCCATGGCCGGCATTCTCATTCCGCTGCTGCTCGACCGGGCAGGGGCCGATCCGGCGGTGTCCTCGGCGGTTTTCGTGACCGCGATCACCGATACGACCGGATTTTTCAGCTTCCTGGGACTTGCCACCTGGTGGTTCATGTCCGGCTGAGGGGCAAAAAATTGACTTTTACGTAACAGTCAATATTATGAGCGTTCAATACGGAAACGGAACGCTTGTGACGAAATTTTTCAGCATTACAGAATTGACACGCGAGTTCGGAGTGTCGACCCGCACGCTTCGTTTTTACGAGGACGAGGGTCTGATCCATCCCGAACGCCGCGGTCGTACGCGCCTCTACAGGGCCGCAGATCGACGGCTGATCCAGGAAATCCTGCGCGGCCGGCGCATCGGCTTCACGATCGCCGAAATCCGCGAAGTGATTCATGTCTACAAGGAGCCGCCCGGCGAGATCGGCCAGCTGAAGCTGCTGATGAAGCGAATCGACGAGAAGCGCGAAGAACTGCGGCAGAAACGCAAGGATATCGACGAGACTCTGGCCGAACTCGACCATGTGGAGGAAGCCTGCCTGACCCGGCTGGTGGAAATCGGCGTCGGAACCTGAGGTCCGATCGGCAGGTCACGCCGAGGGGTCAGACCCAGCGCCGGGTTCGCCGGCAATAGCGTTCGAAATCGACGCCGAAGCGGGCGAGCAGGTGCATTTCCTCGCAGCGGATCGCCAGAAGCGTCGTGGCGATCGCTGCGGCCGGTGCTGCGATAAAGAACCAGGGATTACTGGTCAGAAGGCCAAGGGCGATCATCATCAAGGTATAGCCGAGATAGATCGGGTTGCGGGTGAACCGAAAGGGTCCGCTGGTCACCAGCCGGCAGGCGCAGCGGTGCGGCATGACGGTGGTGTGGAACAGCATCAGGGTACGCACCGCCCAGATGTCGAGCGCTAAGGCGAAGCTGGCGGTCAGTCCACCCACGATCCAGGGCAGGGGTCCGGTCATCGTCGTCGCCGGCATTCGCCCGACCAAGTGGTCAAGCAGAATGGCGGCCAGGAAGGCGGCCCCGTAGAGCACGGGTGGCCAGGGGAAGTTCAGAGGCCTCAGGCGATAGGCGTTCATCGATATGTCCGATCATTGGCTTGCTGCTGTGCATTCGCGCGCGATCTTCAATATCCTTTCATCGTGCTCCGCCTGGATTGCGCCAGACTGGAGCGGTTCGAACAGCTGCGCCTGCTGCAGGCTGGTTAGGGTGCAGCCGCAGAAACGGGTGCAGACCGCGGCCTCGGAGCCCTGCGCCGCGCAGGAGGCCTCGCAACTGCGCATGTAGCCGGCCAGCGGGTCCGGCGGCGGCGGTGGCGCCAGCAGGCTGGCCAGATAGACCAGCGCGATCAGCACCGGCTGGTGCAGCAGATAGACGAGAAGGCTGTGCCGGCCGGCCAGGCGCAGTAGGCCCGGCCCCTTCGGCAAGGCCGCCAGCGCGTCGAGCCAGCCGAACCGCCTTGCGATCCGCATCGCGGCAAGTCCCAGCAGCACGGGCGCAAACCATGGCAGCAACGGCACGTAGTCGTTGGAGCGCGGCAGGTTTTCCGACAGGCCGAGCCACCAGAACCACGGCGCGTCGAAGATCGGCGAATGAAGATAGATCGGCACGACGATGCTGACGACCGCAGCCAGCACGGCAAAGACGATCGGCAATCGCAGGAAGGGCAGCGCCAGCAGGCTGGTCAGGGCAATGCAGTGCAGGATGCCGAAGAAGATCATGCCCTGCGGCATGGCAATGGCCGTGGCAACCGTAATGGCGGCCGCGGCTCCGGCGACCACGGCAAAGCGCTTGCCGAACGAGCGCCAGCGAATGGCCGGCTCGTGGGCAAGCGCCAGACTGGCGCCGGCCAGAAACAGGAAAGTGCCGGCAATTAGCCGGGCATAGATCTTCCACCAGCCATGGGTGGCGGTGCCGGGTTCGATATAACCGAAGAATTCCAGATCCCAGGTGAAGTGGTAGGAGGCCATGGCGATCAGCGCCAGCCCGCGGGCCGCATCCAACAGGCCGATCCGCGGGGTGGGCGTGGCGGTAGTCGGCAAGAGCGAGGGACTGGACACGGGAAAATTCCTATCGGGTCTGGTTGAGCCTTGAATGGGCGGCCTGGATCAACGGCAACCCCGCCAAACCGCTCAATCGCGGCCTTTTCATGACCTGTCGGTCTCCATGACGGCCAGGCGGGCTTCGGAGAAGAACTGCCGGCGGACCAGCACGAAAAACACGAAGAGCGTCGACACCATGAAAACCGGGGCGCTGACGAACCAGCCGAGATAGCCGATCGACAGGAAGATCGCTCGAAGGCCGGCATTGAAATGTTTGGCGGCGATGATGTTCATCTGCACGACGGTTTCGACGGCTCGCTCGGCCGCCTGCGGATCGCGGCGCGCCTCCTCCATCATCGGCATGGCGCCGAACAGGATGGTGCAATAGTTGAACAGGCGGTAGGACCAGCCGAATTTGAAGAAGGAATAGCCGAAAATGGCGATCAGGCCGCAGACCTTGAGTTCAAAGGCGGCTCGGCCACCCTGGGCGAAGAAGGGCAGGTCACGGAACACGGCATCGACCTGTTCGGTGGCCCCCAGCATGGCAAAGCAGCCGCCGATCGCAAAAATCGAGGTCGAGGCGAAGAAGGCCGTGCCGTTTTGAAGGCCGGCCAGGATCTGCGTGTCGATCATCTTGAGGTCGCGGTTCAATGAATTGCGGAACCATTCGCGGCGCCGCTCGGCCATGGCCTGGGTCAGGCTGACACGCGGAAAGATGCGCGCGCCACCGGTCACCCAGGAAAACAGCAGCCAGAGGCAGGCAAATAGCGCGAGGGCGGCGAGGTCCAACAGGGTCATAGGCGAATCCGAGCTTGCGGCGATGCCGGCATTGTTAGATTCGCCGGAGCCTGTGGACAACTGTTTTAACGAAAGGAAACGCATTGGTCGAAATTGCGGCACATCTTATGCGGCGCTTTGTTCAAAAAAGTCCGGTAAGTTGCTGAAAGACAAGTGTTCCATGCGCTTGTCACATGGCTGTCATGTCTTCACCGCCACCTTTCTGCCGTTTTTGCAGTTGCGAAGAGCCTCGAATTTTAATAGATCAGGGGAAGCGAAGGGCGGTCGGGGGATAGCCTTTCGCCAAGAGTTGAACATCGGAGATATCATGGAAGATAGCATCCAGAAGTCTTGCTGGGGTGTCACATTGCGCGCCCTGGCAGGATTTGTCGGTATTTTGGCCATCGCCTATCTGTTTGGAAAAATCTGACACCTGACACTGGTACAATCCTGATTGGCAGCGTGGCCCGAAAGAGCCACGCTGCTTTTTTATTGGGGCGGATGTGAGCGTGTCGCATGGATGAAAGCGAATGTCGGTGGGTCACCGGGTTCGAATCCTGTGATAGCTTAGCTTCATGGCCAAGGTTCAGGGCTCCACGCAAAGGCGCGATTTCAATGTTTCTTTCGGTTTTCGATGTCTTCAAGATCGGCGTAGGCCCGTCGAGTTCCCATACGATGGGGCCGATGTCGGCGGGCAAGCGGTTTCTCGACCTCATCCTGTCCGATGAATGGCCGCGCCCGGCCGGTGCTGCCGTCGCCTCGCTCAAGGTCAGCCTGCATGGCTCGCTGGCCTATACCGGCATCGGTCACGGCACCGATCGCGCGGTGATTATCGGCCTGACCGGCGGCACGCCGGACCGGGTCGATCCCGATCAGATGGATACGCTGATCGCCGAGGTCTCGGTCAGCGGCACGGTCTGTCCGCCCGGCCATCCGGTCTATCGGTTCCATCCGGGCGAAGACCTGATCTTCGACAAGAAGACGCCCCTGCCGGGTCATGCCAACGGCATGCGCTTTTCCGCCTTCGATCGTGACGGCAGGCTGCTCTTGACCACCGTCTATTACTCGATCGGCGGCGGGTTCGTCGTGACGGATACCGAACTTTCGGCGATGCAGAAGAACAAGAAGGCGGCGTCGTCCATCAAGGTGCCTTACCCCTTTGCCACGGCGCGGCAGATGCTCGACATGGCGCAGGCCTCCGGCCTGTCGATCGCCCAGATGAAGCGCGCCAATGAAGAGGCGACGATGACGGGCGAGGCGCTCGATGCCGGTCTCGACGGCATCTGGGATGCCATGAGCGGCTGCATCGACCGTGGCCTGCGCCATGACGGCACGCTTCCGGGCGGCCTGAACGTGCGGCGCCGGGCGCGCTCCATCCACGACCAGCTGCAGGAGGAATGGCGCAGCAATCGCGCCAATCCGCTGCTCGCCAATGACTGGCTGTCGGTCTACGCCATGGCGGTCAACGAGGAAAATGCCGGCGGTGGCCGGGTCGTGACCGCGCCGACCAATGGGGCGGCCGGGGTCATCCCGGCGACGATCCGCTATTACCTGCATTTTCATCCCGATGCCGACCAGGATGGCATCCGCGACTATCTTCTGACTGCCGCGGCTGTCGGCGGGCTGATCAAGCACAATGCCTCGATCTCCGGTGCCGAAGTCGGCTGCCAGGGTGAGGTAGGGTCGGCGGCTGCCATGGCGGCGGCTGGACTTGCGGCCGTCATGGGTGGTTCGCCGGAGCAGATCGAGAATGCGGCCGAGATTGCGCTCGAGCATCACCTGGGCATGACCTGCGATCCGGTCGGCGGGCTTGTGCAGGTTCCCTGCATCGAGCGCAATGCGCTGGGCGCGGTCAAGGCGGTCACCGCGGCGTCCCTGGCGCTGAAGGGCGACGGCCAGCATTTCGTGCCGCTGGACGCCTGTATCGAGACCATGCGCCAGACCGGTAACGATATGAGCGAGAAATACAAGGAGACCTCGCTCGGCGGTCTGGCCGTGAACGTGGTCGAATGCTGAGGCCTGTGAACCGTCTGCGCCAAGGCTTGACCCTGGTCGCCAAACGACCGACATAGGCGGCATGGCTTTGCATCTCATCAAACTCTGCGTCGGCGCGGACTCGATCGACGATCTCCGGGAATGGGTCGCCGAACGGTCCCTGACGGCGATGGCTGCCGGTCTGGAACCCCATAGTTCGCATGTCACCCGCATGGCGCCGAAGCGGGCGGCGGAACTGCTGGATGGCGGCTCGCTCTACTGGATCATCAAGGGCCAGGTCGCGGCGCGTCAGAAACTGCTCGACCTGTCGATCTTCACCGGCGGCGATGGCATCTCCCGATGCGAGCTGATTCTCGGACCCGAGGTCATCGAAACCGTGCCTGCGCCGCGGCGCCCGTTCCAGGGCTGGCGCTATCTCGATGCGGCCTCGGCGCCGCGTGATCTGTCCGAGGCCGGTAGCGATCTCGGCTCCATGCCCGAGGATCTCAAGCGGGAACTGGCGGAGCTTGGCCTGCTTTAAAACAGGGACCCGTCAATACAATTCGTGTTGAATATCATTTATTTGTCAGGAAAAGTTTATCCTGTTTGGAAGCGCTCTGGCTGTGGCATAGGCATGAACCAGCTGGGCGGCCTTGGCACTGACCGCTTCGTCTTTGCCTCGGACGGCATCCAGGCGTTGGCATCCCGGATGCCGTTTTATGTTTTCTGGTCAGGGCTGCGGATGGGCGATCAGGGCCATCCAGTCGTCGATAAATCGCTGGCGCTGCACTTCGTCCTGGGCGGCCAGAAGGGCCGGGCCGATGCGGATCGGGCGGCCGATGCCGGACTCCATCAGGGCCGCCGGCCCGTCGACGCCGGGCGGCAGGGGACCATCTTCCGAGAAGAAGAACGATTTCTCCCGGGCCACCGCCTGACCGCGATCGGACAGAAGGTAATCGAGAAACCGCTCGGCCAGCACACGATTGGCACTCTGGGCCGGAATGAGTGCGCCGCGCGACAGGATCAGCGTATAGTCGCGGGGTATGACGATCTTGATATCGGGATTGAGGCGCGACGCGGCATAGGCGTAGGAGCCGAGAATGTTATAGGCGATGCGCACGTTGCCGCTGGCAATTTCGCCCAGCACTTCACTGTTGCAGCAGCGAATGACGGTGTCCGACCGACTGAGGCTCTCGATCAGCCGGCCATAGACCGTCGGTGCCTGGCGGGCATCGTTGAAGGCCAGCAGATAACCGACGCCGGAGGCCTGGATATCGTAGGTGCCGATCCGGCCGCGATAAAGGTCCGGCTTGCGGCGCAGCAGGTCGGCCAGCGCGTCGTGGGTGCGCGGCACGTCTTCCGGCGGAACGCGGGCGCCGTCATAGACGAAAACCGCCGGCTCGAACGCAAAGCCATAGACCTCTTCACGCCAATTGGCCCAGTCCGGCACCTTCTGCGCCTCCACGGAATGATGCGGAGATGCGCAGCCGTCATTGGCAAGCTTCACCAATTGGTCGACGGAGGACGAGAGCAGGATATCGCCGTGCGGCCGTCCCTCGCGGCAGGCGAGTTCCGATTCCCGAAACAGGTCGTTGCTGACGTAGTCGACAAAGACGACCGCAACATTCGGCGCCGTCTGCTGAAAGTCGAGGAGTATCGGCCGTATGGCATTGAAATCCCAGACACCGTGAACGGTCAGTCTTTCCGTTTCTACCTGCAAGGCCGGCAGGAAGGATTGCTCGCCTTCGACCGCCAGGACTGGACTTGCCCATGACAGGCCAAGCACGACAAGCGATGCCGTCAATGCGGACACTTTCATGATTTATCCTCCTGATGGAGCGGAAGTTCCAGAACGACCGCGAAGCTTTGGGCCTCGGTCTTTTCACGAAACGTCAGGGTGCCGCCGAGCACGGTGGCGACTTCGCAGGCGATCGCAAAGCCGAGACCGGAACTGCCTTCGCCCGATTTGGACGAGACAAAGCGCTTGGTCACATTCTCCCAGTCGGCCGGCGGAATGCCGGGGCCATCGTCCTCCACCTCGACCCGGCCGAAGGCACCGTCGCTCGACACCCGGACCTCCAGGCGCGACAGAGTGCCGTGGCGCAGCGAATTGTCGATGACGTTGACGATCGCCTCGCGCAGGCTGAGCATGTCGCCGAGCACCATCACATCCTCATCCGGCGCCTCGAAGGAGACGATGATATCTGGATCGATGGTGATCGGGATCGCGGCGCGGTAGGCCTTGCGGGTGACGGAGGTCAGGCTGAGGGGCAGCAGTTGCGCCGAATCGAAGCGATGGATCACCATGGCATGGTTCAAGAGCTGGTTGGTAAAGCGGGCAAGCTCGGCGGTGCGGTTGCGCACCCGCGCCAGATGCCGTCGATCCTCCGGTGCCAGGCGCTCCTCGTCGATCAGGCTGACCTGTGCCGAAAGCGCCGTCAGCGGCGTGCGGATCTGGTGAGCGCTGTCGGCGATATAGCGCTGCAGCAGTTTTACCCGCTCGTCCAGGCGGTTCATGAAGTGATTGATCGACGAGACGAAGGGCGACAGCTCGCGGGGCACGGCGACGGTGAGCGGCGTCAGGTCATGGGGCTCGCGCAGCCTGAGCGCCCGCCCCAGTTCCGCCACCGGCTTCAGCGAATAGCGCACGGCCAATATCGTGCCGATCATGGCCAGCGCGCTCATCGCCGCCACCAGGATTGAGGCGCGGGTCGTCAGTTCGGAGGCGAGCGCCTGCCGCGCTTCGGTCGTCTGGGCAATGATCACATAGGCCCAGCCGGACAGAGCGGGATCGGACAGAGCCCGGCCGGTGGCCGCAACGCGCACCGGAACGCCGCGATAATTGGCCGACAGCAGGACCGGGCCGGCGCGGGCGACGGACAGATCCATATCGACCTGCAGGTCGTCATAGCCGGTCAGCGTCAGGCCTGCAGGATCGACGACCCGATAGAAGATCCGGTCGCGGCCGGCCAGTCCCAAAAGCTCGAAGGCTGAGGAGGGCAGGCTGACGGCCAGCCGACCGTCATCGACCACAAGGCTCTCGCGCATCTGGAATGCGGCGCCCAGCAGCAGGCGGTCATAGGCATCGTCGGCGGCGGTGCGGGCATAGAACCAGGCGCCGCTGACCAGCACGGCCGCACCCAGCGCCAGGACCAGCGCCATGCGCAGCACCAGCCGGGAGAAGAGCGAGGATTCACGGCGTTGCATCGGACACCAGTTGGTAGCCGATACCGCGCACCGTGACGATGCGTGCCTTGGCGCCCTCGAGCTTCTTGCGCAGCCGTCCGACATAGAGCTCGATGGCGTTTGGGCCTGCGGCCTCTTCGAAACCGAACAGCTGGTCCAGAAGTTCCTCCTTGCTGAAGACGCGGCCGGGCCTGGATGCAAGGATCTCCAGCAGGGTCATCTCGCGGCGCTTCAGCGTTATCTCCCGCTTGCCGACCCGCACATTGCGGTTGGCGCGGTCGAGGGTCACGTCGCCGCAGGCAATGATATTGGTCGCCTCGCCGCCGGCGCGGCGGCGCATCAGCACCCGGGCGCGGGCCTCCAACTCGCGGAAATCGAAGGGTTTGACCAGGTAATCATCGGCGCCGAGATCGAGCGCGCCGACCCGGTCGTCGATCTCCGAGCGGGCCGTCAGCACCAGGACCGGCACGGTGTTGCGCGCCTGGCGCAGGCGCTTGAGGATCTCGAACCCGTCCATTCCGGGCAGCATGACGTCGAGAATGACCAGGTCGTAGTCGGTAAAATCGAGAATCTCCGATGCCGCCCGGCCGTCCGTCTGCCAGTCGACCGTGTGCCCGATTGTCTCAAATCGGCGAGAGATCGCCTCGCCGACATCGTGAGTATCTTCCACCAGCAATATGCGCATGGGCGGAAGGTGGCACGGAAGATGACGGCAATCAAGCGCTGAGCCGCCCATTGTCGACCGCCGGCTCGACCCATGCGCTTTGTCGGTGCTCGCACCGATTTGCACGGAGAGGCAATTTTCCTGCACGCATCGTCATTTGCACTTAAGCACTTGACGAATTAAGCTGCCACGCGGGGCCGGCGACTTTGACCCGCGTTGACCCTGGCGTGCTTTTTTCGAGGTTTCACAGGTCAATGGCGGGAATTGCTCATGTCCAGGAACGGCGAAACCAACATGCTGTCAAAGGCCCTCTGTCCGTCCGAGACGGTGATCCGCGTCGAGCGCTACCCGGCGACGTCGCGCCTGCTGCACTGGTTGGTTGCCGCCCTCGTTCTTATCACATGGCCGCTCGGCTTCTTCATCCAGTTCACCAAGAAGGAAGTGTCGCTGGATTTCTACCTGATCCACGAGAGCTTCGGATTCCTGGTGCTGTGGCTGATGCTTTTGCGCGTCGGCAACAGGCTGATGGCCCGGCCGCCGCAGCCGCAGGGACCAGCGATCGAGCGCCTGGCGGCCTCCACCGTGCACGGCCTGCTCTATGTCTTCCTGATCGTCATGCCGGTCAGCGGTTTCCTTGCGACCAACGCCCACGGCTTTCCGCTCGTCTGGTTCGGCCTGGTGCCGGTGTGGAGCCCGCTGGACAAGGCGCCCGACATTGCCTGGAGCCTGTCGGCGATCCATGCCTGGAGCGCATGGATCCTTTTGCTGCTCTTTGCGTTGCATATCGGGGCTGTGCTGCTTCATCATGTGATCAAGCGCGACAACACCCTGTACCGGATCGTGTAGGGCTTACAATGCAAAGCATGGTGATGACAGAGACGATATGGCAGCGGTTGCTGGCCCTTCGGCAGGGAGCATCCAGCCTGGCCTCCAGCAGTGCGGCCGAAGACCTTTATGGGCCGATCGCCGGCGCGCGCGGTGCCTTCGTGCTGGCGCAGGTCGGGCAGTCGCTGGACGGTCGCATTGCCACGCCCGCGGGCGATGCGCGCGATGTATCGGGGCCGGACGGCCTTTCGCATCTGCATCGCTGCCGGGCACTGGTCGATGCGGTGATCGTCGGTGTCGGAACCGTGCGAGCCGACGATCCGAAACTGTCGGTCAGAATGGTCGAGGGGCCCGCGCCGGTGCGCGTCGTTGTCGACTGCCACGCGGTGCTGGAGGGTGATGAAAGCCTGTTCCACGACGGCGGGGCACCGGTCATCGTGCTGCGCAGCGCCAATGCGAAGGGCCGGCCGCTGCCGAAGGCGGAAGTGATCCGTCTGCAGCTCAAAGCTTGCGGACTCGACCCCAAGGACATGCTCGATGCCCTGGCGGAGCGCCACCTGCATCGGGTGCTTGTCGAAGGTGGGGCCCGCACTATCGCGCGCTTCATCGATGCCGGTCTCGTCGACCGGCTGCATGTAGCGATTTCTCCGATCATCATCGGCTCAGGTCCGAGCGGCATCACATTGCCGCCGATCGAGCGGCTGGCCGGCGCACACCGCCCGGTCACCGATGTCTACAGTCTCGGCAGCGATATCCTGTTCGACTGCCGGCTGGAACGGCGCCGCGCCTCAGAGCGGCAGAGCGAGCAGGTCCGCATGGCCCACCAGGCATAGGCTGCCGGCTTCGCCGACCATGTCCCGGCGGTAGCCAAGCCATTCGTCGATCTTGGCCTCAGGCAGATCTTTCATCTCCAGGAGCGGTTGGCGCAATCCGTTCAGCAATTCGATCTGCAGGGCGCGCGAATTGGCGTCCAGCCGCCAGGGACTGTCTTCAATCTTGACGCGGAAACCGCGCGCCGTCAGAACGCGGGTCAGGCAATCCGTGGCATCCGGGCCGAGCGCCGTCCCAAGCCCCTTGTCGGTGCGCTGATGCCGGTTGAACAGGTCGACGATCTCACCATCGAGCGGATGGGGCAGTGACCAGTGCATCAACCCATTATAGTTCAAAGCCGCATAAAGACCGATCCGCGCCGATGCGAGCCGGTCGGCAAGGTCGGTACACAGTTGCTCCGAACACAGATCGAACAGGGCAGATGCGGTGACGACGTCCACGCCGTCCAAAGGAAGGGCTGCGATGTCGTTCAGATCGTGCTGGAGGAACCCGACTTTGCTGTTTAAGCCAATCTGGCGCGCCGCCTCTTGCAGCAGGGTGGGATCGTAGTCGAGCAAGTGCCAGTTCACGTCTCCCGGGAGCCGATCGCTGAGGCTGCGCCAGGTCGAGCCCGTGCCACACCCGATGTCGAGAATGCGCGCATTCTCCAAACTGGCGAGATGGCCGGCCAGATCCTGCACCAGAGCGCCGTGCCGGGCCGCGATATCGGCCGGCTCGCGCAGCGCCAGCCAGGTCTTGTCAAATCCGCTCATGCCTGTGCTCTCAACGTGGACGCGATAATCTCTGTCGTTGTGTCCCAGCCTGGCAACGCCAACCCGGCGCGCCGTGCCGCTGCGGCCTTGGCGCGACGCAGGGGCTTGTCGGTCAGCAGGCTTTCAAGCGCCTTGGCAAAGGCGTCGATATCGTCGACCGGGACCAGGATTCCGGCGTCTTCCGGCACGACGTCGGGAATGGCACCGGTCCGGCAGGCGACGATCGGCAGGCCCTGCGACAGGGCTTCGGCGAAAACCATGCCATAGCCTTCGAAGCGGCTGGCCAGGGCGAAGATGTCGGCATCCGCCAGCAGTGCGCGCGGTTGATCGCATTCGCCGGCCAGCGAAATCCGATCGGCCAAGCCCAGGGCATCGACCTGCTGGCGCAGGCTCGCGGCGACCTCCGGGTTGAGGGTCTTGCTGCCGACGATCGTCGCCCGCCAGGCCAGATGCTTGACCTGCTTCAGCGCCGATATCAGCACGTCATGGCCCTTGCGCTGTATCAAGGTGCCGATCGACAGAATATGTGGCGGATCGTTGTCACCGGTGGCAGCCGCTGCCGGATCGGTGCCCGGAATAGCCACCGTGATGCGGTGCGGCTCCACGCCGAAATGGGTCTGCAGCTCGCGGGCCGTCATCGGCGAGGTCACGATGATATGGCGGGCGAAGGATAACGCGCGGCGTTCGCAGTCGTGAAGCAGGCTCTGCTGGCGCAGGTCAAGACCGGTCTCGAGCGCCAGCGGATGATGGACGAGCGCGACTATGCGCAGGCGTGCTGCTTCACGCTCGGCCCATTCGTCGAGCACGCCATAGGCAAGGCCGTCGATGACAACGAGCGCACCATCCGGCAGTGCCGACAGCCGGCGCTCCGCCTCCTGCTTTATCTTAAGGGAGGGAGCGGGAAAGCCTTCCCCTAACGGCAGGGCCTCGACCGTCCAGCCGCCTCTGCCGAGACCGTCGATCACCCGGCGATCATAGGCGTAGCCGCCGGTATTCAGAGCGAGGTCGCCGGGATAGGCAAAGGTCAGGCCAGCGCTCAAAGGTCGGCCTCGTACCAGCCGCGGGCAGCATGGGATTCGTGCAGGGTCACTTTGAGCCGGCAGATGCGGTGGCTTCCCGGTCCGAGCCGCTTGTCGGCAACGGCCTGGGCCAGTTCGTCGAAAATATGCTTGGCGATCACCTCCGTCGTGGTGATCTTGCCGGTGAAGACAGTGACCTCGTCGAGATTTTTATAGTTGAGCGGCTTCAGCACCTCGCCCAGAACCGTGGTGGCGGCGCCAATGTCGACCGCCAGCCCGTCCTCGTCGACATCGCGGGTGAAAAAGGCGGCATCGACCACGAAGGTGGCGCCATGCATGCCCTGGGCGGGCCCGAAAACCGGGCGGGCCAGACTGTGGGCAATCATGATGTGATCTCGGACTTCAACGGCAAACATGGTGTCTCACTCTTCGCTATGACTGTCAGTAACGGATACGATGACAAAGGGTTTCCGGATCGGCCAGGATGGCCGGATAGGCGTTCTCAAGCTCGTTAAAGACGGTTTCGCCGGAGATCAGGGTATCGAGGCAGGCGTCACGCAACAGGTCGAGCGCCTTGGCAAGCCGTCTGGCATAGGTCCAGCGGGCCCGCCTTGCCGGCGGCACGGAGCCCACCTGCGAGCTGACGATGGTCAGCCGGCGGGCATGAAAGGCGCCGCCGAGCGGCAGGCTGACGGGCCTGTCGCCGTGCCAGCTTGCCTCGACGATCCGCGCCTCCTGCCCGGCCAGCTCAATGGCCTGGGCCAGCGCTTCGGCGGATCCGGACGCATTGATGGCCACGTCGAATTCGCCAGCCACCTGTTCGCCATAGGAAAAGCCGATGCCGAGCCGATCGGCCAGGGTTTGTCTCTCCGGGTTGGGATCCATCAGCAGGACGTCGGTGCCGACGATCCGCGATGCGAGATAGGCCACCAGCGCACCAACCACGCCGGCGCCGAAGACGGCCACCCGGTCTCCCGGCAGAATATCGGCGTCCCAGACAATGTTCAGCGCCGTCTCCATATTGGCGGCCAGCACGGCCCGGGCGGGCGGCAAACCGTCGGGCAGGGCGGTCACGCTAGCCTCACCGACGGTAAACAAATCTTGATGGGGATGGAGGCAGAATACGGTCTTGCCAATCAGCGCTGCACTGCCGGCCTCGACCCGCCCGACGGCCGAATAGCCGTATTTTACCGGAAAGGGGAATTGTCCGGCCATATGGGGGCCGCGCATGCGCTCGAATTCGCTCGGGGGAACGCGGCCGTTGAACACGAGGTTCTCCGTGCCCCGGCTGATGCCGCTGTACAGCATGCGCACCAGCACCTCGCCTTCTTTCAGCGGCGGCAGGCCCTCCTCCTGCACTTGGCACGTGCCGGCGGCCGGAAACCACAAGGCGCGTGCGCTTTGCGCCTGCGCCATGCCGGCTGCCTTTGTGTCGAGGTTCATCGGTCGTCTCCTTGGGCATGCGGATACGAGGCCTCGCATTCGCACATGGCGCTACGGCTGTCGCGCCGGCCGCTGGGATTAGGTATCACGGCCTACCGGGTCGGCAGTTGGGTATCCGTGCATATGTCTTGTCATTTCGTGCAGGGATCGAGATTGTCCATAGCAGTCGGCCGTAAAAAATCCGACATGTAAGACGCAACTTAAATGATCCGGCAGGGGTTTCCCCTCGTAAGGCTTCGTGCTGGACATTTTGGAGGATATGAATGACACCGCCTGACGATTATGGTTTTGGGTTTGTCTCGCCTGCAATGCAGGTCGAACGCGCCGTTGCCGAGTTGCGGTTCGGGCGACCGGTCATCTTACGGGATGGCTCAAAGCATTTGGCTGTGCTGGCGCTCGATAGCGCTGCACCGTCGCTCTACGATCAATTCGCCGCCGCAGTCGGTGGCACGCATTCGCTGTTTCTCACATCGCACCGCGCCGCCCGGCTGTTGCCGGCGGCGCGCGGCGACATATCGGTACCGCTCGACGGGGTTTCGTTTGCGCAGGCGTCGCGGCTCGCCTACGGGCTTCGGGCTCGGGCTCCCGCCGTCTGGCATGAGGCCGGCCCTTTGATGGGCGCCTCGGCCGAACTGGCGCGGCAGGCCCTGCTGCTGCCGGCCATGGTCTGCGCCGAAATCGACGGTCTCGACAGCCGCTTTGCAGCCTGCTGCACGCTGGACAGGCAGCACCTTGCCGCCACCGATACCGCCCGCCAGACCTTCAACATCGTCGTGCGCACCCGCGTGCCGCTGCGCGATCTCGGCGATGCCGAATTCGTCGTCTTCCGCGGTGGCCTGGCGCAGAAGGACCAGGTCGCCATCGTGGTCGGACAACCCGATTTCAGCGCCCCGGTGCCGATCCGCGTGCATTCGTCGTGCATCACGGGCGACCTTTGCGGCTCGCTGAAATGCGATTGCGGCGATCAGTTGCGCAACGGGCTTGCGGACATGAAGGCACTGGGCGGCGGCGTGCTGCTTTATCTCGATCAGGAAGGTCGCGGCACCGGTATCGGCGCCAAGATGCGGGCCTATGGATACCAGCATCTCGGGCTGGATACGATCGATGCCGATGCGGAACTTGGCTATGGCAGCGATCACCGCCGCTACGAGGCGGCAATCGCCATGCTGCGCTTGCTCGGCATCGAAAAAACCATCATCTTCACCAACAATCCGGCCAAGATCGCAGCGCTTGCCGAGGGCGGTATCGAGGTGCACAGCCGCATGGCGGTGACCGGCGAGGTCACGGTTGAAAATGCCGGTTACTTGGCGACCAAGCGGGCGCGCGCCGGTCATATGCTGGAGATCGAGAAGCTTCTGGCCGCGGAATAGGACATAAGGATGCTGTCGAACAAACGATCCGCCGCGCGTGCCGCTGTGATGGCGCGTGCACCATCGCCAGCGCTCAAGGCCAGTGCGCTGATCGTTCTCGGCAGCATCTTTGCCGCGGCCTGCGTCAGCTATCTTGTGGCCGCGACCCAGCTTTCGCTTGGCAGCAAGGCGGTCGTCGCCGCTCTGGCGCTTCTTCTGCTGATCTTTGCACTGGTCATCAAGGGTCTGCATCTCCACCGCTTTGAACGCTTCGGTCTTGCCAATGCGATCACGGCGATCCGCGCCGCGCTGGTCTGCATGGTCGCGGCGGCGGTGTGCTTTGCCGGCCTGCCGCAGAGTGCCGAATCGACGCTCTGGGCCTTCATGTTCATCGTGCTCGCGGCCTTTGCGCTCGATGGGGTCGACGGTTACCTGGCCCGCCGCTATGGCCAGGAATCCGAGCTCGGGGCGCGGTTCGACATGGAAGTGGACGCGCTGCTGATCCTCTGCCTGTCGGCGGCGGCGTGTCTGCTCGGCAAGGCAGGATCCTGGGTGCTGCTGATCGGATTGATGCGCTACGGTTTCGTGCTGATGCAGGTCGTGCTGCCGCATCTCAATGCACCTTTGCCGCCGTCGTTTCGTCGCAAGCTTGTCTGCGTCATCCAGGTCGGCGTCCTGTGCCTGGTCCTTGTTCCGGGCATCGCTCCCCCGGTCTCGTCATGGTTTGCCGCCATGGCACTGCTTCTGCTCGGCTATTCTTTTCTCGTCGATGGCCTCTACCTGCTGAAAACCGCGAATGCGCGCCGCTGAGCGGCCTTGCCGGAGCGAGGCCATGAGGCCGCTATTTGCGCCGTTGCCGCCCACCGATCAACGAGACCGCCAGCACACACAGGCCGGGAAGGGCGGTGCCGGCGAGCGAGAAGATTCCATAGAGCAGACTTGCGGCGAGGCCCTGAGCAGCGGTGAAACCGAAGAGCGGCCAGAGGGCGGCAGCGGCCGCTTCACGGCCTCCCCAACCGCCGATGCCGATCGGGATCAGCATGGTCAGCAGGCAGAGCGGCACCGCGGTGACGGCAGCGATCGCCGGCAGCGGCGCGCCGACCGCATCGGAGGCAATCAGGAACGTGCAGACATAGCTGGCGACGATCAGGGTGCTGAGGCCTGCCTGAACAACGAAGGCACCGTCTTTCCAGAAGGCTGCCTCGAGGTCGGGACCAAACTTGGCAATGCGGTTTTTCAGCGGCGCGCGGAACCAGGTGGCCGCGACGCCGAGCATCGCAAGGGCGACCAGCACCACCCACACCGCAGGCCAGGGATCCATCGGCAGTTGTCCCGGCAGAAAGACCAGCCAGGCAATCACGCCAAGGCCCGTCAGCGTAAAAAAGGCGAGCTGACCGGACAGCCGCTCCAGCACCACGGCGGTCGCCGCCCGTTTCCATCCGCCGGAACTGTCCTCTTTGATGCGGTAGACGCGTGCCGCATCGCCGGCGATGCCGCCCGGCAGGATCTGGTTCAGCACGCTGCCGAGATAATATTCGCGCACCGCAACCGCCACCGGGATGGCATGGCCAAGCCTGGTGGCGGTAAAGCGCCAGCGCAGCGCCGACAGCACGATCTGCACCTGGACCACCAGCATCGCGGCAAAAATGTGCCCCGGCGGCACCCGGCCGAGGGCGTCGATCACTCCGGCCGGATCGACGGCAAAAATCAGTCCAACCACCAGCAGCAGGCCGGCGATGATTGCCAAGGCTCTCAGCTTGCGCATGGCCGTCTCATCTCGGCATGGTCGGTCAACATGATTCTCCAGGCAAGACGGTGAGCTGAATGAGGCGGGATGGATTGAAAGATTGGCGCAAACCTGTCTCCGGCTGGAAGGGCGCGCTTTCGGTCGCCCTTTTCGCCGTCATCGGTTTTGCTTCCTGCACCATGCCCGACAATCCGGACGCCTTTCATCTCTTGGCGTTCTGGCGCCTGCCGATCGAACTGCCGCTGGTCGCACTGGCCTTGCTGCTGCTGCCGCGATGGTTGGCGGTTCCTCTCGCGGTTCTTGCCACGTTTGTGATCTTTTGTCTGCTGTTTCTGAAGCTTGGGGACATCGGCGTGCTGTCGGCATTCCAGCGGCGCTTCAATCCTTATCTCGACATGAAGATGCTGCTCGACGGCTGGAATGTGCTGTCCGGAGCGGTCGGCAAGCTCGGCGCCGGTCTGGCGATTGGCCTGGCCGCGGGCGCCATCGCAACGCTGATGGCCGCGTTCTGCTGGTCCTGCCTGCAGATGACGCGGCTCGGCCGGGGGGCACAGCGGGCAGCGGCTGCCGGATTTGCAATTCTACTCGCCCTGGGTTTCGGACTGGCGACGGCCGGATCGCGGGCCGGGCTGGCGGATATTGCCGAATTGCGGGTGGCACCTTATCTGCGAGAGCGTCTGTCGCTGGTCGCCCGCTCGATCGCCGATATAAGGGTCTTCGAGGCCGAACTCGCAGCCCGTCCCGGATATGCCGGCGGCGAGGGGCTGTTTGGCCGCATCAAGGGACGCGACGTGATCCTCGTCTTCATCGAATCCTATGGGCGCAGCGCTATCGAGGATCCGCGCTATGGCGGGCTGGTCAGGCCGCGCCTTGAGACCCTGGAGCGTCAGCTCCAATCGGCGGGTTACTCCACCGCCAGCGGCTGGGCACGTTCGCCAACCGTCGGCGGGCTGAGCTGGCTTGCGCACGGAACGCTGCTGTCGGGCCTGTGGGTCGATAGCCAGGCGCGCTATGATCTCCTGATGAAAAGCCAGCGGACAAGCCTCAACCGCTTGTTTGGCGATGCCGGATGGCAGACGGCGGCAATCATGCCGGCCATCACCATGGATTGGCCGGAGTCTGCCTATTTCGGCTATGACCGGGTCCTTGCGGCCAAAGACCTCGGCTATCGCGGCAAATCCTTCAACTGGGTGACCATGCCGGACCAGTATACGCTGTCGGCCTTTGAGCGCCTGGCCCTTGAGCCGGCTCGCAAGGATGGCAAGCCCGTGATGGCCGAGATCGCCCTGATTTCCAGCCACGCGCCCTGGACGCCGGTGCCGAAGCTGATCGATTGGCAAACCGTCGGCGACGGCACCGTTTTCAACGTCCAGGCCGATAGCGGCGATCCGCCCGAAGTGGTCTGGGCCGATCCCGACCGAGTCCGCCGGCACTATGCCGAAACCATCGATTACACGTTGCAGACCCTGGGCGATTATATCGCCCGTTTCGGCCGCGACGCTGTTTTCGTGGTGCTCGGCGATCACCAGCCCGCGGCGCTGGTCACCGGACCAGATGCTTCGCGCGCCGTGCCGATCCATATTGTCAGCCGCGATGCGGCGCTGGTCGAAGGTTTCGTCACGGAGGGTTTTGCCACCGGCATGATCCCGGATCCGGCCGCTCCCGAACCTTCGATGGCCGACATGCGCGAAAGCCTGATCCGGGGCTTCAGCGCACGGTGAGGCCTCATCGAGGCGCGAGATGTCAACGGGTGGTCCGCTCCATAGACCACGTTCTGTTCCTTCATTGTGACGCGCATGACAGCGCGGACGGCCTCGCTTGCGGTTTTATGGGCTCTCACGCCGCGAAGTCGGCAAGCCGGACGGAACAGAGGGAGCCATGATCATGGGAGCGCTGCAAACAAGGGGCCAGGACGTCGATTTGCCGATCAAGGACCGCTTCACCCCCTTCGTCCGACGAGACCATTCCGTCAGCCGGATCGAGACGGCCTGCCACTACATCGATGCGCATCTTGCCGCTGCGGATCTCGGGGCGGAGCGGCTCTGCCGGGTCCTGGCCGTGTCGCGCCGCAAGCTCTATTATCTGTTCGAACCCTTCGGCGGTGTGTCGAGGTTCATCCGTGAGCGGCGCCTGGCCGCCTGTCATCGTATCCTCAGGCAAGGAGAAGACGCGCGGCTGATCAGCACGCTTGCCTATGATCACGGATTTTCCGATCCGGCCCATTTCAGCCGGCTGTTTCGGGCGCGCTACGGCTATAGTCCAAAAGAGGCGCGCAGGACGACAGCTTAAACAGACCGGGCATCGGACGCTGACCAGACTGCGACCTCGATCGATTGCACGCGCCCCCTGATCTCGACCCGCTCGAACTGACGTCCTCCCGACAACAGTTCCGCCTCCAGCCCTGCGGCCCGAACCAGATCCGATGACAGCGCGACCGAGGCGGCGCGGGAGCGCGCGACCTCCATCAAGCGGCTCGCCACGTTGACGCAATCGCCGGTCGCGGCGATCTGCTGGTGGTTTTCATGGCCAAGACGCGACAGCACGACCGGTCCATAGTGGACGCCGACGCGAACGGTGCTGATGTCAGGGTCCATTGCGGTCGTGGCCAGCCATAAGCCGACCGCCCGAACGAGGCCAAACGCTGTCGACACGGCATTGGCTGCATCCTCAGCAGTCTGGTCCGGGATGCCGAAGCCGATCATGATGCCGTCGCCCATGAAATCCATCACCAGCCCATGGCGCCGCTCGGTCTCTTCAACGACGATGGTGTGGAAGGCCTTCAGCACATCGCGGGTTCGTCTCGGGCCGAGGCGTTCGCTGAGGCCGGTATAGCCGACGAGATCGATGAACAGGATCGCGGCAGGCTGTTCCCGCGGTTCGACAAGAAACGTCGGATCTCCGGCGATGCGCTTCGACAGGGTTCCCGCCTGGAAGCGTCCAAGCGCCGCCCGGCTGGATGCCAGTTGCCGCATTTCGGTGCGATCGAAGATCTGCCGGAGGACAGCCAAAGCGGCGACCGGCGGAAGGCTTGCGGCCAGGGGCAGGGCGGCGCTTAGCCAGTAGAACTGCCCGAAGGCCAGGGTGATGGCGGCAAACCAACTGACCAGAAGGCTGGCAAACACCATCGACGCGCCCGCCAGCGGCAGAAAGGCCACGACGGCGACACCGACAAGCGTGATCAGCATGGCGGTTGCCGCGTCGATCCGGCGAACCGTCCGGTCGCGCACCAGTGCCGATCCGTCGATGAGGTTCGAGACCCCCGTTGCCAGCACTTCGACACCCGGCAGGATCGGATCGAAGGGCGTCGAGAAGCGGTCTCCGACGCCGGTGGCCGTGACGCCCAGCAGCACCAGCCGGTTCTTCAGGCTTTGCCCGGCGTCCGGGTCGTTCATCAGGTCGAGCGCGCTGATGGTTCGGATCGTCCCGCTGCCGCCATAATAATTGAGTGGCAGATGCCAGCCGAGATCGAGCGCCATCGCGCGCTGGCGAAATCGCAAACCTTCTGCGGTCACGCTCGGCATCTGGCCCTCGTAGAGGCCGGCAGCGCGCAGGACAAGCGAGGGTTCTGGGCCTTCTGCCGTTTGAAACAGCATGGGAACATGGCGCGGCGTGCCGCCGGCGTCGGCCACGACATTGGCCAGACCGGCTGCCGCGGCATTGCTCAAGAGCGGCAGCGGTTTCAACACCTCGGTCGGGGCGGGGACATACAGGGTGTGGCTGTTCGCGTCGGAAAATTGCCCAGCCCCGGCCAATACGGCCGGCAGGCGGCTCAGGGCCGTGGCGAGCGCCGTATCGGCCTGGCCGTCCGTTGCGCCGACCAATAGCATGTCGACGGCCAGGGCCCGCGCCCCGGCAAGCCTGATCCTGTCGATCAGTGCGGCCAATTGCCGGCGGTCGAGCGGATAGCGTCCGGCATCGGCCACCATGGCATCGTCGACGGTGACGATCGCAACCGCGTCCGGCGCCGCGCGGCGGCCGGTCAGGGCGATCCGGGCGTCCAGGAAAATGGTTTCGGCCCGGTCCATGAGGCTCGCTCGGCCGGAAAGATGCACCATGGCCAGCAGCCCGGCCCAGACGCCTGCGGCGACAAATGCCGCAAGAATGACGCCGAGCGGCAGGCTGCTTTTCATCGCGCGAAGCGGGCAAGCAGACCGGCCACCCGTGGCTGACCCCAGACCCTCACCTGCAAGGGCTGTGCTGCCGATACATCCACGCCCTCGCCGGGGCTAAGGGAGACCGCCTGCGAACCGTCGGCGCGGGACACCGCAACCTCGCCACGCAGGACGAAGACCGACGTTGCCTCCCCCGTCACATCGACGGCATAGATTGTGCCGCGCACGGCGGCGATCGCATGGGGTGTCAGGATCTGGAACGGGCCACTGCCGGGCGCGACTTCGATCAGCACCGCCTTGCCCGACAGGCTGGCGGCGGCAGGGCCGGTGCTGCCAGGTTGCTGTTGCAGTTCGAGGTCGGCGGCGGCTTCCGCCTCGAGCACGAGGCCATTTGGGCAGCGATAGACGATGCGGGGCGGATCGAGCACATCTTCACGCTGGCAAGACGCGTCCTGGGCCATGGACGTGGCGGGCACCGAAAGGCAGGAGAATATCAACAATGCCAGCAGATTTGCACAGGACACGGTTCTCACGAGATTTCCTCAAAGTTGCCTGAAACGATCAGATGGTTATCGTGTTGCAATTCTGGAATGTCAATTTACGTGTAGGGAGGGCCGGTCCTTCGGCCGGCATCGATGGGGCGGATAAGACACGGATGAGCGATCTCGGCATCAACAAGGAAAAGCTGCTCGGCCAGAGCCTGGTGTTCAAGGCGCTGGATCCGCAGGCGCGGCGGGACCTTGCCGCTTTCGCGCTTGTCAAAACCCATGCGGCGGGCGAGGTGATCTTCAGCATGGGATCGCCTGGCCACAGCATGATGGCCATTGCCGAAGGTGTCGTCCGCGTGGAAATGGTAACGCCCGCCGGCCGCGATGTCATCCTCAGCGAATTGCGGGCCGGCGATGTGTTCGGCGAAATTGCCCTGCTCGACGGCGGCGAGCGGTCGGCAACCGTCCGGGCGGCGAGCAATTGCACGCTGGTCGTCCTCGAACGCCGCAGCCTGCTAGATGTGTTGCAACGAAATCCGGCATTTTCCATCCAACTGATCGCGCTTCTGTGCCAGCGGGTCCGGCGTTCCGACGCACGCATGCTGGAAATTGCCTTCACGGACCTGCCGACGCGGCTGGCACGGCTGTTGCTGCGGCTGACGGTCACGCCGCCGGCGAGCCCGGAGACGCCTGCCAGGCGGCTCTCCCTGTCCCAGTCGGAGCTGGCGAAGATGATCGGCATCACCCGCGAAAACCTGAACCGCTGCCTGCGCAAATGGCAGGAGGCGAAGCTGATCGACCTCAAGGACGGCTGGCTCATCCTGCGCGACCGGGCAGGACTCGAGGCACTTGCCGGCGGGGAGTGACGACCGCGGGCCCAGTCGATGTCGTAGGTTGCGTTTCAGGTTGGCGACCTTTCGCGCTGCACCACCACGCTCAGCAAAGCCAGGACGCCCGATCCCAGCATCAACACCACCGACACGGCATCGATGTCGCGGTGAAGGCGATGGGCAGCGGAGAAATCGCGGGTATAGACCCCGGCGACCAGCCCATAGTCGTGCCGTTGGCGAGCGCCAGCGCCTCCTCCTCAGTCTCGAAGGACTGGACAACCAGAACAGGACCAAAAATCTCCTGCTGAACCACCGCATCATCTGCCGGTGCCGCATCGATGATGGTCGGCTCGAAGAACCAGCCCTTGCCGGTTTGCGGATCGGCGGTGAGCCTGCCGCCGGTCAGACACCGGCCGGCAGGCCGGCGCGGTGCAGCCGTTCGGCCAGCAGCCGCGGAAATCCGGGATGGGTTGCCTGCGCTTTATGGCTGTCTCCGCAGGGTCGTTGCCCCGATCCGGCGCAACTCCGCGACCCGATTTTTCGCATCTGATTAATTCGTGCGCATTTTTTCTGACGGTTCAAGATTTGAGCAAAAAACCATCCATCTTGCTTGACAGAGGCCAGGGGTGGGGGCAGGATCGGGCATCGATATATTGGTATATTGCTCACTCGATGTGTCGCAAAGTGACGTCCGCAGGCAAACCATAAATCCATAAGGGGAATTTCATGCGACGACTGCTTTCTTCATCTTTTGCCCTTTTCATGACCGCGACTGCGGCCATTGCCCAGGCCGTACCAGGTGGCAAACTTAACCTCATTGTTCAGCCCGAGCCGCCAAGCATCATGATCGGCACCACGACCAACGCCCCGGCTCTGCTCGTCGGCGGCAATATCTACGAGAGCCTGCTGCGCTACGACGAGAACCTCAAGCCTGAACCGTCACTCGCCAAATCCTGGGCGATTTCCGACGATGGCCTGACCTATACGTTCACGCTGCAGGATGGCGTGACGTGGCATGACGGCAAGCCGATGACTTCGGCCGATGTGCTGTTTTCCGCCAACGATTATCTCGTGAAGATGCAGCCGCGCCATCGCAACCTGATGACCCATGTGGAAAGCGTCACGGCGCCGGATGACAAGACCGTCGTGTTCAAGCTGAAGGAACCCTTCGAGGCCTTCATCCGCGGTCTGGCGTTCTATACGATGCCGGTCCTGCCGAAGCATATCTATGAAGGCACCGACTACGCCACCAATCCGGCCAACGACAAGCCGATCGGTACCGGTCCGTTCAAGTTCAACGAATGGAAGCGCGGCAGCTACATCCACCTGGTCAAGAACCCGGACTATTACATCAAGGGCAAGCCCCATCTCGACGAGCTCTATTACCAGGTCATTCCGGATGGCGCATCGCGGTCTGTCGCATTCGAGACCGGCACTGTCGATGTGCTGCCGGGCGGCTCGGTCGAAAACTTCGACATTCCGCGCCTGAAGGATTTGCCCGGTACCTGCACGACGGAAAAGGGATGGGAATATTTCGCGCCGCTGTCCTGGCTGTGGCTCAACAACCGAAAGCCGCCAATGGACAACGTCAAGTTCCGCCAGGCGGTGATGTATGCGCTCGACCGTGAATTTGCCAAGGTTGTGCTTTGGAACGGCTATGGCAAGGTTGCTACCGGGCCGCTGTCGTCGAAGCTTCCGTTCTACAAGGATGTCGAGCCCAAATACGCGCATGATCCGGACAAGGCCAAGCGACTGCTCAAGGAAATGGGCTATGATGGCAAGCCGCTGAAGCTGCTGCCGCTTCCCTATGGCGAGACCTGGCAGCGCTGGGCGGAAGCCGTCAAGCAGAACCTTGAGGAGGTCGGCATTCCGATCGAAATCGAAGCGGCTGACGTTGCCGGCTGGAACCAGCGCACGGCCAACTGGGAATACGACATCGCCTTTACCTATCTCTACCAGAATGGTGACCCGGCAATCGGCGTGGACCGCAACTACAAGACCTCGCAGATCGCCAAAGGCAATCCGTTTAACAATGTCGAGGGTTATTCCAATTCCGAACTCGACAAACTGTTCGACGAAGCTGCCGTAGCCTACCCAGCGGCGAAGCGCCAGGAACTCTACGATCAGGCCCAGAACAAGCTGCAGGAGGATGTTCCGGTCGCTTGGCTGCTCGAGCTCGGTTTCCCGACGATCTACAACTGCAAGGTTCAGGACATCGTGACGACGGCCTCCGGCCTGCCGGAATCCATGCGCGACGCCTGGGTTAAGCCGTAACCGGCATTCAGGCGGAGATCCGTCTCCGCCTGGGTCATCCTGGACCTGAAAAACCAGTCGGGGCTATCAATATGCTGAGATTCATCTCGGGGCGGTTGCTGAAGGCAGTCATGATCCTGATCTGCATTACCGTGCTCAATTTCTTTCTCATCCATGCAGCACCGGGCGACCCGGCGGCGGTGATGGCGGGGGAGGCCGGTGATGCCGATCCTGCCTTTGTGCAGCAGCTCAGAGAACGCTTCGGCCTCGACAAGCCGCTTTACGTGCAGCTCTGGATCTACGTTTCCTCGGTGGTCCAGCTCGATCTCGGTTACTCCTATCGCCAGCAGTTGCCGGTCATCCAGTTGATCGGCGAGCGGCTGCCGGCAACCCTGCTGCTCTCGCTCTCGGCTTTCGTCATCTCGCTGGGGCTTGGGGTTCTGGCCGGGGCCTTTGCGTCGGCCAGGCAGGGCAAATGGGCCGATACGATCATTTCCTTCGTGGCGTTGATCTTCTATGCCACGCCGCTGTTCTGGCTCGCCTTGATGGCCGTTCTGCTGTTTTCGGTACAACTGGGCTGGTTGCCCGGCTTCGGATACGAGACGGTCGGTGCAAACTACACGGGCGTCGCGCGTGCCCTTGATATCCTGCAGCATCTGATCCTGCCGGCCATGACGCTCGGGCTGTTCTTCATGGCCGTTTATGCCCGGATGACGCGGGCATCTATGCTGGAAGTCAGCCGGCTTGATTTTGTCAAAACGGCAAAAGCAAAGGGGCTGCGTCCGGGTGTGATCCAGCGCCGGCATGTCTTGCGCAACGCGCTGCTGCCGGTTGTCACGCTGGCCGGTCTCCAGGCCGGACAGCTTGTCGGAGGTGCCGTGCTGATCGAGACGGTCTTTGCCTGGCCGGGCATTGGCCGGCTGATGTTCGATGCGCTTTCACAACGCGACTACAACCTGCTTCTCGGCGTGTTCGTCGTCTCGGCCGCGATGGTGCTGTTGTTCAACCTCATCACAGACGTGCTCTACCGCCTCGTCGACCCCCGCATCAAGGTGACCTCATGACGGATTTCTGGACGCGCTTTTCGCAAAACCGCGGCGCCGTGGTCGGCCTTGTCATTCTGATCGCGGTGGTCATTCTCTCGTTCTCCGCTCCGTTCATCTTCACGCGCTCGCCCTGGGCCATGGTGCAGCGGCCGTTCATTCCGCCCTTCACCATGGATGCCTTCCTTCTGGGCACGGATCCGTTGGGCCGCGATCTGGCCGCGGGCCTTGCCCATGGAGCCGGCATTTCCCTGCTGGTCGGCCTCGTCTCCACCGTTGTCGCGCTGTTGATCGGCATCCCGATCGGTGCGGTCGCCGGCTATTTCGGCGGCTGGGTGGACGATGTGCTGATGCGCTTTACCGAGTTCTTCCAGAGTGTGCCGAGCTTTGCGCTGGCGGTGGTGCTGGTGGCGATCTTCCAGCCATCGATCACCTCGATCGTCATTGCCATTGCCGTCGTGTCGTGGCCACCCGTGGCACGACTGTTGCGCGGCGAAGTGATGTCGCTGCGATCGCGGGAATTCGTCGAGGCTGCCGTGCTGTCGGGGCAGACCCATGCGACGATCATCTGGCGCCAGATCCTGCCGAATACGCTGTCGCCGATCATCGTGCTGGCCTCGATGATGGTTGCCGCGGCAATCCTGATCGAAAGTTCTCTGTCCTTCCTCGGGCTTGGCGATCGCAACATCATGTCCTGGGGCTATATCATCGGGGCCGGACGCACCGTCATCCGCCAGGCCTGGTGGGTCAGTTTCTTTCCCGGACTGGCAAT
The DNA here is from genome assembly GCF_023701945.1 of Rhizobium sp. CG5. Taxonomy (GTDB): domain Bacteria; phylum Pseudomonadota; class Alphaproteobacteria; order Rhizobiales; family Rhizobiaceae; genus Allorhizobium. The sequence goes on from NZ_JABAEF010000001.1 coordinate 466,274, forward strand.
CCTGCTGACCGTTCTCGCGCTCAATCTGGTGGGAGAGGGGCTGAATGACGCCCTCAATCCACGCCTTGCCCGCAAGGGGAAATAGACCATGCCAGACGTGACAGCGGCAGATGCCGTCATTCATCCCGGGGCAGCCCGTGAACAGGATCGCGGCGCGCCGGTCGTTCATATCGACCGGCTCAGCGTCGCCTTGCCGCAGGGCGGCGACAGGCCGTACGCCATCGATCGGGTCAGCTTCAAGCTGTTCCCCGGCGAGTTGCTGTGTGTGGTTGGGGAGAGCGGTTCCGGAAAGTCGATGTCGGCCAATGCGCTGATGGGCTTGCTGCCCGAAGCCGTGCGTGTTGCCGAGGGCCGTATCCTGCTTGACGGCCAGGATCTCATCACCCTGCCGCCCGAGGCGCTTTATGCCATTCGCGGGCGCCGGGTCGCGATGATCTTCCAGGAACCGATGTCGGCGCTGAACCCGTTGATGAAGGTGTCCGCGCAGATCGAGGAGGTCTTCGAGGCGCACGGGCTCCTGACGCCCAGGGCACGCAAACAGAGGGCGCTGGCGCTGCTGACGGAGGTCGGTTTGCCGGATCCGTCGCGTGCCGCAGACAGCTACCCGTTCCAGCTGTCTGGAGGCCAGCGTCAGCGCGTGGTGATCGCCATGGCGCTGGCGCTCGAGCCCGAGGTTCTTGTCGCCGACGAGCCGACCACGGCCCTCGACGTGACCACCCAGGCGCAGATCCTGACGCTGATCAAGGGCCTGCAAACCAGGCGCAACATGGCGGTGATGTTCATCACTCACGACTTCGGTGTCGTGGCCGAAATTGCCGATTACGTGACCGTGATGCAGCTTGGCCGGATCGTCGAGCAAGGTACGGCCGACGAGGTGCTTTTCTCGCCGCAGCATCCCTACACGAAGAAACTGATCGCGGCCATTCCGCGGGTCGGGCAGGGGATGGCCGGCACGACACCCCGCGAACCTCTGCTGACCGTGGAAAACCTGTCAAAGACCTATCGCTCGGGCGGCGGACTGTTCTCCAGGGCGCGATCCGTGCAGGCCGTCAAGGATGTGTGGTTCCAGCTGTCGCGTGGCGAGACCCTGGGCATCGTCGGCGAGAGCGGCTCCGGCAAGTCCTCGGTGGGGCGGTGCCTGGTGCGACTGCAGGATCCGGACGCCGGCCGTGTTCTTCTGGGCGGCCATGACATGGCCCATCTGAAGGGTGCTGGACTGCGGGCCATGCGCCGCCGGATGCAGATGATCTTCCAGGATCCCTATTCGTCGCTCAATCCGCGCGAGAAGGTCGGGCGCATCATAGCGTCCGGGCCGATCGCCTATGGCGAAGACGAGAGAAAGGCGCTCGCCCGCGCTGCCGGCTTGCTGGAAATGGTCGGACTGGATGCCAAGAGTGTCGACCGTTTCCCCCATGAGTTTTCCGGCGGACAGCGGCAGCGCATCGGGATCGCCCGGGCATTGGCGCTCGAACCGGAGATCATCATCGCCGATGAGGCCGTCTCGGCCCTCGACGTGTCGATCCAGGCGCAGATCCTGGACCTCCTAGACCAGCTTAAGAAAGACCTCGACCTGTCTCTTGTCTTCATCACGCACGACCTGCGTGTCGCGGCGAAGATATGCGACCGGGTGCTGGTCATGCAGAAGGGGGAGGTCGTGGAATCGGGAACCGGCGCTGCGATATTCGGCGCACCCGAACATGCCTATACAAGAAGCCTGATCGAGGCCATTCCCGGTCGGGCGAAGGAAGCACTGATGACGGCGTGAGCCGTCGGTCACCATGATATCATCCCGGGGCTGAACGGCCCGACCTGCCAATGGAGAGACACCGATGACGATCGTCCCCAATTCGATGGAAGGCCGCGACATTGCCTACCAGATGCATCCGAACGTCAACCTGCGCAAATACGAGAAATCGGGCGGACTTGTGATCGAGAGCGGCGATGGGATCTACGTCACCGATATCAACGGCAAGCGCTACATCGAAGGTCTTGCCGGCCTGTGGTCGGTGGCACTCGGCTTCGGCGAGAAGCGGCTGGCGGAAGTCGCCAAGGCGCAGATGGAGAAGCTGCCCTACTATCATACCTTCTCCTACAAGACCCATGGCCCGTCGATCGAGCTTGCCGAGATGCTCATCAAGATGGCGCCGGTGCCGATGTCGAAGGTGCATTTCACCTCGTCCGGCTCCGAGGCCAACGACCTTGTCGTCAAGATGGTCTGGTACCGTTCCAACGCGCTCGGCCTGAAGGACAAGAAGAAGATCATCGGTCGCATCAAGGGATACCACGGCGTGACGATCGCCTCCGGCTCAATCACCGGCCTGTCGCGCAACCACGACAGCTTCGACTTGCCGCTCGACCGGATGATCCACACATCCTGCCCGTCCTATGTGCATTTTGCGCAGGACGGCGAGAGCGAGGCGGACTTTACCAAGCGCATCCTTCAGGATCTGGAAGATCTGATCCTCAAGGAAGGTCCGGAGACGATCGCCGCCTTCTGGGGCGAGCCGGTCATGGGGGCGGGCGGGGTGCTGGTTCCGCCGGACGGCTACTGGGCCGGCGTCCAGGAGATCCTCAAGAAATACGATATCCTGCTGGTGGCCGACGAAGTGATCTGCGGATTTGGCCGCACCGGCAAGATGTTTGCCTGCCAGACGCTGGGCATCGAGCCGGATGTGCTGGTTCTGTCGAAGCAGATTTCGTCGTCCTACATGCCGCTGTCGGCGATCCTGATGAACGATCGCTTCTATCAGCCGATTGCCGAGGAATCCGATCGTCTCGGCGTTTTCGGCCATGGCTACACGGCATCCGGCCATCCGGTGGCGACGGCTGTCGGGCTTGAAAACCTGAAGATTATCCAGGAGCGGGATCTGGTCGGTCACGTGGCGCGTCTCGAAGAGCAGTTCCTCGGCGGACTGGCGGAGCTTGCCAAGCATCCGCTGGTGCATTCCTCGCGTGGCCTGGGTCTGATCGGTGCGCTGGAGATCCACCCGAAAACCGACGGCAAGCCCGGCGATGCTGCCGCAGCCGTCGCGGCCGCCTGCGAGGAAGAGGGACTGATCATCCGCAACATTGCCGAGGCGATCTGCTTCTGCCCACCGCTGATCATCACCTCCGAGCAGGTCGACGAGATGTTTGCGGCGGTCAAGCGGGCACTGGACACGTTGCGGGCGGCGCAAGCCTAACCTTTGAGGACATGACATCATGAGCAGCATGGAAAAGACCGATCTCGGCGAAATGACCGCCGCACAGCTTTCGGACCTGTTTGCATCGGGCAGGGCCTCTCCGGTCGAGGCCGCCCGGGCATCGCTGGCGCGGATCGAGAGGTTCAACCCGAGCGTCAACGCTTTTGCCTATGTGGTGCCGGACCTGGCGCTAGCGGCGGCAAGGGAGTCCGAGGCCCGCTGGCAGAGGGGCGAGCCGCTCAGCCCGATCGACGGTGCGCCGACGACGATCAAGGAACTGACGCCGGTCAAGGGCATTCCCTGGCGCCGGGGTTCGGCGCTGGGCGCCAAGGAGCCATCGCAGGTCGAGTACCTGATCATGGAGCGGCTGCGGGCCGCGGGTGTCACCGTGCTCGGCACCACCGCCTCGCCCGAATTCGGCTGGAAGGGCGTGACCCATGGGCCGGCCTTCGGCAATACGCTCAACCCCTGGCGCACGGATCGTGCGTCGGGCGGCTCGTCTGGCGGCGCGGCGGTGGCCGCAGCGCTCAACATGGGCGTGCTCCACGAAGGTTCGGACGGGGCCGGATCGATCCGCATCCCGGCATCGTTCTCCGGCACGTTCGGGATCAAGCCGACCTATGGCTGGATCCCCTCCGATACGCCGACGCCGCTGTTCGAGCTGGCCCATCGCGGTCCGCTGACCCGCACGGTCGAGGATGCAGCCTTGTTCCTGAACGCCACGACCGGGCCGACGGCGCGCGCCATGTATGGCTATTGCCCGACGCCGGTGCCCGATTGGCGCGCGGCAATCCAGGGGGGCAGCGTCAAGGGCCTGAGGATCGGCTATAGCCGCAATCTGGGATATGCCGAGGTGCAGCCGGATGTCGCGTCGGCCATCGAGCGCGCCGCCCGTCGACTGTCCGACATGGGCGCCATCATCGAAGAGGTCGACCCCGGTTTCTCCAATCCTCAGGATGCCCTGCTCACTCTCTGGTATGCTGCGGAAGCCCGCACCGTGGAACTGGCGAACCCGACCGCGGAGCAGAAGACGCTGATGGATCCGGGTCTCATCCGCATCTATGAACAGGGATGTACCTATACCGCCCGCGATTATGTTGCAGCCGAGCAGGTCCGGGCCGATCTCAAGGTTACCATGGCGCTGTTCCATGAACGATACGATGCGCTGATGCTGCCGACCATGCCGGTGACGGCGATCGCGGCAGGTGTCGATTTCCCGGATGGCAAGCAGGGCAAGGACTGGTCCGACTGGTCGCCCTTTACCTATCCGTTCAACATGACCGGCCAGCCGGCGGTGTCGGTTCCTTGCGGTTTTGACGGCGGCGGGCTGCCGATCGGACTACAATTTGTCGGTCCGCGTTTTCGCGACGACATCGTGCTGACACTTGCTGCGGCCTATCAGAGTGCCTATCCGGAAGAGGTTCTGTCTTCACCGCGCTTGGCGTGAGACTGGGATAGCAGGCGGCAGGCGCTAAAACCTGGCGCCATGTCCGCGCAAATCAAAAAGACTGGCAGAGGGGGAAACAGGGCAATGACTGCAGGCAAAGCAAGAGGGGATGGCCTCGGCGCTGAACTCAAGACCGGCGTGGCCAGCGTTCCGCCGGAACAGGCGCAACGGATTGCACGGGACAGATACGGACTTGTCGGACAGGTCGAGTGGCTGTGGGGCGAGAAGGACAGCAATTACCGGCTGACCCTCGACGACGGCACCGCCTATCTGCTGAAGATCCTCAACCCGGCCGAACCTCCTTTGATGACCAGCATGCACAGCCAGGCGCTGCTGCATGTGGAGGCGGCAGACCCCGGTCTACCGGTCCAGAGGATCATCCGCACGCTGGACGGCGAAGCCGATTTCCGCATGACCGATGCGGACGGCGGAACGCGCGGCGTGCGCCTCGTCACCTTCGTTCCGGGCGCATCGCAGACATCGCAACCCCATTCGCCGCTGCAGCGCTATCGTGTCGGTGCGCTGCTTGGCCGTCTGCAGACGGCGCTTTCCGGATTTACCCACGAAGCGGCGCATCACCGCATCACCTGGGACATGACCCATGCCGCGGGGCTCCGGGATCTGCTCGGCGCCTTCACCGATCTTGCGCAGCGTACCCGGCTGGAGCAGGCCATGGAGGATTTCGAGGCCCATATCCTGCCCCGCCTGGATCATCTGCCAGCGCAGGTGGTTCACAACGATTTCAACATGGAGAATATTCTCGTCAGCGAGACGGCGCCGGATACCATCACCGGCATCATCGATTTCGGCGACATGGTGCATGCGCCGCGGCTGTTCGACGTTGCGGTCGGCGCCGCCTACCAGTTGGGTGTCGCTCAAGATCCGGTCGGGGCCATGGGTGATTTTCTGGAGGGGTATACAACGCAAAAGACCCTGAGTGCTCCGGAGATCGACTTGCTGTTGACCGCCGTGCGGACGCGCATGCTGATGCGCGTCGTTATCCCGGAATGGCGGTCTCGGCTGTTTCCCGAGCAGCGGGACTTCTACACCCGTAACAGTCCGACGGTGTGGGGGCAATTTGCCCGCCTCGACGCCATATCAGATGACGACGCCATGGCGCGTCTGGCAGCCGCCTGCGGCCGAGGGAGAGAGTGATGAACAAGCCAGCCAACACGATGATCAACGGGTTTGATCCGGCGCGGCTTGCCAGCCTGCCCGAACGGGAGCGGACGCTGATCGAGCGGCGTCAGGCGGTGCTCGGACCGTCCTACCGGCTGTTCTACGAGAACCCATTGCATCTGGTGCGCGGCGAGGGCGTCTGGCTCTACGACGCCGACGGCAATGCCTATCTGGACGCCTATAACAACGTGCCGTCGGTCGGCCACTGCCATCCGAGAGTGGTCGCGGCGATGAGCCAGCAGGCGGCCGTGCTGAACACCCATACCCGTTACCTCGACGAGAAGATCCTCGATTATTGTGACAAGCTGCTCGCGACCTTTCCGGACGAGCTCAGCCGGGTCATGTTCACCTGCACCGGCAGCGAAGCCGTCGATCTGGCCCTGCGCCTTGCGCGTTACTACACCGGCGGGACCGGCATCATCATCACGGACAATGCCTATCACGGCGTCACGGCGGCGGCAGCGGAGATTTCGCCGTCGCTTGGTCCCAACATGCCGCTCGGTGTGCATGTCGTGACCGTGCCGGCACCGGACGCCTATCGGGCCGGTGGCCAGGACGTTGAGACCGCCTTTGCCGACGGCGTCGCCAAGGCGATCGCCTTCCTGCGGCGCCATGGCATCAAGCCGGCCGCCTTCATCGCCGACAGCATCTTTTCGACGGACGGAATTTTTTCCGAACCGGCAGGCTTCCTGAAGAAGACGCTGGAGATCGTGCATGAGGCCGGCGCGCTCCACATTGCCGACGAGGTGCAGCCAGGCTTCGGCCGGCTCGGCTCGCATATGTGGGGCTTCCTGCGGCACGGCATCGTTCCCGATATCGTCGTGATGGGCAAGCCGATGGGCAATGGCCTGCCGATTGCCGCCGCCGTCATGAAGGCCGAGGTGCAGGACCGGTTCGGCCGCGACATTCGCTATTTCAACACGTTCGGCGCCAATCACGTCTCGATCGCTGCCGCCAATGCCGTTCTCGACATCATCCGCGACGAGGATCTGATGGGCAATGCGCTGTCGACCGGCGACCATATGCTGGCGGGAATGCGCCAGTTGCAGCAGAGCTTCGACTGTATCGGCGACGTGCGCGGCGCGGGCCTGTTTCTCGGCCTGGAATTCGTCAAGGACCGCCAGAGCCGCGAGCCCGATGGCGGCCTGGCGCTTGCCGTCGTCAATCGCATGCGCGATCGGAAGGTTCTGATCAGCGCTGCTGGCATTCATGGCAATACCCTGAAGATCCGGCCGCCGCTGCCGTTCGGCAAGGAGCATGCGGATATCTTCCTCGATACGCTGGAAGAGGTTCTTCGCGCCATGCACTGACCTCTTGATCTGCGGCTCGCGAGAGGCTCTTGCATCGGTTACAGCGGCGTATAATGCATATATGATCATAGACGGTAGTGGTTGCGGACGGGGCTCCAAGTGAACATACATTCCAAGCTGGTGCAGGATGATACGGGGGCCGGGCTGCCGAAGGCGCTTTGGGCCTACAATGTCATTCGCGATGCGATCATCACCATGAAGCTTGCGCCGGGCGAAACCCTCAACGAGAAGGCAATCTGCGCCGAACTTGGCATATCAAGAACGCCTTTGCGGGAGGCCGTTCTTCGCCTGGCCCAGGAAGGACTGGTGAGCATCGTTCCCAGCGGCGGTACCTTCGTCAACAAGATCGTCATGCGCAAGGTTATCGAGGGCCATCTGGTGCGCTCAAGCCTGGAACTGCGAACGGTGCGGCTGGCGGCGCGCAATTTCGATCCGGTCTACAATAAAGATTTCGACCTCCTGATCTTCCGACAGCAGGATGCTGCAAAACGCCGCGATGTCGACGAGGCGTTCAAGGTTGATAACGAGTTTCATCAGCTTCTTTGCCGGATTGCCGGATTTCCGAATATCTGGCAGACGATCCATACGGCAGCGGGTCAGCTTGATCGGGTGCGTCGCCAGGCGTTTCCGAAGACGGGATATTTCGAGGAAGTCATCGAAGATCACGTGGCGCTTTATGCCGCCATCAGTCGGCATGATGAGGATGAGGCTGCAAGACTGCTCGACCTGCATCTCGGCGGTATTCTGGCCGTCGTGGAATATGCTCTCCAAACCAATGCCGACATGATCTCCGGAGAGGATGAAATCGTGCTGTTGAAGGATTTTGCGAAACTGTGAGGGCGTTTCGCGCCCGCTGCCACCGGGGATAGCGTCCGGTCCGGTCACGGCAAGCGCTTGCGGGAATTCACACGTGCTGCCCACCATTGATATGAATCTCCGCGCCGTTGATGTAGGAAGACCGCTCGCTGCAGAGAAACAGGATCGTTTCGGCGACTTCCTGGGTCGTTCCGAGCCGCTTCATCGGGACTTCGGCCTCCACCAACTGGTCGGTTCCGGGCGACAGGATGGATGTCGCGATCTCGCCAGGGGCGATAGCATTGGCCCTTATGCCGCGCGCCCCGAATTCGTGGGCGAGTTCGCGGGTGAGGGCCGCCAGTCCCGCCTTTGACGCCGCATAGGCGACGCCGGCGAAGGGATGGACCCGCGAACCGGCAATCGACGTGACATTGACGATCGATCCGCCGGCCCTCTCCAGTTCCGGCATCAGAGCGCGGGCCAGAAGGGCGATCGACACCAGATTGACATTCAGAACCTTCGTCCAGACGTCGGCATCGGTTTCGGCGACGCCGAGGCGGCCGCCGTCCGCTGCCTTGGGCGAGATCCCGGCATTGTTGACCAGGGCGTGCAAGGGGCAGCCGTTCAGGCGCTCGCGGACGGTTGCGGCCAGCCGATCGATTTGCGAGAGATCGGCCAGATCGGCCTGGATGTGGCTTTCGCGGGCCGAGGGCCACAGGCAATCCTCGGAAAACGGCTGCCTTGAGACGGTGAGCACACGCCAGCCCTGTCCCAGGAACATCTTCACCGTCGCATGGCCGATGCCGCGGCTGGCACCGGTCAGCAGCATGAAGCGGGGAGCCGGTGGTATTGTCTGCTTGGAAGGTTCGTTCATGGGCTCTTTCCAATTTTTGGGGCGGCGCAATGGATCCGCTTGCCGATCGTCGCGAGCAAGATCGGTCTCACGCCTCTTCTGTGTCCAATGGGGCTTTGTCCGGCCAGAATCGCACACCCGGCCGTGCAAGGCCACCGCCCAGCGCCACAACCGTGCCATCGGCGCGCCAGCAGGCGGCCCCAGTTGCTGTTTCACCAAACACGATCGCGTTCATTCCGCCGCCGATATGGGGCATGATGCGAACCTCGTGGCCGAGTTTCTCAAGGGCTGCAGCCTGCGGCGCATAGGCAGTCTCGATTTCGACTTCCTGGCCCTGGGTCCAGATCCTGGGGGCCTCCATGGCCTGCTGCAGGCTCATGCGGTGATCGACGAGATTGACGATCGCCTGCATGGCCGAGGGGAAGATGCGCAGACCGCCGGGCAGGCCGAGTGCGAAGACCGGTGCGCCGTCCTTCATGACGATCATCGGCGCCATCGAGGTCGGCACGCGCTTTCCCGGCTGCACGGAGAGCGCCTGTCCCGGATGGGGATCGAAATTGCTCATGTAGTTGTTGGGGATAATGCCGGTGCCCGGCACCGCGAACCGCGCCCCGAACAGACCGTTGATCGTGTGGGTGGCGGTGACGATATTGCCGTCACGGTCGGTGACCGTCACATGGGTGGTGTCGTGGCTCTCGTATCCGGGACTGCGCGGCGCCGGAATGCCCGCCGCATTGCGGATCTGTTCCCGGCATGTCGCGGCATAGGCCTTGGAGGTCAGCCGTTCCACCGGCACGTCGACAAAGGCCGGATCGCCGGAGTATTTCTGGCGGTCGGCAAAGGCAATCCGGATGACTTCCGCCATCAGATGCAGGGTTTGCGGGCTGCCGAATCCCAGCTCTGCCAGGTCATAACCCTCCAGCATGTTCAGCATCTGGGTGACATGCACGCCGGACGAGGCCGGCGGCGGCGGTCCGGCGATCTCGAAGCCGCGATAGCTGCCGATGATCGGCTGGCGCTCGATCGGGCGGTAGTCGCGCAGGTCGGCTTCGGTGATCCAGCCGGCATCGTCGCCGCCGGTCTGCATGCGGGCGGCAAGCGCTGCACCGAGCGGGCCGCCATGCAAGGCGCTCGCGCCCTCACGCTGGATCAGCGCCAGGCTCTGCGCATAGTCGCCCATCACCAGGCGCTCGCCCGGAGCCGGGGCCCGTCCGCCCGGCAGGAGAATGCGGGCGATCTCGGCATCTTGGCTGAGTTCACCGGCGGCCTCGGCAATGGCGCCGGAGAGATAATGGGTCACCGCGAAACCGCGGGCCGCCAGCCGGATCGCCGGCTCCACGACGTCTGCGAACGGCAGTTTGCCGTAGTCTGCCTGCATCTGGCACCAGCCGGCGAGATTGCCGGGCACCGCGACAGACGAGGCGCCGATGATGTTGCGGCGTCCCTTGGCTTCCATATAGTCGGGCGGATCGTTGGACACCGGCTCGTAGATTTCGGCATGCATCGACGCTGCCGCCGTTGACAGGGCATCGATGACGACGTGGCGTCCGTCACTCAGCCGCAGATGCGACAACCCGCCGCCGGCAATGCCCACCATCATCGGCTCGACCACGGTCAGTGCCAGCAGCGTCGCCACGGCCGCATCGACCGCGTTGCCGCCTGCAAGCAAGATCTCGGCACCAGCCGCAGATCCCAAGGGATGGTTGCTCACCACGATACCGCCGGACCCAGAGGCCGGGTGTTTTTCGCAAGCGAAGGGCAGAGGGGCAGAGGTCACGGCAGGTCTCGCATATGGTCTTGTGGCGCAAAGCGGGAGCACGGCGTCGTGGTCCCAGCCTATCTATCATGGCTCAGAGCAATTTCGCCATCACCTTCTCCGTTGCGCCTGATATGTCGCCAAGCTTCACACCGGTTTCGCGAACGCTGGCCTCGCGGGCCTTGCCGCGGACTTGCGTATCGATGGCTTTCTGCGCTTCCGAGGCGACTTCGTCTGGGGAGAGAACAATGACGCCGCTTTCATCGGCCAGCACCGCATCGCCCGGCATCACGACGGTATTGCCGACGGAAACGGGGATGTTGATCGCCCCGCCGAGATCGTAAAGCCTGGTGGTGATCGGCGAAATGCCGCGGCACCACATTGGAAAATCGGACTGTTCGATCTCTTCGAGATCGGTGCAGGGGCCATCGACCACGGCACCCACCGCACCGGCGGCCTTGGCCCCGACCGTCACGCCGCCGCCCCAGCAGGCGTAGCGGTCGTCATGCAGACGATCGACAATGACGAAGTCGCCGGGACGCAGCAGGCTCAGCAGGTGGTGCAGAAGGGTGGAATCGGGACCGGGGATGGCGATCGTCACCGCCGTGCCGACGACGCGACGCCTTGGGATCAGCGGTTGGATCTGCCGGCTGAGAAAGCCGAAATGCCGCCAGTGGCCGAGCGTGGCCGTCTCGACCTGGGCAAGAAGGGCAAGATCGGCCGCGGCGATCTGTTCGGGCATGGCATTGATTTTATAGGTCATGGAAGTGTCCTGTCTGGGATGGCAAGGAGATTAGCGGCCAAAGGCCTTGGAGAAGCCGATACTGCGTTCGACGATCAGGATGACGGAGAGCGAGATGGCGATCATCAGCACGGCCAGAACGGCGACCATCGGGTCGGTCCGTTCGTCGACATAGCGGTAGATTTCAACCGGCAGGGTCTGCAGCCTGGGGCCAACGATGAAGAGCGACAAGACGATCTCGTCGAAGGAGAGGATGAAGGCGATGGCCGAGGAGGCGAAAATGCCGGGCAGCAGCCGCGGCAGGGTAATGGCGGTAAACGCCTTCAACGGCGGGGCCCCGAGCGTCATGGCGGCTTCCTCGACGTCCGTGCCGAGATTGCCAAGGGCCGTCTGCAGGATGCGGACGCTGAAAGGCAGCGTCATGATGAGATGGGCCAGCACCAGGCCCGGATAGGTGGCAACCAGCCCGGCCGGGGTGAAGACCATCAAGATGCCAAGCCCGAGCATCATGGCCGGCAGGATCAGCGGCGCCAGGATCAGGTTGCGGATCAGGTTATGGCCGGGGAACGCCAGCCGCACCAGCGCGTAGGCCGCCGGCAGGCCGCAGGCAAGGCTCAAGGCGGCAACGATCACCGCGATTACCAGGCTGTTGCGCATGCCTTCCATGAAGGCGGTGTTGCTGAGCACCGTGCCATACCATTTCAGGCTCCAGCCGGACGGCGGGAATGACAGATAGCTGTCGGCGCTGAAGGAAATGACGAGAATGATCGCCATCGGCATGAAGACGATGCCGAAGATCATCGCCACGTAGAGGCGCGCCAGAACGGAGAGGGTCTTGGTCAGGATCATCGTATCCTCCGCATCAGGATCCGCAGCAGGAGGCTCGACAGCACCATGGCCATGACGAAGAAGGCGAGCATCAAAAAGGCGAGTGCGGCAGCGGTCGGCCAGTCCAGCGACATGAGGGCCAGATCGTAGACTTCGGTCGCCAGCAGGAAGACACGACCGCCACCCAGCAGCGATGGCGTGATGAAGGACGACACCGAGAGCACGAAGCCGATGGTCAGCCCGGCCATGATGGCCGGCAGGCTGAGCGGCAGGGTGATTTTCAGGAAGACCATATGCGGCGGTGCGCCGAGCGACATGGCGGCATCGTCGAGCCGTCGGTCGAGCTTGCCCAGTCCTGCGGCAATCGTCAGGAAGATATAGGGCATGATGCTTTCGGACAGGCCGATGACCACGCCGGTGTAATTGTTGACGAGGTGCAGCGGTTCGACCACCAGGCCTGCGGCGCGCAGCAGATAATTGAGCAATCCGTCGTCGCCAAGCGTGATCATCCAGCCGAACGACCGCACGACGGCGGAAATCAGCAGCGGCGAGGCGGCCAGCACGGTGAGCGGGGTCCGCCAGCGCGATGTCATCCGCGACAGGGACAGCGCCATGGGATAGGCGAGCAGCATGGCGATGACGGAGCAGGTGACGGACAGCCGCAGGGTGCGGCCGAGAAGATCGAGGTAATAGCTGTCCTGCAGGATGGTGGCATAGGTCCTGAGGCTGATCGCTTCGGTGATCGCGCCGAAATCGGAAATGTTCAGCGACATGCGGAACAGCCAGGCGATCGGCGCGATGAAGGAGACCGTCAGGACCGCCAGCGCGGGTGCCAGAAGCAGCCAGGGGGTGAAAGGCGTCGAGGTGCCGGGGATCGCGAATTTGCTCATGCGGCGAAGATCCGCATGTCGGAACTCTGCCAGTCGAGCTGTGCCTCGAAGCCCAGTTGGGCGAGTGCCGCCTCCTCGCTATTGGGCCGCAATTCCGCCACCAGGCTGCGGCCCCCCGGCAGCTCAACCTCCACTTCGATGATGTTGCCGACATAGACGCGACGGGTCACCCGTCCGGTCAGCCCGCCGCCGCCAGCCTTGAGACGGATGGCATGGGGCCGCACCATGACCGACAGTTCGGATCCCTCGGAGGCGCCTGGCGGCAGATCCGTCGGGCCGGGAGCCGGCAAGGCCATGCCCTGGTGGATCAACTGGGGAGCGCCAGCAGCCTTGGCCAGCACGGCCGGCAGCATGTTGGCGCGACCGATGAAATTGGCGACGAAGGGGGTTTCGGCGCGGTCATAGACCTCGGCTGGCGTGCCGATCTGCTCCAGCCGTCCGGCATTCATCACCGCGATGCGATCGCACATGGTCAGCGCTTCCTGCTGGTCGTGGGTGACGAACAGGGTGGTGATGCCGGTGCGGCTCTGGATGTCGCGGATCTCGAAGCGCATCTCGTCGCGCAGGCGCGCATCGAGATTGGACAGCGGCTCGTCGAGCAGCAGGATTTCCGGTTCGATGACGATGGCGCGGGCAATCGCCACGCGTTGCTGCTGCCCGCCCGACAGTTCGGAGGGCCGCCGTGCGGCAAAGCCCTCCAGCCGGACGGCCCGCAAGGCGCTCGCGACGCGGGAGGCCACCTCTTCCTTGCCGACCTTGCGCAGATGCAGGCCGAAGGCGATGTTCTGGGCGACCGACATATGCGGGAAGAGCGCATAGGACTGGAACACCAGGCCGAGATTTCGCTTCCACGACGGGCGGGACACGATGTCCTGCCCGTCGATCAGGATCTTGCCCGCGGTCGGCGCAAGCAGGCCGGCAAACATCCGGAGCGTGGTGGACTTGCCGCAGCCGGAGGGACCGAGGAGCCCGATGAATTCGCCCTTTTCTATATCGAAGGACAGGGCATCCACGGCCGGGCGAGCGCCTCCGTAGTCGAATGTCAGGCTGTCGATGCGGATATGAGCGGGAGATGCTGGCGGGTTCATCGGATCATCCTGACCGTTCAGTTGCCGGCCGAGATGATCTGACGCTTCCAGATCTGGTTCCAGGCGTCGGATTTGGTCGCAGCCCAGCCCCAGTCCAGCGGCAGCATCTTGTCGAGCTGTCCGGCAACGGTGCGGGCGGTCGCCCCATCGCTGACCTTGGCCTTGGCGTTGACCGGCGCGTAGAACATCGCCTCGGTGAAGGCGGCCTGGGCCTCAGGCGACAGCGCGTAGTTGATGAACGCCTTGGCGGCCGTCGGATTCTTGGCCCCTTCGACCAGATTGATGGTGTTGATCTGCAGAATGCTGCCCTCTTTCGGCAGCATGACGCCGAGCTTGCCGCCGGATTGATCGGCATAATACTGGCCGCGGGCATTCCAGCCGGTGGCAAGCACGTCCGTGCCGTTGATAACCAGCGTATAGGCGTCAGGCTTGGGGTCGAAGGTCTGGACGTTTGGCGCCATTTCGGCGAGCTTTGCGGCGGATGCCGTCACGGACTTGGTGTAGTCCTCGCCGAGCATCGCCGAGGTCATCACCATCAGGCCAGAGCCGAGAATCGACGGCATGGAGGTAATCGCCATCTTGCCGGCATAGGCCTTGTCCCAGAGCACCGACAGCGAGGTCGGCGGCGTCGGGAAGGCCTCGGTGTTGTAGAGCACGACGAGATTGTCGAAGGTCACGGCCGGACCATAGCCCTCCTTGACGATGGCCTGCGGCACCAGGTCGGCCAGGTTCGGCACGTCGGCGGCGCTCAAGGGTGCGAGCAGGCCTTCCTTGTCGCCGATCAGCGAGGTCGATACGTCGAAGATCACCACGTCGGTCTGGGGATCGCCTGCCTGGGAGCGCAGATTGCCGAGCATGCCCGAAGATGCACCAACGGGAAAAAAGTTCACCTTCACACCAGGGAACTTGGCTTCGAAGGGCTTGATCACCGCCTCCACATATTTGTCCTGGAAGATGCCGGAATAGGCGCTGAGGGTGATCTCGCCCTTCACTTCGGCGGATTGTGCCTGGGCGTGGCCGGCAAGGAGCGCTGTCGACAGAATGGCGGGAAGAAGACATTTATTCATCTGCAAATTCTCCTGTTGGGGCCAAGTCAGGGCGGTTGAAAAGTCCAAAATACTCCCGCCGCTGCGACCGGCTGCGACACAGCGATATCAGGGTCAGGGCTTTGTCCGTGGTGCTTGATCGGATCTGCGTCGGGGCTCCAGCAGGGCTTCCGGAACGCCTGTTGCCTTGCGATGCAACGATTTCAGGGCCTCAAAGTCCAATCGAATTTTCTGACTGCCGCCATCAAAGAAATTTGGGGTAAGCCTGTGGCCTGCCAGTGCGGGCGGTGCGAAAAATGCACGAAAAAGCCCTCCGGGCGGGCAAGCGCCGGAGAGCTGCAATCGGGGCGGGATAGGAGCTTAGGACTGGGCTCAGTAGCCGCGTTTGGCGTCGGCCAGGTCCGGGACCGTGCCGGTTTCCTCGAAGATGCGAATGTTTTTCGCGACGATCTTGCTGCCGGTCGGAGCATCGATCATCGAGGCGATATGCGGCGTGACGGTGATTTTGGGATTGGACCAGAAAGGATGGGTGTCCGGCAGCGGCTCGACATGGAAGACGTCGAGGGTGGCGGCGCCGATCTGTCCGGAGTTCAGGGCTTCGATCAGGTCGCTGTCCACCATGTGGGGACCGCGGGCGGCATTGATGATGGAGCCGCCGCGTTTCAACTGATTGAAGGTATCAGCGTTCAGGATGCCCCGGGTGCTATCGGTCAGCGGCAGCAGGCAGACGAGGATTTCCGTGCCTTCCAGGAAGCTCTTGAAACCGTCCGGGCCGGAATAGCACTGCACGCCTTGCAACTCCTTCGGCGAGCGCGACCATCCGACGACCGGGAAGCCGATCTGCGACAGCAGTTCGGCAGCCGCCGAGCCCAGATTGCCGAGACCCATGACGCCAACGCGCCGCTGGGTTGCCGGAGGTACGATGATCTGCTCCCAGAGCTTGCGGCCCTGGTTTGCCTCAATGGCCGGCATTTCGCGGTGATGGCGCAGCACATGCAGCGCCACATATTCCTTCATCCGCTGGGTGAGATCGGTGCCGACGGTGCGGATGATCGGCACGTCCTGCGGCAATTGCTTGTCGGCCAGCACATGGTCGATGCCGGCGCCGAGCGACACGATGGCCTTGAGGTTGCTGAATGGCGTCATGGCGCCGGTGGCCGGACGCCAGACCACGGTATAGGTCACGGCGTCAGGATCCTCGACCTTGTCAAGCGGCTCGATCTTCCAATCCGGCATCAGATCCCGCAGCATCTGGCACCACCATTCCGTCTTGTCTTCGGCGGGCAGGGAGACAGCGATTGTCATGGGAAATCCTCGGTTGGCACGAATGGCGTTTTCTCCATTCACCGCAACTGCGCTTCCAGGTCAAAACAAAAATTCTGGTGTCGTCCATAGAGAATTTTTATGTGGATTTATGCCCAAGTTGCATTAGGCTTGCTCCATGAACTTCAAACAATTGGAAGCCTTTTACTGGCTGACCCGTCTTAAGAGCTATCAGCGTGTGGCCGACCATATAGGCCTGACCCAACCCGCTGTTTCTGCACGAATCTCCGGGCTTGAGGAGAGCTTCGGCATACCGCTCGTGGACAGATCCCAGTCCGATTTCACCCTGACCGAACAGGGTCATGAAGTGGCGGAATATGCCGAGACGTTTCTCAATCTCAGCGAAACGCTGACCAGTCGCCTGAAGCTCAAGCAAAAAAGGCGTTATACGATCGGCATCGTCTCGATGGTGACGGTCACCTGGGCGATCACCTTGCGGCACAAGATTGCCAACCTGCCGGATGCGCCGCTGGTCGACTTTTATTCCGGTGCCAATGTCGACCTGCGGCCGCTGGTGAAATCCGGCGCGCTGGATATGGCGTTCGTCACAGGCGAGGCCGGCTTGCCGCAGATTGCCGACAGTTTTTCCGTACTCTATCACGTCGGTTGGGTCGCTCGGCCCGACGTCGTCGGCGAGATCACCCGACCGCTGACGCCGGACGAATTGCGGGAACTGCCGCTGGTGCTCTATCCCCATACCTCGCCGCTGTTCGGCCCGGTCGCCGAATTGATCGAAGAGACCAAGCGGCGTCCGAACTCCCGCCATACCGGTAATTCGCTCAGCACGATCTGCGACCTGGTCAAAGCCGGATATGGTGCGTCGGCCGTGCCGCTGGCCGCCCTGGAACAGGAGATTTCCACCGGAATGCTGGTCGAAATCCCGACCACGGTGCAATTGGCGCCGCTCGATATCCGATGCGTGCACCAGAACAAGGCGCGCCGGGCCCAGACCGAGGCCATCTTCAAGCTGGCTCGTCAGGCCGCCGAAGAATGGGCGGAAGCCCATCCGCGCTATGTGAGCTTCCGACCGACCTGATCCGGCCCGGCTTCGTCCTCGATTTCAGGGGCGGCCAGGTCTGCCCGCCGCCCCGTTCCAAATGATGTCAGGCTGCGAAACGCTTTGACACGTGATCGCGGATGAAGCCCGCGCCGATTTCGACCAGACGCGCCGTCAGAGCACTGCCGGTCTCGGCCGAGCAATAGACCGGATCGCCGCCCCACACGCCGTGCGGCGCGGTTTCGATCGCCTCGATCGGCGCCTGCAGACGGGCGCCGGCATATTTGAGGGCCGCAAACCCCGCCACCTCGACACCCATGGCCTTTCGACCCTTCGGTGGCGACTGGGCGAGGTCCATGCGCAGGAGATCGGGATAATAGTGCAGGCCGACGGAGGTCAGCGGATCGCCGCCATGGCCGGAGGACTTCGCCGCTGCCTCGGGGCCGAGGATATCCTTCAGCAATTCGTAGCTGCCCTGCCACAGATACATCGAGGCGACGAACATGCCATTGGTCTGGCGCCATTTCAGCGAAACGTCGTTGATCGCGGTGACATTGCCGCCGTGTCCGTTGATCACCATGACCTTGGTGAGCTTATGGCGTGCCAGGCAGGCGAACATGTCGTCGAGCAGGGCAAACAGCGTCGATTGGGTGAGTGATATACCGCCATGGGACGAGCCGAAATAATCGGCGCCGCCAAAGGGGATGACCGGCGCGATGAAGGTCGGCACGCCCTCGGCGCGGGCGGCGCGGGCAATGTCGAGGGCGACGGCTTCGGCAGCCAGGTAATCGCCCATCGGCGCATGGGTGCCCTGGTCTTCGAGCGAGCCCATCGGCAGCAGCACGACGGCGTCATCGTTCAGATATTGCCGGGCTTCCTCGCTGGTCAGTTCGGCGATCTTGATCTTGGGTGTCAGCATGTCATTTTCCTTTAGAGAAGAATATCGTCGCGGATGCAGGCCGACTGATGCCGATCGCCGACCGTCTTGAGCGGCGGGACGGTGTCGGCACAGGCGGGCTGGGGATAGGGACAGCGGCTGCGGGACACGCAGCCGGAGGGTGGATGAAGCGGCGAGGGGGTCTCGCCGCTCAGGCGGATGCGGCGGCTTTCGTGATGCAGGCCGGGCTCGGCCGAGATCAGCGCCGCGGTATAGGGGTGTTTCGGCGCAAAATGCACCGCGTCGGCCGGACCGACTTCCATCACCCGACCGAGATAGAGCACCATGACCCGATCGGAGATGAAGCGCACGACGGACAGGTCATGGCTGATGAAGAGAAGCGAAATGCCGGTCTTCCGGCGCAGCTCGGCCAGAAGATTGAGCACCTGCGCCTGGATCGAGACGTCGAGGGCCGAGACGGCTTCATCGCAGACGATGAAGCGCGGCTCGACCGCCAGCGCACGGGCGATGCCGATCCGCTGGCGCTGTCCGCCGGAGAATTCGTGCGGGCGACGGTCGAGAAAGCTCGGGTCGAGACCGACCAGCCCCATCAGCTCTGTCAGGCGTGCAGCCCGTCCGGCGCCCTTGTGCAGCCCATGGGCGTCCAGCGCTTCCGACAGCACGGCGCGAATGGTCTTGCGCGGATCGAGGCTGGCATAGGGATCCTGGAAGATGATCTGCATGCGCCGGCGCAGGTCGCGCAGTTGCGGACGGGAGATCGTGTTGAGATCGATGCCGTCGAAACGCATCGTCTGGCTCTGCGAGCGGATCAGACGCAGGATCGCCCTGCCGATCGTGCTCTTGCCAGAGCCGCTTTCGCCAACCAGACCGAGCACTTCGCCGGGCGCGACGCTCAGATTGACATCGTGCAGCACCTGCATGGTGTGCTTGCCGAACAGCCCGCGCCGACCGACGGGATAGCTCTTGTTGAGGCTCTCGACCTCGAGAAGTGGTGGGGCGCTCATGCGGCTTGCTCCGATGTGTCGTCCGGAACGACAGGTATTCCGGGCGCCAGCAGACAGCGCACGGATCGCTGCCCGTCCGCGGATGGCAAAAGGGCGGGCCTTGTTGCCGCGCAGGCCGTCACCGCGATCGGACAGCGGTCGCGAAAGGCGCAGCCGGAGGGGCGGGCGTCGGGTAGGGGCGGGGTGCCCGATATGGCCGGCAGGCGGTCACCGCGTGTCGAATGCAGCCGCTCATGGGACGACGGCATGCTTTCGATCAAGGCGCGCGTATAGGGGTGATGGGGATCGCGCAGGATCAGGTCGGCCGGTCCCTCTTCGACCACCAGGCCGGAATACATCACGGCGACCCGGTCGGCGATATCGGCGACGATGCCGAGATTATGGCTGATGAACAGGAGGCTCAGGCCATCGGCCTGATTGTGGCGCAGGCTCTGCAGCAGTTCGATGATCTCGGCCTGGATCGTCACGTCGAGTGCAGTCGTCGGCTCGTCGGCGATCAACAGGCGTGGCGCACAGGTTAGCGCCATGGCGATCATCACCCGCTGGCGCATGCCGCCGGACATTTCGTGCGGATAGCCGTCGAAACGCCGCTCGGCCTCGTTGATGCCGACCTGTTGCAGCAGTTCGATGGCATGGCGGCGTGCGTCGGCTGAAGACATCGGCCGATGGGCAAGGATGGCCTCGACCATCTGCGCGCCGACCTTGTGGATCGGATTGAGCGCGGTCATCGGTTCCTGGAAGATCATGGCCACGTCATTGCCGCGGATTTCTTCCAGCGCCCGTGCTGTCTGCTGGCCAAGATCGATCATCTCGCCGGACTTTCGACGCAGCCGCAGCGTGCCGCCGACCTGCCGGATCGCGCCCGGCAGCAGGCCCATGAGGGCCAGCGACGACAAGGATTTGCCGGAGCCGCTTTCGCCGACGAGTGCTGTGCACTGGTTGGCGCGCAGGGTCAGGGACACGTCCTCGATGACGGAGACGGCCGCGCCGGGCCGCGCGATATCGAGGCGCAGGTTGCGGATCGTCGCCACCACGTCGGGGTCCTCGTCGACGGGCGCATTCGCCAGGGAGAGCGGCACCGAGGTCTGGTCCTTGCCGTCTGCGGCTCCCCCCTTCGGATCGAGCGCGTCGCGCAGCCGGTCGCAGAAGAAATTGATCACATAGATCGTCAGCACCAGCGCCACGCAGGGAATGATGATGCCAAGCGGATCCTGGTTCATGAACTGCCTTGCGCCGCGGATCATCTGTCCCCAGGAGGGGGCCGGCGGAACCACGCCGAGGCCGAGGAAGGACAGACCGCTTTCAATGGTGATGGCGGCGGCGGCGGTCAGGGAATATTGGACCGAGACGGGGCCGGCGATGTTCGGCAGGATGGTGCGTAGCACGATGCTGCCGGAGGGGGTGCCGAGCGCGCGGGACGCTTCGACGAAATCAAGCGCCGAGACGCGCATGGCCTCCGAATAGGCGATCCGGGCAAAGCTTGGAAAATACAGCACCGACAAGACGGCAACCAGCGTGGTCGCTCCGGGGCCGAACAGCGTCACGACCAGCAGCGCCAGCAGGATGGGCGGAAAACACAGCACCACGTCGGCGAGCTTGGTGCTGATGAAGGAGAAAGGTCCGCGAAAATAGGCGCCGACCAGGCCGAACAGCGTTCCGACGATCCCGGCAATGGTGGTGGCCACAAAGGCGACGGTCAGCGAGACCTGGCCGCCATAGAGCACACGGGCCAGGCGGTCGCGGCCGAACTCGTCCTGCCCCAGCCAATGCGCGAGGCTTGGCGCAGCCAGCCGGTTGCGCACGGCGATCTTGATCGGGTCGGCGTCGGTCAGCAGCGGCGCTGCAAACGGGATCAGGATCAGGGCGACCAGCAGGATGCTGGGCAGGATCATGGGCCTGGGGATGTGGAACAACCGGTTCATTGCAGACGGATCCTCGGATCGATGAGCGATGACAGGATGTCGATCACCAGATTGATGCCGATGAAGATCGCGGCGACGGTGAGAATGATGGCGCGAACGGTCGGGTAGTCGCGCTGTTCGACGGCCGAGACCAGAAGGCCGCTGATGCCGGGCCAGTTGTAGACGAATTCGACGAGGACCGTCGAACCCAGCAGAATGCCGAGCTGCAGGCCGACCACCGTGATGATCGGTCCGAGCGCATTCTTCAGCACATGGCGGCGCACGACCAGCGATCGGCGCAGTCCTTTGGCGGCGGCGGTGCGCACCCAGTCATGGCCGCGCATTTCCAGCACGCTTGCCCGCGTCATGCGGAAAATGATGGTGCCGAGATGCAGGCCGACGGTCAGCGCCGGCAGGATCAGCATCTGCAGATGCTGGCCGGGATTGGAGGCAAAGGCGACATAGCCACCCGCCGGCAGCCAGCCCAGTTGCTGGGCAAAGAAGTAGATGAACAGGGTGCCGATCACGAAGCCGGGCACCGAGGTGATCAGGGCATTGAGGCCGGAGGCGGTGATATCGAACCGTCCGCCGGCTTTTAGTCCCGCAATGGTGCCGGCCGGAATCGCCAGGCCGAGGGCCAGGATGGCGCCGACGATGATCAGTTCGAGCGTGCGCGGCAGGCGCAGGGCGATGGCGTCCGAGATTGCCCCTTTGTCGACGATTGACCGGCCGAAATCGAACCGCACCGTGTTGTAGAGGAAGGTTCCGTACTGCTCGAGAACCGGCTGATCGAGCCCCATTTCGGCCCGGACATTGGCGATGGCCTCGGGTGTCGCCGACCCGCCTCCGGTGGACAGAAGCAGTTCTGCGGGATCGCCGGGCACGATGAGCAGGAGCGAGAAGATGATCGTGCCGATGACCAGCAGCATGGCGGCTGCGGCCGCCACGCGGCGTATCACAAAGGCCAGCATGCAAAACCCCTTATGCCAGTTTCGTCTCGTCGAGCGCGTAGGCGGAGGAGCCGCTGAGGAAGCCTGGTAGCTGTTCGAAGCCCGAGACCGCCTTGCGCATCGCATAGGCCTGGACGCGCCAGTTGAGCGGCACCTGCGGCACTTCCTCGAAATAGGCGACAACCAGCTCTTTGTAGATGGCCTTGCGCTTGGCCGGGTCGATTTCGCTGCGGCCTTTTTCCAACAGACCGTCGATCCGCTCACTCTTGAAGCCGAAGGACTGCAGATAGGACGGATTGCCCGAATAGAGCAGCGACCACAGCGCATCGGGATCGTTATAATTGCCGGAGGTGCCGTGGACGGCGATGTCGTATTTGCCTTCCTTGCCGGCGGTAACGCGCGTTCCCCAGTCGGGCAGATCCAGCGTTGCGGTGATGCCAATCATGGCGAGATAGGCCTGGACCACGGAGGCGGTATCCTGGTGCATGCCATAGGTGGCGGTGGCCAGCAGCCGGCACTCGAAGCCGTTCGGATAGCCCGCCTCCGTCAGCAGGGCTTTTGCCTTGTCGATATCGAATGTCCATTGATGGGCGGGGTCGGTCAGGTCGAAGGGCGAGCCCTGCGGGTTTGGCAGGCCGTAAAGCGGCACGCCACGGCCGGCAAAGGCCGCATCGACCACATCTTGCCGCTCGATCGCATAGCCAACGGCCTGGCGAACCTTGGGATTGGCGAAGGGACCATCGGTGACGTTGAACAGCAGGAACATGAAAGGCCCGAGCGTGCTCTTCATCGTCAGCGTGCTCGATGCCTCGACGGCGTCGAACTGGGTCCAGGGCAGGTACTCGATCAGATCGACATCGCCGGCTTCAAGGGCTGCATAGCGCAGGTTCTCGTCGGCATAGGCTATGAAGCGGATGCCGTCGACATTGGGCTGATCCGCCATGTAATAGTCGGGAAAGCGCGCCAGTTCGATATAGACGCCTTTTTCGCTGCCCTTCATGGTGAAGGGACCGGCGCCGATGACGTTTTCCGGGGTGCTCTTCGTCGAGATGATCGGGCAGCAATAGCTGGCCATCAGGTCGAGGAAGATGGCGCTCGGTGCGTTGAGCGTGATCTGCACGGTTTTGTCGTCCAGCGCCTTGACGTCGGTGATGATCTTCAGGTCGCTCTTCAGATAGGCGCTGGAGCCTTCCTTGGTGATTTCTCCAAGCGAGTAGATCACATCGGCTGACGTCACGGGGCTGCCATCATGAAAGACGGCATTGCTGCGCAGCTTGAAGACGGCGGTATTCGGGTTGCTCCATTCGACGCTTTCGGCCGCCTCGGGCTGCAGCGTGCCCGCCGCATCATAGCCCATCAGCCCGCGATACATCATCAGCTTCACGGTATTGGCGGCGCCGCCGGTATTGTCGAAAGGCTTGATCGTCGGGGGAAAGGTCGACAGGCCGAACTTCAGCACGGAG
Source organism: Rhizobium sp. CG5 (assembly GCF_023701945.1). GTDB lineage: Bacteria > Pseudomonadota > Alphaproteobacteria > Rhizobiales > Rhizobiaceae > Allorhizobium. The sequence continues at coordinate 489,926 of NZ_JABAEF010000001.1, forward strand.
CCAGCGGCCTGAGCGCTCAGACGGTGCGGCAATCCCAGCGCTGTGATACCGGCGCCTAGACCCAGCAGGACGGCACGTCTTGTGGCCATTGTACCCTTGTGGAAGGAGCTCGTCATGGAAACCTCGAAACGGTTGGAGGGCAGAGCGGAGAGCTTTTAAAGAATTTGCCTGGTGATCGAACTATCTGCAGCCCGTGGCTGTCCAATCAAAATTTTCTTTATGAGATATAGATTTCTTTTCCCTGACGCTGCGCTGCAGCATGAATTGTATGCGATCACATTCTATTCTCTCTGGAATTACAACGATCAAGCGCGCGGCCGGAATTGCAAATACAGCGTCAGCTTGTGCCGATTCCGTCTTCAACCGATGGCAGTTTTGTGACGATTTTTGATTTTGGTGGCGCGCGGGATAAAATTGCGCAGCAGCGGCGCGATCAAAATTTCCGAACAGCGATCAAAATTTTTTCGATTGGACCGTCTGTTGCGCGGTCGGCTATGCCCGTGGGTGAGCCTGTTTTACAGCGTCGGCTCGCATCAGGGAGTGCCAGATGACATTGAAGATCCGCCTTGCGGTCCGCGACTGGGATTACGTCACGCCGCTGCTGCTGGGAGACGTCTCTTCGGATTTGCTGGCGCTCAAGGTCGAACGGGTCGATACGCTGGTCTCGGATGTTGCCGGCAGCGATGTTTACGATGCAGCGGAGGTCTCCTTCAGCCGCTATGCACAATTGCGCCATGACGGCGACGACAGCGTCGTTGGAATTCCGAACTTCATCATGCGGGGATTCCGGCATCGCTGCATCATCACCACGAAAGACAGCACGCTTCATCAGCTGTCGGACCTTAAGGATAAGAAGATCGGCGTGACCGGCTGGCGCGATTCCGGAAATGTCTGGACGCGCGCCGCGTTGAGACGGGCCGGCGTCGGCATCGAGGATGTCCGGTGGTATGCCGGGCGCCTGACGGCGGCCCATCCGATCGTCGACCGGCTGGACGGTTTCGGCCGGGCGGGGCGGATCGAGGCCTGTCCGGGCGAAAAGCCGATGGTCGATCTGTTGCGCGAGGGGTTTCTCGATGCGATCTTCACGCCCTTCATGCCGGACGGTTTCTTCGATCCGGCCTCCGACCTGCGGCCGCTGCTCGACCATGTCGTTTCGGCCGAAATCGATTATGTCAACGCTGTCGGCTATATGCCCGGCATGCACGTGATCTCCGTCAAGGCGCCGATCGTTGCGGCCCATCCCTGGGTCGTCGGGGAACTCAGCCGCATGGTCGATGCGTCGCGCAGTCTCTGGCTTGCCAAGCGCCGCAAGTATGCCGATACATCTCCCTTCATGCTCGATGAGCTGCGCCGGTCCGCGGCGGGTCTGCCGGAGACATGGGCGGCCTCCGGCATGGCTGCGAACCGCAAGATGATGAAGGATTTCGCCGATGAACTCTATCAGCAGCAGATCCTTTCCCGCCTCCTGACGGTCGAGGAGCTCTTTCCCCATGGCTTCGATTGAGCGAAAACCGTGTCGGTTTCAAACAGGTCGTGTCAGCGATGGAGAGCGTCATGACGGGTGAGCCATCAAGCGGGATCAGCCAGCTGGCGGAGGCGCTACGGGCCGCGCGTTTTGCCGGCGAGATCGAGACGGACAGCGCGCTTCGTGCGGCCATGTCGACCGACAATTCCGTCTACCAGATCTTTCCCGACCTGATCGTCGCACCGCGCGATGCGGAGGACGTCATCCGTCTGCTGGGGGTTTTGGATCTGCCCGCCTTTACCGGCATCGGGCTCACGGCACGCGGCGGGGGCACCGGTACCAATGGCCAGGCCCTGAACCGCGGCGTCATCCTAGATTTTCGCCGGCACATGAACCGGCTGATCGAGGTCAACGCCGCCGAGCAATGGGCCGATGTCGAGCCGGGCATCGTGCTTGATGACCTCAACGAGCAATTGCGGCCGTTGGGGCTGTTCTTCGCGCCTGAGACCTCCACATCGACGCGCTGTACGGTGGGCGGCATGGTCTCGACGGACGCTTCGGGCAAGGGATCGCGCGTCTATGGCAAGACGTCAGACAATATTGTCGGCCTGGAGATTGCCCGCGCGCAAGGCCTGCTTGCCTCCTTCGCGCCGGCGCCTGTCTGGGCGGGCCCGATGCTGGCGCGCGCTGAAGCGGTAGCGCGGTCGGGCCGGGACGCCTTTGTCACTGCGACGCCAAAACTCAACCGCCGCTTTACCGGCTATGACCTGGAGCGCGCCTGTCCCGACAAGGGTGGTTTCGAATGGTGGCGGCTGTTTCTCGGCGCCGAAGGCACGCTTGGGCCCATCACCCGCGTTCGGGTGCATCTGCACCGCATCGAAACGGAAAAGCGCCTTGTCGTGGTGGGCTTCGGCAGCTTCTCGCAGGCCCTGGCCTCCGCCCTGCCGCTGCTTTCCGACGCGCCAACCGCCATCGAAGTGATGGATGAGCGTGTCCAGCAGCTGGCGCAGGCCGCCGGAATTCTGTCGCGTCTGCCGGAAGCGCTTTGCCCGAAGGGCGCGGCGCGCGTGGCCTATGTCTTCCTGGAGTTCAATGGTGACGATGCAAGCCTGCTGGACGGGCGCGTTGCTGCCAGCCTTGCGCGCCTTGCCACACTGCCAGGCATAGGTGCTGTCCATGTGGCAAAGGACAAGGCGGAGATCCGGGACCTGTGGGCGATCCGCTCGGCCGGCGTCGGACTGCTCGGCAAGGTCGATGGCCTGGCCCGACCCGTCGCTTTCGTGGAGGACTGTGTCGTTCCGCCGGAACATCTTGCAGCGTTCGTGGAGGAATTCCTGGCGGTGCTGTCGGCCCACGGGCTCGGCTTCGGCATGTATGGCCATGTGGATGTCGGCTGTCTGCACATTCGCCCGGCGCTCAACATCGACCTGCAGAAAGATCGCGACACGCTGGTGTCGATCTCTAAGGCGGTGTTCGAGCTGACCCGCAAATATGGCGGCATATTCTGGGGCGAGCATGGCAAGGGCGTGCGGGGTGCGTTTCTGGCCGAATGGATCGGCCCCGAGGCCTATCGGGCGCTGCAGGGCGTGAAGGCCGCCTTTGATCCGAAGGGCCAGTACAATCCCGGCAAGCTGGTGAGTGTCGACGGCGAGATCATGGGCATTGCGACGACGGCCTTCCGGCCGTTCAACACGACAGAAGGCCATGCCCTGGAGCGGGCCTTCCGCTGCAACGGCAATGCCCAGTGCCTCAGCTATCAGGCGACTGCGCCGATGTGCCCGTCGTTCAAGGCAAGCGCCGACCTTCGCCAGTCGCCGAAGGGGCGGGCCGATGCCTTGCGCGCCTGGAAGGCGGCGCGGGATCGCGGCACGCCAGAGCGGGTCGACGAGGCTGATCTTCTCGGTGTTCTCGACACCTGCCTCGGCTGCAAGGCCTGTGCTTCCTCATGCCCGGTGCAGGTCGACATTCCGCATATGCGGTCGGCTTTCTACGCCGACTATTATGGACGCAAGGGCCGACCGCTTGGCGACCGCTTGACGATACTGGCGGAACGGTGGAGCCGGCTTCAGGTTCGCATGGCGCCGATCGTCAGGCCGGTCTGGCCGCTTGTGCGCATGTTTGCCGGGCCCTTGCTGCAGGCGACCGACCTGCCAAAACACATCGCCCGGCCCATGCCGAAGACCGACCGCATCGGCCTGGACGAACTCGGCAAGCCCTTGCCCGACAAGACGGTGCTGCTGTTTCAGGACTGGTTCACGGCCTTGTTCGACGAGGATGTGCAGCGCGATGCTCTGGCCGGCTTCAAGGCGCTCGGCTACCGGCCGCTGCTGGTCGAGATGCTGCCGGCCGGCAAGGCGGCGCTCAATCTCGGGGCCATGGCTGATTTCAAGGCTATGGCAACCGCGCTGGCGCAAACCCTCCACCGCGCGGCCGCCTCCGGTGCGCCGTTGATCGGGCTCGATCCTGCCTTTGTGATGATGCTGCGGGAGGATTATCCCAAGGCCGGGGTCGATGTGCCCGACATGCTTTTGCCGCAGGAGTTTCTGGCGCGGGAGATCGCTGCCGGGTGCCGTCTGCCGACATCCCGACACGAGTTCTCCGCAACGCTGCTCAGCCATTGCACGGAGGCGACGTCCTTGCCGCAGGCCGGGTCCCTATGGGGGGAGGTCTTTGCGGCGATCAGCGTCACCCTGTCCACACCTGCCACCGGTTGCTGCGGCATGGCCGGCCTGTTCGGCCATCAGAAACGCCATCAGCCGGTGTCGCGCCGCTTGTTCGAGATGTCCTGGGCACAGCACATGCGGCACGAAAGGCCCGTCGTTGCGACCGGGTTTTCCTGCCGCTGCCAGGCGGAACGCCTGGACGGACGCGCCTTGCGCCATCCCCTCGGCCTGATCGCCGATCTGTTGGGATCAAGTGGTGCGAAGGGAGTGGACGACCTGATGATCGGCAGCTGACTAAACGATATGCACTCTGTCATCGCGTTCACTGACGCCATTGCCAAGCAGCAAAACATGGGAGAGGGGGAGATGATGGATCTTTCCCTATTCGAAGACGATGCGCGGGAAATAGAAGCTCACCACCCAGTTTGGCAGGTCGACGATTTCGCTGATCCTGAGATCGGCGCAAACCGAGCACAGCATATAGGCATCGACCGGGTTCAGTCCGTGTTCGGCCGAGAGGAGATCGACCATGCGCGACACGGCCTCGCGTGCGGCCGCCATCAGATCGGGACCGATGCCGGTCGTCACCTCGTAGCCGGCGCCGTCGAGATGGCGGGTCACCGGTCCGGGCGTCGTAAACCGGGGGGCGGGCAGGCGGGCATCCTTCAGAAGTTCCACCGTCGCCTCGACATTCATCTGGCTTTCGATGGCCGTGCCGCAGACCTCGCCGTCGCCCTGGGCGGCATGGGTGTCACCGATCGACAGCAAGGCGCCGTCCACCTCGACCGGCAGGTAGAGCGTGACGCCGCTGGTCAGATCCCGGATATCGAGGTTGCCGCCGACGCGGCGGGGCGGCACGACGGAATGCAGGCCCGGTTCGGCCGGGGCGACACCGATCGTGCCGGCAAAGGGTTTCAGTGGAACGCGGCCTTTCGGGCCGTAGAGGGCCGGGGCCATGGCTGTAGCGTCATAGGACCAGAGATGCAGCGCCGGATCCTTGAACTGCTCCGCCAAGAGCCCGAAGCCGGGAATATTGGCGGTCCAGCCGGTCCCTGAGGGATGGAAGGCGCGCAGCGTGATCTTCAGCGCATCGCCAGGCTCTGCCCCTTCCACATAGACCGGTCCGGTCACCGGGTTGATGCGGCCGAAATCGAGCGCTGCAAGGGTTTGGAGCGTCGCGTCGGGCCCGATCTGGCCGCCGGAGGAATCCAGGCATTCGAACAGGATCGTTTCGCCTGATTTGGCGACGATCGCCGGATCGAAGGCCCTGTTCCAGCCGAAGTGACTTTGGGCGCGGTGGATGGTGTGGGTGCAGGCGACGCACATGGAAGATTCCTTTCTCGGTGAGGCTACCGTCGGGAGGACGGTGTTCAGTCCAGAGGAAAATGGCAGGCCACCTGCCGGTCCGGCGCGATCGTGGCCAGTTCCGGCCTCGTCTCGCGACACAAGTCCTTGGCATAGGGGCAGCGGGTGGAAAACTTGCAGCCGGAGGGGGGCGAGAGCGGGCTCGGGATTTCGCCGGACAGCAGGATCCTCTCGCGTTTCCCCCTTATATGCGGCTGCGGAATGGCCGAGAGCAGGGCGCGCGTATAGGGGTGGTGCGGCCGGGCATAAAGTGCATCCGTCTCGCCGGTCTCGACGATCGAGCCGAGATACATGACGGCCACCCGTGTCGAGACATGGCGCACCACGGCCAGATCATGGGCGATGAAGACATAGGTGAGGTTCAGCCTGTCGCGCAATTCGCCGAACAGGTTGACCACCTGCGCCTGCACCGAAACGTCGAGCGCCGAGACCGGCTCGTCGGCGACGATCAGCTTCGGCTCGACCGCCAGCGCCCTTGCGATGCCGATGCGCTGGCGCTGGCCGCCGGAAAACTCGTGCGGGTAGCGGTCGAGATATTCGCGGCGCAGGCCGACCAGTTCCATCAGTTCATCGAGCCGTTCCTCGACGGCCGCACCCTCGCGGATGCGATGGACGGTGAGCACTTCCGCCAGCATGTCGCGGACGCGGCGGCGCGGATTGAGCGAGGCGGAGGGATCCTGGAAGATCATCTGCATCTTGCGGCGCACCGGTTTCAGGGCGACGGTGCCGGCGGTCGCGATGTCCTGCCCGTCGAAGGTGAGTTTCCCCGAGGTGATGTCGTAGAGGCGGGTCAGGCAGCGTCCGAGCGTCGACTTGCCGCTGCCGGATTCACCGACGAGACCCAGTGTTTCTCTCGGATACACTTCCAGGTCTATGGCATCGACCGCATGCAGCACCCGACCGGAGCCGGGGAGCATGGTCTTGCCGACGGTGAAATTCTTGGTCAGCCCGCGGGCCTTCAGCAGCGGCGCATTTTGGGTGGTTTCGGCGCTCATGCGATCTCCTCCAGGGGAAGGGCGGATTGCCGAAGGGCGGGACGCTCGTCGTTGCCGATGACGCAGAGCACTGTCTGCTCACCGACTTTCCGCAGCGGCGGGCGCTCACAGCAGGCGGGACGCGCGAAGCTGCAGCGCGGCGCGAAACCGCAGCCGTCGGAAATGGTTTCGGGCGTCGGCGGCATGCCGGGGATCGACCGGAGCTTGGCCAGTCGCGGGCCGGTCAGCGGCGGGATCGAGGCCATCAGCCCCCAGGTATAGGGATGCATCGGCGCGGAGAACACGTCCTCCGTACTGCCGCGCTCGACGATGCGTCCGGCATACATCACCGCCACCTGCTCGGCGACTTCCGCCACCACGCCCATGTCGTGGGTGATCAGGATGATGGCGGAGCCGAAATCCTTGCGCAGCCGCAGAAGCAGGTCGAGCACCTGCGCCTGCACGGTCACGTCAAGCGCCGTGGTCGGCTCGTCGGCCACCAGTAGGGCCGGATTGCAGGACAGCGCCATGGCGATCACGGCGCGCTGGCGCATGCCGCCGGACAATTGGTGCGGATAGCGGTCGACCGCTTCACCGGGATTGGAGAGGCCCACTTCGCCTAGCAATTCGACGGCGCGGCGGCGGGCGATGCGCGCGGAGAGATTCTCATGGGCGCGGATCTGCTCGGCGATCTGCCAGCCGATGGTATAGACCGGGGTCAGCGCCGTCATCGGGTCCTGGGAAATCAACCCGATCTGCCGCCCACGGATCGCCCGCATCTGGCTTGCCGGCAGATCGAGAAGCGATTTGCCTCTGAACGACACGGCGCCGTCGACGCGGGTGGTCTTGGCGTCGTGCAGCCCCAGCAGCGACAGCAGTGTCACGGATTTGCCGGAACCGGATTCGCCGACGATGGAGAGGATCTCGCCCTCGTGGACGCGGAAGGACACGTCGCGCACGGCCGGCACGATGCCACAGTCGGTGGCAAACGACACCGACAGGCCGCTGACGTCGAGGAGGATCTTTTTTTCGGTCTTGATCATCGCTCAGTTCCCCCTGACGCGCGGGTCGATCAGCACATAGACCAGGTCGACCAGCGCATTGGCGATGACGACGAAGAAGGAGGCATACATGACGGTGCCCAGAATCATCGGCAGGTCGAGGTTGAGCAGCGCCTGATAGGTGAGGCGGCCGACGCCGTTGAGGCCAAAGACCACTTCCGTCAGCAGTGCTGCGCCGCCGACCAGCACGCCGAAATCGAGCCCGAACATGGTCACGAAGGGAATGAGCGAGGTGCGCAGCGCATGGCGCAGCATGACGCGGGCCGGAGACAGGCCCTTGGCACGGGCGGTGCGGATGAAATCCTCCTGATAGGCTTCCACCAGATTGGCCCTCAGCACCCTGCCATAGATGCCGATATAGAGGGCGGCGAGCGTGAACCACGGAATGACCAGCGTCTTGAACCAGCCGGCCGGGTCCTGCATCAGCGGCTTGTAGCCGAGCGCCGGCACCCAGGAAAACAGCCAGGTATCATGAAAGCGACTCTGGCTCATCAGGTTCATCATTTCGCCCAGCCAATAGACCGGCATGGAAACGCCGATCAGCGCCAGAGCCATCAGGCCGCGGTCGACCAGCGTATCGCGGGTCAGCGCCGCCAGCACGCCGACGAAAATGCCGCCGACGATCCACAGCACCGCCGCACCCGCGACCAGCGACAGCGTGACGGGAGCGGCGGCGACCACGGCCGGCACGACGCGGTAGCCACGATTGACGAAGGAGGTGAGGTCCTGCGTCACGAAGAGCTTCGTCATCATCACCCCGTATTGCACCGGCAGCGGCCGGTCGAAGCCGAATTCGCGGCGGATGGTCTCGACGGTTTCCGGCGAGGCATTGCGGCCGGCCAGGCGGGCGGCCGGATCGGAGCCGGGCGTGGCGAAGAAGATCAGGAAGACAAGCGCGGAGATGCCGAACATGACGAAAAGCATCTGGCCGAGGCGCTGCAGGACGGCGAAGATCATGAACCTCTCCTCAAACCAGTTTGGTGCGCGGATCGAGCGCGTCGCGGAGGCTATCGCCCAGCACGTTCAGTGACAGCACGGTGAGCACGATGGCGATGCCGGGCGCCAGCGCCACGATCGGCCGCGTATAGAGCAGGGTCTGGCCGTCCTGGATGATCGTGCCCCAGCTCGCATCCGGCGCCTGTACGCCGATCGACAGGAAGGACAACGAGGATTCGGTGATGATGTTGAGCCCCATCATCAGCGGCACGAAGACGATCAGCATGGTGGCGACATTGGGCAGGATATCGTGCAGCAGGATGCGCCAGGCGGGAATGCCAAGGCCGCGCGCCGCCAGCACGAATTCGCTTTCCCGGAGCGCCAGCACCCGGCCGCGCAGCGGGCGCGCCACATAGGGCACGTAGATGATGCCGATGATGAAGATCGGCAGAGCCAGGCTGTCTGCACCGATCTCGATCGGCCCGATGACGATGCCGTTGGAGATCAGCACGATCGACAGCGAGATGGCCAGCAGGTAGACGGGAAAGGCCCAGAGAATGTCGAGGATGCGCGACAGGATGTTGTCGACCCAGCCGCCGAAGAAACCGGCGGAAATGCCGACGATGGCGGCAAGACAGAGACAGATGAGGGTGGCCGATGCGGCGATGAACAGCGAGTTGCGGCCGCCATAAAGCAGGCGGGCGGCAACGTCGCGCCCCTGCGTGTCGGCGCCGAGTAGATATTGCGGGCTCCAGGTCGGGCCGATCGGCGTCACGCCGAGGCCAAGCCCTTCGGTTGAAGCCTGCATGACCTTGACCCGCTTGCCGTCGATCATGATGCGGCCGCTGAGATTGGAGCGGAACGGGTCGCTCGCCGCAATGTGGCTGGCATAGAGGGGGGCTGCCAGCGTCGACAGCACGATCAGCAGCAGGACGGCCGCTGCGGCAAGCGTCACGCGGTCGCGCTGCAGGATGTGCCAGGCGCGCCCCCACGGGCCTCTCGACGGGCGGGAGGCGAGAGCCGGCGCCTCAAGGCTGGTGATCTGTAGAACGTCGGTCATCGCTTCCCCGATCGGCGTCATTGGGCTGGCTGGCGGCACAACTCTGCGCCGCCCGCCGGATTACGTCAGCCGCGGCTCACTTGACCCAGGACTGGGAGGTGATCCAGCGGTTCTGCTTGTTGAACAGGTAGTTGCCGAGCCGGGCCGAGGCGAAGTTGACGCTTTTCGGGGTGAAGAGCGGGGCCACCGGGGCCTGTTCCATGAAGCCCTTGTCGACCTCGGCCCATTTGGCATTGGCGGCTTCCGGATCGGTCAGCGCCAGGGTCATCGCCTCCTTCATCTTGGCGTCGAGATCCTTGTTGCAGTAGCCGGCGATGTTGATCGAGGCATCGGTGCCGGGCGTGAACGAGGCGCAGGACAACAGCACGTTCAGGAAGTTCGAGGCTGCGGGATAATCCATGTACCACTGCGTCACGCTGATCTGGACGTTGTTGCTGGTGTTCTGGATGTAGGTGAACTGGATGTTCGGCGAGATTGCCTTCATCGAGGCGTCGTAGCCGAGTTCGGAGAGTACGCTCTGGATATAGGTGCCGATGCCGCGCGAGGTGGCGTTGTCCTCAGCGATCACGGTGACCTTCTGGCCCTTGGTGCCGGACTCCTCGACCAGCTGCTTGGCCTTGTCCATGTCGGCACCGGCCCATTGCGGACCGGGCTCGGAACTATAGAGGCAATCGTCGACATGGCCGGGGAAGTCCGGCGGCAGGATCTGGCAGGTCGGCTGAGCGAGAACTTCGCCGCCGAACAGGCCGACGAGCGCGTCGCGGTCGAGCGCGTAGTTGACGGCCTGGCGCACCTTGACGTTATCGAAGGGGGCCAGATTGGTGTTCATCGGCGCGTACCAGAAGGCGGCCAGCGGATCGAGATGGATCTGGCTTGCATATTTCGCGCCGATTTCCGGCAGGCGGTCGGCCGGCGGCGTGTCGTACATCCAGTCGATCTGGCCGTTGATGACGGCATTGATCGTTGCCTCTTCGGTCAGGCCGAACTTGTAGACGATCTCGTCGACATACCCGTCCGGCTGGGCATCGACGCTCCATTCCTTGAAATGCGGATTGCGCTTGATGACCAGCTGTTCGGTCGGGTTGTAGCTGTCGAAATAATAGGCGCCGGTGCCGGGGATCGGCGTGGTGCCGGCATCGGCGGTGGGTGCGTCGGCCGGCAGGATCGAGGCATGCGGGACGGCGAGCTTCGAGAAGATTTCCGAGTCCGGCGCGACAAGGTTGATCGTCACGGTGCCGGCGGCATCGTCGCCGACGACCCCGCCGTCGAGCGTGCAGCTGGCGGCGTCGGCGATGCATTTGTCGGCGCCGATGATGCCGTTGTAGAAGCTGCCCATGGTCGGGCCCTTGACCTTGAAGATGCGCTGGAAGGAGGCGACGACGTCGGAGGGCGTCACGTCCTTGCCGTTCGAGAACTTGATGCCCTTGCGGATCTTGAAGACATAGGTCTTGCCGTCATTGGTCGGCTCGGGGATGGCCTCGGCAATCGACGGGACGATCTCGAAGCCGTCCGTGCCGCCGGCTTGGCGGAACTTGACGAGGCCGTCATAGGTCATCTGGTAGATCTGCCAGAACTGGGCGGTGTAATTGATCATCGGATCGATCGTGCCGGCGGCCGAAACGGCGGCAAGCGTCATGGTGCCGCCGCGATGCTTGGCCATCAGCTCGGCGCGGTCCTCGGCGTGGGAGACACCGGACAATGCCGTCTGGGCAAGCAGGGCGCCGGCGGCAAGCAGGCCGGCGCGGCGCACGATAGGTTTCAAGTGTAGCGTCATGATTTGTTTCCCTCTGGTTTTTTTCGTGGTTGTAGGTCGCGCCCTTGGCTGGACGGCTTGTTCTTGTGGAATGGGTCAGGGCGCCTTGGCGTCAAGGAACCCGGCGACTTCCGCCATGCAGGCGTCGCGTTCCTCGACATGCGGCATGTGGCTCGATTGCTCGAAGATGCGCCAGCGCACGTCCGGGATCTCGTCGGCATAGGGCTGCACGCAGGCCTCCGTGGCCTCGTCGTAGCGGCCGGAGATCAGCAGCGTCGGGACGGTGATGGTGGAGAGGCGGCCGACGATCGACCAGTCCTTCATCGTGCCGATGACGTGGAACTCGTTCGGGCCGTTCATGGTGTAATAGACGGTCGGGTCTGTGGCGATCGCGTCGAAGGTGCGCTGGACCTCGGGCGGCATCGGCACGATGCGGCAGACATGCCGCTGGTTGAAGACATCGGTCGCCGCCATGTATTGCGCGCTGTCGGTGGTGCCGGCCTGTTCGTGGGCGAGCAATGTCGCCTGCACGTCCGCGGGCAGGGCGTCGCGCAGCCGGTTGGCTTCCGAGATCCAGGTCTTCATCGCCGCCGGAGAATTGGCGATGATCAGCGCTGTGAGACCTGCGGGATCTTCCACGGCAAACTCGGCCGCCAGCATGCCGCCCCAGGACTGGCCGAGCAGGCAATAGCCGCCGCGGATGCCGAGATGGTCGATCAGGTTGTGCAGTTCGCAACGGAAGAAGGCGACGGTCCAGAAGTCGCCGCCCTTGTCCGGCAGGTGGGTCGATTTGCCATTGCCGACCTGGTCGTAGTGGATCACCGCCCGGCCGGTCGCGGCGATGTCCTTGAAGCTGTCGACATAATCATGGGTGCAGCCCGGGCCGCCATGGGCGACGATGAGCGGCGGCTTGCCGGAGGCCAGATCTCCGGTGATCCGGTACCATGTCCTGTACTCCCCATAGGGGGCAAAGCCTTCAGTGATGGACACGCGTCATGCTCCTTTTCTGTTTCAATCTCTGTCAGGCGCCGCTTTTGGTACGGCGATCGTCGCGGCAGATGGCTTCCGCCGTCTCCTCGATGGTCATGCCCCAGTCCATGGCGATCTTGCGCAGCCGTTTCCAGGCGCCGGCCTCGTCGAGCCCCTCCTGCTGCAGGAGCTTGAGGATCGCGCGAACGACGATCGGTCGCTGGCGCAACCGGTCTTCGAGCGCCCGGATGTCGTCGGCCTGGCTGCGGGTGATCTGGTAGGCATGAGCGGCGATCAGCAGGGCGCTGTAGGCGCCGGTCGAGCCGATCGGTTTCAGCAGATGGGCGTTGGAGCCCTGGGCAAGCGCCCATTCGATGCGGCCGGGCGCCTCCGAACCGATCAGGGCGATCATCGGCATGGGCGCAAAGCCGCGCGGCCAGGGAAACTGGCCGTCATGGCCCATGTCCGCATCGAAAAACACGACGTCGCACGAGGCGTCGGCGCCGTCGATCTGCGGCCAGACGGTGCTGACGCGGATATGCAGCAGTTCCAGCTGGCGCTTCAGGGCATCCACGGAAGGATGTTCCCGGTGCAGGATGACGGCATGCCAGGTGGCAAGCGGAAGGCGCTGGGCGCGGCTCATTTGATCACCTTCAGCATAGAACCGGCCAGAGGTGCTGCGGGATCCGCGTCCGCTCCGCCGCCGCCGAGCGGTCGGCCGAGCGAGCGCACCAGATAGGGATCGGCAGCCACCGGCGCCGGTGCACTGTGGAAGATGTCGAATTCACCATCGCTGTTGGACAGCGCCAGATGGGGGCGCAGCGCCGCGTGATGGGTGCGGGGGTCCACGGTGATCGGCCCGAGCGGTGTCTCGAACAGCCGTGACGTGACGATCCGCCGGATTGCCTCTGGCGCGTCGGTCGCCGCATCCTCGATCGCCCGGGCAAGGATCGAGACGCTCATATAGGCGGCAACGAAGGAGGTGGTCAGCCGCCGGTCGCTGCCGTGGCGAAGCGCCATGCGCGCCTTGAAATCGCGGTTTTCGGCGCTGTCCAGCCGGTTGAAATAGGGCGCGGCCGACATATGCCCGGACCGGGCGGACGGTGTCAGACCTTCCAACTCGGTTTCCGACAGGTTGCAGGCCACCACCGGCGGCGCGTCGGGCGTAACTCTGCGCAGGCTATCATAGGCAGCGAGGAAGGCCGTTACCGACTCTCCGACCAGGTTGCTGAGGATGAAATCGGGCCGCTTCTGGGCAATTTCCGCGATCAGGTGGTCGACCTCCGTGGAGCCCAAGGGAACGAACCGCTCCGACACTACCTGGCCGCCGGCACCCTCGGTGATCTCGCGGGCGATGCGGCTGATCTCCCAGCCCCAGATGTAGTTGGAGCCGACGATGAAGGGGCGGCGCCCGTAGCGGGGCAGCACATGATCGAACAGCGGCAGCAGGTGCTGGTTGGGACAGGCACCGAGATAGATGGCGCTGTCGCTCGCCTCGTAGCCCTCGTAGGGAAAGGCATACCAGAGAAGCGCACCATGGCGCTCGATCGCCGGCAGCACGTCCTTGCGGCTCCAGGAGGTGATGGTGCCGATCACATGGCGGCAGCCGTGCTGGCGGATCGCCGCCTCGCACAGAAGCGCATAGCGTTCCGCCCGACCGGCCGGATCGTCGATCTTCGGTTCGATGCGGAAGGAGAAGCGGGTATCGGCATTGACTTCGGATATGGCGGCCATGGCGCCGGCGACGGCGTCCCGGCCGAGCGAGGCATAGGCCCCGGTCGTCGAATAGAGGATGGACACCGGCACCGTCTCGCGCTTCATCACGCGTGCCCCCGATGCTGCGACTTTTCATGTCCCTTTGCATTCATGATCATATCCCCAAGGCTTCATTGCCCGGTTCCATTCCCGCTTGGCGCCCCGAAACACCTGTTCGTCATGGTTCGGAACAAAAAAAGCCCCGCACCGCGGCTCTCGCGGTATCGGGGCTCTTTTGCCGTTGGCAGCTTCTGCCGTTTTCAAAGGTGAAGCTAGTTTATGGCTGCATTATAGTCAATTGGTTTGTCTGCCCAAATATTGACCATGCGGAATATTGGACAAGTCTGTCGCGCTCGACGTCTTGATGTTCGGCTGATGTGCCTTCGTCAGTCGGGCCTCGGTCCATGAGCGCAGCCCCGGCCCTAGCTGCGGGATGTCCTCAAGAGCTTTCCTTCATCGACAAATCGTGCTTATATTGAATGAACGTTCAGCAAATAAGAGGGCGCCATGAACGAGCATATCAGGGATATCGCCGTTCCGAGGGACTGGGACAGACGGGGGCTTCCGGGGTGGTGTTACCATTCCGACGCGCTGCTGGAGCTGGAGAAGGAGCATGTGTTCCGCAGCCATTGGCAGATCGCCTGCCATGTACAGGATCTGGCCGAGCCGGGGAGCTACATCACCATCGACATGGTCGGAGAGCGGGTTCTCGTGCTGCGCGACAAGGACGGCACGGTGCGGGCCTTCCACAATGTCTGCCGCCATCGCGGCTCGCGCCTCGTCACGGCAGAGACCGGGCATTGCCGGGGCGCGCTGGTCTGTCCGTTTCACGGCTGGGTCTACAATCTCGACGGCACCTTGCGCGGCCCGGCCCGGCCGGACAGCTTTCCGCCGCTCGACAAGCACGAATTCGCATTGGCCGGCATCGAGACGGAAGTCTGGCTCGGTTTCGTCTTCATCCGCCTCAAGCCCGGCCCGCAGCCGTCCGTCGCCGAACTCATGAAGCCGTTTGAGGCAGAGCTTGCCCATTACCATACCGCCGACATGATTCCGACCGGCGGGTTCTGGGGCCATGAATCGCCGGTCAACTGGAAGTCGGTGCGCGATGTCGACAACGAAGGCTACCATGTCGCCATGGCGCATCCCTCCCTGCAGGACCTCTACGGGTCGAGCTATTTCGACGAGCCGTTCGTCGATGGCATCTCCCGTTCCTTTGCCACCTACAATCCGCGAGCCGGCCGGCGCTGGAGCGTGGGCAAATATCGCGCCATCGCACCGGAGGCCGCCCATCTGCCGCCGGAACTGCGCATGGCGTGGATCTACTACGGCCTGTTCCCGAACAACGTGATTGCGGTCACGCCGGAGACGGTGCAATTCTACCAGGAATTCCCGATCACCCGCGGCCGCACCCAGCTTCGCGGCGCCATCTATCGCCATGCGGACGAGGGGCGGGCGCAGCGTCTCGCCCGCTATCTTGCGGCGCGGATCGACCGGGATACCATGGCCGAGGACGTGCAACTCACCGTGTGGTCCAACGAGGCGATGACCTCGCGGGCCTTTGCCGGCTTCTATCTCTCCGATCTGGAATATGGCGTTCGGACCCACCACAACCACCTGCGGGCCGTTCTGCCGGTCATGACGCTCGATACGGCGCCGGAGGAGGAAAAAATGGCCGAGGTGAACGCGCGCATGTCGAACAGTGTGTGGCGGGTGTCGCGGATGGTGGTGCGAGGCCGAGAGGGGACTGTATGCTGTCGGTGTTTTGACATCGAAAGCTGCCTGCTGACAGCGATGGACGACCCAACGCTTCGTCCTTTGCCTCCTCGCTTTACTCGCTGCAAATCACCCTCAGATTCAACCCGACTGCTTCCTCCAAAAAAGTCACGGTAGCTACCATCACCACCGACTGATCCGCGGTGCGTGCGGCTCGATTGGATCAACTGACATATTCCGCCCCTGGAACTAGCGATATCCCCTCGCTCAGCATCATGTCCCCATCTGGCGCATCGGAGGCGTGAAATTTCGCTCCCGGTGGCTTGTTTTTGTCATCGTTCCCTTCGTAAATCGTGCTGACTGTGCTGTAAATAAAAGCGATCCGCGTCAAAGGTGGATCTTTCTCGGGTATGCAACCTATGCTTGATCAAGGCGAACTATGATGGTATTTTTCCCTTCACTATAGGGGAGGCTACCTATGTTAATTCAAAATTGCCTAAAGGGAATTGTCGAAAGACAGAACAGCTTCAGCGATATACAGGCAATCAGCGCACTTCAGAGCGAGGGACTTTCCGCTTCATGGCTGCGTGCACAACGAACAAGGATGTCTGCATTCGCAGGATCGAGCCATTCGGTTCTGTCTCAAAACGCGCTTGACGCTCACGTAAATGGCTTTGGAAAAGCCAAGTCAAGGACACCATATTTTTCGCTTTCCGCAGGCTGCGTCGAACTCGATCCGGCGACCAAGATGACCACTGCTTATAGTGCGTTACAGACCGCCCTGGAATTCGCAACAGAGGGAGGTAGTACATCTGGATACGTCTTCAGACTATGGGTGCTGGTTTCACCGAAGCCTGCGCCAGAACTCCCAGGCTTTGCTGAGGAGGTACGCGAACTGAACTTATTCCGGCAATATGCCGTTTATCACTATGAAGGGGAGGTGGCAGCGAAGCTCTTCATTCCTGCGCGCCAGATCGAATGGGTTGACAAATTTGACGCTAGCCTTAGTCGCCTCTGGCGGCAGCGAAACCCCAACTTCGTCAAACCTGAAAGAGTCTCCAACGTTTTGGAGATGCTCTAATGCCGTGGCATCCCTCGCTACCGTCGAAATATTTTGACAAAATCTGCGCGCAACGGATCAGATTTCTCAACAGCTTTGCCGATCAAACATCAATACTCATGGAAGTTCCCGATAGCGATAACGAGATGCCTTCCCCACCGGAGGATCTCAGAGCATCCTTGTCTCCCCTTATCGACCCCAGAGTCATAGCAAGGACCGCGGCGATGACTGAAGCCGCGGAGCTGGCATTTCTTAGCAATCGCACTTCCGACGCTATGAGCCAAATCAAATCAGTCGTAGTGGAACTGTCAGAGTACAATGAAGAATTGTGGCCAACGGTCCGATTGGCTCTTCTCGGCGCGGTTAATAAACAGGCGCAGACCGAATTGACGTCAGAGGGAATTTTGCTTCGGTGCGGCGGCAAGACAAAGCGAGCAACGTGGATAGCAGACGCGAAAATTGCCGATCACGCTGCAGGTGCATTGGTCGCAGCCGCGCTGGCTTCCGGAAATCTTGATCAGACCCTTGAGCTCTTAGCACGACCAAACCGTGGCAGCGATGACATTACGCTAGGCTTTATAGCCGTCATGAAGACTGCCGAGACGGACGTTCTGCCGTTGTTCGGTTTTAGAAAAAACGATGATGGCACAATCGAGAGAATGTTTGATACGGATGGGCGAAAAGCTGAGCCAGGTTGGATCGCGGCCGTAGCCCGAGTTCAGGATTATGCCGCACGCGTTCGAGTACTGCGAACCGATCGGATACGATGGAGCCAGATGCGACCGAGAGCGCCTCTGTTGGATTGGACGTTGTTGTTGATGTTCCTTGGCATCCGGCGATCTTGCGGAAAGAAACATTTGGATGAGTTGGTGCGGAGATGCGGAACCGACGGATTGGCTCCGAAACTGGCGACCTATCTACGCGATCTCGCCAACGAAATTGAAGGAGGGTCTGACGGTAATCGAGGTATTCGTCCGAAACCGCCAGCCCCGGACGGGTACGGCTCAGCTAAAAGATACCAAACGATGCCAACCCAAACTTATCGATGACAGCGTGCTAAGAGGATAAATTCACGATGGCAGGAGTGACTCCTGAGCAACTCGAACAACTCAAGGCGATGATCCAAGCCGCAGCACCACATTCGGCATCCCAGTCTGACTGGACCGATACTGTGGATGTCATCGGCCGTTTCATCCATGACGCAGGTTGGCCTCTCGTGGTGCTCGCGGCACTAATCCTCTTCCGTGACCCGATCAGTCGAATAAGCTCGTTCATTTACAAGGATATAAGGTTTGAGATTGACAAGAAAATAGAAAGCGCGGGCAAAAGTGCGGAGAAGGATCACACGGGCCTTCCTCAGGGCCTACCCACCACCAGCGAGCTGGCGCGGTCCGTAGAGGTGGAAATGTTGGCGAAGACTGTCGAACCCTTGGAGATTCGTAGCACGGCAATGCGCCTTGCTGGAGAATACGAACGGGTTCGAGCAAACATGTCCCCTGGTGACTCAAGGACGCGACGCATGGAAGTCATTGTAGCCAAGATGCGGAGTTTCGGCGGTGCGGTAGTCCCGCTGCGCCACGAACTCATTGCCTCTCAGTCACCTGGCCAACGGCTTGTGGTGATCGCCTCGCTGCAAGTCACGCCCGACTATGAACTGCTAGATTGGCTGGTGGACCGATTGAAAGAGGAGAAACCATTCGTCGGCTACCATGCCGCACTTGCGTTGCTTGTGGCCGCCCGCGACCCGCGCGCTAGTGCGAATCTGAACGCCTTGACGAGCGCGAGGGAGCAGCTTCAACAAGTTGAAAGTGGATTGCCTACAGACAGTGACCGTGCGACGACGCTAGCGGAATTCAAATCGCTGATTGCGCATTTGGAGTCCGCCAAAAAGAACACTTGATCTATGGCATGCTGAGAAGCCAGCCGGGCCAACGCCGTCCAATAAGCACCTTGTATAAATGCGCTGAGAACGAAAATTTCGGAATAGCGGTGCACGAAGTACTCGCTTTTATAGCAAGTTGCCGTGTGCGGTGGACAATGTAGCAATGTGCATCGAAAATTCTGCGGGCAGCGGAGTGGCCAAGTCCGCAGTTGGCGCGTTGCGGAAGTGGCGAACACGAACGACTGCTTCCAGGAAATTAGAAGTGCACCGGCAATGGCCAGAATGAAGGCGCCAAGCCGAAACAACCCCCGAAACCGGTCGCCACCGTATGCATCAGCCCTTCCACAGACCTTCGCGCACCAGTTCGTCCTGGGTGAGCGCGATGCCCTGTCGCAGGATAGCAACCAGATCGTCGATCTGCGGTCGGGAAATGGAAAGCGGCGGCGACATCACGCACATGTGGATGAGGGGGCGCACCAGCAGGCCCAACTGCTGGCAATGGGCATCGATCCGCTTGCCGACCTCGAGATCGAGTGCCAGCGGATTGTTGCTCTGCCGGTCCGCCACGCATTCCACGCAGGCCATCAGGCCGAGGCCGCGCACCTCGCCGACCAGGGGCAGGTCTTCCAGCGTCTTCAATTGCGCCTGGAAATAGGGGGCGTTGACCCGTGTCTGCGCAAGCAGGCCGCCCTCCAGAAGATCCAGATTGGTCTGCGCCACGGCGCAGCCGATCGGGTGGCTGCTATAGGTCAGGCCATGGGCGAACATCGCCTCGGAATGATTGGACTGGCGCAGCCGTTCGAGAAGCCGCGACGAGATCATCGCGCCGCCGAGCGGGAAATAGCCTGAGGTCACGCCCTTGGCAAAGGTGATGATATCGGGCTCGATGCCGAAGACATCCTTGGATGCGAAGACATGGCCCAGCCGCCCGAAGGCCGTCACCACCTCATCGGCGATGAAGAGGATATCGTGCTGCGCGCAGAGGGCCCGCATGCGGGCAAGATAGCCGTCTGGCGGCACGATCACCCCGCCGGAGGCCATGATCGGCTCGGCAACGAAGGCGCCGATGCGATCGGCGCCATGGGTTTCGATCGCGCCCCGGAATTCCTCGACGAGTTGATCGCAGAACGCCTCCACCGAGAGACCGGCCGGGCGGCGGAACGGGTTGGGGCAGGCGACCTTGATGACCAGCTCGCCGGCGCTGTCCATCCAGTCGTGGTCGCGCGGCCGGCCGTTCAGCGATGCCGACAGATAGGTGGAGCCGTGATAGCCGCCCTGGCGCGCCACGATCATCTTCTTGTCCGGTCGGCCGAGCACGTTGTTGGTAAACTGCATGAAGCGCAGCGCCGTCTCCACCGCCGACGAACCGCCGGTTGTATAGAAGACATGGTTCAGGTCGCCGGGCGCATGGGCGGCCAGCCGCTGCGACAGGCGAACCGAGGGTTCGCTCGCCGTATACCAGGGCGAATTGTAGGAGAGGGCCATGGCCTGCTCATACAGCGTGCGCGCAATCGGCTCGCAGCCGTGGCCGACATTGGTGCACCACATGCCGGCCGGGCCGTCGATCAGCCGGCGGCCTTCGATGTCGGTGACGTAGATTCCGTCGCCGGACACGATGCCGCCGCGCGCTTCCGCGCCGATCTCGCCCGCCACCGGCCAGGGCTGGATGAGGTGCGCCCTGGCCGTTTGCGCGAATTCGTCGCGCGCATCCTGGGTCATATCGTCGGCGTTGCGAATTGCAGCCATGGGGAGCACCTCGTAGCGATCGTTTCAAGAGATTGAAATCGAACATAGAATAGCATCATATTGAATGGACGTTCAATCAAATTCCGATGAAATGACGCTTGCAATTCATCGACAATTGCGCTCATCATGGGGACGGGAACGAAAAAGGCGGAAAGCCGGAGGACCTGTCATGCGCCGATTGCTGCATTACGCCTGTTGTCCCCGCGGATCGGGGGAGGGGCGCTGATGGTCCTGGCTGCGGATCGATCAGCCGAGGGGCTCGCCAAGCGGCTGGACTCAGGCCCTGCCAACTGCCGCTCATGGCTGCGCGGCGAGGAGGCGGCGGGCCTCACGCTGATTTCGCCGACCGCGCTCTACGCGCTTTTCATGCTCGGCATCCCGATCCTCACCGTCATTGCCTACAGTTTCTGGTCCCAGGATTATCTGGAGATCGACCGGAGTTTCACCCTCGAGAACTATCGGACGGCCCTGACCGAGCCGATCTATCGCGATCTGCTGGCCCGTTCGCTGGCCATCTCGCTCGTCGTCAGCGTCGTCACCGTCGTGGTCTCCTATCCGGTTGCCTGGTTCATTTCCTTTCATGGCGGCCGGCACAAGAACCTGCTGCTGTTTCTCATCACCGTGCCGTGCTGGACGAGCTATCTGCTGCGCGTCATGTCCTGGAAGATGATCCTCGGCTATCAGGGCGTGTTGAATACCGGCCTGATGTCGGCCGGCGTCATTACCGAGCCGATCGGTTCGCTGCTCTACAATTCCAATGCCGTGGCCATCACGCTCGTCCACAGCTGGGCGGCCTTCGCCATCCTGCCGATCTTTGTGTCGCTGGAGAAGATCGATCGTTCGCTGGTCGAGGCGGCGCGCGACCTTGGCGACGGACCGGTGCGCAGTTTCCTGCGGGTGGTTCTGCCGCTCTCCATGCCGGGCGTCGTTTCGGCCCTGCTGATCGTCATGATCCCGACCGTCGGGGATTACGTGACGCCCCGTCTGGTCGGCGGCAAGGACGGCGTGATGATCGCAACCGCCATCCAGGCGCAGTTCGGCAAGGGCGCCAACTGGCCGCTGGGGGCGGCCCTGTCCGTCACCACCATGGTGATCGTGTCGCTGATGGCCGGGGCCTTTGCGCTCCTTTTGAAAATCGCGGCGAGGCGGATCCGATGAGCCTGCTCAATGTCTCGCGCTGGCGCCTTCTGCCGGTCTACATGGCCGTCTATCTGGCCTTCCTCTATCTGCCGATCCTGCTGCTGCCGGTGTTCTCCTTCAACGCTGCCGCCGCGCCGCGCTTCCCGCTCGCCGGCTTCACGACGAAATGGTACGCGTCCTTGTGGGGCAATCGGGAAATGCTGGATGCGGCCTTCAACAGCCTTGTCGTCGGCCTCTGCGTGTCGATCCTGTCGACGGGACTGGCGATCTGCGCGGCGCGTGCGGTGACGCGCTACCGCTTCCGGGGCCGGCAGGCCGCCAATGCCCTGATCATGGCACCGCTGTTCCTGCCGGAGATCATCGTTGCGGTCTCGCTGCTGATGATCATCCTGCAGGTCGGCATGGAACTGTCGCTGGCCACGGTGATCCTGGGACAAGTCGTCTTCTGCCTGCCTTATTCGATGGCGGTGCTGACGGCAGGATTCGAGGGATTCGACCGATCGCTGGAGGAGGCATCGCTCGATCTCGGCGAGACCGCCTTCGGAACATTTCGCCGGGTCACGCTGCCCGTGGTCTCGCCTGCCATCCTGTCCAGCCTTCTGGTGTCCTTCACCATCTCGCTCGACGAATTCCTGCTGGCTTTCTTTCTGTCCGGAACCGAGCCGACGCTGCCGGTCTATATCTGGGGACAGCTCCGGTTTGCCGCAAAGCTGCCGGGTGTTCTGGCGCTGGGCAGCATCATGCTCGCTTTGTCGATCTGCCTGATTGCCGCCGCCGAGCTTTTGCGCCGGCGTGCCGAGCGCCACCTTTCCGCGGGAGCCGCAGCCCATGTCTGAGACGCCGATGATCGAGATTTCCGCCGTCAACAAGTTCTACGGGATCTACAAGGCGCTGACCGATGTTTCGCTCGACATTACTGCGGGGGAATTCTTCTCGCTGCTCGGCCCGTCTGGCTGCGGCAAGACCACGCTGCTGCGCTCCATCGCCGGCTTCGAGGCGCCCAGCTCCGGCGATATCCGCATCGACGGCCAGTCGGTGATTGGCGTCGCGCCCAATCGCCGGCCGACCAACATGGTCTTCCAGAGCTACGCCATCTTCCCGCATCTGAACGTCGAGGAGAATGTCTCCTACGGGTTGAAGCGGCTGAAGCTCGGTGCGGCGGAAGAGCATCGCCGGGTTGCCGAGGCGCTGGAGCAGGTGCGGCTTGGCGATCTCGGCCAGCGGCGTGGCCATGAACTGTCCGGCGGCCAGCGCCAGCGCGTGGCACTGGCCCGGGCCCTGGTGCTCCGGCCCAAGGTGCTGCTGCTCGACGAGCCGCTGTCGGCCCTCGACAAGAAGCTGCGCGAGGAGATGCAGTCCGAATTGCGCGCTTTGCAAAAGGCGGTCGGCATCACCTTCGTGCTGGTCACCCACGACCAGTATGAGGCGCTGGCGCTTTCCGATCGGATCGCCGTGATGTTCGGCGGACGCATCGCGCAGGTGGCGACGCCGAAGGAGCTTTACCAGCATCCGCTGACGCGCCTGACCGCCGACTTTCTCGGCGGCATGAATTTCCTGTCCGGCCGTGTGGTCGAGAAGGCCGGCGAGATGCTGGCGGTGGAGACCGAGCGCTTTGGCCGGCTCAGGCTTGCGACGGCTGCCTCGGGTGGCAGGCCGGGCGACAGCATCACGCTGGGGATCCGGCCGGAGCGGCTGCGCCTGCTCTGGGACGGCGAGCGTGCCGACCATGAATTGCCGGGCACGGTGATCGACCGGGCCTATTTCGGGGAAACCACCCATCTGTCCGTGCGGGTCGACGGATTGGAACAGCCGCTATCGATGATCGAGACCAATACCTACGGCGCCGATGACCTGCCGATCGGCGCACCGATCCGGCTTGCCTATGATCCGGAGGCCTTTGTTGCGCTCGCCGACGACAAGACCGAGGAGCGCATCCGCCAGATCGCCTGAGGGGCAGGGCGCTGCCGCCTCAGCCGAGAGAGCCGCGCTTCAGTCTGTCGAGCCAGTCGGCGCCGATCTTGTAACGCCGCAGCACGTCGGCGGGATCTTCCGCATCGAGGCGGGCGAGGTAGCGGTAGATCTCCAGCGTCTGGGCGTCCATCTCACCGCGCCAATAGAAATACATGGCCGCGGCATATCGGGCCCGCCCGGACCATTCGATGCCGCACGGTAGCGTCACCAATTGCCATTGCGCTGCGGCTTCGCTTTCCGGTTCGGTGTCCACCGCGATCGCCTCAGAACCGTCCCGGCGGGGTTACCGTGCGCCGCTCCAGCTTGATGAAGGGGCGCGGCACGATCTTGGCGCGCTTCATCATCTTCTGGTACTGAAGTTCCCGCAGCGCATAGATTTCCACCCACAGGTCGTCGGTGATGCGCTCGCCGAAGGGGCGCGTCAGGGTGGCGATGGCGATGTTGCGCTTGGCAAGCGGCGACCAGATGCCGGCGGTGACGATCCCTGCCTCGCGGCTCTTGCGGTGGTAGACGAGGGCGTGCTCGGCGGCAATGTTGCCGTCGATCTCCAGCCCGACCAGAATGTGGCGCAGCGATTTGGTCTGGCGCGCCTTGAGGATCGCGTCGCGACCGTTGAAGAACGGCTTTTCCGGATCGACCAGCCAGTCCAAACCGATTTCGTCGGGCATGCGCTCGCGGTCAGGGCGCAATGCCGCCTCGGCGGTGGTGAAATCGCCATTGGCGACGATGAAGCCGGCTTCGATGCGGGCCCGGTTCAGGGCATTGTAGCCGATCGCCTTGAGACCGAAGATCTGGCCTGCCTGCCACAGCCGGTCCCAGAGCGACAGGGCGATAGCGGCCGGCGCAAAAAGCTCATACCCGAGGTCGCCGGTAAAGCCGGTGCGCGAAATCACCACCTCGCCGCCCTCATGGTCGAAGGCGGCCAGCTGGAACGGTTTCAGCGTCTCGACGCCCGAAAATCCGGCGGCGTCGAGCACGGAAAAGCTAGTCGGCCCCTGCAGGGCGAGAGCTGCCAGCGCCTCGGTTTCCTCCTCGATCGTGACGGTGAAACCCTCGGCGCTGTCGGCCAGCCAGGGCAGGTGGCGTTCCTGGCAGCACAGGCGGAAATCCGTGTCGGCCAAGCGAAACAGCGTGCCGTCGTCCAGCACATGGCCGTGATCGTCGCACCAGGCGGTGTAATGCACCCGGCCCGGACGCAGCTTGCGCACATCGCGCAGGGTGACGCGATTGAGGAAGCGCTCGGCATCGACGCCGCGGATGCGATACTTCACCATGGGCGAAATGTCGAACAGGGCGGCGGTCGAGCGGATGGCGAAATATTCGAGTTCATCGTCGAAGACCGAGTGCGGTGCCTGGTAGCCCGCCCAGCTATACCAGTCATGGGTGGTCGACAGCGCCTGAAGCCGGGAATGGAACGGTGTTTCAAGACGCGGCGTGGCGATATGGGCTTGTCCGGCACGGCGCAGGGCGGGGTCGATGGTCATCGTCTGTCTCCGGCAAGGATATGGCGCGCCGAAAGCAGGCCCGGCAGGCCGGAAATGCCGCCGCCGGGATGGGCGCCGGCGCTGGCGAGAAAAAGACCCCGGAGCGGCGTTTCGTAGCGCGAAGCGGCCTGGACCGGCCGGTTGACCAGAAGCTGGTCGGCCTGCAGTTCGCCGTGATGCCAATGGCCGCCGGGCATGCGATAGGCGGCCTCGATATCCGGCGGCACCATCAGCCGTGCGCCGCGAACGGTTGCGGTGATGCCGGGGGCGTGACGCTCGAGCACGGAGAGCGCAGCGGCCTGAAGCCTGGCCCGTCCGGTCTCCCAGCCTTCCTTCAGCGTGTAGGGCACGAAGGGGATCAGCGCAGACAATGTGGCGGCGCCGGAGGGCGCAAGCCCAGGTTGCGCCAGGCTGGGGATCATGACCTCCATCACCGGGTCGCCGGAGAATTCCCCGTATTTCGACGGATTGAAGGCCGTCTCCACCTGTTGCATCGACCGGGCGATGACCAGCCGGCCGCGATGGGCTTGAGGCGTCAGGCCGGCAAAGGCCGGCGGCGCATCCAGCGCCAGATCGAGCCGGGCGACATTGCCCTTTGAGCGGATATTGGCGATGGCGCGCCGGAAGCCGGTGCCGATCTCGGCGGCGTCGACGAGGGTGAGGAAGGTTGCCTTCGGGTGAACGGCCGAGACGACCAGCGGCGCCGTCAGGGTCTCGCCGCTTTCCAGCGCGACGCCGCTGACCATGCCCCGGTCGGCCAGAATGCGCGCGACCGCGGCATTGGTGCGGATTGTGACGCCGGCTTTCAGAGCCCCTGCGACGAAAGCCTCGCCCAGCGCCTCCATCCCGCCTTGTGGCACGTACTGGCCGCCGGCCCGTCCGTTGGCCTCGCCGGTCAGGCGGTAATAGAGGCCAAGCAGCGAGGTGGGCGAGCGGGGGCCGAGCTGGATGCCGAGCGTGGCATCAAAGGCAATCAGCGCCTTCAGGCGGTCGTCGCTTAAATACTCGTCGCCGACATCGGCGACATTCATCAGCAGCATGCGCAGGAAATCGCGTCCTTCCTCGCGGCCCTTCAGCAGCAGGCCGAGGCCTGCCGAAGCGAATGCGGCGAGGTCGCCGCCGCTGACCTTGCCCATCGGCGGCGTCGTCCGCTTCAGAAAGCGTCGCAGGATGCCGGCCTGGAAGAGCAATTTGGTGCGAAGGGTGCGGAAACGCTCGGCCTCGTCGCTGGAAACGCCCGAGATTCGTTCGCCATAGGCTCCTTCGAGAATGACAGGGGGCTGGCCGGGCGACAGCACGACGGTCTCAAGTTCCGGGCCGCCGGACAGATGGGCCGGCAGGTCCAGCAGTGTCGCGACCTCGGGATCCAGCCGGTTGATGATCTGGGCCGGGCCGTTCGAGCGGAAGCCGGGATGGAATTCGTCACCGCGCAGGGCGCCGCTGGCGACAGGCTCGGCCTCCAGGACGACGACCCGGCGTCCGCCGCGGGAGAGCGCTGCTGCGGCGGTCAGGCCGTTGTGGCCGCCGCCGATCACGATCGCATCAAATGACGTCATGGGCCCCGCTCATATGTTGCCGGCCGCGTTTCAGGTCGCGCAGGATTTCAGCCGCCGCATTGCGGCCCGGTGCGCCCATGACCCCGCCGCCAGGATGGGTCGATGAGCCGCAGAGATAAAGGCCCTTCACAGGGCTGCGATACTGGGCGTAGCCGGGCACCGGCCGGTTGAACAGCAACTGGTCGAAGGTCAGTTCGCCCTGAAAGATATTGCCTTCCGTCAGCCCCACTTCGTCCTCGATCTCGCGCGGGGTGCGCACTTCCATATGCAGGATGCGGTCGCGGAAGCCGGGGGAATAGGTGGAAATCTGGCTGATGACCGTTTCGGCAAAGGCGTCGCGGTCGGCATTCGTCCAGTCGCGTCCGTCGACCTTGGGTGGGCAATATTGCACGAAGCAGCTCATGAAATGCTGGCCGGGCGGTGCCATGGTCGGATCAAGCGTGGTCGGGATCATCATGTCGACGAAGGGATCGGCAGACCATCGCCCGTCCTTCCAATCGTCATAGGCGCGTTCCATGCGCTCGACGCTGTCGGTGAAATGCATGTCGCCGCGGATGCAGTTGGAGGCCTGCGGCAGGGCTGGAAATTCCGGCAGGCTGTCGAGCGCGATGTTGAGCTTGCCCGACGAGCCGCGCATCTTGAAATGCCTGACCCGGTGCACGAAGCGTTCCGGCAGATCCTTTTCCTCGACAAGCTTCAGGAAGGTCCGCTTCACGTCGGCATTCGACACGATGGTGCGACCGCGCACCTCTTCGCCACCGGCCAGCACGACGCCGGTGGCCTCGCCGCGGCGTGTCAGAACCTTCTCGACATCGGCGCCGGTGCGGATCGTGCCGCCGGCGGCCTGAAACGAACTGGCCAGCGCCCGGCTGATCGCGCCCATGCCGCCCCGCGCATAGCCCCAGGCGCCGACCGATCCGTCCACTTCCCCCATGTAGTGGTGCAGCAGCACATAGGCCGTGCCGGGCGACATAGGGCCGAGCGCCGTGCCGATGATCCCCGATAGCGCCAGATAGGCCTTCACCACGTCGGTCTCGAAATATTCATCAAGGAAATCCGAGATGGACATGGTCCAGAACCGCAGGGTCGCGGCCATCTCGGCCGCTGAAAATTCGCCGAAGCGCTTGGCGATAAACAGCAGTTCGCCGATATCGCGCGGCTTGAAGGAAAACGGATCGGGTGCGGTGCGCATCAGCAGCGGCTGGATGAACCGGCACTGGCGCGTCACGTCGCGGGCGTAACGCTCATAGGCCTCCGCGTCGCGCTTCGACCAGCGGGCGAATTCGCGCCGGTGGCTGTCGTGGTCGCGATAGGAGGCGAGGTAATCGCCGTCCTTAGTGAACACCGCGCCGCCCTCGTAGGATATGATCTGCAGCCCGTGCTTGGGCAGCTCCAGGTCGCGCATGATCTCGGGGCGAAACAGGGAGCAGACATAGGAACAGTTGGAATAGAGAAAACCCGGCGTCAGCTCGCGGCTGGTGGCCGCACCGCCGACCCAGTCGTTCTTCTCCAGCACCAGGACATCCAGCCCGGCCTTCTGCAGATAACAGGCGGCGACAAGGCCGTTGTGACCGCCGCCGATCATCACCACGTCATGGGTCTTCATGCTGCCC
Source organism: Rhizobium sp. CG5 (assembly GCF_023701945.1). GTDB lineage: Bacteria > Pseudomonadota > Alphaproteobacteria > Rhizobiales > Rhizobiaceae > Allorhizobium. The sequence goes on from NZ_JABAEF010000001.1 coordinate 518,092, forward strand.
CCGGTTCGTCGCGTTTCCCAAAACTGACATGGAAAACCGTCGTTTGTCCAGTTATATTGAATGAACATTCAGCAAGTTTGTTGCAAAGTCCGAGGATTGCATTACTCTGTGTGGAGACGAAAGGGCGTCGATGATCAGGCACGGTATCAGTTCGCGAAAGCGGGTGACGGGGCTGCATGCGGCCGGACACTGTTTGTGGGGTTCGGTCGCTCTCATGCGCGGCAAGGGTCTTGACAGGGACGCTGTCCGTCACGCTCATCTGAGGGCTGATGAACCGTGTGGAGGCCGATGATGTCTTTGCACGCTGGCCTTCACGCTCACGACTGGACACATGGCATGAAATCGACAAACGCTCCCGCCGATGGGGTCGCGCCTGGCGACAGGAAAGGCCGCAAGGCCTCCAAGGAAACCCGCCAGCTGCAACTGATCGAGGCAACGATCGATTCGCTGGCCAAGCGGGGTTATGCCGAGACGACGCTTGCCAATGTGGCCGATGGCGCCGGACTGTCGCGCGGCATCGTCAACTTCCATTTCGAAAGCAAGGAACGGCTGTTGATCGCCACCCTGCAGTCGATGGCGGACGAATATTCGGCCCATTGGATGGGCGCCTACGAGAAGGCCGGCCCGTCGTTTGCCGCCAGGCTCTGGGCGCTGGTGGCGGCGGATTTCGACCGAAAGATTACCACGCGGCGCAAGCTGGCGGCCTGGTGCGCGTTCTGGGGGGAGGCGAAGTCGCGGCCCACCTATCAGGCGCTGTGCGGCGCGCGGGACGCCCGTTACCAGCAACTGTTCGAGGAACTGGTGACGGGACTGAAGGCGGAGGGCGCCTATGGCTTCGAGCCGAAGGCGACGACGCTGTCCCTTTGCGCCATGCTCGAAGGCCTCTGGTGGCGGCTGATGATGAGTGACGGGCTGACGCGCGAAGAGGCGCACGCGGCGGCCATCGAATTTCTGGTGGGTCTTTTCCCGCGGCACATGAGCCGCGAAGGCCCCAACACACCCTAAAAACCCCCTGATCAAGGAGACCCGGCCATGAAGCTTGAAACTGCAAAACGACTGTCTGTTCTGTCCGTCCTGCTGTCTGGTCTCCTGGCCGGTGTCGCGCCCGCAGCGATTGCCGCCGACACCATCGTCGTCTTCGACTGGGCCGGTTATGAGGATCCCGCCTTCCACCCGGCCTATACCACCCAGTTCGGGTCAGAGCCCGACTTTTCCTTCTTCGGCGACGAGGAAGAGGCGTTTCAGAAGCTGCGGTCCGGCTTCAAGGCGGATCTGGCCCATCCCTGTTCGCAGAGTGTGTCGAAGTGGCGCGAGGCCGGCCTGCTGGAACCGCTCGACACGTCCAAGCTCGCCCACTGGAACGACGTTCTGCCCGGCATCAAGACGATGAAGGGCCTGATGACATCGGCCGACGGAACGGCCTATTTCCTGCCCTTCGAGTGGGGCAATACGGTGCTGACCTATCGCACCGACACGGTGAAGCCGGAGGATGTGTCGTCGCTCAAGGCCTTCGCCGATCCGAAGTTCAAGGACCGCGTCTCGATCGGCGACAATGTCGACGATGCTTATGCGCTGGCAAGCCTTGCCATCGGCGTCAAGGACTGGACGACGCTGACGGATGCGCAGTTCCAGCAGGCCTCCGACTTCCTGCGCGCCGTGCACAAGAATGTCCGGCTCTACTGGACCGACAATACCGATCTGAGCCAGGCGATCGCCGGCGGCGAGGTGGATCTGGCCTGGGCCTGGAACGAGACCGCCACCACGCTGACCGCCGACGGCGTGCCGGTGGCGATGAACAAGGATGCGGCGGAAGGCCTTTCCACCTGGGTCTGCGGCTATGTCCGGCTGAAGGGGGCGGCCGGCAGCGAGGAGCAGCAATATGCCTTCCTCAACGCCATCACCGATCCCTCGATCAGCGCCTATATGGTGGAAAGCTGGGGCTATGGCCATTCCAATGCCAAAGGCATGGCTGCGGTGGACCCCACCGTCCTGGCGGGCAAGGGCTTTGTCGATGTGGACAGGTTCACCGCCAATACCCTGTTCCAGTCCCCCCTGCCGACCGACCTGCGGCAGCGGATGATCGCGGAATTCGAGAAGATCAAGTCCGGCTACTGAGCCCCGACGCAGTCCGTCTGCCAAACACCGCAGGATGCGCCAGGTTTTCGCCACGCGTCCTGCGCCTCTACAGCCGCAGTGGCCCGCGCCGTATGTTACGCAGTGATGGTATCACTCTCGCCACAGGACCCGAACCGCAAGCGTTGCGGCAGAGGTTCGCTTCTCGACGGCGAGCTTGTTGAAGATCTGCTCCATGTGCTTGTTCACCGTGCGCGGCGACATTTCGAGGATATCGGCGATCTCCTTGTTGGATTTGCCATGGGCCACCCAGAGAAGCACTTCGGCCTCGCGCAGCGTCAGGCCGAAGGCCCGCGCCAATTGCTCCTCGTCGGCACCGCGGTGGCGGTCGATGAGCCGCAGCAGGATCTCGTCGTTCTGACCATCCGAAAGGCGGCGGAATTCGATGTCATGGCCGAGCCTGGCATAGTGAAAGACATTGGCATTGCCGCCTTGTTCCGTCACGGATCCTTCGCTTAGCCAGGACAGGATCTCCAGCGGCAGGTAGCTGTTGGTGTCTGAGCGGATGCCGACTTTCATCAGGAGATCGGCAGCCTGCGGCGTCGACCAGGCAATCAGGCCGTTGCTGTCGCAGGCGACCATCCAGCGGCCGGTCGAATCCAGTGCATAGCGGGCCGAGCGCGCCCGTCTCGCATTGCTCAGATGCACCCGCATGCGGGCAAACAACTGGTCGAGGCGTATCGGCTTGCTGACAAAGTCGACACCGCCGGCGGCCAGCGCTTTGACGACATGTTCGTTCTCATTATAGCCGGTCATGAAGATGACAGGCAGATCTTCGAAGCCCCGCGCCGCCTTGAGGATCTTGCAGGTATCGAAACCATCCAGGCCCGGCATCATCGCATCCATCAAGACGATATCGGGCGCCTTGGAGTTCGCCATCGAGATGGCATTGCGGCCGCTGGTGGAGGTATGCACCTCCAGTCCTTCCAGACTGAGCGCATCGGCCAGCATGGCCAGGGCCTCGTTCGAGTCGTCGACAATCAGCACGCTGTTACCGTCGAAGGGATCAGGCATGGTTTTGGGTACCCTCGATAATGGCTAGAAACTCGCGGAGGCGGTAATTGGTGGCCAGATGACGCATGTGTTTGCAGAACGGTTCGGTCTGCGGCGCCGAGATCTCCAGGTCATTCAGCATCGCCTCGATGGATCGCACGAAGCCCGTCGCGCCCAGCGTCCTCAGTTGCCGCAGCTTCTGCGGGGCCGGCAGTTCCTCCGGCCGGAAAACGGGTTGCGGTTGGGCTTCGATGTGGATCCCGTCATCCAGGATCCAGGTCAGGGGGATCAGGGTGGCCAGGCGCTCGAACAGTTCCTCAAAACCGAAGGGTTTGATCAGATAGGAATCAAAGAGTTCGGCATATTCCGGGTTTGTCCGCTCGTTGCCGGCATCGGCCGAGAGGATGAGGATCGGCAGGTCGCGACCGTGACGCTGCCGGATGCGTTTGGCGACTTCCCAGCCGGACATGATGGGCATGCCGATGTCCAGGATGACGATGTCCGGACGGTTGAGCGCCAGTGTCGAAAGGCAGGCGGGACCGTCATTGACGGCGACCACCGAAAAGCCGAGCGGCGTCAGGACTTCCTCCATCAGGGCGCGCTGCGTGGCGTCGTCATCGGCGACCAGAACGGTTTTTCGACGCCCCTCGTATCCGGCAACGGCAAGGGCTGGTGCTGCCATGTCCTCGGGGCGTTGGGCTTCCGACAGCATCAGGCGGATCGAGAAATGCGTGCCCTTGCCGAAGTTGCTGGTCAGCTTGAGTTCGCCGCCCATGATGTCGACCAGCAGCTTGGTGATCGTCAAGCCAAGACCGGTTCCCGGCGGTTGCGCCTGGTCGCCCGGCTGCTCGGCGCGCTCGAAAGGCAGGAATATCCGGTCGAGATCCCGCTTGCGGATACCCACGCCGGTATCCTCGATATCGAATTTGGCGACCTGGCCGCGATAGGCAAGCGTGAAGCAGACCTGTCCCTGCTGGGTAAACTTGATGGCGTTCGACAGCAGGTTGATCAGGACCTGCCGCAACCGCTTCTCGTCCGTATAGACGTAATCGGGAATGGCGGAGGTGGCGCGGAACTCGAAGCCGATGCCTTTGGCCTGCGCCTGCAGGCTGAACATGTCGACGATCTGGTCGAGGAAGGGGCCAAGGGCGATCTTGTGGCGATAGATTTCGAGCTTGCCGGCCTCGATCTTGGATATGTCCAGCAGCCCCTCGATCATATCGGCCAGGTGCTCGCCACTGCGCTTGATGGTGCGCGCGGCATTGTGGACGACGTTGGGCAGGCCCTGCTGGCGCTCCAGCACCTGGGCATAGCCGAGGATCGCCGTCAGCGGTGTGCGCAATTCATGGCTGAGGCCGACCACATATTTGCTCTTGGCAAGGTTTGCGGATTGCGCCGCTTCCATGGCCTTTTGCAATTGGCGGTCGGTCGCCTCATGGGCGGTGATTTCGTCAAGCAGCAAACGGGTATGACGTCGGGCTTCCTCCTCGGCGAAGTCCCGGCTTTCCTGGGCCAGGACGAAGAGCCATGTGACGATGCCGGCCAGAATGAAGAGGATGATGTAGAGCTTCCACAGCTCGAAACCGATCAGCTCGGAGCTTGCCGGGTGCTCGATCGTGCTTTGGAAATGGATCAGGAAAAAGACACTGCCCATGAAGGCGTTCACGACCGAAAAGAGGGCGAGGTAGCGCATGACGCTGCCATGCAGCACGTTTGCCAGTCTTGTGGGTAGCCAGCGACCGGCAAACGAGCGGACTTGCTGGCTGAGCTGCGCATCCGTCTTGCACAGGTCGTGGCAGCGGGCGTCGAGCGAGCAGCACAGCGAGCAGATCGGCCCGGAATAGACCGGGCAATGGGCCATGTCCTCCCTGTCGAAGCGCAGCTCGCAGATCGCGCATCCGGCGTGACCTCTGGCGTCGCTGTGGACGCTGCTGGTTCTGGCGATGTAATAACGGCCTTGCGTCGCCTTGGCGATGAGGGGGACCAGAAGGAAGGGCAGGACCAGGGCGAGATAGACGTAAATCTTGCTCAACAACTCGCCCATCAGGCCGCCATAGGCAGCAAATGCGGCAAAGACCGCGATGGTCATGGAGCCGAAGCCGACCGGATTGATGTCGTAGAGGTGCGCCCGCTTGAATTCGATGATCGGCGGCGACAGGCCCAGCGGCTTGGCGATCAGCAGGTCGGCGGCAATCGAGGCCGTCCAGGCAATGGCGACGATCGAGTAAAGACCAAGCACCGTCTCCAGCGCCTTGTAGATGCCGAATTCCATCAGCAGCAGGCCGATCAGCACATTGAAGACCAGCCAGACGACGCGGCCGGGATGGCTATGGGTGAGGCGCGAAAAGAAGTTCGACCAGGCGATCGATCCCGCATAGGTGTTGGTGACGTTGATCTTCACCTGGCAGATCACGACAAATAGTCCGGTCACGCCGAGGGCCAGTTCGGGGGAGACGAGCATCTGGCTGAAGACCGTCAGATACATTTGCGTCGGATCCGATGCATCCGCGAAGGCGACGCCATTGCGGAAGGCATAGTAGGCCAGAAACGAGCCGGCGAAGATTTTCAGACCGCCTATGACGACCCATCCCGGTCCGGAGCTTAGCAGCGCAAACCACCATTTGATCCGGTTTTCCTTGGTCTTGCGGGGCAGGAACCGCAGATAGTCGACCTGTTCGCCGATCTGGGCTGCCAGCGAAAACACCACCGCCGAGCAAAGGCCGAACAGGTGGATGTCGACACTGCGGTCGACGGGTCCGAGCAGGCCGGTATAGCCCGTCCAATCTCGCACCGGCTCAAGGCCGTGCGCCGCAATGAAGACGAAGGGAGCCAGTTGCAAGACCACCCAGAACGGTTGGGTCCAGGCCTGGAAACGGCTGATGAAGGTCACGCCGTGGGTGACGAGCGGGATGATGGCGACGGCGCTGACGATATAGCCGATGGTCAGCGGCAGGCCGGTGACCAGTTCGAGCGCCTTGGCGATGATGGCCGCTTCGATGGCGAAGAACAGGAAGGTGAAGCTGGCATAGATCAGCGAGGTCACGGTTGAGCCGAGATAGCCGAAGCCGGCGCCGCGCGTCAGAAGATCGATATCGACGCCATAGCGGGCGGCGTTATAGGCAATCGGAATGCCGATCACCAGCATCACCGAACAGGCAACGATAATGGCCAGGGCTGCGTTGGTGAAACCATAGTTCAGCGTGATCGCTCCGCCGATGGCCTCGAGCGCCAGGAAGGAGATGGCGCCGATGGCGGTATTGGCGATCCGGCCGGGCGAAAATCGCCGCACCTCATGGGCTGTGAACCTGAGGGCGTAGTCCTCCAAAGTCTGGTTGGCGACCCATCGATTATAGGTCCGCCGAATCCTGGGAATTCGCTCGGCCTGGTTCACACATCCCCCTCTATCGCGTCGATCAGACGCCGCTTTGACCCCGTCCCCCGGGATTGCGTAAGCAATTTCCGTACCAGCCAAGCAGGCGACTTCTTTTTGTCCGCTGTTTTGATCCTGCAGGGCAAATGCCCTGATCGGGCAAGTGATTGGTGCTGCTTGTTTTCTCAGTCGTTCCACCGCTCTTGATGCTGACAGTACGGGACAAAGACCCGGGTGGATATACGTCAAATGCTCCATTGTTGCGTCGCACAATTTGCGGCGAGGTTAGCGTCAGTTGCCCGGGACCACTGCAGCCACGCTTCCATCTTTCAAAACAATGAAGAGGCACCGCCATGTCTGACGACACTCCGTTTTCTTCGACGCGCATCAGTCGCCGAGCCCTGCTTGCAGGGGCGGCGTCGATCCCGCTTCTTGCTGCCCTGAACGCTCCAGCAATCGCCCAAAGCCTGCCGACCGCCGTCGTCAATACGACGGGGCTCGCGGTCACCGACGACACCGTCAAAGTCGGCATTCTTCACTCCGTGACGGGGACGATGTCGATCTCCGAAACCGGATCGGTCCAGGCGGAAAAGCTGGCGATCGAGCAGATCAACGCCAGCGGCGGCATCCTTGGCCGCAAGATCGAGGTCATCCAGGAGGATGGCGCTTCGGACTGGCCGACCTTTGCCGAAAAGGCGAAGAAGCTGCTGGTCGAAGACAAGGTTGCCTCCGTGTTCGGATGCTGGACCTCGGCATCGCGCAAGGCCGTTTTGCCGGTCTTCGAGCAGTATAACGGCATGCTCTACTATCCGACCTTCTATGAGGGTCTGGAGGAATCCCCCAACGTGATCTACACCGGCCAGGAGGCCACCCAGCAGATTCTCGCCGGTATCGACTGGGTCGTGAAGGAAAAGGGCGCCAAAAGCTTCTATCTGCTCGGCTCCGACTATATCTGGCCGCGGACCTCCAACAAGATCGCCCGCAAGCACATCGAGAAGCTCGGCCTTCAGGTCGTCGGCGAGGAATATTATCCGCTCGGCCATACCCAGTTCAACTCGGTCATCAACAAGATCAAGCTGAAGAAGCCCGACGTGATCTATGCGATCGTTGTCGGTGGTTCGAACGTGGCTTTCTACAAGCAGCTGAAAGCGGCCGGTATCGACATGACCAAGGAAAAGCCGCTGCTTCTGACCATTTCGGTCACCGAAGATGAAATCCTTGGCATCGGCGGTGAAAAAATGGTCGGCGCCTATGCCGCCATGAAATATTTTCAGAGCCTGCCGAACGACAACAACAAGGCCTTCGTCGCCGAGTTCAAGAAGATGTGGGGCGACAATATCGTCATCGGCGATGTCACCCAGGCCGCCTATCTCGGACCATGGCTGTGGAAGGCCGCGGTGGAAAAGGCCGGGTCCTTCGACATCGACAAGATCCGCGCCGCATCGCCCGGCATCGAGCTGACCACGGCCCCCGAAGGCTATGTGAAGATCCACGAAAACCATCACCTCTGGTCGAAGACCCGCATCGGCCATGCCCGCGCCGACGGCCAGTATGACCTGGTCTACGAGACGGCCGAGCTGATGGAGCCGGATCCGTTCCCGGAAGGCTATCAATAAGCATCGATCTGCGCTCGGGGCCGGTTTCGGCCGGCCCCCTTTTTCCCGACCCCATCCCGGTGCTTACGAGGTCACACGATGATCGGCGACTATACCTATAGCGAGTTCTTTTCGATCCTGGCCATGCAGGGATTTGCCGGCCTAATCCTGTTTTCGGTCTTCGTGCTGATGGCGCTGGGATTGGCGATCATCTTCGGCCAGATGGGGGTGATCAACATGGCCCATGGGGAGTTCATGATCCTTGGGGCCTATGTCACCTATCTCTGCTCGACGCTGGTGACGGCCTATCTTCCCGGCTTCTTTCCCTATTACTTCTTCCTGGCCATGGCGCTGGCCTTTGCCGCGTCCTTTTCGCTCGGCGTTTTGGTCGAATGGGCGCTGATCCGTCATCTCTACAAGCGCCCGCTCGATACATTGCTTGCCACCTGGGGCCTCTCCCTGGTCCTGCAGCAGCTCTACCGGTCTGTTTTCGGTGCCCGTGAAGTCGGCGTGACCCTGCCGGATTGGATGATGGGTTCGGTTGTGGTCAGCGACACCATCGAAGTGCCGCTCAACGGCCTCTTCGTCATGGCCCTGACGATGATCATCTCGCTTGCCGTCTATGTCATCATGTACCGCTCGTCATGGGGCAAACGGGTTCGGGCCGTGGTGCAGAACCGGGTGATGGCCGGAGCCGTCGGCATCAACACCAAGAAGGTCGATCGCATGACCTTCGGACTTGGCTGCGGCATCGCCGGCATCGCCGGATCGGCCTTCACCATGATCGGCTCGACCGGCCCGACGGCCGGACAGCTCTACATCGTCGACACCTTTCTCGTCGTCGTCTTCGGCGGCGCGGGAAGTCTGATCGGCACGATCGCCTCCGCCTTCACCATCTCCCAGGCCCAGTCGACCATGGAATTCTTCCTCAGCGGTTCGATGGCCAAAGTCCTGACGCTGCTCACGGTCGTGGGCATCCTGATGCTGCGCCCGCAAGGCCTCTTCTCCCTCAACATCCGCCGCTAAGGAGACCTCCCATGCCCGCTGCCGGCTTCCTGTTTTCCAAGAAGGAATGGCTTTATTTCGCCCTTCTTGCCGCCTTGTTGCTCGTGGTCATGCCCCTGGCCTTCGATATCTTCCGGCTCAACCTGATCGGCAAATATCTGACCTATGCGTTCGTCGCCGTCGGCCTCGTCCTGCTGTGGGGCAATGGCGGGATCCTGAGCCTTGGCCAGAGCATTTTCTTCGGCCTTGGCGGATATTGCATGGCAATGTTCCTCAAGCTGGAGGCCTCGACGCCGGAGGCGACGAAAATCCAGTCGACACCCGGCATTCCCGACTTCATGGACTGGAACCAGATCACCGCGCTGCCTGGCTGGTGGGAACCCTTTCATTCCTTCACCTTCACGGTCTTTGCCATCATCCTGGTTCCGTCCTTCTTCGCCTTCGTCATTGCGACCGCGATGTTCAAGCGTCGGGTCGGCGGCGTCTATTTCGCCATCATCACCCAGGCCGTGGCGGCGATCCTGACCATCCTGATCATCGGCCAGCAGGGCTATACCGGCGGCGTCAACGGCATTACCGATCTTCGCACCCTGCACGGTTGGGATATCCGCACCGATAGCGCCAAGCTGATCCTCTACCTCGTCAATGCCCTGCTGCTGATCGGCGTTCTGCTGCTTGCCCAGGCGGTCCGCATCTCGAAATTCGGCCGTTTATTGATCGCCATGCGGGACCGCGAAGATCGCGTGCGCTTCTCAGGCTATGACGTCGCCAATTTCAAGATCTTCATCTTCTGCCTGGCGGCTGCGATGTCGGCGATCGGCGGAGCGATGTTCACGCTGCAGGTCGGTTTCATGTCCCCGAGCTTCGTCGGCATCGTGCCGTCGATCGAGATGGTGATCTTTGCAGCGGTTGGCGGGCGTCTGTCGCTGTTCGGTGCGATCTACGGCGCGCTGCTGGTCAATGCCGCCAAGACGAGTTTTTCCGAAAGTTTCCCCGAACTCTGGTTGTTTGCCATGGGCGGCCTGTTCATCGCCGTGGTCATGGCTTTCCCCTTCGGTCTGGCGGGAGTGGTGAAGGACCATGTCGAACCCTTCATGAGCCGAGTATGGGCAAGGCTCTTCAAGCAAGACCCCGAGCGCCAAGCGCAAGCTGCAGAATGATGGAGGGTGCCATGCACGTTAACGAGCAAGTGGCGAAGGATTTCATCCTGAGCATCGATTCTCTCACGGTTTCGTTTGATGGGTTCAAGGCGGTCAACGACCTGTCTCTCTACGTCGATGAAAACGAGATCCGGGTGATCATCGGCCCGAACGGGGCCGGCAAGACCACGGTCCTCGACCTGATCTGCGGCCGCACCAAGGCGACATCCGGCTCGATCCGCTTCGACGGGCTCGAACTGACGAAGATGCGCGAACATGAAATCGTGCATGCCGGGGTCGGCCGCAAATTTCAGAACCCGTCGATCTACGAAGACCTGACCGTCTTTGAAAACCTTGAGCTTTCCTTTCCAAGAGGCAGGTCTGTCTTCGGAGCGCTGACCTTTCGCCGCGACCGGGAGGTCATCGAGCGGGTGGAAGAGGTGGCGGAGATGATCTTTCTGAAAGAGCATCTCGCCACCGACGCGGCCATCCTCAGCCACGGCCAGAAGCAATGGCTGGAGATCGGCATGCTGCTGATCCAGAAGCCGCGCCTGCTGATGCTCGACGAGCCTGTGGCCGGTATGAGCGTCGCCGAGCGCATCAAGACCGCCGAACTGCTCAACACCATTACCAAGAACCAGTCGGTGATCGTCATCGAGCACGACATGAAATTTGTCGAGGACATAGCCCACCGGGTGACCGTCCTGCACCAGGGCAAGGTTCTGTCCGAAGGCAGCATGGAACGCGTCAAGCACGACCCCAAGGTCGTGGAAGTCTATCTGGGCCACTAGGAGGTTGCCATGCTGTCTGTCGAGAAGCTGAAGGTCAGCTATGGCCAGAGCGAAGTCATTCACGGTCTGTCCTTTGACGTGAAACCCGCCGAGATCGTCGCCATCATGGGCCGCAATGGCATGGGCAAGACGACGCTGATGAAATCGTTGATGGGCGTCATCCCTTCCGCGGGCGGTACGATCCGCATCGGCGACAATCCGGTCAGCGGGCTTGAGAGCTTCGAGCGGGTCGAGAAGGGCCTTGCTTACGTACCGCAGGGTCGGATGATCTTCTCGACGCTGACCGTCAAGGAGAACATCGAGACCGGCCTGACGGTGACCGGCGAGAAGACGGTGCCCGACCACATCTATGAACTGTTTCCCGTGCTGCTGGAGATGAAGGGCCGGCGGGGCGGCAACCTGTCCGGCGGTCAGCAGCAGCAATTGGCGATCGCCCGTGCGCTCGCCTCCAAGCCGAAAGTGCTGCTGCTCGACGAGCCGACCGAAGGCATCCAGCCGTCGATCATCAAGGAGATGGCGCGAACGCTCTGCCGCATCCGCGACGAGATGGGCCTGTCCATCGTGGTGTCGGAACAGGTGCTGAGCTTTGCGCTCGACATGGCCGACAGGGTTCTGGTGATCGAAAAAGGCGAAATCGTCCACGAGGCGCCGCGCGTCGGCCTCGATGAGGCGCGCGTGTCCAGTTTCCTCTCTGTCTGATCCCCCAATGCCGAACCATTTCCAGCTTTCATACCAAGGCACGCTTTCATACCAAGGAAGGAGCGAAAACAATGACTGATACTCTGATCAAGGTCGATCTCAGCCAATCCGCCTATAGCAATGAGAAGATCCACAATCGCTGGCATCCCGATATCCCGATGGCATGCTGGGTCGAGCCTGGCGACGATTTTCGTGTCGAGACCTATGACTGGACCGGCGGCCAGATCAAGAATGACGACGACGCGTCCGACGTGCGCGACGTCGACTTAAGCCAGGTGCATTTCCTGTCCGGGCCGATCGGCGTCAAGGGCGCTGCGCCCGGCGACCTGCTGGTCGTCGACATCCTGGATATCGGTACCTTCGACAACAGTCTCTGGGGCTTCAACGGCTTTTTCTCCAAGAAAAACGGCGGCGGCTTTCTGACCGAGCATTTCCCGGAAGCGCAGAAGTCGATCTGGGACTTCCATGGCATGTTCACCTCGTCGCGCCATGTGCCCGGCGTCAAATATGCCGGCCTCATTCATCCCGGCCTGATCGGCTGCCTGCCGGATCACAAGATGCTGGAGCTGTGGAATACCCGCGAAAAGGCCTTGTTCGATACGGATCCCGGCCGCGTGCCGGCTCTGGCGACCTTGCCCGATGGCGGACCGACGGCCCATATGGGCAGCCTGAAGGGCGAAGCGCGTGACACGGCGGCGGCCAGCGGCGCACGGACGGTGCCGCCGCGCGAACATGGCGGCAATTGCGACATCAAGGACTTGTCGCGCGGTTCGAAGGTCTATTTCCCCGTCTATGTCGATGGCGCCGGTCTTTCCATGGGCGACCTGCATTTCAGCCAGGGCGATGGCGAGATCACCTTCTGCGGGGCCATCGAAATGGCCGGCTGGCTGCATATCAAGGTGTCGCTGATCAAGGACGGCATGGCGAAATACGGCGTCAAGAACCCGATCTTCCGACCCTCGCCGATCACCCCGAAATATGACGACTACCTGATCTTCGAGGGTATTTCGGTGGATGAGGGCGGCAAGCAGCATTATCTCGACGTGCACATCGCCTATCGCCAGGCTTGCCTGAATGCCATCGAATACATGACCAAGTTCGGATACACGCGGGCCCAGGCCTATGCCATTCTCGGCACGGCGCCGGTCCAGGGGCATATTTCCGGCGTCGTCGACATTCCGAACGCCTGCGCCACCTTGTGGCTGCCGCTCGACATCTTCGAATTCGACATGAAGCCCGGCGCCGATGGGCCGAAGAAATTCCTCGACGGAACGATCGACGTGCCGCTCGCGCATGACCTTTGAGGAGGAGAGGGCGGAGTTCGTTCCGCCCTCCTTTAAATGTTCAAGGCAGACGCCAGGGATCGAAAACCATGCCGAACTATGACTTCAATTGCCCGAGCTGCGGAGGCTTCACCGAGAACCGTCCGATGTCTTTGTCCGCAGAGCCGTGCGATTGCCCGGACTGCGGAACGTCGTCACCGCGGGCGTTCTTCACCACGCCGTTCTTTGCCATGATGGATGCGGCAACACGCGCCGCGATCGGCACAAACGAGCGATCCTCGCATGCGCCAAAGACCTCAAAATCCCTGGGGCACGGTCCCGGCTGCGGCTGCTGCGGCGCGGGCGTTCAAAAATCCAAGACCTTGCTGCGGGCCGACGGGTCCAAGACCTTCCCCGCAGCCAGGCCCTGGATGATCAGCCATTGATTTCGGTCGGAACAGCCCGAGTGGCGCCTATTTGATATACCAGCCCCAGGGCTCGTCGCTCTCGAATGCGGTGATCTGCTTGACTTCCAGATAGTTGTTAAGCCCCCACCTGCCGAGTTCGCGACCGATGCCGGACTGCTTGTAGCCGCCCCACGGTGCTTCGGTGAAGGTCGGCTGCGAGCAATTGATCCAGACGATGCCGGCCCGAAAGGCGCGCGCGACGCGCTCGCAGCGCTCCCTGTCCTTCGACATGACAGCGGCGGCGAGGCCAAACCGGCTGTCATTGGCCATGCGGATCGCGTCACTCTCGTCCTTGAACGGCTTGACGCAGACCACCGGTGCGAAAATCTCCTCGCGCCAGACAAAGCTGTCTTCGTCCATGTCGGTCAGAATGGTGGGTTCGAGGAAATAGCCGGTGTCGAGACCAGAAGGGCGCTTGCCGCCGTAGGCAATGGTCGCGCCCTCCGAACGGCCGCGCTCGATCATCGCCAGCACCTTGTCATACTGTCCCTTGGAGACCAGCGGACCGAGCAGGGTGCCGTCTTCAAGGCCATCGCCGATCCGGATTTTCGCGGCCTCCGTGATCAGCCGCTCCATCAGGGCCGGATAAAGGCTTTCCTCGACCAGCACCCGCGAGGTTGCCGAGCAGACCTGGCCCTGGTTCCAGAAAATGCCGAACATGATCCATTCGACGGCCTTGTCGATATCGCTGTCGGCGAAGACCACGAAGGGCGATTTGCCGCCGAGCTCGAGACTGACATTCTTGATATCGCGGGCGGCCGCCGCCATGATTTTCGCACCGGTCGGCACCGAACCGGTAAAGGCCAGCTTGTCGACATCGGGGTGCTCGGACAGCGGCTGGCCGGCCTCCGGGCCAAGGCCGGTCACCACGTTCAATACGCCGGCCGGTAGCCCGACTTCTTCCGCTATGGCGGCCAGTTCCAGGGCGGTCAGCGGTGTCAGTTCGGACGGTTTCAGCACCATGGTGCAGCCGGCGGCCAGCGCCGGCGCGACTTTCCACGAGGCCATCAGCAGCGGATAGTTCCAGGGGATGATGGCGCCCGCCACCCCGATCGGCTCGCGCACCACTTTTGACGAAAAACGCGGTTCGGACAGCGTGATCGTCTCTTGCGGGTTGTCGTCCAGCTCTTCCGCAAGCGCCGCGTAGAAGGAGAAGCAGCCGGCGGTGTCTTCCATGTCCCAGACCGCTTCGGGCAGCGGCTTGCCATTGTCGATCACTTCAAGGCGCCCGAGTTCCTGCTTGCGCTCCAGAATCCTTTCAGCGATGGCGCGCAGATATACTGCGCGCTCGCGTCCGCTCATCCTTGGCCAGGCACCGCTGTCGAAGGCGCGCCGTGCTGCCTTGACGGCCAGGTCGATGTCTTCCGCGGTCCCGGCGGGCGCCTGGTGGATGACCTCCTCCGTCGCCGGATTGACCACGGGGAACGTGCCGCCTTTGACCGGTGAACGCCATTGACCGTCGATGAAAAGCTGATGCCGCATGTTTTCCCCTTCGTGGTTTTGGTTCTTGCAAAAGCGACGGGACGGTGCCCGGTCAACCGATCAGTGTGAGGATGGCTTCGGCGGCGCGGGTGGTGCCGGCAAAGGCCTGCATTGTCTGGGCATTGTCCTGCAGGCGCGCCTGCATGACGTGGTCGGACAGAAGCGCGCCGATGACGCCTGCCAGTTGATCGGGCGACCAGTTATAGCGGTCGAGCATGCGGCCGACGCCGGTCTCCTCGGCGCGCCGCGCGTTGTCGTGGCCATCCCAGCAATAGGGCATCACCAGCGAGGGCACGCCGTAGTAAAGCGCCTCGCAAAAGCTGTTATTGCCGCCATGGTGGATGAACAGGCTGGATTGCTCGACGACGGACGGTTGCGGGAACCAGCTGTCGAGAAAGACATTGTCCGGCACCTGAACATATTCGTCGCGCCAGTGACCGGCATTGATGAGGAAGCGATAGGGCAGGGTGGCGAACACGTCGATCATCCGCCGCAGCATGTCCACATCCATGGCGCCGAGCGAACCGAAACTGGTCAAAACGAGTGCGGCGTCGTTGTGGCTGGCAAAGCGCGGCGCCTGATAGGGCGTTTCGCGCCTGACGCAGCCATCGAGGAACACGAAACGCTGCGGATCGAGCGGCTCGGCGCGGCGGTGGCGAATGATCTGCGGTGCCAGAAGCAGGTTGAGATCCGGCGAAGCGTCAAGAAACAGTGGCGCGGCCGGTGGCTTCAGTCCGCACTCGGCCATGAAGGTGGAAAGTTTCTTGTGGGCGGCGGCCGTCACTTTGTCATAGGTCGCGGAAAAGGCCGTCCAAGCCGCACCCGGCGTCTCTGTGAGCCCCGACAGGTAGGGCGGGACGAGGGCATCGGGGATCTCTGTCTCGGCGCAGGAGACCACACGGATCCACGGCACGCCGGCAGTGGCGACAGCCGGAAACATCACCACGTTGTCGAGCACGATGGCATCCGGTTTCAGGCGGGCAAGCAATTGGCGCAGCGGCTCTTCGACGCCGATCGCCGTCTCGACGATCGCATCCCAGGTCGGACCGACATAGGAGGTCAGCTGTTCGAACGGCGTCTGCCGGAAGGCATCCTGGTGGCGGCCGATGAATTCGTTCCAGTCCGTCGTCTGGGCCGGCCCGTTGTCGCCCAGCTGGTATTCGGCAAAGCCGTATTCGGCAAAGACGCCGCTGAAACCGGGATGACAGATGAAGACGGGCCGGGCACCGAGCCGTCGCAGCTCCTGGGCGATGCCGACACAGTTGAGGGCCGCGCCGTAGCTTGCTTCGGGGAAGAGGGCAATGGTCTTTTGCGCTGTCATCACTTTGTTTTACTTGGTCTTATCGCGATACGAGCTTGAAGGCAGGGGGGACGCCGCGCCCCGCAAGGCGTGGCCTCAGCGATTGCGACAGCTGTATATGCACACGCAGGAGATCGGCGGCAAGCTCCATCTGGCCACGCTCGATCTGCTCGAGGATCTGGATATGCTCCAGATTGGATTGCATCAGCCGGTAGGTGTTGACATGGCCCGCCGCGGCATTGGCACGTCGGCGCCGGTGGTGGTTTGTCAGAGCCTCGGCCATGAACGGATTGCCGCAGCCGCGCGCCACCAGCATGTGGAAGTCGAAATCGGTGCGCTCGAACAGTTTGCGGTCGAAATCCGCCTCGCTCATGCTGCGCAGGATCAGCATGGACTGTCTGAGGGAGGTCAGCGCCGGCAAGTCTCGGCGGAACTCCGGCAAGGTCAGCGCCAGCGGTTCGGTCGCCAGGCGGAATTCGTAGGATTTGGCAACCGCATCGCTCCCCAGCGCGAACTGCTTCAACAGCCATTGCTGGCCGGCGCCGCGCTCGGCAAGATTATCTTCGGAAAGTTTTTGTAGCGCGTTTTGTACCGTCTGGCGGGAGACGTCGTAGCGGCGCTGGAGACCTGCAACGGTCTGCGCCTCGGTGATCCGCCCGGCCGACAGGTCGCGCAGGATGGCGCTGTAGACCTCTGTTTCTCCATCGTTTTCGCCGACGTCGTCAAGCCGCGCCACGGTGATCGGATCGACGGCCAGCAGAAAGCCGCCATCGGTATCGGCGGTGATCAGTGCCCGCTCCGCAAGCACCTGCAGGGCCTTGCGCACCGGCGTTCTCGAGACGTTGCAGTGGGAGGCCAGCGCCTGTTCGGCCAGCCGATCGCCCGGCGACATGCCGCGCTCGCTGGCAAAATCCAGTATTCTTTGCGCCAATTCCACATGGCGGTGATGAATGCGCCCCGGCTCTGTCGCCATGTCCCACCTGTCGTCACAAGGCCCGCATGCTGGCCTTTTCCTAGTCGTTGCGCAAGCCTTGTGTGACGGTTTTCGGTCGTGGTCGAAAAAATTCAGATTCCCTATTGACGTATTTTTTTAACAAATAATACTGTGGTGCAACGGCGACATGAGATCGGGCTACCGACGCTTCGCCGAAAGAGGTCGGAACAATCATCACAAAGGGAGAGATCCGTGCGAACCAAAAGCGGATACGCCAATACCCGTGCCTATGCCGTCCACCTGCTCGCCGCGACCATGCTCGCCGGCAGCCTTGGGGCGGCCGATGCTGCCGATCTCGTCATCTCGAACTGGGATGGCTACATGGCGAAGGATATCGCCGAGACATTCAAGGCCGCGACCGGGCTTGAGATCGAAGTGGTCAATCATGCCACCAATGAAGAAATCATGGGCAAGCTGATGGCAAGCCAGGGCAAGGGCTATGACATCGTCTTCGTGTCATCACCCTTTGCAGAGATCCTCAACCATCAGAGCCTGCTTGAGCCGCTGGACAAGGCGGCCATTCCGAACCTGGCCAATCTCTATCCGGAGGCGGCAAGTCTCGCTTATGATACGGGCAATGCCTATTCCGTGCCCTATACCTGGGGCACGACGGGCCTGTGCTACCGGTCCGATCTGGTCAAGACCGCACCGGACAGCTGGATGAACCTGCTGGCCCCGTCAGACGACATCAAGGGCAAGACGACGATGCTGGCGACCGACCGCTGGCTGATGGCGGCGGGCGAGCTTGCCAAGGGCTATTCGGTCAATGAGGCGGACCCGGCCAAGATCGCCGAGGTCAAGGACCTGCTGATCCAGGCGAAGAAGACGCTGCTCGCCTATGACGACACGACCTTCTACTCCAAGCTGGTCTCCGGCGAAGCCTTGCTGGTGCATGCCTGGGACGGCTGGTGCAACTACGGCATTACCGAGAACAAGGACATCAAGTTCGTCGTGCCGAAGGAAGGCTCCGACCTCTGGGTCGACACCATCGTGGTGATGAAGAGTTCGGAGAAGAAGGATGCGGCGATGAAGTTCATCAACTTCATCCTCGATCCCAAAAACCATGCCTGGGCCGCCCAGAACATTCTCTACAAGGTGCCGAACAAACCGGCGATGGAGAGCCTCGACAAGGCGCTGATCGAGCAATATCCGAACATGGGCATGAGCCCGGCGGAACTGACCAAGTTCGAGCTTCTGCGGGATCTGGGCGCTGCCCAGAAGGACTATTCGCGCGCCGTCAGCGAGATCAAGGCCTCCAACTAAGGCCGGCCGTCCATCGGTTTCCGATACCACCATTCGATGAGGGAGAGGTGTGTCTCCCTCATCGGCACCTCTTTGATGGCCGCGCCCATGCCCGGCCGTCACCGCAATGCCATCTCCTGGAACGCGTGCATGTCCTATCCATCCGCCCGATCGAACCTGCTCGCCGCGCCGGCCATTGCCTGGCTGGTCGCGTTCATGGTGGTGCCATGCCTGCTGATCCTCTCCTACGCCTTTTTCGAGCGCGGCGTGTGGGGCGGCATCGAGTATACGATCACGTTCGAGAATTTTGCCCGCGTCGTCGATCCGCTCTATGCCAAGATTTTTCTGACATCGGCGCGCATTGCCGGTCTCGCCACGTTGCTGGCCATCCTGATCGCCTATCCGGCGGCCTATGCGATCAGCCGGGCGCCACGGCTGCGCCAGCCCATGCTGCTGTTCTTTGCGGTTCTGCCGTTCTGGAGCAATTACCTGATCCGCACCTATGCCTGGATGGTACTGCTCAACCGCGAGGGCCTGATCAACAATCTGCTGCGCTGGTTCGGCTACCAGGGCGAACCGCTGTCGCTGCTTTATACAGAGGGCGCGGTGATCGTCGGTCTCGTCTACAACTATCTTCCCTTCGTGATCCTCGCCATCTATTCGTCCCTGTCGCGGCTCAATCCGGAACTGGGGGAGGCGTCGCGCGATCTTGGCGGCGGGCCGATCCGGACCTTCTGGCGCGTCACGCTGCCGCTCACCCTGCCGGGCGTGGCGGCCGGCGGCGTCTTCGTCTTCGTGCTGTCGATCGGCAATTTCGTGACGCCGGCGCTGCTTGGCGGCGGCCGTTTCCAGATGATCGGCAATGTCGTCTACGACCAGTTCCTGAGCGCCAATGACTGGCCGTTCGGTGCAGCGCTCGGCCTGGTGCTGATCGTCCTGATGATCCTTCTTTTGATGCTGCAGGCCCGGGCGACGGCCCATGCCAGCGGCGATCGGGCGAGGGCAGAGGCATGAGCGCGGCAAGACCTTCCCGCCTGCAGGGCCGCATTGTCCTTTTCGCCGTGTTCGGCTTTCTCTACCTGCCGATCGCGGTGCTGGTGGCGCTGTCGTTCAACGAGGCGGGCCTGCCGACAAGCTGGTCGGGCTTTTCGTTCAAATGGTACGCAGCCCTTGCCGGCAATGGCGAGATCCTGGGTGCTGCCTGGAACACGTTGGTGGTTGCCGTGTTTGCGACGCTGATCGCGACGGTGCTTGGAACCCTGCTGGCACTCGGCATGGAAACCCGGCGGCGCAAGAGTACCGGGCTCGAGGCGCTGGCCTTTGCGCCGATGGTCATTCCCGACATCGTGCTGGCGGTGGCGCTGCTCACCTTCTTCTCGCTTTTGAACGTGACGCTTGGCCTGCACACGATCATCATCAGCCATGTGATCTTTGATCTGGCCTTCGTCAGTTCGGTGGTCAGGGCGCGGCTCAAGCATTTCGACTATTCGATCGTCGAGGCCTCGCGCGATCTCGGCGCCTCCGGCTGGACGACGTTCTGGCGCATCACCTTTCCGGTGCTGCTGCCGGCGATCATTGCCGGTGGCCTGCTCGCCTTCACGCTGTCGGTTGACGAGTTCATCATCGCCTTCTTCACCGCCGGCGCCGGACGCTCCTCGATCACCCTGCCGATCCAGATCTATTCGATGATCCGGTTTGGCATCACCCCGGAAATCAATGCCCTTGCCACCGTCGTCATGGGGGTCAGCGCGCTGGCGCTGCTCCTGTCCCAGTGGCTCAACAAAGAACAGATGCCATGACCGACCCGTCCCTTGCCCATGAGCCGATCCTGGCGATCGACGCTCTCCACAAGAGCTTTGGTCCGGTGACCGCCGTCGATCACGTGTCGCTGGACATCCGCCGGAACGAATTCTTCGCGCTGCTGGGGCCCTCCGGCTGCGGCAAGACCACGCTTTTGCGCATGCTGGCCGGCTTCGAGACGCCGAGCGGTGGGCGTATCCTGCTGGACGGTCGCGACATCTCCAACCTGCCGCCGGAAAAGCGGCCGCTCAACCTGATGTTCCAGTCCTATGCTCTTTTCCCGCACATGACGGTCGCCAAAAACCTCGCCTATGGGCTGGAGATGGACCGCTTGCCGAAGGCCGAGATTGCCCGGCGCGTCGAGGAGATCATGGCGGTGACTGATCTCGGTCCGTTTGCCGGCCGCAAGCCCGAGCAATTGTCGGGCGGGCAGAAGCAGCGCGTCGCGCTCGCCCGTGCGCTGGTCAAGCGGCCGAAGGTGCTGCTGCTCGACGAGCCGCTGGGCGCGCTCGACAAGAAGCTGCGCGAGCGCATGCAACTGGAACTGAAGCGTCTCCAGCACGAGGTCGGCATCACCTTCATCATCGTCACCCACGATCAGGAAGAGGCGCTGGTCATGGCAGACCGCATGGCGATCCTGAAAGACGGCCGGCTGCTGCAATGCGGCTCGCCTGAGGAGGTCTACGAGGCGCCGGCCGACCGCTTCGTTGCCAATTTCATCGGCGTGATGAATTTCATCGACGGTGTCGTCGGGCAGGACGGCATTTTCAGCGCCTCGGGGCTGAGCCTGTCGGTGAAAACCGATATCCGCGGTCCGGCAACGCTGGCCGTCCGGCCGGAAAACATCGCGGTGGCGACCAGCGGCGAAGGGATCCCGGGCACGATCGTCGACATGGCCTATCACGGTCTCGACCGGGTTTTGCATGTCAGGATCGCTGCCAGCGAGACGCCGCTCCAGGTCAGGGTGCCGGCCAATGCCGCCGTGCCGCACACGGTCGGCGACGCCTTCCATCTGTCGATCGATCCGGATCGCATCCGTCTCTTCAAGGCTTGAGAACAAAGGGGAACCCCATGTCGCAAAAGACAATCGCATTTTTTCCCGAAGCCGCCTTCGGCCCGGCGCTGAACTCGGTCGGCATCGCGCAGGCCGTCGAGGCGCTCGGTCACAAGGCCGTCTTCCTGTCCGATCCGGGCTTCGTGTCAGTCTATGAGGGCTATGGCTTCGAGGCCCATCCGGTCAACCTGTCGGAGCCGATGCCGCCGGAACAGATGGCAAAGTTCTGGGAGGACTTTATCAACGGCCATATTCCGAACTTCCGCAAGAGCCCCTACGAGCAGATCGACACCTATGTGAAGGACTGCTGGACGGCGATTGTCGACAGCGCCAAATGGGCGCAGAAGGATCTTCCTGCTGTGCTGGATCGCATCAAGCCGGATCTGATCTGCGTCGACAATGTCATCCTGTTTCCGGCCATCAAGCAGTTCGGCAAGCCTTGGGTGCGGATCATTTCCTGCTCGGAAAACGAGATCGAGGATCCGCAGATCCCGCCGCATCTGTCGGGCTGCGGCGCCAAGGATTTTGCTGGGCACGCCGCCTATCGCGATCACTTCAATGCGGTCATCAAGCCGATCCATGACGATTTCAACGCCTTCCTGACCTCGACCGGGGAGGCGGCCTATCCGCTCGGCCAGTTCTTCGAAGCCTCGCCCTTCATGAACCTGCTGCTCTATCCGGACGCCGTCAAGTTCGAGCGCCAACACCCGCTCGACCCCGGCCAGTTCCAGTATCTCGAGGGCTGCGTGCGCTCCGAAAAGGCCTATGACGTTCCGGTCTTCAAGGCCAATAACGACAAGCCGCTGCTCTATGTCAGCTTCGGGAGCCTCGGTGCCGGCGACACCGATCTTTTGAAACGGATCATCGCCACCGTCGGCACGCTGCCCTATCGGGCGCTGGTCAATGTCGGCGACTACAAGGACCAGTATGACACCCTGCCGGACAATGTCATCATCGACAGCTGGTTCCCGCAGCCCTCGGTGATCCCGCAGGTCGATGCGGTCATCCACCACGGCGGCAACAACTCGTTCACCGAGTGCCTTTATTTCGGCAAGCCGGCGATCATCATGCCCTATGTCTGGGACGGTCACGACAATGCGACGCGCGTCGACGAGACCGGCCACGGCTTCAAAATGCCGCGCTATGACTGGACCGACGAAGACCTGGCTGCCCGGCTCGATCACATGATCAACGACCCTGCCATGAAGGCCAAGCTCTCTGCCACCTCAAGACATATGCAAAGCCAGAATGGACCGCAGAAGGCGGCCGGTATTCTGGACCAACTCGTCAAGACGGGGGCGTTTCGTGCTTGAGGCGGCTGCATCTTTCGTGGGTATCCGTGGCTACCCCCCTCTGGTCTGCCGACCATCTCCCCCTCAAGGGGGGAGATGGGATGGCGGCACCGGCTTCCCCAATTCGCGGCGCCATTTGCTGGGTGATGGTCGCGCCTCTGGGCGATCTCCCTCCTTGAGGGGGAGATGTCCGGCAGGACAGAGGGGGGTGCTGTCCCTCGCTAACTCGACCCTGGAGGCACCTCATTGACCGATACCCTGAAATCCACCGCCCCTCACATCCACGGCGCCACCACCTTTGCCGATCTCGTCGACTGGGGCGTGCAGTCGGATGCCATCGAAGGCACGTCTCAGTCGACCGGGCGCCTGCTGTTCAAGGGACCGAACAACCAGCCGGAAACCGGGATCTGGGTGTGTACGCCCGGCCGCTGGCGGCTGTCGATCCCGCGCGACGAGTTCTGCCATTTCGTCGCCGGCTCTGCCACCTACCGCTCCGACGACGGCGAGGTCATCGAGGTCAGCGCTGGAACGGCGGTGATGTTCAAGGCCGGCTGGGCCGGCGAATGCACGGTCCACGAGACCATGCGCAATATCTACATGCTGGCCTGAACGGCGGCTCGAAAGGACAAGACCATGACCACCGCACCCCTGATGCACAATCCGCTCGCCCAGACCGACCTGGTCGACTGGGGCACCATTCCCACCATGATCGAAGGCGTCAGCCATGTCTCCGGCCGGCTGATCCACAAAGGCCCGAACGGCGAGAGCGAATGCGGCCTGTGGATCTGCACGCCCGGCACATGGGAGTGCCATGTGACCCGCGACGAGTTCTGCCACTTTCTGGAAGGCCGCAGCACCTATGTGCATGAGTCTGGCGAGGTGATCGAGATCACGCCGGACACCGCCGCCTTCTTCCCGAAGGACTGGAAAGGCGTGTGCACCGTCCATGAGACGATCAAGAAAGTCTACATGATCCGCTAAGCGATGGCGCGGCCAGCATAGCCCGCGCCGATCTCCTTGAACATCTGAAGCAGGCAGGACGCCATGATCCGTTTCGACATTTCCAAGCCCAGCTATTTCGCGGCGGGAGACTACCGGCAGAGCCTCGGGCGCACCATCGAGGTGATCGATCCGGCCCGGATCGAGACGGTCGGGGTGATCCCCGAGGTCACGGAAGACGAGCTTTCCATGACGCTGGATGCCGCAACGACAGCCCAGCGCAAATGGAAGGCACTCGATGCGAAAAGCCGGGCCACCATGCTGCACAAGGTCGCCAATTGCATCGAGGCGACCGACATGCGGCGTTGCGCCGAGATCATGTCGCGGGAAATGGGCAAGCCCTATCCGGAGGCGATCGGCGAGGTGGCCAATTGTGCCGGCGCCTTCCGCTATTTCGCCGAGTTGGCGCGCGACGAGGCCGGCAAGGTGGCCGGCACCACCCAGGCCGGCTCGTTCCAGTTTGCCCGCTACGAACCGCTGGGCCTGTCCGTCCACATCATGCCGTTCAATTTTCCGATCCTTCTGATGTGCTGGACGGTGGCAGCCTCGCTGGCGTCCGGCAATGGCTGCATTATCAAGCCGGCGCCGGCCACCACCCTGTCGACGCTGGAATTCATGCAGGTCTTCGCCGATCTGCCGGAAGGCCTGATCGCTTGCCTGCCGGGCGGTGTGGAACTGGCGCAGGCGCTGATCGCCTCGCCGAAGACCCATGCCGTCGCCTTCACCGGCTCGGTTGCTGCCGGCCGCGCGGTTGCCATGGCTGCCGCCGGCCAGATGAAGCCGGCGGTGATCGAGGCGGGCGGTTCCGATCCGATGATCATCTCCGCCCATGCCCCACTGGACATTGCCGCCGCCGGTGCCGTGACCGCCGCCTTCCACATGTCCGGCCAGGTCTGCACCTCGGCCGAGCGGTTTTTCGTCGTCGATGCCGTGTTTGACGATTTCATCGAGAAATTCGTGTCTGAAACCAGGCGGTTGCGAATCGGCAATGGTCTCAGCAAGGCCGAGATCGGGCCGCTGGTGTCCGAGGCAGCGCGGGCCAAGGTCATCCGGCTGGTCGAGGATGCGGTCGCCAAGGGTGCCAAGGTCGAGACCGGCGGACGCATACCGCCGTCCGAGCCGATCGGCTGGTTCTATGAGCCGACCATCCTCACCGGCTGCACCGCCGACATGGCGATCATGCAGGAGGAATGCTTCGGTCCGGTGGCGGCCGTGATGCGCGTTGCGGATTTCGACCAGGCGATCGAGAGGGCCAATGACAGCGAATTCGGCCTTGGCGCCTCGGTCTTCACCACCTCGCTCGAAGAGGCGATGGAGGCGGCCGAAAAACTGGAGGCCGGCATGGTCTGGGTCAACAATCCGCTGATCGACAATGATGCACTGCCCTTCGGCGGCTGGAAGAAATCCGGCATCGGCCGCGAATTGTCGCGACTGGGTCTGGATACGTTTCGCCGCTCCAAGATGGTCATCATCGACCACAAGCCGGTGCGCCAGGACTGGTGGTATCCCTATCCGGATGACTGGTTCTTCGAGACCGGCGGCCGCAAGCACGTGTAGTCGGGTCGGCCGACTGACCCGAACTGATTTCATGATAAGAGGACTTTCGCTATGATCATCACCCTTCTCGGCGGCGCCGGCTTCATGGGAGCCGGCATTGTCCGCGATCTCGTTTCCGATCGCGCCACCGTCGACATTACCGCCATCCGCGTCTGCGATGCGTCACGCGACAAGATGGAAGCATTGAAAGACGAGCTTGGCGATGCGCGCCTCAAGCTCATCGACCTTGATGTCACCGACGCAGCGGCCCTTGCGGCGGTCATCACCGGCGCGGATATCTGCATCAACTGCGTGCCGACCCTGCTCGGCTTCCAGATGGCGATCTTCGAGGCGGCTCTGGCCGCCAGGGTTGCCTATATCGATCTCGGCGGGCTGGGCACGTTTACGGTCAAGCAGCTGGCCGAGCATGAGCGCTTCAAGGCGGCCGGCGTCACCGCCGTGATCGGCGTCGGCGCCGATCCGGGCATGTCGAACGTCATCTGCCGGGCGGTTGCCGACGAGCTCGACGAAATCGACAAGATCAATCTCTACTGGGCCGCCGAACTGGTCGGTGACGAGAACCCGGTTCTCGTTCCGCCCTACAGCGTCTCGACGGTGCTGGCGGAATATGCCCATGAAAGCACGCAGTTCTACGGAGGTAAGCACGTCACATGCCCGCCGATGAGCGGTAGCGAGTTTCTCGACCTGCCGGAACCCTGGGGGCGCTGCGAGTTCATGCATTCGCCGCATTCCGAGCAACTGACCGTGCCGCTTGCCGACGGCATCAAGGAAAAGGGCATTCAGGAATTTTCCTGGAAGCTGCACCTGCCGCATCGCGAGCACGAGGCCTGGGTCGGGCTGGTCAAGGCGGGGTTCGGCGACTTCAACGAGCCGGTCGAGGTCGGGGGCGTCAAGGTCCGGCCGCTCGACGTCCTCAACAAGGTGATCGAGCGCAACATCAAGAAGAATGCCGACAGGATCCCGGCGCAGGACAGCCACGAGATCCATTTCGCGATCGGCAAGGGCCGCAAGGATGGCGTTGAAACGACGGTCACCGTCGAGGTGGTGGTCAAGCCCGATGCGCTTTATGCGCCCTATGTCGATGCCTGCACCTCGATGAACGGCTCGATCGCCGCCCAGCTGATCCTCGCCAATCCGAAGCGGCCGGGCGTCTGGGCGCCCGAGGAATATTTCGACGTTTCGACCTATTTCAAGGAGCTCGAAAAGCGCAGATTCCAGATCTCAACCAGGCGGTCTTGACGAGGCGGCTTGTCTAGCAGAAGCCGTTCAGCTTGAGGATCTTGTGGGCGTCGATCGAGGCGCGAAGCTTGTCCTCGGAATTGCGATCGCCGTCGTTGGCGTCCGGATGATGCATCTTGAGGCTCTGCTTGTAGCGGCGTCTGATTTCCTCCGGCGTCGCATCCGGCGACAGCCCGAGCGTTTCGAAGGCCTTGGCTTCCAGAACCTTGAGCTTGCGGCGCTGCAGATCCGCAGCGGCCACCTGGCGAAGGGCGGCGCGTTTGCGGGCGTTGATCGCCTTTGCAGAACCGGATGGTTCCGTCGAGGGAAGGGGAATCTCGGTGGCCTTGGGGGCGCCGGTGCCCTCCGTCGGGCGGCTGCCCTCTGCTGCCTCCCGCTGATAGCGCGCGATCACGGGGTCAGAGAGGTTCGGCGAGAAGTTATACCCCTTGTTATACTCCCGCACATGCTCGGTGCAGAACACCAGGTACAGGCCTTCACCGTCGCGGCCGACAGGAGCGCGCAGTGTGCCACTCTTGTCGCACCCGTCCCATTGGCATTTCGGACCGCGGGATTCCTGTTGCGGAGCGGGCTTTTTGCGGGTCGACCGCAGGCCCACGAAAATCTTTGAATCAGACGTCATGGGGTCCTTATAGGTAG
Source organism: Rhizobium sp. CG5 (assembly GCF_023701945.1). Classification (GTDB taxonomy): domain Bacteria; phylum Pseudomonadota; class Alphaproteobacteria; order Rhizobiales; family Rhizobiaceae; genus Allorhizobium. Next base: position 545,144 of record NZ_JABAEF010000001.1, read on the forward strand.
TGATTGTTCAGGCGGCAAGCCATACTGCAAAGCCGTTTGCGGGATGTCTAAACTGATGGCCGCCATCCGCTTTTTCAGGGCAAGGCCTTTGCCATTCAGCGTTTTCCCAACACATAGTCCCGCATGACATCGCCAAGCTTGGAGAGGTTTGCCTTCAGGTCATCGTATCCGGACGTCTTGGCACGCGTTTGCTCGTCCATGTAGAGCTTGCGGTTCAGCTCGATCTGGATGCTGTGCCGGCCTTTTGCGGGCGCGCTATAGGCGGAGACGAGTTCCGCGCCGCGGAACGGTACGTTGAGCGACACCGAATAACCGAAGCCGCTCAGCGTTTCGGCAACGAGGTTGACGAAGTCGGGTTCGCTGGCCTGTCCGTCATAATCGCCGACGACCACATCCTTGCGCAGCGTGCCGGCCGGATCGGGCGACAGTGCATGACCGACTGCCGGCATCGAGTGGCAGTTGACGTGATAGACCTTGCCAAAGGCGCGATGGGTTTCGTCGAGCAGCCGAACGAGCGTGCTGTGATAGGGGCGCCAATAGGTGTCGATGCGATCTTCCAGCTCCTTGACCGTCAGTTTTCGGTCATGCATCGGTGTATCGCCCCAGGCGTAACGCCAGGTCAGCCCCATGCCGCGGCGCGCCGACGCATTGTCGCGGACGGGATGGGGCCAGTCGCCCTCGACCATCTCCAGGTCGACATCCATCAGCGAGCGGTTGAGATCGAGGAAGCTGCGCGGAAATTCGGCGACCAGCAGCGGTGCGCCGATCGACGGGGCAAAGTCGAAGAGATCGTCGACATAGGTGTCGCTGGCGAGACGGATCAGATCGTCCGAAATGCTGCGGTCGAAATCCGGGATCGTCAGGCCACTATGGGGTGAATCGAACACCATGGGAATGGCGCTGGCGGTCGGCGGGATGAGTTTCAGAACGCCGTCGATGTCGACGGGGGCAAATGTCAGGTCGGTCATAGGAAACCCTGTTCAGGCTGTGGCGGCGAAGGCGGCCGGATAGGTGATGTCGGGCATGCCGACGAAGGCATCGCCGCGCCGGCCGATCATGCCGGGGGCGGCAAAGGGGCGGGGAAAGACGACGGCGGCTGCCGGCCGGACCTTGGCGATGGCCTCAAGTGCGGCGATCTGGTCCGCCGGCATGTCGACATTGACGATGACGTCGTCATGCGGCCCCGTGGTCATGCGCGGCGTGTTCATCGCCTCTTCCACGTCGAGGCCGGCATGCAGGATCATGCCCGTCAATTGCGCCAGAGACGGCACGATCTGGTTGCCGCCGGCCGCGCCATAGACGGCAAACACCCCATCGTCGTCGGTGATCGCCACCGGGCACATATTGCTCGGCGCATAGGCCTTGGGCGTCAGCGAATTGGCGCGGCCGGGGGTTGGGTCGAACCAGGACATGCCATTGTTGAGCAGGATGCCGGTCGAGGGTGACAGGGCACGGGCCCCGAACCGGTTGAGCAGCGTGAAGGTGATCGCCACCATGCGGCCCTCGCCATCGACGGCGTTGACCTGGGTCGTGCTGGTCTTGTTGGTGGTTTCGGCCGGGTTCAACCGGCGGCGATGGGCGCCGAAACTGTCCCACAGCGCCTGCGCCATGGCGGTGAAGAAGCCGGCATCGACCGGACCCTTGCCGCGCGCCGCGTCGAAATGGCCAAGTGCGTCGAGCAGGCGCTGTCCGGCGCTGGTCTCGCCCGCCACATGCAGCGTCTTGCCCTGCAGCGCCATCTGCCGCGCCGGATAGACGAGCGGCGCGTAATCCACCAGGTCGTCAAGCGTGATCGGGCTGCCGCCCGCTCTCAGGTCGGCCACCAGTCTTTCTCCAATGGCGCCGCCGTAGAGCGCATCCGGTCCTTCCTCCGCCAGTTGCTCGAGTGTTCTTGCCAGCTGCTGCAGGGGCAGGGTGACACCCGGTTCCGGGACATGGCCACCGGGCAGGAAGATCGCGTTTGTGCCGGCATCCATGGCCAGGTCGCGTTCGGCCAGCGCGATCGCCAGCGTCGTGTGCCAGTCAACCTTGAGGCCGGCGCGGGCGCGGGCAATGGCCGGTTCGAGCGCGCGGTCGAAGCCGATGGTGCCGTGACGCGTCAGCGCCTCGGCAAATCCGCGCACGCAGCCGGGAACGCAGGCGGCCGTGAAGCCCTGCACATTGCGGTTTTCAATCGAGGCGGGGTGGCCGATGAAGGTCTTGATCTGCGGATCCGGCCGGTAGAAGTCCGGGTCGAAGGACGAGGGCACGCGGCCGGTGAATTCCACGACCTCGACCGTCCCGTCCGGCTGGGCGATCAGCATGTAGCCGCAGGCGGCAAGGCTGGTCATCCACGGCTCGACGGTCTGCAGGGTGAAGGCGGCGGTCACTGCGGCATCGACGGCATTGCCGCCGGCGGCCAGGACAGCTGCGCCAGCCTCGGCCGCCGCGTAGTGCTGCGAGGTGACGACGCCGTTGCGGCTGACGCCGGCCACCTTGCGGGAGATGCCGCGCTCGACGCGCAGGTGATCGTAGTGCGGGTTCTGCATCATTTCGGCTCCAGGGCGGCAGCGACCATGCGGCTTGCCCCCGACAGATCGCCCAGCTTTTCGCCGGCTTCGATCTTGTGCTTGTTGCGGCCGGCACGCGCCTGGCGCGCCATCGCCTCGACAATAACCTCCTCGGCCTCATCGACGGGGATGACGACGATGCCGCTGGCATCGGCGACGATCAGATCGCCCGGCAGCACGGGGACATTGCCGCAGGCGACCGGCAGGTTCAGCGAGCCGCCCAGATCGTTCAATCGCGTCGTGATGCCCGAGACGCCGGAGGCCCAGAAGGGCATGCCGAGCTCGATGATTTCCTCCACATCGGTGCAGGGGCCGTCGACCGCCACGCCGATGGCGCCGGCCGTCTTGATGGCAAAGGTAACGCCGCCGCCGATGCAGGCATGGCGCTGGTCGCCCAGCCGATCGACGATCAGGAAATCACCGGGACGGATGACGCTGACGGCATGGTGCAGCAGGGTGGAATCGGTTGCCGGGATCGCAACCGTCACGGCCGTGCCGACGAGCGTCCGACCGGGCTCGACCACGGGTGTAATAGAGTGATGGATAAAGCCGCGGTGACGAAAATGGCCGATGGTGGCGACCTCGACACCTTCGAACCGGCGGATCAGGTCTGGATCGACCTGGCTGGGCGTTGACCCGATCTGGTATTTTTTCATTCCATTGCCTCCCGGGGTGTGACGGTCCCGGCCTCAGTTGTCATTGCCGCGTGCTGCCACCCCTTGCCGGGGACGGCGGCCAGCAGTTCGCGCGTATAGGTTTCCTTCGGGTCACCGAACAGCGAGGCGGGGTCGCCTCTCTCGATAATCTTGCCGTTCTTCATCACCGCGATGGTGTCGCAGATCTGGCTCGCGACGCGCAGGTCATGGGTGATGAACAGGATGCCGAAGCCGAGACGCTTCTGCATGCTGGCCAAGAGGTCGAGGACCTGCGCCTGGACGGAGACATCGAGCGCCGAGACGGATTCGTCGGCGATCAGCAGGTCGGGTTCCACCGCGAGTGCTCTGGCAATGCAGATCCGCTGACGTTGGCCGCCGGAAAACTCGTGGGGGAAGCGCGTCGCAGATGCACGGTCGAGACCGCAGGCTTCGAGCAGGTCGAGCGCCCGTGCCATGGCCGCCTTGCGGTCAAGACCGTGGACGATCGGCCCCTCGGCGATGGCGTCGCCGACTTTCTGCCGCGGATCGAGCGCCGTATAGGGATCCTGGAAGACGATCTGGACCTTGCGGCGCGCTTCCCGCAGCGCTTTGCCACTGAGCCGCGTGAAATCGCCGCCGGCAATGACGATGTCGCCGCTTTCGGGCTGCACGAGCCGGATGACGCATTGCGCCAGGGTCGACTTGCCGGATCCGGATTCGCCGACCAGCCCCAGCGTCTCGCCGGTTCTAATGGTGATGTCGACATTGTCGACCGCCTTGACCGTCCGCCCGCCGCCAAACACGCCCGAGCGTGTAAAGGTCTTGACGATGTTGCTGGCGACGAGGACCGGATTGCCGAGCCCTTCACGCGCCTTGCGGGGCGAAAGCGTCGGCACGGCTGCGAGAAGCCGGCGCGTATAGGCCTCGCGCGGGTGGTTCAGGATCTCGTCGCGGGTGCCGACCTCGATCAGCCTGCCCATCTGCATGACGGCCACCCGATCGGCGATCTCGGCCACCACGCCGAAATCGTGGGTGATGAAGATGATGCCGGTCTCGTGCCGGGCGCGCAGTTCCAGCATCAATTTCAGGATCTGGGCCTGGGTGGTGACGTCGAGTGCCGTGGTCGGCTCGTCGGCAATCAGCACGGAAGGGTCCAGCGCCAAAGCCGTGGCGATCATCACGCGCTGGCATTGTCCGCCCGACAGTTGATGCGGGTAGGAATGGTAGATCTGCTCGGGATGGGGCAGGTGCACCTCGGTGAACAGGTCGATGACCTTTGCCTTGATCTCCTCCTGGGACATTGTCGTGTGGATGCGAAAGGTCTCGGACACCTGTTCGCCGATCCGGTAGATCGGATTGAGCGCCGCGGTCGGCTCCTGGAAGATCATCGCGATGCGCCGGCCGGTGATGCCGCGGCGGGTCTTTTCATCGAGCGTCAGCAGGTCCATGCCCTCGAACATCACCTGGCCGCTCGGCCGGCCGAGATTGCCGGGAAGGAGCCCCATGGCGGCAAGCGCCGTCAGTGACTTGCCGGAACCGGATTCGCCGACGATGCAGAGGATTTCGCCCTTGCTCACCGTCAGTGACAGGTCTTCCACGGCGAACCGGCGGTCGGCACTGCTCGGCAGGGGGACGTTCAGATGATCGATCGACAGGCGCTCGGTGCTCATGATGCAGCCTTTGCTTGCTGAGGGGAAAAGGCGTCCACCGACCGCATGTCGCAATGGCGCAGATGCTCGACGAAACGGGCGCAGAAGCCGACGAGATGCTCGACCATTTTCTGACCCTTCTCGGCGCTGGCGAGTGCTGTATCGCCGCCCAGCATGCCGTCGGCATTCACTTCGTGGCAGTTCAGCGGCACATGCACCGGCATGCCTTCGAACTGCACGTTGTTGACGCCGCCGGTGGCAAGGCCGAAGGCCCGGGCACGCACCGAGGGTTTGGCCAGGTCCATGCGCATCAGGTCGGGAAACAGGTGCATATAGATGGAGGTCAGCGGATCACCGCCATGACCGCGGGCTGCGGCGACCTTGGCGCCGTGCAGGTCCTTCCACAGCGTATCGGGGATCGACTGCCACAGATTGATGAAGGCGATCGAGACGCCGCGCTCCGCCCGGATGCGGCGCAGCGTCTGGTCGAGCAGCGGCGCGTTGCTGGTATGGCCGTTGAGGATCAGGATGCGCTCGATACCGTGATCGAGGAACGAGGTCACCATGTCCTCGACGACCGCCGAGAAGGTTGCCGGCCGGAACTGGATGCCGCCCGCAATGGTCTTGAAGAAGTCCGCGTAGCCGAACGCCATGGTCGGCGCGACGATCGCGTCGGATGCTTGCGCAACCCTGGCCGCAACCGCCTCGGTCAGCATGAAGTCGCCCATCGGGGCGTGCGGTCCCTGTTCTTCGTGACTGCCGAAGGGCAGGAGGATGACGGGCTGTTCGGGTAGACGTTCGCGGAATTCCGCGAACGTCATGTCCTTCAGCGCATGCTTGCGTGTAGGGTTCATCATACGAACTTGAAGTAATCGCCGTAGATGCGCATTTCACCGTTCGGCTTGTATTTGAACTGGATGCCGGCGCGATGGGCGCAATTGTAGACGCTCTTCCAGAGATAGTAGCCGGGCGTCACCCGCTGCCATTCTTCGGACAGGGCCAGATAGGCTTTCTTGCGCGCTTCGAAATCGGTTTCCGCTTCGAATTTTTTGCCGAGCGCGACGAATTCCGGCGTCGGATCCCAGGTTTTCCAGGTGGCGGTCGAGCGCGATGCGGTCGGGCCCCAATCGAGCCACAGCGGCTGGTAGGGGTCGCCCGGAATGAAATCCGAACTCATCGACATGTTCATCATGTGATAGGGGCGGCGGTAGACCAGCTCGAAATTGTCGAGGATCTGCGCTTCCACATTGACGCCGATCTCGCGCCATTGCTCGACCATGATTTCGGCTGCTGCTTCGTAGTTGGGATAGAAACCGCGGGTGATGTGCCAGATCAGCTTCTCGCCCTTGTATTTTGTCTTGGCGACCAGCGCCTTGGCTGCGGCCACATCGTAGGGGAGCTTTACGGGCAGGTCGGGATCGTAGAACTTGCCGTATTCCTTGAAATTGAAGGGCACGGGCGGATGTTCGGTCGTACCGTTGAACAGCGCCTGGACGATGGCATTCATGTCGATGGCCTGGACCATGGCATAGCGCAGGTTCGGATCGACGAGCGGGTTGTCTTCCGGATCGGGCCGCGTGTTGAAGGCAAGGGCCGGATAATTGTCGGCCAGGACACGTTTCAGCGTCACGCCTTCGTAGGTCTCGAGGGATGCTTCCTGGTCGGTCGGTATGTTGACGATGAAGTCGAACTCCTTGGACACCAGGCCGGCCATGCGGGCAGCAAACTCGGGCACGATCTTCCACGAGATCTGCTTGACCGGCGGCGGGCCGGCCCAGTAGTCGTCGAAGGCATCGAGAACCATGATTTCGCCGGAGCGGAAGGTCGTGACCTTGTAGGGACCGGTGCCGATCGGCTTCTGGCCAAAGGCATCGACGCCGACCTCCAGGTAATATTTCTTCGGCACGACGAAGCCGATATAGCCGGTCAGCTTGCTGGGAATGTTGGGATCGGGCCGCTCGGTCTCGATCTCGAACGTGTATTTGCCGGTCGCTTCGACCCGCTTGAAGCCGGCGGTGAAGGTCTTGCCGCGCGGCTCGAAGGGCTTCTCCCCCCACAGGCGCTCCGGCGACAGGGTGAACACCGCGTCCTCCGCCGTCAATTCCGTGCCGTCGTGGAATTTCACGCCCTCGCGCAGCGTAAAGGTCCAGACATTGCCGGCCTGTTCCCATTTGGTGGCGAGTTTCGGCGCGAAGATCAGGCCGTTTTCGTCATTGATGTAGTCGCGATCGACGAGGGTGTCGTAAAAGTTCGGGAAGATGCGGCGCGACGTGGTCGAGATGCCGTTGACGGTCGCCATGTTGGCCCAGAGATTGTCGACGGCAATCGTCAGGGATGGCCGTTCCTGCGCATGCGCGGTCTTCGGCAGGCTGCCCACCATGGACAGGGCGCCGGCTCCCAGCATCAGATTTCCAATTTCACGCCTGGTAAACATTGTTCCACCTTCCTTTTTTGAGCTTTTGAATTGCGTATTTGAACTGCGACGTCTTTCCGTGTTGTTCATGCGGCGCGGGCGCGCAGCATGGGGTCCAGCCTGTCCCGCAGCCAGTCGCCGACGATGCTCATCGACAGCGTGACGAGGAAGATCACCAGCCCGGGCCAGACCGAGATCCACCAGGCGGTCGACAGGTAGTCGCGACCGTCGCCGAGGATCTGGCCAAGGCTGGTCTGCGGCGCCTGGATGCCGAGGCCGAGAAAGCTCAGCGAGGTTTCGAGCAGAATGATCTGCGGGAATGTCAGGGTGACCTGAACGATCAGGGCGCTGGCCACATTCGGCAGCACGTGTTTCAGGTAAAGCCTAGTGTTACCGGCCCCGAGGGCGACGATCGCCTGGGCATAGGGCTGGCTGACGGCCGACAGCACGACGCCGCGCGACAGGCGGGCATATTTCTCCCAGCCATAGAGACCCATCAGGATGACGAACAGGGTCATGCTGTTGCCGAAGAAGGCAAGCAGCGTCAATGCGATCAGGATGAAGGGCAGGGAGGCCTGGAAGTCGACCAGCATCATCAGCGCTTCCTCGACCCAGCCGCGGAAATGGGCGGCGAGAAAGCCGATCAGCGAACCGAAGAGCGCGCCGATGATCGTGCCGGCCATCGCCACGGAGAGCGACATCTGAAGGCCGGCGATGACGCGGGCGACCATGTCGCGGCCGATGCGGTCGGTTCCCAGCGGGAAATCGGGATTGCCGCCGAGGAAGGCTGGTGGCTTTAGGCGGGCGAGAAGATTCTGCTGTGACATGCCATGGGCGGTGAAGACATTGCCGACGATGGCAACCAGCACGGCGACAGCAAGGACGACCACCGCAAAGGCGAGGACGGGGGACATGCGTTTCATTGTCTTGTCCTCAGTTCCGGACGCGAATGCGCGGGTCGAGCAGGCCGTAGAGCAGGTCGACGACGAAGTTGGCGAGTACCATGGTGACGGCCATGACCAGGGCCAGTCCCTGAACCACGGCCAGATCGCGGGATGATACCGCTGTCACCATCAGGCGGCCGACGCCCGGCCAGGCAAAGACGGTTTCGACCACGATGGCGCCGCCGATCAGTTCGCCGAGATTGAGGCCGATGATGGTCACCAGCGGAATGCTGGCATTTGGCAGCGCATGGAAGACGATGCGCTTCCAATAGCCGACACCCTTGGCGGCGGCGGCGCGGATATAGAGCTTGTCGAGCACTTCCAGCATGGCAGACCGGGTGAAGCGGGCGAGCGTGCCCGCGGTAAAGGTGGCAAGCGTCAGCGCGGGCATGATCAGGTGCCATATGGTGCCCGTGCCGGAACTGGGCAACCATTGCAGGGTCAGCGAAAACAGCAGGATGAGCAGGATTCCGAGGAAGAAGTTCGGCAACGCGAAACCGAAGACGGCGGTCGCCATGATCAGGTTGTCGAAGGCCGAGCCGCGCTTGATGGCGGCGAAAATTCCGGCCGGGACGCCGATCAGGATGGCGCCGACATAGGCAAACAGCCCGAGCATCAGCGTCCATGGCACACGCTCGGCGATGATGTCGATGACCTCCCGGCCGTCGCGATAGGATATGCCGAACTGGCCGGTCGCCATCTGGACGATGTAGCGGATATATTGCATCCAGAGCGGATCGTTGAGGCTCCACAATTCCCGGAACTGCTCGATTTCCTCCGTTGTGGCATCGGCGCCGACAAGTGCGGTCACGGGATCGCCCGATGTCCGCAATACGACGAATGTGAAGGTCACGACGAACCAAAGAGTGAGAACGGTTCGCAGTGTCTTAAGCAACCAGAAACGCGTCATAAACGCCCCGTTTTTTTGGGAGCCGAAGCTCCATCTGTTCCCATTTTCTTGACTTTTTTTTGAAACTAACCACAGGAATAAGTTATTATCTATTACAAAATAACGGCCTCATTGATATGTATGAGATATGAAATACGGCATCGAGTTTCGGCACCTTCAATATTTCACCTGCGTCGCGGAGGAGTTGCATTTCAGCCGCGCCGCCGACCGGCTCGGTATGGCGCAGGCGCCGCTCAGCCAGCAGATCCGTCAACTCGAGGAGCGCCTCGGCACGCCGCTGTTTCGCCGGACCACCCGGCGGGTTGAACTGACGCCGGCCGGCGAGATTTTCCTGCGCCACGCCCAGGAGATTCTGGGCGGAATCGACCGGGCCGTGACCCATACCCGGTCCATTTCCGGAGAGCACAGCGGAACGATGTCCGTCGGCGGCGTGCATGTGGCGCTCTCCCATGTCCTGCCGCCGATCATTGGAGAATTCCGCAAGCGTTACCCGGCAATGACGGTCGATGTGCAGGTGCTCGGCACGGCAAAACAGCTGGAACTGCTGCAAAGCGGCAAGATACAGGTCGCCTTCATCCGCCCGACCAACCCGGCCGGTTTCCTGAAGACCGAACATATCCTGCACGAGGGATTCGTCGCGGTTCTGCCGAGAGATCACCGGCTGGCACAGATGAGCAGCCTGACCGTCAAGGATTTTGCCGGCGAGCCGCTGATCACCTATGCGCCGCTGGTCGGTGCAAGCTATTATCACGCGATCATGGATGCGCTGCGTCGGGCAGGGGTCTATCCGGTCATCGTGCAGGAGGTGTCACACACGCTGGCGATCGGAACGCTGGTCGCGGCCGGCGTCGGCGTGGCGATCGCGCCGGCCTGGCTTGCCCACAATTCCAGCCCCTATCTCGTCTATCGCCCCCTCGATGATATTCCACCGGAGGTCGAACTGCTGGTCGCCTGGCATGCCGAAGAAAAGTCGAAGATTGTCTTGAATTTCATCGAGACGGCCCTCGGGGTATCCGTGGTGTAAGTCCCAGGGTCGATTGTGACCCGAACCGGGTCCGTGATTCCACACTGTTCCAGGTCCTGCCATGAGCGCCGCTGCAGTCGTCTGACGGGACCAGATCGTTACGCGCCGACAGCGATCAGCCGCTCAATCGGCAGTTTTGCGATGCTTGCCGCGGCACGGCCGCCAGGGGCAGGGCCAAGTCTTCGGCTGCATTTGCAAAGACAGGGGCCGCCCGACTGACATGGACGATAAGATCCTCGATGGTCACGAGATGCAGGTGATGCTTTCGGGCAAACACTTCCAAATCCGGTAGGCGCGCCATGGTGCCGTCATCGTTGGCGATTTCACAGATGACCCCGGACGGCGCCTTTCCGGCCAGGCGACAAAGCTCGATGGCAGCCTCCGTATGCCCCGGCCGGCCCAGGATGCCGGACGGGTTGGCGCGCAGCGGGAAGATATGGCCGGGGCGCGAGAAGTCTTCAGGCTCTGCTGTCGGATCAATCAGCGCCTTGATGGTTGCTGCACGATCGGCGGCCGAGATCCCCGTCGTCGTGCCGGGCAGATAGTCCACCGAGACGGTGAAGGCCGTCCCGAGAGAATCGGTGTTTTTCGGCACCATCAACGGGATGTCCAGGGCGTCCAGGCGTTTGCCCTCCATCGGCACGCAGATCAGGCCGCGGGCCTTGTTCATCATGAAGGCGATCTTTTCTGCCGTCACGTCTTGCGATGCGAAGATGAGGTCGCCTTCATTTTCGCGGTCCTGATCGTCAACGACGATGACCATGTCACCGCGTGCGATGGCGAGGATGGCGTCTTCAATCTTGGATACGGTCATGGGTGCGTCTTTCCAGGCAGGAGGAGTGGTGGAACGTCGATTGCGGGGTGGAGACACTCATGACATGGCCGTTGAGTGCTGCCTTTCTTCCCTTTCCAGACGGCGTTGACGAAGCCATCAGAACGTGACCCGCAATCCGGCATAAAAGGCGCGACGGTCGCCGGGAATATAGCCCAACGGATCGGTGAGGCCTAAGTCGGGAACAGAGTTGACCTTCATCAGTGCTCCCATCACTTCGTAGTCCGTGTCGAAAACGTTGGTGACGAGACCGAAGATCTCGGCGTTTTCACTGAGCTTGTAGCGCGCACTGAGGGAGAGAAGGGCATAGGGATCGGATTTCTCAAGCGTATTGTTCTCGTCGAACTGGGCATAGCTTCCGCTGACCGCCGTGACCGTGCCGCCGACATTCAGCCGGTCATTGACGGCGTAGTCGGCTGTCAGGCTCAAAACCTGGTTGGGGATGTTTGGCATTTCCGAGCCTTCCGGAACGGTGATGTGGCCTGTGGCATCGGCAGAGGGATTGTCCGAACTGAAGACGGAGAATGTCTCTTCGAACGTCGATTTCTGCAGGATATAATCGAGGCCGAAGGTCCAGGGGCCGGATGCCAGGGCGGCGTTGAAGCGCATTCCGCGACGCCAGGAATCTCCGACATTGCTGAACATCGGTCGTGTTTCCCGCAAGACGAGCCAATAGGTGTCCTCCGTCTGCTGGGAAAACAGCCGGAAATTCCAGGACAAGGTTGTGTCGCCGAATACGGTGTTCTGGGCGCGAATGCCGACTTCGAAATTGTCCGAATGCGTCTGATCAAGCGGTTCGTCCGCGGCAGGAAAGTTGGCGAACGCACAGGTTGAGGCCATGCTGCCGCACATCGTTCCAAATGGCGTCGGGGCCCGGCTTTCGCGGTTGTAGCCGGCGTAAGCCACCAAATCGTCCATCAACTTGTAGGTAAAGCCGATCGAGGGATCGAGGCTGTAGAATGTCTTGTGTTCGTTGAGGTCATAGTCGTAGGTCACATTCGTCATCGATGCGTTGTAGCGATCGAGATCGGAAACATTGAACCTCAGCGCGCCGCCGATCGTCAACCGATCGGTCACCGAGTACTGGTCTGCGGCGTAGAGCGAGAAATAAAGGGCATCCAGGTCCGCGGATGTCGACTGATAGATCCCCTGGTCGTTCGTATAGTCGAGACTGGTCGTATATTCGCCCAGGCTTTCCGTCACCAAACTGGAGGTCGACGATCCATCGAGGGCGATCCCCATGACGAAGTCGTTGGGCCGTCCCATCAGCGGTTCGCTGGTTCGCGCCTCGAGGGACCCGCCATAGGTGTCGGTTTCCTCGCTGTATTCGGTGAGAGAGGCGTAATGACCCGTCGCGGAATATAATGAGAAGCGATTTCCGCTCAGGTCCCGATACGGCGAGCCCATCATGTCACAGAGCGTGGTCGCATCGTCTGCACAGGCTTGCGGGGTTTCTCCATCCGCCCAGCTCTTTTCCCGTGACGAGTGTCCGACATAGGCTTTGCCGCTCAGGGTCCAACCGCTGTCCATCTCGTGTTCGCCCGACAGCTGCAACTTCCACCGTTCGTCGGCGTCGCCACTTGGCGACATGAAGGAGCTTGCGCGATCGGCCGCAAGCATTTCGATGGGTGTCAGACCTGCGCCCGATGAACTGCCGTCAAGGCCGCTTAACGTGAGGTGCAGATTCGTCGTTTCGTTTCGCCAGCCCAGGTCGCCATAGAGCTCCGACAGTTGGCCGTCGGTGTCATCGCGCCAGCTCGGATCCTTGATGGTGCTTCCAGCAAAATAGGCGGAATAGTTCTCGTTCGACTGGCCGGTCTGGACGGTCGCACGATAGCGTCCATAGGACCCTGCCATGCTTTGGATTTCTGTCCCATTATGATTGAAACCGTCAGGAGCTGGCCGAGGCTCGGCCAGATCGCCGAAGCCGAGGAGCGTCCGAGACGGCTTCAGCTCGCCGACCATGCCCGGCGGCATGACAAAGATAGGGTCGATATTGCCGATGGCCGCAGGCCCACCGAGCGGTGGCCCGAGATTGAAGGACTGGCTTGGAACGATCATGCTCAAGGGCGGCGGCGGGAGCCCTCTTGGCCCTCCGGGACGTGCCGTTTTGTCAACCCGTTCGGGGATTGGGCAGTCTTCGGTTGTCGGGGGGCCACGGCGGGGTGTTTGTCCTGCGGCACCACACGTTTGCGTCAGATCGACGTTGGGCGGAATTTGGCTGGTTTCTGCCTCTTTATCCGGCGTTTCCTGTGCGTATACGGCCGTGCCCGCCATCACCAGAGTGACGAGGCTGTAGGCTGCTGCAGCAAGGGGTAAGTCAGTCCATAAGCGCATTGAGCGTCCTCCCGACGTTGTGTGTGCGCGTTTCTGTTTTGGAAGATCGGTCGTCGGTGGCCCGTCTCGGCACGGACATGCATCCGTCGACGAGGGACCTGTCAGGGACCGCGCCCCGACCGCTGGTGGTTTTGGATCTTCAGAGTGATCAGCTACGGCTCGATCACAGCCCCGCAACCTTGCGACTTGCGACAGTCAACGGGCCGGTCAAGGGCACCGATATTCACGGCAACAGTAGACGAGTGCCCGCGCGCCTTCCGATTCCGCGGCCTCGTCCACTTCGGCGATGATGACCATATGGGTGCCGACAGACTGGGCGAAGGCAACCTCACAATGGAACACCGCCGTCGCCTCTTTCAGCTCGGGGATGCCGAAGCGGTCTGTCATCCAGTCGCCCATCTCGAACTTATCCGGCAAGAACGTCCCGAAACGGCCGGCGAAAGCGTCTGCGGTGGCGATGTGCTTGCGCGCGTTGAGCACGTTCAGCGTGAATCGCCGGTTTTCCTGGAGAGCCTGGCACGTGCGGGACGACTGGTTGAGGCAGATCAGCAAGGTCGGTCGGTCCCCATCGGCAGAGACGGAGCTCATGGCGGTGATCGTGATGCCGGCGCGTCCCGCCGGGCCGTCGGTTGCCACGATGCAGACGGGGGCCGCGACCCGGCCCATGCCCGACAGGAATTGCGATTTCAAGGCCGCCTTGTGATCGATCACAGTGGCCCCTGCTGTGCTCGACACAACAGGCGGAACGGGGTTTGCAGGGCCGGACGCGCCGGTCGCCAGGGGACCTGGGGAGGCGGCAGCGCATGCTGCTTTATCCTCACACGCTCCGGTGCAGGGAGCGCCCGACCTTGCGCAATCCTGTGCCGGTTGTCTTGATGCTCCGGTCTGACCCGGAGACGGGGCCGGGTCGGTCCCGGTACCCGCATCGCTCTGCGTGCGAACTTGGTGGTTCATGTTCATCTCCCAATGAGTGTCTCATGCGCTGTGCGTCCGGCGTCATCGCCCTCCCAGGCGCGCCGCATGCCTCTATGGTCGTTCTGGAAACTTCCGGGCCGCCATCTGCATTGCCGTACGGTCGAACTGCAGGCCGGGATTGGTGCGTGCCATGGAGATGTCGCGGTAGTACCGCTGCAGCCGTGAGCCGTTCTTTGCCGAAATGCTGGTGCCAGCCGCGCTGTAGAGGATCTGGACCGCGTCTTCGACCAGACGCGCGGCATGCTGCAGACCCGCCTGGATACGAAGATCGTCGAATTCCGTATAGGAGGCCGGTTCCTTCACGCCGCGCTCGCAATAATCGAGATAGGAGCGTGCACCGGCGGCCAGCGCATTCGAAGCCGCCTCGAGCATGCCGAGTGCAATGCCGTAGGGGCGGTGGAAGTCGGCCGCACCGGACATCGGAGGCCCGAGTTTCGGAGCCGCTGCCCTGAGGCCCATCACCCGCTCGAACTCGTCCAGAGCCGCAAATCCGGCGCCGACCAGGATCGAGGTGATTTCCGTCTGGAAAAAGCCGAACATGCGGCCGGAATACATCGAGTTGCCGTGCAGCTTGTACCCTTCGGTACCGCCGTCGATATTGATGGCGAAGAAGTTCTGGCGAACCAGCAGGGGCTTTGGAATCCATTGCTTGTCGACGCGGATGCTGTTCGAGCCGCTGGCGCGCATGCCGATGAAATCCCGCCAGTTGTCGATCAGCTCCCAGCCCGACCTCGGCACGATAGCGATCCCGAGTTCGGGCGGCCCACCGGTCGCAGGACCGGCGATGCGAACCCCGACGATGGCATGGGTGCTATAGGGCGAACCGGAGCAATAGTCCCAGGTTCCATCGATGATCCAGCCGTCGTCAGTTTCCGTGGCCAGTCCGCCGGGGATGCCGCGGGCCGGGGCTGCAAATTCCCCGTCATCGCCGAAAATGATGTCCTGGCCGTCCTTGTCGAACAGGGCGGCGGCGTTGAGGGCGTGACCGGACGCAAGGCACAGACACCAGCCCGTTCCGGGGCAGCCGCGCGCCACCTCGACGATGACGCGCGAAAAGACGGTCAGATCGAATTCATAACCGCCATACATGGCGGGCTGCAGGATTCGATAGAAGCCGGCCTCGCGGAACCGCTCGTGCATCTCGGGAGAATAGGTGCCCCGTTCTTCGGCGGCGGCCTGGTCTTCCAAAAGGAGCGGGCGCAGGTCTATCGCGCGCTGGATGATCTGTGCCGGTGTCAGATCGGGTTCCGGCTTTGCCAGGGGGGCCATCCGATTTGGATTTGTCTTCGTGGCGGATACCACGTTCAGTTTCTTGGTAGCGACCACGTAGATGCTCCTTTGTTTGAACTATTCCTGCATGGTGTCAGCGCCGTCTGAGACGAACAAGGATCAAGCAAAGTGCGTCCGTCGTGCGTACGGCATTTGGCTAAAGCTCTAAATATATTTGGAATAACAGTCTGTTATACGAGGGGTCCGGGTCCCGCCGCCAAGATCAGCGCCAGCAACCGTTGCGTGATGAGGCATGGAGGTTGAGCCGTCGGGGCGGCAAATGCCATTCGACATGAGGCGTGCGAAATTCACGCGCATGGGGCACGGCAGTGCGGCATGACATGCGGCACAACACTGGCACGGTCATGGAATGACGTGAGCCTGATCGGGATTGGATTGGAGCCTCTGCCGTCGATGCGCACGTGCAGGCCGGGCAGCAGGCGATCGACAATTTGCACCGAGCGCTTGACGCGGTGCTTGCGTTCGGCTGAACCGGGTATGCGACAGGGGAATAGGGGGATAGCGAAGCGCTCAAGGAAGGCGCTCAACGGTGTTCATGCTGGGGGAGTCGATTGTGATCGGTGGCCATTCGTGCGTCAGCGCCGTTGACACGCCAATCGCACACAATGCTGAGCGGGGCCCCATCCGGCTGTGCCGATGGGGATCCCGGTTTAGATCAAGGCGAAACTCAGTCCCGCGCTGCCTTGATCGCCGCTTCGGCTTCGGTTGGCGTATAGAGCTTGAACTTGTTGGCCAGCGGGCCGCCCATGGCGAAGAGCAAGCCACCTTCGTTTATGGCTCCCAGATCCACCGGCGTCGCGTTCAAATCGCGGATCAGCTGCGCGACGTCGTCCTTGGCTTTCGCATTCGAACCGGCGAGGAAAAGCACGCTTGCATCGTCGGCCGGCGGAAGCGCCTTGTCGAAGACCGGGATCGGTTCGTGATTGAAGGCCTTCACCAGGTTAGCGCCGGGCACATAGCCGGCAACGATCTCACTGGCGATCGCACCACCGATATCGATGACGTCTTCGGGCTTCGGGCCGAGCCGGTTGTTGGTGGCGTCGACCACGGTCTTTCCTTCCCAGGGCAGGCCCGCCGTGGCCTCGGCGGTCTGCGGCCAGCGCGTCGCCAGGATAATCACGTCGGCGGCCAGGACCATGTCACGGGGGGTGGCGGCGCTGGCATTCGGGCCGAGCGCCGAAACCAGATCCGTCAATGTTTCGGGTCCACGGGAATTCGACAGGATCACCCGCCAGCCACCGTTGATCGCCTTTGGTGCGAGCATTTGGGCAAGGCGGCCTGCGCCCAGAAATCCGAGTGTTTTGGTCATGCTGTGTCCTTCCTGTCAGCCAATAGGCGACGCTGCCGAGGCGAGAGCCTCGAAAGCGCGCCATGATTGGACCAATCAAGCAAGGGCCAGGCGGTGGGGCAAGCGATCATAGCCGCCTGTCCGCATGGTGTATAACGTCGAATAGACGGGGGAGTCCGGTGCCGGTACGCCGGTGTTGTCACACAGCTGGTGCTCAATGCGGTCCCTGGCCGCGAGCAAGGGTTCACGCAGGTGCTGCATCGCTTCGTCGATGGTGAACATGTTGGCCCGCCAGATGACATTCATGCAGGCGAGCACCTTGCCATTGCGACGAATAGGGGCGGCGAGACTGGCACATCGCGGATGCGGTTGCTCCGCACAGGCGCTGACGCCATCGCGGCGGCCAGCCTCGATGATGTCGTCGATGAACACCCGGTCGCGGGCGCGACGATCATCGGTATCGGTGGAATTGCTGAGGGCGCACAGAATCGCCTGGCGCTCGTCATCCGGGCAGTGGCTCAGATAGGCACGACCCAGCGGGCTCAGCAGCATGGAACGCCGATGGCCGACCATGCCCACGTCGCATGACATGGGGCTGATGCGATGCGTGGTCCGCTGGATGACCATGGTCGACCGCTGGCAAACAGCGATGTCCGATGGCCAGATGACCTCCGAGGTCAAATCCTGCAGGGCCGGTACGGCGATCTCATCGATCCAGTCATGCCCGACATCGGTCCGGTTGCCAGCCAGCCGTTGCACGCCGGAGCTCAGACGATACTCGTCCCCGAGCTGGCTGTGATAGACCAGGTTGAGTTCGCTCAATGTCTCGAGAATGCGATGAACGGTCGGACGCGGAAGATTGACCTGTTCGGCAATTTCCGGCGGCGCCGCTCCTTTGACCGTGTTGAGGTACTGCAGCACCTCGATACCGCGCTCAAGAGCCCTGATATTCTTGTAAGTCATGGTTTCCTCCTCCCATTTCGTCGTTCTTTGCGAAGGCATGCCTCCTGGTCCCACCCTGTCAAACCTCCCGAAAACCGTTAAGGCCTCCGCTTTGACGGGCCGTGACCCATGCATTCACTCGGTGTTTATAACGCGTCGTCTGCCGAAAGTGGGTACACCAGGCGGACGGTGCCCAATTCGCAGCCGAAACGCTGAAAAAACGGCCCGAAAGCGCATCGGATGTCACCCTCCTGTGCACCCATGCTGCCGTTTTGCAACCATCGCTGCGTATCGCTGTGACCGGTACAATTCTGTATCGGACCTTGGCAATGGCCGATGACATGCAAAAATTCTGTCGCTCGTGGCTTACACTCCTCTGCCCGTGGGACTGTCGGCGCAGGACGCGCCGACCCGTCGCAGCATACCGGTGCACGCAACCCGTTCCTCAAGCGCGGTTGCGTGCACCATATCGGTCGGATCCGTCTTTCAAGCGTGCTCGTGCTGCGGACCACGCTGCGCCGGCCTGAAGGCAGGCTCCGGGGCGCGCCGGTCGGCGGCGTCGCGCTTGAGCTTCTGTTCAATGGCATCTTGCGCTCTCTGCAGTGCCGGCAGGAACCGCTCCAATCCGTCTTGCATCTTCACCGCACTCGGGATCCAGATGATGCTCAGACAGGCCAGCACACGCTCATCATGACGAATGGGAGCGGCGATGGCTGCGATCTGCGGATAAGAGCTCCGCCGCTCGACGGCGTAGCCGTCGCTGCGGATCTTGGCGATCATGTCCCGGGTATGGGCGCCGCAGTGGCTGTTGGGATCGACATGATCGCCAAAGCGCCCGAGATGTTCGAGAATCTGCACGCGCTGCTGCTGCGGGCAGAAGGCCAGGTAGGCGAGGCCGCAGGCACTCGTCAGCATCGAGCGATGGCTGTCGTCGAAATCCAGCAGCTTGATGTGAAACGGGTTCAGCGAATGGGTCGTATCCCGCTTGAGCATTGAGCAGCTATAGGTGTCGAAGGTGGTGATTTCGCTGGTCCAGACCACTTCCTTCTGCAGTTCCAGCAGAATGGGTTCGGCGGCCCAGAGCGCCCACACATCGTCCGTCAGCCCCTCTTTCAGGGCGCGTGTGGCGATGGTCGGGCGATACACCCCGTCCTTGCCAAGCGAGATGAGACCGCTTTTCTCAAGCGTCCCGAGTAGTCGATAGATCGTTGGTCGCGATAGCCCAAAATGCGCGACCGTCGTCTGTTTTGTCGCGCCACCGGTTTCGCTCAGAAACTCGAGCAAGCGTAGTCCACGAGACAAAGCCCTTATGTTATCTGTCATGTTGCACCTCCCATGTAGAGAGTGAGCCTTCACTTAACTTCTGTCAATCGAGGTGCATTTCGATGCGCCGGCGCGCTGAAGGCCGACGATTGTTGGCTTGGCGTATCACCTTGGCCATTCACCAGGCGGACGAGTGCCAGTCGGGAGTTGGCTCCTGGCGCCTTCACGATCAGAGATGAACGCGTTGATGCACCAGCTGGTGCATATGTCTTTGTGGAGTGAAAATGGCAGGTGCGGATACCAATTCCGGTGTCGGGAAGGGCTATGGGTGGCGCCTGAGTTTGGGCATGCTGTTGCCGTCGAGCAATCCGGTGGCCGAACCGGAAGTGACACGCATGCTGCCGGAGGGCGTTTCGCTGCTGACGACCCGGCTCAAGCTCGCGGGCAGCACCCGCGAGGATCTGCTGGGGATGACCCGTGACGTCGAAAGCGCCGTCGCGCTGTTGTGCGACGCAGGCGCGGATCGGATCGTCTTCAACTGTACCGCAGTGTCGACCTTCGACGTGGCAATGGGGGACGTGCTTCGCGAGCGCATCGAAAAGGTCGCGGCCCGGCCGGCGACCAGTACGGCGGACGCCGTCATTGGCGCGCTCAAAGCTCTCGGTGCGAAGCGGATCGGGCTCATCACACCCTATATATCGGCCGTCGTGGAGCGCGAGATCGCGTTCCTTAAGCACCACGGTTTCGAGGTGGTGCGCTCTGTCGGTCGGGATCTTGTCGAAGGCAAGGCGATGTCCAGCGTGGAACCGGGTCAGTGGTACCGCTGGACGATGGACAATGCGGACTGCGGCGCCGACGCCTACTTCCTGAGCTGCACCGCCATTCGCGTCATCGACATCATCCCCCATCTCGAGCGTGACCTCGGCGCGCCTGTGGTCACCAGCAATCAGGCCATGCTCTGGTGGTGCCTGCGCCATGCCGGATTGCAGGACAGTCCCGAGGCATTTGGTCGCCTGTTCACCAAGCGCTTGCCTGTCTGAAGACGTTGAGGACATTTGATATGAGTATTCGTGGTAAGGCCTTCATTGTGGGGGCATACGAGCATCCGGGACGCAATCTGCCGGATCATTCGGTGCAGCAGATCCATGCCGAATCGGCGATTGGCGCGCTTACAGATGCCGGGCTCTCGCTGCAGGACGTCGACGGTTATTTCAGCACCGGCCAGCTCGGGTTCGGCGGCATCTCGATGGCCGAATATCTCGGCCTGAAGCTTAGCTATATCGATTCCACCTTCACCGGCGGCTCCTCCTATATCGCACATGTCGGCCATGCTGCGGCCGCCATTGCCGCAGGAAAGTGCAAGGTCGCGCTGATCACGCAGGGCGCGAAGGTACGGGGTGTCATTCGAGGTGCCAAACATACGGCCGATACCCCGGAATTTCCGTTCGAGACGGTCTATGGCGAAACCAATGCCGCCGTCTATGCGCTGGCTGCCCGTCGGCACATGCATGAATACGGCACCACGCCTGAACAGATGGCCGCCGTCAAGGTCGCGGCGGCTGGCTATGCCCAGCACAATCCGAATGCGCTGTTGCGCAAGAGCGTGTCCATCGACGACGTCCTCAATTCGCCTGTAATCGCCGATCCGCTGCATCGTCTGGATTGCTGCGTGGTCACCGATGGTGGCGGCGCTCTCGTTCTGGCGGCGCCCGACGTGGCGCGAAGCTTGAAACGTCCGGGGGTCAAGGTCCTGGGCCATGGCGAGGCGATCCGGCACGGGGGGAGTGGGCCGAGCGACTTCGCCAGCACGGCGGCCGCTTTTTCCGGGTCGCGCGCCTTCGCAGAAGCGGGCGTCAGCCCTTTCGATATCCGATATGCGTCGATCTACGATTCGTTCACGATCACGGTCATCATGACCCTGGAGGATCTCGGCTTCTGCGCCAAAGGCGAAGGCGGAGCCTTCGTGGCCAGCGGCGCCCTGGGGCTGGATGGCATTCTGCCGATCAACACCGATGGCGGCGGCCTCTGCAACAACCATCCCGGCTATCAGGGCGGCATGGTGCGAACGATCGAAGCCGTGCGCCAGCTGCGCGGCGAAGCCAATCCGAACACACAGGTCAAAAACTGCAGCATTGCGCTGGCGCACGGCACCGGCGGCGGCATGTCGCGCCATGCCAGCGTCACGCTGGTGCTGGGGCAGGAGGACGCATGATGAGCGACAGTCAACACACGGACACTCTTCCCATTCCCGTGCCGGTGGTCTTTCCGGAAACCGAGCCGTTCTGGAAAGGCGCGCGGAAAGGCATCCTGCTTTTGCCGTTCTGCGGCCACTGCGCCAAGGCGGTTTGGTATCCCAAGGCAGTCTGCAATGCCTGTGGCAGCTCCGAGCTGGATTGGCGGGAGGCATCGGGGCTTGGCCAGATCTACAGCTTCACCGAAGTCTTCAAGGGTGAGGGGGCCTATCGGGAGACGCCGAGCTACATCCTTGCCCTGATCGATCTCGACGAGGGCGTGCGCATGCTCAGCAACATTGTCGAGTATGGCGCCGCGCCGCTGCACATCGGACAGCGCGTACAGGTGGTGTTCCACAACGGCAGCGACGATACGGCGCTCCCCCGGTTCAAGCCGGTTTGACGGGTTCGATGGCATTCATTTTCAGTGAAAGGAGAAGGCATGGATAAGGTCTTCAACAGTGCGACCGATGCGGTGGCGGATATCAATGACGGAGCGGCGATCGCGATTGCCGGTTTTGGCGTCGGCCATTCCTATCCCAACAGCCTCGTCGTGGCATTGCAGGCGCAAGGGGCCAAGCACCTCTCGATCATCGCCAACTCCCTTGGGGCCGGCGGGGACTTTCGCCCGCAGATCCTGGTGCAGAACGGCCAGGTGCGCCGGCTCGTCCTGTCCTTCTCGGTCCGTCCGGGCATGCCTTCACCGGAAGAGGAAAAGATCGCCGCCGGTGAAATTGCGCTGGAGATGGTGCCTCAGGGCATCCTCGTCGAGCGGTTGCGGGCGGCTGGCGCCGGTTTGCCGGCCTTTTACAGCCCGGTCACGGTCGGAACCCCGCTTCAGGACGGCAAGGAAGTGCGCCGGTTTGGCGACCACGACTACGTGCTCGAACACGCCCTGCCTGTCGATGTCGCCCTGATCCGCGGCCACCGGGCCGATCGGTTCGGCAATGTCGAGTTTCGCGGCAGCAGTGCGCATTTCCATGCCAGTTTCGCCAAGGCGGCCAAGCTTGTGATCGTCGAAGTCGAAGAGATCGTCGAGGCCGGCGAGATCTCACCGGAACGGGTGGGATTGCCCGGCATCTACGTGTCGCGGGTGGTGCGCACCAGCACCAAATACCCGCCGCCGACGGGCCGCATGGGCCGCCGTGCACCCGACAGCGGGCGCGAATATTTCGGCAAACCGGCTCTGACCCGCTCCAACATGGCGCGCCGCGCCGCCGCGCTCCTGCCGGAAGGCGGTTATGTCAATCTCGGTTCGGGTCTGCCGACGCTGGTGGCCGCCCATACGAAAGACAAATCCATCCTGCTTCACGCGGAAAATGGCGCGCTCGGCTACGATCTGCTGGACGACCCGACGCAGTTCGACGTCGACTTCTTCGACGCGGCCGGCAACTTCATCAAGATGCGTCCCGGCGGGGCGCTGTTTGAGAGCGTCGGCTCTTTCGAAATCGCCCGTTCGGGCAAGCTTTCGGCCGTCCTTCTGGGCGCCTACCAGGTCAGCGAAAAGGGCGATCTTGCCAATTGGGCCGTGCCCGGCCAGTCCGGCGGCGGCATTGGCGGTGCCATGGACCTGGCGTCCTCCGGCAGCCAGGTGATCGTTCTGATGGAGCATTGCGACGGCAAGGGCCAGCCAAAGCTGGTGCGCGACTGTGCGTACCCGCTCACAGCACCCGGCTGCGTGGACATGGTGATCACAGACCTGGCGCTGCTGGTCCGCAAGGGAAATGGGTTCGAAGTGACCGAGATTGCAGAGGGCTTCAGCCCGGATGAAATCCGCGCATTGACCCCGATCGACATCACATTTGCCGCTTCGATCGGGTCGATGTGACGCTGCCAAATGTGCCGCCCGGCAGCCAGCCGGATGCTGGGGAGACGGCGGCATCCCGTGTTTCAACCATCCATGTTGTTCCGACATGGAAATATCAGTGGAGACTAAAATGAGACTATCTCAGTCCGTTGAATTGAAGGCCCCTGCCTCGGAGGTCTGGACGTTTGTCAGTGACTTCTACAACTTTCAAACCTGGCAGCCTCATATCGAGTCGACGGCTCGGGGACCGGCGTCCGGCGAGCGCATCGTCAAGATGAAGCGGGGCAACACGATCCTCGATCGCATTGCCGTGCTCGACAACGAAAAGCGCACGCTGGCCTACGAGATGGTGCCGAACCAGGAACTGCCTCCAGGTGCGCCGAAGCTCGAAGGCTTCCTCGCGACCTTCATCGTCAACGAGGCCGGCTCCGGCTCCGAGGTCGAATATTCGATCGCCGTCGAGGTGCCGAGTGCCATTCAGGAAATGGCTGAAAAGGGCATCGGCAGCGACATCGCCGGCGCCTTGCAGGGCCTCAAGGACAAGTTCGGGGCAGTCTGACGTTTCCTCCCCACGACTTCCGGCAGGAAGTCGTTGCGCCGCCGCTCGCAAGAGCGGCGGCTTTTTTTTGTTTGACCGAGAGCCCAAATCGCGCCCTTGCCATTGCGTGAAGGTCCTCCTGCCGAGCGCTGCGCACCAAACGTGGCCGACGCCGCGCGGTTGATGGATGTTCGGATTAAGCCCGGCGGATTATTCGTGGACCGGTGTTGAACCAAGCAGGTTGCGATCGGGTCATCAGCACAGGCTGGGCGGGGAGCCCTGGTAAGGTAATGGCGATCGTCATCGTCGCTGGCCTGGGCCATATCTGGGACGGGGAGGTCCCGAAGTCCGGGGGCCGCAACACCGGGCACGTCAAGGCCGCCGGTTCCGTGGTGGTTTCGGTCGGGTGGATCTTCGAACCATCTGCCGAAACGGCAGGAGGCCGACCTGGTTTTCACCAGTGCCGACCTCCTTGCTTGGGAGCAAAACAGTGCTTTGCGGGGCTGGGCCGTTGGTCACGGCCCAGCAGCGATCATCGGGTTGGTGCGGGCGTTGCCTCCGACACGAACACCCGGCGATTGCTCATCATCAGCAAGGCCCCAGCGACATTCATTCCGGCAATGGCCAGAATGCTCGGAATGTAGGTCTGGGTGAGATCGAACAG
The DNA here is from genome assembly GCF_023701945.1 of Rhizobium sp. CG5. Classification (GTDB taxonomy): domain Bacteria; phylum Pseudomonadota; class Alphaproteobacteria; order Rhizobiales; family Rhizobiaceae; genus Allorhizobium. The sequence continues at coordinate 569,435 of NZ_JABAEF010000001.1, forward strand.
CTGGCCGACCACGAAGGGCGCGACGGCGCTGGCGATCGTCATCATGGAGATTGCAAAGCCCGAGACCGACGCAAACTGCCGGGCCGGAAAGGTTTCGGCCAGCAGGGCCATCGAACTCACCTGGACCGCGCCATAGCCGGCGCCCAGCAGAACGGCGTAAGCATAGAGCATGAAGGTGTTTTCGGCGTAGCCGAGTGTCAGAAGACCGATGGCGAAGACGAGGAGGCCGCCGGTCAGGATATTGCGGGTGCCGAAACGGTCGCCCAGAGCGCCGACCATGAAGTTGCCGAGCAGCGTGGAGGCGGCCATCAATGACAGCGATGCTGCGGCGGCAGAGGGGGAGAAGGCGGAATCATGGAGAAGTGCCTGGCCGTGGGCGATGTAGAGCGAACTTCCGGCCCCGGCACTGACGATGCAGAGAATGACCAGCCAAAGCGCGGGCGATTTGTAGATTGATCCTTTCGGCTCCGGTGCGGAATCGGGCTGCGCAGTCTTGTCGACGCCTTCATTGCGAGCTGCGGACGGCGCATCGCGTACGACGAAGACGGCAAGACACAAGGCAAAAGCTCCGACGGCGATGAAGACAAGCCAGCCGGCACGCCAGTCGCCCTGGGCAATGACACTGCTGATCAGCGGCGCGGCGATGAAACCGCCCACGCCCATCGTCGCATAGAGGGTTGCAAACGCGCGGGCCTGCTTCTTGTCGAACCACGCCGCGACGCAGGCCTGATTGGCAATGAAGCCGCCGGCACTCATGGCCAATCCCATCAGGATGCCGAAGGCGAAGATCACCTGCCACGGCTGTTCCACCCAGAAGGCCATGGCGCTCGCACCGACGAGCAGCAGGAAGCTGCCGGCGATCAGCACGATGCGTGGTCCATAGCGGTCGACCGCCGAACCGATCAGCGGCGCCGTCAATCCGGTGACGGCCATGTTGACCGAGACCAGCAGGCCCAGCAGGCTGCGGTCCCAACCGAGCGACGTCACCATGGTGGTGTTGATCACGCTTGCGCCATAAATGGGGAAAGCCGCATTCATGCAGAGGATGAGCGCGCAGGCGCCCAGGATCACTCGGTCATACCGAGGATGGGTGGAATTCAATGGAGATAAGCTCATTGGTCGACCTCTTGATGTCGAAAATGTTCCGTATATCGGAGCCGGGCGCAACTAACCATTTAACCGCGCAGCGCAAACACTAGAGCGTTCCCAGGCGACAAGCATCTTGGCTTCTGCAGGCGTCCGGCAGATGTATCAGGGTACACATACCGGACGTTGGGTCGTCGCAGCTTGTCGATCTTGCACCGTGGGTCTCAAATCAATCCCAGGAGAGCACCCGCCGCAATTGCGGGTGCTGGTGCGGAGGATGAGGTGCGCCGATGGTCAGTCTTGAACGACGTTTTGAAGCAGAGGGCTTGCTACCGCCGGAGCCCAACCTGCGACCGGATGAGATGATTGCGCGCGCGACGTCGATGATCGGCACGCTGCGCGCCCGCCAGGCGGATGCCGAAGCCGCCGGCCGCCTGCTGGACATCACCCATGAGGAGTTCATGCAGGCGGGGTTCTATCGCATCGTGCAGCCGCGGCGGTTCGGTGGTTACGAGTTCGACCTGACAACTTACGTCCGCGTCATGATGGAAATTGCCCGCGGATGTCCGTCGAGCGGCTGGGTTCTGGCGCTCGTCTCGGGTCATCCGATCATGCTGGCCGACTTCAGCGACCGTGCGCAGATCGAAGCCTATGGCGATGACGGCGATTATCGGTGCCCATCGGTGGGCTCGCCCGTGCCGGTGAAGCCGGAAGAAGGCGGCTACCGCGTCAGCGGGGGCTGGGATTACGCATCGGGTTGCGATGTCTCGACCCACGCGATGGTCAGTGGGCTGACACCGGAACCCGATGGCAGCATGACGCCGCGCCTGATGCTCGTCGATCGCCGCGATTTCGAGATCGTCGACAATTGGCAGATGATCGGCATGCAGGGGACCGGCTCACGCCGGGTGGTCGTCAAGGATCTGTTCATTCCGGAGTATCGGACTGCTCCGATCGTCATGTGGCGCGGCGAACGTGGCGCGGCTGTGCATCCTAACCCGATGTATAACGGTCGCAAGGCATCGTATTTTGCCATCGAGCTTGGCGCCGTCATTGTCGGCGCGGCCAAGGGCGCGCTCGACATCTATGACGAGATCTGCCGCAGCAAATCCATGCGGTTCTCGCCGAAGCAGCGCCTGTTCGAGAGCCACGAGTTCCAGCAATATTACGGGGACGCGCAAACCAAACTCGATTCCGCCGAGGCGCTGCTGCTAAAGATAACCGAAGGCTATCTTGAAGCCTGCAAGTCGCACCAGGAGACCAATCAAGGCTTCAGCGAGGAGACCGACCGGCGGCTGTTTGCTGCTGCGCAGGAGGCCTGCCGGCTTGCCTGGGATGCGCTGGAAATCATTTTTACCACGGCCGGCACCAGTGCCGGCGCCAAACAATCGCAGCTGGCGCGCATCTATCGAGACGCCTCCGTGCAGAAGACGCATTTCGTCGAGCAGCGGTCGCGCACCGCGGTCAATGCGGCCCGCCTTCACTTCGGGCTCGCCCCGCTGACGCCGTTCTGATCGCGATGGACACGATGTTGACATCAGCAGGTGCGCCGCTCGATCCGGATTGGGTCCGTGCGGAATTCAAGCGGCGGCGCGGGCATTGGCATGATGACTGGGAAGCGATGCTGTCCTACTCACCGGCCTATGTTGCCGCCTATCTCGATTTTTCCGCCTATTCCAGCGAACACGGCACCATCCCGCCGAAACTGCGCGAACTCATCTATGTGGCGACGAATTGTTCGCCGACGCACATGTTCGAGAAGGGGTTCAAAAATCACGCCCGGCAGGCCCTGGAGCTCGGTGCCACCCCTGCGGAGCTTCTCTCCGTGGTCGCAACGGTCAGTGCGATCGGCATCCACTCCTATCTGCTGGTTGCTGCCGCCGTGGAAGAGTTCGCGCCAGGCCAGGTGGTCGCTGACGCAGGCCATGTGGAAAAGGTGCGCAAAGACCATCTCGCCGTCTTCGGCGCGGTGCTTGACGAGGTCAATGCCGGGATCGCGCTCGATCCACGCTTCTATGCCTGCTGGCTCGACTTTGCGGCCGCCCCGACACGGGGCCCCCATGCGGCGCTTTCGTTGAAGGAGGCACACCTGATCGCCCTGGCGGTCCATGCCCAGGTGACGCAGCTCAATGGAACCGGCGTGCGTCATCATGTGCGGGCAGCACTGGAGCATGGAGCCAGCGCGCAGGAGGTTCTCGATGTCTGCAGGCAGATCTCGAGCATGGGGATTCACGCCATGGTGTTTGCCCTGCCGATCATCAACAGCTTGAAACAGGGAGGTGTTTGACATGCAGGGCGTGGAGCGGCGTTACGACGCCGGGGGTGTCGAATGTGTGGGTTACTACGCGGCCGGGGACAGTGCCGCCAAGGTCGGCATTCTGTTGCTGCATGAGGCGCCCGGCCTCGGGCCGCATATGCGTCGGCGTGCCGATCTGCTGGCCGGTCTGGGTTACCATGCCTTCGCTGCCGACTTGCATGGAGGAGGGCAGTTGGTCCAGACGCCGGCCGAGGCACGGGTCCTGGTTGGCGCGCTGAAAGCCGACCCCGATCTCCTGATGGCACGGGTCGAAGGAGGGCTCAGAGCCCTGACGGAGGCCAGCCGGTTGGATGTCGAGGACATCGCGGTCGCCGGCTATTGCTTCGGGGGGTGGTGCGGTCTGGAATTTGCCCGCACAGGCGTACCCGTCAGAAACGTCAGCGTCTTTCACGGCGGGCTCACCAGCGAGCGCGGCGCCGCAGCCTTGAAAACCTCAGTGCTTGTCTGTGTCGGCGATGCCGACCCTTTCTCACCGATGGACCAGATCCGTGGCTTCCAGGAGGAAATGAGCAGCGCCGGCGTCGACTACCAGCTCTGCCTGTTCGGGGGCGTCGGACATGGTTTCACCGATCCCGACATTCACGGCGCCGGTCCCGGTTTCGGATACAGCGCCAAGGCAGATGCCGGCTCGTGGAGCGCCTTTGTTACTGCGCTGGGACAAACACCGACCGCCTAGAGCATTTCGGAAAAATCCGTCCAGCGGGGTCCCGTATGGACGCTTGGAAAGACAGATCGATAGAGCGTGTTCGTGTGTCGGCGACAGACGAAGACCCTCACGTTTGAACATAGGATTCAGCTGATGAAACTCGACGGAAAATTGGTGCTCATAACGGGTGCGGCGACCGGGATCGGTCGGGCGACGGCACGACGCCTCGGCCAGTTGGGGGCTCGCGTCGTCATCGTCGACTTGAACGGGGAGGGCGCTGAGGCGGCTGCCAAGTCTGTCCCGGGCGGCAAGGCGCTGGCGTTTCGCTGCAATGTCGCAAACGACCAGGAGGTCGCCGATTTGCAGCGGGAGGTCGAGAGCACCTGCGGCGCCGTCGACATCCTCATCAACAATGCGGCCAAGCCTCCGGTGACCGGATCCATCTTGAATACCGAACTCGATCAATGGCGCGAGGCCTTCGATATCAATGTGCTCGGTTATCTTCGCACCATCCGGGCCTTCGTGCCTGGCATGCTGGAGCGCAAGGCGGGACATATCGTCAACACATCTTCCGCATTGGCGCTGCTTCCCGATCCACCGATCCGCTTCATGGGGCCGTATATCGCCTCGAAAGGTGCACAGCTGTCGATGAGCTATGCCTTCGCGCATGCCTTGAGCGGAACCGGCGTTGGCGTTTCGGTCTTCTGCCCCGGCATTACCGCCACGGCAGAGATGCCGGGAGGCGTTCCGCCCACGCCGCCGCCGGGGATGCCGGCTCCGGAAGAGTTTGCCATCGGCGTGCCGAAGCGCCGCACGGTGCGGGTTCCGGCGGAACATGCGGCAAATGTCCTGATCGACGGTCTCGAACGGGACGCCTTCCTGATCTGCTCGCAAACCGGTTATCAGCCCGACCTGATCGCGTTCGCAACGGCGGGCTACGATCCGGCATCGATCGTCGGCGAGGCGCTTGGCGAGTTGTCCAGAAGCGTGGGGAGATAGCCCATGGGGCGGATAAAATATCTTTCGCCGGAAGACCTCGCGCCGGAGCACCGCAATATCCAACGCATGACGTCGAATATCACGCGGGCGGTCGCCCATAGCCCGGTGCTTGCGAAGCTCGTCGCGGCCAGGGGCATGTATTTCCGCCATGAAAGCGGGCTGAATCCCCGTCTGCGGGAATTGGCGATCCTGCAGGTCGGCTACACCACGCGCTCTGCCTATGAATGGGCCCATCACGTGGATGTGGCACTGTCCTTCGGGGTAAGCCCGGACGACATCCGCGCGATCGCCGTGGAGAGTGACGGCGGCACCTCAAATCTTGAGCCGCTCGCCCGAACCGTGCTGGCCGCAACCAGAGAGCTGACTGACCACATCACGCTTTCCCAGGAGAGGTTCGATCGTCTCGCGGAAGCCCTCAGCAGTGAACACCTCGTGGATCTGCTCGTGACGATCGGCGAATATATCGGTCTCGTCCGCGTCATGGCGGCCATCGAGATCGATCTCGAGCCGGAATATGTCCCGCGTCTTCTGGAGTTCCCGCTCCCTCAGGCCCGATGACTTCCATCCCCGACAAAAGCGGATGGCGTCTCAGCCGCTTTTGTCCCGGCAACCGACAGCAAAAACAGCGCCGTCCTGATAACAGGCGGCTTCAATAGGAGTGCTTACAATGAAACTGCTTACCTTTGAGATCCAGAACCGCATAAGCTTCGGCGCGGTTGTCGATGATGGCGTTGTCGATCTGGGCCGAAAGTTCGAAGGGCGCTACGCAGATCTCTTGGCTGTCCTCGAGGCGCAGGCCTTGCCCGAACTCGAAAGTGCATCCGTCGGCGCCAAGCCCGACTACCTGTTGTCGGATATTACGTTCCTTCCGGTCATTCCCAATCCCCCGAAAATCATCTGCATCGGCGTGAATTACGAGGCTCACCGCTCCGAAATTGGCCGGGATCCCAGCAAAAAGCCTATGGTTTTCGCACGGTTTGCGGCCACTCAGATCGGCCACATGCAGCCGTTGCTGGCGCCGCCGGAATCCCACACATTCGACTACGAAGGCGAGATCGCTGTGATCATCGGCAAGCCCGGCCGGCGAATTTCGCAAGAGGACTCCTGGAGCCATATCGCTGGCTACGCGCCCTACAATGACGGCAGCATTCGCGAATGGCAAGGGCATACCGCACAATGGCTGCCGGGCAAGAACTGGTATCAGACGGGCGGCTTCGGACCCTGGATGTCGACGCGCGGCGAAATTCCCGACAATGCGCCGCTGCAATTGCTCACCCGCGTCAACGGCATGGAGGTGCAGCGCGCCGACGCCAGCCAGATGATTTTCTCGATCCCGGAGATCATCGAATATTGTTCGACCTTTATCCCGCTGCAACCCGGTGACGTAATCGTGACGGGAACGCCCGGCGGTGTGGGCGTTCGCCGCTCGCCGCAATTGTTCCTCAAGGACGGAGACGTCGTCGAGGTGGAAGTCTCGGAGATCGGCATATTGCGCAATCCGGTTCGGGCGGAGAAAGCCTGATCGATGATCCAACCATAGACCGGATGCGGCCTTACGGCCGTATCCGATCTATTCTTCGCAAGAGATCCCGTCTCTTCGTCAATATGGCTTCAATAGGCGCTCAGGAGCTTGCCGAAACCCTCGACGGGCTGCTTGTAGCCGATCTCACGCAAACAATGCCAGAGCATGGCCTGGTTGCTGGTCACAACCGGACGTCCCAGCTCCCGTTCGAGACGATCGATGATCGGTGTCACGTGGATTGCGGTGCAGCTGAGGAAATAGGCGTCGGCGGTATCATCCCGATGTGCGCGGGCAAGTTCCACCCACTCGTCGGGCGAAACCGACGCCATGCCGTTTCCTTCCTTCAGATCGAGTCCCGTCTCGCTCAGGACTTCAATGCCGTAGTGCTTGAGGAACTCGACTTCCCGCAGGTTTACCGCCTTCACATAGGGCGTGATCAGGACGACGCGTTTCACGTTCATGGCCTTGAACGCGGCCAGCAGCGCATCGGCCGTGGTGGTTGCCGGCCGTCCGCAGGCGTCGGTGATGCGCTGCGAGATTTTCGAGCCCATGACGGGATCGAAGGTGGACACGGCCGTGCAATTGAAGACGATGAGATCGACACGGGCATCGGACAGCAATGCCGACGCTTCCTCGATCTTGTCGGTCATCCCCAGCAATTCTTCCCGCGTCGATCCGGCAAGCTTCAACCGCGTGGTGAGGACGGATATCCCCGACGGCAGCATCGCCGATAGTTCGGGCTCCGCCATCGGATTGCTCGACGGCAACAGCATGCCAATGCGCAATGGTTTGCGGCCGGCGTCCTGCGTCTCGCCCCTGACGGCTCGTGTATCAACAGTTGACATCATTTTCTCCATTCGTGAATTTCATGTGATCAAGGTCCAGGTGAAGGCCATCCACCGGGCAATCCCTTCAACTGGGTTCCATTTTCCGCTCGAAGATCGGCAGCAGTTCGCAGAGACGCTCCAGGTCTTCGGTCGTGTTCGCCGTGCCCAGGATGTAACGGTCGGGCCGGATGATGACGCTGCGCGCACCGATCTTGTCCAGGTAGTCCAGGCCTTCGCCGGGGAGGTAGAGCAGGTCGGCGTCCTGCCAGCGCATGCGTGTCGCATTCGATACTTTGTCGAGCAGATCATGGTGGCCGAGCACAACGAAGCGATGGCCGACCACGTCGTCCAGCGGACGTCCATCGGAAAGGATCGGCTGATGGGAGATCGTCCCGGCCGGTGCTGGCGCTGTCCCGTGCAATCCTGGCCCGAGCCTTGGATTGATCGAGGTGATCAGCCGCTCGCTCTTGGCCAGATCCTCATCCCTCTTGCGCGCCTGTTCAGGATCGGTCGTCTGGATGATGCTGCCGATCTGCATGGCATTTTCGATGAACAGCCGGACATGGGGCGACCGTTCCGCCTCATAGCTATCGAGAAGCGCGTGTGGCGCCTTGCCCTTGACGACGCTTGCGAGTTTCCAGGCAAGATTGGCGCTATCCCTAATTCCGGCGCAGAGGCCCTGGCCCAGGAAGGGCGGCGTCTGGTGTGCGGCATCGCCGGCAAGCAGGACCCGACCTTTGCGCCAGGGTGCGGCCATTATGGCATGGAAGAAATAGGCGACCGAACGTTCGATGTCGGCATCATCCGGTGTCAGCCAGGGGCTCAACAGAGCCCAGGTTCCGGCCGGTGTCACAAGCTCGCGCACGTCGTCGCCCGGCATGACCATGAATTCCCAGCGGCGCCGGTTGCCGACGCAACGCATGAAGGTCGTCGGACGGTCCGGGCTGCAGAACTGCACCGTGCCATCGGTCAATCCTTCGACATTCCGCTTCATCAGCAGATCGACGACGATCCATTGCTCGTGGCTGCCGAGATCTTCAAGCTCGCTGCCGATCATGCCGCGAACGGGCGACCGTCCGCCGTCGCAGCCGACCAGGTAGCGACCCCTGACGGTGTCGGTCTCGCCCGTCTTGCGCGTCCGGTATTGCGCGACAACGCCATCTTCGTCCTGTTCGAGTGCAATGACCTCACAGCCGATCAGCACCCGCGCGTCCGGAAAACGGTTGAGGCCTTGCCGCAGGGCGATTTCCAGCGCCGGCTGGTGAAAGCGATAGCTTCCATGCCAGTTCTGCGGACCGATCTCGGCCGGACGCGGCCATCTGAGGATGACCTCGTGCTGCGGGTTGATGAAGGTCATGCCGGGATTGACGTGGGTATCGGGTTTGATCTTGTCCGCCAGCCCGATGGATTGAAAGACGCGCATCACCTCGCCGTCGAAATGGGTGGCGCGCGGCAGAGTATACATCGTCTCGTCCGCCTCGATCACGCAGACGGACAGATCCATGGTGCACAGCAGGTTCGCCAATGTGGCGCCTGTCGGGCCGAGCCCCACAATGATAACGTCAACAGGGTCTGTCATAGAATTTCCTCTCCCGTTATGCAGCCGGTACGGTTCCGGTGCCGTGTTCTTCATCCAGACACATGTCCGGCACCGCTCTTGATATCAGCGTCACGTCGATGGCGGTCATCATGCGGGCCAGCTCGCGCCCGGCGGTCGGATTGTCCAGGTCCAGGCAGCATTGCTCAATTCGCTCGGCCTGGCTGTCGGTAATGATGCCGCGTACGAGCCGGCGAAATTTATTCCGCGCCGAAACAAGATCGAACGGCTTGTCGGGGTCGCCGAAGGCATTCGATACGGCGATCGAGGCAATCACGGTGTCGTTGACGAACAGATCGAGTGTCGCTGGGTAATGCTGCGGACACAGGTGCGCCAGCGCGGCGTCAGCGACGACCTCGACCTTTTGGACAAACTCCATAACGGCTGCCGCGGTCACCGCATCCGCCCGCTCGATATCGAGCAGATCATCAGGCCGGAACGCAGCCAGCGCAAGGTTGTAGCCGCAGCTGGTGATGCGGGCGAGGCGGCTCAAACTGACATCACGGTGGCCGATCATGCTGGCATGGGCCGGGGGAACCCTGACCACGACCTTGGTCAACGCATCCAGCGGAATTCCCTGCCGAAGAAGCGTTTGAAAGCCGTCGATCGCCGCGATGGCGTGCTTGGCAGCGCAATAGGGCTTGATGCTCGTGCCGAGCACGGCAGGCCGATCGGCGAAGAAACTCAGGAGCGGTGCTTGCGACAGCTGGATGCCATGGCTTCTGCCCGGCCATTCGCCGTTAAGAAGGTTCCTGTCGCCGTTGAAATCCTGCGCGGCGCTGAGGGCGGCAAAGCAGCCGGCCTTTGCGGCAAGGCCGGCCAGCAACCATCGCGCCGAGGTGCCGACGCTGCCAACGACGCCGCCGCTGACGCTGCCGCCGGGTCTGCCACTGGCCGTGGAGAGCGCAATCGCCAAGGCATGTGCGGTCCGCTCCCAATCCAGGTTCAAAAGCTTGGCCGTGACTGCCGCTGCCGTCACCGGCGCCAGCAGGTAGGTGGGCCAGATCCCCTTGTGCAGGATCTCAGGCCCGGACACCGCTTCACCAAGGCGGGTCATGACTTCGTAGCCGGCGTGGAGTGCGTCGATAAACAGGGCGGCGTCCGGGCGTTGCTGCAGATCGGTCGCCAGGGACAAGGCCGTCATGACGACAACGGCGCCGGGCGTCGTGCAGGAGGGCATATGCACATCATCGACCTCGCTCAGTCGCGCCGTGGCGACGCGGAGTGCAAGGGTGTCGAGCGTCGATGAGGTCAGCGGGGCGGCCGCCTCTCTTTCGCTGTTCCGAAGCCGCGACAGATGCTGGCCTTCCCGTGTCGCCCGTCCGGCAATCCAGGCGCCCACAGTGTCGAGCACGTGGATGGCAAGGCCGTCCGATGCATGAGCGTCCCGAGAATAGGCCGCTCCTGCAGAAATCCTTTTTGAAATGTCATCGATCAAAATGTTCATCTATGGATTCCCTGTGAGGTTCTAGGCGAACCTAGCTCCGTAGCCATGTGAGGGGCGCAAGCACGATTTGCGGGAACAGAGCAAGCAGGACCAGAAGAATGAGGTCGGCGATGATGAAGGGGACAACGCCTCGGTAGATTTCAGACAGCCTGATCTGCGGAGCGAGCCCGTGAATGATGAACACGCCAAGACCGATCGGCGGGATGATCAGGCCGAGTTCGACAATCAGCACATTCATGATGCCCCACCAGATGGGGTCGTAGCCAAGCTCGACGATCACGGGCAGCACGAAGGGCAGCGTGATGATCATCGCCGAGATTTCGTCAAACACGGCACCGAGGACCAGATAGGCCGCCAGCAATCCGAAGACGATCAGGATCGGCGGCGCATTGACCAGGCCGATGGCGTCGACAAGGCTTTCCGGCACGCGCGCCAAGGTCATGAAGTAGCTGAACACCGATGCCCCGGCGATCACCATGTAGACCATCACCGCCACATTGGTGGCGTCGAACATGCCGGAAAAGGTCGCCTTGAGGTTGAACCGCGACCTGACAAGGGCAAAGGCGACCGTCAGGACGGCGGCCACCGATGCGGCTTCGTTGACGGTGAAGATGCCGCTATAAAGACCGCCGAAGACGCAGACGATCAGGGTGAGGGCGGGCGCGGCCTTGCGCAGGAGAATTTTCCGTTCGGCCCAGGCCACCGGCTCCAGGATGGGTGCCATTTCCGGGTGGCGCCGGGTGGTGACCCAGATCGCTCCGAGATTGAGCAGGATGACCAGACAGACGGGAACGATCGCAGCGAGGAAAAGGTCGAGAATGAAGGTATTCGTGGCAATGCTGTAGAGGATCATGACGAGCGACGGAGGAATGAGCGCCTTGAGAGCGCCACCCGCGGCAATCGATCCTGTCGCCAGTTGCGGCGAATAGTTGCGGCCCAGCATCTCGGGCAGGGCGATCTTGGTAAATGTCGCCGTGGTCGCCGTCGAGGAGCCGCAGACGGCGCCGAATGCCGCGCATCCCGCAATCGTCGCATAGGCAAGCCCGCCGCGGCGGTGGCCCAGAAAGGACGCCGCGACGAGATAGATGTCCCGGGACAATCCCGCCGATGTGGCACAGATGCCCATCAGCAGAAACAGCGGGACGACGGCCATGTCGACGCTTGTCATGGATGCCGCCGGATCGCCCACCAGCAGCGTCAGCGCGGATGTCCAGGACGTCTGCAGGGCGAACGCCGTGACGCCGACAAGCATCATCGCAATGGCGATCGGAATTTTGAGGATGATGAGCACGAACAGCACAAGAAAGCCGAGGGCGCCGATGTATAAGGGATCCATGATTGCCTTTCCGCAGCGCGTATCACCGAGATCGGGGGCGTGCAGGGTTTTCGTATCGGGCGGTTCAATCCGCCGTGTGATCTGGGAGCGGCGATGGTCGCCGCTCACTCCTTATGTCTCCCAGCAGTTCCAGGACGACGACGAACTGGACCACGACTGCCATCCACAACAAGCCGTCGATGACGAACCAGAAGGGAGCGCGGGGGTAGCCGAGCATCGGTGTCACTTCGCCTGCGGCCAGGAAGTTGCGGGCGTTTTGCAGAAACTGCCAGGCAAAGACGGTCATGAATGCCAGGGTCACGAAGCCGGCGAACAAGGCGAGCAGACGTCCGACTAGCGGCGGCACGATCCCGTCGATGAACGTCACCTCGATATTGGCGCGCTCCAGAAAGGCCAGCGGTATGAAACTCGCCAGCGATACCCCGACAATCATCCCGCCAAGATCGCGGACGATATCGATCGGGTTGTTGAAGAGGGATCGGCTGGAGCCATCCAGGAGCGTCGCAACCGCAAAGCCCATGAGGAGGACCACGCCGGCACCCGCTAAACCATTCGCGAGGTGCCGGATGAACCGGGCAGGGACCGAGTTTGACACGCTCATCTCACCGGCCGGTCTGCGCGAACCTCTTCCAAGGTCTTCTGGAGGTCGGCCAGAAGTTCCTTGTTATGAGGGTCCTTGGCGGTGAACTCATCGATCACGTCCTTATAGATCGTCTTCAGTTCTGCCATTTCGGCCTCTGATGGGTAGACGACGGTCTGCTTCGGATCGGCTTTGAATTTTGCCACGGCCCGGTCGTTGGCGCCGCCTGTTGCCTCGATCCAGCGATCCGCCATCCATTCACCGCCGTATTTGCGCAGGATCTCTTGCGCCGGCGCTGGCAGGGACTCGAACTTTTCCTTGTTCATCAGCACGGCCAGCGGGGCGTTGCTGAACCGGCCGTAATAGTGGTGGCTGACGACGCGATCGATGCCGTAGTCGACGACCGGCGCCGATTGCATGGCGGTTCCTTCGACCGTTCCGCGGGCAATCGCCTCGACCGTTTCAGGCGTGGGGAGAACGACCGGTGCAGCGCCCAGGCGGCGCAGCGTGAGCGCTTCCGTCGGGTTGGTCGCCCGGATTTTCTTGCCCGCAATGTCCTTGTAGGACGAAATCGGCACGTTCATGTGAATGCCGGATGGGTCGCCGCCGAATGCGCCGAGCACGACGAAGTCGCTGTAGCCCTTCAGCTTGTCGGCAGCGACGAGGCGCGTGAAGGTATAGCTCGACTCGGTGATATTGCTGAAGATGCCGGGCAGTTCCAGCACGCCATTGTTTGGAAACCGACCCGCAGATTGTCCCAGCGTCGCGAAAGCGATGTCAGCAACACCATCCAGCACGACCTGCGGCTGCTGGCCAGCGTTGCGGCTCAAAGCGCCGTTCGGGTAGCCCTGGATCTCGATGATACCCTTACCGTCAGCGTTGACGGCTTCCATGAACGGACGGAGCACGCCGGTCCATGTCGAGTCGGTGTCGGCGTTGAAGAACGCCAGTTTCAATTGAACGGGTTCCGCCATTGCAGCGGAAGCGGCCAGGCCCAGCACGGAAGCCAGGCCCGCTGTCAGAATGCGTTTAAACATGAACTCCTCCCAGAGTGATGTCGCCGAGAACCGGGGACGAAAAAAGGATTGCCACGGCTATTCCGGAATGTCAATCAATCTAGTAATGTGAGATTTGGATAAATTTTAGATCCAGTCGTTTTTTTTGGGAGGACGCGAGAATGCATATGAGACCACACCTCAACGAGGCCGATGTAATCCTGATGTGCGAGGCTGCACGCGGGTGCGCTGCAGCAAATGGCTGGCGCGTGACAATCGCCGTGGTGGACGAGGGCGGAGCGCTTCTTCGTCTTGAGCGAATGGACGGCACTGGAGCGGCAAGCAGTGACATCGCCACGGGAAAAGCGAAAATGGCCGCAATTTCTCGGCGAAAATCCAAAGATATGGAGGAGCGAATCGCGGAAAGGCCGGTTTTTCTCAAGCTTTCATATGGCTTGCCGATTCAGGGCGGACTGCCGATACTGTTCGAAACGTGGTGCCTGGGTGGGATTGGCGTGTCCGGCGTCCAGTCTCATCAGGACGAGCTTATCGCGCAGGCAGCCTTGGATGCTTTGCTGTCGAGCGCCGCGGTTCCCCTGCCGGACAGAGTGATCGACGCGAATAACTAAGTTGACCAAAATCTCATAGTATGAGATAGAAATGTAATCCGATCACGGGAGTATCGGGTCTTTGTCAAAAATTGATTTGTCGGGAGGTACATATGCAGCAGGTCTCCATCAGCCATGTCGGGCTGTTCGTCCATGATCTGGCGCTCATGCTGGACTATTACACCAAGGTCCTCGGGTTCATCGTCACGGACGAGGTTCCGGGACGGATGTGCTTCTTGAGCCGAAACCTCGAGGAGCACCATCAGGTGGCGCTCTTCACCGGCCGCACGGCGGATACGCCGCAGGTGCAGCAACTTTCGTTCCGGCTGGATACGCTGGAGGAGGTGCGCGAAGTGCATCGCCGGCTGGTCGAAGGCGGAACCAAGGACATGAAATGCGTCAGCCACGGCATTGCCTGGTCGATCTACTTTCCGGATCCTGAAGGTAACCGCCTGGAATATTTCACCGACACGGAATGGTACGTCAAGCAGCCTTGCGCCGATCCGGTCGACTTCACCCTTCCGGCGGATGAAATCTATCGGCTTTCCGAGGCCCGCAATCGCGAGCATGACGACTTTCAGCCCCTGCAGCAGTGGCGTGATCGCTTCAATGAGAAGCTGAAGAAGAAGATGGCCGAGTCGCTCTGACGCGTCATTGCTTCCCTAACGGTTCAGCGCTTCGGCGCGCAGTCTCGGCCCGGTCGCGGGCCGCTACTGGCTTTCCATTCCCTAGCGCATTCAGCGGCGCCAGCTGAGAGATCTCAATCCATGAAACTCGCATTTTTTGATTCCTACAAACTCGGCGTGGTCCGGGGCGACAGCATTTTCGACGTCTCTTCCGTTGTCCAGGACATTCCCCATGTGGGGCCGCATGACCTGATGCGCGGATTGATCGAGCGGTTTGACGCCTATCGCGGCAAGCTGGAGGCTGCGGCCGATGCCGGCGTGCCGATCGCCCTGTCGTCCGTGCAGCTCCAGGCGCCGCTGCCGAAACCCGGCAATATCGTGTGCATGGCGGTCAACTACATGGAGGATGGCACGCTTGCCGAAGCGCCGGCGATCAACGCCTTCCACAAGGCGCCATCCGGCGTGATCGGGCCGGGCGGCACCATGGTCCTGCCGGACATGCCGGCGAAGACATTCGAGGGGGAAGCCGAGCTTGCTCTGGTGATCGGCAAGCGGGCGCACCAGGTTCCGGCCGACAACTGGCGCGACTATATCTTCGGTTACGTCAACTTCATCGACGGCTCGGCGCGTGGCACGGTCCCGGACAAGAACAATTATTTCCAGATGAAATCCCGTGATACCTTCGCGCCGATCGGCCCGTGGATCGTCACGGCCGACGAAATCCCGGATCCGCAGGCTCTGCAGGTCCGGCTTTGGGTCAATGGTGAACTCAAGCAGGATTTCAACACCAGCGACATGGCGCACAAGATTCCGCGTTGCATCGAGTGGCTGAGCCATATCCAGGCTCTGGAACCCGGAGATGTCGTGGCGACCGGCACCAATCACCGCGGACTGAATGCCTTTCAGGACGGGGATGCCGTCGAGCTGGAAGTCGAAGGGCTGGGCCGCCTGAAGATCGGCGTGCGCGATGACCTGAAGAGAACCTGGCCGCGCGATACGCGCGTCGACCTGATGGCCAAAGGGGTCAAGGGACCGGCAATCCAGCTGACTGGGAAATATGCCCCCGTCAATCCGTGAACGGCGCGAGGCAGGGGAGGCGCTGCAACTTGCACGCCTTCTCATCCCCGTCTAGCTTGGTTTCTGACGTTCGGGTTCCTGCGATGGCTCTCACCGATCGGCGCAACAGATCTACACGCGAGCACGTATGTCCAGTCTCACGAAAATGCTTCTCATTCTTGACCTGTTTTCGGTCGAGAAACCGATCTGGTCCGCAGAAGAGATCATCCAGCACTGCGGCCATTCGCGCCCCACAGGCTATCGCTATGTCAAGGAGCTGTGCGACGCCGGTTTGTTGCGGCGCGCAGAGGGGGGCTATTCTCTCGGCCCGCGCGTGATCGAAATGGATTATTACATCCGTCAGTGCGATCCGCTGCTCAACGCGTGTCGGCCGATCATGGTCCGCATCGCCCAGGAAACCGGCTGCGACGTGTTGCTCGCCAGCATGTACGGCTCGAAAATCATGGCGGTTCACCAGGAACTGGCCCACGAAACCGGTCAGATCGCCTTTGGCCGGGGCCGCCCGATGCCGCTGTTTCGCGGTGGTGGTTCGAAGATCCTGCTGGCGTCGATGAGCGCCTCCCAACTCCGGAAGCTGTATGGGCAGCACAGCGCAGAGATAGCGGAGGCGGGCCTTGGCGCGACATGGTCGGAATTCCGCAAGCAGTTGTTGCAATACCGCAATGACGGTCATGTGGTGTCGATCGGCGAACTCGACCCCAATGCCGCAGGCGTCGCCGTTCCGGTCCCGGTCGACGATGCGCTCGATCCCGCGGCCCTGGTGATGGTCACCACCCGGACGCGCTTCAATCTCATGGAGAAGGCATTGCTGATCGATATCGCCACCAATGCGGCGCGGCAGATCGAAACGTCCATGCGCGGACAGCGCGACACGATCACACGGGCCCAGCCACAATCCGGCGACCAGACAGAGACGCTCTGATCGATCGGATTTTTTGGTCGCAGGTCGGCCTTCCGAAACCAGACACTTTTTTACGCTCTGCGGACGCGCCCCATCGCGGGCGGCGCCCGTCACCTTGCAAACAAAGCATCAGGAGGTCCGTGCATGCGTCTGACCGATCTACAATTTCAAGACATGTCACCCGCTCAGCAAAGCGTCGTCGAGGAGGCCACGTCCGGGCGACGGGGTCATGTCCCGGCACCACTGCGGGCGTGGATCCACAGTCCGGAACTGGGTGCCAGAGCGCAACGTCTCGGCGAATTCGTCCGCTACGAGACGGAACTTGGTGCGGCTCTGTCGGAGCTGGCTATTCTTCTGGTGGCGCGCGACTGGGGGGCGATTTACGAATGGGATGTTCACAAACGGGAAGCTTTGAAAGCCGGTGTCGAACCGCAGGTCATCGAAGCAATCCGCACGCGCTCAGAGCCCGTCTTCGGAAGCGATAAAGCCTCGATTGTCTATCGCTATGTAAAGAGCCTCCTGGAAACGCGGTTCGTCCCGGACGCGCTGCACGCTGAGGCATTGAACGCGATCGGAGAGGCCGGTTTAGCCGAACTCGTCGGGATCGTCGGCTATTACGCTTTCGTGGCGATGACGCTGAATGCCTTCGAAATCGGCGTCGAGCAGGGGTCTGGAGAATTGGAATAAGCGCGTCCGCGAGGCTACGCCCAGGGATACGATCTGATCCTGCGACAGATGATGGCGGCATGCGGTGATGACCTGGACGTCCCGCGCTACGGTGGCGCGACACGCTCAGACCTCTTTTTCCGGTCCACCCTTCAGGAGACGGCGGACGGGGAAGAAGGCGATGCCGGTGCGTTCCGAAATCAGCCCCCACAGCCCGCGCGGCGCAAACAGCATGGTCGCGATGGCGAGCCCGCCGAGAAGCAGCAGATACCATGAGCCGTAATCGGCCAGCAGGTTCTGCAGCAGGAAGAAGACGATGATCCCGAGGATCGGACCTTCGATCGTGCCGATGCCGCCGACCACGACGATGAAGAGGACATAGGCGGTCCAGTCGGTGAGCGAAAAGGCGGCGTCCGGCGAGAGGCGCGCCTTCTGGAGATAGATAAGCGCGCCGGTGATCCCTGTCAGGAATGCCGTCAGCAGATAGATCGTCAATTTGAGCCGACGGGCATCGACGCCGAGCGCCCTGGCGGCGATCTCGTTGTCGCGCACCGCCGCAAGACCGAGGCCCTGCTTGCTGCGCAACAACCGATAGACGATACCGATGGTGAAGGCGGCCATCAGCAGCGCCAGCCAAAAGGTGATCGCATCCAGCGCCACGGCAGGCTTCATGGCGAACAGATCGCCGACGGCCGAGACGCCGATCATGTCTCTTACCGCCTCGCGCGGCAGCGAGGTGCCGGTGCCGCCGCCCAGCACCTTCCATTGCGCAAACAGCAGCCGGCCCACCTCGGCGATCACCCAGGTGCCGATGGCAAAATAGGGACCATAGAGACGGAACGCGAAGAAAGCGGTTGGCAGCGCCACCAGAACGGCGAAGATTCCGGCCAGCGGAACGGCGAGAAGCGGATCGACCCCGAGCAGGATGACCAGGCCGAACAGCGCATAGGCGCCGCAACCGACGAAGAGCTGCTGGCCGACAGAAATGAGCCCCGCATAGCCGGCCAGGAGGTTCCAGCTTTGCGCCAGCGTCAGCATGGTCAGAATGAAGAAGAGGTCCTGCACAGTGCCGCGCGACACGAAGAAGGGCGCAACGGCCAGCACGAGGACGATCAGCAGCGAAAAGCCCATCGCGATTGATGACAGCCGCGTCCGCGTCTCGATCCGCCAGCGGCGGGTGCCGAGGTCCGGGTTTGTCGTGATGTCGGTTCCGGTGGTCATGGTGTCCTCAATCATCGGCGCGGGGGAACAAGCCGCGCGGCCTGACCAGAAGCACGAGCAGAAAGGCGATATGGCCGGAGAGGATCTGCCATTCGGGATTGATGGAAGCGCCCAGCGTCTGCGCCACGCCCAGAACGACACCGCCGGCCAGCGTACCCCAGAGCGAGCCGAGCCCGCCGATGATGACCGCCTCGAAGGCATAGATCAGCCGCGCCGGTCCGGCGGTCGGATCGAAATTGGCGCGGGTGCCAAGATAGAGGGCGGCAACCGTGACCACCACCATGGCAAGCCCCGTGGCCATGGCAAACATGCGCTGCGGGCGGATGCCCATCATGCCGGCGGTCACCGGATCGTCGGAGGTGGCGCGAAAGGCCCGACCAAGGGCTGTCCGATAGATTAGCCCGTTCAGGGCAATGATGACGACGATGGCAGAGGCGAAAGTCATCAGCGGGATGACGCCGACACTCAAGCCGGCGACGGACAGCGACGCCGATTCCAGCGTTCCGACCGAAATGCGGCGGCTGTCGGCGGTGAACGCCTCCAGAAGGCCGTTCTGGATCACCACCGAGAGCCCGAAGGTGACGAGCAGGGGCGGCAGGATGTCCTTGCCGAGCGTGCGGTTCAGCAGATAGGTCTGCAGCAGCCAACCGGCTGCGAACATCAGCGGTGCAGCAATCAGCGCTGCGAGGAAAGGATTGATGCCGGTTGCGGCGACCAGAACGAGGATCAGGAAAGAGGCCAGCACGATCAGGTCGCCATGGGCAAGGTTGACCAGGCGCATGATGCCGAAAACAAGGCTGAGGCCGGCGGCGAAGAGGGCATAGAGCCCGCCCAGCAGCACGCCCTGGAGAACGGTATCAAGCCAGTTCATGCGTATCGGCTCCAAAATAGGCGGCGTGAATGTCGTCGCGGGCAAGGTCTGAGGGACGACCGGTCAGGGTGATGCGCCCCTCCATCATGCAATAGACGCGATCTGCCACCTTCAAGGCCTGGTTGATGTCCTGCTCGACGATCACGAGGGCGGCACCGGCCGCGCGGATGCGCGGAAAGGCGGCGTAGATGTCCTTGATGATTACTGGCGCCAGGCCCAGGCTCAACTCGTCGCACAGCAGAACCTCCGGGTTCGACATCAGCGCCCGGCCGATCGCCACCATCTGCTGCTGGCCGCCGGACAGCGCCGTGGCCGGCTTCGAGCGGCGCTCCTTCAGAATGGGGAAGAGTGCGTAAACGCTGTCGAGCGACCACGGCCCATCCACCTTGCGGCCATACTGGCCAACCTGGAGATTTTCCTCGACCGTGAGCGAGGCAAAGAGCTTGCGACCCTCCGGCACCAGCGCGATGCCGCGTGCCACCACATCGGGGGCGGTGAGATTGCCGATCGGCGTTCCGCGATGCCAGATGGCATCGGCAGCCGATGGCAGAACGCCGGCTATAGCGCGCATCATCGTCGATTTTCCGGCGCCATTGGCGCCGATCACCGCAATGGTTTCGCCGGCCTCCAAGCGCAGATCGACGCCGAACAGTGCCTGAAAATCACCGTAGAAGGCCGTCAGCCCCCGCGTTTCCAGAATGCTGGTCATCACACCTCCAGTCCGAGATAGATTTCGCGGACTTCACGCGAGGCCATGATCGCCTGCGGCTCGCCGATGCCGATCACCCGACCGAAATTCAACACCAGAATGCGTTCGACGACGGCGGTCAGGGCATGCAGCACATGCTCGATCCAGATCACCGCGACGCCGCGCCGGTGCACCCGCTGGATGGTGGCGACGAGTTGCCGACATTCGCCCTCCGTCAGCCCGCCGGCGATCTCGTCAAGAAGTAAAAGCTTCGGCTTGGTGGCGAGCGCCCGGGCCAGTTCCAGCCGTTTGCGCTCCAGCAGGCTCAACGAGCCCGCCAGCGCGTTGGCTTTGGCGATCAGGCCGGTCTCGACGAGAATGTCGGCACAAAAATCGGCGACATCCCGCTCGCTGGCCTGCTGACCGAAGGCCCCCGCCACCAGCAGGTTTTCATAGACCGTCAGGCGTTCGAACGGCTGCGGGATCTGGAAGGTTCTGCCCATGCCGGCGAAACAGCGCTGCATCGGCGGCATGTTGGTGACCTCGCGCCCGTCGAAGCGGATCGAACCGCTGGCCACCGACAGATTGCCGCTGATCAGGTTGAACAGGGTCGACTTGCCCGCACCGTTCGGCCCGATCACGCCGAGCGCCTCGCCCGGCTGCACGGCGAATTCGATATTCTCGGCAACCACGATGGCCCCAAAGGATTTTGACACGCCACTCAGTTCAAGGATCGGCATTCACAAGGTTCCTGGTCTCTCGAAAACCGCTCCGCTTTGGGCGGAGCGGTTGGTTGCGGTCAGGACAGGGGCTCAAGCTTGCCGCCCAGCGGCACGGATGGAATAAGCCCGTTCTCGACCACGACAAGATCGTAGCCGCCGCCGCTCTTGCGCCGCCACTGGCCGCCGACCAGCGGCGTCTTGGCGACATTCTTGCTGGCGAAGGGCGGCAGCTTGTCGCTGCCCCAGGCAACGGGTCCGACCAGCGTGTCGAGCTTGGTTTCGCCGATCGCCTTGGCCACGGCATCCGCATCGGCGACATCCTCGGCCCGTTTCATGACGTCCACTGCCAGTTCGAACAGCGCATGGGCAAAGCCGATCGGCTGCGTCCAGGGCCGGCCCGTCGCCGTGGTGAAGGCGGCCGCGACCTCAGCCGCCGTCTCGCCGGTCAGCGACGACTTGAACGGATGCGAGGGTGTCCACCAGACTTCGGTGGAGAGGTTATGGCCGGCATCGCCGAGCGCCTCGACGGTCTGCGGGAAGAGCAGCGCCTTGCCGATCGAAGCGATCTTCGGCTTCAGGCCCTGCTGCTTGGCCTGGTTCCAGAAGGTGGTGAGATCCGGCGGGATCATGACCCCGGTCAGGATATCCGTGCCCTTCTGCTTGAAGGCGTTGATCTGGGCGGAAAAATCGTCCGTCAGGTTCTGGTAGCGGCCGGTATCGGTCAGCCCATAGCCGAGCTTTTCCAGAACCGGCGGGAAGCCGACGGTCTTGTCGCCCCAGGCATTGCCGTCGCCATCGTTGGGAAACAGGCCGCCGACTTGTTTGTTGGTCTCGAGCTGTCCCCACATGCCGGTGAAGACGGCGATGATATCTTCGAGGCCCCAGAAGAAGTGATAGGCATAGTTGAACGGCTTCCAGCTTGCCGGATCGCCGGGATTGCCCTGCTGGCCGATGAACCACGGCTGCCACGGCGCGACGGTGGAAATGCAGGCCACGCCTTCCGCCTCGCAGGTGGTCGAAACCGGATTGGTCGTCTCCGGCGTCGAGGAGACCAGCATCAGGTTGACTTCGTCGTCAACGATCAGCTCTTTCGCCACTTCAGCCGCCCGGTTGGGATTCGACTGGCTGTCCTTGACGATGACCTCGTAATTGAGGCCCATGCCTTTGGTCGCCGCCTTGAAGGCGTCGATGACGAATTTGTCGGCCTCACCGAAGCCCGCAAGCGGGCCGGTCTGCGGGCTGACATAGCCGAGCTTGATGGCCACATCCTGGGCAATCGCCGGCGCGGCCAGGCCGGATGCGGCCACAACCGCCCCTCCGGCCGCCGTGGTCTTCAGAAAATCGCGTCTCGTGAACATGTTTCCTCCTCTTGTTGTTCCTGGCGCGCGTCAGGGTCTGTCGCCCGCCACACGCCGCCGTCCTTGCCCCAGGGATACGCGGCCTGCCATGTCCGGAAATCCCGTTACGTCAGCTTCGGGTGCGGGTCCCGCGATCCTCGATGGCGGCCATTGCACGGCTCAGCTTTGACATGCGTCTCCTCCCAAATCGGCGCGTCGCTGCATGAAGGCTAACAGGCGGCAATCACATAATTGATCTGTTTCCTCGCGGAAAACATGTCATCCGGTTATGAACTGCCGCCCACGCTTCAAAGTGCCAGAACCTGACGCAAGACCCGGCGCAGGTCATCGCCCGGCGCGGCACTCGCCCCCGTGCTGCGCCAGCAGACATGGTGGTCCGGCCGTACCAGAAGGCAGCCGGTATCGGCGATTTCGCTCAGCCGTGCCCAGTCGCCGCTGTGGTCGACATAGGTCTGGCGCGGACCGATCACATGGGTGGTGATCTCGATGCCGAGTTCGGCGCCCGCGGCCTTGGCTGCCTCGACCCAGGCTTTGCCGCCGAGCCCGGTCAGCAGCGTGAACTTGCCATGGCCGCACAGATCGAGCGTGGACACCTCGGTGCCGCCGACATGCTTATAGAGCCAGGCATGCGGCACGCGCCCCCCCGGCCAGGTGGTCGGCTGGTGATGGAGATCGGCGTCGAGCAGAAAATCGGGTTCGATCTGGCCATCGGTGACGATGGCGTTGGACCGGTAGCGCTGGTTCATTTCGACGCCATGGGCATCGAACTCGTATTTCTTGAAGGCGATGGCCTTGCGGATGGCCTCGCGCTGCTGTTCCGCCGCCTCGGTTCCGTCGGTGCGCGCCGCAAGGTTCTTCTGCATCTGCACGGGATCGACGCCCTCGCTCATGCCGAGCGCTGCAAAGATCGGTCCGGTTTCGCCGATCGACTGGTTGGCGCGGGTGACGATCTGCTTGGCAACGGGCGCGCGTTCGGTATCGTAACTCTCCAGCAGGCGCTCGCCGGCCTGACCCTTCAGGACCATCGCCAGTTTCCAGGCGAGATTGTAGGAATCCTGGATCGAGGTGTTCGAGCCAAGACCATTCGACGGCGGATGGCGGTGAATGGCATCGCCGACGCAGAACACCCGACCGTTCGACGTCCGCGTCGCGTAAAAATTGTTCACGGTCCAGGTATTGGCAGACAGCAGTTCGATCTCCAGATCGGGATCGCCGATCAGTTGCCGCGCGACGCCGGTGGCAAACTCGGCGGTCACATCCGGCTCGGGACCATTGATGTCGTAACCCCAGACGATCAGCCACTCGTTCCACGGCCGCACCATGCGCACCAGGCCCATGCCGATGCCGCCGACATCGGCGCCTGGCTGCATGACCCAGTAGAGAACGGAGGGACGATGGGCGACATATTTGCTGAGATCGGCCCGGAACAGGATGTTCATGGATCCGCCGACCCCCATCTTGCCTTCGAAGGGCAGGCCTGCATGTTCGGCGACCAGCGATTTGCCCCCGTCGGCACCGATCAGATATTTCGACTGGATGGTGAATTCGCGCCCGGACAGCCGGTCACGGCAGGTGGTGATGACGCCATCGGCCGTCTGCTCGTGGCGAAGATATTCGGTGGACATGCGCGCCTTTGTGCCGCGCGAACAGGCCGTCTTGAACAGCAGCGGTTCCATCATGGTCTGCGGCAGGTCGTTCATCTTGGTCGGCGACGACATCAGATGCTCGGCCTTGCTCAGCGGATGGTTGCCCCAGGCCTTCAGGCGACCGATTTCCTCGCCGGCCAGGCTTTCGCAGAAAATGTTCTCGCCCATCAATTCCTGGTGGGTGGCGAACATATAGGCCTCTTCCTCCACATCGCGGCCGAGATCGCGCAAGACCTCCATGGCACGCTGGTTGGTGATGTGGGCGCGTGGCGTATTGGCCAGCCAGTGATAACGGTTGATGACGACATTGCTGATCCCGTAGGTCGACAGCAGCGCTGCCGCCGCCGATCCGGCCGGTCCCGTGCCAATGATCAGCACATCAGTGGTAATTTCAGCCATTCAAGTCCTCCTCCCAATTTTCAAAAAAATGTCAGGCCAATGGCGGCTCGCCGGCCCAGGCAGCCTGTAACAGCTGCCGTATCGCATCCCGCTCCACCGGGCGGGGATTCCAGTATGGATTTTTCGCGGCCAGATCGGCCGCCCGGTCAAGGTCGCTCTCCTTCAGGCCCAGACCGTGCAGCGCCATCGGCGCGTTGACCGACTGGGCAAAGCGATACAATGCCATGCCCGGTTGGTCGTCTCCGAACAGCTCGGCCAAGGGCCGCAGTTCGTCGCGTGCCGCAGCAGCGTTGTAGGCAATGGCATGCGGGAGAACCACGGCATGGGTCTCGGCATGGGGCAGGTCGAAGCTGCCGCCCAGCGTGTGGCAAAGCTTGTGATGCAGTGCCATGCCGACCTGGCCCAGCACCGTGCCGCACAGCCATGCACCATAGAGCGTTTCGGCCCGCGCCCTGAGGTCGTCGGGATTGACCAGAACGCGCGGCAGGGCATCGCGGAAGGCGCGCATTCCCTCCACCGCCATCAGCGAGGTCAGCGGTGTGCGGTTCTGGGCGTAAAGCCCTTCGGCGGCATGGGCAATGGCGTTCAGCGCGCTCGTCACGGTCATGGCGACCGGCAGGGTGCGCACCAGTTCCGCGTCGTAGAGAATGACTTCCGGCTGGATTTTGGGACTGGTCAGCGTGGTCTTCACACCGTCTTCGGTCTCACCGAGAATGGCGGTCGCCTCGCTGCCGGCATAGGTGGTCGGCACGACGATCTGCGGCAGGTCGGTGCGCAGCGCAATCGCCTTGCCGAGCCCGGTGGTCGAGCCGCCGCCGATCGCCACGAGGCAATCGGCCGCAATGTCACGGGCATAGGCGACGGCCTCCTCGGAAATCGCCACCGGCGTGTGCATGCGGGCACCGGTAAACGTCCCGGCGGCGTGATCGCCGCACAGGCTTGCGAATTCCGCAGCGATATGCGCCTGCTCCGGCGTCGTCAGGATCAGGGCGCGCCGGCAATCGAGCCGCTTGATCTCGGCGACGAGATCATGGCGTATGCCGACACCGAACCGCACGCGAACGGCTGGCCACTGCGCGGCGAACTCGTCGCGAAAAAATGACATAAGGCTCCTCCTGCCGGTCGATCTCCATCCTCGAAAACCAACTTAAATCAGGTCATGTCGGATATTGATCGCAAGATTGAGACATAATATAATGTTCCGTTATGAAGATAGACAGCGAACATCTCGAAATTCTGGCGGTGATCGTCGAGAAGGGTGGCCTGACGGAAGGCGCTGATGCGCTCGGCAAGTCGCAGCCATCCGTTTCGCGGACCATGGCGCTGCTGGAGGAGCGGATCGGAACACCGCTGTTCGAGCCGGGCCGGCGGCCCTTGCGACCAACGGAACTTGGCAGCCAGCTGGCGCGCCTCGGCGCCCGCATCCGCACGCAAAGCCTGGAGGCCAGCCGGCTCGTGCAACGGTACCGGGAGGGACAGGCCGGACACCTGCGCCTGGGAGGAACGCCGATCTTCTTCGACGGCGTCGTCGCCAGCATGGTGGCGGATTTCCAGAACCGCCATTCGGATGTGCAGATCGCCCAGACCTACGGCTATTTCGACCAGCTGTCGGCAAGCCTGCGCAGCGGCGCGCTCGACCTTGCCATCCTGCCGGTGCATGCCAAGATGATCCCGTCGGACATGCACTTCACGCCGCTTCTGACCGGTCGCAATGTCATCGCCTGCAGCGCCACCCACCCTCTGGCGCGGCGCAGCGTCATCACGCTTGCCGATATCGAGCCCTATTCATGGATCGCGCCGCCTGCCGACAGCCCGCTGTTTCGCGATCTGCAGCGGGCCCTGAAGTCGATCGGGCTCGACGAGTTCAAGGTGAGTTTTTCCGGTGGCACGCTGGCGTCGATCTTCAGCGTCGTGGTGGGCTCGGATGCGTTGACGGTGCTGCCCTATTCGGTGGTCTTCAGCCACCGGCGGACAATCCCGATCCAGGCTCTGCCGTTGCGCATCGAGCATCCGGAGCGCCAGCTCGGCCTGCTGACCTTTGCCGACCGGGTGCCGCCGCCAGCCCTGCCACGCTTCGTGGCGTTCATCACCGAAAAATTCAAGCAGCTCGACTCTCGCATGGAGCACGAGCAGCAGGTGACCCGCCGCCGCGGGTAAGATGGCAAGCCACGCTGCTGAGGCCAGAGCGGAGAAGAAAGGAAAGACACGCGTAAGTCTCTGATACTGAATATTTTGCAATGTATCTTCAAGTCAATCCGGACAATATAAATTGCCTTGGCCCGGCTCCGATCTCTGCGAATTCGTTTAAATTTCACAAGATGCGCTGGCCTGAATATCCGTTTTTTGATTCTGAAATTCCCTGCGGCCCCTTCAAGTTCTCGTTGACATTTAATGTAGTCAATAACTATTATATTTTTACAATATTGTTATATGTCGCAAGTTGAATTTGCGGGATGTTCCAGTAAACATAAAATGCCTTGGCAAAATAGAGGGGCGAAACGGCCCTCGTTTTGTCCAGCGAAACTTGGGGGGGCTATATGAAACGATGTTTGTTTGTATTCGCTTTTTTGAGTCTGGCAGGGCAGGCCCTAGGGCAAGTTCTTCCTCCGGGGCCAATGCCACCGCCTCTTCCGGGGGGAATGCCGCCGCCTTTTCCCGGGGCAATGCCGCCGCCGCCTGTTTGTGTCGTTCCTCCCCCTCAACCCGGTATACCGCCGGTTGCTTGCCAGTTGCCCTTTCCCCTGCCGCCAGGCGCGCCATGTCAGTGTGTAATGCCTGGTGGAGGAGCCATTTTCGGGACTGTGTCTCCTTGAGAGCGCGCATTGATAATGCTTAATTAGCTATTGGTACTAAACACTTTAGTGGAACTGTACCGCGGCATGCGAGTGCCGATCGAATCCGGTATGCAGCGGGTATCTCGCTTCATGGGCCAATATAAACTGGCAATTGGTTTTCCGGTCGGACGATTTCGGCGCCTGTGTCCGAATGCGCTGGCTTGTACTGTGCGCGAATAGGGATGCAACCCTTGGCCGGCGGCGCTTGAATTCCAACGCCTAGCCATGGCGGGGTATGCCTATTGGCCGAAAAATCGGCCAATGAGTTTGATAAATGAGAACGGCATAAGCCGTCCCTATCTATTTCAACGCCACATAGGTTGCCGGGTCGAGTTGCGCGATGCGGACCGCCACCCGTGCGCCGGTCACCGAGACCAAAAGGGAGCGCAGTCGCTCGGCTGCCGCCCGGATGGCTTCATCCGTCCGGTCGGTGTGGGGCAGGATCAGGAGCTCGGTATTGATCGGCGGCTGATCCGGCATTCCCAGCACCCGGATCACCGCCAGTTGGCAGGCGGGCGGCGCCACGCGAAAGGCATCGCAGAGCAGGGTGCGGATCGGTTCAAGCGCTTCGCTGAGGCGCAGACGCACGCCATCGAAAATCGTTTCATCGACATAGATCTTCAGATTTGGCACCGCCACCTCACTCTCATACGGGCATCATGATGAAGTCGAAAGGGGAGCGCCAGAGCGTCGGGGCACCTTCCAGCCGTTCATAGGGAGCAATCAGCGTTTCCTTCACCCCGAACACCGAGTCGGACGACAGATATTGATCGCCGCCAACAAAGGTATGGGTGACGAGTTTGCGGAAACCGGGAGCGCTGATCATGTAATGCATGTGGGCCGGTCGCCAGGGATGGCGTCCGAGATGGCCGAGAAGCTGGCCCACCGGCCCGTCATCGGGGATCGGGTAGCTGACAGGGCGGATGCCGATAAAGCTGTAGTGGCCATCGGCCCCGGTGAAAAAGCGTCCCCGATTGTTCCACTGGGGCTGGATGCCCGGCTGCTGCACATCATAGAAACCGTCGGCATTGTCGGACCAGACGTCGACGCAGGCCCCTTCGATCGGCTGACCCTCAAGGTCGAGGACACGGCCTTCGAACAGGCAGCTTTCGCCCTTGCCATCCAGGCTGATGACCGCACCATGCTCGCGAACCGGCGCATTCTCGACATGGAAGGGACCAAGCACCGTGCTTTCGGTCGCGCCTTTTGGTCGACGGTTGGTGACGGCGTCCACCAGCATCGAACAGCCCAGCACATCCGAGAGCAGGATGAATTCCTGCCGTTCCTGCGTACAAATCTGGCCCGTCCTGGTCAGAAAATCGATCGCTACCGCCCACTCGTCGGAGGTCAGCTTCACCTCCTTGACGAAGGCGTGCAGGTGCTTGACGACACCTGCCATGATTTCAGCCAGCCGCGGATCCGTATCGATGCCGATGCGGGCATTCACGGTTTCGACTGACGCTTCCTCCACGAAATATGTCACGATATCCTCCTTGGGCCTCGGCGCGCTCCAGCGCCTATGCCCTGCAATTGACGTGCGCTTGCTTGTCGGCACTTTCTCCAACGGTGCCGAACCGCGCAATGCCATGACACTAGGGTAGTTTGATCGGCAATTTGATCGTTTCACATGCGCATAACATAACTTCTCATTATAAGTTGGGACGAACGACAGCCGGACCAGCGCGGGGTCGTTCGGGTGGATCACGCCGCGTGGTCGCGTCGCTCGCCGCGTTGGGGGGAAGGTTTAGAGGCCCAGCTCCTGCTCGCGCGGCAGAACCGCCGGCTCCGATTGATCCGCAACCAGAATTATGTCTAACGAATATCGACGCATGGAATTGAGGACTGGCGAGGTCCGCCGCAGGCGGTGGACAAACCGCTCAAGTCTGCAGTCGGCCGAAAAACGACCTTCAGGTCAAGCGTTCAGTGACATTGGCTTTTCGCCCCCAGGCGGCAGACGGAAGAGGCGCCTTATCCAGTTCAGAAATGCTCCGTAAGGTCGGCCTAGCACGAGCATCATCACCGCCGCACCCAGCACCCCTCGCACCAGGCCTTCGCCGGTGGCTCCGCTAAGCGCGATGATCGCAGCGTAGATCGGCACCTGAAAACTCATCAGTGCCCCGGAGTCCCATAGAACCTGGGAACATCGTGTTTCCTTCGCATGGCTCATCATAAAGTCGCGCCACAGGCCGTAAGGCCGCCCTACCGGAACCATCAGAACCCCTCCGATCAGACGAGCATGAAGGACTTGCTCCCAAGTCATTCCTGCGATGAACCGCTCGTTGATGATGCCGGTTGTGGTGAAGAACAGGATCAAAGCCAGCGTATCCGCGACATATGCCCATGTGCTTCCTGATCGCGTAGGTGTCTCTGCCAAGCGGTTTCTTCCCTTCGTCTGGTCATATCACGAGGGCAAAGCGCCCTAAGGTCTGGTTTGTTCCAAGACTGGAGGATCAATCAATGATCGCTGTTGGCGCATTGTTGCCGTCACTGTTGCAGGGGTAGCTTTCGGCACAGCCTACCGCGCTTGATCAATGAGCGGGTGCTGTTGCCTCCGGGCCATCAGCCACGACGTGCGATTCGGCTGTGTAAAATCACCCTCACTTGGCGCTCCAGCTCTTCGGACATTCCCACCCCAAGGCCAGGCTCGGAGTCTCGACACTGTCGATTCAAGATTGACCGCAGGTACGATATTCAGTATCATGCGTTCATTCAGTATAGTGAACGATCTGGGAGGGTCTCTTTTGAGTGGTCGTGGGGTCGAGCGTGTCCTTGATATGATCGAGTGGTTTGCCGCTTCGACGGGGCCGGCCGGGCTGTCGGAGATTGCTGCGGCCTTGGCCATGCCGAAGTCGAGCGCATTGCAAATGCTGCAGTCATTGACTGAGCGCGGCTACGTTCGCCGTCTTGAGAGCGGCGAATACGAACTGCGGCGCCTCCCGGGAGAAATTTCGTCCGACGGTCACAACTACGGTGCGCTGATCGCACTGATATCGCCCTATATGCTGGCGGCTGTGGAGCAGACCGGGGAGAGCGGCTTCATTGCCGTGCTCGAAGGACAGTCGATCCGCTATCTCAACAAGGTCCTGCCGAAACGCGAAATCCTTTACGATCGCGACATCGTTCCAACGCGACCAGCGCACAAGGTTGCAAGCGGAATTGTCCTTCTTGCTGCCGGTAGCGACGCGAAGGTCGATAGCTACGTGTCTGCCGCATCTCTTTCCGAAGCCGAAGAGGCGAAGCTGCGCGAAGCCGTGGCGAGCGCCAGAGCGTCAGGCGTCTATGTCAATCCCATGGGGATCGTTGAAGGAGCGGCAGGGGCTGCTGCTCCCATCGTCGGAGCGAGTGGCGAGGTCATTGCCGCGTTCAACATTTCCGGTCCCCAGGCAAGGTTCATCTCAAATTCCGGCCGCATCAGTGACGTGGTCAGGGAAACTGCGGTCGCGATCAGTGAGGAGCTGTCGCGTCGCCGTCGTCGTCTATCCAAAGGGAGGTAAGCAATGAAATTGACCACACTTTCGGCCGTTGCAGGGTTGCTCGTCGGCATTGCCGGCATGGCTCATGCGCAGGACGTGCCTGAGGGCTATCCGGCCGAATATTCAGCGATCATCGAAGGATCGCGCTCCGAAGCCGGGCTGATGATCTACTCCAACATGGCGGATAACAACTGGCAGCCGATCATCAAGGGCTTCACCGCAAAGTATCCGTGGGTGAAGGTCGAGACGGTGGATCTCGGATCCGGCACTGTGCATTCGCGCTGGGAGGCTGAAAAGGGCTCGAACGCCCGCACCGCCGATCTCCTCGTATCCGGTGCCAATGACCGCTGGGCGTCCTATGGCAAGGACGGGTTGATGGAAGACTACACAAGCCCCGAAGTTGCAAAGCTGCCGGAATTTGCCCATCCGTATCCGGGCGTAAACGTCCTTTCGACGGACCCGCTCGTCATCACCTACAATGCCGCGCTGCTCTCGGAAGACCTGCGTCCGAAGGGGTTTGCGTCATTGGTTGCTGCCGCGACGGCCGATCCGGACGATTTCAAAGGCAAGATCACCACCTATGACGCCGCCCGCAACAGTTTTGGACTGAGCGCCTGGTGGAGCTATATGAACAAGAAGGGTGAACAAGGCTGGAGCGACCTTCGCAAGATCGGACCGATGATCCGTGGCGAAACGTCCGGCGGCCCGATGAATGAAAAGATCGCGACTGGCGAGTACTTGATGGGCATCGCCGTATCCGGGATCACCATCTTTCCGCGACTGGAGCAGCCGGGCGGCGAGGTTCTCGGTTTTGCATTTCCCGACGACGGTACGATCATGATGCTGCGTGGCATGGGCATTCCCAAGGGCGTCGCCAATCCGAATTCGGCGAAGCTCTTCGTCGACTATGCCCTGAGCCAGGAAGGGCAGACGCTCGTCGGCAAGGGGGGACTGGTTCCCTATCGTGAAGACGTGGCCGAAGACCAGGTCCGCTACACCTTCCAGAAGATCGGCGGTCTCGTCGGCGAGGACAACATGATCATTGCAGGTTTCGACCAGCGTCTGATCACCGAGGCCGGGCCCTTCGTCGAGAAGTGGAATGCGGCAATCGCTGGCCGCTAAGGCTCCGCGCGAGGGCCGTCCACGGTTTTGTGGCGGCCCTCCCAACAAACCCTGACAGGAAAATTCGATGACGGATATCAGCCACGCCGGCGCGGCCGGAAGGGGGATTGACCGATCGCGTGCGATCTACTGGGGCGTTGCGGCGCTGACGACGATCCTCGTATTCGGTCCGATCACCCCGATCGTCTTCCAGGCCTTCCTCGACAAGCCGCTCTATGACGAGACGGCTGTCTTGACGGTCGGCAATTTCAGCCGTCTGTTCAGCGAACCCGGCATGGCCGGCGTCTTTTTCAACACGCTTTACTTCGGTGCGTTGACGATGGTCGTTGCGCAGGTCTTCGGCGCGATCATGGCCGTTTTGGTCGGTCGCACCAATCTTCCCGGACGCAAGTGGCTTGGTGAAATCTTCATCTGGCCGTTGTTCGTCTCGAACCTCGTCATCGCCTTCGGCTGGTTCACCATGTACGGCCCGTCGGGTTTTATGACGCTCGCGGCCAAGACCTATCTTGGTGGCGCACCGTGGAACCTCTACAGCGTCACGGGCATGGGCGTGGTTGCGGGACTGAGCCAGGCACCGCTGACATATCTGATGTGCCTTGCCGCTGTCACCAAGGCCGATCCGCTGCTGGAGGACGCGGCGCGCTCGACGGGTGCTGGCCCTTTCCGGGCGCTGTTTTCGGTGACCATTCCGATGATCCGCCCTGCGATCATCTATTCTGCCGTGCTGAACTTTGTCGTCGGCATCGAGATGCTGGCGATCCCGCTTCTATTTGGCGGCCCGTCCGGTATTCAGACCGTGACCACCTTCCTCTACAATGCCGGCATCAATGCCTCGGTGCGCCCGGAATACGGGATCGTCGGTGCCGCCGCCGTCATTCTTTTGGTCGTCGTGGCGCTGCTCGTCTGGCTTCAGGGCTTCCTGATGAAGTCGTCCGGTCGCTTCGTCACCGTGCGCGGCAAGGCAAGCCGCCCTTCGACACTCGATCTTGGGCCATGGCGCTGGCCAGCCTTCATCTTTGTCTTCGCCTTTGCCTTTCTGACGATCATCTCGATCTTCGGCGGCATCTTCATGCGCTCGATGGTGAGTTTCCTCACCCCGCTGATCCCGTTCTGGAAAGTGCTGACAACCGCCAATTTTGAACTTGTCATGGGATCGGCCAACTATGTGCGCTCGATCGTCAACTCCATGCTTGTCGCAACGATCGGTGCTGCGATCGGCACATTCTTCATCCTGGTCATCGCTCTGGTCGCACGTCGTTCGGACTTCCGGCACAACCGCGCACTCGAATATATCGCGCTTTTCCCGCGCGCGCTGCCGGGCATCATCGCCGGCCTCGGCTTCTTCTACGCGATCATCTGGCTGCCGGGAGCAGACGTCATCCGCGGCACGATCGCCGTGCTGATCCTTGCCTTCATGATCCGCTACATTCCGGTCGGCTTTGGCGCCATCGCGCCAGCGCTTGCCCAGATCGGGGAGGAGCTCGACCGGGGTGCACGCATTTCCGGCGCGGACTGGTGGACCACCGTGACGCGCATCATCGTGCCGATCCTGAAGCCGGCGCTGTTCAGCTGCTATGCACTGCTCTTCATCCACTTCTTCAAGGAATATGTGACCGCGGCCTTTCTCTACCAGCCCGGTTCCGAGATCATCGGGACCACCATGCTGCAGCTCGTCGCCCAGGGCGACAATGGCCCGGTCTCCGCTCTCGCAACCATCCAAGTCATCATTACCGCCGCGTTCGTCATACTCGCACGCCGCGTCATGGGAGCCAAAATCTATGGCTGATCTTGTTCTGCAGAACCTCACCATCAAATACGGCGCCGTCACGGCCGTCGACAATCTCAACATTCATGTCGCTTCGGGCGAGTTCCTGACGCTGCTTGGACCGTCCGGTTGCGGCAAGTCGACCTCGCTGTTTGCCGTTGCCGGCCTCAACCACGCGACATCAGGCACGATCCGGATCGGCGATCGGGTGCTATTCGACGGCAATCCGAGCAACACGGTGCCGCCGGAGAAGCGCAATATCGGTCTCGTCTTCCAGTCCTATGCGCTGTGGCCGCACAAGACGGTGGCGGAAAATCTGGCCTTTCCTCTGATGCTTCGAAAGATCGGCAGGGCGGAGCGCGACGAGCGCATCAAGGATGCACTGGGTCTCGTCGAGATGCTGCCTTACGCCAACCGTTATCCCTTCGAGCTTTCGGGCGGACAGCAGCAACGCGTTGCGCTCGCGCGTGCCCTGGTCTATCGGCCGCCTCTTCTCCTGCTGGACGAACCGCTGTCTAACCTCGATGCGAAACTGCGCGAGCGGGCCCGCGTCTGGCTTCGCGAGCTGCAGGAGCGGTTGAAAGTCACCACCATTTACGTCACCCATGATCAGTCTGAAGCGCTCGCCGTTTCCGACCGGATTGCGGTGATGAGCATGGGCCGTATGCGCCAGCTCGGCACGCCGCGCGAAATCTACGAGCGGCCCGCCGACAGTTTTGTCGCGGATTTCATTGGATCATCGAATTTCTTCGATGGCACGATGATCGAGAGCGGCACGGACGCAGCCCGGGTCCGCCTGGTCGATGGCAGCGAGATCGTGACGCCGCCGGGCCCAGCGGATGCGACGGGCGCGGTGGTTGTCGCGGTTCGGCCGGAGAAGATCGAAATCGTCAACCAAACTGGCCCGAATACCTTGCGGGTGACGATTGAGCAGCGAACTTATCTGGGCTCCGTCTGGCAATATGCGGTGCGCTCGGGTCCGATCGAGTTTCGCATTCAGACACCGCTGGAACTGAAGGACGGGTCCATTCTGGTGCATGTCCCCAAGGATTATTGCGCCGTTTTTCCCGGAAACCGCGACCAGAATTGAGGTCAAGATGGCAGAGAATACAAAGACCGTCCGATTTCAGCCCGATCGCAAGGGGCCGTTGCATGGCATCCGCGTCATCGATCTCAGTCGTGTCGTGGCAGGCAACATGCTGTCGCTCCAGCTCGGCGATTTCGGTGCGGATGTCGTCAAGGTCGAGCCCCCACAGGGGGATGCCTTGCGAGAATGGCGCGACGATGGTCATTCCCTCCACTGGAAGACCTATGGGCGCAACAAGCGCTCGATCGCGCTCAATCTGCGCCAGCCGAAGGCGCTGGAAGCGCTGACGAAGCTGCTCGAAACGGCCGACGTCTTTATCGAGAACTTTCGTCCGGGCACGCTCGAGGAGATGGGGCTGTCTCCGAAGGCCTTGCTGGAACTCAACCCGAAACTGGTCATCGTGCGGATTTCCGGTTTCGGCCAGACGGGCCCCTATGCCAAGCTTCCCGGCTTCGGCACGCTGGTGGAAGCGATGAGCGGCTTTGCCATGCGCACCGGGTTCCCCGACCGTGAACCGGTGCTGCCTCCCCTGGCGCTGGCTGACATGATTTCCGGTTTGACCGGGGCCAATGCGGTGATGATGGCGCTGTTTGCCCGTGAACGGGGCGATGCTGCGGGCCAGGTCATCGACCTCTCGCTGCTCGAGCCGATCTTCGCATCGCTCGGGCCCGAGGCTTCGATCTATCATGTCACAGGCAAGGTCAAGGAACGGTCCGGCTCGGGCTCCAACACGGTTTCGCCGCGCAACGTGTATCTGTGCCGCGATGGCAAGTATGTGGCGCTCTCCGGCTCGACGCAAGCGATCGCGAGGCGCATCTTCGAGATCGTCGGCCGGCCCGACATGAAGGACGATCCCCGCTTTGCGACCAATGCGGAGCGCGTGAAGCATCGCGAACTGGTCGACGCGGCGCTCGCGGCCTGGTTTCGCACACGAACCCGGGACGAAGCCCTTTCGGAGATGCGCAAGGCGGGCGCCACCGTTGGTCCCGTCTATGACATCGCCGACATCAGCACCGATCGGCATTTCGCCGAGCGGGAGATTGTGGTCAATGTCGAGGATGCCGATCTCGGCAGCATTCCCCAGCACAACATATTCCCACGGTTTTCGCAGACACCCGGGGTCTTTCGCCACCCGGCGCCCGAAGTCGGCGAGCAGACCGAGGCTATTCTGGCCGAAATCGGCATGACCCTGGGTGATCTGGAGGGGGACGAATGATCGCCTCGCTTCTTTATGTCCCAGGCAATGCGCCGCGATTTCTGGAAAAGGCCGGGCACCGTGGCGCCGATGTCGTGATCGTCGATCTCGAGGATGCCGTGCCGGAAACGGCCAAGACCGAGGCGCGGGACAATCTGACGAAATGGGTTCCGGAGATCAAACGCACGGGCGGCCAGGTTTTCGTCCGCATCAACAATGGTGATCGCTTGTTCGACGATGCCGTGGCGGCGACGCTGGCCGGAGCCGATGCGCTCTATATTCCCAAGGTCAGTGGCGTGGACATTCTCACGGGTCTCGCCGACCATCTTGAACGACATGAGACAGAGCGGGCACCGATCAAGTTCGTGCCCTTGATCGAAGACTTGAAAGGCCTGTTCGAGGTTCGTGCCATCGCTCACGGTCCACGGGTCCTGGCGGTCACCTCCGGTGGCGAGGATCTGGCAACCGCCATGGGCGCCCAGCCGACACCCGATGTGCTGCGCTATCCCAAGCTGATGATCCATTATGCGGCCAAGGAGGCGGGAGTGCTCTCCTTCGGCATGCTGCGGACCACCGTGGACTTTGCCGACAAGGAGGCGCTTCGGGCCGCGGCATCGGAGGCGCGTCAGTTCGGCTTTGACGGCGCAACCTGCATCCACCCGTCGGTGGTGCCGATCCTCAACGAATGTTTCGCGGCCAGCCCGGACGAAATCGCCTGGGCGCAGAAAGTCATAGCAGCCAACGAGAAAGAGGCCGCCATGGGGCGAGGGGCCTTCATGCTGGATGGCAGGTTCATCGATGCGCCGATCGTGACACGCGCACAAAATCTTTTAGACCGCTTTGAGAAAGGACGGGCCACCTTATGACCCATGACAGTTTCCAGGGGGTACGGCACGGCCAACGGGGTCGGCGAATCCTCGTCACCCACAACAAGATTGCCGAGAAGGCGATCCGGCTCCTGAACGATCACGACATCGACGTGTTCTTCTCGCCACCCTACGATGCATCTGACATTGTCGCCAAGCGCGCAGCGGAGCTTGGGATCGACGGCATGATGGTGCGCCAGGGACGCATCACCGAGGAGGTGATCGCCGCCTCGCCCCGTCTCAAGGTCATTGCCAAGCACGGCGTGGGTATCGACAATGTCGATATCGCCGCTGCCGCAAGGCTCGGGATCCCGGTGCTGCGAGCGATGGGGTCGAACTCCCGTGCCGTCGCCGAACATACGATCGCGCTGGCGCTCAGCCTCATCAAGGAGATCTTGCCGCTCGACAAGGCTGTGAAAAGCGGCGAATGGCCAAAGCCGACCTTCATCGGCA
Organism: Rhizobium sp. CG5; assembly: GCF_023701945.1. GTDB lineage: Bacteria > Pseudomonadota > Alphaproteobacteria > Rhizobiales > Rhizobiaceae > Allorhizobium. The sequence continues at coordinate 606,365 of NZ_JABAEF010000001.1, forward strand.
AGGATTTTCTCGGAGCGACGATCGGCCTGATCGGTTACGGCGGTATCGGGCGGGAAACGGCCCGCATGGCGGAAGCGCTTGGCATGGAAGTGGTGGTGCACGACCCCTTCGCCCCGGGGGCCGCGGAAGCGGACGGCTTCGCCTCGGCAAGCGACATCGACAGCATGTTGCCGGATCTGGACATCCTCAGCATTCATTGCCCGCTGACGGCGGCAACCCGCGACCTGATCGGCGCACGTCGGCTGGGCCTGATGAAGAAGACCGCTGTTCTGGTCAACACCGCCCGAGGCGGCATCATCAATGAGGCGGCGCTTGCCGATGCGCTGTCCGCAGGCACGGTTGCAGGCGCCGCACTCGATAGTTTTGCCACCGAACCACCGGCTGCCGACAGCCCGCTCTGGGCCTTGAGCACCCTGATCGCCACCCCGCATATCGGCGGCGTGACCTACGGCTCCGCCGACGCGATGGCCGTGATCGCTGCCCAGCACATCATCAGCATTCTCGACGGCAACGCGCCGGACGAGCGTTCTGTTGCCCGCCCCACCGAACTTTCCATCTGAGGCTCTCATGACTTACGGATTTCGCATCAAATTGAACTGGGATCGTATCGATCCGGCGCTTGTCGAATCGTTCAAATCCCTTCCGGTCGCCAATGTCAGCGATTCCATGTCTCGCATTTGCGGGCTTGGTACGGGCATACGGCCTATGCACCGGTCCGGCAATCTCGCTGGCGCGGCCTTGACCGTGAGAACGCGTCCTGGCGATAATCTTATGCTGCATAAGGCCATCGACATGGCGCAACCCGGCGACATTATCGTGGTCGATGCAGCTGGCGACATGGCGAATTCCCTGATGGGGGAGTTGATGCTCGCCCATGCGATCCGTCGCGGCGTCAAGGGTTTCGTGCTGGACGGTGCCATCCGCGATGCCGAGGCTTTTCTGGAGCGAAATATTCCCGTCTTTGCGCGCGGGGTGACCCATCGCGGCCCTTACCGCACGGGCCCTGGAGAAATAGGCTTGCCGATTGCGATCAACGGCACGGTCGTCGAACCCGGCGACCTGATCCTTGGCGATATCGACGGGGTTGTCTGCGTTCCGAAGGCGGACGCGTCCGCGATTCTCAAGGCGGCGACCAAAAAGCACGAGGCAGAGGCAAAGCAGATGGCAGAGACTGAGGCCGGCGTGGTCAATCGTGAATGGGTCGACAAATTCCTCAAGGAGGCCGGCTGCGAGTTTATCGAGTAGGCCGTTGCGCCCAACATGTCACGGACGATGCGCGGCGTTGCACCGCGCATCGTCATCCATCAAAGTTCGATGGTGCAACCCAGTCGGGCAAGGACAGCTGCGACCCAGGCACGGTCATTGCGCGGACACTCTTATGCTCTCGCGCGGCCCTTTCGTTTCGGTCTGAAATTTTCGCGACTGTTGGAGCCCATGGGGCCGCTTCAGCTAAACAACGACGCCGAAGCGGCTGGCCATCTTGCGTTGAACCACGGCCAAGTGCTCCCACATGGCGCGCTCGGCGCGGTTGGGGTCGCGAGCCGCGATCGCGTCGGCGATCATCTGGTGCTCGCTGTCGCGCGCTTTGATGCGATCGGCTGTCGTCTCGTCGTCGCTGTCGGCAAAACGCAGCCGGCTGTCGTTTTGGACCTGATAGAGCAGAATGTGAAGTTCCCCGGCCAGGCTGTTACGCGAGCCGGCGGCTATGGCGCGATGGAACAATTGGTCGGCCTGGCTCGGACTCATGCCGGGATGCGATTTTGCCTGTTGCAGGATCCGGCTGATTTCTGCCGGCGAGGCGCGCAGTGCCGCAAGCCGGGCCAGCACCGGCTCTATCATCATGCGCATCTCCATGACTTCCATGGGATTCGTCGACTGTACCAGCCTGTCGCTCCGGTTGGTTGCAGGCGAGGGTAAGCGTCGTCCGCTGCGGGTCGGCTGCAGCTCGCCCCGTTGGCGCAGGATCTGGAGCACCTTGCGCAATTGATGGCGCTTGACGTTCAGGCGGTCTGCCAGCAGGCGCTCAGCCGGCAGGCTGCCTTCTTCATCGATGATCCGGCGCAGGACTTCCACCACATCGGCGGGCTCTTGAGCACCGCCCATTGTAACAATGTCATCGATCATCCGTTGATCTGGCTGCTGCATGGAATTCCCTTCTGCCAACATGTCCGCTCCCACATCCCCGTCTCCACGGGGCTCACTCGTTGGAGAATCGGCAGGCCGGAGGCCAATGCCACCTTTTTTAGAGACGGGTCGGCCCGGATGCCTGGGGTCAACTTGCCCCGAGTCAATCGACCGGTTTCGGCGAGTATGTCACAGGCCAGCGAGGTGCAATTGATTCCGATCAACTGGCCCGTGCCATGGGCCAATCTTTTGACCATTCGACATTGTTGGTGGAGGATTGGTTGAATTTTCCCGCGCAGAGCAGTCGGAGCCCGCTTTCAGGACCGGCACATGTCTCCATGGCCGATCGACGGCAAGGTTATCGTGCCGCCGATGCGAACTGGGGCCTATCCCATCGGCAAGATGGGGGCAGGGAAGCTGAATTGCCCACCGGCATAAACCAGCGCCCGCGATGTCCTGTCCTGCATGATGGCCTCCACGCGGCCGACGAGAACGGCATGGGTCGGCGATTCATATTCGCATTCGAGGCTGCAGTCGAAGACCGTCAGGGCGTCCTCCAGCACAGGAGCGCCGGTTGCCAGGTTGCGCCAGTTGCCGAGCTGGAAGCGCTCGGGGCCGTAGACCTTGGTCATTCCGGCAAAGTGCTGGGCCAGTGCCGATTGCTCTTCGTCCAGGAAGTTGGCGGAAAAGCTGCGGTTTGCCCTTATATGGGGCAGGATGGTGCTGTTGAGGTTGACGCAGACAAGCACCATCGGTGGCTGGTCGCTGAGCGAGCAGACAGCCGAGGCGGTGATGCCATGGCGCAGGTCACCCGTTCCCGTCGCGATGATCGTCACCGGCGTGGCAACTTTTTTCATGGCTGCGCGAAATGTCAGGGCGTCGACACATGCCGTGCCCGCGTCTCCGTCAGCGTTGATTGTATTCGGTACCATCGCAAACCTGCCTGTTCTGTTCGTGTTCGGGATCGATTTTGCTTAGAGCGTTTGTCTCGGGCCTCAGGAGCCGGACGAATTGCCGCCATTCAGCCATTTCATGATGGCAACCACATGCTCGCGCATGGCCTGTTCAGCCTCAGCTGCCCTGCGTCCGCGGATCGCATCGACGATCGCCTCGTGATGCCTCCAGCCGGTCTCGTTGGTATAGGCGGGCAGGCGGGTGCGGATGGCGTCGTCCCAAGTCAAATCCATGACCTGTTCGAGGAGGTAGGCGGCGAGGATATTGTGGCTCGCAACCGCAATTGCCCGGTGGAACCGGTTGTCGTTGCCGCGGTCGAATACGGTTGGTTCGCTGATCGCATGGGCGGCGACAATCTCTTCGATCTCGGTCTGGGTGCCGCGCGTTGCCGCCAGGCGGGCGATCTCCGGCTCCAGCAGCAGGCGGACCTCCCAGAGTTCGGCCGGGCTGGTCTTGCTGGCGATGTTTGCCTTGGTGGCGATCATCTGTCCGGTGCTGCGGGCGCGGCTCTTGGAAACGGGGCTGTTGCGCGGCCGATTTTCCGGAATTCTGTTGTCGTTGCGCAGTGTCGTCAGCGCCTTGCGCAGCAGATGGCGGCTGACGCCGATGCGCTCTGCCAATTGCCGCTCGGGCGGAAAATCGCCCCCTTCGGCAAGGCCGAGTATGGCCTCCGTCACGTCGTCGACCGAGGTCAGTGACCCGTTTATGGGCAATTCTTGGCTCATGGTGATCCTCCAAATTTTCTGAGCCGGTCACTCCATGCCATTGCGACGACTGATGTTAGCCGCAGCAATGGTTTTTTCGTCTCGACCTATGGGCGACCGCTCAAGCTTGTTGTTTGCCTTTCTATACAGCCAGGTCAACCAGATGTCCAGATGCAGCTTTGGTTGCGGAGTGGTTGTTGGTTGGTTGTCGCAGTTTGTGCACATAATTTGATCATTAAAATAGATGCACAAAAAAACGTTCATAAAAAATTCTGTGAATAATCTATATAAAGATCAAATATATAGGTTGATCTGTCAGGCTGATTATCGCGAGAGAAGGAGGCTTTTCGAAGAAATTTTCCAAAAATTCCACTTGCCATGGTCTCAACCAAAGTCTAGCCTTCGATGCAGGTTAAGCGGCGGTTGTGTTTTTGGTTGTGAACAGCCGGCGCGTCGATCCAGATAAGACCATGACATTTCCGGTGGTTGGTCCAGCGCAGATGCTGCGACAGGCTCCGGCACCCTTTGCGCCGATCCTCGCTCTGGATCGGGAGGATATCTGTGTGCCCATCGTTCCGGTCCGCGCCGTGCGGCCCGAACAGGCTGAAAGAGACGGAAGTCAGACACATGAACACGATGACGAAGCCCGTGACCAAACACGCTCTCAAGACAGGCGAGGCATTCAAGGCTTCGCTGGATGACGGACGTCAGCTTTGGGTCAACGGAGTCAAGCTGAACAAGGTTACCGACGAGCCGGCGCTTGCTGCGGGCATCGATCTTATGGCGTCGATGTTCGACGACCAGTTCACCGAAGAGTTTGCCGACGCCACCACGGTTCTGGATAAGAAGTCCGGCCTCATGACCACGCGTTCCTGGCAGGTCCCTGAGACGATGGACGAACTGCTCGGCCGCCGGAAGATGATCGAATACACCTCGCGCAAGACGGTCGGGACCTTCGGTCGGCCGCCGGATCTCGGCCCAACGCTTGCCGTCGGCATCCTGGCGCATCTGCATCTCTTCAAGGATTTCAAATCGGCCTTTCCGGAGTGCCAGCCGGATTTCGTCGAAAACGTCCAGCGCTATGTCGAATTCGGCCGTTTGAACTCGATCACCTGCGCCGAGAGCCTGACCGGCCCGCAAAACGACCGCTCGTCGCCGCTGGCACAGGCCGCTTCGCTGTTGCGGGTCAAGCGGGTTGAGAAGGACGGTGTCTATATTTCAGGCGCCAAGTCGGTCGGATCGATCGCCGCCCAGACCAATGAGATCTTCTTTTCCAACCTCGCCTATCCCGGCACGCCTTCCGAGGCCGCGGTGTGGGGGTCTGTGCCGATCAATTCCGATGGCATCAAGCTCGTCAGCCGCGAGATGCTGTCCAATCCGGGTGCAGACCCGTTCGACCATCCGCTCGGCCACAAGGGCGAGGAAGCCGACCAGCTTGTCATTTTCAAGGATGTTTTCGTTCCCAAGGAACGGATCTTCAATCTCGGCAACGAGCATGTCTCGGCGATTTCCGGCAAGGCAACGCTCTTCGCCCACTACCATGTTCTGACCCGGTTGAAGGTCAAGTCCGAGGTCTTCGTTGCCTGCGCCAAGCAGGTGACCGAAGTGCTCGGTACGGGTCAGATCCCCGGTGTCCGCGGCATGCTGGCGGAGATCATCGAGTATAATCGTACGCTCGAAGCGTTCCTCATCGCCGCCGAAACCAATGCGCAGATCAATGAAAGCGGCGTGATGTGTCCGGACGTGATGATGATCACGACTGGTCGTCTCTACGCTATCCGCAACTATCCGCACATCATCCATGTCCTGCAGGAAATGTGCGGCCAGGGCCTGGTGATGCGCTTCGGCAAGGCCGCCTTCGAAAATCCCGACATTGGCCCCGATCTTGCAGAGCTGCTGCCGGGCAAAGGCGTCACCGGCATGCAGAAGGAGAAGCTGATGAACTTCATCTGGGACCTGACCTGCTCGTCGCTTGCCGGTCGCGTGGCGCTTTTCGAAAACGTCAACGCCAGTCCCGCGCCGCGCATGCGGGAGCGCCTGGTCGCCGAATTTGATACCGCCGCGATGGTCGCGGACCTGAAGAAGATTGCAGCGCTGGATTGAAGGACGCACGATCATGACCACTCAACATGAAATGGTGGCATTGTTCACCGAACAGCTGAAGCTCTGCGCGCTGAAGCCTGATGAAACCGTCATTGTTCTCTGCGAACACGATATCCGTGCGGATTACGCAGAGGCCTTCCTGCTTGCAGCGCGCGATCTCGGAGCGACACCGTTCCAGATCACCGTGCCGCTGCGGGAAAGACGGTCCTCGCGACAGACCACAGGCAAGACTGCGATCGCCGGCAATCGTCCGGTGATCGAAGCGCTCAAGAAAGCCGACATCATCATCGACGTGATGGGCACGCTGTTCTCGCCGGAACAGGACGAGATCTGCGCCGCGGGTGCACGCATGCTGTTCGTCCGCGAACCGTTCGACGTTCTGGCGCAGAACTTCCCGACGCCGGACCTGCGCCGCCGGATCGAGTTCGGTGAAAATCTGCTCAGCAAGGCGAAGACGCTTCGGATCTGGTCCGACGCCGGCACTGACGCCACCTTCGATATGGGCGGTTATCGGGTGATGACCCAGTATGGCTATACCGACACGCCCGGCCGTTGGGATCACATGGGCACCGGCCAGGTGCTCAGCCAGGCCTATGACGGCAAGGTCAATGGCACGGTGATGGTCATGCCGGGCGATACGGTCACCGCCTTCCAACGGATGGTCGAGAGCCCCGTCAAGCTGACGATCAAGGACGGTTTCGTCACCGATATCGAAGGGGACGGAATGGATGCCCCCTTGCTGCGCGACTATATGGAGAGCTTCAAGGATCCGCGGGCCTATGCGATCAGCCATATCGGCTGGGGCCTGCTGAACACGGCGACCTGGTACCACCGGGCGATCACCCGGACCCGCACCCAGGAAATCAGCGTCAACTCGCTGAGCTATTACGGCAACGTGCTGTTCTCGCTGGGCCCGAACACCGAGCTCGGCGGCACGAACGACACCCAGTGCCACATGGATATCCCGCTGCGCAAAAGCTCGCTTGCGCTGGATGGCGTGACGATCGTCGACAAAGGACGCATCGCCATTCCCGAAATGGCCGTCTGAAAATGCGTCGGCCCCGTGGAGGGGCCGTGCGTGATGTTGACTGCGGATAGTGACAGGAAAAATGATGATTCCGATCGACGCATCTGAGCCAGCAGGAGAGGGAAGCAGGCTGTTGGCCGATCCGCCCAGCCTGACGCTGACGGCCTGGCAAAGGCAGCAGCGAGGCCTGACGGTCTCCCTCATGACGCTCCCGATTGTCGCCATGGTGGCTGTTTTCGTGATGCCCCTGCTCGTCCTGTTGTGGATGAGCTTCGGCGGCGGCGGCAAGACAGGCTTTTCGGTGCAGGGCTATATCGACCTGGCGCAGCCGGTCTACCTGAAGCTTCTGATGTTCACGCTGCAGCTGGCCCTTCTGACCACCGTGCTTTGCGCGCTGTTTGCCTACCCGCTGGCCTATCTGATGGTCAATGTCAGCTCGCGCTTTGCCGCATGGATGGGCGTCGTGCTGTTCATCACCCTGTGGCTGAGCTTTCTCGCCCGTACCTTCGCCTGGATCATCATCCTGCAGCGCCGCGGGCTGGTGAACAATTTCCTGATCAATATCGGCGTCATCGATAGCCCGCTTGAGCTGGTCTACAACAAGCTCGGTGCCTATATCGGCATGGTCCATATCCTCCTGCCGTTCATGGTCCTGACGCTGATCCCGGCAATGAAAGCCATCGATCCGGCCTATGTGAGGGCGGGATTGAGCCTTGGCGCGAGCCCGGCGCGGGTGTTCCGCGAGATTTACCTTCCCCTTAGCCTACCCGGCCTCGTCGCCGGCTCGATGCTGGTCTTCACGCTGGCGTTCGGCTTCTTCATTACCCCGGCAATTCTCGGCGGCGGCCGTGCTCCGACCATCGTCATGGCGATCCGCGACCAGATCCAGCAACTCGGCAACCTTCAGCTCGCGGCCGCCACGTCGATGGTCCTGCTGGTCTTCTGCATCGGGCTTCTGTTCCTCTACGACCGCTTTGCCGGCATCGACCGCATCTACCACAAGGGAGCGAAGTGATGGAACTCCTGATCCAGGGCAATGCTGCCCGCGCATTGAAAATTTACGGCTGGGTCCTGCTGGTCATCATCATCATGCCGGTGATCATGATCGTGCCGATCAGCTTCGGCGCCGGCAGTGCCATTGTCTTCCCGCCGAAGGAGCTTTCGCTCGAATGGTACCGCAATCTGATCGACGATCCCCGTTGGGGCCAGGATGCGCTGCTGTCGCTGCAGATCGCAGCGCTTGCCACCGCCTTGGCAACGGTTGTCGGAACGGCCGCAGCAATCGGCATATCGCGGATCGAGAACAAGGCATTGGCGAAGTTCATGAAGATGTTCTTCATCGCCCCGATGATCGTGCCGCTGATGGTCATTTCCGTTGGCCTTTACATCGTCTTTGCGCGCAATGGCCTGCTCGGCTCGATGTGGGCGCTGGCGGTCGCGCACGCCATCGTCGTGCTGCCCTTCGTGGTGATGCCGGTGATGTCGCGGCTCGCCAGCCTCGATCCCGCCTATGAGAGAGCCTCCGCCTCGCTCGGGGCGACCCAGCTGCGCACGCTGTTCGAAGTCATTCTGCCGCTGCTCGTCCCTTCGATCATCGCTGCGGCCATTTTCTCCTTCGTCTTTTCCTTTGACGAGGTGGTTCTGGCACAGTTCCTGGCCAGCCCCCGGTTTGAAACGCTGCCGCGCAAGATGTGGGACGGTCTCAGCCAGAACGGCCTGGACAAGACCATCACCTCGATTGCGTCCGTCCAGCTCTTCATGGTGCTGATCGCCTTTGCAGGCTGGAGCCTGTGGAAAATGGGCCGCACCGGGCGCCTGGCGCGCCGCAAGGAAGCTGCCCTCGCAAACGCCTCCCTTCATGTCGCTTCGTCGGTTGCCGCCGATGCCGCTGTCCTTCCCGCAAATGGATCCCTGCCCATGAACGTCGCGATCAAAACCGCCGTGCCTGCTCCAGAGGCTGTTGCTGCCAGCCCCGGCGAACAGCATGGCTACGGCATCGACTTCCAGCATCTGAGCAAGTTCTATGGCGACAAGGTGGTCGTCGAAGAAGCCAATTTCTCGGTCAAGCCAGGCGAATTCCTGACCATTCTCGGGCCATCGGGATCGGGCAAGACCACCCTCCTGATGCTGATCGCGGGCTTCATCTCGCCCGATGCCGGTCGGTTGATGCTCGGCAAGCGCGACATTTCCCGCGTGCCGCCGCATCAGCGTGACATCGGTGTCGTGTTCCAGTCCTACGCGCTCTTTCCGCATATGACCGTGGCCCAGAATGTTGCCTATCCGCTGCGCGCCCGCCGCATGCCCAAGGCCGAGCAGGAGGCCAAGGTCAAGTGGGCGCTGGAGCGGGTGCACATGCAGGAGTTTGCCGACCGGCGCATCACCCAGCTTTCCGGTGGGCAGCAGCAGCGGATCGCGCTGGCCCGTGCCATCTCCTTCGGCCCGCGCGCCCTTTTGATGGACGAGCCGCTGTCGGCGCTCGACCGGAACCTGCGCGTCGAGATGCAGCGCGAGATCCGCAGCCTGCAGCAGAGCCTCGGCCAGACCGTCATCTTCGTGACCCATGACCAGGAAGAAGCGCTCAACATGTCCGACCGGGTTGCGGTCCTCGACCAGGGCCGCGTCCAGCAGGTCGCCAGTCCGCGCGACCTCTACCTGCAGCCGAGGAACAGCTTCGTTGCCAATTTCTTCGGGGAATCCAACCTTTTCCGCGGTACGGCGGACGGTCACGTTCTGACATGCGGCAACGGTGTCTTTCCGCTGGCGGAAGGGCGCTCCGGCGCAGCGGTTCTCTGCGTCCGGCCGGAAACCGTGCGAATGGCGGGCGTCGGCCAGCCGGAACCGGTTCCGGATTGGGCGATCGACGCATCGCTGACAACAGCCCGCTTTCTCGGCAGCCTGCTGCACATGCAGTTTGCCACCGCGCACGGTCCGCTGATCGTCACCCGGCCGCTGGATGGCACGGTCGAAGTCCCCGAGCAGGGCGCGCGCCGCCGGCTGTTCTGGGTTCCGGAAACCGCGCATGTCATGGCCCGCTAACGGAAAGCGGATCGAGACCGGCTGTCACTTACCGAAAAACCTCCCAACTTCCCACAGGCCGACGTAACAGGCCCAACTTGTCCCAACAGGAGAGACCGATGAAATCGCGATTTGGATTGGCTGCCCTCGTGGCGCTCGGAATGTCATTGCCCTTCGGACTCCATGCGCAGGACGCGCCTCCGGAATTCAAGGGGACCGGCAAGCTGGTCGTCAACAACTGGGGCGGCCCGACGGTCGAGCGCATGCATGCCGCCTGGTACGGCGACTTTCCGAAGGCGACCGGCATTGACATCTCCTTCACCTCCATTCCCGACGTCGCCAAGCTCAAGATCATGAGCCAGGTCGGCAATGTCGAATGGGACGTGGTCGATTTCGAAGGCGCCCAGATGCTGCAGGCCATGAGGGATGATCTTCTCGAGCCGATCGACTACGACCTGATGTTCAAGCTGGTTCCCAAGGAACAGCTGGACCCCGCCCAGATGACCAAATACGGCATCGGCTCCATTGCCTTCGGCACGATCATGGCCTGGAATCATGAGACGGTGGGCGAAAAGGGTCCGGCCAACTGGACGGAATTCTTCGACAAAAAAGCCTTCCCCGGTCGGCGGGCGCTCTATGCCCGTCCGAAGCCGACGCTCGAAATCATGCTGATGGCCGACGGCGTGCCGGCCAAGGATGTCTATCCGATCGATATCGACCGCGCCTTCAAGGCCCTCGAAAAATTCGGTCCGAGCGTCGATCTCTGGGTCGAAAAGACCTCTCAATGGGACGTGCTGATCCAGAACAAGGAAGTCGACCTGATGGGGTCCAGCCTGGGCCGCACGGTGACCCAGATCGACAAGGGCGAACCGCTGTCGATCAACTTCAACCAGAGCATTCTTGAGCAGTCCTACTGGACCATTCCGAAGGGCGCGCCAAACGTCAAGGACGCCCAGAAGCTCGTCGCCTGGATGATGAAGGCCGAGGGCCAGCGCGCCTCGCTGAAGCTGCTGCCCTATTACAGCGTGGCCAATAAGACGGCGCTTGACGGCCTGCCGCCGGAGACCCTCGCCAAGCTGCCGGGCACCGCGGAAAACTCGGCCAATAGTCTGACCATCAATGCAGAGTGGTGGTTCGAACACGATGCAGAAGTCCAGACACGCTGGCTGAACTGGTTGAGCAATCGCTGATCTCCGTCTGTCGTCTCTGCTGTATCCGTCCGAGAATTTCCTCGGGCGGACGGGCAAGCCGTGCCGCAACCAAGTCTCATCCCTCTTCCTCGGAGATATTCCCATGTCGAACGATCATGACGCATTCACGAAGCCTGGCCTGCCTGAGAACTCGGAAATAGATCGTCGCGGCTTTCTCGCCGGCATCGGGGCCGCGGGCCTGGCATTTGGTGCGGGCATTGCGGGCGGCGCCGGCATCCGGCCTGTAATGGCGCAGGACCTTTCGCGGCTGAAGGGGTCGGGCGACGTCGTCGTCTGCACCTGGGGCGGCGCTTCGACGGATGCCATGAAGGAGATCTGGTTCACGCCGTTCTCGCAGGAGACCGGCATCAATGTTTCGACCGCTTCCGTTCCAGACATCGCCAAGCTCGAGGTGATGGAAAATGTCGGCAGCGTCGAGTGGGACCTGATGGATGCCGAAGGCACGCAGATGGAACTGGCGATCAAAAAGGACCTGCTGCAGAAGATCGACTACGACCTCATCTTCAAGATCGTCCCGAAGGAGCAGATCGACCCCAAGGTGATCAAGGAATACGGCGTCGGATCGGTTGCCTTCTCCACCGTGATCGCCTGGAACACCGGACTGTTCGGCGCGGACGGGCCACAGAGCTGGAAGGAATGGGCCGACACGACCCGCTTCAAGGGGCGGCGCGCGCTCTATGCCCAGCCGCGGCCTTCGTTCGAGATTGCCCTGATGGCAGCCGGCGTGCCGCCGGAAAAGATCTACCCGATCAATATCGATGACGCCTTCAAGGCGCTCGACGAGCTCAAGCCGAAGATCGACCTCTGGGTCGAAAAGACGTCCCAATGGGGCGTCCTGATGCAGAATGGCGAGGTTGACCTGATGGGATCGAGCCTGTCGCGCACGCTGGACGAGAAGAAGCGCAGCGGCAAGATCGATTTCACCTTCAACCAGAGCATTATCGAGCAGGATTACTGGGTCATTCCGAAATCCGCCGCCGGCGGTGCCAATGCGCAGAAGCTGATCGCTTACATGCTGATGGCCAAGGGCTCGCTCGCCTTTGCGTCCAGGATGCCGTTCAACGTCGCCAACACGACGATCTATGGCGACATTCCGGAGGAGATGCAGCAACAGCTGCCCGGCTACCCCGCCAATGCCGCCCGAAACGTACAGATCGACCAGGCCTGGTGGACAGCCAATTCCGACCAGGTCCGCCTGCGCTGGCTCGACTGGCTGAGCAAGGCCTGACACCGAAAAGCAAAGGTGGGGCCCACCAGGCCCCGCCGGCCCGACCACGCGCAGGACGCATTTTCGACAGTAGGAGCAGACGTGGAACTTTCCGACATGACGGCCCGCCAGATGTTCGAACATCTGAGCAAAAACCCGACGCGCCCCCGTTATGGCTTCGGCACGCGCCCGATGCTGATCAATGTCGATCTGCAATGCGCCTACACCCAACCTGACGTCTACAAGACGGCTTACGAGACCGACCCGAGACAGGCGGAATACGTCAATCGCCTTGCTGCGGAAACGCGCCGGCTCGGCCTGCCGGTGATCTGGACCTATGTGGCATTTTCCGAATCCGGCGACGATTGCGGCGTCTTCGGCTCCCGCACCGATACGCCCGACAGCCTGCAGAACATCAAGGAAGGTTCGCCGCGCGCCGCCCTCGATCCTCGTCTCGAGGTGATTAGGGGCGATGTGATCCTGAACAAAAAGATGCCGTCGGCCTTTTTCGAAACCCATGTCGCGTCATTGGCCACCTATCACAAGGTCGACACGGTGATCGTCACGGGCGGCTCGACATCGGGTTGCGTCAGGGCAACCGTGGTCGACAGCCTGTCGCGCGGTTTTCGCACCATCGTGCCGATCGAATGCGTCGCCGACCTGCATGAAAGTCCGCATTTTGCCAATCTCTACGACATGCACAAGAAATACGCCGACTGCATCCCCGTCTCAGAGGTCTTCGACTGGTATGCGACACTGGGCTGACATGGTGGTGGCAGAGCCGGATAATTGCCCTCGGCCCGCGCCATTGGTGAATGACGGCCTTCGGCCGGTGCCGGATGAACTTCGCGGTTCCGTCCTGCTGCTCGGCAATTTCGACGGGCTGCACCTGGGGCATCGGGCGCTGCTGACCGAAGCCGCGGCCCTGGCGCGGAAGGCGGGGCGGCCGCTGGCCATCCTGCAATTCGATCCTCACCCGCGCCGTCATTTTCGCCGCGAGCAGGGGTTTCTGATCTCCGGCCTGTCCGTCCAGAGGCGGTTGCTGGTGGAAGCCGGCATAGACCTGATCTACGCACCGCGCTTCGACGCCCTATTTGCAGCCCAGCCGGCGGACATCTTCGTCACCGAGCACCTGGTCGGCAGGCTGGGCATTTCGGCGGTCGTCACCGGTGCCGACTTCCGGTTCGGCCAGCATCGCGGCGGAGATGTGCTTCTGCTGCAGACGATGGGGCAGGCGGGCGGCTTTGCTACCCATGTGGTTGGAGAGTGCCGGGACCAGCGGGGCGAGGGGCTGCGGATCTCGTCCAGCCGCATCCGCAGCGCGATCGCAGCGGGCCGGCTGGACGAGGCGCAGCGATGGCTCGGGCGCCCCTTCGAGACGGCGATCGACAACCGCTCCGGTATCTGGCGGTTCGACCCGATGCAGATCCTGCCGCCGGACGGAATTTTCATGGTCGAGGCGCGCGGCGCCGCCGGCCAGCGGCTCGGTCGAAGGACGCTTCTCGTGAGAGATGGCCGTCCAGAGGTTCGGTTGCCGGTCGGAACACGGAGCATTCTCTGGCACGCGGCGGCCTGTGCCGTCGGAGACCGGATTTGAAAGGACAGGCAGTGGAATACGATAGTCTTGATGCACTGGCGATGGCGGAACTGGTCAAGCGCGGCGACGTCGCTCCGGACCATTTCGTGAAAGAGGCGCGGCGCCGGATCGCGGCATTGAACCCGGCGCTCAACGCGGTTGTGCACGCGTTTCCAGATGCCGCGCCGGTTGCCATGGATGGGCCGTTTGCCGGTGTGCCCCTGCTTTTGAAGGATACCGGGGTTGCCTTGAAGGGCGCGCCGATCACCTCCGGCACACGCCTGCACAAGGATGTCGTCAGCCCCGCCGACAGCACGCTTGGCGGACGGCTGCGCAAGGCCGGGTTCGCTTTCATCGGCCGGACCAATACGCCGGAGCTGGCCTTAAGTTTTACGACAGAAGGCGCCTTTCATGGCGCCGCACGCAATCCCTGGGATCTCGACCGTACGCCGGGCGGCTCGTCGGGTGGTGCGGCTGCCGTGGTTGCGGCGGGCATCGTGCCGCTGACGCAGTGCTCGGATGGCGCAGGTTCGATCCGCGTTCCGGCAGCCCATTGCGGCGTTTTCGGCATGAAGCCGTCGCGGCTGCGCAATCCGTCCGGCCCGGCGATTGCCGAGGGCATCGGCGGCATGGCGACACTGCACGCGATCAGCCGGTCGGTGCGCGACAGCGCCGCGCTGCTGGATGTCACCCATGGCGCAGATGTCGGTGATCCCTGGGGGTCGCCACCGATCGAGGGCCGCTTTCTGGATGCGGTGTCGCGTCCGCCGCGCCGGCTCAAAATAGGCATGGAAGTGGGCGGTGATGCCGATTGCGTTGCAGCTGTGGAAGCGGCTGCCGCTCTTTGCGAACAGCTCGGACATCATGTGGAAATCGCGCCACCCGCTTACGATCGCGAGGCAGTCAAACATGCCTGGCTCACGGTCGCGGCGGTTTCCGTGGCGCGCGGCGTCCGCGGTTTTGCCAGGGCACGCGGCATCGCCGATCCCTTGGCGCTGATGGAGCCGGTCAATGCGGAATGGGTGCGCAGAGGCGACGAGATTGCGGGTACGGATTATCTCGGCGCCATTGATGCCCTGCACCAGTCGAGCCGGGCGATGGGGCGCTATTTTGCGGACTACGATATCTACCTTTCGCCGACGACGGCCGAGATCGCGCCGAAGCTGGGCTGGCTTTCGGGCGAAGGCCTGAGCGTCGACGCCTTTTTCGACCGCTTCTGGGCGCATGCGCCGCTGACGGCGGTCTTCAACACGTCTGGCTGCCCTGCCATGAGCGTGCCGCTGCACTGGAGCGAAAGCGGTATCCCCGTCGGCGTCCATTTCGGCGCCGCTTACGGCGCCGAAGCCCTGCTTTTCAGCCTGGCGGGCCAGCTCGAGATTGCCCGTCCCTGGGCGACCCGTCGCCCGCAAATTTCCGAGGATACATTGTGAACACGCTTCCTTCGTCTTCCCCATCCCATGCCGATATCGGCGAGATGACCGCCCGCGCGATTGCCCGAAACGTCAGGTCGGGAGCGATGAGCGCCGAGGCGGTGACCGAGGTCTGGCTCGACCGGATCGCCGCGATCGATCCGTCGCTGCGGTCCTTTATCCATCACGCGCCGGAACAGGTACGCGCCCTGGCGGCAGTCGCCCCGAAAGGCCCGCTGGCCGGGGTGCCCTTCGGCATCAAGGATGTCATCGAAACCGCCGACATGCCGACCGGATACGGCTCTTCCGCCTATCCTGGCTGGCAGCCCTGCCGTGATGCACCAGTCGTGCATCTGGCCCGCCAGGCCGGCGCGGTGGTGATGGGCAAGACCGTCTCGACGGAATTTGCGACGGCCGCTCCAGGCGCCACGGTCAATCCCTTCGATGCGGCACGCACGCCCGGCGGCTCGTCCAGCGGCACGGCGGCGGCCCTCGGCGCAGGCCTGATCCTGATGGGGCTTGGAACCCAGACCTCCGGTTCGACGATCCGGCCGGCGGCCTATTGCGGCGTGGCAGCGATGAAGCCATCGCCCAAGCTGATCGAAACGTTCGGTGTCAAAGCGCTGTCGCAGACGCTCGACGTGGTCGGGCCGATGGCACGCGATATGCGTGATCTGGCTCTGCTCGTCTCCGTCTGCATGCGCCGTCCGGAGCTTGCTCCGGACGAACTGGTTCCGGAGGAAAAGCTGCCGTTGAAGCCGATGGGCCTGTTCCTGCCAGTTCACGATCCGGTTGCCGATTTTTCGCCGTTGGAAAGGGCAGCTTCCGTCCTTGCCTCCGTCACGACACAGGCCGTGCCGGGTTGGTTCGAGGGACTTGGGGCAGCACAAGACGAGGTGTTTGCCTGGGAAGCGTCTGCGTCGCTCAGCACGGATCGTGACCTGCATTGGGACAAGCTTCTTCCCGAAACCCATGCCTTCATGAAACGCCAGCAGAAGGGCACTTTCGCGCTCTGGCAGGCCGGCATCGCGGCAAGAGACCATGCCCTGGCCGATCTCGATACGCTGTTCGGCAAGGCGGATTTCCTGCTGACGCCATCGGCTCCGGGCGAAGCCCCTGTCGGCCACGCCCGGACAGGCCCTGCCACCTACAATATCCGCTGGACGTTGCTCGGCTGCCCGACCGTGACGATTCCGGCCGGCTTGGGCCCGGCAGGCATGCCGGTGGGCGTGCAGCTGGTTGCCCGGCCGGGCCAGGATGCGCTGTTGCTGCGGCAGGCGGCCGCCGTCGAGGATGTTCTGCGGGCTGCAGGCATCGAGGCTCGCCCGCAGCAGATGTCATGAAGATCGGTACATATGCCACGCCGGTGCAGTGGCTTTTCCTGCTCGTACCCGGCCTCGTCCTCGGGCAGTTGCTGCAACTGCTGTCGCTGCCCGCAGCGCTGATGCTGGGGCCGATGGTGGTCGGCATCGTGATGGCACGGGCCGGAAGCAATATCCGTGTGCCCGGTGTGCTTCACCGCATGGCGCAGGGCGTTGCCGGCTGCCTGATCGCCGCCCATCTCGATGCTTCGTTGCTGGTGCGGATGGGCGAGATCTGGCCGATCGTCATCGTCTTCGTCGCGCTGACCTTCGTTGCCTCCTGCATCGTCGGCTGGGTTGCCGGCCGCTATGCCGGAATCGACGGCGAGGTGGCGATCTGGGGTTTCCTGCCCGGAATGGCCGGAACCGTGATTGCCATGGCCCATGATCACGGATTGGACAGCCGGCTCGTTGCCCTGATCCAGACCGTGCGCCTGATGGTCGTCATCGCGACGATGGTGGTCGCGGCGCTCTTCCTGGTCGGGGCTTCCGCACCACACTTTTCGGCGGGACAGACGCCCGATCTTCAATCCGTCGCGGTGGTTCTGGGGCTGGCGGTGCTGGGGACACTGACGGCGAAACATCTGAGCTTCATTCCCTCGGCGGCTTCGCTGGTGCCGCTGACGATCGGAGGCGCGCTTCAGCTCGCGCACGTCAACATAGCCGTTCCGGCCTGGCTTGTGGCGGTCGCCTACCTCGCCTTCGGGGCGCATATCGGCCTGCGAATGACGCCGGGTATCCTGCGGGTGGGGGCCAGGGCGATGCCGCAACTGATCGGCGCGGCCATGCTGCTGATGGTCCTTTGCGCTGGATCGGGCGCGGTCCTGTCGGTGGTGGCGGGCGTCGACCTGATGAGCGCGCTGCTAGCGACGGTGCCGGGCAGCGTCGATTCGATCGCGCTGATTGCCGTCAATGCCGGTGCCGACATGACGTTCGTGATGACCCTGCAAACGCTGCGCCTCTTCGCGGTGTCGATATTCGGCCCTCTCGTGGCGCGCAGCATGGTCCACATGCTGCATCGTCGGAAGGCAAACTGACCAACAGCCGACAGAACAAGGAGAACGAACCTATGCAAAAGCAAATCATCAAGGCGGATGTTCCGGAAAATGGTGGCGCCTATAACCTCTGCATCCGCTATGGCGACATGCTCTATCTTTCGGGCCTTGCACCCTTCGATGCGCAGTTCTGTGCAGAGGTTGCCGCCGCCCGCGCCGCCGGCACCAAGGTGCCGCCGATGCCGGACACGCCGTTCCCGAAGCAGGTCGAAATCGTCATGGACAATATCAAGAAGCTGGTCGAGGCGGCCGGCTCGAATATGGATTGCCTTCTGAAGACAAACGTATGGCTGCGTGACCAGACCCAGGCGGAAGAATTCGAGAAGGTCTATGTCCGGTATTTCTCCAGCCACGAAGCGTTGCCCGCCCGTGCCCGCATGCAGGCCGGTCGCACGCCGATGGATTGCGGACTGGAAATCGAGGTGATCGCCTACGTTCCCGATCGAGCCTGATCTCACTTTCGCACGTCCGACTGACTGAAAGGATCCGTCCATGAGCAGCTTTTCCAAGACACAGCGGATAACCAAGGACGTGGTCTGGACCGACGGTGGTGTGGTCGCAGCCCATCATCGTACCGCGGCCGAGGTTGGCGCCAGGGTGCTGGCCGAAGGCGGCGACGCGATGGACGCGGCGATCGCGACGTCCTTTGCGATCGGCGTCGTCGAGCCGTGGATGAGCGGCCCGATGGGCGGTGGAATGATGACGCTGTGGCGCGCCAGGGAAGCGCGGGCCGAGACGATCGAGTTCGGCATGCGGGCGCCGATCGGGCTCGATGTCGCCGACTATCCGCTGGTGGCCGGGGGAGGTGTCTCCGACCTCTTCACCTGGGCCCGCGTCAAGGAGGACCGCAATATTTTCGGGCCGCTGTCGATTGCCGTCCCGGGCCTGGTGGCCGGCATGGAGCTGGCGCATCAGCGTTACGGGACACGCGCCTGGGCGGACCTGCTCGAACCCGCCATAGGCCTTGCCCGCAAGGGCATGCTGATCGATTGGTATGCGTCGCTGATGATCGCCGCCGTGACGCGGCAACTGGCAGTCGACAAGGACGCAGCGAAGATGTTTCTCGTCGATGGTCAATGGCCCAACATTGCCGGCTGGACCGATACCAAGGAGAGCCGCCTCGACCAGTCGGTCATGGCGGCAGCGCTGCAGCGCCTTGCCGAGGCCGGGCCGCGGGATTTCTACGAAGGGCAGCTTGCCGAGGCGCTGGTCTCCGACATGGCCGAAAAGGGCAATTCGCTTTCGGCGGAGGATCTCTCAGCTTACCGTGCCCGCGCCAGCCAGACCCGCACGGTCCGCTATCGGGATGCGGTGATCCACGCCCCGTCCGGCCTCAGCGCCGGTGCGGACCTGGTGAGGACCCTCGAGCAGATGGAGCGCGATCTGACGCCGGGTCCAACACCCGACGCCGGCGGTTATGTCGCCATGGCAAAGGCCCTGCAGGCCGCCTTTCGGCATCGCCTGTGCACTGCCGGCGACGAAGGCGGCAGTGTCGAGGCGCCTGCCTGCACGACCTCGTTCAGCGTCGTCGACAGGCATGGCAACATGGTCAATGTCACCCAGACGCTGCTGTCGAAATTCGGCAGCCGGGTCGTTTCGCCTTCGACCGGCATGCTGATGAACAACGGGATCATGTGGTTCGACCCGGAGCCGGGCAAGCCGAACTCGCTTACGCCCGGCAAGGCCTGCCTGATGAATGTCTGCCCGACGATCGGGCAATATCGCGGGCGGATGTTTGCAATCGGCGCGGCCGGGGGGCGCAAGATCCTGCCGGCCGTGGCGACCCTGACAAGCTACATGGTCGACTACGGCATGACGCTGGAAGAGGCCTTCCATGCGCCGCGTATCGACGTCAGCGGCGTTTCGCAGGTGATTGCCGACGAGGACCTGCCGGCGGATGTCTGCGCCGCGCTTGCGGCAGTCGCGCCGACCCAGACGACCAAAAGGACGGTGCATCCCTATGCCTTCGGCGTGCCGGTCGGTGTCATGCGGGAGAAAGGTCGCAACTGTGGCGTGACGGAGATCATGACGCCATGGGGGGATACCTGCCTGGAAGACGACAGCCGATCCTGATCAGCTGCGGCGCTGATCATCCTCCATACAGATCTAGATCCGGGCTTCGGCGGTGCGCCGCCGTGGCGCTTCGCAGAGCCATGCCACCCCTTGCCCGGCAGCCGTTGCACAGCAGCGACGAAAGGGGCCATATCGAAGGGTACCTTGCAATGAACGCGAACGTCATATGGTGGAGATGCAGGTTCAGCTCCATCAGAGTTGCCCATACGGCGGGTCAGGGCAATCCTGCCCGGTCATGACAGTCGACGTCCTGGATCAGGCGTAACTGGCCAATTGCATGACGTCCAGCGCCGAGCGGGTGACGAAATCGGCACCGATGCGCTGGAAGGCCTTGGGCGATGCGATCACCGCCGGTCCGCCGACGGCGATCTTCATGCTGCGGGTTTGCTCGGTCCTTTTCACCCGACGGATCGCCTCGGAACATTCCGTCGCTTCATCGACCCGTCCCACCGATATTCCCAGCAATTTGTAGGGTTGGCGCGACAGTCGCATGTAGAGGCTGTCATCGATCTCCAGCTCGCTGCCCCCGTCGACAATCCAGCCCATGTCGCGAAAGCAGGAGGCCACGATCGATACACCGATCGTGTGCATGGCCCCGCGGGTGCGCGCCAAGAGGATGCGTCGCTGCTCGTTGGGATCGGCGACCCTCTGCGGGCCGGCATAGGAAACGTGGTTGACGATCATGCTCAGGCGCGTGGAGGCCACTGCAACCTGCATGAAATCGGCCTCGTCCGTACACCAGAAATCACCCAGTCGCGCTGCCACCGGCGCAAACAGATGCACAGCCAGCGTCTGCACGGGAAGCGAAGCATGCTGCAGATCCTCGATGAAACTGCGGTGATGGCGCGGATCCGGATCGAACAGACATTTCAGCAGGTCATCCCGGTAGCCGATCGCCCGTTCGGTGCCGGGCATCTGCCGGGCGACCGGGTGGTCTTCCGGATGAAGCATGTGATCCTGTTCAGGGGTCACGATTTCAGGCTTCGAGATCGGGTTCGGCTTGGGTATCGATATCTCAGAATGGCTCGCCGTGACGATATTCGACACCGAGCGACGGATAACTCTCTCGAGCAGCCCGTGGTCTTTCGAACTGAGATGGGCATCGCCTTCCCTCTTGGGGCCGACGGGTTGCTCTATGCCATAAGGGCTCTGCGACCGGTTAGGGTCCTCTGGTTTCTTTCCGGCCATGTCCCCCTCCCGGTGATTGGCCTAAGGCGTGCGTCTCCCGCGCACATTGAACATACCGCATCATTGCAATTGCGCAAATTCTTTCGTTCCACCTGATGCGGCCGCGTGAAAATTTAACCTAAGGCATGTTGCCCGAAAATGGGCACCAGTTTGCGGACAACGACATGCAGCAAACCACGAGATAAAGCGTGAAGAGCGGATCGGTAAGATCGCGACACGCTTTAGCGGTCCTCCGCCCTCAGTACGGGCGCCATTTCCTGGCGTATGCCGCCCAGTCTCTGCTGCCGCTCAGAGGGTCTCCTCACCCTCGGCAGGGCACCAAGAACCAGGTGTTCGATATGCTTGGCATTCAGGCTGGCGGCCTCATACATTTCATCGGCCGAGCCTTGGGCGATGAAACGGTCAGGCAGCGTCATGCTGCGGATCGCGCAGCGGCCGTCGAGCATGCCCCGTTCGGCGAGATGGTGCAGCACCAGCGCGCCGAAACCACCGGTGGCACCCTCTTCGATCGTCACCAGCAATTGATGGCTGGAAAACAGCTTCTCGATCATTTGCGTGTCCAAGGGCTTGGCAAAGCGCGCATCGGCCACCGTTGTCGAGATGCCGTGTGCGGCAAGCGCCTGTCTGGCCGCAAGACATTGGGTCAGCCGCGTGCCCAAAGACAGCAGCGCCACCGTATCGCCTGTTTCGATCATCCGGCCCTTGCCAAGCGGCAGGACCATGCCGCGGGCGGGCATGGTGACGCCGGAGCCTTCGCCGCGCGGATAGCGAAAGGCGATCGGCCCGCTGTCATGGGCGGCGGCGGTGGCGACCATGTGCACCAGTTCGGCCTCGTCGCTCGCGGCCATCACGGTGAAGCCGGGCAGGTTGGCCAGATAGCCGATGTCGAAGGCGCCGGCATGGGTGGGGCCATCGGCACCGACCAGCCCGGCCCGGTCGATGGCGAAGCGCACCGGCAAGCCCTGCAGCGCCACGTCATGCACGATCTGGTCATAGGCGCGCTGCAGGAAGGTCGAGTAGATCGCGCAGAACGGTTTGAAGCCGCTGGCGGCGAGCCCTGCGGCAAAGGTGACCGCGTGCTGTTCGGCAATGCCGACATCGAAGGCGCGCCCAGGAAAAGCGCGGGAAAAAATATCGACGCCGGTGCCGGCGGCCATGGCCGCGGTGATCGCGACGATGCGCGGATCACGCTCGGCCTCGGCGACCAGCGCCGTGGCAAAGACCTTGGTGAAGCTCGGCGCCGCGGCGCGTGTCTTTTCCTGGATGCCGGTGGCGATATCGAACCGGGCGACGCCGTGATATTTGTCCTCTGCCCGTTCGGCATGCAGATAGCCCGCACCCTTTCGGGTCACGGCATGCAGCAGCACCGGTCCGTCGCACTCGCGCCTGAGCCGCCTCAGCGTCTGCAAAAGACCTTTCAGATCATGCCCGTCGACCGGACCGTGATAGGCAAAGCCCATCTGTTCGAACAGGCTGATCGCCGGGCCGGCACCGGTACCGGCGGCAGCACAGGCCGGGTCGCGAACCGGTCCGGCAAGCCGTGCCAGATGGGAGGACAGCGCCCCTGTCGGCGGCGATATCGACATGGCATTGTCGTTGAGAATGACGAAGATGCGCCGGCCCAGGGCTCCGGCATTGTTGATGGCCTCGAAGGCCATGCCGGCCGACATCGCGCCATCGCCGATGACGCAGACCACATCGCCGACATCGGCGCCCAGATCGCGCGCCACGGCAAAGCCGAGCCCGGCCGAGATCGAGGTGGAGGAATGGGCCGCGCCGAAGGCGTCATAGGCGCTTTCCTTGCGCCGCGTGAAGCCGGACGGACCACCTTTCTTGCGCAGGCTGCGCATCCTGTGGCGCCGCCCGGTCAGAACCTTGTGCGGATAACACTGGTGGCTGACATCCCAGATCAGCTTGTCATGCGGCGTATCGAAAACCGCGTGGATGGCGATGGTGAGTTCAACGACACCGAGACTGGAGCCGAGATGGCCTCCCGTCTGGGACACGATGCTGAGCGTTTCCGCTCGCAATTCGTCGGCCAGTTGCATCAGGTCGTCGTCATGCAGGCTGCGAAGGTCAGACGTATCCCGGATGCCATCAAGCATAGGGGTCGCGACTGACGATGTTATCAAGCCCATTGCGTTTCCTCCCCGCACGAGCACTCATCCGCCGATCTCGGTCTCCGCGGCCCCGCCAGACTGGCTGGCAGGGCCATTTCAGAGACGTCTTGCGACAGGATTTCACTGGACATATCATTGAAGAAGTCGAGCGATATGTAAACTTTTATTTACACTTTTCGCCCGATTTCCTTGGTGCTGCCGATGCGGCGAGCCCTTTTTGGCGGGCGGCTGTCACGGCGTGCTGAACTGCTTGAGATAGGCGATCACGTCGCCAATCTCCTTGTCCGTCTTCAAGCCGGCAAAGGCCATCTTGGTGCCTTTCACCAGCGCCTTGGGATTCGGGAGATAGGTTTTCAGCAGCGCTTCGTCCCAGACCTTGCCCGCGCCGAAGTCGACCATGGCGGCGGAATATTTGAAGCCTTCGACAGTGCCGGGCTGGCGGCCGATAACGCCCTTCAGAGGCGGGCCGACCTTGGCCTTGTCGGTGTCCACGTTGTGGCAGGCCATACACTTGTTGAACACGAGTTTGCCGGCGGCGGCATCGCCTTCCTGAGCCAGGGTGATCGTTGGGGCCAGGATCATGGCCATGCTGCATGCGTATGCGAGAACCTTCGACATGTGTTACCTCCCGTAACGAAACTGCTCTTGAAACATAGGGTAAATTAGCAAGGTGGCAAGCATCGGACGGGCCTCCTGAAACGCCGATGCGGGAAATGCAACGTTGCGCAATGGCAGTGGATGTGTAGTCTCAAGACACAGTCCCCTACCATTGGAGCAGGCCATGGCTGCCATCGCTATCATTGCCATTGTCTTTATCGCCGCCTCCAGCGGCGCGGTGTTCAAGCCGGGTGAATGGTACGAAACCTTGCGCAAGCCATCGTGGACGCCGCCCAAATGGGCCTTTCCGGTGGTCTGGTCGCTGCTTTACGTCGGCATCGCCTATGCCGGCTGGAGCGTCTGGACAGTGGCCGGCTGGTCCCTGCCGCTGGTTTTCTGGAGCCTGCAGATCGTTTTCAACGCGGCCTGGTCGTGGCTGTTCTTCGGTCTTCGCCGCATGGACCTGGCGCTCGGCGACATCGCCGCCCTGTGGATCTCGATCCTTTGCTTCATCGTCTCGGCCTGGCCGGTCTCGCCGATCGCGGCCTTGATTTTCGTGCCTTACCTCGCCTGGGTCAGCACGGCCGGCTTTCTCAACTACACCGTCCTGCGGCTCAATACGAAGCCCGCGGATGGGGCCGCGTAGCAGCATATCGACCCCGTGGGCGACCAGCGAACCGGCAAGCAGAAGCAGGATGAAGAGCCCTTGGTCGCCACGCAACGCCAGCCCGACGGCGACGAGCAGGCAGGTGCCCGAACAGGCATTGGCACAGAGCCCGCGAAAACGGCGCAACGGGTCGCTGGACAACAGCGACAGCGCCAGCGTCTCCGCCCACAGGATGGCAACGGCAATGGCGCTGATCCAGCCCGAGTTCAGCATGTCGAGCAGCAGGTTCATTTCTGCCTCACTGGGAGGCCGAACAATTGACCGAGATCCTTGAAGAAGATCTTCACATGGGCGAAGGGGTCGCGCCGCACCAGTTTCTTGTTGAGATAGGATTCCCAGGTCAGCCGCTGCACATCCGGGTCGGCACACATGGCCACGAATTTCTCGCGCAGCCGGTCGTTGCGATACCAGACGGCCTGCATGATGCCGAGGATGAGGAACACCCGGCCATGGGCGCGCATGAATGTGCGGCGCGCCTGCTTCAGCGCGGACGCCTTGCCGGTTGAGAGACAGGCATCCACGGCATCGGCGCACAACTGGCCGCACAACATGGCATAATGGATGCCTTCGCCCGACGAGGGGGCAACGGTTCCGGCCGCGTCGCCGGCCAGCAGGATGTTGCGGCCATTGTCCCAGCGGCGCATCGGCTTCAGAGGCAGCGGCGCACCTTCGCGTCGCACAGTTCGACAGTTGGCGAGACCGGCGGCACGGCGCAGGTCCGTAGTGGCCTGGCGCAGGTTATGGCCCTTGACCGCCGAGCCGCAGCCAACCGAGGTGTGCGGCCCGTGGGGAAAGACCCATCCGTAGAAATCCGGAGAGATGCGCCCGTCATAGATCACGTCGCAGCGATCGGCCAGGAAGTCCTGGGGGGCACTGTCTTCGGGACTCTCGATGATCTCGTGATAGGCAAAGACATAGGGCGGACGGCTGCTGGCCGGAAACATCAGGCGCCGCACGGTGGAATTGGCACCATCGGCGCCAATCAGCATGCGGGCGCTGATCGCCACGGTCGGTGGGCATGTGGTGCCGTCGGTGGCAACGGACAGCCGCAGCGTCCCGTTGCTGCAGTCATCGATCGCTTCCAACCGGCCGGTCAGCCGATGGGCGCCGGCCTGCTCGGCCCGCTGCCGCAGATAGGGATCGAAACCGGCCCGGTCCACCATGCCGACAAAGCCGATATCGCCGATCTGCATCTCGACCTGCCGCCCCGAAGGGGCGATCATGCGGGCGCCATGGGCGCGGGCGACGACCAGATGGTCCGGAATGGCAAAATCCTTCAGCGTCTTGGACGGGATGGCGCCGCCACAGGGCTTGATGCGGTTGCCCGGATCGACCAGCAGGACGGAGCGGCCGGCCGCCACGAGGCGCTCGGCCGCAATGGCGCCGCACGGCCCCCCACCGACGACAGCGACATCAAACAGCATGGGCCAGCTGGGGTCCGGCCGGTGCGGGTCGCGCTCGAGATGGGTCGCGGTCATCGTGTCACTCCGCCGGTTGCGCCAAGGGGTAAGAGGGGTCAGGCGCCGCAGCCATGGCCGTCTGGCCGCCAATGCCGACGGCAACGACGGTCGAGACGAGAAACAACGACGCTTCCAGCGCGAAGACCAGGGCGAAGGCGCTGCTATCGGCTGACGTCAAAAGGCGGCCGAGATCAAGCGCGATGCTGCCGGTAAGGCCGCCGAGACCAAAGGAGATCGCCTGCGCCGCACCCCAGACCCCCATGCGCATGCCGGCATTGCCGGTCCCCTCTCGGCTTGCCAGCGCCATCATCGTGCCGATGGCGGCCACCGCAAACATGCCGTTCATGAAACCGAGCAGGAAGACATTGGGCGCAAGCGGCCAGGAGGGCGCTAACGTGGCGGCCAGGCTGAGCAGGGCGAGCGAGACCGCGGAGCCGAGGCAGCCGATGATGATGAAAAGTTTCGGCAGGTTCGGCAGCCGGCGACCAAAGGCAAATCCGCCAAGTCCGACCACGGCCATGCCGGCGAATATGCCCGCATGCTGCACGCCGGACAGCTTCGTGGACTGGCCCGGTGTCATGCCGAACAGCAGCCCGGCAAAGGGTTCGAGAATGAGGTCCTGGGTGGAAAAGGCCAGCATCGACAGAAAGATGAACACGGTAAAAAGCCGGGCCTCCCGGTCGCGCCAGACCTGCCGCAGGCTGTCGCGGAAGTTTTCCACGGGCCCTGAGCGATCCCGCAACGGCATGATCGCCGGCTTCTTCTCAAGGCCGGAGACGGCAAGCCAGGCGACGACAAAGGCGACGAGGCCGGTCGCTGCGGTCACCAGCACGAGTTGGCGGTGCGAATAGGGATCGAGCGCAATGCCGGTGATGATCGAGGTGACGATGATGCCGAAAATCATCAACATCCAGGTGACGGTGGCAGCGGTGGCCCGGTGTTCCGGCGCCGCGCGGGTGGCGAGAAGGGCGAGCAGCGAGGTGCCGCTGGCGCCGATGCCCATGCCGATCAGCAGATAGGCGGTAAAGGCCACCACCAGTCCCAGCGCAGGGCGATCGGCAAACAGCAAGGTGCTGGCCGCGGCGAGCGTGCCGGCCAGCGCCAGGACTGCAAGCCCCGCCAGGATCCAGGTGGTGCGCGAGCCGCCGATGTCGGAGCGATGCCCCCAGAGCGGCCTTGTGATCTGGACACCGTAGTGGAGCCCGACCAGCAGGCCGGGAATGACGGCAGCGAGGCCCAGCTCGACGATCATGACGCGGTTCAGCGTGGAATTGGTGAGGACGACGATCGCTCCCAGCGCCGCCTGGACGAGGCCGAGCCGGACGATGTCCAGCCAACCGAGCCCGGAGCGCTGGCCTGCAGGATCAAATGTGCTCGCGGCGCGGGTCGTCATGGCACGGTTCCTTCAGGCGGGGAGGGACGCGAGGGCGAGATGGCGCAAGCCGAAGGCGACCACCATCATGCCGCTGACATAGAGGCCGACGCCCACGGAGGAATACCAGACCGCCCGGCCGACGGGATCGCGCAGGAAGCGGCCCATGCAGGCGAGCTGGATTGCGACAAGCGCAGCAACGGCCAGTGCATGATAGGGCAGGGCCCAAAACAGGAGCAGTGCAGCCACGCAAACCTGTGGTGCGGCCATCACCACGCAGGCGATCATCGCGGCCGCCTTTGGCCCGTGCAGCACCGGCAGGGTCGCGATCCCCATCTCGCGGTCACCGCGGATCGCCTTGAAATCATTGAGTGTCAGGATGCCGTGGGCGCCTACGCCATAAAGCAGGGAGACCGCGAGCACAGGCAGGCTGGGCGCCAGTCCGGTCATCGCCGTTGCCGCGGTGATCCAGGGCAGGGTCTCGTAGCTCAGGCCGACCACGCCATTGCCGATCCAGCCATTCTGCTTGAAGCGCGCCGGTGGCGCGCTATAGGCCCAGGCAAAAACCAGGCCGGCCAGGGCGGCAAGGAAGACGAAGGGCCCGAGCAAGGCGGCGATCAGCGCTGACAGCGCCGACATCACGATGGCGATATAAAGGCCCCAACGACCCGGCATGCGGCCCGACGGTATGACCCGGTGTGGCTCGTTGATCGCATCGACATGGCGGTCGAACCAGTCGTTGACGGCCTGGCTGGTGCCGCACAGCAGCGGGCCGGCCAGCACGATGCCGGCAACCGCTGCCACGGCCGCAGACCCAAAGCCCTGGCCCGACGAGACGGCCCCACACGCATAGGCCCACATCGGCGGAAACCAGGTGATCGGCTTCAGCAGGGCAAGGACCGCCGAAGGGCTCGGCCAGTCGCTGCGATGGTTCTGGGTGCGGGTGATGTCCATGCCCGGATGCTATGCCCGGCGCCCGAAAGTGTCAACAATAATTGACACTCATCGGATTGATTGACACTCGTCGTCTGACAGAACGTGCATCTGCGATCCGCCGGAGCGGAGGTCGCAGGGCAAGACTATGGTTGATGCAGCAGGTCAGTTCGACGGGCGATAGTCTTCCAGGCCGTGCCGGCGCAGCTTGATATACAGGCTCTGGCGCGACAGGCCGAGAATCTCGGCGGCAGACGCCCTGTTGTTGTTGGTCTGGTCCAGCGCGGCCTCGATGCAGATCTTTTCGATCACATCGAGCGATTCGCGCATCAGTTCCTTGAGCGGAACCTTGCCGACGAGATTGGCGAAGCCTTCCGCCTGGTCCGGTACGCCGGGGGAGGGGATGGCGGGGCGTTCGCGTTCGGGGCTCGCCGGCTGGGCGACGACGACAAGCCGCGTCTGCGCCGTCTCGGGATTGCGGCGCGCAGAAATCATTACCGGGCGGTCGCCGGCCAGATTGTCGGTCAGGGTCGAGGAAAAGCCGCGGACCGTCTGTTCTTCGGCTAGCCGCGAATAGAGAACGTGAATGTCGAGCGGCGACTTGGCGAACCAGGTCGCAATGTTCCGCCCGGTCACCTGCGCCAGCGACGGTGCATGGACGAGATCGAGGAACAGCGTGTTGGCGGCGGTAATCTGACCCTGGGCATTGGTCTGCAAGGCCGCTTCGGGAAAGTCCGCGAGATCGACGACGTGTTCGCTCGGCCTGTCGACCTGCTGGCGCCGGGTTTCCTGCAGATCCGCGCTTGGCCAGGCCGATACGATGAGGTTGGTGATGCCGTTCTCCCGGTATGATCGCAGGTTGAGCGACAGGGAATCGCCCTTCACGGTCTTCAGGGTCTCGAGTTGCACCGCGCCGGGGCTGTGACGCGCCTCGCCGACCGCATCACTGAGCAGATCGCGATCCTGCTTTCGAAACAGGTCGCGGAAGGGCTTGCCAACGATGCTGGCGGCCCCCGCGCCGAGCAGGTTCAGCGCGGCGGCATTGGCATCCAGCACCGTCTTTCGCTCGCCGTCCACCATCAGGTGGGCAATCGTCGAGATGCGGAAGGCCGTCCGGTAGCGGGCCTCGGCCTCCTGCAATTCGCGGTAATCAGCCTCCAGTTCCAGCTGCGTCGCGACCAAGCGCTGTTGGCCCAGCATCTGCTGGCGCAAATCGCGGCCCACCACGAGCGTGTAAGGGAAATCCTGCGATGAATAGGCCGAATACAGAACCGGCAGGTCGGGCTTTCCCGCGCAGGCGTGGTTGATCTGATAGCCGCGCGAATGCCGCACCATGTCTTGGCTGGACAGCATCGAATCGACCTTCGGCACGGATTCGATGGTCACGACATCCTGCAGGCGTTTGCCTACAGCCTTGTCGAGGCCGTAAGCGCCGATATCGGGGTCAGACCAGTGGACGCTGGCAATCTTGTTGTTGCGATCGACAAGAATGACGATATCGGCGCCGAGGCCGACAATGGCGCCGATGCCGCTGGCATCCATCGATTTCAACAGGCTGGCCGCGACCTCGATGCCGTGAGCGGCTTTCTTGCCGTTAACGGGATTCATGGAGTGAGCCAATCGATTCCACCGGCATTAACAGCTGCCCTCCGGGCCGATCCTTTTGCCTGCTGGCTGATCGTTTCCAATTCGTAGAATCTTTCGCAGATTCGTGAAGCGGAGTAAACGCTGTCACATATGCAGTCAATCCCCAAACTCACAAGAAAATCAATGGAATCCAAAGCCGCGGCGCCTCCGACGACGATCGGCAGCCGGGGCTCCGGTCGCTGCGACCGGATGGTTGCCACAAGATCGTGGAACTCCCCCTTCAATCGCTGGTTGCTCCAGCCGATACAGATCATATCCGCCTGTTCGACGACGGCGCGCAGCTGGGCCCCCTTCATGTCTTTGCCGTCGAGGATATGGCTCGACCAGCCCAGGGAATCGAACAACAGGCCGAGCAAATGCAGCATCAAGGTGTGCTGCTCGCCGAGCGGGGTCAGCAGGGCCACGAACGGCGCATTGGCATTTGACTGCATGGCCGTGAATTCGAAAGACAACAGCTTGATGACTTGCTGCAGGTGGGCGGTGCCGATGGTGACATCGATGAAACCGCAGTCGTCGCCGCTCCAGTTGCGGCCGAGCTGGCGGGCTATGGCCTCCAGAAACAGGATCTTGACGAAATCCGGCTCGCCGGCCGGCAGTTCATCCCGCAGGAAGTCGAGCAGAGCCGATCTGCCGATGCCGGGGCGCACGACAAGATCGCAAAACCGTTCCAGAGCCGTGCCGTAGCGACTGTCGTGCTCCAGGCCTAAATCAAACCGCGATGCCAGCCTTTCGGCGGTCATAGACGCCACCGTCCCTTGAATGATGCTGCGAAGCGCTTCTCGTTCGCTGGTCAGTAGGTAGCCTGCCCGGCCGCGCGGGGCAAGTAATCCATTGGATTTAGGAGCGGTCAGCAGAATGCTCCCCGAAGAAGGGGGGCACGCTCTGCCATCAATCAAGGTTCTGTCCATTGCGCCCGCGCGGAAACGCCTCCCATCACCGACCTGAGCATTGCGGCGCGAAATGCTGCCGGGGCCATGCCGACCAGCGCATCTGCGAGCCCCTACAGCATGCCTAGACTGAAGGCAGATGTAAATAAATATTTACGTCAATCTATGTTGACACTTTTGAGATCGCGGGATTACTCTTTGCCATCCCGAGCAACCCTGCGGACGCATCCGGGAGAAGGATTGATCATGATGAGCAAGACCGAACAAGCCGCATCCGCCACCGTTCTCTACACGGAAGAAGAACGGCGCAGACGTGATCAAAGCGGCTGGACCCTGGTTCAGGGGATTTTGGCGCCGATCCAGTTTCTGGTCTTCCTGGCAAGCCTCGCCCTGATCCTGCGCTACCTGTGGACCGGGTTT
This sequence comes from Rhizobium sp. CG5, assembly GCF_023701945.1. GTDB lineage: Bacteria > Pseudomonadota > Alphaproteobacteria > Rhizobiales > Rhizobiaceae > Allorhizobium. The sequence continues at coordinate 637,475 of NZ_JABAEF010000001.1, forward strand.
GGCCTGGAGGCAGCCGAACTGTCCGTGGTCGTCAAGACACTGACGCTCTATACGATCATGGTCACCGGCTCGATCTGGGAAAAGCAGGTTTTCGGCTGCTATCTCTTCGCCCGGCCGTTCTTCTGGGAAGACGTCTTCTCCATGCTGGTGCTGGCGCTGCACACGGCCTATCTGGCAGCACTCTATGGGGGAACGCTGACATCTAGCCAGCTGATGCTGCTGGCACTCGCGGCCTATGCGACCTACATCGTCAATGCCGGCCAGTTCGTCTGGAAACTGCGCATGGCGCGGCTGGATGCGGCCATGCGCCAGGGCTCGCTCAGGCCCGACCGCGACCACGGCCTGGGTGCTGCGGGGAGCGCGTCATGAACCAGCCCCTGCCATCGGCCTGCGCTACTACCCTATCGGTCACCCCCTCCGCCACGATCCGCCAGCGCGGACAGCACGAGGTGTTCTGCGGCCTGACATCGATCATCTGGCTGCATCGCAAGGTGCAGGATGCCTTTTTCCTGGTGGTCGGCTCGCGCACCTGCGCCCACCTGATGCAGTCGGCCGCCGGCGTGATGATCTTTTCCGAGCCGCGTTTCGCCACGGCGATCATGGAGGAGCGCGATCTGGCCGGCATGGCCGACATGCATGACGAACTCGACCAGGTCGTCGCCCGCCTGCTGGAGCGCCGCCCCGATATCCGCATGCTGGTTCTGGTCGGCTCCTGTCCCTCGGAGGTCATCAAGTTCGATCTCACGCGCGCCGCTGGACGGCTGAACGCCCATTATGCGCCGCGCCGCCGGGTGATCGCCTATTCCGGCAGCGGCATCGAGACCACCTTCACCCAGGGCGAAGACAATTTCCTGGCCGCCCTGGTCGCAGACCAGACCACGGTGCCGGCCGCTCGCTCCGCTGCGAAACTCGTCGTTGCCGGCTGTCTCGCCGATGTCGTGGAGGACCAGTTTTCCCGCCTCTTTGCCGCCCTTGGCCTCCAAGACATCGTCTTCCTGCCGGGGCGCAAGGCCATTGACGGGCTGACCATCGGACCCGACACCCGCTATGTGCTGGCCCAGCCCTATCTCGGCGCCACGGCGACGGCGCTGGAAGCCCGCGGCGCGCAGCGCATCGATGCCATCTCCCCGCTCGGCGGGGAGGGCACGACCGCCTGGCTCGGCGCCATTGCCCATGCCTTCGGCGTTAATCCCGCCCGCCTCGAGAGCGTCATCGCCCAGCCGCGCAAGCGTGCCGAACAGGCCATGCAGCACTACCGCCCCTGGCTGGACGGCAAGCGGATCTTCCTCTTTCCCGATTCGCAGCTGGAGCCGTCGCTGGCGCGCTATCTGCACCAGGAGCTGGGCGCCGAAATCGTCGAGGTCGGCAGCCCCTACCTGCACCGCGAGCATATCGCGGGTGAACTGGCGCTTCTGCCGCCGGGGGTCGCGATTTCCGAGGGTCAGGACGTCGATGTCCAGATCGATCGCTGCCGCCAGGCGCAACCGGATCTGATCGTCTGCGGTCTTGGCCTCGCCAATCCCTTCGAGGCCGAAGGCCGCATCACCAAATGGTCGATCGAATTCGCCTTCACTCCGATCCAGGGTTTTGAGCAGGCCGGCGACCTCGCCGAACTCTTCGCCCGGCCGCTGGTGCGCCACCGCATGCTGACCGGCCGCAGCCGCCACCAGGAGGCCGCGCCATGAAGCTTTCCATGTGGACCTATGAGGGACCACCCCATGTCGGCGCAATGCGCATCGCCGCCTCCATGACGGGCGTTCACTACGTTCTGCATGCACCGCAGGGCGATACGTATGCCGATCTGCTGTTCACCATGATCGAGCGCCGGCCCTCGCGGCCACCGGTCACCTATACGACCTTTCAGGCCCGCGATCTCTCCGGCTCGACGGCCGATGTCTTCAAGACGGCCTGCCGCGATGCGGTGGCGCGCTTCCAGCCGCAGGCCTTGCTGGTCGGCGCGTCCTGCACGGCCGAGCTTCTGCAGGACGATCCGGGCGGACTTGCCCGCACGCTGGACGTTTCGGTGCCTGTCGTGCCGCTCGACCTACCGTCCTACCAGAAGAAGGAAAACTGGGGCGCTGGCGAAACCTTCTACCGGATGGTGCGCACCTTTGCCGGCCCGACGACCCGCCCAACCGATATCGCTGCCAATAGCTGCAATATCTTAGGCCCCACGTCGCTCGGTTTCCGCTGCCGCGACGACGTCACCGAGATCGTCCGGTTGCTGAGCGAGGAAGGGCTTGACGTTCGCGTCGTGGCGCCTCTGGGCGCAAGCCCGGCCGATCTCGCAAGGCTCACTGAGGCCGCCTTCAATATCGTGCTCTATCCGGAAATTGCCGATGCGGCCGCCCGCTGGCTGAAAAAAACCCATGGCATGCCCTTTGTCTCGACCATCCCGATCGGCATCGGCGCGACTGAGGATTTTATCGCCGAGGTTCGCGCGCTCGCCGGCCTGGCGCCTTCGGACGATGAAGCAACGCAGCGCTCCGGCCGCGACCGGCTGACCTGGTATGCCCGCTCGGTCGACAGCAATTACCTCACCAACAAGCGGGTCTTCATCTTCGGGGACGCCACCCATGCCATCGCTGCGGCGCGCATCGCCTCCCAGGAGCTGGGGCTGCGGGTCTGCGGGCTCGGCACCTATATGCGCGAATTTGCCCGCGAGCTGCGCGAAGCCGCGGCCGGCTACGGGGTCGATGCGCTGGTCAGCGACGATCACCTCGAGGTCGAGGCCGCCATTATCGCCGCCCGGCCGGAACTGGTGCTGGGCACGCAGATGGAGCGCCATATCGCCAAGCGCCTGCGGGTTCCCTGCGCCGTCATCTCGGCGCCGGTGCATGTCCAGGACTTTCCCGCCCGCTATTCGCCGCAGATGGGTTTTGAAGGCGCCAATGTGATCTTCGACAGCTGGGTCCATCCGCTGATGATGGGCCTGGAAGAGCACCTCCTGCAGATGTTCCGCGATGATTTCGAATTCAACGACGGTGCCGCCGCCTCGCATCTGCATCCCCATACCGCCGACGCGGTCGAGGACGCAGCGGCCGTTGTGGCCGCCGCAACGGAAGACGATACCGCCGTCTGGACCTTCGACGCCGAGAAGGAGCTGAAAAAGGTTCCCTTCTTCGTGCGCGGCAAGGCCCGCCGCAACACCGAACTCTTTGCCGCAACCAAGGGCATCCGCCCGATCACCGTGGAGACGCTGTATGACGCGAAAGCCCATTTCGCCCGCTGACAGCCCCCCGGTCCGGGTGGTGCTGGTGACGCTCGACAATCACATCGCCGCTGCGGTGGACGATGCCCGCCGCTCGCTTGCCCGCGACCTGCCGGGGCTGACGCTCTCGGTCCATGCCGCAACCGACTGGGCCGAGAACCCGGCGAGCCTTGCCGCCTGCCGCACCGCCATTCTCAGCGGCGATATCGTCATCGTCTCGATGATTTTTGTCGAGGAACATGTGAAGGCGATCGCCGACGCGCTGGAGACGCGCCACCGCGACTGCGACGCCATGGTGTGCTGCATGTCGGCCGGCACCATCATGAAATATACCAGCATGGGCCGCTTCCGCATGAGCGGGGAGCAGAAGGGACCGCTGGCGCTGTTGAAGAAGCTGCGCGGTTCCAGTTCGCGCGGCGGCCGCGACAGTGGCAAGACCGCCGGCGAGCGCCAGCTGGCCATGCTGCGCCGCCTGCCGCAGCTGCTGCGCTTCATTCCGGGCACCGCCCAGGACGTGCGCAACTATTTCCTGACGCTGCAATACCGCATCGCCGCCTCCGACGAGAACATCGCCAATATGGTGCGGTTGCTGGTCGGCAAATATGCCAGCGGTGACCGCAAAGGTCTGCAGGGCAGGATCACGGTCGGCAACCCCGTCGAGTATCCCGAGGTCGGGCTCTATCATCCGCGCCTCAAGCCCCGCGTCACCACCCAGATCAGGTCCCTGCCGCAGATCGCCGGAGCGCGCGGTACCATCGGCCTGCTGCTGCTGCGCACCTATATCCTGTCCGGCGATACCGGCCATTACGACCGCGTGATCTCGGCGCTCGAAACACGCGGCTATAGTGTCGTGCCGGTGTTTTGCAGCGGGCTCGACATGCGCCCGGCCATCGCCCGCTACATGGATGCGACCGCAGGCGGCGTGACGGTCGACGCGCTCTGCTCGCTCACCGGTTTCTCGCTGGTCGGCGGCCCGGCCTATAGCGATGCCCATGCCGCTGCCCGCACGCTGGGTGAGCTCGACGTGCCCTATCTCTCGGCCTTCGTCACCGAATTCCAGTCCCGCGACGCCTGGCAGGCGTCGTCTCAAGGCCTGACGCCGATCGAGACGACGCTGATGGTGGCGATCCCGGAACTCGACGGCGCCACGGGCTCGATGGTCATCGGCGGTCGCTCGGATTGCGCAGGCCAGGCCAAACCCTGCATCTGCGCGCGCGAACTGGGGCAATGTCCTGCCGGCCGCGCCTGCATGCAGCCCGACGACGAGCGTGTCGATCTGCTGGCCGACCGTCTTGCCGCCCTGGTCGCCCTGCGCCGCAGCCCCCGCCACGAGCGCCGGATCGCCGTCACCCTCTTCAACTATCCGCCCAATAGCGGCAGCATCGGCACGGCGGCCTTCCTGTCGGTGTTCGAAAGCCTCTACGAAACCATGAAGCGGCTGTCGGCCGAGGGCTATGACATTGCCGTGCCGAAGAGCGTCGATGCCCTGCGCGAGATGATCCTGGAGGGCAATGCCCCCCTGCATGGCACCGAGGCCAATGTGCACACGGTCATCGCAACCAACGACCATGTCCGGCGCGAGCGCCATCTGGACGACATCGAGGCCCATTGGGGTCCGGCGCCTGGGCGTGTGCTCAGCAATGGTCGCGGCATCTTCGTGCTGGGACACCAGTTCGGCAAGCTGCTGGTCGGCATCCAGCCGCCTTTCGGCTACGAGGGCGACCCGATGCGCCTGCTGTTTGAGCGCGGCTTTGCCCCCAACCACGCCTTTTCAGCCTATTATACCTATCTGCGCGAAGGTTTCCGCGCCGATGCGGTCCTGCATTTCGGCACCCATGGGGCGCTCGAATTCATGCCCGGCAAGCAGACCGGCCTGTCCGGCACCTGCTGGCCGGATCGCATCCTGCAAGGATTGCCGAACTTCTACTTCTATGCCGCCAACAACCCGGCCGAGGGATCGATCGCCAAGCGCCGCTCGGCAGCGACGCTGATCTCCTACCTGACCCCGGCGATCACCCAGGCGGGTCTTTACAAGGGGCTGAGCGAGCTGAAGGCAAGCCTCGACCGCTACCGCGCCGCCCTGCCGGACGCAATCACTGAGCGCGAGCGCCTGATCGCGCTGATCCGCGTCCAGGCGCAGCAGCTCGACCTTGCGCCCGATGGCGACAATGCGAGCGACGGCCTGTTCGTTCAGGATCTGGTCGGCGCGGTCACCGAACTGGAATACACGCTGATCCCCCATGGTCTGCACATCGCCGGCCGGGGCATGGACCGCGCCGAGCGGCTTGACATGCTGGGCCATGTCGCCGCCGGCATGGAGGGTTCGGCACTGCGCGACAATCCCGCGCTGGTCGCTGCGATCGTCGACCAGGACGACAAGGCGATCGCCACATATCTTGCCGGGGCCGATCAGGCCCAACGTGATGGTGTCGCCCTGTTGTCGGCCATGAACAAGGGCCTGATGGACAATGAGGAACTGGACGGCCTGGTGAAGGCGCTGGATGGACGTTTCATCCTGCCGTCGCCCTCCGGCGACCTGTTGCGCACGCCCGAACTGCTGCCGACCGGCCGCAATATCCATGGTTTCGATCCCTTCGGCATCCCGAGCGCCTTTGCCGTCCAGGATGGCGAACGCCAGGCCGCGCGGGTGCTGGAGCGCTACATGAAGATCGACGGCCGGCTGCCGGAAACCGTCGCCGTCGTGCTGTGGGGCACCGACAACCTGAAGACCGGCGGCGCGCCGCTGGCCCAGGCCATGGCCCTGATGGGCGCGCGCCCGAAGCTCGACTTCTACAACCGCGTCTGCGGCGCGACCCTGATCCCGCTTGCCGAGCTGAAGCGCCCGCGCATCGACGCCGTGATGACGCTGTCGGGCATCTTCCGCGATCTGCTGCCGATCCAGGCCAGCATGCTGGCCGAGGCGAGCTATCTGGCAGCCACCGCCGACGAGCCTATATCGATGAACTTCATCCGCAAGCATGCGCTGGCCTATAGCGAAAGCCATGGCTGCGACATCGAGGCCGCCGCCTACCGGGTGTTCTCCAATGCCGACGGGGCCTATGGCGCCAATGTCAACATGCTGGTTGCCTCGTCTTCGTGGTCGGACGACGAGGAGATCGCCGACACCTATACCAGCCGCAAGAGCTTCGCGATCAACCGCAAGGGCAAGACCAGCCACCAGGCCGAGGTTCTCGATGCCGTGCTCGGCGAGGTCGACATGGCCTACCAGAACCTGGAATCCGTCGAGATCGGCGTGACGACGATCGAGAACTATTTCGACACGCTGGGCGGTCTCACCAAGGCTGTCCTGCGCGCCAAGGGCGAAACCGCGCTGCCGGTCTTCATCTCCGACCAGACGCAGGGCGAGGGCAAGGTGCGCACGCTCGGCGAACAGGTGGCGCTGGAGACCCGCACCCGCACGCTCAATCCCAAATGGTTCGAGGGCATGCTGAAACATGGCTACGAGGGCGTGCGCAATATCGAGACGCAGGTGACCAACACGCTCGGCTGGTCGGCGACCACGGGCGGCGTCGAGCCCTGGGTTTACCAGCAGATGGCCGAGACCTTCATGCTCGACCCGCAGATGCGCGACCGGCTGTCCAATCTCAATCCCGCCTCCACATCGCGGGTCGCGGCCCGTCTCATGGAGGCCCATGAACGCAATTACTGGCAGCCCGATGCCGAAACCCTCGCCGCCCTCAGGCTGGCCGGAGAGGAACTGGAAGACCGTCTCGAAGGCCTGTTCACGGAGGCTGCCCAATGAATATCTTCACCCATGCCAAGTCAGTGGAACGCGAGGCCCGCACCGCCGAGACGCTGCGCCGGCGCGCCGACGGGGAGGGCAGTGTCCAGGTCCATCTCGACCCGACCATGGACATCGACGGCGCCAAGGTGTTTGCGATCTATGGCAAGGGTGGCATCGGCAAGTCCACCACCTCGTCCAACCTGTCGGTCGCTTTCTCGATGATCGGCAAGCGGGTGCTGCAGATCGGCTGCGACCCGAAGCATGATTCCACCTTCACGCTCACCAAAAGCCTGATCCCGACCGTCATCGACGTGCTGGAAACGGTCGATTTCCACACCGAGGAGCTGCGCCCGGAAGATTATATGGTCGAGGGCTATAATGGCGTGCAGTGCATCGAAGCGGGCGGTCCGCCGGCCGGCACCGGTTGCGGCGGCTATGTGGTCGGCCAGACGGTCAAGTTGCTCAAAGAACATCACCTGCTCGACGACACCGATGTGGTGATCTTCGACGTGCTCGGCGATGTCGTCTGCGGCGGCTTTGCCTCGCCGCTGCAGCATGCCGAACGCGCCGTGGTGGTGGCCGCCAACGATTTCGATTCCATCTTCGCCATGAACCGCATCGTCGCCGCGATCAAGGCCAAGGCCAAAAACTACGAGGTGCGGCTGGGCGGGGTGATCGCCAACCGCTCGCGCGAGACCGACCAGATCGACCGCTACAACGCGGCGATCGGGCTTAAGCGTCTCGCCCATGTGCCCGACAGCGACTTTGTGCGCCTGAGCCGCCTGAAGAAGAGCACGCTTTTCGAGATGGGCGACAGCCCGGAGATCCTGGCGATCCAGAAGGAATATCTGCAGCTGGCCGAGCGGTTGTGGGCGGGAACGCCGGCGCTCCATGCCGAACCCATGAAGGACCGGGACATTTTCGAATTTCTCGGTTTCGAGTGAGGGCACCCGATGAGCCAGACCGACTACATCAGACGAACAGGCGAGATCGAACATTATTTCGATCGCACGGCGCTCGATGCCTGGAAGAAGCTCACCGGCGACCAGCCGGTCGGCGGCATCCGCGCCACGGTGCGCAAGGGCCGCGATGCCATGCGCCGCACGCTCGTCGACTGGTTGCCGCAGGATCTGACCGGCTGGCGCATCCTGGATGCCGGCTGCGGCTCCGGCGTGCTGTCGCTGGACCTGATGGAGCGCGGCGCTGACGTGCTGGGCATCGACCTCTCGGCCCAGATGGTGGCCTTTGCCCGCCAGCGGGCCTTCGAGCGCCATCCGCCCGGCAGCCCGCGTCTGGGGTCGGTGCGCTTCGAAAGCGGCGACATGCTCGATCCGCGCCATGGCCGTTTCGATGCGATCGTCGCGATGGACGTGCTGATCCACTACAAGGCCGCGGATGCGACACGCGTCATCGAACAGATGGCTGGCCGCACTGCGCGCAGGCTGGTCTTCACGCTCGCCCCCGGGTCGCGTCTGTTGCGCACCATGCTGGCCGCCGGCCGCGCCTTTCCGCGCGGCAATCGCTCTCCGGCGATCTATCCTGTCGATGCGCAGGCCCTGGTCGCCAATCTGGTGGCCAAGCCGGATATGGCGTCCTGGTCGCTCGGCCGCACCCAGCGGATCGCGGTCGGCTTCTACACCTCCCAGGCCATGGAGGTGACGCGCTCATGAGGATCCAGGCCGCAAACCGCAAGATGATCGGGCTCTGGCAGAAGCTGGGCACGCGGTTCCTGCCGTTTGCCGATGCGGCAAGCGCCGACATGCCATTGTCACGGCTGCTGCGGCTGTCGATGTTCCAGATCGCCGTCGGTTGCGTCCTGGTGCTGCTCAACGGCACGCTGAACCGGGTTCTGATCGTCGAGCTTGGCGTGCGGGTGGATCTCGTCTCGGCCGTCATCGCCATTCCTGTTCTGGCCGCGCCGCTCCGTCTGTTCTTCGGCTATCGCTCCGACACCTACCGCTCCGTGCTGGGATGGCGCCGCGTGCCCTATATCTGGCTGGGTGCCCTGCTGCAGTTCGGCGGGCTGGCGATCATGCCGTTTGCTCTTCTGCTTCTGCAGTCGCAGACGCTTGGTCCCGAATGGGCCGGTGCGGCAGGCGCCTGCCTTGCCTTCATCCTGACTGGCTTCGGCATGCACATGATGCAGACGGCGGGTCTGGCGCTTGCCAGCGACCTGGTGCCGGCCGACAAGCGGCCGCGGGTGGTGGCGCTGCTCTATGTCATGCTGCTGGCCGGCATGATCGGCGCCTCGGCCTTCTACAGCGTCGCGCTGGTCGACTTTTCCGCCAAGCAGCTCATCCAGGTGATCCAGGGCACGGCGCTGTTCACCATCGCCATCACCGTGATCGCGATCTGGAAGCAGGAAGGGCGCAATCCCCGACTGACCTCAGTGTATCGCAATCCCATCGGCTTCCTCGACGCGCTCGAGACCTATCGCAGCGATCCCGGCACCCTGCGCCTGCTGCTGGCCGTCGCCATCGGCTCGGCCGCCTTTTCCATGCAGGATGTGCTGCTGGAACCCTATGGCGGCGAGATTCTCGGCATGTCGGTCGGTCGCACCACGCTGTTGACCGGCCTTTGGGCGGCCGGAACCATGGCCGGTTTTGCCTGGGCGGCTCATAGCCTGCAGCGCGGCGGCGAGATGTACCGGATCGCCGCGCGCGGCATCCTGATCGGCGTTGTCGCCTTCTCCTGCGTGATCCTGGCTGAGCCGCTTGGCCTGCATTCCCTGTTTTATGCCGGCGCTGCCGGCGTCGGCCTCGGCGGCGGATTGTTTGCCGTCGGCACCATGCTCGGCGCCATGGCGATTTCCAGCCGGTCCGACAGCGGCATCGTCGTCGGCGCCTGGGGTGCTGTGCAGGCAACGGCGATCGGCGGCAGCCTGCTTCTGGCCGGGGTCTTGAAGAGCGGGGTCAATTCGCTGGCGCTCAGCGGCAGTCTCGGTGAGGCCATGGTCAGCACGGCCTCCGGCTATCTCGTCGTCTACACGTTCGAAATCGTGCTTCTGTTTATCTGCCTGGCGGTCCTCGGCCCCCTGACGGGGCGACGTTACCAGGGCAGCAACCATAATGACATGCGTTTTGGACTGGCGGAGATGCCCGGCTGACCGCCGGCACCGCCATCAACTGGAGGGACAAACATGACCGGATCTCTCGGCGGCAATCTCGACGTGGCGCAGGTGGTGCTCTACGCTTTCTGGATCTTCTTTGCCGGCCTCGTCTGGTATCTGCGGAAGGAAGACCGGCGCGAGGGCTATCCGCTCGAGGAGGACGTCTCAGGCCGCTACAACAAGCATCCCTTCCTGTTCGTGCCACCGAAGAAGACCTTCGTCCTGCCCCACGGACAGGGCATCAAGCAGGTGCCCGACTTCGTGCGCGATACGCGCCCGCTGGCGGCCCGCCGCATCGCACCGGCGCCCGGTTATCCGATCGAGCCGCTCGGCAATCCGCTTTTGGCGGGGATCGGTCCCGGCTCCTGGGCCGAGCGCGCCGAAAAGCCCGACACGACCGCCCATGGCGATGCCCGCATCGTGCCGATGCGCATTGCCGAGGGGTTTGCGATTGCCGAGGGCCAGATCGACCCGCGCGGACTGGTCGTGGTCGGCTGCGACCGCAAGCCGGCCGGCACGGTCAGCGATGTCTGGGTCGACCGTTCCGAGCATCTGATCCGCTATTACGAGGTGTCCATCGGTGCGGCCGACACAGTGCGCACGGTCCTGGTGCCCAATAATTTCGTGGTGGTGCAGACCGGCCGCGGCGGCATTCGCCAGCTCTATGTCCATGCGATCACCTCGGAGCAATTCGCCGATGTTCCGGCGACCGCGAAGCCCGAGACGGTGACGCTGCGCGAGGAAGACAGGATCATGGCCTATTTCGGCGCCGGCCTGCTCTATGCCCTGCGCGAACGGCAGGAGTCGCTGCTATGAAACAGTTCGTCATCCGAGAACACGAGATCGAGCCCGTGGCCGGCCTGCCCGGCGAATTGCCGGCCGGGGAAGTGATCATCTGGCAGGGCCGGCCCTTGGCGCGGCTGGTGGCGCGCCACAGCCTGAAAAGCCTGTGGATCGGCGGCTATTTCCTGATCCTGGCCATATGGGCTGCGGCATCCGGCCTGTCCGACGGCCAGCCTCTCGGCGGCATCGCCTTTTCCATCGCCGTGCTGACCGGGCTCGGCGCCATCGTGCTGGGCATGATCGAGCTTTTCGCCTGGGGCCTGGAGCGCACCACGCTCTATACGATCACCAGCGAACGGGTGGTGATGCGCTTCGGCGTGGCGCTGTCGATGAGCCTGAACCTGCCCTTCAGCCAGATCAACGCGGTGGCGCTTGGCAATCTGGGCGGCAAGGCGGGCACGATCGCGCTGGCCTTGCGCGAAGGTCACCGCCTGTCGTGGATGTTGCAATGGCCGCATGTGCGCGGCTGGCGTTTTGCGGCGCCCGAGCCGAGCCTGATCTGCCTGGCCGATGCCGAGGCCGTCAGCGACATCCTGGCGCTGGCCTATGCCCGCCATGCGACGATGCATGCCGGCTATGGGCGGCTGATCGCCAGCAACACGTCAACTCAAGCGATCCCCCAGATCGCGGCTGCCGAATAGGAGAGGGACGATGCGCTCCGCACTCAGCCTGGGTTATCTGGACAGCCGCAAGGGCAAGGCAACCAACCGTTTCCCCATGGGCATCATTTTGGCGGCCGTCGCCTTGCTGGTCTTTTCCGCCGGTGCTGTCGTCTTCGGTCAGGCAACCGGCATCGGTCTGGTCAAGCAGCAGGCCGGGCAACCGGTCGCCGTGCGCGACGTCATCCTTTCCCGCGGCTCCGGCGATACCGTCATCGTCACCGATGTCGCGACAGGCGCGGTGATTGCGGCCTATCCGAAAGATGCCGGCGGCTTCGTGCGCGGCTCGTTGCGCGCCTTCGAGCGCATGCGCCAGATCGCCGCCGTGCCCCGCGACGCGGCCTATCGGATCATCAAATGGGATACCGGCCGCGTCAGCCTGTCCGACACGGCGACCGGAGAACGCCTCTATCTCGAGGCGTTCGGCCGGGACAATGCGGCCGCATTCGCCGCCCTGCTCGATCATCAAGGAGGAAACCGCCCATGAATCCCGTCTTCACCCTGATGCGCCGACGCGAAGTCGTCGACTGCACCGTCGAAATCAACAACACCTTCGAGGCGCTCGGCGCGCATCTGCGCTTCGACAACGGCGTCATCGTGCATCCCGGCGACGAGGTCCTGGTGCATGGCGCGCCGGTGTCGATCCCCTATGGCTCGACCCAGAATTTCCGGCGCAAGGCGACCATCACGCGGGCCGGGGCACTGGAACGCGCCTGGACCCGCGCCACCGGCGATCTCGACATGATGGAATTGTGCGAATTCAGCTTCACCGAGAGGGCACTGTCATGAACAATCATGTTTCCCCCAGCCATCTGACCGGCCGCGAACAGACGGTCGAGGAGCGCATGGCCGGCGTCAACGATACGACCCGCAGCGCGCTGGTCTCAACCATGCTGACGCCGCGCTTCTACACCACCGATTTCGAAGAGATGGACAAGATCGACGTCGAACCGGTACGGGCCGAATGGGACGTGCTGATCGCCCAGATGAAGAGCGACCCCAACCGTGGCCATTTCAAGCGCAACGAAGACTGGGACGATATCGACATCAATGCGCTGCCGGACGATCTGCGCGAGGAGTTTACCGATTTCCTGGTCTCCTCGCTGACCTCGGAATTCTCGGGCTGCGTGCTCTACAAGGAGATGAAGCGGCGCGGCACCAACCAGGAGATCTGCGAGCTGTTCGGCTATATGAGCCGCGACGAGTCCCGCCATGCCGGCTTCATCAACGATGCGCTGAAGGATTTCGGCATCGGCGTGAACATGGGCTTTCTGGCCAAGGCCAAGAAATACACCTTCTTCAAGCCGAAGTTCATCTACTACGCCACCTATCTCTCGGAAAAGATCGGCTATGCCCGCTACATCACCATCTTCCGGCATCTGGAAAAGCACCCCGAACAGCGGTTCCACCCGATCTTCAAGTGGTTCCGCCAATGGTGCAATGACGAGTTCTCCCATGGCGAGGCCTTCTCGCTGATCATCCGCTCCGACAAGCGGCTGATGGAAGGGCTCAACAAGTACTGGATCAAGTTCTTCCTGCTGGCGGTCTTCGCCACCATGTATGTGCGCGACCACATGCGGCCCGCCTTCCACAAGGCGCTGGGCGTCGATATCGATGACTACGACATGCGCGTGTTCCGGCTGACGTCCGAGATTTCAAGGCAGTGCTTCCCGCTGGTGCTGGATCTCGACCATCCGGCGCTGCGGGACGGTTTCCGCCGCATGGAGCGCATCAATCGCAAAATGCAGGCGGCCAATGCGCGAGGCGGACTTGCAGGGCGTCTGGCCAAGAGCTGGTGGACGGCGGCGGCAACGGTGAATTTCGTGCGGATGTACATGATCCCGGCAAAGTCCAACGCCATTCCCGCCACGTCCCGTCTGCAGCCGGTCTGGTAAGGAGGGGGCCATGACGCTCACGCACCCGCTCGCCGTCGTCTTCGTCGCCATCGCCGTATGGTGGCTTTCGACCGGCCTGGTGCTGGCCATGGTCAATCGCGCGGCTCAGGGCAGCCGCGGGCTCGTGCTGATGGCCGTCATGACGGTCATCGGCGCCGGCGGCTTTGCGCTGATGCTGTCTGGAGCCGCTGAGCGGACCCCGCTCGGCTCCTATGCCGGTTTCTTCGGGGCGCTTCTCGTCTGGGCCTGGCACGAGGCGGCTTTTCTCACCGGCCTGTTGACCGGGCGGCGGGGCGACTGCCCGCCAGGACTCACGGGTCTCGCCCGGTTCAGGGCCGCCTGGGCGGCGGTTCGTGACCACGAAATTGCCATCCTCGTCACCGCACTGGCGCTGTGGCTGGCCTTGTCGGATGGGCAAAACCTGTTCGGGCTTGCCGCCTTCGGCCTGCTCTGGGGCATGCGCATATCGGCCAAGCTGTTGATTTTCTTAGGCGCGCCCCACGCTGTCAGCGATCTGATGCCCAGGGGTATCGCCCATCTGAAAACCTATTTCCGCACCGATCGGACGACACCTTTGTTTCCGATCCTGCTGGCCTGCGCTGCCGGTGTCTTTGCCATTCTGGTGATCGGCGCGGTCAGGGCGACCGACGATCATTCGGTCGTCGGCCAGACATTGCTCGCCACGTTCATGGCGCTCGCCATAATCGAACATCTCATTCTCGTCCTTCCCGTCTCGGACACGGCGCTGTGGCGCTGGGCGACGACGCGTCAGGATGCAGGCAAACTGGCCCCGCGCCCTCCGTCGGACGGCATCGCGGCTATTCAAGGGGGGCCACCGGCAACGCTTCAAGCGTCATGGGCCGTCGGGCACGACACGATCGGGAAGAGGAAAGACTGATGGACATTCTCCAGCATATGGAAGCCGAAATCGCAGGACTGCACACGGCCGGCAATTACCGGGTTTTTGCAGACCTGGAACGTCATTGTTCGGCCTTCCCCAAGGCCGCATTCCACCATGCGGACGGGCCGGTTCGCGATGTGACTGTCTGGTGTTCCAACGACTATCTCGGCATGGGCCAGAATCCCATCGTTACTGAGCGCATGATCGAGGTCGTGCGCAAATGCGGGGCAGGGGCGGGCGGAACCCGCAACATCTCCGGCACCAACCATTATCACGTGCTCTTGGAGCGGGAACTCGCCGATCTGCATGCCAAGGAGGGCGCGCTGCTCTTCACCTCGGGCTATGTCTCGAACTGGGCGGCGCTCGGCACGCTGCTGGCGAAGATCCCCGGCATCATCTGCTATTCAGATTCCCTCAACCACGCCTCGATGATCGAGGGCATCCGCCATTCGCGCTGTATCAAGCGCCAGTTCCGCCATAACGATTACCGCCACCTGCGCGAGTTGATGGCCGCCGACGATCCGGCCGCACCCAAGCTCGTCGCCTTCGAGAGCGTCTATTCCATGGACGGCGACATCTCCCCGATCCGCGAGATCTGCGACGTGGCCGACGAATTCGGTGCCATGACCTATCTCGACGAGGTGCATGCCGTGGGCATGTATGGCCCGCGCGGCGGCGGTGTCGCCGAGCGCGAGGGCCTGATGCACCGGCTGACGGTGATCGAGGGCACGCTGGGCAAGGCCTTTGGCGTCATGGGCGGCTATATCACCGGGCCGGCCGTCCTGGTTGATTTCGTGCGCTCCTTTTCGTCGGGCTTCATCTTCACGACTGCCATTCCGCCGGCCCTTGCCGCGGGTGCCACGGCATCGATCCGCCACCTGAAGGCAAGCAGCTTCGAGCGCCAACAGCACCAGGCAGCCGTTGCCAGGGTCAGGCGTGCGCTCGATAAGCGCGGCATCCCGCATATGCACAATCCCAGCCATATCGTTCCCGTCATGGTCGGCAATGCCTCGAAGTGCAAATGGATTTCCGATATCCTGCTCCACGATTTCGGCATCTATGTGCAGCCGATCAATTATCCGACGGTGCCTGTCGGCAAGGAAAGGTTGCGCATTACCCCGACGCCGCTGCATACCGAGGCGGACATCCAGCATCTTGCCGATGCGCTGTCTTCTCTCTGGTCGCAATGCGCGCTGGCACGGGCGGTTGCGTAAGCGGGGCGCAGGACCCGATCTGCAGCCCCTCACCGGTCAGCCCTGAAGCAATGCACGCAGGAGAGTGGTCATGAGCGAGGCTATCGAAATTCCGGCTATCGCCGGCGACGGTTCGCTTTATCCCGTCGACAAGATGCAGGCCCATGTCGACGGGCTCCTGCATCTCGCCGTATCGGTCTTCGTGTTCGACGGCGCGTTTCTGCTGATCCAGAAACGCGCCGCGACGAAATATCATTGCGCCGGCCAATGGGCCAATACCTGCTGCACCCATCCGCATTGGGGCGAAAGCGTCGAGCATTGCGCCGGCCGGCGCCTGAACGAGGAACTCGGCTTCACCTTATCCCTGACCCGTCACCAGACCGTGGAATATTCAGCCGATGTCGGGTCGGGCCTGCGCGAGCACGAGCGCGTGACCCTGTTCAGTGGCCAGGTCGATCGCCACACACTCACAATCCGTCCGGTCGAGCGTGAAGTCGAAGCCGTGCGCTGGATATCGCTGCGGCAGTTGCGGCAGGATGTCCTCGATCGTCCCGAAGAATTCACCCCCTGGCTGCGCATCTACCTGCAGCGCTTCCCCGGTCTCAGTTTTGCTCAGGCCGCCTGAGGGTGCGAGACCGGCCGACCACAGGGCACCAGGAGGAAAAAGGGTGATCCCGCAAGCCCCTCCCGGTTGTTGAAAAGCAGCGCGTACTTTCGCGACGTCCTCCTCGCCCTTGTGACGAGAATGTTCTGACGTCCATAAATCATACGGTTTCCGCTTGATCGGCTCCGCTCTAGGTCGCAGCCCCTCATCCCCCTGCCGGCACCTTCTCCCCGCAAGCGTGGAGAAGGAGGAATGCCGCAGCGTTTCCGTTCCCTCGCCCCGCTTGCGGGGAGAGGGTCAGGGTGAGGGGCGGGGCCGGGAATGGAAGTTGATCAAACGGAAACTGTATCAGACGTTTGCAGATGCTCCAGACAAGCCCTGATATGACGAATGACGGATGGGTACGATTTGACCCCCACAGAAAAGCGGCGGATCGCTCCGCCGCATTCTGTGCCTCGCCTTGGCAGACTGTCACTTGCTGGCCGGTGCGACCGGCAGCAGCGGGGCGGCCGCCGCCTGCTGGTTGTGGGCGGGGGGCGCGGCGCTGCTGGTCTGGCCGGCAGGGGTCATGCGCTGCGTCGTTCCGGGCTGGTAGGTGCTGAAGTCTGGAACCTCGGTCGGGCCCTTCTTGCCCAGGGCATCGAGATAGTCCTGCAGCATCGAGACGCCATCGAGCGGCTTCTGGACGCCGGCATGGCAGGTGGCGCAACCCACCTTGAAGACATCGCCTTGCGGCCCCTTGCGATGGTCAGGGAAGATCGGCGTCAGCCCGACCAGGTAATTGGCGTTGATATCGCGGGCCATGCGGATGCCGTGCCATGCGGTCACGCGCTGCGGCGGGCTCTGATCCCAATCGTTGAAGGCGCGCGAGTTGTGGCAGGTCACGCAGTTGACGCCAAGCGATTCCGACATATGCATCATCAGCGACCAGGTCGCTTCCGTTTCCTTCGTGCCGGCCGGGTTTGTGCCGGTCGGAAGGGCGGTCGTCGAATGGACGCGGATCTGCTTGTCCCCGAGCAGATAGTCTTTCAGCACATTCTGGGGCAGCGAGGACTTGCCGCCGAAATTCGCCACCACATTCTGGCCCTGGCGGTTCTGCGTCATATTGCCGGCCGGCTTCGGCTCCAGGTCCTCATACCAGGTGTTGGTCGGGATCGCCTGGCCGCGGTGACAGGTATAGCAGGTGGCGCCAACCGCTCCGACATGGGGTTGCCAATCGACGTTGATCGCCTGGGTCATCTGGATCATCCGGCGGGCGACGACCTTCTGGTAGATTTCGTCGGAGGCCATGTTTTCCGGATTGTGGCAATAGTTGCAGCCGGCTTCGGGCGCGATCCATTCGGTGATCGAGGCCATGAACTGGTTGAACTGGTCGTCGGACAGATCGCCCAGGATCTGGACGTTCTCATAGAGATCGCGAGCCTTGTCGCCGGCCGGATCGGCCTGCCAGGGGGCAGGCGGCACGACATTGGCGGTTTTCAGGGCCTCCTGCTTCTCGACGTCGCGATAGAGCACCATGCCGGTGCCGCGAGCGCCGATCTGTGTGCCCTCGACCGGCGGAGCATCCCAGCCGGCGCCGACGAAGCTGGCGATCGTCAGCAGGGCTCCGGCAGAGGCGGCGAATGGAATCCAGAGTTTCATTGTCCTGCTCCTGATTGCGCCGGATCGACCACGTCCGGCCACAAGGTCGGCAATGGAGACACGAGTCCGTGGTTGACACCCCAGAGATACCAGTTGTCGACGACCGTGCCGGTCAGCAGGATGCCGATGCCGCCTGTCAAGGGGGTGAGAATGGCAAACCACCAGGCCCAGCGATGCACGGATTCCATGGTGGCGTTGAAGCCCATGGTCCAGCGCCAGAACAGGGCAGCCCGTTCAGAGGCGGTGCCGCGGTCGGTGATCTGTTCCAGCTCGCGCTCGCCGCCATATTTGCCCACGGCCAGGATGGTCGCGCCATGCATGGCAAAGAGCAGCACCGAGCCGTAGAGGAAGACGATCGAGAGGCAGTGGAACGGGTTGTAGTAGAGGTTGCCGTAGCGGATCGACAAGGCAGCCGTCCAGTCGAGATGGGGGAAGATGCCGAAGGGCACGGCTTCTGAAAAATTGCCCATCAGCAGCGGCCGGATGAAACCGAGCACCAGCATCAGCCAGATCGCCGATGCAAAGGCCCAGGCAACATGGGTGCCCATTTCCAGCTGCCGGGCGCGGCGATAGATCCGGACCCACCAGAGAAGCACGGAGGTTGTCATGAAAAAACCGGCCATCAGCCACCATCCGCCTTCGGCCAGCGGCGGCAGGACCGTGATCCCGTATTTGGCCGGCGGCGGCTCAAGGCCGAGCCAGAACAGCTGCCGGACGAACTGGATCGGATCCCAGCCCACCGAGGCGAACATGTTCAGCCCGATGATCTCGAAGGCGATGAAGCCGAAGACCAGCGACAGCGTGCCGAGATAGCCGAGATAGATCGGCCCGATCTGGGCATTGCCGATCATGCCGAACAGCCGCACGTAAAATGGTTCGCCGGTGCGTCTGCTGTCGCCGCGCGGCAGCGGCATGCCTGCTTCAACGGGCCCGGTGATCTGGATCGGCGTGATGATGTTTTGATATTGTGCCATGGTCCGGTCCCCCTCAGCTCCAGATCGGCAGCTCGAGCCACCAGTTCCACCACTGGGGCCAGCCTTGGTTCCAAAAGGGTCCGCTGATCACGATGCAGACGGCGCTCCAGAAACCGGCATTGAGGGCCAGGATCAGGCCCAGCCGATGGATGCCGAGCGTGCCGATCGAATAACCGATGATGTCGCGGAAAAATGTGTCTTCATATTCCGGTGTCTTGACCTCGGCCTGCTTGCCGGGCTCGTCGAGCGAGGCGCCGGGATTGGCGGCCGACAGGATCAGGCCGCCATGCAGCGCCAGCGCCAGCGTCGTCGTGAAGAAGAACGACACGGCGATCATATGGGCGGGATTGTAGTGGAAGTGCAGATATTGGTAGCCGACATTCGACACCCAGTCGAGGTGACTGAAGATGCCATAGGGAAAGCCGGCGCCCCAGGCGCCGAGCAGCAGCGGCCGGATGACGACAAGGGTCGTATAGGCAAAGATCGCCACGGAAAAGGCAAAGGGCACGTGATAGCCGATGCCGAGCTTGCGGCAGATTTCGACTTCCCGCAGCGCCCAGGAGATGAAGGCGCCGAGCGCGCACACGGTGATGATCTGCCACAGCCCGCCCTGCTTGAGCGGTGCCAACGCCAGGCCATAGGACAGGTCCGGTGGCGCGATGGAAATCTGCCAGATGTTCCAGGTCGGCCCGATGGAGGCCCCATAGACGATGAGCGCGGTGCCCAGCGTGGCGAAAAAGGCGGTGGTGACGCCGAAGAAGCCGACATAGAAGGGTCCGACCCAGAAGTCGAACAGATCGCCGCCGATCAGTGTTCCGCCGCGCACGCGATATTTGCGTTCAAAACTCAGCAGTGCCATTTGCGTATCCTCGAGATGGTCAGCCGGTTGGCGATGTCCGTTCGTAAAAATATGTTCGTAAGGCATTGGCGGCGGGCGAGACCGGCTGACCGGCCACGCCCGCTGCCGACTTGAGCGTCAGCCGACGAGCCGCTGATCCGCGTCCCATGAGAGGGAGTGTTCGATCGCGCTGGTCTTGAGGGGCTTGCCCTCGAGCCAGTTGAATCGATCCGTGCTCAACAGGATGAAGTGGATCAGAATGGCGAGCGTAAACAGGAACACAGACAGTGCGACCAGCGCCTTGCGCGGATCGAACATGAGCCAGATTCTCCACATGTGCGCTCTCCCTATGCCAACATCGGCAGAAGCGCTTGAGCCGTCTGGTTGATGTGCTCCAGGGAGACATAACCTTCTGGCCCCGGGATCCAGGGACGCCACATCCACACCAGGATATGCGCGACGATCGCAATCGCCGTGAATATCAAGAAGCCTTGGATGAACAATCCGTGGAACTCGCGAGCTTCGCTTTCGGTCAGACCCGAAAGTGAAACGCTTGATGTTTCAGCCATCAAACTCACCTCCTAGTCTCGAACACCGCGGCACCCCCGCGGCGGGGTTCCGGCAAGGCCCGTTGAAGGACCCAACCGGGGTATTGTCGGTGTCGAGAACACCGGCAAACGGGGGTCACGCGTGAAACGCGTAACCGACGGCTGCATAGGCCGACGAACGGGCCTCGGCGAACACGGACTGGTCGGGCCGGCTCGCGTGACTGTCGAACTGGATGGCGATCCGGTGGCCGGTCGCCGCGATCAGGCAGAGCGGATAGGAGATCAGGAAGAGCTGGCGCATCAGGGCGCGCTCCGACTTGCGATCCCGCTCGGCATCTGTCGTCTCGTGGGTGGTCATCTCATGCATGGTGTCACCTCCTCGCCGCCTCCGGGCGGCCATGAATATCGTCTTCAGGCGTAGGCTCCCGTCAGCCTGGCCGCGCCTTCCACATGGCGCGCGGCCACTTCCGCGGCATTGTCGCGCCGGGCCTCCCGCTCGGCGGCGTCGCGCAGGCGCTTGGCGGCCGAGATGCGCACCAGCACCGGTTCGGCACTGACGCGCAGTTCGAGCTGCGCCTGGGCGTCCGCCGCCCAGGGCAATTCGCCGCTGCGGCGCGTGGTGGTGGGTTCGATGGCATCGAGTTCGCCAGCCTTCGGCAGGATATCGAACAGCATGTCGAACAGGGCGTTGCAGACTTCCTGGATCAGCCAGGCGGCGCCCGAATAGCCCATGACCGGCGTTCCGGTATGGCGGCGCACGATGGCGCCGGGATAGGACAGCTGGATGAACTTGCCGCGCTGGCCGCGCTCGCCCATGTACATGCGCTCGTTGAACGAGCCGAACAGGATCATCGGCGGCTTGCCGGCGACCAGGTCCTGCACCGCGTGATTGTCGGTCTTGGCGCCGGGCTTGCGCGGCACGGCGAAGGTGCAGGGCAGGCCCATCTCCTCCTCCAGGAAATTGCGCAGGCCGCGCGTATAGGTCTCGTTGGCGACCACGGCGAAGCTGGCCGTGGCGAAGAAATCCTGGGTGACCGAGCGCCACAGGTCCCAGAGCGGCTTCAGCGTCGTATGCTTTTCCCGTGTGATGAAGGGCTCCGGATCGAGCCCCAGCATCTCGCCAAGCGACCGCAGGAAGGCGGTCGTCGAATGGATGCCGATCGGCGCCTGCAGATAGGGTCGGTCGAGCGCCTCGCACAGAAGGCGGCCGAATTCGCGGTAAAGGCAGATATTGGCATCGGCATCGGCAAGCTTGCGAACGTCCTCGATATGGCTACCGAGCGGGAAGACCATGTTGATCTCGGCACCGATGCCTTCGACGAGGCGGCGGATTTCCGCAAGGTCGGAGGGCATATTGTAGGTGCCGTAGATCGGGCCGATGATGTTGACCCGGGGCCTGGCGCCGTCAGGACGCCGGCGCGGGGCAGGCACCTTGCCGCCCTTCGGGCCGAATTCGGTCCACAGCCATTTCAGCCCCCGGTCGGCACTTTGCCACTGGTCTTCGTCGATGGTGCGGGGCAGGAAGCGGACGATGTTGGAGCCTTCCGGCGTCACGCCGCCGCCGATCATCTCGGCGATCGAGCCGGTGACGACCACCGCCGGCAGGTCGGGATCGAGCGCCAGACGCGCCCGCTTCATCGCTCCCTCGGTGCCGTGCTGGCCCAGCTCGTCTTCCGACAGGCCGCTGACCACGATCGGCAATTCATGGGGCGGCAGCGCGTCGGTGTAATGCAGGACGGAGGTCACCGGCAGGTTCTCGCAGCCGACAGGGCCGTCGATGATCACCTGCAGGCCCTTGATCGCGGTGAAGGCATAGACGCTGCCCCAGTAGCCGCCGGCTCTGTCGTGGTCGAGGATCAGCATCCGACGCTCTCCCCGTTGTCGACGGCATTGCGCGACTGCTTGACCTTGGCGGCGTATTTCTTGCGATAGGCGCTGCGGTCGGCTGGCACGTCCTGCCAGATGCCGGCCGTATCGCCGCTGCCGACACCCTCGAAGAAGGCGTTCATCGCCAGGAACCGGTCCTTGTTGGCGATGGCGGCATTGATGACGGACGGCAGCGAACCGGGACCGGCCGGCCCCATCAGCGGGCGGGCGGAAATCAGGTTGGTGAAATAGAGCGCCGGCGTCGCCGCCTCCTTGGCCTTCTGCACGACCGGCGTGGTGCCGATGGCAAGATCCGGCCGAAACTCCCTGAGGGCGGCAAGGTCCTGCTCGAGCGAGGCCCTAAAGCGCACGATCACGCCATGGGCGGCAAGCCAGTCGGCATCGTCGCTGTTATAGGGCGTGCGCGGACAGGCCGTGCCGACATAGCGCAGGTCTGCGCCCAGTTCGACCAGCAGCCGGCCGACGATCAACTCGGAGCCTTCATAGCCCGACAGGGTGATGCGCCCCTTGATGGGGTTGGCGGCGAGCCCGGCGGATATGGCGCCGCGCATGGCATTGCGGCTGAGGTCGATCAGCGCCTGCGGCACGTTGCAGTTCCGGCCGATGGCCCGGAGCCAGGCATCGGTGCCTTCAAGGCCGATCGGCGCGGAGCCGGTGATGCTGCGGCCGGCGGCGGTGAATTCGCGGAAGGTCGCCGTGTAGAACGGGTGGATCGCCGCAACGGTGGCGCAGTCCAGTGCGGCATAGAGATCGCGCCATTCGCGCACCGGAATGGTCGGTCCGACGGCAAGCCCCATCGGCTCCAGCATGCCGCCGATGACGACCGGATCGACCGGAAACATCTCGCCGACCAGCGTCACGGTCGGCTTGTCCTTGAGCCCGCTGCGCGGCCGCTGCACGGGGCCGGCTTCCGCCTCCTGGCGGGCATAGGACAGCATGGCGCCCGCCAGCACGTCCTTGGCCTCGGCATGGGTGGGCACCCCGAAGCCCGGCACGTCGATGCCGACGATGCGCACGCCGTCGATGTCGCGCGGCAGCATTTTCAGCGGAACGCCCGATGCGGTGGGGACGCACAGATTGGTGACGATCAGCGCGTCGTATTTCTCCGGATCGGCCATCAGATGCACGGCCTCGACGATATCCTCGTAAAGCTTGCCGGTGACCAACGTTTCCGAGCTGAACGGCACATAGCCGACCGAGCGCTTGGCGCCGTAGAAATGTGAGGTGAAGGTCAGCCCATAGACGCAGCAGGCCGAGCCCGACAGGATCGTGCCGACCCGGCGCATGCGCAACCCGACGCGCAGCGAGCCGAAGGCCGGGCACATGGATTGCGGCTGGTCGTGGGGACCCTTCGGATAATCGGCTTCGAAACGGTCCATCAGCTCGCCCTGGCCGGCGGCGCGGGCGGCGGCCTTGGACAGCTCCGCGCCCCCATGGCAGCCGATCGCCGAGGCGCTGTCGACGGCATCCGAAGGCATGGCCGCTTCTGCCGCAGCCGCGCTCAATCCGCCTGCGTCGTCCGGCTCGAAATCCTTGCGCTCGAAATCCTTGTGAAGCTCATCCATGGCGGCCATCCGATCTCAAACGTTGTCGTAGACGACTTCCAGCGACGGCCGTTTCAGCGCGCCCGTGGCGCACATGTCTTCCGGCAGGGCTGGTTGCAGCTTGTAATCGGCGCCGGTCTCGCTGGCATCGAACAGGCCGAGCAGGCCATCCTGGTCGAGCGGCTTTGGCAGGATCGGCGGGGCCTCGGCCAGATTGATCGACAGGGCTTCGAACAGCGATCCCCAATGGCTGTCATGGGTGCCGATGATCTGGTAATTGGCGCTCTTGCGGCGGATGTCGTCGTCCTGCGGGATCGAGGCGAGAACCGGAATGCCGACCGCCTCGGCGAAGGCCTGGGCCTCGCCCGTGCCGTCGTCCTTGTTGATGACGAGGCCGGCCACGCCGACATTGCCACCGAGATTGCGGAAATACTTGACCGCCGAGCAGACATTGTTGGCCACGTAAAGCGATTGCAGATCGTTGGAGCCGACCACGACGACCTTCTGGCACATGTCGCGGGCGATCGGCAGTCCAAAGCCGCCGCAGACCACGTCGCCGAGGAAATCGAGCAGGATGAAATCGAAGTCCCAGTCGTGGAAGCCGAGCTTTTCCAGCGTTTCGAAACCATGGATGATGCCGCGTCCGCCGCAGCCGCGGCCGACTTCGGGGCCGCCCAGTTCCATGGCGAAGACGCCGTCGCGCTTGAAGCAGACATCGGAGATCGAAATCTCCTGGCCGGCTTCCTTGCGGCGCGAGGCCGTCTGGATGATGGTCGGGCAGGCACGGCCGCCAAACAGCAGCGACGTGGTGTCGCTCTTCGGGTCGCAGCCGATCAAGAGCACCTTCTTGCCGAGCTGGGCCAACATGTAGGAGAGATTGGCGAGCGTAAAACTCTTGCCGATGCCGCCCTTGCCATAGATGGCGATGATCTGGGTTTCCTTGGTCACCTTGCCGATCACCGGCGCATCGGGCTCGATGGCGGCTTCCTCGCGCAGATTGTCCTGCAGGCGCTCCAGGCCGTCCTGGGTCAGGTCGAGGCTCATGCGGCTTTCCTCCAGTCGATGATCATTTTCAGGCAGTCGAGGTCTTCGAAGGCGGTGCGATAGGCTGACGGCACGTCTTGAGGCGATGCCCGATGGGTCACGAGACCCTTCAGCGACAGGCGCCCGGCCTCGACCAGGGCGATCACCTCGGCGACGTCCTGCGGGCGAAATTCGGCAGCAATCGTAAGTGTCAGCTCGCGCATGAAGGCCGGCGCGAAGGCATAGCCGAGACGCTCGCCGTAGAAGCCGGCCAGCACCAGCTCGCCCGGACGCTGCAGATGCTCGACAATGCTGTCGATCACGGTGGCATTGCCGCTGGCGTCGATCGCCGTGCCATAGCGGCCGTCGCGATCGTCCTGCGGGTCGATGACCGCATAGCCGCATCCACCATCCCGGCGGGCCGCGGCCACTTCCCAGACAACGGGGGCGGCGAAATCAAGCGCGATGACGATGCGGGCGATCAACCGCCCGAGCACGCCATGGCCGACGACGAGACCCACCGGGCCATGGGCGCGGCGCACTGCATGAAGGGCGGTTGCAGCGAGCGCCAGCAGTACGGCATCCTCGCCAATGGCGGCGCCGACTTCAAAGACCCGAGCCCCCGGCACGATCAGCCTCGATGCCGAAGCGCCGAACAGACCGGCCGCCCCGGCAAAGCAGTTGGCGCCGGGCACGAAGACGGTGGCGCCGACCCGGTGGCCCGAGTGTGGTCCGGCCTCAATGACGCGGGCCACCGATTCGTAGCCTGGGACCAGCGGATAGCCCATACCCGGAAAGCTCGGCATGGTGCCCTGGAACAGCATCTTTTCCGTGCCGGTAGATATGCCGCTGGCAAGGGTTTCGACCACCAGGTCCTTGTCGCCGAGAGGGCAAAGCGCCAGCTGCCTGATGGCAACCTCGCCCGGTCTCTCAAATATGACAGCTGCTGCGTCCATCCGCGGTGCCTCCCAGCACAGGATCTACCGATCCATTGAGTGTCATAATAAATTGACACATTAAAGTGTCAATCAATATTTACACTTTTCGACAGGCAAGCGTATGGGCCGGTCAGCGCAGGGCCGTGACCAGCGTCGCGATCAGCGGGTTGGGGGAGGGGACGCACCGGATCGCCGAGAAGCCGGCAGCAGCCAGAAGGGTCATGATGTCGCGGTCGCTGCGGCAGCGTCCGGCGCCGAGCGCCAGGAAGTAGATGCCGAAATAGGCAGCCCCCAGCCGGGCGCCTTCCGAGGGGCCGCTCATCGCCTCGGCCACCACCAGCCGGGTGCCCGGACGCAGCGAGTGATGCAGATTGGCGAGAATCACCGCGACGCGGGCGTCGTCGTGATCGCACAGAACCCGGATGAGCGTGACGCAATCGGCATCATCGGGGAGCCGGTCGCGGGAAAAATCGCCGCCATGGACGCGGGCGCGGCCGGCGAGCCCCAAGGTTTCGAGGTGGCTGGCGGCGCGCTGCGCCACAGCAGGCAGATCGAACAGCCGCAACTGGAGATCGGGATGGGCGAAGGCGGCGGCCGCGAGAAACGCGCCTTCGCCGCCGCCGACGTCGAGCAGCACCCGCACCCGGCCGAAATCATGGCTGGCCAGAATGCAGTCTGCCATCATCGCCTGGCTGTCGCGCATCAGGATGGAATAGTCCGCAACCTCCTCGGCTGCCAGTCCGTCCGGGCGGGGTTCGCGCACATAGGCCCAGTAGCGCCGCAGTTCGGTGTCTGTCTTCAGCCCGCGCAGCAGCGGTTCGGGCTCCATCAGGTCGCGGTAGAGCATGTCGTGATGGCGGATCATGCCGGATAGGCCGCGATCGGTCGCCAGGATGACGCCGGCATCATTCAGCACCCACAGATCCGGCGCGTGCTCGATCAGCAGCCTCAGATCGGCATTGGCCCTGAGCAGCACCCGCATCCGCTCTGGCGGCATGCCAAGGTGCGTTGCAAGCTGGCCTGTCGAGAGCGGGCCATCCGCCAGAATCTCGTAGAGCCCGAGCCGCACGCCGGCCAGCAGCACCTGCGAGAAGATGAAGCCGCCGGTCAGGCGAAACAGCGCATTCGCCTTGCCATTGGCGACGCGGCGCAGCAATGGAATGCGGGCGATCATGGCCCGAAACGCCGGCGACGCCAGCAGGCGGTTGCGCCACAGCCGGACCCGCAGGGCCAATGGCGGCGCGGTCGACGTCATGAACGGCCCCGCATCGCGATCGCTCGGGAGCCGAATTTTCGTCGAGGCACGCTCCTCCTGTCGGGTCCGGCTGGACATGCCACAGGGCTCTAGGCGGCGCTGGCGGCAAGCTGCTTGGGCATCAGCCGCGTCGCCTCGTTGCGGATCATGGCGCGGAACGCGTCCTGGCCGGCGCAATCGGGCACGCTGTCGGCGGCTTTGTCGACCAGCAGGCGCAGTTGCCCGAGCGCGCCTTCGATGCCGATGGAAAGGACGATGTTGGGCTTGCCGTTGCGGGTGTCCTGGCCGGCCGGCTTGCCCATGCTGCCGGTTTTGCCAATCGCGTCATAGAGATCGTCGGCCACCTGGTAGGCGGAGCCGAGCGCGTCGGCGAGCACAAGCCAGTCCTGCGGATTGCCGCCCGATGCCAGCGCCCCGGTGGAAACCGCGCCGGCAAACAGCGAGGCGGTCTTGGCGCGGTGATACTGGTCGATATTGATTTCCGGTTCGCTTTCCCAGGCCTGGCCGGCGACAAGTCCGTAGGGCGAACCGACGGCCTTGGCGATGGTGGCGATCAGCGGCGCCGTCAGTCGCGGTGCATGCAGGGTTTCGCGCGCCACCGTCTCGAAAGCCGCGACGATCAGGCCGTCGCCCACCAGAAGCGCGACTTCCTCGCCGAACTCGGCATGGACGGAACTCTTGCCGCGGCGGGTGGCGGCATTGTCGAAACAGGGCATGTCGTCATGCACCAGCGAGGCGCAGTGGAGAAGCTCGATCGCCGTGGCGGCTGCGGTCGCCGCCTGCTGGTCCCGGTCGCCGCAGGCGGCGGCGACCGCCAGGCACAGGCGCGGCCTTATCCGGGCGCCCCCTGGAAAGACGGCGTGGCGCATGCCGCGCGCCAACAGGGGCGGGCAACCATTGGCGGTGGAGTACCGCAGGGCCAGCTGCATTCCGTTCTCGATGCGCTCGGACAAATCCATGATGCCATCCTCCTTGCACGGTTATGTCAATTTATGTTGACGAAAAAATGTGTAAATCTAAATTGACACAAGAATATCGAATGTCAATGTCGGGGAGGCCGCGGGATGGAAGAGACAGTGGCGATCGTCGGCGCCGGCATGGGCGGCCTGTCGGCCGCCATCGTGCTGGCCACATCAGGCTTTCGCGTCACGGTGATCGATGCGGCGGATGGCCCGGGCGGCAAGCTGCGCCAGGTGACGGCGGGCGGCCGGACCTTTGATGGCGGCCCGACCGTGCTGACGATGAAGTGGGTGTTCGACGCCCTGCTGTCGCGATGCGGCACCGCGCTTGGCGACGAAATCACGCTTAAGCGCTGCGATGTGATCGCCCGGCACTACTGGCAGGACGGCCAGCGCCTCGATCTTTTCGCCGATATCGCGGAAAGCCGGCGCGCGATCGCCGATTTCGCCGGCGCGGGGGAGGCCTTGGGCTTCCAGCGCTTCGCCGATGACAGTGCCCGGATCTACCGGCTGCTGGAGCGCAGCTTCATCGATGCGGCGCGCCCCAATCCGCTGTCGCTCTCGGCCCGCATCGGTCTGCACCGGCCATCCGCGCTTTTGGCGCTGAAGCCGTTCTCCTCCCTTTGGTCGGCGCTCGAAAGCTATTTCACCGACCCGCGGCTGCGGCAGCTGTTTGCCCGCTACGCCACCTATTGCGGCTCCTCGCCTTATCTCTCGCCGGCGACGCTGATGCTGGTGGCCCATGTCGAGCAGGCCGGCGTCTGGACCGTCGAGGGCGGCATGCATGCGCTGGCGCAGCGCCTGATGCAGATCGCCCAGGATTTCGGCGTCGAATTCCATTTTGGCGAACGGGTTTCAGCCATCGACAGGGATGGCTCAGCCAAGGCGGTGCGCGGCGTGACGACGGACCGGCAGCGCCATGTGCCGGCGCACTTTGTCATCTACAACGGCGACGCCGCAGCCCTGCCGGGGCTGATCGGGCAGGCGCGGCCGGCGCGCGGGGGCGCCTCCCAAAGGTCGCTGTCCGCCCTGGTCGCCTGCGGCCCGGCGCTTCCCGCCGGCGTGCCACTCAGCCATCACACGGTGTTTTTCTCGAATGACTATGCCGGCGAGTTCGACGCCATTTTTGGCCGCGGCCAGCCGCCGGCCGATCCGACCGTCTATGTCTGCGCGCAGGACCGACCGGCCGGGCACGACAACAGCGGCGGCGCCGATACCGGCCAGGCGGAACGCCTCTATTGCCTGATGAACATGCCCGCCAATGGCGACAGCCATGCCTATCCAGAAAGCGAGATCGACCGATGCCTGTCTTCGATGCAACGCCGCCTAGGCAAAAACGGATTGACCCTGCAACTCGACCGGACGGCTCTGTCGATCACAGCACCGGACCAGTTCAACCAGCTCTATCCGGGCACGGGCGGGGCGCTTTACGGCAGGGCATCCCACGGCTGGATGGCCTCCTTCCAGCGGCCGGCGGCGCCGGGGCCGCTGCAGGGGCTCTATTTGGCGGGGGGCAGCGTGCATCCGGGGCCGGGGGTGCCGATGGCAGCGCTGTCGGGCAAGATCGCAGCCGAGCGGCTGATGGCGGACAGGGTTTTGCACGGCCGGTCCCGCCCGGCGGCTATCACTGGTGGTATGCGGACGCGGTCAGCGACTGCGGACAGTTCGCCTTCACAGTGATCGCCTTCGTCGGCTCGGTCTTCTCGCCCTATTATCACTGGTCGGGCCGCGCCAGACCGGACGATCACGTCGCCTTCAATATCGCGCTCTATACGCCGCAGCGTAATTTCTGGGCGATGACCGAACGCGGCCAGGCAAGCCTCAGCCGCGATGCGCAGCGGCTTGCCATCGGCGACAGCGCCATAGAGCTGTGCGGCGAAACCCTGGTGATCCGCTTTGCCGAGACGGCGCTTCCCTGGCCGGGCCATAGCGCCTGGCCCAAGGCGATCTCCGGCACGATCGAGATCGCACCCGACACCAACTGCAGGGAGGTGTTTTCTCTCGACCACGAGGGGCATCACCTCTGGTCGCCGCGCATGCCGCGCGCCCGCGCCACGATTGCCTGTGCGGCGCTGCCCGGCGGCGGCTGGCAGGGGCGGGCCTATCACGACATGAATTTCGGCGATCGGCCGATCGAGCAGGATTTCATCGGCTGGGACTGGGCGCGCGGCAGCGACGGGGCAGAAGGCGATACCGTCATTTTCTACGACGCGAAGCTTCGGTCCGGGGAACGCCGGCGCCTCGCCCTGCGATCCGCCGGCGCGCAGGGCCTTGAGCCCATCGCCATGCCGCAGCGTCGGGCTCTGCCCAAGGCGTTCTGGGGCGTGCGGGGCGGCATCGCCTGCGATGCGCAGGAGCAACCGAAGATGGTGCGCCGGTTGGAGGATTCGCCCTTCTACACCCGCTCGCTGGTCGAGACCGTCCTGAACGGCAGGCCGCTTGCCATGGTGCATGAGACGCTGGACTGCAGGCGGCTGTCCAACCCGCTGGTGCGGCTGATGCTGCCGCTGCGCATGCCGCGACGGGTCACTGGCTAAGGGCTTTTGTCGCTGTCGGAAGCGGTCTTCGACGCATCCTTGTCCTTGCTGGCATATTTTTTGAGGTCGCGCATCTGCCAGACATAGAAGGCGATCGCCAGCCCGAAGACGAAAGCCGCCTCGATCAGCCCGAAATAAGTCTCAAGCAAGACGGGCCGCCTTCTGCCAGCGCTCCAGCCGGTGCGCCAGCCGATCTTCCCGGCTGCGCGCCTGCAGGGCGAGCATGATCGAGGCGGCGCGTTCCACGCCGGATATTCCGGGCAAAGGCTGCGGCGCCTGCAGTTTCTGCTGGGCGAAGGCCTCGGCGGCAGCCTGCACCAGATGCGCCACCGAGACATCCGCTGGTACGGCCTGTAACGACGGGCCCAGCGCCGACGGTAGGCGCACGACGCGCCTTGCCCGCAGCACCAGCGCCAGCTTGCGGGCAAGCGACGTGCTGGCGCGGCGCGACACGCTGTCATAGCCGTTGTCGGCAATACGGTGGCCGATCTCCTGATAGGTCAAGGCCGCCGTGCGGATCGCGTGGCGGCAATCGGCGGGCAGATGTTCGATGCCGGCATGGCCCAGCCGGTAGTGATGGTCGGCCTCGTCGAGAAGGCGTTTCACCACAAGCCCGAGCGCCGGGGAAAAGCGCGGCCTCCGCCGGAAGGCTCCGACATCGATTCCCGCCTCGTGCAGCCAGTCTTGCGGCAGGTAGAGCCGGCCGTTGCGCGCATCCTCCCCGACATCGCGGGCGATATTGGTGAGCTGCATGGCAAGCCCCAGATCGGCGGCCCGCGCCAGTGTCCAGGGGTCACCACAACCCATCACCAGCGACATCATCAGGCCGACGGTGGCCGCCACGCCGGCCGCATAATCCTTGACCTCGCCGATCGTGCGATAATGCCGATCCTCCATGTCCATGGCGAAACCATCCAGCAGCGCCATCGGAATGCCCTTGGGTACGGCATGGTCATGCACGATCCTTGCAAAGGCGCGGTCACAGGCATGGTCGGCCGGGGCGCCCTGGTAGATGAGGTCGAGCCGCTGGCGCAGGCGTTCCAGCGCATCGGGCCCGCGGCCCGTATCGTCGATCATGTCGTCGGAATGGCGGCAGAAGGCATAGAGCGCATGGGCGGCCTGGCGGGTTTTGCGCGGCAGCATCAGCGAGGCGATGTGGAAGGACTTCGAGCCCCGCTGGATCGATGCGGTGCAGGACTCAAGATCCGTGCCGTCGCCGGTAAAGCCGTAGTTCAGCTCTACCGAGCGCCGGACAAAGGGCCGCGCCAGACTGCGTTCATCCGGCCGGGCGGCGGGCAGGCGGGTGGCGACCGGTATCGCTGCGTTCGTCATGGGCTGGTCCTTGCTGCGTTGCGGGCCGTGATCGCGCTGACATCGGGCACCAGGTCGTTGACGATCCGCGCCGACGACAGAACGCCCGGCAGCCCGGCGCCGGGATGGGTGCCGGCCCCGCAGAGGAAGAGATTGTCGAGCTCCTCGCTGCGGTTGTGCGGCCGGAACCAGGCGCTTTGCAGGAGTTTTGGCTCCAGCGCGAAGGCGGCCCCCTGCCAGGATTGCAGGCGGTCGCGGAAATCAAGCGGTGTCGCGATCCGCGAACTGACCACATGGCGCCCAAGCCCCGGCAGAACAGTCTGTTCAAGACGCGCCTGTATGCGCTGGCGATAGGTCTCGGCCATGTCCTGCCAGTCGGTGGTGCCGCCCAGATTGGGCACCGGGCTCAGCACATAGAAAGCATCGCAGCCGTCTGGCGCCACGGTCGGATCGACCGCGCTTGGGCGGTGCAGGTAGAGGCTGAAATCGTCAGCCAGCCGCTGGCGGCGGAAGATATCGTCGAGCAGGCCGCGATAGCGCGGCCCAAACAGCATGGTGTGGTGATAGACGTCGTCGTAGCGCCTGTCGGTGCCAAAATACCAGACGAACAGGCCCATGGAATAGTCGCCGCGGGCAATCTTGGCATCGGTCCAGCGCCGGCGGGGATGGCATTTCAACAGCTTGCCATAGGTGGTTGCGGGATCGCCGTTGGAGACGACGATATCGGCCGCCACCACTTCGCCCGAGGTCAGCCGCACACCGGTCGCCTGGCGCTCCTCCGTCAGGATCGTCTCGACGCTTTCGCCAAGCCGGATCACCCCGCCATTGCGCGTCACCAGGCTCGCGATGCCCTTCACCAGCGCATTGGTGCCGCCCATCGCGTAATGCACGCCGTATCGGCTCTCCAGATGGGCGATCAGGCAATAGAAGGAGGTGGCGGAGAACGGATTGCCGCCGATCAACAGCGGATGGAAGGAGAAGATCGTGCGCAGCTTTTCATTGCGGAAATGGCGCGCCACCACCTGGTAGACCGAACGATAGCCGCCGAGCCGCACCAGGCCTGCCAGCGTGCGCGCGGTGAAGGCCAGACTGTGGAACGGCTGGTCGGCCAGTTGCTCGAAGGCGACCTCGTAGATGCGCCGGCTTTCCTCCATGAAACCGCGATAGCCGGCGACATCGGCAGGCTCGAAACGGGCCACTTCCGCTTCCATGTCAGCCCGGTCGCCGGAATAGTTGAACCAGGAGCCATCGTCGAAGCGGATCTTGTAGAACGGAGTACACGGCCGCAGCTCGACGTCGTCCTGCAGCCGGCCGCCGCAGTCGCGCCAGAGCTCCTCGAACAGCCACGGCGCGGTGATGATGGTCGGGCCGGCATCGAAGACGAAACCGTCCTGGCGGTGGGCATAGGCCCGCCCGCCCGGCGCGTCGAGCGGATCGAAGATCGTCACGCGGTAGCCCTGGGCGGCCAGCAGGGCGCCCGCGGAAAGTCCGCCGACACCGGCGCCGATCACCACCGCATGCGGCCGTGACGGATCGGGCGTTGCAGAGTCTGGCCTGAAAATACGTCCCGCGATATTCATGCGGCATCCGCTCCCTCTTGGCCGGGGATGGATACGGCATCCGCGATGATCCGGCAGACGAAACCCGCATCGCATTCGTGCAGCAAATGGCCGCCCCGGTCTGCGAGTGCCAGCCGCGCGCCCTTGATCAGCCGGGCGACATGTTCGGAATGCCGGACCGGCACCATCGGATCGTCCTTGGCGGCGATCAGCACGACGCTCGCCGAAAGGCTGCGCAGCAAGGCTTCAAAGCGCGTGAGGTCCCAGGCGGCCATCATGCCCAGCGCCCCGCGCACATGGCCGGATGAGGTGAGCAATCGGCGATAGAGCAGGGCGCCCGCCTCGTCGATCGGCGAGCCGGTGGACGTCAGGAGATTGCCGCCCAGCGGCGTTGTTCTGGTGAGCAGCGAGAACATCGAGGCCGAAAACGGGTTAGCAAACAGCAGCTTGGCCATGGGCGAAAACAGCCGGTCGCCCCGGATCGGCAGGAAAGCGCCATTGATGGCGATCACCGTGGGGGCTTTATCCCTGTCCATCGGCGCCGCGACCGAGAGCGCGATGGCGGCACCGGCCGAGTGGCCTATGATGGCAACCGGCTTCAGCGAAAGAACCGCGAGCAGATCGGTGACGGATCGGGTCATGCCCGCAAGCGACAGGTCGGCGCGGCCGCGCGGCCGGGTGAAACCGTGGCAGGGCAGGTCGACCGCAACCAGCCGGTAGCGGGTCGAAAGCTGCGGCAGCACATGGCGCCAGGAATGGCTCGACGCGCCGGTGCCGTGCAGGAAAAGCAGGGCAGGGGCATGCGCCGGCCCCATCGCCTGCACATGCCAGCGCAACCCGCCGGTCTCGACGAAACGGCTGGCGGAGCGATGCGGCCAGTCCCGGCCGTCCCTCTCCCAGTCCAGCCATGTCTCCCCGATCCCCATCACGACACCTTCTCCATGGAGGCGTTGACAAGGCCGGACAGGCGCGTCGAATCCGCCTGCCGCAGCACATGCAAGTCGGCACCCAACAGCCCGGCCAGCGCCGTCACCGCTTCGCGCGGGCGTCTTGCGATATCGATGCAGATGGTCGTCAGGCCATTGGCGCGGTAAAGCCTGGCAATATGTTCGGCCTGGCGGGAGGCCAGCGCCCGGTCGGCTGTGCCGTCGAGCGCGATATTGCCGCTGCCATCGGTCATGACGACGACGACAGGCGTATTGCCGCGGCGACGCACGGCAAGCGCCAGTTCCAGCCCCTTTTCCAGTCCCGATGCCAGCGGCGTCGGTCCGCCGCCCGGCAGCGCGGAAAGCTTGCGCTTGGCGGCAACCAGCGAGCGGGTCGGCGGCATCAGCAGCTCCGCCCCCTTGCCGCGGAAGGCAATCAGCGACACCTCGTCGCGCCGCACATAGCAGCGGGCGAGCAGCTGCTCGATGGCGCCCTTGGTTTCGCCGAGCCGCTCCAGCGCCGTGGAGCCGGAGGCATCGACGACGAATATGGCGGTCGAGGGTTTTTGGTGGCGAAGGCGCTGGTAGCGGAAGTCATCCTTGCGCATGAGCAGCCGGGCCGGCCGCTCACCGTTGCCATCCGTGGCGCCACCGACTGCGTGACCTTGCAGGCGCGCCCGGATCACCTGCCAGGGGGCTGCGGCGCGCAGGGTGGCGACAATATCTGGCCGTCCATCCGGAAAGGGGGCTCTGGCGCTTGTCGCATAGGCTCGGCCGCGCCGTGCATTCTTGGCCACAGTGCCCGCCTTGCCGGCCCGGCAGCCCGACCGGGCGGCCCGTTCGCTGACGGCCAGCGACAGCCCGTCGATCGATCCGCGTTCGACGGCGGCCAGCAATTCGCTGAGACTGTCCAGCGATGGGGACCCCGTTTCGCCATCTTTCTGGGGATCCGACGACGGGTCGCGGGTATCGGCGCCACTGGCCTCGGCGCCGTCGGTTTCAGGCGACGGCGGGGTTGGTTGCTGCTGGTCTTGCGGTTGGCCGCTGACCAGGCGGATGCCCAGGCACAGCCTCAGGGCCGTCAGGCCGTCTTCCGGAAGCACCACGGCCCGGCCGGCCATTGCGGCCAGGATGCGGCTCACCTTGACGAGATGCAGGACGGCACGCAGCGAGGCATGGCCGCCAGACGCGGCGATCGCAAAGAGTTGTTCCATCAGCCGGTCATCGATGCTCACCGTCCGCCAGGCATTGGCCGGCAGCGGCAGCGCCGGCGGCGCTTCGGATACGGTCTGCCAGGCGATGCCGTCGAGAGTAACATGCAGGCCAAGGCGATCCGACAGGGCGGACGGCAGCGTTTCCTCCGGCTCGGCGGCCTCATCCAGCGCAATCACCGAAAACGCGGCCGGCACCGCGCCGTCGCCACGCCCACCTGTAGCTATGCCTGTATCTGGGCGCGGTCGGCCGCGGCAAGTGTGCGTGTCCATCGCCTCGGCGATGATCGCGGCGGCGCCGGGCTCCAGCCGCTCGGCCATTGGGATCACCAGACTGCCGCCGTGGACAGCGGCGAGAATGCCCGGCTCCCAGACGATGCGGCCGCTGCTCGTGGTCCGGGCGATGTCCAGCCGGCCGCAGAGCGAGCCGGCAGTGGCGCCGGGCGCCAGGCGCAGAAAGGGGGCAGGGGCGGGCAGGATGGCGCGCAGATGCTCGAGGAACCGGTCGCGGATGCCGCCGGCGCGCGCCGTCAGCCACAACCCGCCGATATCGGGCCCGCCGATCGCCAGCACCTGCGCGGCAACCAGGGCATCGCGCCAGCGCGCCTCGCCATGGCGAAGCATGGCCTCAAGCAGGCCGTCGTCAGCGCCCACATTATGCATGGCCATATCCCGTTTCGAACGCCGCCAGGGCCCGCTCGATGCGCGGCGTGCTGCCGGCATCGTCCAGCGGATCGCGGCGCAGCCGATGGCACAGCACCATCGGCGCGATCGTCTCGATATCGGCCCAGCTAACGGCCAGCCGGCCCTCAAGGGCTGCGGCGGCGCGGCCGGCGCGCATCAGGGTGAGTTCGCCGCGCATGCCGTCGATGCCGAGCCGCATGCACAGTTGCGACATGCGCGACAGGATCAGGTCGGGGATCTCCACCTGCCGCAGGATCTTGCGCGCCGAAACCACCTGGTTGCGCAACGCCGCCTCGCCTCTGGCCCAGGCGGCGGCAAAGCCGGCCGGATCGCTTTCATAGGCGTCGCGGCGGCGGATCACATCGATGCGCATCTGCAACTCGTTGATGGTGCGCACCTCGACCGACAGGCCGAAGCGATCCAGCAATTGGGGTCTCAGATCCCCTTCTTCCGGATTGCCGCTGCCAACCAGCACGAAGCGGGCGGCATGGCGGATGCTCAGGCCCTCGCGCTCCACCACATTGACGCCCGACGCGGCGGCATCGAGCAGGAGATCGACGAGATGGTCCTCCAGCAGATTGATCTCGTCGATATAGAGAAAGCCGCGATGGGCGGCCGCCAGCAGGCCGGGCTCGAAGGCCTTCTCCCCGGCAACCAGCGCCTTTTCGATGTCCAGCGCGCCGCAGACCCGGTCTTCCGTGGCACCCAGCGGCAGGTCCACCATCGGCGTGCGGATCTTGATGGCCGCAGGCCTTTCAGCACCCTGCGTCTGGCAGCGCAGGCAGGCCTCCTGCGGCTCTGCCGGCAGGCAATTATAGCGACAGCCCTGGCGCGTCTCGATTTTCGGCAGGAGTTCGGCGAGCGCCCGCACGGCGGTCGATTTGCCGGTGCCGCGGTCGCCAAAGATCAGCACGCCACCCAGCAACGGCTCCACCGCCGCCATCAGCAGCGCCTTCTTCATATCCTCCTGGCCGACAATGGCCGCGAATGGAAACGGCAATGCCATGGACCGCCCTCCTCATGAGTGTCAATTTATATTGACACTTTCTGAGTGGCTTTTGAAGAGGGTGGTTGACACTTTCTTGATGGAGCGCGCGTTGGGCTGTGGTTACGGATCGTCGACGGCCGATGTCGTGGCGAGGATCGACGCCATTGCCGCGGCGGCCCACGCGCAGATCAACCGGACGACTCTGCGCAGCCTTGCCGTCGTCGCCGAGACCGCGACAGAGGCGATCGCCTTTGGCGGGCAGACTGTGCGGTTTGCCCATCGCGAGGGAAGGGTGCTCGACTATCTGCCCGGCGATGATCCGCCGCCAAGGCTATCTGCCGAAGCGCCGGTTCGGCGACCTTGTTCGGTTGGCGCAGACCGGCGGCGGCCCTGGCGTGCAGGTCGCGCATAGCGGCAACCGCCCATGGCCGCGCATGCACGCTCTTCAAGCTTCAATTGTACAACCCAGTCGGGCAAGGGTGGCGTCAACCCAGGCTCGGTCATTCTGACCCAGCTTGATGTTCTCCATCTGTTTGGTCTCAGCCGCGTGTTTCTTCGAGGCCGCGACGAAGACCTCCTCGACGAATTCGGCCGGCACGGACAGCAGGCCGTCGGGATCGCCGCAGACGAGGTCGCCGGGGTTGATCACCATGCCGTTGATGGCGATCGGCACGTTGACCTCGCCCGGTCCGTCCTTGTAGGGGCCGCGATGGGTCACGCCGGCCGCAAAGACCGGAAACGAACCGGCCAGAATCTCGGCGCTGTCGCGGATGGCACCAAAGATCACGATGCCGCCGAGCCCGCGTTGCTCCGCGTGCGCGACCATCAATTCGCCGATAATCGCATTGGTCAGGTCGCCGCCAGCATCGACCACCACGATGTCGCCCGGTTCTGCAATGTCGAGTGCCTTGTGGACCATCAGGTTGTCGCCAGGCCGGGCCTTGACGGTGATTGCGGGGCCGACCATCCGCCCGCCGGTGTAAAACGGCCGCAAGGGCGCGCCACCTGCCGTCATGCGCGACATGACGTCGCTCAGATTGGCGACCGGAAGGTCCGCGAATTTTGTAATCCATTCTTTCGCGACCGTTTCCTGGCGCTTGCAGACTTTGAAACCGAGCATGGTTATTTTCCTCCGTTGATGGGTATTGTGTGCGTATCGGCCGTCAGGCCAGGTCCGTGTTGGCCAGCGCGCGGCGATCGAATGTCTGGCCCGTCAGCACATCGACAATGTGCTGGGCGCTTTGAACCGCCATGTTTCTGAGAGCTGATCGGCTCGCGCCGCCGACATGCGGGGTGGCGATCAGGTTCGGCAGGCTCCACAAGGGGTGATCGGCCCGCGGCGGCTCTTCCTCGAAACTGTCGAGGGCAGCACCTGCGATTGTTTCGCTCTGCAATGCTTCGAAAAGTGCTGCCTCATCGACCACTGCGCCACGCGACGTGTTGACCAGGAAGGCCGTGGGTTTCATCTGGCGGAGACGTTCGGCGTTGATCAGGTGATGCGTTTCAGGGGTCAGCGGGCAATGCAGGCTGACGATGTCGCTGCTGGACAGGACCTCGTTGAGATCGCCGGTTACACGCGTTCCGTCGCCGTCCGAAGCGAAAGGGTCATAGGCCAGCGTTTCCATGCCGATGCCCTGGGCCAGCTTGGCGGTGCGCCGTCCGATTTCGCCAAAGCCGACAATGCCGAGACGGGCGCCTGCAATGTCTCGACCGACATATTTGGTTTTCGGCCAATTGCCGCCCTTGACCGCGGTATTCAGCAGGTCGATGTCTTTCATCGCCGTCAGCGCAAGCGTCAAGGCGAGTTCGGCAACCGACTGGGCATTGGCGCCAAGCGCCCGCAAGACCGGTATGCAATGGGCTGTCGCCGCGCCCAGATCGATGTTGTCGACGCCGCTTCCATGCTTGGCGATGACGCGCAGCCGGGGCGACGCAGAAATGACCCTCTCGGTGATCTGGCCCTGGCGCACGAGGATGGCATCGACTTGATGATCGGCGGCGAGCTGAGCAAGTTTTTCCGAGCCGCTGTATCCGTCGGCGTAAATGACCTTGATCGAGAATCGCTCCAGCAATTCGCCCGCTTCGGCTGCCAATTCGGCACCCGTCACCAGCACTGACGATGATGCGCCGTGCTGCCTATTGCGCTGAGTCGCCTTCGACAATTCGCTGATATCACTCATTAAAACCTCCCGGTTCACGCGTTCGCTGCGGAGCAGGTCCGCCACGGTTGACGAATGCCTATTATCGGGTATTGTACTAAATGAAAAGACGTTGTACCTAGTACAACAGTTCTTTTCACGGGAGGTTACCAAGTGCCAGGAAATTCATCAGGTGTTGTCGCGGTCGAACGGGCTGTTTCGCTGCTCGAAGCCTTCAGTGAGCTTGATTACTCGCTGACGCTGGGAGAGCTTGCGCGCCGGACCGTGCTCGACAAGTCGACCGCGCTTCGCATCGCCCGGTCGCTGGCCAAATCATCCATGCTCATTCGCAACGATGACGGCAGCTGGCGCCTGGGGCCCAAGCTCGTCCGGCTCGGCGCGCTCTACCAATCGACATTCAAGACGTCTGCCGTCGTCGAACCCCTTTTGGCCGAAATCAGCGATGCCAGCGGCGAGAGCGCCGCTATCTATGTGAAAGAAGGAGACACCCGGGTCTGCCTTCACAGGCACGATTCGAGCCAGTCCATCCGCCACACCGCGCGTATCGGCGACACCTTGCCGCTGGATCGCGGCGCCCCCGGCCGCGTCATCCTGGCCTTCTCAGGTGTGACCGGCGCGATCTATGACGAGATACGCCAGCGCGGGTTCTACGCGACCCAGGGTGAGCGCGATCCTCAGGTGGCAAGCATTGCTGTCCCGGTCTTTCGGGATGGGCGCAAGCTGTTCGGCTCTATGGCTTTGACCGGCCCGACGCCGCGCTTCACCGATGAGGCAATCGCAAAGAATCTTCAGATACTTCAGATGGCTGCGCGAAAGCTCAGTGCGGCCATGGGAGGAGACCCGGTTTAGTTTTTGGCGGGGGCCGGGCCCGCACATCGTTCCAGGGAGGAACCTACGCATGCGAACTCTGAAAATTGCCGCGCTGTCGGCTGGTACGATCCTGGCGGCATTTGGCTCTGCGCACGCGGAATGGCCGAATGATCGCCCGATCCAGATGATTGTTGCATTCGCACCTGGCGGCAGCACCGATGTGATGGCGCGGGCCATGGAGCCCTTTCTCGAAAAGGAACTGGGCGCCGATATCGTGATCGAAAACCGTCCCGGCGCGTCCGGCGAGATTGCCTACACGGCACTGGCCAAGGCCAAGCCCGATGGCTACACCTTCTCCTACATCAACACGCCGGGTTTCCTGTCGATGCAGGTGCAGCGCAAGCTCGGCTACGATCCGAAAACCATCAAGCCGATCGCTCGCATCGTTGATGACCCGGCGGCAATCGTTGTGCCGCAAGGCTCGGAAATCAAGACGATCGCCGACTTTGTCGCCGCGGCCAAGGCCAATCCGGGTGCGGTGTCTTTCGGCTCATCGGGCGTCGGCACCGACGATCACCTGGCGATGATCATTCTCGGCGCGGAAACCGGCACCAAGATCACCCACATCCCGTTCAACGGCGCAGGCGAAACCCGCACGGCTATTCTGGGGTCGCAAGTCACGGGCGGCGGTCTGAACATCAGCGAGTTTGCCGGCAACGACACCTCCGGCCTGCGGATGATCGTCAGCTTCGGCTCCGAGCGTTCGCCGCAGCTTCCCGATGTCCCGACGGCAATCGAATCCGGCTTCAATGTCGAAATGACGTCAGAACGCGGTATCGCAGCGCCGCTTGAAGTGCCGGCGGAGATCTCCGACAAGATGTCGGCGGCGATCAAGGCGACACTCGACAATCCTGCATTCCAGGAGCAGGCCAAGAAGCTGGCGCTTCCGCTTGCCTATCTGAGCGGCCCTGACTGGGACAAGGCAATGCCGGCGCGCCTCGACCGCTTCCAGAAGATCTGGAACGAAACGCCTTGGGTGCAGCAATGATATCGGGCGGCGAAAAACAGCGGGACTTGCCGGATATTCTGGCGGGCGGCTTGTTGATCGCGTTGGGAGCGCTCGGCCTTTGGGCCGGGCGTGACCTGACCTTCGGCTCCCCTGCCATGATGGGAGCGGGCTTTTTGCCCAATTCCCTCTGCGTCATCATGATGGCGATCGGTAGTTTCGTATTGTTCAAGGGCCTGTCCAAACCGCGCGAAAATTTCGAGACGGTCAATGTGCGCCCGCTGGTGATCCTCGTGATTGCAATTTCGGGCTTTGCTTTTACCGCCGAGAGCTTTGGCTTCATCGTCGCGTCGGTCTGGTTGCTGGTCATCGGCAGTCTTGCCGATTCCGAATCGAGATGGCGCGAAGTTTTGATCTCGACTGCGGTGCTGGCGTCCCTCGGTGCGCTGCTCTTTGTCTATGGCCTCGGCGTTCAGATGCCTATCTCGCCGTTCTGACTGCTTTCCGTTTTGATCGGACAAAATCATGGCTTTTCTTGATGTACTTGTGCTCGGCTTTTCGGAAGCGCTGACGCCGACAAATCTTCTCTTCTGTTTCATCGGCGCACTGCTGGGAACGCTGATCGGTGTGTTGCCCGGCATCGGTCCGACGGCAACGGTCGCAATTCTCCTTCCCGTGACCTTCTTCCTGCCGCCGCTCGGTGCGCTGATCATGTTGGCGGGCATCTTCTATGGTGCCCAGTATGGCGGCTCGACGACGGCCATTCTCGTCAATCTGCCGGGTGAAGCGTCTGCGGTCGTCACGGCGATCGACGGCTATCAAATGGCGCGGCAAGGGCGAGCCGGCGCTGCACTGGCCATCGCAGCCCTCGGGTCATTCTTCGCAGGCACGGTCGCGACCATTGCCCTGGCGATCGCAGGTCCGACCCTTTCGTCCTTCGCGCTGTCCTTTGGACCGGCGGAATATGTATCTCTGTGTATCTTCGGCCTGTTGGCTGCGACCATTCTCGCCCATGGATCGGTGATCAAGGCAATCGGCATGGTCTGCCTCGGCCTTGTTCTCGGCATGGTGGGCATTGATGTGAACAGCGGTTCGGCCCGCCTGACTTTCGGGTCGACCGATCTCTACGACGGTATCGAATTCGTCGTGATCGCGGTCGGACTGTTTGGCGTGGCGGAGATTGCCACCAACCTGGAATCGACCGAAACACGCGGCGTGCTGCAGAGCAAGATCGGACGTCTTTGGCCGACACGCGACGAATTCCGGCAGAGTTGGGGGGCCATCCTGCGCGGAACGGCCGTTGGAACCATCCTTGGCGTCCTTCCGGGCGGCGGGGCGACGCTGAGCGCGTTCAGCGCCTATTCGGTGGAAAAGAAGGTCTCCAAGACGCCCGAGAAGTTCGGACATGGTGCGATTGCAGGCGTCGCCGGCCCGGAAGCCGCCAACAACGCCGGCGCACAATCATCGTTCATTCCGCTTCTGACGCTGGGCATCCCGTCGAACTCGATCATGGCGATGATGCTGGGCGCGATGACCATCCATGGCATTACGCCCGGCCCATCTGTCATCCAGAACCAGCCCGAACTGTTCTGGGGACTGGTCGCCTCGATGTGGCTCGGCAATGCGATGCTGCTGATCATCAACCTGCCGCTGATCGGCTTGTGGGTCAAGCTGCTGAGCATTCCCTACCGGTTGATGTATCCGGCGATCCTGCTGTTCTGCTGCGTCGGTGTCTACAGCGTCAGCAATCGCGGTTTCGACGTGGCGCTCGTCATCATCTTCGGTATCCTCGGATACATCCTGCGCAAGGCGAAGTGCGAACCGGGACCGCTTCTGCTCGGCTTTGTCCTGGGACCGCTGTTGGAAACCAACCTGCGCCGGGCC
Source organism: Rhizobium sp. CG5 (assembly GCF_023701945.1). Taxonomy (GTDB): domain Bacteria; phylum Pseudomonadota; class Alphaproteobacteria; order Rhizobiales; family Rhizobiaceae; genus Allorhizobium. The sequence continues at coordinate 680,317 of NZ_JABAEF010000001.1, forward strand.
ATGCTTCTGTCGCAGGGGGACTGGTCGGTCTTCGTCACGCATCCGATCAGCGCGGTCCTGCTGGCCATTACCGCCCTGATGCTGATAACCCTGATCCTGCCGTCGATCCGCAAGGGACGCAAAGAGGCTTTTGAGGCCAGCGAAGACTAATCATAGGGGGACGCCGGCTACCGCGTCCCCTCGAACTCCGGGAGGGATTGATGGTGACGGCGGGCAAAGGCAATGGCGCGAGACCGAGCCGCAGACTTCGTGGCGTCCTGTCCCTGGATGATTTCGAAGCGCAGGCGCGACGCCACCTGCCAAAGCCGCTGTTCGGCTATATCGCCGGCGCCACCGAGACCAATGCCTCTCTACGGGGCAACCGGGAGGCCTTCCAAGGCTATGGTTTCAAGCCGCGGGTTTTGACCAATGTGTCACAACGCAGCACCGAGACGGTGCTGTTTGGCGAAACCTATGCCGCGCCCTTCGGGATCGCGCCGATGGGAATAAGCGCCCTGATGGCCTACCGCGGCGATCTGGTGCTGGCGAAGGCAGCCGACGAGGCCCGAATTCCGATGATCATGTCCGGCTCCTCTCTGATCCGCCTTGAGGAGGTCGCCGACATTGCGCCGCGGAGCTGGTTTCAAGCGTATCTGCCCGGTGAAAACGATCGTATCGACGCTCTGGTTGACCGCGTCGCTGCGGCAGGGTTCAAAACGCTGTTGCTGACGGTTGATACCGCGACACTTGCCAATCGCGAGAACAATGTCAGGGCAGGGTTCTCGACGCCGCTCCGGCCCAGTCTGTCTCTCCTATGGCAGGGCATATCGCACCCGACATGGAGCGTCGGAACCTTTGCCAGAACGCTGCTGCAACACGGCATTCCGCATTTCGAGAATTCCTATGCCACCCGCGGCGCGCCCATAATTTCCTCGACCGTGACCCGGGATTTCGGAAAGCGGGATCACCTCGATTGGAGCCATTTGGCGCGGATCAGGGAGCGTTGGACAGGAAGCTTGGTGATCAAGGGCGTGATGCACGAGGACGACGCGGAAATTGCCGTGCGTTACGGAGCGGACGGGATCATTGTTTCCAATCATGGTGGGCGCCAGTTGGACGGAACCATTTCGCCGCTCAGAGCGCTGCCCGCCATCGTTGATCGCGTTGCCGGACAGGCAGTCGTGATGCTCGACGGTGGCGTTCGACGGGGAACGGATATCATCAAGGCATTGGCGCTTGGCGCGAAATTTGTCTTTGTCGGGCGCCCATTCCTCTATGCCGCGGCCGTCGGCGGAGAGGCAGGGGTTGCCAGAGCCGCGGAAATCTTGAAGGACGAACTACGTCGCAACATGGCTCTCTTGGGCGTCCTTAGACCGGACGAGATCCCGGCGGATCTGATTGTCGACACTCGGCGTGGAAACTCGATTGACTAGAATCGGCAACCTGTTGCCTCAAGTTCCCGCCCAGCTTAACCGCCCCGAAGTACTGGCCATTGGACCAGCAGGCCTCCACTACGGAACGCGCCTTTCAAGGCGACGATTGCCCTGATCGATCAGTCTTCCTCCAGAAGTCGAACAACGCTCTGCTGAATAGCCCCAAGTTTCTTAGACCCTGCCTTTCCGTGCCGCACCAGCCCTTCGATCGTCGGCCCTCATGGCCCCCACGATCAGCCACAGCTCTCCTTCGACGCGCAGACGACTCCGGTTTGGTATGCTTTGGCGCTTTTGCACTTGTCGAGTTGCTGCATGACCGTCAGCACATCCCCAAGCTTGATCGCTCGCGTCAAACCGACGAACATGCCCGAGCCGTCGCCGATCTCGGTGAACGCGGCGTCGTAGACGAGGATGCGTGCGCCCGGCACGGCCGACGTCACCGTCACGAAGTTTTGGCCGACCAGAGGCGTTGCGATCGCCGGCGCGTCGAGTTTCTCGCAACTACCGGCCCGTGGAATATCGATCTTCGTCGCATCGCAGAGTTCTGACGTGATGACGAACTGGTCGCCGGGGACGATGGTGCGACCAAGGGCGGTGGCGACATCCACTTCCGGGTTCCAGGTGACCGCTGTCGAGAAGGTGTTGAGGTTCCCTGCCGAACTTTCGGCGACGGTGGTCAGTGCCCCTTCGGCGAGGTTCGACACATGCACCAGGGGTTGTCCGGCGATCGGTGTCTTCATCGCCGGCACCGGCATAGGCGACGGTGGAGAGACCGCTGTCTCGGAGCTTGATTCCGCACTCTTGTCGGAGCACATCGCCTGCTGCGCCGTGTATTTGTCGTTGAGGATGAACGGACGGATGGCCGGCGGCAGATTGCTCCAGTCGCCGCCCGTCGAATAGGTCGCCGGGGAGCCGCCATTGGTGAAAACCGTGACCTGCGCACCGCGCACATGACGGACCGCGATGGTGTTGCCGCACTCATAGATCTTGGTCGGGTCGATGACCGGCGCCGGCAGGCCCGAAGGGTAGGCGACGGTGTGGTCGATGACGGTCTGCGGCGGGAAGGAAGGAGCCGAGACGACGCCGTCCTTGTCCTGCACCGCCGTTACCTGGTCGCCGGCCACAAGCGGAGAGACATTGACGATCGTCTTGCTCGGCGTCGTCACCACGACGGCCGGCTGGGGATTGCCATTGACCGAGACGGTGAGCTTGGCGCCGTAGATGCCGCCGGCCACCTCGACCATATCGACACAGGCATAGAGCGGCCCGAGCACCAGCGGCGGAGACACGTTCTGGGGGTCATCCTTGGCCTCCGGCACCGGCACCTCACCCCCCGGCGGGGTCTTTTGACCGCAGAAAGCGAACATCGCCTGGACATGTTTGTCGTAGGAACTGCCGGGGCCTGGCATCGTGTCGCCGATCGCCTTCTTCACGATCGTGCTGCAATAGTTCGATTCCCCGCCTGCCCAGGCATTGAGGGCGAGAATGTCCGGGAAGCGTCCCGCATCGCCCTGCATATGGCAGGAAAGGCAGGAACCATCGCTGACCGGCGGCAGTTCGTTGATCGGCACCATGCCGAGCAGCGAGAACGGACCCGGATTCTGCGGCCAGGACGGCTTGATCAGCGGCGTGTAGAAATTGACCGCGTGATTGTCCGGCCGCATGTCGAGCGGGCTGCCCGGGTGGACGACATAGGGGTTCTCGCCGGCATGGCAATCGGTGCAGACACCGTTGAACAGATCGGCGCCGCCGAGGAAATCGGTGATCGGCATCTTGTCGCCGACCGGCACGTTGGCAGCGTCGAAGAAGCAGGCATTGCTGCTCGTCCTGCCGAGACAGATGATGCCGAGCGCGCTGATGTTCGATCCGTCGACGCGCGGCAGCGCGACGCACAATCCCTCGGGCGAGGAACTGTCCCAGCGCCAGACCTGGGCCGGGTTGCCGAAGCCGAGAAAGTTGGTGGTCAGGTCACCGACATGCTTCCACCCCGACGTGCCCCAGTCCGGCGGGATCGGCACCTCGGCCTTGCGACATTCGGCGATATATTCCTTCCCGGACGCCGTCGTGGCCTTGGACAACATGCCAAGACCCTCGGCGATGTCGCGGATTTTGAAGGGCAGGCTGGTGCGGGCATCAACTTCCTTGCGGTAGCGCTCGATGCCGAGCAGGCCCTCGTACCACTGACGGCGCAGAACATGGTTGCGGACCTCAAGCTGGGCCTGCTTGGGGCCGTCCACGGTATTCGTCAGGAATTCCAGAAGGAGAAATTTCTGGACCATGTCGTCATCGGCAAATGCCTCGACGACCTTGCGACGATGATCGTCCAGTTCGGCCTGCACCCTGCGATCGGCCGACGCGGAGAACTGCTCGATATAGAGCTCGAGCGTCTTGCGCATGAATTCCGGCGTCACCGCGATCGCCTCGCCGCGGCTATCGAAGAGCTTGCCATAGGCCGCGAAGGCGATGGGATCTGAACGATCGGCCGACCGCTGACCGGGATCGACCTGGCGAGCCGGCGCAGGAGTGGTCTGGCCGTTTGCCGCACCGGACGACACGGTCGCGGCAGCCATGAAAAGATAAAAGACATGCCGGCAGAAGCGATTCATTCTAGCCTCCTGACACTCTAGCCTCCTGACAATCGGGCCGCCGGACAGGCGGCAACCGACTTATGGACTGCGCATTACTATGCACGGCGCATGACACAGACTAAGAGCGGTGCGAAATCGGGCGACGACGTTAACAGGGACCACGAATTCCGGTCGGCACAGTCCTGACACGCTTCAACGAACTCAGACGACTGCGGCGATTTCCTGCATCAATGACGCAAAGGAATGCTGAACTATGGTTGTATATAAGATCACAAAGCGCACGATATTCAAGCATAAATTGCATTATCAGATCGTATTTTAGGAAGATTGATATCGGCATGTTTCTGTAGCTTCGCCGATGGCGTTTTAATGTCGGGCTGCATCAGCGTTGCAATCGTTAAAGCAAATGCCGACATCATCGCCCAAACTGCCGCCTTTGGCCTCTCCTCGGTGTGGGGGTCGATGACCGTGGCCAATGTCGTCGGATCATCGTTTTGGAATTGGCGACTGCCCCTGGTTTGGCGCGTGCCGCACGCGTTTTTTTTCATCCAGGCTGCAGCCGCCGGACGTCTGTCAAACCGGTCGGTCTCATGATAAGTCACGCCATCCTGCATGACCTGCACCCGCACCCGGTAGGCGACGCTGCCATCCCTGGGCTTGCGCGCGCTCATGCTGCCCATGACCGCTTGCCCATTTGGTCCACGGATATTGGGGGCGATCAGTGGACCAAAGCCACTGTTGGAAATCGGCGGAAACAGCGCAGAACGAGCGTAAATGAGACGATGAAGAAAGTGCCGTAAGTGTCTGTAAAAGAACAATATGCCAAATATTTCAAGGCTCCCGTCTTCGCCGTTGCGCCGATGATCGACTGGACCGACAGGCATTGCCGGTATTTTCACCGGCAGCTGACGGGCCATGCGCTGCTTTATACGGAGATGATCGTTGCCGAGGCGATCATTCGGGGCAATCGCGAGCGGTTGCTGGGCTTCAATGCGGCGGAGCATCCTGTCGCGTTGCAGCTGGGTGGATCGGAGCCGGCCAGGCTTGCCGAGGCGGTGCGGATTGCCTCCGACTATGGCTATGACGAGATCAACCTCAATGTCGGCTGCCCGTCGGACCGGGTGCAGGCCGGCACGTTCGGGGCCTGTCTGATGCGCGAGCCGGAGACGGTGGCGGACTGCGTCGCGGCGATGAAGGCGGTCTCCAGCGTGCCGGTGACGGTCAAGTGCCGGATCGGCGTCGACGACCAGGAGCCCGAGACCGTGCTGCCGGATTTCATCGCCCGCATGGCAGAGGCCGGCGCCGATGCGGTGTGGATCCATGCGCGAAAAGCCTGGCTGCAGGGCCTGTCGCCGAAGGAGAACCGCGATATCCCGCCGCTCGACTATGCCCTGGTGCACGCCATGAAACAGCAGAACCCCACCCTGTTTCTCGGCATCAATGGCGGCATCGACACGCTCGAAGCGGCTGTAAAACACCTCGACATCATGGACGGGGTGATGCTCGGCCGGGCCGCCTATCATAATGCCACGCTTCTGACCGGGGTGGATGAAAAAATCTATGACGCGGCGGGCACGGCGCCCGACTGGGCGGCGATCCGCGATGCGATGATGGCCTATGCCGAGCGGCATATCGCGTCCGGCGGGCGGCTGGTGCATGTGACGCGGCACATGGTCGGGCTGTTCCAGGGCTTTGCCGGGGCGCGGCGCTATCGGCAGATCCTGTCGTCGCAGGCGACCGGCCCCGACGCCGGGCCGCAGGTGATTGCCGATGCCTTTGCGGCGGTCGATATTGCCGGCGGGCCGAAGGTTTTGGCGGGCGACGCCCTGGCAGGGGATCGTCTGGCGGCCGGTTGATGACCGTCGCGGCAAGCCTGCCGATCGGGCCTGTCCGAAGCAGCGATGCGCCACAAAAAACGGCGCCTCCGGGGAGACGCCGCTCTGTTCTGTCATCCTGGCCGCCGATCATCGCTTACGAAGCGCAGAGCCGGCGGCAAAAGCCCGCAAAACGGGCCGGCCGGGATTAGTCGGCGCGGATGTTGACGGCCTTGGGGCCCTTGCCCATGCGATCCGGCTCGGTGTCGAAGGTGACCTGCTGGCCGTCCTTCAGGGTCTGCAGGCCGGCAGCCTGGAGAGCCGAGATGTGCACGAAGACATCCTTGGCGCCGCCGTCCGGCGTGATGAAGCCAAAGCCCTTGTCCTGGTTGAAGAATTTTACGACGCCTTTGGTGGCCATGGGAGAAGTCCTTTTCCCTATAATCTACAATGGTTTCCCGCACCCGGAGCCCGGAAGAGGGACGGTTGAGCCTTTCCAGGGGAAAAGCCAGTCGAGAGGTCGAGATAACGGGAATGAACGTCTACCATCGGGAGAAGGCCCCCAGTACCGCGTCACGCGGTGCGCACAATCGGTTCAGTCTCCGGGATCGAAAAACCCGAACGGCGGTATTCCTACAGCAAAAACCGCCCTGCGGCAAGAGCCAAAACAGGGGGCAGTTCAACCCTAGGCTTAACACCCGCCTTGAATCCCTTAAGCTTTTAGGGGTTTTCGGCGTGTCTTTGCGGGATCGGCGGCGCCGGCGAAGGGCGAGCGCAACCGAGCGCCGCGAGGTGCGGCCGCAGCCTCCGGCGGTTTTCCGGCTGCAGGGCGAAATAGCGCAGCATGATCTCCTCGGCGGCCGCCATCAATTCGCGGTGCGCGTCATCCCGCGGCACCGGGCGGGGCAGCTCGCCGGTGATGCGCAGTTCGGCCCTGGCGGTCTCCTCAAAGAGCTGGAGGACCAGGGCCTGCTCTTCGGGCAGCAGAAGCCGCCAGCAGCGCGGCACGCTGCCGCCGGCAACGTCGCGCTCAAGGCAGCGCCCAGCCCGCGCGCAGGCGCGCCGGAGGCAACAGAGGCGCGGCACAACCAGCATTTCGAGGGTGAGGATCAGGATCTGCCTGGAGATTTCTACCGGGTCTTCGCTGCCGACAATTTTGGTCATCGGGCGGCCTTTCATTTCTGGCGTTTCGGGGCGGGCAAACGGCGGGCACGGTTTTGTGATCCCGCGACCGCTTCGGCCCGTGGTTTTGAAACAAGGTTCGGACGAGGTGCCGGAAGCTGCCTCTGGAAATGGAGTTTAGGGTGACACCTTCCGGCACCCGTTCGGCGGTTTATGCGCCGCGACTTCGGTCTCTCTGCAGCGATGGGGGCACCGGTTGCGGATCCGGGCCGGCGCCGCTTTCGCGGCGGCAACCCTTCAGCTGGAGCCCTTGTCGACTTCGGACGGGCAAGACCCCGGCGAAACCGTTTTCCCCATCACTCTCCCACGCCGCACAGGCGCACCCGGCGCGCGATTGCGGTCTGCAGCGATCGGGATCGGTCCGACATCCCGATTGCCGCCCGCCTCGCCAGGGGGAGACCATGTTCCGCGGACCCCGGCGGGCCGGACCTGCGATAGCCCGAACCCTCCAGCGCCGATCCCACCTCGCCGGGCACGCACACCCGGTGTATCCGAAGGGGGACGGGGATGAGTATGGCACGGGGG
>NZ_JABAEF010000020.1 GCF_023701945.1 Rhizobium sp. CG5
CCTTGATCCGACCGGGCACGCCCGCCGTTTCCGCCGCAGCTTCCAGCGCAGTGCGCGACAGGCATGAGAGGAATTCCTCTGTGCCCATATTGGGCAGGAACTCGTCAGCACCGACAGCGTCGCCGGCAATACGGGCGATCAGTCCGCTATCGGAGCGATTGCGCCGCAGAGACAGGACTTCGATGAGCACCGAGCGCGCAGCCTGCACCAGCGTCTCGCGATCGAAGGACAGCTTGCCGTCCTCGCCGATCAACCGGGCAGCATGCGGGCCGCATTTCGCATGACCATAGGGATTGTCCGATGCACCGCTGGCGATGCTGACATTGGTGCCGGTGAAGGCGAGAATGAGCAAAGCCATCAGCGTATCGTCCCCGATCGGCGCACGGGCGAGCGCCTCGTGCAGAGAATCGGTGCGAAGATCGCCGATCATGTCGAGGCCCTTCTGGGTCACGTCGGGCCGCGCCTTCGGTGCCTCGACTTCCTCGACGTCAGTCTCGACGCCATCGGCGTCCTTGACCAGCTGGGGCTTCTTCACCTCGGGCATGCGGTAGGCAACGGACTGGACCGACCCGTCGCGCGCATTGATGTACCAGCCGGTCAGGTCGCCCTTTCCGGCCTTGCCGTAGACCTGTTGTGCCTTGGCCGGCAGTTTTGCCTGACCGTATTCATTGGCCTCGACGATCGAGCCGCGCTTCGGCAGGTTGTTGGAGAGCCACTCCTGCTGGGCGCCGAGGAATGCCTCGACATCTGTCGTATAGCGGCTGTCCTCGTCGGCCGGTGCAAATAGGTCCTCAACCCAGGTGATGCCGTAAGCCTGCGCCAGATCATCACCGAAGCTTGCATGTTTGGCGAGCATCCGGGTCGTGGTCAGCGCCCGGGCAACCTCCCACCACGAGACCTGCGGGTCCTGCTTCTTCGGCTTGTACTTCTTCCAGACCTCGGCCTGCTCGTCCTGGCCGGCGGCGGCGATCGTGCGCAACTGCTGCTCGTTCGGCATGTCGCCCCGCGCCATCTGGTCGAGCATGGCGGGCAGGATATTGGCCAGCAGCCGCAGCTTTCTGATCTGCCGGCTGGGGAGTGCCAGCGCCATGGCGATCGACTCCTCGGTCCATCCAAGAGCCACCAGCCGTTCGATGGCGCGCCACTGGTCGACAGGGTTCAACGGTTCGCGGGCGATGTTCTCGGCAAAGGACTGCATGGCGCCGAGATCGTCTGAGGGATCAGCCAGCAGCAGCGGGATTTCCAAGAGATCCGCGGCAATTGCCTGGGCCGCGCGGCGGTGACCGAAGACGATGATATAGCTGTTTCCGCCCTCTGGATCGAGTTTGACGATGGGTGGCTGAACGACGCCGATGGCCCTGATCGATGCGCAGAGCAACGCGTCGGACTGGGGCGAGGATTTAGATTGGCGGGAGCGGTCGGGATTGTCCTTCAGGCTGCGCGGATCGGCTGTAATCAACTGCATGGGAATTACCTCTTGAGCTTCGGGCGGACGGACTGTCCTTGCCTCCTCATCTTCTTTTCGAAGACATCTCCCGAGCCGCAGGACGGGCCGGCGGCTGCAATTGCGCCGGAGCAGACCTGGCTTGCGGAGGAGCGAGGCACACCTGCCTTGCGAAGCAAGCTGGCCCGGTCTCGGCGACCGGCGCGATTGAGGGAACCGGCAGCCGTCGGACCGTCCTTGCGAACCGGTTTCCTTCACCTCGTTCCCCCCCTCTCTCGTCGTCCTCCTTTCCATTTCCGAGCGATGTCACACGATTTTAAGCAATTGCTGCTGAACTCCGGTCATGACAAAGCCGCCGCGCAAAAAATCCCAGCCGCTTTTGCGGGAGACGGATCTCCCGATCCGCTCACGACCGCGCAAACGACGCGATCCGGCGCAGCCGCAGCTTCCCTTCGACCCGATGCCAGATCGCATCGAACCGTGCCTGGCGCTGTTGAAGGCAAAGCCGCCGTCTGGACCGGACTGGATCTATGAAATCAAATGGGACGGCTATCGCGTGGCGGTCCACATCGAACCGAATTCGGTGCGGATCATCACACGTGGCGGTCATGATTGGACCGACAGGTTTCCGGCAATCGCCGCCGCGGCGCGCAAGCTTGGCGTGGGAACTGCCATTCTCGATGGGGAAGCCGTCGTGCTCGATGCAGAGGGGCGCTCGGATTTTGGGGCGCTGCAACGGTCACTGGGCGGACGCGGAGGCAGACAAGCGTCAGACGATGCCATCCTCTACGCTTTCGACCTGTTGTATTTCGACGGGCATCACCTGACGAAGATGGAGTTGTCCGGACGTCGTCACCTGCTGGAAGACCTGATTGGCGAAAGCGAAGGCGCGATCCGCGTCTCGCAGGAGGTCGAAGCGGATGGCGTGACACTTCTCGCGGCCGCGCGCGAGCACGGCTTAGAGGGCATCATCGCCAAGCACCGCGACAGTGCCTACCGCTCGGGCCGGCTTGGCGATTGGCTGAAGATCAAATGCATCCAGAGCGAAAGCTTTATGATTGTCGGATACGAGCCGTCCGCTCTAGCACGCGGCGGGATCGGCAGCCTGCTGCTCGCGGCATATCAGGGCGACGCGTTCGTCTATGTCGGGTCGGTCGGGACTGGCTTCAAAGAGAAAGAGGCAATGGAACTGCGCCGGATGCTGGACACGCTGAAGACCAGGCGTGCTCCGGTTGCGGTTGATAAGAAGGGCGTCGTCTTCGTTCAACCGACAGTGATTGCCGAGATCGAATACCGCGCCTGGACCGACGATGGCAAATTGCGGCATGCCTCGTACAAGGGCCTGCGGGAACTGCAAGACAACGCGGCGATCTACAAACTCAGCGAGTAGCGCCCGAACGTGCCAAAAACGGAAGGGCGCTCGACCCTTTCGGGGAGCGCCCTTCCAACCCGGACAGTTTCGAACGCGCGGCAATCGCCACTGCAGGAAACCATCGAAACGGGTGATGACCGATAGATGTATACCGTCCGACCCTGTTTCAAGTGACGGTGGTTATGCCGCTGTTTACGCGGCTTCCTGGCGATCATCCTCTGGTTCATCGGCGGTTGCCGCCAGATCCCTTTCGATCTCGTCCAACTGGCCCAGCTTGAGTTCGAGTTCGGCTTCGAATGAGAAGCTGTCACCCAGACGCGGCGTATAGGAGGCAAGACGCCGTTTCGCATCGATGAGCCGATTGCGATGGCTCTCACGCTCATGTTCAAACCCGCCGAGAGCATGCTCGAGCCGGGAGATGGCCCCGATCGGCGTCGTTGTTACAGCCAGGTCGATCTCGTGGTCGCCACCTGTTCGTTGAAGCAGCGTGTCGTAGCGATAACCGTCCTTGCCGAAACGCTCGCCATGATAGGCGAGATCGAAACCGCCGATGGTGGCGATGATCACCTCTTTCTCCTGCTGTAGCTGAACCAGGGTCAGGATTTCCTTCATCAGCGCGCGTCCAGCCAGTTTGCGTTCATCGAAATCTTCGCTTCCGACCTGTATCGAGAATGCGTCGCCCGCGGTCGGAACCAAACGGTCGATGTCGTTGCCCACATCCGCGATCCGGCGGTTGGAAAACTCGATATCCCGTTCGGCGTCGCGGATCTGGCGCCGGATAGCATGCTGGTCGTCGATATGGGCGGCGCGCAGGCGATCGAGGCGGGCGATCTCGGCCTCCAGTCCCGCCTTCTGCATGAGGCGTTCGTCGCCGGATGCGATGGCCTTGGCCATGGCGAACTGGTTGGCCTGTCCCTCGCCCATGTCCTCCAGCCGGCGGACGCTGGTGTCGCCGGACAGTGCCGCCGCGATGAAGCGGGCCTTGCGCTCATTGTTCTGCCACATTGTGGCATCGAGGCTGCCGAGCGTTGCGTAGGCAAAGACGTCAACCTCGTCGTGCTGGTTACCCTGGCGGATAATACGGCCCTCGCGTTGCTCGATTTGCGACGGGAGCCACGGCACGTCGAGATGATGCAGAGCTTTGAGCCGCGCCTGGACATTGACCCCGGTGCCCATCGTCTCGGACGAGCCGATCAGCACGCGAACCTTGCCACCATTGAAATCGTTGAACAGCCGCTGCTTGGCATCCGACTTCTTGTAATCCTGCATAAAGGCGATTTCGGAAGCTGGCACGCCAAGGCGGACGAGCTCATCGCGGATCCATCGGTATGCGGAAAAACCGCGCGTCGCCTCGACATTGATCGTGCCGAGATCGGAGAAGATGAGCTGGCCGGCGCCCGGCCGGTCGAACGGCTTGCCGTCCTTGCGACGATACTCCGCCTCTCCCGTTTCCTGCCAGATCCGGTGAGCATTGGTGACAAGCGCGTTCAGCTTGTTGGCAGCCTCGTTGCCCATCGCCTGATCGACGAGGCGCAGATCGATCGCGGCGTGACGTCCGTCGGTGATGACCGACAGCAGGATGTCATCGCCGGGCTTGGCCGGGCCATCGCGCATCTCGATGGCCTTGATCCGCGCGTCCAGCTGTTTCTGGTAGGACTTGAAAGCGGCCGTCGGCTCGGCGGTGACGATCTGGCGCTTGCCGCCGGAGACCTCCGGCACTTTCACATATGTTTTCAGATCGACCGGCAGCACGACATCGGCGAAAGATCGGAACATGGCAATCAGTTCCGGCACGTTGACGAACTGGCTGAAGCGCGTGACCGGCTTGTATTTGCCCGACGGCTGCAATTCGAGTTCGGTCGAGGTATCGCCGAAGGTCGAGGCCCAGGCGTCAAACTCGTGCAGACCACGTTCCGACAATGCCACTGGGCCCATCATCCGCTGAACGGAGAACATCTCGCCGAGTGTGTTGGTGATCGGCGTGCCCGACGCCAGCACCAGCGCCCTGCCCGGGTTCCTCGTCTCGATGAAGCGGGATTTGACGAGCAGGTCCCAGGCGCGCTGCGAGCCATTCGGATCGACACCGCGCAGCGTCGACATATTGGTGGCGAAGGATAGCTTGCGGAACTCCTGCGCCTCGTCGACGATGATCTGGTCGATGCCAAGCTCGGAGATGGTGAGCAAATCGTCCTTGCGGGTGGCGAGGGATTCGAGCCGTTCCTTGTGGCCCTCCTTCATGCGCTCGATGCGCTTGCGCGACAGACGGTCGTCGCGCTCGACCTTGACCAGGAGCTCCTCGTAAAGCTCCAGTTCATCCTGGATCATCTGTGCCTCGAACGCCGATGGCACGGAGATGAAGCGGAATGCCGAATGGGTGATGATGATGGCATCCCAGTTGGCGGTCGCTGCCCGCGACAGGAAGCGGTGGCGCTTCTCCCTGATGAAGTTGGTCTCGTCGGCAACCAGGATGCGGGCATTTGGATAGAGAGCGAGAAACTCGCGGGCGGCCTGTGCCAGGCAATGGCCGGGCACGACCAGCATCGCCTTGTTGATCAGACCCAGCCGCCGCTGCTCCATGATGGCGGCCGCCATGGTCAGCGTCTTGCCGGCGCCGACCGCGTGGGCAAGATAGGTGCTACCAGCCGAAATAACCCGCCAGATGCCGCGTTTCTGATGCCCATAAAGAGAAAAGGCGCCTGAGGCGCCCGGTAGTTGGAGATGATCGCCGTTGAAGGTTCGCGGCGCGATGTTGTTGAAAGTGTCGTTATAGACGCGCGCCAGCCGGTCGGTGCGATCCGGATCGGACCAGATCCACGACTGGAAGGCCGTCTTGATCTTGGCGAGCTTTTCCTTGGCGGCTTCGGTCTCAACGGTGTTGAGCACCCGTCGCTCGGTCTCGCCGTCGCGGACGGTGTCGAAGATCTGCGGCACGGACGAGTTGAGGGCGTCCGACAGAAGCTGTCCGGCGTGGCGGCGATGCGTGCCCCATTCCGTGGTGCCAGCGGCCGACCATTCCAGTTGCCGCGCATTGACCGTCCAGGTCGCCAGTTCCGGCAGATGATGAATGGAGATGTCGGTCTCCATCATCTTTTTGACGAAGGCGACGACATCATCGGCCGGGATCCACGGCGCCCCAAGGCGTGCGGTGATGTCCGAGGGCCGGAGGTCGGCAGGCTGCACCCGCTCAAGCGCTGCGACATTACCGGCGAAGGCGGGATCGAGTTCGGCGGCGGCGCGAGCAACAGTGAGCTTCGAGCGGACTGCGCCGGACAGATAGGCATCGGCCATCTGCCAGGAGCCATTGGACGGATCGCGGAAGATGGATTCACCCAACTCATCGATCACACCTTCCACGTCACGATGCAGCAGCTCGGCGATATGATCGGGATCGACATGGCCGCGTTCGTTCAGAACAACCGCGAGCGCATCTGATGCCGAGGTGATCAAGGGCGCGGGCGGCGGGGCGATCACCCGTTCAGTAAAGATCGGACCGGGTTTGGCGGTGTTGCTCTCCAGATCATAGTCTTCGATCGAGGCGACCAGCCAGCAATCGGGATCGTCGAGGAACGGCGCGAGGTTCGGCCGGCGATGGCTTTCCCTGACTTCACCGGTTTCCGGATCCTCCGATGTCGAGACGGAGGTGAAGTTGATCGGACCGAACTCGCGCACGAAACTGGACCAGGCGATGCGCAGCGCGACCTGCGCCTTTTGCCAGGGCTGGTCGCGCTCCTGAAGCTTGAGGATGAGCCGGACCGCGTCGCGGATCGGGATCAGCTTGCGGATGATCAGGGCGTGCTTGGCGAAGATGCCGTCGCTGCTGCGGCCCTTCCTGAGCTCGACCGGGAGAGCAACCCCGTCCACCACCTGCATCAGCGCCGTGGCCTTGCCGATGAAATGGCTGCCTTCGCGAACTTTTGGATCATACGGGCGCTCTGCCATGGCTTCCGCGACTTCGTCCTCAAGTTCAAAATCTATCGGCGTGGCCTCGCCGTCGTAGATGCTTGCAGGAAGGCGTCCGATGGCCGCGTTCAGGATCGTTTCAAGATCTTCATCCGGAGGGAGGCAGGTATAGGTCTCGCCGAATGGACCTGAGGTGATCGCATGGCGGCCCAGCACCATGTCGGGATGATCGACGAACCACCTGTTAACACGGACGCAACCGCCCTTGATATCGGCCTGAACATCCGCGAGATCGAGCCAGCTGTCGTCTCCAGCCGGCTCGTCTGCCCGGCGCTTCCGAAAGAAGAGTATATCGACAACGACATCCGTGCCGGCGTCAGGCCGAAAGCTACCTTCGGGCAGGCGGATTGCGCCAACGAGATTGGCCATGCCGGCAATGTGTTCACGGGCGCGGGCATCGGCCTTGTCCATTGTGCCGGACGAGGTCACATAGGCGGCAAGCCCGCCAGGCTTCAGCCGGTGGATGGACTTGGCGATGAAATAGTCATGCAGCCGGAAGCCGAGATTGCGGAAAGCCGGATCGCTCTTCACCGATCGATCCGAGAACGGGGGATTGCCGATCGCGAGATCGAAATGATCGGGCAGGTCCGAGCGCGAGAAATCACCTGTGATGATTTTCGCGCGTGGCTGGAGCAGCCGGACGATACGGGCGGTGACGGGATCAAGCTCGATACCGGTGACATGGCTCACCTTGGAGAGAGCATCCGGCATCAGCGCCGGAAACATCCCCGTGCCGATACCCGGCTCCAGGATCCGTCCACCATCGAACCCCATGCGGACCAGGCCCGACCAGATGGCACGAACGATAAACTCCGGCGTGAAGTGGGCATATTGGGTGCAGCGCGCAAGCGATGCGTAATCACCCGGCGCAACGGCACTTTCGAGATTGCCGCCGAGCTCCTCCCAACCTTTGCAAAATGCCTCGTCGCCCGGACGCCGGAATATGCCGTTGGCCAGATCAGAGGCGCCGAAGCCGGTGAACTTGATCAATCTGGCCTGCTGGTCAGGACGAGCCGGCAGGCCCTGGCGCTCGATCTCGTTCGCCAGCAGGATGGCGGCGATATTGTCACGCGCACGGTCGCGCCAAGATTTTGCGAGACCGCGAGAACCCACCAGCCGAAAATCGACCTTCTCCCGTATCTGCGTTGTGGGCTTCGGTTCTTTGCGGACCGGAGCGGCTGGTGCCGGCGTCAAGGGCCGGGGGTCGATATCGGTCGCGAAGTCTGCTGCGAAACCCGGCACACCGAGATCGAAACCGGATGCGAGAGCTGTATTTCCGAACAGGTCGATGGTGAAAGGATCGTCATGCGCCATTGGAAAACTCCTGTAAGTGGGCGCGCCGAGACACACTCGCCGTCAAGTGCGGGTGTTGCCAGGATGCGGATGGTGGAGGTTTGGACGTAAAGACTGCCGTCAGGCAGCGATGGTTTCTGGAAGTAGACGGAACTGCACCGGCAGTTTTGCGGCGATCTCCTCTTCGGTCAGATCGTCGAGCAGCTTCCAGATTTTGCCCTGAGCGGAGGGATAGACGAGCACGATCTGGCGATTGCGCAAGTCGGCCGGAAAGCGTGCGTCGGCATAACCACGAAAATCGGGACCGGTCGCGCTCCAGATATGATCGAGCTTTTCCTGTCGGTTCATGGCACGCACCGGACGGGATTCGCGGGCGATGATCTCGGACCGCATCCGGTCGGGCGACTGGCGATCGCCGAGGTCGCAATAGCCGTGAAACCATCGGGACCGATCATCGATCGTCAGCGCAAAGAACACGCTGGTCACGCTGGCGGCCAGAAACTCGCGCATGGCGAACATGTCGCCACGGTAAAACAGCGGAGGGAGGATCTCGAACATGTGGTCGTGGTCGGCTTCGGATATCTCAAACCACTCGCCGACATATCGCGTGCCGTTCATCCTGTCATCGTTGAACGGCGACTGGCTATGGCGATTGAACAGGGCGTACATTTCGTGGCGGCTGGCCACACCTTCAAATACCTTGCGGATAGCGGGGGAAACGAACATCGGCTGCTCCTTCGGGGTTGCGGCTGAAGCGAAGCCTGATCGACCTCTTCTTTCAGTCCTTTGATCACCCCTCCTCAGCCGGCGCCTCGCGGGCAGCGGGTCAAGGGCCGCCGTCAGGCGGGCGGCAGCTTAACCCTTGATGCGCTGGCCGCGTATGCGGCAGCTCTCCTCTCTCCCTCCTCTCCTTCAATTCCTCATTCCAATCCTCCGATTCCGGCCTCACCCGCGAGAAATCGCAACCGGTGCGATCTGCCATCTGGCGCAGACGATCGGCAAAGACCTCACCCTGAACATTGTTGTCGGTTGCGGCCACAAGCCACCCCCCTTCCCCGGAAGCCAAGATCTCCAACGCCTGAGCGGTCAGCGGCGACCAGCCGCCACCGGTGCTGACATAGAGCGTGTCAGATCGCGTCTGCTCGATCGCGGCCAGGCTGAGCGCATCGATCGCCGCCTCCGTCACACAGATCCGACGGGCATCCACCTTTCCAAACCGGAAGAGCGCCTTGGCGCCACCGGTGGAAAACCCGCGCCAGTCCGGACCGCGCTCTTCCCAGCCGATGACGGCGCCAGCCTCATCGACATGTTTTGCCCACATCGAGCCATATGGGCCTTCCCGAAGAACGTCCGCGTCGATCGCCGCAGAGATGACCCGCCATGGCAGCGCCCGGTTCTGTCGAAGATACCTCCATGTCGCCGATGCTCGCCACGGCCGCTTTCTATGGTTCCAGCGGTCGGCGACCGAAGCCACCGTCTGCTTCTGACTGAAGGGTTTCTTCCAGGTCGCTGCGGTTGGCTGAAACGCGACCAGATCGCCGACCACCGCCAGGGCCTCGGCAAAGCCGATCCCATGGAGATAGCTTGCGAGCGCGAAAACATCGCCCTTGGCATCCGAACGAGCGTCGAACCAGCCCCTGTCGCCGTGGATTACAATGACGATGTCGTCGTCGCGCCGGAATTTGACCGCCCGGCGCGTGCTCTCTTTCCTGTCTATCGCGAAGCCGTCATGCTCAAGGACGGCTGCGCAGCCCACCCGGGCTCGCAATTCCTCAATGTCATTCTTATTCATTTCGCTTCCTCTGCTTTCCTGACTTTTCGGACTGGCAGCGCCCAGGCCGCGAAGATGGAAGCGCGCAAGGGCGCGGTTCGCAATGTGCAGATCTGCCGGGAAAGATCGCGGCGAAGCCTCCCTTGCGCGCGCAACAGCGCAAGCGGCACGCCTTCCCCCGAAGGGGTGATCGGCTCAATGAGCCGATCCGTATGCAAAGGGATCATATTCATTGATGATGGCGTCTTCATCGCCGTCATACTCGGCGGAAGGCATGACGCCGATCTCGCCATCGATTTCGAAGAGGGTGACCGGGACCATCAGGGTCCGGGCAAGATCGAGTGCGTGGTTTTGTGCAAGGCTGAGATCCGACATGTGAGGCTCCATCCGGTGGCGGGGCCAATCCCCGCTCGATGGCGCCCGGTTGATCCGGGCCCGGCCGCGGTCACCTCGGCGGCGCAGCCATAGAGGTCGCAGGAGCTGCGAACCCCCTGTGGGTTGACCGTCCAAGGACGGGACTGGATTAGGGATGCCAGACAAAAGAGCTGGGTTTGGCAACACCATTGGTCGGAACGGATTGGTATAGGATCTCACCGGACGACATTCGCCGGCTTAGCCAGGCCGTGATTTCTGGTACGAAGGGGAGATGGGAAACTGCTCAAGAGCACGGCCTTGGGCGCGTCGTGCCGACCAAATCGTACTGTGCCTTATCGGCCGGATTCAGCTCAGACCAGGGATTGAGCCCACGACCGAGATGATTTCGAGACGCGTGTCGGAGCTTAAATCGGCGGGATTTGAACCCGTCTCGCCATCGGGTACATCCATTCCAAAATATTGATAGTATTCCGTCCAAGCACGCAGGATTTCTCCCGTCGCAGGATCACGAAAACTCATCGGCCGTTCCATGAAAAATGGAGCATCACCGTTAGCTTTGGCAAACATATCGACGATCAATTCGCTGCAATACAAGGCCTGTTGATCTGTCGAATAGAGCCGATCATAGGGGACGTCCCTCTGTTTCAAGCCGTATTGGATGGCACCGGGGATCAGCCCTCGGTACGGCGCCCGAAGCCGTCCAACCATATAACGGCGGTCGGAAATGCCGGCGGTTACCTGCGTCCGGCGCGCGTAGACTTCCCAATTCGTTACCCGCACTTCGGGTGGAAAGGCTTCCAGCACAAAAAGGCCTTTCTCATTCTCCACGGCAATGCCGACATGGTTCAACAACGCTCCGCGGTAACCGCGCGTCACTGCAGAGATGGCGTCTGTCATCGGGCCGATACATGCAAACACGAGATCCCCTGTCGTCGGCGTCATGGCGTAATGTCCCCTTCTTGGATCAGGTGGCGCGGCAACAGATTACAAGCATAGATAGGGGTCCTGACGTAGTCGAGAGCCTGTATTTAATTAGACCCAAATGGCTGAAGGATAGTAGTTGTGTTGGTAGAACCTCTGGTCAGGGATTTTCAAATATTGGGATCCTAGGGCGGCGATGGATAAAACCTTGTTGCGTGTCAAGACTGAACGACAAGCTAGCAAGGCGACGGGTGCCGACTTAATTAGCTGCTGCTGGCCAGTCGTTTGCCGGCTCCTCAATCGCACCTTCCGACACATCGTCCGCAGGATCGGGATCACGTTCATTCGCAATCCGCAAACGCTCGATTTCCTCGATCATGGCTTTAAAGACATCGGCTTGCTTGGCTCCGGAAACGACCGCTTGATCGACCAGGTTCGCCAAACCGCTTCTAAATTCGTCGCGCCAGTCATTGCTCATTTCGTTTCCTCCGTTTGATCTGTTTGTCGGATAGCTCAATCCACACCGGCGCGTGATCGCTAGTGTGCTCCCAGCCGCGAACATGCTTGTCGACCTCAGCTTCTTTCAGTCGCTCGGCAAGGTCGGGACTGAGCAGGAAATGGTCGAGCCTCAAACCCGCGTCGCGTCCGTAGGCATTCCGGAAATAGTCCCAGAACGTGTAGATGCGTTTTCCGGGATGCATTTCGCGCAGCGCATCAGTCCAGCCCTGGGCAACAAGGTTTCGGAAGGCGTCGCGCACCTCCCTGCGGAACAGCGCATCGTCCGTCCAACGCTCCGGTTTGTAGACATCCAACTCCGTCGGCATGACGTTATAATCACCGACCAGGACCACGGGCACTTCAAGCTCCAGCAGCTCGGCGGCATAGTCGTGTAGACGCTGAAACCAACGGAGCTTGTAGTCGAACTTCGGGCCAGGATAGGGATTGCCGTTTGGGAGATAGAGCCCGCCGATCACAACGCCGTCCACGATGGCTTCGATAAAGCGGCTCTGCTCGTCCTCCGGATCCCCCGGAAGACCTTTGCGCGTCAGGTGCGGCTCCTTTCCTCGCGCCAGGATGGCGACGCCATTCCAGGATTTCTGGCCATGCCAGACCGCACCATAACCAGCGGCTTCGATAGCTTTCGCGGGAAACTTCGCATCCGGCGCCTTCAGCTCCTGCAGAACGACAACGTCCGGCTTCGCCTCGTCCAGCCAACGAAGCAGGACCTCGAGTCGACCGTTTACGCCATTGACGTTGTAGGTGGCGATTTTCACTTGGACTTGTGGTCGCCCTTGTCGCCCTCCCCGGGCTTGGCATCGCTCTTCGCCTGGTGGCGCTTGTCAGCCGAGAGCGATCGGCCGACGTCGACGGATTCCTTGAACTTACCGTCTTCGTCACGACGGACGTAGCGTTTATCGGTTCCCGTATCGATGAGTTCGCGCTTCGACATGATGATCTCCCAAAGTTTGCGCAGCGGAAACCCACAAGACGTCGAAAAGTTTCAGATTGGTGCGAACGGGCCTTGAACCGGTCTCAGCCGACTCTATTACATTAGGAATGGAGTACATTCCCGGTCCGAGAACCCTTTCCGAGCATCCCGATCACTTTCTGAACTGTCAGGAAGCAATTGCCGACGCATTCAGACAGTTGACCGAGCAAGCGGTGATGGCCGGTTGGGGAGAGACCGAAGTCGCTGGCGCACTGGTGGATATTGCCGACTGCCACATGCTTTCGCTGGCATCCAATCTGGAAACAGAGCGAATGTTAGACCGGGCGATCAAAGGCGGGCGCTAGGAGAATGTCGGACCGATATCCTCAGACGTCTGATGGGCGATATTTCGTCGTCCGCGGGCGTTTGTGGCGCAAGAGCGATCCCGCGCTTGACGAAGCCACACGGAATAGACTGGTCAAGGATTTGATGTCCGCAAGAAGGGCTGTTCGCGACGCCAAGGGCGACCCCGATGCGATGGCAAAGGCCCGACATCTGGTCGATGATGCCAAGGTTGCTCTCGGCGAGCGCGGTGCGCCCTGGTGGGAAGATGGCGCACCGGATTATAACCAGCATATGGCGAAGAACACGCCCTATGCCGAGTGGTTCGCTAACCTCTGAAAATAGGCTGGCGTCAAAGCAGCAGCGGTGCTTCGGGTGCAGCCTTCTTTTTCGCCCACAGCTCGCTGGTCCGCTCCATCGTCACCAACTCAGGCGGAAATGTCCGTTTTTGGAATGCCAGCGCATCATCGAAAGTACCGTGCAGCCATTGTTCGTACTCATCGGGCTGTAACAGAACAGGCATCCGGTTGTGCACGGGTTGGATCGCCTCATTGGCATCCGTCATGACGCCGGAATAGACCGGACCCCACTCGTCGCTGATCCGCCACAGCCCTGCCCAGGCGAAGACCGGCTGGTCCTTCAGGGCAAACCAGGTGCGGGTCATCCTGCCCTTCTCCCCCTCGGCTTCAGCAAAACCCGTCACAGGGATCAGGCAACGCCACTGCGGTTTGCGCGCCAAGCTGATCCACATGCCTTTTGACAGGTCAGCGATGTTATTGACCGGCTTTGGCTTGGCTTCCGGCTTCATGCCTTTCAGGCGCAAGGGAAAACCCCATACCATTGAGCGAAGCTCGCGAACGCCTTCATTCTCCGTTACCACCATCCCGGGCGTGCCCGGATAGACTTCCTCGGGAGCGTTCGATTGCATCGGGTTTGGCACGCGGAAGTGTGCGGCCACTTCCGCGGCGGAAAGACGGACGGTGTACAAGTTGCACATATGGCAGACCTTTCAACACGAAACCTTGGCTACATAAGCATGTTGTCCCGACGGGGTGAAGCCTTGGAGGGTGCAACGCCGCTTTGCCAGCGGTCGCGGCTATGCAGGATTTCGAAATCATCGGAAGACGGCGGATCGCGAAACTGGAAGGCGATGACATCTTCGATCGAACCGTGAAGCCAGCGCTCTAATTCTTCCGACTTTAGCAAAACGGGCATTCGGTCGTTGAAGGGCCTGATCTTCTCGTTTGCGGTCATGGTCATGCCGGCGAACACCGGGCCGAAGTCTGGAGTGTTCTTGCAGAACCCCGCCCAGGCCATCAAAGGCTGCCGGTTCTTCGAGAACCATGATCTGGTTTTCTCCCCTTTGACACCGTCGGGGTTGGCGAAATGGGTGAGTGGGATCAGACAGCGGTATTTGGGGTCGACGACGATGCGGTCCCAGAGCGGATTGGTGAGATCGGCAACGAGGCCGATGCGGCTCGGTGGCTCGCCTTCACGCCTCATGTCGCGTGTCTGTCGCGGAAATCCCCATGGGACCGACTTCAACAGCCGCAATCCGTCCTTCTCAAGGACGATCAGTCCTGGGGTGCCTTCGATGGTTTCGCTCGGCACCTCAAGCGCCGGCGCGATGTCGACCGCGAAATGGGCGACAATCTCCTCCTGGCTTTTGGTGACTGCATACAGACGCGACACACCGGTCTCCTCAGTGGAAGTTTCTGGATTTGATCTTCAGATTATCGATATGAAGGTCGGGAATATAGATCTCGCGCGCCTGCACGACGGGTTTGGGATTGTCCCGTGGATCGGGGCCCCCTCCGTGCTTGACCTGGTCGCCGCGACCGTGCGGAAGCGGGAAGTCGCCGTCCCGATTACCAACGCTCGACAGGTCGGCGGAGAAATCGAACAGGCGCTGGGCAACGAGGTGAACGACCTCGCCTTCCCGCTGGATACGGCCATTGATGGCCATCATGCTCGCTGTCATCAGGATCCGCCGCTGGCGCTCGAACAGCGATGGCCAGACGACGGCGTTGACGATGCCAGACTCGTCTTCCAGCGTGAGGAACATCACACCCTTTGCCGATCCCGGCCGCTGTCGCACGAGAACAAGACCGGCAGTCCAAAGCCACTTCCCGTCCCGTTGTCCCATCGCCTCGGCGCAGGTGACGATACCTTTTCGGTCGAGGTCTTTTCGGAGAAACGACAACGGGTGCGCCCGCAAGGTGAGGCCCGTGTGTGAGTAGTCCTCGACGACTTCCCTGCCCTCCGTCATCGATTTCAGCGCCACTTCTGGCTCCTGCATCTCGGCGATCACCTTGGCTTCGCGCTCAGCGGCGGCCGCCCAAAGCCCCAGGGGTTCATCCCTGAGCGCCTTGATATCCCAGAGTGCCTGGCGCCGCTCCAGTTGCAGCGACGGCAGGAAAGCGTCTGCCTCCGCAAGCTTAACCAGCGACGATGGCGATACGCCGGAACGCCGCCACATGTCATCGGCCGATACGAATGGCTGTTCGGCTCGCGCCAGGATGATGCGTGCGGCGTCGTTGGTGGACAATCCCTTGACAACACGCATGCCGAGACGAACAGCAAAGCGGTCTGAATTGCCGATCCGTTCCATGGTGCAGTCCCAGCGGGAGCGGTTGACGCAAACCGGCCGGACTTCCACGCCGTGGTTCCGTGCATCCTGGACGATCTGGGCGACGCTGTAGAAACCCATCGGTTGGCTATTGAGTAGGGACGCGCAGAAGACGTCGGGATGGTGGCATTTCATCCAGCTGGAGGCATAGGCGATCAGCGCAAAGCTGGCGGCATGGCTTTCCGGAAAGCCATAGGAGCCGAACCCTTCGAGCTGGGTAAAGGTCTTCTCGGCAAATTCGCGGGTGTAGCCGTTCTTGACCATGCCTTCGACGAGCTTGTCCTTGAACTTCGACACCCCGCCCGTGAACTTGAACGTCGCCATCGCACGCCGCAACTGATCGGCTTCTCCCGCGGTAAATCCCGCGCAGGTCATCGCGACCTTCATCGCACTTTCCTGAAACAGCGGGACGCCGAGCGTCTTACCGAGCACCGCTTCAAGCTCGGGCGTCGGATACTCGACCTTCTCCTTGCCCTCGCGCCGCCTTAGATACGGATGCACCATGTCGCCCTGGATGGGTCCGGGCCGGACGATGGCCACCTGCACGACGAGATCATAAAAGGTTCGAGGTTTCAGGCGCGGCAGCATTGCCATCTGGGCGCGGCTTTCGATCTGGAACGTGCCGAGCGTATCGGCCTTGCGGATCATGGCGTAGGTGGCCGGGTCCTCCTGCTCGACATCGGAAAGGCCCATGGGAATGTCCTTGTGGTCGCGCAGCAGCTCGAAGGATTTCGCCATGCAGGTCAGCATCCCAAGTGCCAGCACGTCGACCTTCATGAATTTGAGGGCCTCGATATCGTCCTTGTCCCATTCCACCACCTGACGATCTTTCATCGATGCCGGTTCGATTGGCACCAGATCATCCAACCTGTCCTGCGTCAGAACGAAACCGCCCGGATGCTGGCCAAGATGGCGGGGCGCGCCCATCAGCTGGGCGCTAAGGTCCAGTGCCAGCTTCAGGCGGTAGTCGGCGGTGTTCATGTTGTTTTCTTTGAGCTGTTTTTCACCGACCCCTTCCGACCAGCCCCAGACACCGGAGGAAAGCTGGGTGATCAGATCTTCAGGCAGTCCGAGGGCCTTGCCGACATCACGCAGCGCGCCCTTGGCGCGGTAGCGTGTCACGGTGGAGCAAAGCGCCGAACGTGAGCGGCCGTAGGTCTCGTATATCCACTGGATGACCTCCTCGCGCCGGGCGTGCTCGAAATCGACGTCGATATCCGGCGGCTCATCGCGTTCCATCGACACGAAACGCTCGAAAAGCAGGTCACCCGTTTCGGGATTGATGCTGGTGATACCGAGGCAGTAGCAGACGGCAGAGTTCGCCGCCGACCCCCGCCCCTGGCAGAGAATTCCCTGCGACCGGGCAAACCGGACGATGCTGTAGACGGTGAGAAAATACGGTGCGTATTTCATCACCCGGATAAGTTCGAGTTCGTGCAGGATCGCCTTGCGGACCTTGTCCGGGATCCCCTCTGGGTATCGAGTGGCAGCCCCTTCCCAGGCGAACTTCGTCAGCGACTGCTGCGCGTCAAGCCCAGGCACAAGAGCCTCTTCTGGATACTGATATTGGAGCTCGCTCATGTCGAACCGACAACGGTCGACAATTTCTCGCGTTCGCGCCAGCGCCTCCGGATATTCCGAAAACAGCCGATGCATCTCCTCCGGTGCTTTTAAGAATCGATCGGCATGCCGCTCGCGATCGAAGCCGACGCTGTCGATGGTGGTGCGGTTGCGGATGCAGGTGACGATGTCCTGCAGCTGCCGGCGACCGGGATCGTGAAACAGGACGTCATTGGTGACGACCGTTTTGACCTTGTGGCGGGAGGCCATGTTCGACAGGTTATGGAGCCGCAGGCGATCGTTGGGGCGACGGCGCAGGCAGAGCGAAACGTAGGCCCTGTCTCCGAAGATCGCAGAGAGCTTCCGGAGCTGGCCGGCAGTGGTCTCGTCAGCCTCATCAGGGATAAGGATCGCAATCAGTCCGCCGCTATAGGCTTCTACATCGGAGAGATCGAGGATGCACTTGCCCTTGCCTCCCCGGCTCTTGCCGAGCGAAAGCAAGCGAGTCAATCTCGAATAGGCAGATCGGTCGGTCGGGTAGACCAGGATCGACATGCCGTCGGAAAGATCGAGACGACAGCCGACCACCAGTCTCACGCCGGTGGTCTTGGCCGCCTCCCAGGCGCGGACGATGCCGGCCAGCGAGTTGCGATCGACAACGCCCAAGGCGTCGATGCCTTGAGCCGCCGCGGTGGCAAACAGTTCCGCGGCCGAACTGGCGCCGCGGAGGAACGAGAAATGTGTGGTGACCTGCAGTTCGGCATATCTCATCCGAACACCCCGTGCAGAAACCACAAGTGCGAGCCCGTGTCGGCATCCACGCCGTCGCCGGCACGGTAGACCCAATAGCGTTCACCGGCCTCATCCTCGACGAGGAAGTAGTCCCTTACGGCGGCGTGCTCTCTCGGGCGAACCCACCATTCGCCAAAGATACGCTCGGGCCCGTCAGCGCGCTTCACACGCCGGCGCTTGCCGCGCCAGGTGAAGACCGCAGGCGGCTGGTCGGGGAGCAAAGCGGTCACATCGATCCGTTCCGGGTTCGCCAGCAGCCGCGATGGCCGTGGCCATTTCGCGGCCCATGTCGCCCCGGTTTCGTCGGCCGTCGGACCGATGCGCATCACTGACCGTTCGGGCACGTCGGAGGCGACCGGCGTGACCCGGTATAGACGCTGACCGCGGTTGCCGAGAATATCGACGAGTGGCGTGACATCGACCACCCGCTC
Organism: Rhizobium sp. CG5; assembly: GCF_023701945.1. Classification (GTDB taxonomy): domain Bacteria; phylum Pseudomonadota; class Alphaproteobacteria; order Rhizobiales; family Rhizobiaceae; genus Allorhizobium. The sequence continues at coordinate 18,320 of NZ_JABAEF010000020.1, forward strand.
CTCGATGAGGGAGGATACAACCTGTCGCTCTTCCAATGGCTCGACGATCAAGGCAACAAGGACGAGCCGTTCGATCCCGAAGCCTGGGTCGATCTTTTCGATGCGGTCGCAAAGCAGCTTTGACAGCCGAGCGGGATCCCTGACCGGTTTGGCCAGACCGGCTCGAATGCACTGCTGCGTGTTGTCGACGCGGTGGATGACGAGATCGGTACGTCTGACGCCGAGACCGCGTGTCTCGAGCTTGGAGGTCAGCTCGCCAACCAGTCGGCGCACATATTTGGCGATGGTCTCCGCGGCGCCGATCGGCTCCTGAAAGTTCTTGGCCGCCTCGACCAGTTCCGGGGTCCGCAGAGGCTCGATGGGTTCTGCCATCCGCCCGAACAGTTGGTCCAGCCGCCGACCGACCTCCGGGCCGTATCTCAGCGTCAACGGTGCGCGCGGCATTGCAGAGAGTTCACCGACCGTCTCGACGCCCATCACCCGCAAACCGTGGATCGTGTCTGGGGCAAGCCGTAGACAGTGGATGGGTAGGTCAGTGACCGCTTTCGCAACGCCGCCAGCCGGCACGACGGTCGTCTCCGCCGAGGTCATTCGAGTAATCGCATGCGCAGCGCCCCAGGTATCGGCAACGGCAGCCCGCGCGGTGAGGCCCCGCCCTCTCAAGCCGTTGACCAGCCCGGAAATCAGCAGGCCTTCGCCGCCCTGAAGATGATCGGCGCCTTCGGTGTCCATGACGATACCGTCCGTGCCGTCGACCGCAACGACGGGGCTGTGTTGCCGCAGCGCCCACAGCGCCAGCCGTTCGAGCGCAGCCGCGTCAGCGGCAGGATCTGCATCGATCATCGTCAGATTGGCAATGACGGCCTGGGCTTTGCTCGCGGGCATGCCGAGTTTGAGGCCAAGTTTGCGCGCGGCAGTGTCGGCAGCCGAGACCCAACGCTTCGAACCAGATTTCGAAATGACGACAAGAGGCTGATCATCTGGCACGGTTCCCTCTCCATGCCGACGTATCCGGTCTGTTGGCAGAGTGGGGAAGTAGACACAGACGACCCTTGGCATCACAGGCTCCTAATTCGAACTCGGCACACTCGCCTGCTTTCACGCGCATCAATTCAGCCAGCCACCTCGGGCGGCCAACGCCCGCGACTGGCAACGCCTCCGAGGCAAGCACGCTCACCCTCCATCGTGTCGTCGAGGCGGTCGGATTGCCGAAATCCGATGCCTCCGTCTGCCGCCGCCATCTGCGGACAACGAGCCCCATGGTTCCGGTTTTCTCGGCAGCCAGTTGCAGCCGCCGGGATGCCACCATCGGCAATCGAACAAGTTCCCCGACCACCGCCGCCAATCCACCGAAGGAAAGCCCCTCTTCCATGGACGCCAGCACATCCTCCTCCTTATCGCCTTCGCAAAAGATCACACGGTCGGGATGTAGTCCTGCCTGGGCGATAGCGGGGAAGAAGAGATCAGGCCTCGTCAGGCACCAAAGGACCTTGCCTTTCGAGCGCGCGGCAATGCCGGCGGCAAACAATGCAGCCGCCGCTCCGTCCACCGTACCAGCGCCGCCACCCGCAATCTCATGCAGAGCACCATAAGGCAGGCCGCCACCTGGCAGGCGCTCATCCATCTCGCGAACCCCGAAGGGTAGCACAATGGCCTTTTTTGCCGCACTCCCCTCAAGGTGGGCGATACGGTCTCTGAGTTCCTCGATGACCCGAGGATTGTAGGCGCGCGACATCGTTCACGGACCTCCCGGGCTCGCGTTGCACAGACTTCATGTCCCTGAAAATTGTTGACGTTCCTCTTTTGTTCCGCTCTCTTGAAAGAGTCAAGCTGATCTTCGGAAGGTTTTTTAGGCTCCGCTAAAGCGCTGTCGGCCAAATCATGAAGCGAATCAGAAGTCTAGGCAGGTTTCGGTTAAGTGATTCCGCCGACTCATTTAATCACAATTTCCCCGGCTTCATGCGATCCAAAACGGAGGGTTGCGAAACCACCAGCGCTGCAACGTGGCAATGATACAAATACAGCTGCCTGGAAATTTGTTGTCCGACAAATGGTGCGAGTGGCAATAGGCGGCTTGTCGATTTAGATCCATCGGCATTGCCACCAAGCAGACGGGACGATTAGTTCTGCTGCCTCGCGCAAAGTTGGAACAGAGCTCGACAAAAAAGAAGAGCATCGGAGCTTCAGCATAGCGCCGAGCGGAACGGGCGGGAAAGCGGGAATTCTCGACGCGGTCTCGCCGGAATACGGGTAGCCGCAGGAGCCTTAGCATCGCGCCGCAACGCGGAAGGCGGGACCGACTACCCCCGGCGAAAACGCTCCGTATATGTCTTCTGTCCATGCGGCGTCGCTCATAGCGACCCGCCAGTTCCGCCGATAGCCATGGACTCACCGACAGATCCTTTCGGAACAGGCCGAAGCACTCGCTGTCATGCGATTGGCTAGCATGTCAGGGCAGACAATCGATCGGGTACCGGAACCCTCCAAGACTTTTTAGAGATCGGGTACCGTGTGGATTTCCGAGGTGCGGTATTGTGAGTCGGAACGCAGCAACACCGAAGGCAAACAAATGCGACACGCGAACCCGACCGATACATGCGAAGCAATCCTGCATGCGGAAATCAGGTACAACACGGAGCACCAGATCTTACCGAGCGAATGCCTCATCGCCCACCGAATGCTGGCCAGGCGCCTGGAACTCGTGAACGCCTATGCTGAAGTTGTCAAAAAGCTCGGCCCACACACCAATGCGTTGGAGAGTTTCCTCAAAGCAATTTTGTACACGAGCGCTTTTTGGAGCCCTGAGAAACTCGAAGACGCTCGCCGTGGAAGGGAAAGGTTGAACGCCGTAAATGCCGCGATCTCTGCTAAGGCAAGTGAGCTCGCGACGCTGCTTGACCAACGCTCGGAGCTTCACAACAAATCACAGTTTCACAGCGACACGCACTATGATGTTTGCGATGTTATCATCGAGGCCGCGGCCTCGAATTACCGCTTCAACTCATTCGTTAAATCGGAATTTTCAGTTTTGAGCGGTCAGTTTGACTTAAAATACTGGCCCACGCTTGGCGAGTTTGCACGAGTTCTTTCACATGACGCCAGCACCGCCGTGTCCCAAGCTTCGGATAGGCTGACAGCTGTAGGCACAATCGCGAGCAGGCCGTCTCTCGCAGACTACTTCAGGGCGCTCTTTGCTGCGATGGACGATAACGGTGCTGCCCAACAGGGCTTCATCCCGACAGATTTAAGATCAGCGACGGAGCACTGGCGTCACTCGCAAATTGCGCTCTCGACCTTGGCGTCGACGATACGGTCGACAGCGCCTACGTAAAGCGGTTGAGACAAAGGCAGCGAAAGGCGGAGGTGGCAGTATAGTCTGATCCAGCCGGTATCCCATCAATATCTTGGACTGGGCAACTGCAACCGGCGCGCGACCGTCATAGACGAGCCTGCGAAAAAGAACGGGTTTGGCTTGCTTTGACCCGACTATCTCGAATCGAGTAGACCATAAAAGGAGCCTTGAGGGAGAAATCGCTTGGAATTGCTTTTGAACGGCATCAACGGCAACTATCTGCGCAACATCCTGTTAAATGCCGACAAAGATACCGAACGAGTTGACGCGGCGGTCGCTTACGCCACTGAAAATGATCTTCTCTTCGATTGGTGTTGGGAAAACAAACTACCTCTGCGGTTTTGGGGACGCTTCGATGAGCAGGTTCCCGTGAGCATTCCAATCCTAGAGCGATTTCTTACCCGCAGATCGGGGCGATACACCTGCAAGCTTGTGCGCCAATTTCACCCGAAGGTGATATGGTGGCGCGGCTTCGGGGCATACATAGGATCTGCGAACCTAACCCAAAGCGCCTGGTGGAATAACGTAGAGGCGGGCGTTTTTCTGACAGAGGACGAGCTGGTCGACGGCGGCCATGATCTCCAGCTCGAACAGTTTTTCACCGAAATCGAAGCGCATGCCGCGCCCCTGACACAAGAGTTGTTTGATCTGTTGTCTGCCCGAAACAAAGAGTTGACCCGGCGCAAGATCGCTCAAAGAACCGCCGATGACGCATTCACCGCGACTACCCTTGTTCCTCATTTCCCGGGGTTAGCGCGATCAAGCACAAAGTCTGCTGGAGAAAAGCGAAAACAAGCGTTTTTGGACGAATGGCACAGCACTCTCCAGATCATACGAGACATTTCGGTAAAAATTTCCGTCGATGGCAACAGACCATCCTGGGTGAGCCCGACCGCGCCCTTAGGGGCGCATGCCGACCAGTTTCTCCATGCTCACTATTATCAGAACACATTTGACGGTCGGAGGGCGGATTTCGAAACGCATTTTGGCAGACATAAATCTGATCCAGATACCGCGGTAGAGACCGCGATACGATGGTGGCAAAAACGGCCTGACAGTTCGGATGAAAATCGAATGCTCAACAAGACGGCTCCAGCGCTGCGACAAGCTTTTGCTGTAGACCGTCTTGCGCGTCTAACAGAGGACGAGTTCGTTGAGGTGCTGGGCAAAATTCATGCGACGCGAGAGTTTGCACGCAGAGCTCCAAACCGCCTCGTCGGGCTTAAAGGCGATCGCCCCTATGACATTCCGGAGAAGGTCGACGCTTTGGCAAGGCATATCTACCGGGCGCCAAATCGCGGGGGTGTCTCCGCGTTGGAAACTTTATCCTACATTCTTCACGACGGCCGCATTGAGGATGTACCTATCCGACTTTGGAATGCGATCGTTGACCCGAAGAGGAAAATTGAACTGATTGGGGTTAGCGCTCTCGGCGAAATTGTAGGCTGGGCTCTGCCGGACAAATACCCGCCTCGCAACGGGCGTACCAGCAAGGCGCTTCGTTCTCTTGGCTATGACGTCACTGTCCATGTGGGTTAGCGCGTAACCGCCGAATCAACGACGACCTCATCTAGCGTCACCACCTTCCTAAAGAACCAACTGCTTGAATCATAAAGTATGAGCGGTCGGAATAGCGTCCGCCCACCGATCTCACGGGAATGTTTCACTTTGCCGCTCCAAAACCTAGTTGCCGCTTCTGCTAACGGCACGGATGACTGATGGGTGGTCGCGGGTCATTGTCGTCGAGAAAATCACCCGCGGTCGGGAAATCTCCTTGCGGTCCGCACTTGTCACTTCACCGTCGATAGCCCGCCTTATGTCGTTCGGGATGTTGTCGGTCGCGGTTATGGAAAGCGCAGAAATGTCGATGATCGGACCCTTTTCCCTGAGGTTTTCGAAACGCCGCTCAAGACGTGCGGCGACAACATCTGGATGAAAGGCAGGTGCGATGGGAAGAACGCGCCGTGGTCCGCCGTTGATCTGAAACCCAATAGTCCCCGGCGGAGACGGGCTGATCGCCCTTGGAAGGTGCACGAACGGCCAACATAGAATGTCGGAGAGCGGCATGAATGAGCCGCGCCAGATATCAACCATCTTCCGGTCCCGTTTGCAGCCTCCGGCAACTACGGGTGCGATCTGATGGGCAAACACAAGGTTGATGCCCTCGATCGCTGGCTTGGTAGCCGACTTCGCCAATAGAGCTGAAGTCGGATGATAGAAAATGTAAAGCGGAAGCGTTGAAATGCCCCCTGGCGCGCTGCCGGAGAAAGCCATCAGCGTCTGGGCTTGCTTGCCTTTGTCGTGGTCAAGATGGTGGTAATACCAGTATCCACCTTTCGCCTTCGCGAACTGAGCACGCTTCGCCTGCAGAATGATTCGTAGATACCGTCCGCCCCCGATGTCGTGTGGAGCGGCGAAGATCCAGTCCATATCACCACCGGTGCTCGGCTCGTCAGGAAAATCCACACGTATCCCAAACGGCTCAAGGCCGATCAGGCTGGCCATCAGGAGATCGGTCACACTCTCTTCGCGAAAGTTTCGCTTCAGGCCGCGATCCCTTTCGAGCAGTTCGGCAACTTTCGGCGGAAAGGAGTGGGCGAGATCGCAAAGCATACAGAAAATCCAGGCAATAAATTCGTCGAATGTCCCTAAAGGGATAGCACACCAAAAGGTCGCCGGCACACAAACTCAATGAGAATTCCGCGCCTTGATCTCCACCTTTCGATGTTGAGATCAGGCGCGAACATGTCACGAAGGACACTATCGGCTTCGGCTTGTTCGGTGATCGCCTTCACCTTGCCAGGAATAGATCGGCATCTCGGAAGGCCGCAGGTGGCGTTGGATGAGACCAAGACTTTTCCTTTGCCTTAGTAGTCCACCGCTCTCAACCTGAGCTTATGTACCCGCCTGTCGGCAGCGAGGCCAGGGTTCGATGTCACAATGGCACTCAGGAGCGGATTGATATCTGAAGACCGGCCGTTACATGGCGGCTTACATGCTGCCCAAATAAGGTCGAGTGCTGAGCTAGGATGCGCATTCGCAAGTCGATGGTTATCTCTTGCGAGATCATGGAGATCGATCCAATCGTCCGTAAGGACGCTGATGTAGGGAAGCAATGCTGTGACCGCAGTCTCAAACGCGTCGCCCGTCGCCGCCGCGAGCGCGACGACCTCCTTGCTCACCTCATTCGAAAGATACGCACGATCCCGAGGCCATATTGCCGCAAAGGCCGGGCCGTAGAGGTCCATCCATGCTGCGCCACGGGCAGGCTCATCAAATTCTTCGAGCCAGCTCCCCATAATGGTTAGAGCACCAGTGCGGATATCATTTGATGCGCTACGAAGTGTCTGACGCGCCTGTTGCCGCGTGATACCCCGGGGCACTTCTGGATTTTCGAACGAGGCGACAATTGCGCGTACAAGATGGGAGGCTGCGTTCGCGGCCGATACATTCTTTTGCGTGCTTTCACGGATGCCATGAAGGATCACGTCAGAGAACGCGGTCTCCGCTTCGATGGTGAAGCTGTTATATTCCACAAGAACAGCGCGCAGCCTCACGCCGCCATCGTCTTCGGCCGACATATATGGCCATAAATAATCTTCAACGATCTGTGGGGAAACGCTGAATACGAAGCCGAGATAGCGGACGCAGGCGCCCCGCGCCATGTCCCCAGCATATGACTGCGACCTGATCATCCGTTCGAGGCGCGCGAGGTCTTCAATGCGGAAATCCTGCCCACCTTCCCTTTGATTGCTCAAGGCGTGGAGCAAAGCTTCGGCGAGCGCTCCTCCGTTCGAGTTGATGACCCTGTCGTAGAGCTCCCATTCTTCGCCCCAATCTGGTGCCACCTCCGTTTCGGCGGCAGGCCAGAGGCGATCCCACCAAGTATCGGGCACGTTCAATCCCAGCGCATTTGCGCGCTCGGCGATATTTGCCAACGGGCCGCTCAACGCCGCAAAAAACTCCGGCATTGCCTCATCTAGCAAATCGATCGCCTGCTGTAACGCCGTAAGCGTTTCCTCACTCGCTGCCTCTCGGCGATAAGGAAGGATCTGCAGCCACGTGTTCCAACGGGGCGCAAGCACAAGATCGAGCGGCCTAGCGCGAAGGGCTGCAAGCGCTCCTGTGGGATCCTCGCGGCAGTATTCAGGCCATCCCTCGCGGTCCTCAATGTCACGGCTGACTTCGAGCTCATCAGCGATCGACAGCCGCTCGCTGGGCTGTGCAGAAAGCAGTCGCGCCGTCCTGCCTTGGACCGCTCTGACCCCCGAGCTCCACCCCCGGAATTGATCTCGATCATCGATCTGGCGAGCGAGATATTCGCGTCGCACCCGAATATCCTCAAGGAGCGCCGCAGCTGCCTCGGGCAGAGGTGCCCGTTCACCGATCGCGGTAAGTCGCAGCCATATCTCGCGGTCGCGGGCACGGGCTGGCCAATCAACGTCACCTTGGTCACCCTGTTGAGTCTCATACCTGAGCGGCCCTTCGGCCGTAACCCGCCCAACCAGCCGTGCGATAGCTTCGGCGCTCGCGCCGGCAAGTTGCGTCCTTGTGATTGCGACGAACTCTTGTGAATAAGACCAAAATGCCCTGTCGGAGCTCGTCGTCAGGCTATCGATCGCTCCATCGGGAGAATAAAGAGTCGTATGCGTCAGCCCATGCATCCAAAGACGAGTTAGGAGATTGAAGCCTTCTGCCGCCCAGCCTGAAACAAGGCGTCGGACGGTCTCGATGTCGACATGTATTGCTGTGGGAAGAGCGCCCGTGATGAGCTCGGTCAGCGGCACAAATCCGCCACGGTGAGCATTCTGTTGATGGCGCGTGACGGAGGGAACACCCCAGTCCGTGGTGTCATAGGAGTCGCCAATCAAGTCGGCGTTTCGCGCGATCCGAAGGACGCTGACCAATCGCTCACTCGCACGTTGCAGCAGTCGCACGACGTCTGGGGCTTGTCCCGCAGGCGACGCCAGTACGTCTCTCAAAACGTCACGACGCTCGACGTCCATAGAAAACCGGGCAATATCAGAGAGTCTGCCAGGCGTTTCGGGGAGCTCTTCTTCGTGAAACGAATGCTCGATTTGAAGCCGCGGTCCGATCGCCTCGACGACACGCCCAACATCTGTTTCTCCTACGAAGGGGCGATTGAGCCTATGCCGCAATTGGAAATCGTCCAAGCTGTTGTGCGAACGATCCGCGGCGCTGTCCGCCAATAGTTGCCAAGCCCTCTCCCAAAGGTCTTCTTGGGGGCGGTTCCGATCCAGTTCACCCCACAAAGCCTCTGATAGGTTGCCAAGCCGTTGATTGGCATATTTCATGGCTGTCGCAAACCGGAGACGGTTCGTCCACTCGCGAGCAAACCAGCGAGCGAGCATCCACGCCATTGCGCGATTGCCAAACTTTTTCATTTCGGGTCCGACGATTTCAAACCACTCGGGATCGGCGCAATGTTCGACAAATAGCTCGAAAAGGTCGGAGCGTCCGCTCAGGGACCATTTCAGCGAACGCTTGTCGTGCTCGTCCGCATTCGCGGTAGTAATCGCCGCGACCCTGGCAATCGTTTCGCGTCTCCATCCATCCGGATTTTCAATGAGGTCGGCCAGTTGGCCGAGACTTGTCCAGAGCGGTGCGTAGGCGTCGCCTTCTGCCGGCTGGAACAGGAGGGGCTCTACTGCCAATGCTTGCCAAGGCGCCGCCGCCGCTTCAGCGTTCCCATTCGTCGAGCTGAGGGCATATACCTTCTTTAAATCCGAAAAGCGTTCACGATCACCTTCCAGAACGTTGAGGATATACCGCACCGGCGCGTCGCTCGCGGTATAGCCAACCAGGATTAGTGTGCGGCAGCGTGTCAGGTCGAATAGAAAGCGGGCAGCCCAACCTGCGCGAAGATAGGCTTCGCCATATTGGGCGCTTGTCAGCACCAACTCGGTTTGAGAAAGGCCCAGCTGAGGATCAGAGAGCCTTCCATGGAGATGGACGATGCCATGGAACCTGCTGCTTCCAGGCGCAGGAATATCCTGTCCCGCGGCACTCTCGGCGGTCGCAAACTCCGGCGAATATGACTGCATAAGCGATCGTTCGAAAAACGTGTCAAAGTTAGTCGTGACGACCGCCGGTCTACCGATGCCATCGCGCGAAAGACGAAGGATCAGCGTGTGGTGTGTGATATCGGGCTCGGCCGGAACGCGCAGGATCTCAGCAGTCGCATCGATAACATCATCAGCGCGGACAAGGCGCCGAGCCAGGGCACCGAGCGCCTCTTCATATCGGCCGACCGAGAAGGCGTGCTCCTCCGCAGGCGTTCTTTCTTCGCCAACACTCGCGTAGACCTGACGGACAAGGTTCTCGAAATTCGGAAGTTGAGGGGCGCTGACGCCTGCACCGCACAGGAAAACCACGTCCCCTTCGAGAAGGCTGTTGATCAGATCTTCTGGAAAATCGGGACCAAGGGGAGTAAAAATCATAGCGACCGCCAAAGTTTTGCATGCCACTATAGGATGCAGGGATTCGAACGCTAGAGTTTGTTACTCTTTCCCCATTTTGCCCACAAGCAAGGGGCGGGCTTGCTCAGCCTGGTGGTTTATGTGGACTGGAGCCAGCCCCAATCATGGTCATAAGATCAAATTCCCTAGCGTGCCTTGTCTCCGTACAAGATAGGGGCCATTTCCGTCGAAGCTCACCGTCAGCATTCGTCGATAACACGCTGTCCGAAATTTGTATATGTATTTCGGACTGGCAATTGGTCCGAAATACATATACAAATTTCGGACATGACAGACTCGACCGATCTAAAGGCAGCAATCTTACAACGAGTGCGTTCTGACGCGCCTCGCAAGGTATGGACTCCGAGCGATTTTATCGACCTTGCAAACCGTGACGCCATCGACAAATCATTGCAGCGCCTAACAATAGCGGGAACTCTAAGGCGGATTGAGCGTGGCCTCTACGACCAGCCTGGCTTCAACCAGCTGACCCAGAAACCCAACCCACCTGATCCTCGCTCGGTCATTGATGCCGTCGGGCGTCGCGACCAGACTCGGATGCTTGTAGATGGCATGACGGCAGCAAACGACCTGGGGTTGACTGACGCTGTCCCAGCAAAAATCGTTGTTCATACTGATGCACGTCGGCGTCCAATTAAGCTTGGAAATGTCACGATCACCTTTCGTCCGACTGCCGCCAGCAAGTTATTCTGGGCTGGGCGCCCTGCGATGCGCGTCGTTCAAGCGCTGCACTGGCTTCGCGATCTTTTAGGCCGCGAAGGAGAGAGTGAACACGTGAAGAGCAAACTTGCCAAGCTTTTTAAAAATCCCGCTGTGGGAGCGGCTATCAAAGCCGATTTAGCAACAGGGATTACGGCGCTTCCGACATGGATGTGGATGTTTCTCAAGCCGCTCATTGACGATGAAACCGGCGATCATGATCGGCATGTCAGCACCAATCGCAATGATGATAACGATGCCGACGATCATCGCGACGACGATGATGACGGACATCGCGCTGAGCATGATCGTCCGAAAAGCAAGCTAGTCCCGACACAAATACCAAGCAACAAACGTGGTCATCCATCCCAGGCGATGAAGAAATGAATACAGCTTATGACGAGGTTCTCGCGGCCGGCGAGGCTGCGATGTTGAGCGCCTTCGATACAACGGCGCAACGCCTTGGCACGGCCGCCCAGAACATAGAAAAAGACTTTTGGGTCTGCTGGACTCTCGATGTCTTGTTCAACGGTATGAAAGACGGTGGGCCCCGCCTGCTGTTCAAAGGCGGGACCTCGTTATCCAAGGGCTATGGTCTAATCAGCCGCTTCTCCGAGGACATAGATGTCACAGTGTTTAGAGACGACATTGGTGAGCCGGCAACGATCAAGGAACTTGAGGATCTCAGCGGAAAGAAACGCAAAGCGCGCCTGGAGGCGATTAAGGACGCATGCAAAGCCTATATTAACGGACAACTTCGCGACGAGTTAACCGTGGTTCTCGCGGACCGCCTCAAGGCAGCCGGTGTTGATGCCGCAAAAGCGCGGATCGAAGCCGACGACTCCGATCCTGACGGGCAGACTTTGTTGATCTGGTATCCAGCGGCAACACCACATTCGGATTATGTGAGGGCAGCCATAAAGATCGAGTCGGGAGCGAAATCTGCGCTCGATCCGAACAGCGAAGTGTCGATAAAGCCCTATGTCGATGACGATCTTCCCGCACTCGATCTGACGGTGCCAGCCGTCCGGACGGTCGACCCTGAACGCACGTTCTGGGACAAAGTCGTTATTCTCCATGGGCTGCGGCGCTGGTTCGATACACGTGGTGAATTGAAAGGTGGCGGCCAGCGGGTGTCGCGGCATTATTACGACCTGCACCGGCTCGTCGCGACACCCGTTGGGGCCGCCGCCATCAAAGAGAATGCGCTGGGCGAAGATTGCGTCGCGCATGCCCGCATGTTCTTCAATCGGCCCGACTTCGATCTCGCCAGCGCTGTCCCAGGCTCCTTTGCGCTTGCGCCGCACAACGCGATGATCGAACAACTTCGCGTTGATTATCGGGCTATGCAGGGCATGATCTTCGGCGACCCGCCCTCATTTGAAGCCGTAATCGACAGCATCTCTTCGCTTGAGGCGAGCCTGAACAAGAGCGCTAACTAAGCGGTGCGACCATGAAGGAGTTGCAGTGATCAATAAGGCAGACTGGACCTGCAGCCTATCCGCCACCCAATGATGAGGGATGTCTACTATGAATGGAAATGAAGGTTCATTTTCTGACCGCTTTGGATATAGAGCGCCGGATGCCGAAATAACTATACGCGAGGATGCGCCTGAAGTGGTCCGGGAGGCGATCACCATGCTTGGCTTTGCGTTCGAAATCGGGCCTAGCGGGATGCGCGACATTATCTGTGAGGTGCTGCTTAGACGCCCAGATCCGGGCAATTGGTCTCCGGGTAACGTTGAACATGAGGTTCATCATCTCATGGCCGAGGCACCCTGGTACAAGGTTTATGATATTACCGAACGGTTGTACGTCGAAGCAGCGCGAAATGATTATGACGGGGAGCGCCAGAAGCAATTTTCCGAGCGCCTCAACGGCGTTTTCCGCGAGCTGGGGGTCGGCTGGCAGCTCGAGAACGGAAAACTTGTGGCCCGCGGTTCGGACGCATTCAACCTTGCTGTCGAGGATGCCGTGGCCACGATGAAAGAGGCGGGCACACCATCCGCCTCAAATGAAATCCATGAGGCGATCAAAGATATTTCGAGACGGCCGGCCGCCGATGTTACCGGGGCCATTCAACATGCGATGGCTGCCCTGGAGTGCGTCGCCCGCGAGGTTGACGGAACGAAGGATACCCTTGGGAAAATCATCAACCGCCTAACTTTGCCGGCCCCGCTTGATCGGGCGCTTCACACTCTCTGGGGTTTCGCCTCTGAACAGGGGCGGCATATCCAGGAAGGACGTATTCCTCGTTTCGAGGAAGCCGAGCTTGTCGTGACGGTTGCTTCGGCGGTGAGTGTCTACTTGCTGCGGCATCGCGCACTCTCGCTCGCTAAGGGGTGAGAATTGCGACCATGCAGTTTATCAAGGCATTGGTCGCGTTAAGATGCCGGCAAGAGATTAATCAACATATGGCTAGGGATGTCCTCACTGTGCAACAGATTTCTGGCCCGTCCACCGACCATGTGGCAAACCGCTTGAAGTTCATCCTCGCCGAGGTAAAGCTTCTAGCGGCCGAGTACTATCAGCTGACCGGCAAGCCTCTGGGCGTCACAGGGGAAATTGCGGAGTATGTCGCTTCCGAAATACTGAAGCTTGAATTAGTGCCGCCGCGAACACCTGGCTATGATGCGTTGCGTCGATTTGCTGACGGAACATACGAACGGGTCCAAATCAAAGGCCGCGCCTTTGATCCCGCTATAGCGGGCAGTCAACGTATGGGCAAAATCAAATCCGAAGGCCCCTGCGATGTCGTAATGTTGGTCCTCCTGCATAGTGCCACTCTTGACCCGATCGAGATATGGGAGGCACCCTTTGCAGCTGTCGTGGCTCGATTGGCCGAACCTGGTTCGAGATCTCGCAACGAGCGTGGAGCGCTTGCCGTCTCGGACTTCAAGCGACTGGGTATCATGGTATGGTCGGGCGAACGTGGGGGGCCACAGATGCAGTCCGACAACTTTCAGTTCTAAGAATGCGCTAAGCTTCAAAGCCCCGACATCAATCGTGACAGGGTGAGAACTACCCCCTCGGTCTTTGACGCAAGTGCAAACATGCGCTTTCAGTGCCGACCTCAAGCCGATCCACTTGCGTCGGTGATCACTCGGGCACGGTGCTGTGCAAGCCGCCAGCGATGTTGGTCCGTCAGGGAGATCGGGGAACGCCAGCGCAGTTCAGCGCGCGCGGGTTCGCTCAGGGTAGCGGCGAACACTGGCCTCCCGTCGTCATCGAATGTTACGAGCGCGCGGTCGAAAGCGGCGTCCCACAGCGCTGACAGGAGGACTCCATTGTGAACGTCGAGTCGCTCAGCATCGCTTTCGCAATCTGCCCACGGGATGATGTGTGAGGCGCGCAAAAGGGCTGGGTCGGAAATCCCGGTAAGAGGACAACTTCCTTGCCAGTATTCCATCAGACCTGCGCGAAAGATGTCCTGACCGATCCTCTGTACGGCCAGCCGCTCGACTTCAGTCGTCCGAGGCAGGTCCGCTATCTGTATTTCAAACTTCCGCAAGGGTGCATCTGGCAAGCTAATAGTGAGTTCATAGACGCGGCGCAGAATCCCGTAGAGAGCACCAAGGCTGTCGAAGGTGAGGCGGACGCGGCCAGGACCTGGCATCTCGGTCGCCGGCAGTCCCAATTCCGCAATGACGCCTACGTGGTCAAGCGCGAGAAACCAAGGCCCTTGCACTCCTGTGGCGCCGAGATGGATCGTGCCCTCGGCCGTCGTCGAGCCGAAGAGTGCCCAACCTGCCTCTTCCCCAAGGACGCGGCGAAAGCCGTTCTGCGAGGCGGCCTTTACACATTCCTCACGGACTATGAAGGACTGGGGCAATTCGAGCACTGTTGGTCAAATCCTTACTAGAGATCGCGCTGCAGCAGCCGCTCCGAACCTGGAGCTCCTCGCAATATAAGTCTTAGCCATGGGTCGCGACGGAGATTGTTTGGAGGACGAGTCGTCGTGGTCACGATGTATTGAAAAACTGGTGTCTCCGTGAACTCTTCGAGCTCGCGCATTAACTGAAACAACTCGTCGTAGATGCTTAGGCCGAGATCTGCTTCACGTGGACTGTCATGCACGACGAATGCGGGAACGCGCGTTGATCCCTCGACGCTCAGGCAAAGACAAGCAAGATCGAAAGCCAGCACTTTCAGGGAATCAATGGCAGCGGTACGACGGTCGCCATCGATATCAACAATGAGTTTCAGCCCCTTACCTGTCAATGTCAGCGCCCCTTTCGAATTGTCGCTGACCAAACGACGAATGATAGCTGAGAACTTCCGCGATATTATGCCGAACGTCAGTCCCTGCTTCTCGAGGAAAGCTGCAAGTATTTCACGTTCTTTGGAAAGCTTCTCTTCAAGTCCCCGCAACCGTTTTCGGGACTCGTCTCTTTCGACCGACAGCTCTACAAATCGCTCGACGCCTTCTTTAAGCCCGGTTGCCGCTTGCCAGGCAGCTGCTCGCGCGTCCCGGACATTTTCGATAGCCTGCACCTGCTTTTCTGCCTGATCGACACGCTGCCGTCCCAGAGCGATGGACGGCTGAAGAGTTTTCAGCCGAAGTTCTAAACCGGATATCTTCTGCTTCTGTTCCTCGATCTCTTGGCGCTTTGAGGCGAGCCGTGCTCGGCATTCCGTCTCGTTGTGCAGCTTGTGGGACAGCTTGCAGTTCTCAGCGAGAGCTTTGTCGATGGGCACCTCACAGATCGGGCATACCTGACTGGTGGCGTTCTCCGCCGAGAATGATAACGCCGGTATCTCACTAGAGATCAGCGTTAGAACCTGTTTTTCGCCCGGTATTTGAGCCTCGATCCGGTTATGCTCATCTTCGGTATGTCGCAGTTCGTCACTCGCCTTGCGAAGGACCTTACGAGCCTGGCCTAGTTCGGCCATGTCACCAGCCGGGAGTTGGGCCGCAGCCGCAAGCCGCTCATCTGCGGATTTCTGAAGTACCTGCAACAACAGAGGCATTTCCGGCAGGGTCAGCGCGGTAAGGTCGAGCTTATCTGTTAGTCGTTTCTGGCGTCGGCCAATGTCCCATTCGAGATTGGAAATTTCTCGCTCAGCGCTGGCAACATCTGTCCGAAGCACTTCTTCAGTGCGCCGGCTTTGTTGCTCCTGTTCCGTGATAGCCATGAGGAACGCCCGAAGCGCTTCGCGCCTTGGCCCAGTTTCGCGTCCGCTGGCCGGCAGCGGAGCATCCGAGCCGGAAGCAGGAGAGCGCCAGTCGAGAACATCGTCGAAGCGGCATTCCTGATCCCGCGTCAACCAGGCAAGCGCAATCGGCCAAGCCTTCTGTCCGGGCGGAAGGCGTGCTAGGTTCGCAACGCCCGGTGTCACAATGCCTTGCTCAATAGCCTCTATCAACGGATCGATGCTCGTCGTCGCCTCATCGCCCGCAGCTATCTCCTCGAGGTTACCGTCGGCGATTGCAACATGCCGACGCCGTATGCCCAATGGTCGCACGACTGCCCAGCATACACCGTCGATCATCACCTCTGCACCGACGATGCCGTTCGGGAGCGCGATCGCGATGCTTTCCCGCTGGGTTTCGTCGGCGAAACGCTGCTCACCAAGGCAGTATCGTAACAAGCGGCAGAACAGCGTCTTGCCACTTCCGTGTCCTATTGCGCGTGCACTCGCCACAGCGCCTTCCTCATCAACGCCGTCTGGCGACCAGATGATGTTGAGCCCCGGCCGAAGCCCGATATCGCGGACTATCTTGCCGCCGGGTGCTTCCCAGATCACGAGGCGCCTCACCCAAAGGCGTGGCTCTTTCAAGCCTCCGGGAACAGTCAGGCTGAGCTTGGGAAGCTCGAACATCTCATGCTGTTGCGGCATATTCGATCCACCCTTGGATTTCGTCCGGCATCGATGTGACAGTTGTGTCCAGATCGAGTTCGGCCAGCGCCTCCAACACGAATCGAGCCCGGCCATCCGGCCAGCCAGCGGTGTCTATCGCATCGAGCCCTATTCCTGATGCCCATGTCCCAGCTGAGATGTCTTCGATCAGACGGCCATTCCCGCGATGGTTCGAGACAGCTGTGCCCCAGCCCTGGTTGGTGCGCCCTGCAAAGCCGACGACGTTGCCTGTGCGAGGCTCTGCCTCCTGTCCAACCAACCGCTGCCACTCAAGCGCTCTTGCGTGGGATATCAAGGAAGTCAGAAGGTGTGGCTCCAACATAATCGCGGTAGCGAGGCGGATAGTCCGCCTTGGTATTGGTCCATTGATGGACTTCAGGACAGCCGTCAAAGCGGCCCCGGCGTCATTCGGTTGCTGTAAGGCGCGCGCCCAAACCCCGTCCGCTAAGTCCACGAGAGCGGACCTTTGAACCGTTCGCGCCGCAGTATCCACGCTTTGGCCCGCAGTAAGGCCCAACGCCCTGAACGTCCCGTCCGCCTCCATTCGGTCCCAAGCGGCGACGACGAGCCGCTGAGTTCGGTATTCGCCGTGCTGGCGGATTTCCTTTTCCTTCAAGACGCGGAAGGTTTCGGAGGGGTAGTCGGAACCCTTCACGTCGGCGGGGTCAAGGATGTAGCGCAAATCATCGCGAGTCAGACCGTAAGCACGGGCATAGAATGCGTCCAGATCGGCCCGCAGATCAGCCCGTCGGACCTCGTCCCAAGGGAAGGGCGCGCCATTATGGCCTAGATCGCGGGCGAATGGTGCCATTGAGTGAGAGGTGTATGTGAGTTCCAGCACCTTGGGCGTGATGAATCCAAGTCGCGCCGACGTGTAGAAATTTGGTGACAAGACCGGAAATTGCTTGAGGTAAAAATAGGTCAGGTTGGTTCCGGCAATTTTCTGCTTTGCGGCGTAGTCGAGAGTGAGTGAGTTCATATTGGCAAGAAGGGCATGCTGCAGCAGCTCGCGGCTATTGCAAAAAAATAGTGGTAGTTTGTGGTTGGCGGCCTTTTTCGGGAATATAGTGGCGATCACTGAACTTGCGGCAGTAGCATTGGTAATATCGCGCCATCCCATAAGCCATTGCCTTTTCCAGCCTTTGGATTCCAGACGCATTGTCACGTCTGTTTCAGCTACCCAGTAACGCGGGAGAGGCTCCCAAACTGGGTCAGCTTTGTCTTCACTCCTGGCATCCGCTGATGTCGAGCTGCTTTCATCATAACCAGCCCAGCGATGATCATACTGATGAATCATCTTCGCTTCATAGAGTGGCAGGGAGCGCTCATGATCTTTCACCCAACAATTACCGTCTCGTGCATATCCTTTAGCCTCCATTTGCGAGGTCGTAAGAAAGAGGCCGCTGTCGTTCGACATATGGAACATGGTCATGAAAGTGATATCCCACGGGTTTCCCTGCTGGCCTTTACTTTCATCGATTAGAACTGGGACATTGCGATATATCTTTGCCGTCAACTCTGCGTCGGCGCGCGAACGAAATATTGGAGCAGTTTTCGTATTGGGGTTGATCGCGCTGATTTGCTCAGCCGATAGCTCGAATACTCGCCTATCGTCTTCGGCATCCGCCGGACGGAGGATCGAGAAAGCAAACCGGGGCAACTGCTCGGTGTAGCCCAAGGTCAGCAGACAAAACGAATTTCGATCGTCTGTCGCCGGGAACACCAAGCGAATCTCATAGAAACTGAATAGGGACACTAGACGGCGAGAATTTACAAGATGGTTGAAAAACGGGGCGGTCGTGGCATCGGTGGCTACGCCCGTCGGCACAATTACCCCGGCGCGGCCCCGAGCAAGGTTGGCGAACAATTCGGCAAATAGCGCATAAGTGTTCACGTCGCCGCGCCCCGTCAAGGCGAAGCGTCCCCCCTCATTCTCGGCCACGCGCACGAATTCGCTGCTGGCTTCAGCCTCACGTTTGGCGGCGGTGAAGGCCGCATGCAATGCACGCTCAGGGCTTCCATCTGGTGCCACGACCAACGCCTTAATCAGCCTGTCCCGCGCAGCCTTGTTTAGTGCCCCGGCTATCACTGGAGAGCGGGCAGCAAAGAACTCCTGCTCCTGCAGCTTGATGCGCTCCCATGGCGGGTTGCCCAGCACAACGTCGAAACCGCCTCGTTGCATAACATCCGGGAATTCGAGCGGCCAATGGAAGGCACGAGCCCGACGTGCAACGGTGGATTGCCCGGCGGTCGGGCCCCACACCTCCCCGTCATCCAGTGCCTGCCAGACATCAGAAGTGGTAGGGACCAACTGAGTACCCCGCGAAGTCGGAGCGCCGCCAGTCTTCGGCAAAAGAAAGGCTGCGATATACAGATCACAAGCCATTTCGGCCTTGTGAAATGCGTCTCCCTCGCGGATCGTACGAAAGCGACGATCCTTGGTTATGACATCTTCGAGTGTATCTTCGCGCAGCGCTCGAAAGCCGGTGTATTCTGTGGCTATAGGTCGGATTGCAGGCAAACGGGATCGTCCTCCAGTGAAATCCAACCTGCCCTGACCGCCTTTCGCATCCTTGTTGGCGCGGGCGTAGTATTTCGCGGTGTCCTTGTCGTCGCCGGTCAGGGGCTTGTAAGCGGTGTCGGGGATGCCATCCTCCAGCACTTTGAGGTCGAAGACGCCTAGCAGCGCATCGCCGCAGCGGATCTGCGCGTCGAAGAAGCCGAGCGGAAGGCCCGGATCCACGGTCTCGATCCACAGAGCGACTTTGGTCAGCTCCACCGCCATTGGGTTGCGATCCACACCGTGCAGGCAGGACCGCGCGACATCGCGCAGCGCATGGCGGAAGTCGGACAGCGCGGGCGTTCCATCGGCCCGAATGCGGGCGAGACGAGTGGCGATTCGCCGAGCGGCGGCCAGCAGGAAGTGGCCTGAGCCGCAGGCGGGGTCGATGATGGAGAGTTTCAGTAGCGCACCCGCAGGGTCGTCGGCTTCGGCCTCGGTCTTGTCCAATACGGGGTCGAGTGCAGTATTAAGCAACGCCTGAACCAAGCTGTCGGGCGTGTAATAGGAGCCGGTGGTCTTGCGCTGGTTGCCCTTCTGCTCGGAGGCCTCGGAAGCGAAGACTAGGGATATGCCATCATCGCCCAACTGTGGCTGGAGTTCGAGGAGCGACTCATAGACCGAGCCCAGCTCCTCGGTCTCCATCGCGCGCCAGTTTACCGGGACCATGCCGGTTTTGTCGGAAAGCCAGGCGAGGCGATAGAGCGCCTCCATGAAGGCGCGGTTACGCAATCGGGCGGTTTCGAGATGCGGCAGCTTGTCGTCCGAAAAGAGTCCACC
Source organism: Rhizobium sp. CG5 (assembly GCF_023701945.1). GTDB lineage: Bacteria > Pseudomonadota > Alphaproteobacteria > Rhizobiales > Rhizobiaceae > Allorhizobium. Next base: position 38,073 of record NZ_JABAEF010000020.1, read on the forward strand.
GAGCGCGGGGAGCGCGATTGCGTCTTGCCCATGCGCAAGGGCTCGGAAAACGATCTTGATGCCTTCGTAACGGTCGTAATGCTTGTCCCAGGAGGCGGCGCGGTAGCATTGAGCGCGAAGGGCCGTGAGACCGTAGCCATCCGCGTAGAGCTTGCGCGCTGGTGCCGCAGCGTTTTCGGGGTGCAGGAGGTTCCGATCCTCCGCCACCATCAGGAAGATCAGGCGGTAGACGAGGCGCAGAAGCTCATTGAACCAGTCGGTCAGGTTGACCTCACCGGATTTCAGTTTGGCGGCGAGGTCGGGGTTGGCCTCGAGGAAGCCCGAGCCGAGCACCTTGAGCGCTATTTGCACTTGAACGGCGAGACGATCACGGGCGACTTCGCCTTCCCGCGACCCGGCGTCCCGCCAGCGTTCCAACGCACAGTCTGTGGCCGGTGCGCCTGTGACGCCGAAGCGGCTGCGATGGATCAGAAGCCATAGAATGGCGAAGGATGCAGCGTCCTCGTTGGTAAAAATCTGGGCGAGGTCGGCCTCGATATAGGCCGGGCGGGTCAGCGATGCGTTGTCTCGCACCAGGCGAACAAGCGTTCCGTTCGTCACGAGACCCCAAAGCGTCTCCTCATGCTCGTTCAGGTAGTCCTGAAGGGCGAAGGCCGGGGAGCGAGATCTATCTACCGAGAGCGTCGGGCTGCGCCGGTCGAGTTTTTCGTCGGACGGCGGCACGATTACGATCGGCACCCGTTGGCCAGCGATGAAGGAAACTGCGCCATCCGCTGCGGCAAGATCGTCAAATCCAAACGTCTCCTGCAGGAACGCGCGGACGAACCGCCGGGTCGCTTCAGCCGACGGATGCGCGATCTTGGCGAACGCGTCGAAATGGGATTGCCCTACGCGAAAAGCGGTCGAGATCTCCTCGCGGATAGTCAGGCCCTTGCGGATGCGGTAGTCGGGTTCCTTTTGCTCTGCGGACTCACGGCGGTCGATGGTGGCGACCATGGCGGGCGCGATAAGATTGCCTTCGAGGCTGAGCGAAGGCCAAGTCGACATGTCTGTGACGAGTTTACGGGCCATGGGTCAGGCCTCGCTCGGCATCAAAACAAATAGGCCGATGACGTCGGGCGGCAAGACGGCCTCAACAGTGACGCGCGACGAGAATCCGGCCGCCGCTCTCAAACGAGCATGATCCTGCATGAGCTCTTCGGCACGGGATTGGACGAATTCAGCCAAGGGGCCGGCAAGAAGGCCGGGTAGATCTTCCTTTGCCTTGGCAATGAATCTGTCCCGGGCTGATGTTGCGAGATCAGCAGCAGCGGGCATGTTCAAGATCGCACGGGCTGCGTCGCCACTCTCCACGATCTTCCCGCCCTGCATCGTGACAATGGCGGCTTCCTCGGCGAGAAGCAGGCGTTCCTTTCGAGCATGGACCGTCAGCTTGTAACGAATCCGAAGGAGAGCCAGCCGGGTCAGCTGCTCGACTGCTGTCGTCGGCCAGGCGCCAACCCGGCCAATCCCCAGACCTGACAGCGCCTCTGGATCAAGTGAGGCTTCCACCAGCGCCTCCGCAAGTGTCGCCGTCAAGGGATGCGTCCTCGTCACCAGCGCCGTTCCCGATGGCGCCGGCTCGACTACCGCGAGACGAACTGATCCGCTAAGGTTGCGTTGGTCCAAGCGTTCCCTGAGGCCTGTTTCCAGCGCATGGACATGGGCGATCAGGACAGACTTTCTGGGTTCGAGCGGGACCCCGAAGCGAGACATCGCTCTTTCAATGAACATTCTCGCATCTTCAGGCGATCCGAGTAGGGTTCGGACTTTGTCCCATTCGGGGGCCACTTCCTCCGGCTTCATTGCGTTCTGGGCAAATCGAGCGCGGGATTTTTTTTCGCTTTCTGAAGAATTCCGCCAACGCGCTTCCATGGCCTTCGTCCCATCATCAAGGCGCAGGTCGAGGGCCAATTGTCGGCTTCCACCTCGGCGCAACATCATTGATGCCATCAGTGCATCGGTGACCGGGCCGCGTTCGTCTGGCAACGGTACGGTCACACCTGTCGCCTTGCGGATCTCTTCAGCTTTCCTCAGGATGACCTCAAGCACGGCGCCGTCGATGGCGCTGTCAGGCGAGAACATCATTATTGACCGGACGAGTTCGGCCGGCTGGCCGAAGCGATCCACCCGGCCCTCGCGCTGCTGGTGTCGGGTGGGATTCCACGACAGATCGTAGTGAATGACCGTGTCGAAAAGCTGCTGAAGGTTGATGCCTTCCGACAGGCAGTCAGTCGCAACGAGGATGCGCTGATTGTTCTTTGCATCATCGGTAGACGCCATATCAGCCACACGATCACGGCGCTCGTCCGGGGTAAGAACACCAGTCACCGCTTCAACGACTAGCTTTGGAAATGCCTTGCGAAGGCCGTCGCGGACATGTTCGGCCGTAGCCAGGTAGCGGCAGAAGACGACCGGATTCGCGCCTTGCTTGATCAGCGGCGTCAGAGCATCGATGAGTGCAATAAGCTTCGGGTCGGTTTTGCGCACCAGCTCCTCAGCTTTCCTTAACAGAGCCAGAAGCGCTGGATCAGTCACAAAGCCGGTACTGGGTTCGATATCCACCGCGTCTTCGTCATCTGAATCCTCGTCGTAGATCTGAGGTTCAAGACGGTCCCTCTCATTGGACATACGATTCCGCAACGCGCTCAAGGCTGCTGCGGGAGAGGAGCCCACACAGCGCATCAAGGCGAGTGTACCCCAAAAAGCCAGACGCCGGTCGCGTTGCCCAAGCCCTGCACGAGCAACGACACCGAAGCAGTAGTCCAGAGCCGCTTCCTGAAAATCGAGATGGGCTTGCGACAGCCGGTAGGGGAACTCGGTTGTCTCGTGTTTCGGAAAGACGCGGTCTTCGTCCCAGTCCCTCGACAAAAGATCAATGCGCTGGCGTTGCACGAAGTGACGTGCAAGGCGCTCGCGATACCGCGGATCATCGAAGTTCATTGAACCGAAGGACGGTTCGATGAGCGCTAGAAGGCGTCCGAACGCCTCTTCGTCGCCCGAATGAGGCGTTGCGGTGAGAAGTATGATCCGCCGTTCCGGATCGCGAGCCAGCCCGGACAGCAGCTCAAACCGCTGCTGCTTACCCTTGTGAGTGCCCACGCAGGCATGGGCCTCATCGACGATCACAAAGTCAGGGCATGCACGGGCGAATCCCTCACGACGCTTTTCTGCCTTGATGTAGTCGAGGCTCACGACAGTGTAGGGGTAAGCATGGAACAGCGTCTGCGCGAGAGGCAGGCCGCGTTCAAGGCGGGCAGCACTGCCCGAAGTCACGGCGACAGCCTCTATTCCGAAGCGCACATTCAGCTCGCCCACCCACTGCTCGACGAGATGCGGAGGGCACAGGACGGAGAATGCATCGACCTCGCCGCGGTCCATTAGTTCACGCAGAATAAGACCAGCCTCAATTGTTTTCCCGATCCCAACGTCATCTGCGATCAGGAGACGGGGCACCTGCATGCGAAGGGCCATCAGCAAGGGGACAAGCTGGTAGGTCCGCGGTTCAAAGGCGAGCTGCGCTGCGGACCGGAACGGCCCCGCCCCACGGCGCAATGTCAGGCGCATCGCATCCGCGAGCAGGGCTGCCTTCGCCTGAACGGTTGCGGATGCATCGGCAGGCAGATCGAAACGGGCGGGTTCAACCGGCAGAATTTCAAGCGCCGGGTCTAGTACCACCATATCGTTCTCACTCCCCGAGAGAGGGCGGAGTGCCAGAATTCCATCTTGCGGCGACGGCAGCGCTACCCACTCACGCCCGCGGGCGCGGACCAGATCTCCTGGGGCAAAATTCAATGTCATCGGATAGTCCCCCCTAGCATTGAGATCATAGCGTCCGGGACGCCCTCAGAGCCGGTCCCTTGCAACTCGAAAAGCGTCCAGCCTTTGACTTCTGCTGCCTCGCGTGTTGCCGTGTCCGGAGGACCGATGCAAGCAGCGACGAAGTGACTTCTCCAGGCGAAGCTCATCTCTTTGCCGGAAAAGCTGACGGCAGAGGCATCGGGAGCCGGAAACCCTGCCTCTTTAAATGCACTCTCCCATCCTCCGCTTTCAACTGGCCTGCTCGAGTGGTCGGCGAGCACGATCTGCCCGCGTGCCAAATCGACCAGCATCTGTTTGGCCTCATCGCTAGTCCGGTCGATAAGTTCGTGGTCAGGCTGGTTGAAATAGGACAGAAGGCAGCGATAGCACCCGCGGACGCAGGCCTCCCCATCGCGACTGACAAGCAACTTGGAATCGCCCGCTGCGATTGCATCATCGACCTTCTCGAAATGCATGAGGGCCAGCGCTTCTCGGGCGATCTTGGCAAGGGCTTGTGGTTCCGTGACCAGCCGACTAAGCACCCCGGCGCCACCCTCAGTGGCCTCATAGGTGAGAATGGCACGACGGTTATCGCGGGCGGGCAAAGGTTCACCCAGGATCTCGCCTTCTTCCAGTTGGAATACTACCTCAATGCCCCTCATTAGGGCATGCTGAACCGTTGCGATTGTCTCGGCTGCATAAGCCGCGGGCTCACTAAAACGGATGAGAAGTGCGTTCTTCCGATCACGGACGATGGGGACAATCCGAACCGGCTTAACAACATCCGGCGGCATCTCGACATCCCCATCTTCGTCTTCCGATTTGGTCCAGTAGCCGCTGCGCGGGTCGATGTAGAAACCAAAGACGGTCTGATTAGCTCGCCGTTTCAATCCTTTGTTGATCCGACTGATCTCGGCGCTATTAGCATATTGCAGAGTAAGGACAGAGACGTCGTCGCAGCGGAAGTCGCCCTCGGTTATCTGGATGCGGCCGTCCCGCATCGGCCAAGAAAAGACGGTCTGAATATCAAAACCCTGCCGAACGCGTTCTTCGTCGTTTGCTGTGATCCGTTCAACGGGTGCGGCTTCGACGTTATCGATCCTCAGCGTCCTCTGCACGGGGACCTCGCCAGCCATGGTGGTATTGCAGGCGTGACAGCGCTCAACCTCACCATCATGGCAGGCGCCGCAGTTCGAGCAGATGAAGATGTCCCTCGTGGCAAGTTCCGATCCGTCCCCCGTACGAACTTCCGGCGGCAGCTTCGCCTTCATGACCCTGTAGGCGCGGCCTTCGTGATAAATCAGGCTGCGTGGCCCGAATTCAGAGATTGCGAGGAAGCGGGCGCGCTGGAGGAACGAGCCAGTTTTTCCCTCTCCGGGGATAAAGGCGTACAGCGGCAGGCGTGGGAAATTGTATCCTGGCAGGAAGCCCTCGGTCGCGAGATAGCGGTAGGAATAGAAGTCCGAGCCGTTCGAGGCCTTGCCCTGTTCGAGAATGGTGATCTGATCACTCGCCTGCATCTGGGCAGCCTTGATGCGTCGACGGTCGGCACCTGAAAGGCCGGTAATTTCAGACCGAGCATTGGCCTCCGTCAGTTGTGTACGAGCGGAGTTGTAGAGTTCTCGCCAACGATCGAAGGCGCGATGAAACTCTTGAGGCGCTTGCTGGGCGACCTCGGAAACAAAGTCTTCTGGCTCACCCATCCAGACCGGCTTTCGGCCCTCTGTTGAAGCAAGAATCTGATCGAGAACGCGCTTCATAGGGAGGCGTGCTATACTCAACAACATCGGCCGGTTAATGACATCGTGGATCTCTTTCTTGAGCGGATAGTCCGCCCGCTTCAGATCCAGTATCTCAGGGATGTCTGGCGAGAGGGCGACCTTCGCTTCAGCAAGCCAGACGGCGTGCAGATGTGAGCGCACAAGCTCTTCGTTGGTAATGTCGAGCGCCGGTGGGCGAACAACGCCTGCCACCATCTCATTGCGCCGTTCGAAAAAATACTGATCGTGCGGCGACTGAGCGGCGCAATAGGTTACGATGACGGCGGCCTGCCCGGAACGACCGGCGCGGCCGGCGCGCTGGGCATAGTTTGCAGGCGTTGGTGGAACATTTCGCAGATATACAGCATTCAGCGCCGAGATATCGACGCCTAGTTCCATTGTGGGCGAGCAGAACATGGCGGGCAAAAACTGCTCTGACTCTCCTGCCGCCCTAAGGTCAGCAGCATACTCCGCGAGGTTCTCCTGGTCATCCTCTTCGAAGCGGAAGCGCCACTCCCGCCACTCACGCTGTCTCTGGGACACTTGCGCCGTATGTTCCCGCCCTTCGAGGCCCCAGTAACTGCTGTGGCCCGCTTTCAGGTCGGTGGCTATCACATTGTAAAGATCATGGAAGTAGTGGTTCCCCTGCGCTTTCCCTTTCCGAACCGCTTCGCCCGGAATCACACGAACCGCTGACGGGGACAGACGCCAACCCTGCAGGTCCGCCTCTATATCGACGCGTGACACCAGCCCTTCACGAGCCAAAAGCTCCATAAGGCCAGTCATCACCGTCAGGTAGTCCGCTTTTCCAAGCTTAGTCCCTATCGCGCTCCTGCGATTGATGAGGCGACCGATGCGGGAATTGTGTCCGGCGCGGATAATGGTCTGTTCTTCCCGTAGTCCCACGCGATCCTTGCCTGGAGCCTGCAGAAACAGGGTCGTGCGGCTTCTCGGCGTCTCCTTTGCGTCGACGGCCCAAGGGGTTCGCAGGAGATTTCGGGATTTTTGAGCGACGGTGTCGAGCACGGTCAAATCGAGCGCTTCGGTTCCGACGGCCAGGCCTTCAAGCATGGCACCGAGAAGCACCTTCAGCATCGTTTTGCGTGCCGGCACGTCGAGCGTCCCTAGATCAGGCAGGATAGCCGCAAGGCGCTCTGTGTCTTCCGCGATCTCATCAAGTCCAATAAAAGCAACGTCGATGAGTTTGAGGACCGAAAGGCTGGGATTGGTGTAGCGCCAACCCCGTCGCAGGTCTGTCCAGAACCGATGGGCCAGGACCTTGGCGAGTGAGCGTTGCGCGTCCTCGCGGACAACAGCGCCGGCCCCGGAATCTAACATCCAGTGAATCCGCGCGTCTTTATTGCTGGCGGTGAATCCAAGCGCCTTGACCACCCGCAGACCGAATTCGTCCTCAGTCATGCCATCCTCGCCGGCATCCAAAACGGCTCGCAGGATCGCGCCGCGCAGGAGGCTGACGAACAGGAAGTCATTGAAGTGGCCCGCCTGGAGCGCTGCGTCCTGCCGATTGTCCGTAAAGCCCAGGAGTTTGCGCTTTTCCTTGGGAACGCCACTGTCACGCCCGTTCATCCATTCCAGCGCTGTCGAGACGAGTAGTGTAGTGGCTGAGCTTCGGCCTTCTCCCGACAGGCCAGCAAGCTTGCTGCGCTCGCGCATGCTGGGATGCGGCTGGTCAAGACAGCAAGGGCAGAAGCCGAACTTTCCCGGTATGAACCAGAAGCTCTTACCCGATGAATTGTAACGCCCATCCGACGCCACCGTGACCGTCTGCGGCGCTCGCCGCTTTCGGTTGGCCCGAAGCCGTTCGATGCCGTTGCGCTCCTCACGCCATTCCTCGGGATAAGTTTCGACCTCACCCGTGAAGGCATAGTCGCGATCGCCATCGCCTGTTGGTGTCAGGTAGCCCGCGATATCCCCTTCCTGCTCGTCGAGAGGCGTATCATCGATATTCCTGGGTAGGAAGCGGATGCCGTCGACGCCCTCTGTCTTCGCGACAACGTGGAACTCATGGCCGCAGTCGCGGCAGAACCGAGTGGGATAGAGGCGGTGGCCCGGAGCACTGGGGTCTTCGAGCTGACCTTCAAATAAAACATTCCTGGGTTGCTCGTTCAGTGTGGTGAAAATCTCTCCCGCGCCGGCGAAAAACTGATGCAGCTTGAACGCGAGGAATGCGCCGGTGGATGAGCCACCCCGCTCCGTTTCCGGCAAGCTGATGCGCGTCAGAAATGTTTCAAGGCCGCTCCGACAAACCTCGAAATTTAAACCACTATCTCTTGATAAGAGTGAAACGGCCTCTTCGAACGGGATGGGCTTTTTGCGCTTGAGTTCGTGCGCGTCTTCCAGGCCGATCGCGAGTTCGGTCCACACTGCCAGCGGGTGACTTTGAAGAACCTTATCTGTCAGCACATCGGGAAGCATAGATGTCAGGGCATGTGCGAGCTTCGGCCGCACATGGTCGAGTTTCAACAGATCATCCGTCGCGCGTTGAAGGGACTCATCAATCACGGATTCCGGCCCAATGGGGGTTCCAAAAAGGCGCGATGCTACATCCGCCACGGCTTGTGCGCGGTTAATATCGGAACCTTCGCTCGACATGGTGGCCGATGTTCCAATACAGATCGGTGTGTTATCTGGTGCGCAGCGGTTGCGAAGCCGGCGGACGAGAATAGCGACGTCGGCGCCTTGGCGGCCGCGATACGTGTGCAACTCGTCGAGAACGATGAAATTCAGCCCGTTTGCGTTCTCGATTACCTTGGTGTCGAGCGCGTCCTGCCGCGTAAGGAGAAGCTCCGCCATCATAAAGTTAGTCAGCAGAATGTCCGGCGGATTGTCTGCAATCTGTTGCCGCTGTTCCTGACTTTCCTGGCCGGTGTAGCGCCGCACGACCGGCTTCAGTTCGCTTGGAAGACCTGACTGGGCGATAAACTTCTCGATCTCCTTAAGCTGGCTATTGGCCAGTGCGTTCATCGGATAAATAATGATCGCGCTCGTCCTACGTGGCTTGCCAGCTTTTCGCGCGCGGACGATCGCATCGACCACGGGCACGAAGAAGCAGAGCGATTTGCCCGAGCCGGTTCCGGTTGTAACCACATAGCTCTTACCGGCTTGTGCCTTTGCGATGGACTGCGCTTGGTGGCGATGTAACCGTAGCGGCGTTTGCCCGAAACGGAATATTTTCCCGGTTGCGTCGTCGAGATCTCCCGACGCGACCAGATCGTCGACGGTGCGCCCCTGAAGGTATCTAGGATTGAGCGACAGCAGAGCATCCGGCCAGAAGCGTCCGGCATCGTATTGGCGATCAAGTTCCGATTTCAGGTCCGCAGATCGAATAGTGCTGAACGACCGCGAGAAGCGGGCGTAGGAATCGATAAGGCGATGGTCGAATTCAAATGCCTTCATTATTTGCCTCTCATCCCCATACGCCACTAAGCTTTTCTTCTTGTTGCACGAATTAATTGCATTATCTCCAAGAAGTGACGATTGAAATGTGCGCTATGAACTTTTTCGCCGCTAGAGGCGCCGTTTCAACCACAAGCCATTAGCGCAAACCGGCAATCGGTTGCTTCAACGTCGATTTATAATAGTCCCCACGCGCGAAACCTCCCCCTGCCCGTCATCTCCCTGAGGCCCAGTTCCAAAACAATCCGCCGCGCTGCCTGCGGCGTCACCTCGAGCGCTTTCGCCACCATCGCGGCCGACACCAGCGGCCGCGCCATGATCAGCTCGACCAGTTCCGGCAGCTTTGAAGAAGTCCGCCGCCCCTCCAACTTCCGCGCCATCATGGTGCGCGCCAGCGCTAACCGGTCATGCTCCTTCAGCCCGATCTCGGCGGCCGCGATCAGCCCGTGGGCGATCGCCAATAGCCGCGTTTCCCGATCACGATGCCGGCGCCGATCAACGGGAATGGTTTTCAGTCCGAGATTGATCGCCGCGAGATGGGCGCCGGAAGTGACGCCGGCCTGGCGCAGGATGGAGGCGGCAAATACCCGGCCGAGCCAAGGCGCATGCTGCAGGACGGCGAGCTCGTTCCAGGCATCAAGGGCCACGATCGCCTGCAGCACCGCCGGCAAGTTTTCGGCCCGCCGCAACACAGCGCGCCATTCCTCAAGCCGCGCGTCCTCATCCCAGTCGACATCGTAGATCATCGGATCTTTCTCTTGGCCGCCGCCACGGCCGAGCCGCGTTGCGTTCTCGATCGCAGCTTCGGAACGGGCCAGGACAGCATCAATGGCGGCATAGTCGACGCCGGGTAAATTCTCCGCGTCATCACCATCGTCCCCCTCCCCTTCCGGATCGATGGCGACCGCTGGCCGAACGACGCCGGCCGGCTCCTCCACCTCCGCGCCGACCGGATTGATGTCCGACGTCTGTCGCAAAGTTCGGATACCCTCTGCCGATAACGCCCAGGCGGGGAGATAGGCAGCAATGCGCCGGCGGCTGCGCAGAACGTCGCGGGCGATTGTTAGCTCATGGGTCGGTGTGCGAATATCCCGCGTGGCATCATGGAGGACAAGGTCTTCGAGATGGACGAGTTCGCCGTCGATCCAAAGAGAGGCGCATGCATCGGTGAATTGGGTGCGTTCGAGGAAGCCCGCGCCGACGGGCGAACGGGCGATACGTTCGTCGAGACGCGCCAATTCGATACCGGCGCGAAAAGCCGGCTCCATCAGGGCTGTGATGCTGATTTTCGCGAGATCATAAGCCATTGAAATCATGGTAAATGATTTGCTAAAGGAACTCTATCTTAATAGTAGGGTTCCTCACATAGTATGATTGGCGGTTGTGCGCCTAACCATCGATAACGAGCGTTTATCGATGGTAGTTGATCTGGAGTCGCAAATCAGAAAGAATCGCAGCAAATCACGGTCCTCCCGGCCGGCGAACCCCGCCATTTTGGAGCGTCCGTGGCCAAACCCAAGACATCACTGACCGCCGTGGAGCGACGCGCCGAAGAACTCGACACCATTGCCGCCGTGCTGCCAATGGAGCGCCGCGACGAACTGGCCGAACTGCTCACCGACCATGATGTCGAGACGCTGCGCCATCTCGTCAACCAGGGCATGGGCGACAACACACTTCGCGCACTGACCTCGGATCTCGCCTATCTCGAAGCCTGGGGGCTGGCGGCGACTGGAAAGTCGCTGCCCTGGCCGGCTCCCGAGGCACTTCTCTTAAAATTCGTCGCCCATCACCTCTGGGACCCGCAGCACCGCGAGACCGATCCGGATCACGGCATGCCGGCTACTGTCGACGAAAACCTACGAAGCCAGGGCTTCCTGAAATCCGTTGGACCGCATGCGCCGGCGACGGTGCGCCGGCGGCTGGCTAATTGGTCGACGCTCACCAAATGGCGCGGCCTGGATGGCGCCTTCGCATCCCCTGCCCTCAGATCGGCCATTCGGCTGGCGATCCGGGCCGCGCCAAGACAACGTCTTCGTAAGAGCGCCAAGGCGGTCACCGGTGACGTCCTAGCAAAACTGCTGGCGACGTGCGCGGCCGACAGCCTGCGCGATCTCCGTGACCGCGCGATCCTGATGGTCGCCTTTGCCTCCGGTGGCCGCCGGCGCAGCGAGATCGCCGGGCTGCGCCGCGAACAGCTGACTGTCGAGCCGCCGATCCCGGTCGAAAACGGCGCCCCCCTCCCCTCTCTCGCCATCCATCTTGGCCGCACCAAGACCAGCAATGGTGAGCAGGATGATGTTGTCTATCTGACCGGTCGGCCGGTGGAGGCGCTGAACGCCTGGATCACAGCCGCCAAGATCGAAAGCGGTAGCGTGTTCCGAGCGATCGGGCGCTGGGGGACGGTGTCGCGGCGGGCGATCGATCCGCAGTCGGTCAATGCGATCCTCAAGCAGCGGGCGGCAATGGCCGGGTTGGAGCCTGGGGAGTTTTCGGCGCATGGGCTGCGATCGGGATATTTGACCGAGGCCGCCAATCGCGGCATCCCCCTCCCCGAGGCGATGGAGCAGTCACGGCATCGCTCGGTCCAGCAGGCATCCAGCTATTATAACAGTGCCACAAGACGAAGCGGACGTGCTGCTCGCATACTTTGACCGAGTTTGCGCGAGGACCGTCTCCTGATGTGCAGCTTGCTGCATCACGGCTGACGGATCGAAGATATTTGCCACACTGAAATTTTTCCTCGATCAGAACCGCATCTTCATTGTCTGAGCCACGCTGAACGGCGGGAAGTTTGGCTGCCTGAGCGATCCCTGCATCAGCTCAAAGAACTGGTTCCAGGCAAACTTGTTGACGATCTCGTCCGGCCGCTCGAATGTGAACATCTCCAATCCGTCGACATTTCCTGTCACTCTGTATCGCTCCGCCGCCACTGGCGTGATGTAGAGACGGATCGCATAACGGATGTTGTTCAAAAACTCCGCGATCGTGCTTGCGTGGTAGGCGAGCAAGTGGGTGTGAAACCAATCCCAACAGTCAGGCAAAGCCAGGTAAGCGTCGCTCTCATCAATCTCGACCTGGTTATCGGCCAATATCCTGCGAAGGGAATTTGCTTGCCCACCCAAACGGAGAAAGTTGTGCTTTCCGATGTCACCGCTCATACGGATGAAGTCGATCCGTTTGATCCGAAGATCCACCTTCACATCGATACTGCCGAACCAGACCTCTTCTACGAGAGCATAGGCCTCGAGCCAGTCGCTGAACTCCTGAACGATCCGGCTGAGGTGATCGATTTTCGTTCCGATCAGCGGCTTCTCACAGATCCGCCTCAGATAATAGAGCGTTGTGTGGTCGACCTTGCTATCACCGCTCGGCGGCTTGGGCAGGCCGAACGGAAGGGGCGATCCGCCCTTGCCCGTCACAGGCGACAGGAAGTCGCGCAGGAAGGTTCCAAACTGCCGCAGGGTTCCGGCAGTCTGTGGAAGAAGGTTCGTGTCAGTGCGCTTTTCGCCGAGAGGGCAGAAGATCGCGTGATTGACGAGGTCATCAACCATAGTGATCACGGCACTGAGGACGATGGCCTCCTGCTCGATCTCCGAAAACGTGCCTGCTTTGATAGCCATTTAGCCACCTAAATTGCTTAAGAAATCAGATGATGCAATGCTGCCACTCACAAAATCACACCATCTGGAGTAAATCGATATATGACGCGCCGAAAGAGCAAATTGTCCTTGGACGAGCGGGCTGCTTTACCAGTCGCACAGGACAACCCAGGCCTCGAATATCTTCGGCTCAACCGCCAGGAGGTCCGCGAAACCGAAATCAATTCGGCGGTCCGGCTTTTTCTGCTCGACGAGGACCCAATCTCAGCGCACCTGCTCGCCAGCGCCGCGAACGAGATCATGGGCGCTTTATCGAAAGGACAGGCCGGTGTCGGCCTCAATGACGTGCGAGCTTTCATGAAGGAAGCTGGGGTGAAGGGCGATCTACAGGAAGAGTTATTTGCCAGCCTGCAGCACCCCTACAATTTCCTGAAGCACTCATCGGCGGACTTCAGTGTCGAGAACGACTTCTCGGTCGACTACGTGGTGATGGGGCTCTACACCGCGATCCACAGCTATAAGACACTTTTCGGAAATCTCTCACCTGAGATGAAGACGTTTTATGGCATTGCCCAGGCTTGGCGGCTTCGGCAATGGTGGCCGGATGATCCAGAATTTGAAACAAAGCTTCAAGTCGCTCACAGAATGGGACTAGTCGATGCGTCTCGCGAGGAATTTTGCGAAGTAGGACGGAGGACACTCGAGGCTGCTTACAACGCTGCGGGCTACTAAACGGAAACCGGCGCCCCAGTGGCGAATGGCAGATGCAGAAAGTTTTGCGGAAATTACACCGGTGGCAGAGGAACAGATCGATCCGACGTAGCCTAGTTAGCCGGCATGGCTGGCTCCGCAATAGGTTTATTCAAGGGTGCCTCTTCGATCTCAATGAGGCCTTCTTCGTATAGCGTAGCCATCGCCAGCACCACCATCTTTTCTTCGTCTGCCGAAAGTCCTCCGAGACCAATCTCGTCGTTAACCTCCCCGGCAAGCCTTGCCATTAGAACGATGTAACAGACGTGCAGAGCATAGAGATTCCTAGCCAGTTCGCGATGATAGATAGGAAAAGCAGATGGTCCTTTTAGCTCGCCTACCTCCATCTCGATGATGGTGTGCAGAAGGGCTGACTGCGAAACGTGAGCCGCGCCGCTCAGCTCACCATACGCCTTGCCCATGTTTTTGAGAACACCGATCGTGGCATGAGGCGTCTTACCATCTTTCCGGCTGCCTACTCCTAACTCCTGGACGGCAGAAATGATTTCATGTTCCTGGCGCAGCAGGGTAGCAGCCTGGACGTAGAGGCCTTCAACTACAGCCACCTCGCAGAGATTGATGCTCTGCAGAAAGTGAGAGATCAGATTGAGCTTCTGACTGTTGTTCGGATTTTCCTTGATCTTCGCACCAGCGCTTCTCGATATGAGGTTTCCCAATGCGCTCCAGGCAAATGCGTGTGCCTCGGTGAGCCGAATGTCGTTATCTTTGAACTTCTTCCTGTTCAAATGACTAACCTCGAGGTGTTTGCCGGCGATGATTGAGACCGGAACTAACGCTTCCTCTCCCTAGTTATCGAGGGCGCCGACGATGTCGTCTCCAAATTTCAGCTCTCGCTTGATTTCCATCTTACGTGACCCTTGTCTTAGCCCTCTGTTGCCCCAAAGCGGCAGGAAGATCCTTACCGCGTGTGTAGGGCTCACTCCGGGTATGAAGCTCAAACTCTCCGTCTCTGGCGTAGAGCTGCTTTGTGGCGTTCTTCGCCATGCTTGTATTCATGTCGGCAACCTGATCGCGTCTGAAAGCACGGTTCGGCGGCTGCTTTACGAACAGCCCGATCAATGCCATCTCCGGAGAGATGGGGAACATGACGATCGTGCCAGCCACGCCGAATCCAGGTGAATATGGTCCGCGATCCTTTCCATCGGCCCATGATAGGACGACGGGATCATCGCAGGTAGTAAAAGTCGAGCCCGCGGGAGCCGAGGCAAACGCCCAGCTTCTTCGAGCCAGCTGCTCGACGACCGTCGGAACCGCGTCGAGCTCCAAACCGACAAGGTAAGTCTGATCAATTGCGATCTTGTATTCCCCGCGTTCGATGAGCGTCTTCATTTCGTCGTAGCCGACGTCGTCCCGGATTGGGGCGCCGCCCTCTCGAGCCTGCCGAATCGATTCCTGGTATCTGTCCTTGTCCTGGAGCGCAGCGCTCATCATTCCCCCGGCAATCTTCAGGTGGAGATCTTCGATCATCGACCGGAAACGAGGATTTCTCACGGCCACATTTCCCATCAGGAGCATGACCATCGAGAAGTGATCGTCGGATGGGAAGCTTTTTGTTTCGATCGCTTCAGCCAGGCGCGGGGCGATCTCGCCCTCGATCTCTGCCATTCCGTCTTCCACGTGGTTCGGATCAAGCCCCTCTGCTTCGATGCGGAAGAAATTTCGGCGAGCCCCGATGTTTCGGACCAGCGTGCGGAATGACTTCTTTGTCGACTGGTCGAACACGAACACCTGCGCCTTCCGTTTATCGGCAGTGTCGCAAAAACCTCTGAGGTAGAACTGCGGAATGAAGTGATGGTTTACAGTGTCAGACATTATTTCTCACAGTGCTTGCAGATCTTTGTGGCCTGACGTGGTCTATATTTACCGATATCGCGTTCAGCCTGTTCCGTTATGAAAATCACATATATCCGAACAGATCTAGAGACCCTTGCCCGCTCACATCTTCCTGTAAAATCTCTTCCAAATTTGATTCTTCGAAAGCCCTATCCAGCACCTCGCTCCTCGCCTCATGCTCTACCTCCGCGAGGTCATCCTCCTGTATTTATTGGTGAAAAACGCTGTCTGTACGGCTGACAACTGGATGTCAGGGTAAAACCTCTCGCATAACTCCTTTGACGTCGATCTTACTGCGAATGCCTCATGCCGACTTACGCCCCTCTGGCTCTTGCGTTCGAAGCAACGCCATCAGCATCGGGCCAAGCGAGAACTCACCTCGTTCCGTGCGCCTCGTCAGGTCGCGAAGATATCCGCCGGGTGAACTGATGTGCCCTGCCCGCTCCAGAACGCAAGCCATCGCAACCGCCGCATTCTCGGGTCCCATCGCTTCACAGGCCTCCTGGTAGGCCGACGGGCTGACCCCGAGTGTGGTTCGCACCACCACTGCGGCGGTCATCAGCTCCCGCCAATGCGAGATTGCACCACCTGTTGCGTAATCCGATATCTGCGGGCAAGCCCGCAGCACCATACCCAACGGGAAAGCCTTCATCGGTTCGGCAGCCGATCTCCGTTTTGGCGCTGTTCTCTCGCCCTGATCATTTCGAGAGCTAGGTTCAAGTTCATTTAAGGATTCGGTATTTGAATTCTGTATGTGATGACGGTTTCCGCTATCATTGGTGTCGGATTCTGTAGAAACAAGCTGGATTTCCAACATGTTGATAGCTTCCTCGCTTAACAACGTCAGTTCGTCGAGGCAGGCTTCGAGGGAAGCTGCTGTTTTTGCCGTCTTGAGACGAGCAATCGCGGACACGAGAGCGTCTTCGACAGCTTGCCAGTTTCCTGCCGCGCCTTCCTCCACCGCAGCGCTAATGAGCTTACGAATATCTCGGCGGGCAATCGTGATGCGCTCTTTCATGACGCGCAGCCGTCTGCTCTCCTCGGCGACCTGGTGAGCCATGATTGCGAGTTCTTCTGCGCGGGCAAGGAGCGGCGCGAGGCTGAAACCGTAGGCGGTTTCGATCGCACCGTCGTTCCCTTTCCGAGCGTAACGTTTGCCGTTCGGACTGTCATTCCGCTGGATCAGCCCAGCCTCGACAAGAATAGCAAGGTTTTCGCGTAGCGTCGTTCCTGCGATCCCGTTCGCTCGGATCGCCAGCTGCGCGTTCGATGGAAAGACGACGAGATTGCTCTCTTCGCTCAGCTCCTGTTCTGGGTAGAATGTGAGCAAGGCATTCAAGACAGCAAGAGCACGGTCACGCAGACCGAGTATGATTCTTGCCTCGCATGCGCTGCGATAAACTTTCCACTTGTCGACAGACTTACCCGCCTTGATGTTTGCCGTCGAAAGCTGAGCCTTCACCAAGGCAAGCGTCATCGGCCGCCGCCCGAATGGCGTCGTCACATTTCCTATTTGCATTTTTTCTCACCTTTCTAAAGGCAAAGAAAATCTGCTCACCAAACTGGCGCCAAAGACTCTTGACTGTGATTCATGGAAATGCGATTCTCAGGCTGCTTAGACATGAGGAAGGCTTCCACGACGGCGACGTTTGGGGGCCTTTTTCTTTTGCCGCTATTTTCCTTCTGTTTCAGTTGATTTCAGAAACTCCTGATGAAAACGACCTAGGTTTTCGGCAATGAACCGACCAAACCTTGCTGCGTCGTTCGCCTTCAGTGCGATAGAGTAGCTTTTCCCGCTTCCCTTGAACTCTGCCCGTACACTTGAATCATCTGCGCGCCATTCGCTCGCATTGCTTGGCCGCTTCGAAGGCTTCGTTGCCTTCTTGATGCCTCTAGCTAGAAACTCGAAACGAGCGTCTGATTCGAGAGAAAGGAATGCTTGATCGGCGACTAGGATCCGCGCCAGTTCAAGCGTTGTCGGTCTTTCTATCTGCTGCGCCAACTCAGTCCACCGATCACGGCCGATGGACTTCGCCGCGCCAATCGCATTCGCGATTTCAGCTGGTACGCGACCTGATACCGACAGCATCCGGGTCAACATCGGCGCATCAATGGAGAGGGCGGCCTGGATCGTCGCCCGTTCGTAGGCCAATTCAACCAATCGCTGCGCGAACATTGCACGTTCTATGAAAGACAGGTTCTCTCTTGCCGAATTTTCCTGACCCTGGGCGATGACGTGGTCTGCGTCTGAGATTGCTTTTACGACAGCGCGGACAGGGCGTCCGAGATCCTTGGCCGCGCGCGCGCGACGATGCCCGAAGACGATCTGGTAGCGACCTTCTGCCGTCGGGTGAGGGCGGACCTGTATCGGCGTGTCTTGCCCCCGCTCTCGTATCGCTTCGACGAGCTCGGCGTAAGCGACATCATCGATGCCCATCCGGTCTGAGACGAAAGAGGAATCCAACACCTCGGGATCGAGCTCGATGATAGTATCGCCTGGAACCTGTTGCGCAGCCTGTTCAACCTTGTCTCGAAGCTCGCTCAAGGAGCTGATCATCGACCTCGAAGCACCATGGGTGGCGTATCCAGGCGTTGCCTTGCGCTCTATACCCGCGTTGCCAGGAGATGTTATGTTCGCGAAAATGTCCTTACGAGCCATAGACCCACACTCCGGGTTTGGTCATCTTCCTGATTTCTCTGCGGAAAGTCGCAGTTTGTACGGCTGACAACGGGTTATGCATTGCGACGCCCCCAAGCCTTCTGAAGTTGCTCGATGACTTCATTGTTGACGGCGTCCATCGACTCACGCGCTCGGTCATATGTCGCGGCCGTGAACTGAGCGCGCTCGACCTCATACAGGCTCTGCTTGGTCAGACCTGCGTCGGACACGGCAGTGGACTTGACCATATGATTTTTCATCATGTGCTCAGCGAACATCGACTGCATGAAACCGACCATTTGTTGCTGCGGTATATCGGTTGGCTCGTACCGCGTGACCAGATAGCGGAACCAGTCAAGAGATACGTCAACGCCGACGCCTTCGACACTTTTTAGGATCTCGCCCAGCATGAGCAGGAACTGGGACATCGACATGATGTCGAGCATCTGGGGGTGCACCGTGATGAGGACCGATGTCGCTGCCGTCAGCGCTGTGAGCGTCAGATAACCAAGCTGGGGAGGGCAGTCGACAACAACAACATCGTAGCGATCATCGACTTCCGCCAACGCGTCGCCGATACGGGTGTAGAACATCTTGCCAGCAGTCGAATCTTTTCGCTGCATAGCAATTGGTGTGTCGTACTCATACTCTTGCAGTTCAAGATTGGCTGGCACTACATCGAGGTTTGGAAAATTGGTAGGCTGGATGACGTCCTTGATCGACTTGCGTCCGTCGTCGTAGCGCAACGCTTCGTAGAAGGATTTCTTTTCGTCTAGCTCTGGCTGAATGCCATAAAGCGCAGTCAACGATGCCTGAGGATCGAGATCTACAGCTAGAACCCGGTAGCCCTTCAGCGCCAGGAATTGCGCTAGGTGAGCCGAGGTCGTGGTCTTACCCGAACCGCCTTTGAAATTGACGACTGCAATAACCTGCAGTTTCTCGTTAGCCTGCCGGTGTGGAACCCGATCAAGAAGTTGACGAAGTTCGTTTACCTGATCTGCGGTATAATAGCGTCGGCCGGTCGAGGTCGTACTTGGCTCTACGCCCTTTCCTTGGAGGTGCAGCTTCTTAAGATAGCTCTGCGAGACGCCGACAAAGTCCGCGACTTCCGCTAATGAGAATTGGCGAAGCGACTTCTGTGCGTTTGGGGGAAATTTTTCGCGCCGCAGCATGTCGAGTTTCGAGGATATATCTCCGCCCTGCGCGAGGATAATATCTGCGAAACTCGACACTTTCTCCGAAGCGGCCATTTTCACGTTCATTCAGCTATTCGCCTTTAGTCACGATAATTTTAAGGAACTGATCCAATTATCGTGACAATCGCCCGATTCCCATCTCTGGGCAAGGGATTTAAGGTTAACAAGGAGTTAACGGATGTTTCCAGATTCTATTGCCCAAGGCGAATCTGCGATCAATTACTGTGAGTTAGTCAGATTTTCTCTCTTTCGGCTAGTCGTCGCAAAATGCAGATTTGCACATGAATCTCCTCCGCCTATCTCACCACACGCTCACTTTCCAAGAGCCGGACCAGCGACTCGCTAGAATCACCTGAGGTGCAGATCTGCACATAGGCACACGCTGAATGAGATGATTTCTGTCCGCATGACCTTGTTCAAGCGGAGATCATCATGCGAATATTGACCGTCGCACCCGACCAATACGAGCGCCATCGCAACGACCTGAGACAGATGCACCGTCTTCGCGCGGCGGTATTCGGCGGACGTCTCGCCTGGGACGTATCCATCGCCGCGGGAGAAGAGCGCGACCAGTACGATGATTGCAGGCCGACTTATCTTCTGGCACTTGCCGACGGTGGACTCGTCGCGGGTTGCGTTCGTCTCCTTCCAGCTTCTGGTCCCACAATGCTGGAGCAGACCTTCCCCCAGCTTCTCGATGCAGGTTCGCTTCGCCATCATTCAGGCATGGTCGAGAGTTCACGCTTCTGCGTCGATACCTCACTCGCCTCGCAGAGGGACGCAAGCCAACTGCATCTTGCGACGCTCACCTTGTTCGCCGGTATCATCGAATGGTCGATGGCGAGCGGTTACAGCGAGATCGTCACGGCCACCGATCTCCGCTTCGAGCGCATCCTGAAGCGAGCAGGGTGGCCGATGCGGCGTCTCGGCGAACCGGCCACGATCGGCAACACCATCGCTATCGCCGGATGCCTGCCGGCAGACAGTGGCAGCTTTAAGCAGGTTTGCCCAAAGGGTTACCATTCGACCCCGCAGATCGATGGGTCATTGCTCAGGAGCGCTGCGTGACCCAGCTCCGCTCTCATCCCCGCCTCGTCCGCAAACTACAGGACGCGCTTGGCGACCAACTGTGCACCGCCCTCGATGACGCAACCGTCGTCGAAATCATGCTCAATCCAGACGGACGCCTCTTCATAGAACGGCTGGGGCACGGCGTGGCACCGGCCGGCGCAATGAGCACCGCCGCAGCTGAGGTCGTCATCGGCAGTGTTGCTCATGCCCTGCAGTCGGAGGCCGACGACGAGCGGCCGATCATCTCTGGTGAACTTCCGATTGGTGGACACCGCTTCGAGGGGCTGTTGCCGCCGGTGGTCTCCGGACCGGCATTCACCATTCGCCGTCGTGCCTCGCGTCTCATTCCACTGACAGACTATGTGAAGTCGAAGGTGATGACGGAAGCACAGGCGTCCGCCATTCGAAGCGCGATCGATGCGCGGATGAACATCGTCATCTCCGGTGGCACGGGGTCGGGCAAAACGACGCTCGCCAATGCCATCATCGCCGAGGTCGTCACTGCGGCCCCGGACGATAGGATGGTCATTCTCGAAGACACGGCCGAAATTCAATGCGCGGCCGAGAACGCAGTGTCGCTGCACACCAGCGATGCCATCGACATGGCGCGCCTGCTCAAGAGCACGATGCGTCTGCGCCCCGACCGCATCATCGTTGGCGAGGTCCGCGACGGAGCCGCCCTAACGCTGCTCAAGGCCTGGAACACCGGCCATCCCGGCGGCGTCACCACGATTCATTCCAACACGGCGATGTCAGCTTTGCGCCGGCTCGAGCAACTGACGGCAGAAGCCAGCCAGCAGCCGATGCAGGAGGTGATCGGCGAGGCCGTCGATCTCATCGTCTCTATTGAGCGAACGGGAAAGGGGAGGCGGGTCCGTGAGGTGATCCACATCGAAGGATACCGCAACGGCCGCTACCAGACCGAACATTATGCCCAGATCGATGAGGACAGCCATGTCGCGTAAAATCTCTATTCTTCTCACCGGCGCGACGCTTGTCGCCATTTCTATCGGCTTTAGTGATTCCGCATTCGCTTCCTCGGGCGGAGGCGGTCTTCCCTGGGAATCGCCACTGCAACAGATCCAGCAATCGATCACCGGACCTGTCGCCGGGTTTATCGCGCTGGCCGCTGTCGCCATTGCCGGCGCCATGCTGATCTTCGGAGGCGAACTCAATGATTTCGCGAGACGGCTTTGCTATGTCGCGCTGGTGGGCGGTGTGCTCCTCGGAGCCACACAGATCGTCGCTCTCTTCGGCGCGACCGGCGCCTCGATCGGCGAGGGCCACGCACAGGCCGAGCAAGGAACTCCCGAACCGAAGGCGACGCCGGCCACAGCGGGGGAGGGGGCTCATGTCTGAGGCCGGATCTTCTCTGGCACGCTCGCGTGTGCACAGGGCGCTATCGCGCCCGAACCTGCTCATGGGCGCCGACCGCGAGCTGGTGCTGCTGACGGCGCTGGCCGCCATCATCCTGATCTTCGTTGTCCTGACCTGGTACGCGGCACTGTTCGGCATCGCGATCTGGCTGGTCGCTGTCGCGGCACTCCGCATGATGGCCAAATCCGATCCACTGATGCGCCGGGTTTATCTGCGCCACATTCCCTACAAGACGTCTTATCGCGCGACGTCGTCGCCGTGGCGCAAGTTCTGAGGATTTCAGATGGTCGCCCTCAAATCATTCCGCCATTCCGGACCGTCATTTGCCGATCTGGTGCCCTATGCCGGGTTGGTCGATAATGGGGTCATTCTGCTGAAAGACGGCTCCCTGATGGCCGGTTGGTATTTTGCCGGGCCGGATAGCGAGAGTTCGACCGACGCCGAGCGCAACGAGGTGTCACGGCAGATCAACGCCATCCTTTCGCGGCTCGGCTCCGGATGGATGATCCAGGTCGAGGCCATCCGGGTGCCAACCGGCGATTATCCGACTGAGGCTGAATCCCACTTTCCCGATCCCGTCACGCGCGCCATCGACGATGAGCGGCGGGCGCATTTTCAGAAGGAGAGGGGGCATTTCGAGAGCCGTCACGCTTTGATCCTGACCTGGCGGCCGCCGGAGCCGCGGCGCTCCGGCCTGACGCGCTATATCTATTCGGATGCCGCAAGCCGCTCCGCAACGTACGCCGACAAGGCGCTGACAAGTTTCCTGACCTCGATCCGCGAGGTCGAGCAGTATCTTGCCAATGTCGTGTCCATCCGCCGGATGATGACGCGGGAAACCTCTGAGCGCGGCGGCTATCGCGTCGCGCGCTACGACGAGCTGTTCCAGTTCATTCGCTTCTGCGTAACCGGCGAGAACCAACCGGTGCGCCTGCCTGATATCCCCATGTATCTCGACTGGCTGGTGACGGCCGAGTTGCAGCATGGCTTGACCCCAATGGTCGAGAACCGCTTTCTCGGCGTGGTTGCGATTGACGGCCTGCCGGCCGAAAGCTGGCCGGGTATCCTCAATACGCTCGATCGCATGCCGCTCACCTACCGCTGGTCGTCCCGCTTCGTTTTCCTCGACGCCGAAGAAGCGCGGGCAAGGCTCGAACGCACCCGCAAAAAGTGGCAGCAGAAGGTGCGGCCGTTCTTCGACCAGTTGTTCCAGACGCAATCACGCTCGGTCGACCAGGACGCCATGCTGATGGTGGCGGAAACCGAAGACGCCATCGCAGAAGCCTCCTCGCAGCTCGTCGCCTATGGCTATTACACGCCGGTTATCGTCATCTTCGAAGAAGATGCGGTCGGGCTCCAGGAAAAGTGCGAGGCCATTCGCCGGCTGATCCAGGCCGAAGGCTTTGGCGCACGCATTGAGACCCTGAACGCCACCGATGCGTACCTCGGCAGCCTGCCAGGCGTCTCGTACGCCAATATCCGTGAGCCGTTGATCAACACCCGCAATCTCGCCGACCTCATCCCGCTCAATTCCGTCTGGTCGGGCAGTCCAGTAGCACCTTGCCCATTCTATCCGCCGGCCTCGCCACCCTTGATGCAGGTGGCATCCGGGTCGACGCCATTCCGGCTGAACCTACATGTCGATGATGTCGGACACACGCTGATCTTCGGGCCAACCGGCTCTGGCAAGTCGTCGCTGCTGGCGCTGATTGCCGCGCAATTCCGACGTTATGCCGATGCCCAGGTGTTCGCCTTCGACAAGGGCGGCTCGATGCTGCCGCTGACGCTCGGTCTCAACGGCGATCACTACCAGATCGGCGGCGATATCGGCCCGTCGGCTGGTGGTGAGGTGAAGGCGCTTGCCTTTTGCCCACTCGCCGAACTGTCGACCGACGGCGACCGTGCCTGGGCCTCCGAGTGGATCGAGATGCTGGTGGCGCTGCAAGGTGTGACCATCACTCCGGATTATCGCAACGCCATCTCCAGGCAGTTGGCGCTGATGACTGAATCCCGTGGTCGCTCGCTGTCGGACTTTGTCTCCGGCGTGCAGATGCGCGAGATCAAGGACGCGCTGCATCACTATACCGTCGACGGTCCGATGGGGCAGTTGCTCGACGCCGAGGAGGACGGTCTGGCGCTTGGCGCCTTCCAGTGCTTCGAGATCGAGGAACTGATGAACATGGGCGAGCGTAATCTCGTTCCCGTTCTCACCTACCTGTTTCGGCGTATCGAGAAACGCCTGACCGGCGCGCCTAGCCTGATCATTCTCGACGAAGCCTGGCTGATGCTCGGTCATCCGGTGTTTCGGGACAAGATCCGGGAATGGCTGAAGGTGCTGAGAAAGGCCAACTGCGCCGTTGTGCTTGCCACCCAGTCGATCTCGGATGCGGAGCGATCCGGGATCATCGATGTGCTGAAGGAATCCTGCCCGACCAAGATTTGCCTGCCAAACGGCGCGGCACGCGAACCGGGCACGCGTGAGTTCTATGAGCGCATTGGCTTCAACGAACGGCAGATCGAGATCGTCGCAACCGCCATTCCCAAGCGCGAATATTACGTCGTCTCCCCGGAGGGCAGAAGGCTCTTCAACATGGCGCTCGGTCCGGTCGCGCTCTCGTTTGTTGGGGCGACGGCCAAGGAAGACCTCAAGCGCATTCGCGGCCTGCATTCCGAACACGGGGCCGCATGGCCTCTTCATTGGCTCCAGCAAAGGGGGATCGCCCATGCCGAGACACTTTTCCCGACATCTTGAAACCGTAAATCTGGTCGTCGTCGTTGCGAGCGCCCTTGTGATTGCATTGCCAGCTTCAGTTCAGGCCGGGGGCGTGACGGGCCAGGCGACCGAATGGACACAGCTCGCCAACAATACCGAACTGATTTCGCTGGTCGGCAAGTCGGCCGAGCAGGTCAACAACCAGATTACCCAGATCTCGCAGCTTGCCGAGCAGATCCAGAACCAGATCAACATCTACAACAACATGCTGCAGAACACGGCGCAGTTGCCAGGCCACATCTGGGGCCAGGTCGAGAATGACCTGAAGAACCTGCAGAACGTCGTGGAGCAGGGGCAGGGCGTCGCGTTTTCGATGGGCAATATCGACGACGTGCTCAAGCAGCGGTTTCAGAGTTTTTCGGAAATGAAGAGCAACCTGCCTGACGGAGCAAGCTTCTCGTCCACCTATCAGAACTGGTCCGACACCAACCGCGACACGATCGCTGGCTCCCTGAAGGCCGCAAACCTGACGGCCGACCAGTTCTCAAGCGAGGAAGGTACGATGTCGTCGCTGCGCTCGATGTCGGAAACGGCCGACGGACAGATGAAAGCGCTGCAGGTCGGCCACCAGATCGCAGCACAGCAGGTCGCGCAAATGCAAAAACTGCGGGGCCTCGTCTCCCAACAGATGACGATGATGGGCACCTGGTTTCAGTCGGAACAGGCGCAAAAGGATCTCGCCCAGGCGCGCCGCGAAAAATTCTTTAGCGGAAGCGAACATGACATCCGCGGCGGGCAGACGATGGAGCCCCGCTGGTGAGCGCGCGCCTTGTCATCATCCTTGCTGTAGTGGGGATCATCGCGTCCGGCCTCGGCATCGCCAGGTGGATCGTCCAGCGGGGACCGACTCCCATGTCCGGAGCGGAAGAAGCATCGCCAGAGGCTGCATCCGACGCAGACCGCCGTGCTCACCGGGAAGAGTTCTTTGGTGGCGACACCACTCGCGACATTCGCGGCGGCCAGGAGATGAAGCCGAGATGGTGATCGTTCCTGCCTCCCGGCGCATCGAGCGCGCCATCGTCGCGATCGGCCTTATCCTGATCGCTAGCACGCCCGCTCTGGCG
Source organism: Rhizobium sp. CG5 (assembly GCF_023701945.1). Lineage (GTDB taxonomy): Bacteria > Pseudomonadota > Alphaproteobacteria > Rhizobiales > Rhizobiaceae > Allorhizobium. The sequence continues at coordinate 63,436 of NZ_JABAEF010000020.1, forward strand.
CAGCAGGGTCAAGTGCTGACCACGCTGGAGAACGCCGTTGTTGCGGCAGCCAAGGGCTGGGAGACGACGGTGATGAATGCGGCGCGGTCGTTGTTCTGGATCCTTGCCGGAATCGAAGTCGGCATCGCCGCTGTATGGTTGGCGATCAATGCTGCCTCGCTCGACAGCTGGTTTGCCGAGCTGGTGAAGCGCATCATGTTCATCGGGCTGTTCGCCTTCATTCTCAATGAGGGGCCGGCATTCGCTAAGGCGGTCGTCGACAGCCTCTATCAGATCGGAGCTGGCGGCGGCTCGGCCTCGCCCGCCAACATTTTTGACGCCGGCATTCGCGTTGCAACCAAGATGTCCGAACAGGCGAAGTTTGGCCTCTTCGAGGATAACTCCCTGGCGATCGCCGCCGTCTTCGCCATGGTCGTGGTCGTCGTCTGCTTCTCGCTCGTTGCCGCGATCTTCGTCTCGGTGATGGTGGAAATGTATGTCGGGCTGCTCGCCGGCATGATCATGCTCGGATTAGGTGGCACATCCTACACCAAGGATTTCGCCATCAAATATCTGGTGTACGCCTTTTCCGTCGGCATGAAACTGATGGCGCTGGTAATGATCGCCAAGATCGGCTCGGACATTCTGCTCGGCTTGGCCGAAGCACCGACAGCAACTTCCGAGCAGTTCATCACGACGCTCGCGATCGCCGGCATTTCGGTCGTGGTCTTCGTCATCGCCATGTATGTGCCGCCAATCCTGCAGGGTGTCGTTCAGGGCGCCTCCGTTTCCGGGGGCATGGAATCGATCCGCCACGGTGGACAGGCCGCATCTTTTGCGGCGGGTGCCGGCTTCCTGGCGACGGCCGCAGCCAGCAGAGGATTTCAGGCAGCAGGCGCGGCAAGGGCAGGGGGAGCATCTCTTGGCAGTGCCGCCATGCGCGGTATGGAAGCGGGCATCGGCGGTGCTGCCGGCGCGGTCGGTTCTGCCGCGAAAGACAAGGCCGTCGGGTCACCCGGCGCCTATGCCGGATCTCTGCTCGGGCTTGCCAATGCCAAACTCGACCAGCAGTCGGGTCGAACCGCATCGCCTCCACCACCGCCGCTTAACGAGACCAAATAACTGGAGGCCGATCAGCCATGGCCGGACACAATCCGCTCGATAATCCCGATCTTGCCAATCCCTATATCGCCGCCCGCAACGAATGGAACGAGCGCTATGGATCCTATGTCAGATCCGCCGCCGCATGGCGCATCGTCGGCATAGCCGGCATGACCATGGCTGTGATCGGTTTTGGCTACGCGCTCTACCAAAGCACGCAGGTCAAGCTCGTTCCCTATATCGTCGAGGTCGACAAGCTCGGCACAGCCGTCAACGCCGGCTTCCCGCAGCAGATCGAATATGCCGATCCGCGCGTGGTGCGTGCGACCCTCGGCAGCTTCGTGTCGAACTTTCGAAGCGTGACTCCGGACGCCGTCGTGCAGAAGCAATACATCGACAGAACCTATGGGCTGCTGAGGACATCCGATCCGGCAACCGAGAAGGTCAATGCCTGGTTTCGCTCCAACTCACCGTTCGAGAAAGCGAAGAACTCGACGGTGGCCATCGAGGTGAACAACATCGTCGCGCTGTCGAACCAGAGCTACCAGGTGGACTGGACCGAATTCGAGCGCGACCGGCGCGGCAAGGAAACCGCCGTCCGCCGCTTCCGTGGGATCGCCACCGTGACCCTGACGCCGCCACAAGACGAGGGCGTCATCCGCTTGAACCCCATCGGTCTCTATCTCCGCGACTTCGACTGGACAGCACAGCTTTGAAAGAAATGGCCCCGAACATGAAAATCCCCCTCACAAGAATACGGGCCACGCTGACCGCGGCGGCTTTTGCCTCGGCGGTGCTGGCGTTATCGGTCACTGCTCCTCTGCATGCTTTTGGGGCCGATGGCGTCACGGCCAACGAAGCAAAGGGCATGGGTATCTCCACGCAGTGGCGGGGGTCTCGCGGCTTGGTGACCAAGGGTGCCGACGGCAAGGTGATCTTCCTCTACGGCGAGGTCCAGCCCTCCGTCGTCTGCTCGCCGCTGCAGGTTTGCGATATCGAGCTTCAGGGCGGCGAGGTGGTCCGTGACGTGCTGGTCGGCGACACCGTGCGCTGGAAGGTAGAGCCCGCGACTTCGGGGGCGGCCGGCGGTCAGGCCATCCATCTGATCGTCAAGCCGTCGGAGCCAGGTCTTGTGACCTCGATGGTCGTGACGACGTCCAGGCGTACCTATCACATTCAGCTCAAGTCTCATCCGACGCAGTATATGGCGCGTGTCGGCTTCGAGTACCCTGAGGATGTTTCGGCGAAGCTGGCCGACATCAACGCGCGGATCGAGGCGACCACCATCCCAGGCGCAGGCGTCCCCGCCGAGCAGCTGAACTTTTCCTATTCCGTCTCGGGCAACGCCGGCTGGCGGCCGACACGGGTCTATTCCGATGGGCTCAAGACCTACATCCAGTTTCCACGCTCGGTCTCCGGCCAGGATGCGCCTGTTCTTTTCGTCACCTCAGGCGGGCAGAACCGGATCGTCAACTATCGGATGAAGGGCGACATGATGGTCGTCGATTACCATGTCGATCGCGCGGTGCTCGTGTCGGGGGTCGGTTGGAAACAGGAAAAGATCACCATCAAGCGGGGAGGGCGGCAATGAACATCCCTCTCTCCCATTCGCGCGCCTTGCAACGCCTCCGCAATTATGCCGCAGCCTGCGCCCTAGCCGCCCTTCTTTCCGGATGCCAGTCGATAGGGACTGACAGTGTCGTGGCCAGCAGCGCGCCACCGGAAATCTCCGGTCCTGCGGCCAGCGCAATCGCCGGCGATATGGTGAGCCGCCTTGCCGAACAGATCGGGCCGGGAAAAGCGACCGTTGCGCTCAAGACTGATACCTCGCCCTTCGGACAGGCGATGGAAGCGGCGCTGAAGGGATGGGGCTATGCCGTCGTCACCGACCAGAAGACAGATAGCGGCGCGACGGTCATCCCGCTCGCCTATGTGATCTTGACTGTCGATGGTCAGGTGCTGGCCCGTCTATCGACAAATAGCGTCGAGCTCGGCCGCGCCTATTCCGTCACGGCAAACGGCGCGACGCCAGCGAGCGCCTTGTCGCTCATGCGGCGCGGGTGAGGGAGGATCATATGGTGCAATCTCTCAATCTCGGCGGCGCCCCAAACAGCCGGGCCCCATCGACTATCCGGCGGATCAACCGTCTGCCGATCATCGTCATTGCCGTCTTGGCAGTCACGTTTCTTGGCGTCATCTTTTATGGGCTCGCCTCGCGCGGATTGTATTTCGGCAAGGACAGCGGCCCGGAGAAAAGTTCGGAAAACCCCGCCTCGACGTTTGCCGACCAGATCAAACGCGGAGTCACCGACGGTATCATCGGCGAGCCACAGCAGCAGACCACCTTCCAGCCGACGCCGGTCGAAACAAAACAGGTCGATGAAAAGGCCAGCAATCCCTTCACGCCGCAGCCGGGGCAACACGAGGTGCAGGAGCGCGGTCAGGATCTCGAAGCGGAAGGGGTCTGGCGTGCCCGTCTTCAGCGAGAACAACAGGAGCAGCTTCTGCGTGAGCAGCAGCGCCAGCGGATGGCCCGCCTGCAGGCAAACAACGCTGCCTATGATGCGCCGCTTGCCATCGATCGCGGCAAATTGGATGGGCGTGCTGAAACGCATGATGCGACCGCAGACACAGCGGGAAGAGCCTCGACAGTTCCGACAGACAACGGAAGCTCCCCCGATCTCTATGCAGCGGCGCTCCGCGCCGGGCTCGGTGGTCAAAACGTTGATCCCAATGCCCAAGGCGCCAAGGAAGACTTCTTCAATGCCGACCTGAAAGAGCTTGGCTACCTGCCGAACCGTGTCGTGCCCCAACAATCGCCCTTCGAGCTGAAGCGCGGTTCGGTCATTCCGGCAACACTGATCACGGGCATCAATTCCGATCTTCCCGGCCGGATCACCGCCCAGGTGAGCCAGAGCGTTTACGACAGCGCGACGGGCCATCGTCTGCTCATTCCGCAAGGAACGAAGCTCTTCGGTCGCTATGACAGCAAGGTGTCATTTGGTCAGAAACGCGTTCTCGTCGTGTGGACCGACATCATCTTCCCGAATGGTTCGACTTTGCAGATTGGCGGCATGTCGGGGACGGATGCGCAGGGATATGGCGGTTTCAGCGACAAGGTGAACAATCATTATTTGAAGACTTTCGGCTCGGCGGTGCTGATTGCCCTGATCGGGACAGGTATCGACATGGCCGTTCCGGAAAGCTCGACGCTCGCGACCCAGGACACTGCCTCGGATGCTACACGGCGGAATTTCGCCGAGACCTTCGGGCGCGTTGCGGATCGAACCATCCAACGGAACATGGATGTTCAGCCGACGCTCGAAATTCGGCCTGGCTACAAGTTCAATGTTCTTGTCGATCAAGACATTGTTTTCCCAGGAGCCTTCAAAGGCTGACCATCGGCTGGAACAGTCGACAAGGATGGCTCGATCTAGCGCGGTCGTGCCCGATCAGGACATCCAACCCTGGAGAGCTTAATCTGCCGAAACCCTGACGATGAGGCGGCTTTCACCGAGAAGCCCCTGCTCATCCATGATCGGGTGGGCGACCGACACAATGTGGGCGTTGATGCGCTTGAGATCCCGAAGAATGTCGAGATGAAGTGAGCTCGTCTGAAGGCTATCTGCGCGACCGTTCCTCAGCCGCTCCAGGTGTCGCTCGGAAGATTGTTTTTCCATGTTTCGAACGTCAACCTTCCTCTCCATCAATTGCTGGGCGAGGTTGAAGTCACGCGTGATCAGGATCGTTTGCGAAATTCGCAGGTTGTCGATCGTCAGCTTGAACAACTGCTGGAGCTCGGCGAAACCATCGTCGGAAAACTTCAGTCCTTGGGAAACCTTCTTTCGCATTGCCGGCAAAAGACCTTTCTCGATGATGTCACCAATGTGCTCGAGATTAATGGCATAATCGATGATGACGATCGATTTGCGCCCTTCGTCCTCTGAAAGGCCTGTCCGTCCGAGCTTCGACAGATAGACCTTGATCTTCTGCTGCAAGCGATCGACCTGAGATTCCAGGGCAGGGATCTCGCGAAGCCCGGTTTCGTTGTTGTGATCGAAGGCGTCAGATGCTTTCAGGAGCATTCTCTCGATCAGATCTCCGACACCGAGTACCTCCCTAGCGGCGCTGGCAAGTGCCACGACCGGCGTCGAGAGTTCCTCTGGATCAAGATATTTTGGCGCGTCTCCAGATTGCATCTGCTCGGGTATCAAGATCGCCATCCAACGTGCCAATAGCCTTGAGAACGGCCAGGCAATCAGCGCGAGGCAGAGGTTGAAGGCGAGGTGCACATCGACCGGCAGCTTTGTCGCGGCGAGGGGGAGGATCGCAAGCAAATCAGCCGCTACCTGTGCCCCCGGGAGGGCAATCAGACAACCAGCGGCGCGCACGATAAAATTGCCAAGTGTCACACGTCGTGCCGCACCGGAACCTGACAAAGACGCAATCACTGGTGGAACGGCACCTCCGAGATTGGCACCAAGCACCAATGCGACGACAAGTCCACCAGAGAGCATGCCTGTCGACGATAATGACAAAATCAGGATAACCGCCGCGAGGCTCGACGATGACAGTATGGCGATCAGCGCCGAAAAAATCATTGCCACCGGCCACGCGTTGTCAAGCAGCCCGATGAAGGCAGCAAGCGCAGGCGAATGACGGAGGGGCTCGGTCGCACTGCTCAAGAGATGCAGCGAAAGCAACATGAGGGCAATTCCGATTAAAGCGGTGCCAGCGCCCTGCCGTGCCGTGGAATTACTTCTATAGAAGATGATGCCGACGAACAGCAGAACTGGCGAAATCCATTCGATTCCTGTCGCTACGATCCAGGCCGTTACGGCTGTTCCAACGTTGGCGCCAAGAAGCACCACCTGGGCCATCCTTGGTTTGATCAGCTCGCGCTCGACGAAGGAAGACACCATCAGCGCGGTTGCAGTCGAACTTTGCAACGCGACTGTCGCGACAAAACCCGACACGAATGACCGAAGGCTTCCCTTGGTACCGCTAGCCAGTCCCGTACGAAGCTTCGCGCCAAGCGCACGGGTCGCTCCATCTTTGACCAGTGCGAGCCCGAAAAGAAGCAGCGCCACCGCTCCGAGCAAATTTATCATGACGACCGTGGAATTCAATTCTTGAGCTCCGTTCGATTTCGAGTTGTCCGGCGTGTCGATTCAGCAAGATGCGATCCCTTGCCGTCTTCGACTTTGGAGCGTTAGAGAGCAGCGGTTACTATGATCGATATCGCTCAATTATTCAAGAGTCTCAGTTTTCCCGCTCGTGACCATCTCACTCGGACAATGAGTTTATCTTCGTAATTGCTGCAAAGCAGCATCTTTTGTCATCAACCTGTCATTTGACAAAGATAGATAACGATCATACCAATGATCGAATTAGATCACCATTCGAAGAGAGACACCGTGCTTACAGCCGCCCAGGACCGCCAAGCCAAAATCGCAGAGCTGCTGCGCGAGGAGCAGTTTGTCGCGATCAATACGCTGACTGAACGTTTCCAAATCTCGCTCGCAACAGCCCGGCGCGATCTTGGCGACCTCGAGCAGGCCGGCGTACTTCGCCGGACGCATGGTGGTGCTGTTAGCGTCAATCAGGTCGGCCAGGACCCAACGCATGCTGCGCGCGCGATTTCGCGTCAAGCAGAGAAGGCAGCCATTGCTGCCGTCGCCGCAGGGATGATCGCCGACGGTGACGCAGTCTTTCTCGATGCCGGGACGACCGCACTTGAGGTCGCCAAGATCCTGTCGGCTCGCAAAGGTCTGACGCTGATCTCCAACGGTCTCGATATTGTAGCCGAGCTCTCCCGGGGCGAAGGCAACACCATTTATTCCGTCGGTGGTGAGTTCACCGATACGAACCGCTCCTATCGCGGACCGCATGCGGAAAGCTTCATTCGCCAGTTCAACGCCGACAAGCTGATCCTCAATGCCAGCTCGATCGATCTCGATCGCGGCCAGATCTGCACATCGACACCGATGAACGCCAGCGTTCAGAAAGCCATGATCGAAGTCTCGAGCCGTGTGATCGTGGTCGCCGACCACTCGAAGTTCACGAAATCCAGCCTGTCGGTCACAGCAAAAATCGAGGACGTCGGTGTGATTATCACCGACGTCGGCACCAGGACCATCATCGACACGGTGCCAGAAAAATTGCGGAGGAAGTTCGTGATCGCGAACTAGGGCTCGATGTCCCCGCCAATCCGTCAATAGAAACTTGTTAAGTCCGGGAGAGGACCGATGGTAAAAACTGATCGCAGAAATTTCCTGATCGGCGCAAGCGTTGCTGCGCTTGCATCGACCACCAGCCTGAAATTCGCCTTTGCAGCAGATCGCCGCGCGTTGCGTATCGGCGTCAACGGCCTGCCGAGTTCGCTTGAGCCGATCAACGGTATCAGCAACACCGGTCCCCGCATCATCAACCAGATCTTCGACACCCTTATCCGTCGCGACTATTTCGCTGACGGCGCAAAGGGCAATGGCATCAAGCTGGTGCCGGCACTCGCCGAAAGCTTTGAACGCATCGACGACAAGTCGGTACGCTTCAAGCTGCGCCAGGGCGTTAAATTCCACAACGGCGCTGAAATGACGGCTGAGGACGTAGCCTTCACCTTCTCTTCCGAGCGTCTTTGGGGCGACGAGGCGATCAAGACCGTCCCGAACGGCCGCAATTTCTCGCCGAACTGGGATGAGCCGGTCGTCGAGGACAAGTACACGGTCGTGCTGCGGACCAAGACGCCGTCCTATCTCATCGAAAAGTATCTCGGTTCCTGGCTCGGCCCCATCGTTCCGAAGGAATATTACAAGAGCCTCGGCGCGGTCGCCTTCGGCAACAAGCCGATTGGTACCGGTCCGTACAAGTTCCAGGAACTTGTTGCCAACGACCACGTCACGCTGGAAGCCAACGACGCTTATTGGGGTGAAAAGCCCACGGCCTCGCAAATCACGTATCAGGTCGTCGCTGAACCGGCGACACGCGTCGCCGGTCTCATCAGCGGCGAATACGATATCATCACCACTTTGACGCCGGACGACATGGCGCTGGTTGACGGATACTCGGACCTCGAAACACGGGGCACGCTGATCGAGAACGTCCATATGTTCACCTTCAACATGAACCAGCCGATCTTCCAGAACAAGGCGTTGCGCCGGGCCCTGGGCCTCGCGGTCAATCGTCCCCTGATGGTCGAAGCACTCTGGAAGAAAACCGCATCAATTCCGAACGGCTTCAACTTCCCGCACTATGGGGCAAGCTTCGATCCGAACCGCAAGGCGATGGAATACAACATCGAAGAAGCCAAGCGCCTGGTCAAGGAAAGCGGCTACGACGGCACGCCGATCACCTATCACACGATGGGTAACTACTACGCAAACGCCGTACCGGCGCTGATGATGATGATCGAGATGTGGAAGGCGGTTGGCATCAATGTCGTACCGAAGATCTACGCTCCAGGAACGACTCCTAAGGATCCAGATATCTTCATCCGCAATTGGTCGAACGGCCAGTGGCTGACAGATGGTCTGACGACCCTGGTATCCGAGTTCGGTCCTGGCCGCGGCATCCAGAAGCGCTGGGGCTGGAAAGCACCTGCCGAGTTCAACGAACTTTGCGACAAGGTGGCCCAGATGAAAGATGGCGAGGAGCGTTCGGCTGCTTTCAACCGCCTGCGCGATATCTTCGAGGACGAGGCTCCTGCCGTGCTCTTGTATCAGCCGTACGACGTCTATGCCGCGCGCAAGGACGTCCAGTGGAGCCCGGTCTCGTTCGAGACCATGGAATTCCGCAAAAACCTGAACTTCAAATAACGACGGACCGACAAAAATGGCGGTGCGCATCCGTGCGCACCGCCCCCTGGGAGGGAAGAATGTCTACTTTGTTGAATGTTCGTAATCTCGTGGTCGAGGTTCCGGCACAAAAGATCAAAATCATCGATGACGTGAGCTTCTCCCTGGAGGCCGGGCAGACGCTTGGGCTTGTCGGAGAATCCGGCTGCGGCAAGAGCATCACCTGTTTTGCGGTTGGCAACATGCTTCCGCGCGGGATCGTCCAAACGGCTGGCTTGATCGAATTCGGCACAGATCATGAGTTAGTAGGCAAGGCCGGGAAACCGACCATCGCGATGATTTTCCAGGACCCTACGAGCAGTCTCAACCCGGTCCATACGATCGGCTACTACCTTGAATCGGCGCTCTACCGCCATCAGGGCCTAAGAGGCAGTGACGCCCAAATGGAGGCCATGCGCCTTCTTGAGCGGGTAGGTATTGACCGGGCCAAGAGCCGGCTTCGTTCGTATCCGCATCAGTTTTCCGGTGGCATGAACCAGCGCGTGATGATTGCTCATGCCCTTGCGGCCAAACCCCAGCTTTTGATTGCAGACGAACCAACGACAGCGCTGGACGTGACGATGCAGGCGCAGATCCTCCATCTGCTCGAAGAGCTGAAAGCTGAAACCGGCATGGCCCTGATCATCGTTTCGCATGATCTGGGTGTCATTGCGCGTTTGGCCGACCGGGCAGCCGTAATGTATTGCGGCAAAATCGTAGAGACAGCGCCCGTCGCCGAATTGCTGGACAGGCCAGCGCACCCCTATGCGCGCGCGCTTATCGACTGCATGCCGAGCATCGATGCGGCCGATCTCGAGCCGCCGGTTCCGATCCCGGGTTCGGTCCCGCTTCTCGATAGCCTGCCTGAAGGCTGTTATTTCCATCCGCGCTGTTCGCGGGCGAGCGGTGAATGCACCGCTCGCTTCCCGGCGCCTGCAAGGATCGGCCTCGCTCATGAAGCCGCTTGCTATCATCCGGTGGCCGCATGACGACCCATCTTCTTCAGACGCGTGACCTGTCCAAGGCGTTCAAGCACAAGACTGGTTTCTTCGCCAAGCCAACCAGCCAATTCGCGTGCAATGCCATTGATCTGGAGCTCGCTCCACGCGAGCGGCTGGGGATTGTCGGCGAGTCCGGTAGCGGCAAGTCCACGCTCGGTCGACTTCTCCTGGGACTGACCCCGCCCACCAGCGGCGACATCTGGTTCGAGGGTGTCGACCACAAGGAGCGAAGCGCACAGGACTGGAAGCAGTTTCGCATCAGAACCTCGCTCGTGCAGCAAAACCCTTTGTCCGCATTGAACCCGCAGATGACGGTCGGTCAGCAGGTTGCCGAGGGCCTCCTGGTGCATCATGTCAGTGATCGCTCAGGCGCCTATGAACGAGCCGCGGCCATGCTGGAGCGTGGCGGTCTGTCGAGTGCGATGATGAGCCGCTATCCCCACCAGATGTCGGGTGGCCAGAGACAGCGCGTGGTTATCGCTCGTGCTCTGATCCTCGATCCGAAGCTCGTCGTCTTCGACGAAGCCGTCTCTGCCCTCGACGTTTCGGTGCAGGCGCAGGTCGTCGCCTTGTTGCGCGAGCTTTGGCAGGAGCTCGATCTCGCCTATGTCTTCATCACGCATGATCTCCGCATCGTTCGTCATCTCGTTGATCGTATTGCCGTCATGTATCTCGGCCGCGTCGTCGAGACCGGAGATATAAAGTCGGTCTACCAATGGCCACGCCATCCCTATACGCGCGCGCTTCTGGCTTCCGTTCCGACAATGGACCCGACGGTTCGCAATATAGAACCGCCGATCAAGGGTGAGCTCGACGCATCAAAAGTCTCGCACGGATGTGCGTTCCGTTCGCGCTGTCCATTTGCAATCGACATATGCGCAACCGAGACACCGATCCTTAGACAGGTTGGCGGACAGCTAGTCGCATGTCACCGGGCTGAGGAATTCCCACAATCGATTGCGTCATCGCCCCAGACTGCACTGCAGGAGGAGATCGCGTAATGGGTCCTTTCATAACAGCTCGCATCATCCGGGCACTCATCGTCCTCATCTCCACCGTGACAGTCGTCTTTGTCGTGCTTCGTCTGAGCGGCGACCCTGCACAGCAGATGCTGCCAGATACAGCGAGTCCCGAAGCGCTGGAGGCTTTTCGTGCAAAGTGGGGATTGGATCGAACAATCTTCGAGCAATATGTGATCTATATCGGGAATGCGCTGCGGGGAGACTTTGGCACGTCCTTCGCGGATGGCCGCGAAGTCTTCGAAATTGTCAGAGAGCGAATTCCAAAGACACTGCTTCTGACGGTGTCCGCCTTCTTTATCAGCATAATGATTGGCATCCCGGCCGGTATCATCGCTGCTGTGCGCCGTGAGTCCCCTGTCGACAAGGGTGTTATGGCAGGAGCGGTGCTCGGCTACAGTATCCCAAACTTTCTGCTTGGCTTGATATTCGTCTTTCTGTTCGCCGTCTGGCTGCGTGTGCTTCCAAGTTCCGGCAGCTCTTCCTGGAAACATATGATCCTTCCGGTGGCAACGTTCGCCCTCTTCAATGCGGCGGGCATTGCGCGGTTCATGCGTTCGACGCTGATTGACGTGTTGGGCCAGCCCTACATCGCTGCCGCGCGTGCCGACGGGATCCCGAACTGGGAGATCATTGTTCGGCATGCTTTGCCCAACGCCGCTATCCCGATGGTGACCACGCTCGGTTTTACCGCTGGCGGTCTTCTGGGCGGTGCTGTGCTCATTGAACCGGTCTTTGCATGGCCAGGCCTTGGCAGCGGTTTTGTCGCCGCCACCAGCAGCGGCGACCTCTCGGTGGTCCAGGCGATGATCCTCCTGTTTACCGCCTTCATGGTGACCATCAATCTGACCGTCGACGTCCTCTACGCGGTTCTCAACCCCAAGATCAGGAAGCAGTGATATGACGACAGCGACATCATCGCGTTCGTACACGAGCGCCATCTGGGCACCTTTCCACCGCATGCCGATCAGCATCGGCGCGTGTTGCACATGGATCGCAATCGTCATCGTTATCGGCGTTTCGGCGCGATGGGTGGCGCCCTATGACTACCTCCATCAAGACCCTCTGGCCCGCTTTGCCAAGCCGTTCCTGTCCGCCGCCCATTTTCTCGGGACCGATTACCTTGGCAGAGACGTGGTAAGCAATCTTCTGGTAGCAACCCAGACGACCCTGATGATCGCCATTATCGGATCTATCATCTGCGCTTTGGTCGGCACCAGCCTTGGTTTGCTCGCCGCCCACTTCGGTGGGTGGGTGGATAACGCCATCATGGGGTTTTCCGACGCCATGGCGTCCATTCCCTTTATCATCGTTGCACTCGGCGTATTGGCAATTTTCGGGTCCAGTCCGCTCCTGTTCGTGTTCCTGGTCGGGTTTGCGAATTGGGAGCGCTATGCCCGCCTCACACGCGGGTTGGTTTTGAGCGCCAAGGAAGAGGGCTACGCGGAGGCCGCCCGGATCGTCGGCGTTCCGCCTATGCGTATCTACCTGAGGCACATGCTCCCGAATATCGCCGGGCCTCTCATCGTGCAGTTCACAGTGAACTTCCCAGAAATCATCCTGCTCGAAAGCGGCCTGAGCTTCCTCGGCCTTGGCATTCAACCACCCGCGACGAGCCTGGGCCTGATGGTGGCAGACGGTCGCAACTATCTGGCCATCGCATGGTGGCTGGCTGCGTTCCCTGGCGCCGTGATCGTGCTTACGACCCTGTCGATCAGCCTGCTCGGCGACTACCTGCGCGACCGTCTCGACGCGCGGCTCCGTTAAACGAAAGGAAAAGAAAATGAACCCGCTGAGAATGACACCGAAGACGTTGCGTGTCGCCGGCCACCGCGGCCACAGTGAAGGTGCGCCGGAAAACACGTACGCCGCATTCCGTAAGGCCCGCGAATATGCCGGACCGGGCGTGACGTGTGAAACCGATCTGCGCATCACCAGCGACGGCGAGCTCGTCCTGATCCACGATGAGACCGTCGATCGCACGACCGATGGCCAAGGCCTCGTCCGCAACATGGCCTATGCCGAAGTCGAGACCTTGAGTGCCGGTAGCTGGTTTGGTGAGGAATTCGCCGAGGAACGGGTGCCTCGTCTAGCCGACGCTCTGCAGTTTGCTCGTGAGCATGGCATCATTTACCAGCTCGAATTGAAGACCTACGGTCAGGACGATGTCTTCTTTCCGAGGCTGAAGGCGCTGATCGAAGAACTGGGATGCGCCGATCTGTTGCAGTTTTCGTCGTTCGACTTCGTCCAACTGCGCGCGTTGAAGAAGGCGATCCCGGACGTTCCAACGGTCGGTCTTTCCCATTCCCGTTTGATCGATCCGGCCGCGATTGCCCTGGAGGCAAACGTCGACGCTATTAACCTCGAAATCCATCATTTTCCAAGCGGCGAGGCACGCCAGTTGCACAACGGCGGTATCGCGACCTTCCTGCACGTGCCACCCCCAAGCAAACTGAAGAGCCTCAAGACCTACGGCGTCGATATCGAGGCTGACGTCGTTGAATGGATCCGCGATGGTCAGCTCGACCAGCTGATCAGCAACGATGTCTCCCAGGTCGTCCGGCTCAAGGACATGGCCAATGCATGATTTGAATACGCCAGCCTCGGTCGAGATAATCATCGAAGGAATCGCTCGGGAGGCCGGCAAGCTTGCCCTTGAGCATTTTCGATCGCTGGCAAGCCTGCCCGTCGAAAAGAAGGGGCACCTTGATCTTGTGACGGAGGCCGACAGGCAGGTCGAGGACTTGTTGATCGCGCGTCTCAAACAGGCCTTTCCGAACGACGGTATCTACGGAGAGGAGCGCGGTGAGCTCGCTGGGACATCTGGTCGGATCTGGGTCATTGACCCAATCGACGGAACCTTCAATTTCGTTCGAGGCGGCGACAACTGGGCGATCTCGATCGGTCTGTTTGAAAACCGCCGCCCAACTTTCGGGGTGATCTACGCGCCTGCTCGCGACCAGATGCTGGTGGGGGGCATCTCGGTTCCCACACAGCTTAACGGGAAGGCGTTGTTACCGCTGCGTCCACTCGACATGTCGCAGGCGGCCATGAGCTTTGGTATCCACCCGACAGTGGCAACCGAAGATCGCCTCGAACTGATGCGGTTTATTTCCGATGAGCTGCGCATCAGCTTCCGGTTCTGCGGGTCGGCAACGCTATCTTTTATCTCTGTCGCACTGGGTGAGACCGACGGTTACCTCTCTCTTGGCGACTCGACATGGGATGTGATGGCGGCTCTGCCGATCCTCGCCAATCTTGGCGTCTCGCACACCATCGACTGGGACAACACCGACCTCTCGCAGAAGCTGCGGTTTGCATGTGGCGGGGAGGAATTCGTCAGCCGGCTTCAACCGCTCCTGCAAAACCTGGCAGCTGCCGCGTGATTGTTCGCAAATGACTGGAACCGGGTGCCGCGCACGGTCGCGGCACCCCGAAGCCACAGCGTTAAAGGGTTGATCACGCCATGGCCGGTGAGCTTTCAAGGCGAACATCGCTGTCTCAGCTCGCGCGCGTTACCGACACGCTCTTTCATGGCAACGTCAGGACGCAGTACGCGGCGATTTGCCATCGCCAAAATAGCAGCGACGGATCGATCGAAGTTCTTCTGATCACGAGCAGGGATAGCGGGCGCTGGGTCATTCCGAAGGGCTGGCCAATGCGGAAGAAGAAGCCCCACGAGGTTGCGCGTCAGGAAGCATGGGAAGAGGCAGGCGTGCGCGGGCGCGTTCGTAAAAAGGTATGGGGCCACTACACGTATATGAAGAAGCTCGATGATGGTGACCTCGTGCCCGCCGTTGTCCAGGTTCATTTGCTCGATGTGGCGCAGATGGAAAACGACTTCCCGGAGCGCGATCAGCGCAGACTGGCATGGTTCAGGCCGAGCATCGCAGCTTTGGCTGTGGAGGAGCCAGAACTGAGCGGGCTCATCACCAAACTCGACCTACTCGATTCAGACGAGCGTCGTTTGCGCCGAATACCTGAACCATCGAGATGATCACCTTTCACAGCGACAATTTTACAAGGAGCATGAAATGGACATGGAGCTATTGAAGCGCAGCGCTGACCTGCGTTCGCTCGCGGACATACGCCTTGTCACCTTGGAAGATGGCCCGGGGCGCGGTCAGCGTATCTTGGTCGCCCGAAA
Organism: Rhizobium sp. CG5; assembly: GCF_023701945.1. Taxonomy (GTDB): domain Bacteria; phylum Pseudomonadota; class Alphaproteobacteria; order Rhizobiales; family Rhizobiaceae; genus Allorhizobium. The sequence continues at coordinate 78,515 of NZ_JABAEF010000020.1, forward strand.
CGCAGCCGGCGTTGCGTTTGAAGTCGCCGTCGATCGCGGGTTCGACATTTCCAGCCTGTCTTTCAAAGGGACGAACATCGGCTGGCACTCACCAACCCAGATGGCATTTCCGACGCATGATCCGGGATCTGAGGACGGGTGGGGCTTCCTGCGCAACTTCGACGGTTTCCTGGTTACATGCGGGCTGGACCATTACAGCAAGCCATCCGAACTCGATGTCAGCCACTATAACCATCCCCACCTGAAGACGAGGAAAATGCCTCTCCATGGCCGGATTGCAACCGAGAAGGGGCGCCTCGTCAGCTATGGCGTAGATATCGAAACCCTCGAAATTTCCTGTGAGGGGATAGTCAGGCAAGCAAGTGTTTTCGGGGAGACGCTGGAACTGCAGCGGAAAATCACCTTGGCGATTTTCGGTTCGGAGCTGGCGATCCAGGACACGGTCACAAACCGCGGGTTCAGGCCGACTGACCACGCGGTCATGTACCACACGAATTTCGGCTATCCATTCCTTGACGACACGCTCACGATCGGCGGTTTGCCCGATGAAATCTCTTCCGAAATCAACTCATCTCCGCCGAGGCCAGGTGACGAATATGGTGAGAAAGTCGATGTAGTGGACAACCGGCTCACACCACATCAGGTTCCTGTTCTGCTTCGGAACCTGAGGTGCGGGATCGAAATTGCGATGTCCTACGGTCAAGCGGCCCTACCTAAGCTAGCCATATGGCGGGCATATCAGTCAGGTGTTTTTGCGTTGGGAGTGGAGCCGAGAACGGATCTGCGTCCCGCCAACGGCGCGCTGCTGCAACCAAGCGAGGGCCGCTCGTATGGTCTGACGTTTAAGTTCTCGTCTGTTTAAGCAAATCATGTGGCAAGGAACAAAAAACCACGCGTGGCCGTACCTTAAGCTGCATGATCCGAGTTTCCCCACTCCGATCTACGCGAGCCCGGTCGAGGTGGAAGGGAGTATATGGCGCCGCCGCATAGGCCCCAACTAGGAGGAACGGCACGGCTCCGCGAAAACGGGCGTCGCTTGATGGCGCACACATTGTCCGCGTTGCAAATGTCAGGCGCACAATTGAAAAAGAAATCGGGGGATTTGCGACAAACGCGATCGCCCAAGTACCATGTACTTCCTGCAAAGGCGTCGTAGGTCTCCCAGGCCGCTACGTCACATATGAAAGAAGAGCCAAATCAAAACCGATTGGAGTCTGATCCGGGAAATGATCGGCGCGGCGTTTGATGCTTATGCGGATGGAGGTGGCCGGCTGGGCGTGTCTTCTGGAGAGGGGAATGCGTAGCGAAAGGCGATGCAGAACCAGCGGCCAAGATGCGGTAAGGCCCGCGCCGCCAGGCTATCGACTTGGCGTCATCGGGTCCGGGAACAATATCGTGTGGGGTTATGTGCTATGGCGGATCGGAGAACTCGGCTATGAACGCTGGGTTGGGCGTGAATAATCTCCGCTAGCGAAACAATCGAAGGGTTGGTCTGGCGAAGCGCCGTCGATCTTTAATGCGGCCGGAATCGCAAATATTACCTGGACGTTCGTTGTCTTCGGCCCAAGTCTTTTAAAATTTCAAGATGGAACCGGGCCTGTCCGGATCGCTTGCATAAGGTGTTTGAAAATGCGTTTCATAATTCATGGTGTGGGTGCCATCGGCGGCACGATTGCGGTCTCGCTGACTTCGGCCAGTCAGAAGGTCATCGGGATCGCGCGCGGCGAGCAGCTAAAGGCGATGAAAGCGAAGGGGCTGACATTGCGGACTCCCAGGGGAACCGAGACCTGTCACTTCGAATGCGTGGAATCGCCGAGCGCGATAGCGCTTCTTCCTGACGATGTGGTGCTGGTCTGCACGAAGACCCAACACATGGATGCAGTGATCGAGCAACTCGCGGCGGCTGGCCTTCAGGACCAGTCGATCTTCTGCTTCCAGAACGGTGTCGAGAACGAACGGACCGCTTTGCGGCGTTTTGCCAATGTACATGGCGTGAGCGTCATACTGCCGGCGGACTATGTTACGCCCGGCGAGATCCTCGCCTTCGGATCACCTCACTCCGGCTATTTCTATCTTGGCCGGTATCCGCAAGGTTTCGACAGTGTCGATGAAGCCGTCGCGCAGGCGCTCACGGCGTCAGGCCTGCCAGCCTTTGTGGTTCCGGACGTGATGAAGAACAAATATGGAAAGTTGCTCCTAAACCTTCACAACATCGTCGAGGCCGCATGCGCCGACCAGGGCGATATCGCACCGATCGTCGACCTTCTCCGCGAAGAGGCAGAGGTGGTTTTCGCCGCTTCGGGCATTCAATGGCAGGGCGTCGGTGAAACCGATCCGAACCGTGGAAGGCTGATGAAAATGGCATCAATCGCAGGTTTCAGCCGAACTGGGAGTTCCTCCATGCAAAGCCTTGCCCGCTCCACGGGATCTATCGAGACCGATTATCTCAACGGTGAAGTCGTTCTACTGGGGCGGCTGCATGGTGTCCCCACACCTGCCAATACCTGGTTCTGCGAACTCGCTGCCCGCATGGTACGAGAAAAACTGCGGCCCGGAACGATTCCGCTGGACGAGGTCAAGCGGGCGCTGTCTCTCGCTTAGAGTACCGGGTTTGATCAACATCTGTGTGCAACCGGTGGTCGAAGGCACCCAATGACAGAAGGTGCAAGAGCGGCTTCATTAACGATGTGATGGAACGGACCCGTTCCGCCGGCTGCTCCTAACGCAAGATGCGTCGCAGAGTTCCTAAGTTTTGCGACAACACTCAACCGCTTTTCCTGGTGGTCTCCTGCCTGACCGCTTTTGTGCGCGGAAGTTGGTAAAGCGGTCATTGTCGCGGCTGCAGTACTTCGACGGAAAGGCGCCCCAACCGAGTGGATATGTGGATAAGTACTCCGCTCCTAGAAGTATTGCCGTTAGTCTGCGACAATAACGAAAGACGCAGCTGAGGGGGTTATATGGCCGAGGACCATTTTCGCATTTTGAGCCTGGATGGTGGGGGAGCCAAGGGCTTCTACACCCTAGGGGTGCTGCACGAGATCGAGGGGATGCTTGGCTGCCGTCTACACGAACGATTCAATCTGATCTTCGGCACGTCCACAGGCTCGATCATTGCGGCATTGCTGGCTCTTGGGCACAGCGTGGACGAGATTCATGCCCTTTACAAAGAGCACGTGGTCTCGGTGGTGGCAAAGAAGAAGCCCCATGAGAAGTCCGCCGCCCTACGCGAGCTCTCAAAGAAGGTCTTTAGTGAGAAGAAGTTCGATGATGTGAAGACCAACGTCGGCGTCGTCACAACCAAGTGGGCGATCGAGAAGCCGATGATCTTCAAGGGCAACATCGAACAAGCCCATGGCCGGCAAGGAACGTGGGTGCCAGGATTTGGAGTCACCATTGGTGACGCCGTCCAGGCTTCGTGTTCCGCATACCCGTTCTTCGAGAAGAAGGTCGTGACTACCTCAGCCGGCGTCGACATTGAACTTATCGACGGTGGGTACTGCGCCAACAACCCCACGCTCTACGCCATCGCAGATGCGCTGGTCGCGATGCAGATACCCGCCGAGAAGATTCGCGCGGTGAATATCGGCGTAGGCAACTATCCAGAACCGAAGCTGAGCGTGTTTAGCAAGGACTGGTGGTTCAATAAGGTCCTGAGCGTGCAGCTTCTTCAGAAAACGCTGGGCATCAACACGGAGTCGATGGACCAGCTCCGCACGATCCTTTTCAAGCACATTGAGACGATTCGGATCAGCGACACGTTCGAGAAGCCAGATATGGCAACGGACCTCTTCGAGCACGACATGACGAAGCTCAACATACTGCGCTTACGCGGCATGGAGTCGTTTGCATCGCGGGAACAACAGCTCAAAGAGTACCTGCTTTAGGAGTTTCGTCGTGCCCATTCCGGAAAGCCAGCTCGACACCTGGTCCGCTCAAGGGTCGGTGACCCAGTCCAAGAATACGTACGCTTCCGTGAAGGGCGTCCTCGAAAGCCCAAACTCGCCATACTACCAACGAAGCTTCGATTCATTTCTTCAGGGTTCGTACGGAAATGACACCAACATCTATGCTGACAGCGACGTCGACGTAGTCCTTCGCCTAAACTCTACCTTCCAGTTCGACATCGAACAGCTGACTGAGACAGCTAAGTCGAACTTCCACGGCACCTTCCTTCATGAGCCGTATGGCTATTCCCAGTTCAAGGAGGAGGTGGCGTCCTGGCTAATCGCAAATTATGGAGCGTCGAGCGTCCACGCTGGCAAGAAGGCTATTCGCATCGACGGCACCGGCAATCGTCGCGATGCTGACGTGCTACCCTGCCTGCAACACCGGACCTACTACAGCTCTAGCTCTGGGTCGGACCAATCGTACATTGAGGGGATCACGTTCTATCTGCCAAACGGCACGCAGGTCGTGAACTACCCCAAGCAGCATTCCGCGAACTTGACCTCCAAGCATCAGAACACGAATGGGATGCTGAAGCCCACCATTCGCATCCTCAAGAACATGCGCAACAGGATGATTGCGGACGGGGTGATCGAAGCCGGACTAGCTCCGTCGTATTTCATTGAAGGAATGATGAGCAATGTCCCCAACGGGCATTTCAACTTTACCTCCTATCAGACGACGGTCGCCCAGTCGTTCCACTGGATCGCCCACAGCAACCACTCACAGCTCACCTGCGCCAATGGCATTCATTGGCTCGCCCGGAAGGGCTACGTGGAGTGCTGGAATACCGATGACTTCGAGAAATATCTCAACGCTGCACTGGACTACTGGAACAGCTGGTGAGCGAGATAACCGGGATGGCGTCGATTCCTGTCACCCCAAATTGTCGCAAAAATCAGTCGCATAATTTTGACTTTCGCGAGCGACTTTTGCGACAGCAATTCTTCTGCAAAATCAGCGTCGGCAGCTTTATCGCGAAACTTAGCAATTACACGAAACCAACGTTCAGCCAGCCAATTGTTCACTCTCTACCTGCCTAGGATTGCCCTCTCATCTACCGTTATTGCTAACCGGCTGGGAATGCCTCGATCCGTTCAAAAGAACGTCAGCTTGAATGGCGTTGCCGCGGCGCCCATGGCTGCGGCATCTGGAGCAATCTCCGATACGATCAACTTCGGGCTCGCTCTCCATACGCCATAGCGCGGCTTTCCATACAGGTGCGTCCGCTCAATCATCATTTCTGCCAATGCGGGCGGGATTTGACCGCCAAAGACAATTGCCTGTGGGTCATAAACAGCCCAAATTGCATTCACGAGGCGGTTGTAGGCGGGCGTTACCTCGTCCAGCCACTCCAGCACGCCCGGCCATTTCGGGTCGAAGTGTTTGCGCAGGTACGTGATTGACGGCACGTCCACACCGCGCGCCCTGAGTTTCTCCATGACGAGCTGAAGGGCAGGGCGACGGTGAACTTCCTCGTCATCGTACATCTGCGAGAATTCGCCGGCATTGCCATTGCCGCCATGCAACAGCTCACCGTTCCAGATCAGGCCGCCACCGAAACCGTAGTTGAAGCTCAGATAGGCAAAGTCCTTGATATACCGTCCGACCCCAAACATGGATTCCGCCACCGTACCGGTCTTTCCGCCGTTCAGCGCCCAAACCGGCCTTTCAAAGTAGCTCGTCAACAGCGGCCCAAGCTCAATCAGCGACCATTCGTGCAGGGGCAGAGATGCATTGAAGCTTGTGCCGCTGACGTGGAAACCTGCAATCCCCAGCCCGACGCCGAAGAATTGCTCGTCTGAAAGAGAGAGAGCTACTTGCCGCTCCCGGACCCAGTCGCGAACCCGCTCCAGCGCCTGGGCCACGGTGCGCTCGCGCAATTGCACGTTCGTTTCGGCAAGGACTTTTCCGCCGAAATCCATGAGGCAGACGTCGATGACGTCGGTATTGACGGACATGCCACAAGACCAGGCATATCGGCTTTCGAGCGTCAGCATCGGGCTCGGCTGTCCCTTGCCCAGGCCCGCTTTGGGCGAACCCAGATTGATAATGCCGCGCTCGGCCAACTGGTCGAGCAGTCGATGGATCGTTTGCTGTGCCAGGTCTGTAAGGCCGGTCAATTCCGTGCGCGAAACCCCCGGGTTGCGCCAGATGACCCGGAGAAGGGTTCGTTCATTGGGCGTCGCAACTGCGTCGTCGGTCGGCCGAAAGAACCGGGGAGAGATCAATGTCTCCGGCGAATATCCCATCAATTTTCCTCCTCCAATCTACCAACGCTGAGTACCAGGACTGGATGGTTTAATGCGCCGACCCATAGCTTGCATTTTTTCGTGCATCAAGCTGTTGCATTTTGTCATATTATTGTTACCCTAGCTGAGTAACTAAGACGTCGCCACGATTTGCCGAGGAGGGCTCGGTGACGTTCCAACAGGAGGGCATCATGAAACTATCCACCCTAGCAGCGGTAGCCGGGCTTCTCAGCAGCGCTGCGTGCGCGAACGCTGCCAACATCGATTTCTGGTACGGCAACATCGGGCCCGTCGAAGTGGCCATCCGGGCCCAGTGCGACGCTTTCAACGCTGCGCAAAGCGAACACAAGGTCAACTGCGTCGGACAGGGCAGCTACGAAGTCCTGATGCAGAAGGCAATCGCCGCCTACCGTGCCAAGAACGCTCCGGTTCTGCTTCAGGTGCTGGATGCCGGCACGCTCGACATGATGCTGTCGGGTGCCGTCGAGCCCGTTCAGGACGTCCTGCCCGACGTCAAGTGGGACAGCTACATCGCTGGCGCCCGCGCCTACTACGAGACGACGAAGGGCAAGCTCTTCGCCCAGCCCTATAACGCCTCGACGCTGCTGTTCTATACAAACAAGACCGAGCTGGAGAAAGCTGGCGTCACCAAGACCCCGGAAACCTGGGAAGAGGTGATGGATGCCGCGCGCAAGCTGAAGGCTGCCGGTAGCACGTGCCCATTCGTGACCAATGCCGAGCCATGGATCGTCTTCGAACAGTTCGCCGCCCGCCACGGGTTGCCGATCGCCAGCAAGCACAACGGCTATGATGGTCTCGACGGCGAGTTTGTCTTCAATGAGGGCTTGGTCGCCAAGCATCTCACGAACCTCGTAGACTGGCGCAAAGAAGGCCTTGTTCGCTTGAACCCAGACACGAAGGGCGGCAATCTTGTTGCCGCGTTCAGCTCGGGCGAATGCGCAATGATTGAGGCGTCGTCCGGTTCCTATTCGACCTTCACGAAGGCGTTTGAAGGAAAATACGACATCACTGTCGGCATGGCGCCGATGTATCAGGGCCAGGAACGCCACAATACGCTTGTCGGTGGCGCGTCTCTCTACATCATGAAGGGTCATGATAAGGCCCAAGTCGAGGGTGCCAAGGCTTTCCTCAATTTCCTGCGCCAGCCTGCTCAGCAGATGTCGTTCGTTGCCGCAACTGGCTATGTGCCAGTCACCAACGACGTCCTCGACGTCATTGCCAAGAGCCCGGAGGCAACCTCCCCGAAATACGCCACCGCAGCTGTCGGGATCGAGTCAATGAGCAAGCCTGCAACGGCCGACACGCGTGGCATCCGTCTCGGCTCCTACATCCAGTTCCGGCAGATCTGGACGGAAGAAACCCAGAAAGCGTTTTCCGGTCAGCAGACCATGCAAGTGGCGCTCGACAATTCCAAGAAGCGCGGCGACGAACTGCTGCGCCGCTTCCAGCAGACTTACAAGGGCGTACAACTACCCTGATCGCAATTCATGGCGCGGGGTTTGAATAACTCCGCGCCCTCCCACACATCGGGGTTTGTCATGTATCTTGAATCCACCATGTTCCGGCATCGCTGGCTGCCGATACTGTTTGTTGCGCCACTTCTGGTGCTGGTCGTCCTGTTTTTCTACGCGCCGGTTTTCCAGGCTTTCTATTGGTCGTTCTTTCTGGAACGTCCGTTTGGTGGCGGTTCGGAATTCGTCGGCTGGGACAATTTTGCCCGCGTATTGTCGGATCCAGAATTCTGGAAAGCCAGTTGGCGCACGTTGATATTCATGGCGACGGCTTCATCGCTTGCGGTCCTCGTCCCACTGATCCTCGCGATTGCCGCCGACCGCGCGATCCGGATCTCGCTTCCGGCGAGAAACATCCTGATCTGGCCGAAAGGAATCGCTGGTGTTTCCATCGGGCTGGTCTTCTCTTTCATCTTCAACCCATTCCTCGGTCTACTCGCACCACTGAATGAGTTGTTTCCTGGCATATGGCAGCCAGGTTTCGACGGGCTTGACGCCTTTATCACACTCATCACCGCGCATGTCTGGAGCAACATCCCATTCAACTTCGTAATCCTTCTCGCAGGCTTACGCGCCGTTCCGCATACGATCATACAGGCAGCGGCCATGGATGGTGCAGGCCCTTGGCGCCGCATCTTTGATGTGCAGTTGCCGTTGATTATGCCGCAGCTTTTCCTGACGCTTGTGCTGGAATTTACGGAAAGCGTGACCTCTGCCTTCGCGCTCATCGACACGATGACCAAGGGGGGACCCGGCGGCGCGACAACGCTGCTGGTCTACAAGATCTACCAGGACGGCTTTGCCTCTTATGACCTTTCAGGCGCGTCCACCCAGACAGCGATCCTCATGGTCTTTTTCATTCTCGTCGCCGCTCTGCAGTTCGCGCTGCTCGGCCGTCGCATCAACTACGAACGGTAAAGCCATGGTCGAGAACGCACGTTCCATCAACATCGTCGCGAGCCTGATCCTGATAGTCGGCATCGCCTACATCGTCGTACCGCTTTATCTAACGTTGACGACAGCAACGCATTCATACGAGTTCATGCTTCAAAATGGCCTCGTCTGGTCATTCGGCGGTGAGCTTCTCGTCAACATGAAGCGGATATTTACGGAAACATCGATCCCGTTGCAGATGATCAACAGCCTGATCGTCGCCACGGGCAATGCGGTAGCGAACTGCATCCTGTCCTTCATGTCAGCATATGCGATCGTTTATTTCCGTGTCCGCTGGGCGAGTGTCGTCTTCGCGCTGATCCTCGCGACCGTGATCCTGCCGCTCGATATGCGGTTCGTTACGACCTACCAGGTCGCATCCAATGTCTTCTCGCCGTTGAATGCCGTCCTTGATGTGACCGGATTGAACGACGTGATCACAAGCGTGTTTGGCGCACCGTTTCATGCGGAGTGGAGTATCCTCAATACCCATGTCGGCCTTGTCGTGCCGCTACTAGCACACGGGATGGGCACCTTCCTGTTCCGGCAGTTCTTCATGACCCTGCCGAAGGACCTGTTCAAGGCGGCTCGCATGGATGGCGCTGGACCGATCCGGTTCCTGCTCGACATCCTGCTGCCCCTATCGCGGACCACATTTGCCTCGCTCTTCGTGCTCAGCTTCCTCAGCGGCTGGACCGGGTATTTGTGGCCGTTGGTCGCCTCCTCGACGGCGGAGATGCAGACGGCAGTCGTCGGTCTGGCGAGGCTTGTGCCAGATGAAGCGCACGTGCCCGACTACCCCCTCATCATGGCAGGCGCCATCCTCGTATCCATTGTGCCTCTAACGATGATTGCTCTTTTGCAGCGGTATCTCGTCCAGGGCCTCGTCCTCTCGGAGAAATGACAATGAACGCCATCGATCCCACGATCCATATCGCCGCAGCCAATATCAGGCTTGACGGAGTGAGCAAATCCTATGGCTCTGTCACCATTATCCCGAAGCTCGACGTCGAGTTCAGGGAAGGAGAGTTTACGGTCGTTCTGGGTCCCTCCGGCTGTGGCAAGTCTACGCTGATGCAGATGATCGCCGGTCTCGAAAGGGTCAGCGGCGGCAAGATCGTCATTGGCGACCGGGAGGTACAGGATCTGGAGCCGAGGGAACGTGGATGTGCCATGGTCTTTCAAAACTATGCGCTTTATCCGCACATGACGGTCTTCGACAACATCGCCTATAGTCTGAAGATCGCCGGCCTGACCAAGCCTGAACGGCGTGCCCGCGTCGACGTCGTCGCCAAGATGCTGGGCCTGACTGACTATCTTGGCCGCAAACCTGGCCAACTATCCGGTGGACAGCGCCAGCGGGTGGCGATCGGCCGTGCGATCGTTCGCGAGCCCGCTGTTCTACTCTTCGACGAGCCGTTATCGAACCTCGACGCGCAATTGCGCCACGACACGCGCATCGAACTGGCGGATTTGCACAAAAGGATCGGCGCGACGACGGTGTTCGTCACCCATGATCAAGTCGAGGCGATGACACTCGCCGACCGCATTCTGATCCTCAACAAGGGTGAGGTCGAGCAATACGATACGCCCAAGGCAATCTATCACAGCCCGGCCTCCGTGTTTGTCGCCAAATTCATCGGCTCGCCGCCGATGAACATATTGCCCGTGACCGGCGACGGTTCGAACTTGCGACTATCCGACGGCCAAGCTGTTGCAGAGTGTCATCTGAAAGGCAAGTTCCAGCTCGGCGTTCGGCCCGAAGACCTCATCATCGGTCCTGCCGACGCAGGTCCGGCACTGAAAGCCGATGTTCGCTACAGCGAGGATCTCGGTTCGCACTCCATTCTGGCCGCCGACCTCTCCGGCATGACGGTCCGCATCACCACGCCCTTTGGCTCGCAGGCACCAGACAGCAAGGCGCTGCTCCTGACATGTCCTCCGCAAAAGCTGCATCTGTTCGATGCGGCGACCGGCAAGGCAATCGCAGGGGCGTTCACCGCTACAACGAAAGACCAGAAATGAACTATTTCGACTACATGACCGACCCGAAACGCCAGTGCGCGATCGTCGCGCATCGCGGCGTCTGGCAGGATGCACCGGAGAACAGCCTTCTTTCGATCCAACGGGCAATCGACGCAGGATACGACGTCGTTGAAATTGATGTTCGCCGCACCGCGGACGGTGAGTTCGTTCTCCTGCACGACGACACACTGGAGCGCGTGGCTGGAGTTAGCAGCGAGCCGGAACAATTGACCCTTGAAGAGCTGACGTCCATTGCGCTCCGCAACCGCGACGGTGGGCCGGACAACGCCTTGACTGGCGAGAAGCTTCCCAGCTTGCGCGATGTCTTCGAGCTGACCCGTGACAAGATCCTCATTCATCTGGACATCAAACACCGGCACGTCATTCCGGAGGTCCTGGCCTATGCCAAGAAAATGGGTGTCGACAAACAAGTCGACTTCTGGGCGGATCTAAAGACCCAGGACGATCTAGCCTGGATCGAGAGCAATATCACGTCGAAGGGCGTCCCTTTCATAGCACGCACGCACTTGGAGCACGACGATGCCGATGCACAAGTAGACCTCGTCTTCCGGTTGAAGCCGCTAATCTGCGAAATCTCGTTCAAGGACGTCGCGCAGGTCGAGGCGATCAGGCAGCGTTTCCACAACGCCGGCATTACCTTGTGGGTCAACACGCTCGATGGTGTCGCCTCTCCGGGTTTCACGGATACGGCTGCGGTCAAAGATCCCGATGCGATCTGGGGACGGTTGCTCAGTGCCGGGTTTTCCGCCGTGCAGACAGACGAAATGGAAAAGTTACGCTCCTACGTCGCGGCGCGGCAGCCAGCGACCACGAGGACCAGGGCATCCGTTTGAGGCCCGTACATCGTCGCAGAAAGAGAGACGTCATGGAATTCGATCTTCGTGAACTTGGTGACAAGCTTCGTCAGGCTGCCTGGCGCGAGATACTGCCGCGGTTCCAGCAGGTGAGGGACCTCGACGTCCGGGCGAAATCGGACGCGACGGATCTGGTGACAGCGGCTGACGAAGCTGCCGAGCGCTTTCTCGCCCAAGAGATTGGAAGAATGATGCCGAACGCGCTGTTCGTCGGCGAGGAAAGTGCATCGAAGGACCCCGGTCTACTGGACCGACTTGACCGGGCCGAACTGGCGGTCGTGGTCGATCCTCTGGACGGAACGGCAAATTTCGTGGCGGGCATGCCGCTCTTCGGCGTCATGGCGGCCATCGTCCGGCAGGGTAAAGCCATCGCTGGCGTGATCTACGATCCGATGAGCGATGACTGGGTCATGGCGGAACAGGGCGGCGGCGCTTTCCTGATCCGCGCCGATGGAACCGAAAGACGGCTCCAGATCTCCGAGCCGGCGCCCTTGGCGGAGATGACAGGTTATGTCTCCACGGATTTTTTGCCCGCTGCGATCAAGCCTGACATCATTGCAAAGCTGGCGAAACCACGGATGTTCTCCAGTCATCGCTGCGCGGCCCATATGTATCGCGCCTTCGCCAGCGGCCACGGTCATTTCGTGATGCTCGACCGATTGACGCCTTGGGATCATCTCGCTGGAACCCTGATCGCCACGGAAGCTGGCGCTTACGTCGCCTGCCTCGATGGATCGGCCTACGACGCGACCAAACGTACTGGAGCGCTTTTGACGGCGACCGACCCCGACAGCTGGCAGGTTCTCGTCCGCGAGGTGTTCGCTCATGAGGGCTGGGGCTTTACCGATAAATCAGCTTCAGCCGCAAGCGATCGGCCGTGGCAGGGTCTCTATGGACACCGGAATAACGGCTGAGCAAGCCGTTGTCTGCCGGCTGGTGCAGTAGAGCCAGCATCCTCCTCCCGGGGACGGCCGCCGCCTGCCTTTAGGCGGACCCTGTGTAAAGCAGGCGGCGGCTCGCCTGGGGAGCAACCGCTGTTGTGTGCGTGGTCAGCGACCGTCGCTGTCCTGCGATACCCAACGAAAAGGAGGCCAGGACTTGGAAACCACAATCGTGATGATCAACCTGTTCGGCGCGGTTGCCCTGCTGCTGTTTGGGTTGGCGCAGGTCAAGGATGGCGTGTCGCGGGCGTTTGGGGCAAAGCTCAGAACGGGTCTCGCGTCCGGGACGCGCGGCAGCGTGCGCTCCTTCCTCTCCGGCTTTGTCGCGACAATAGCGCTGCAGAGTTCGACGGCGACGGCGCTGATGGTTGCCTCTTTCGTCGAGCGGGAACTGGTCAAGCCGCGGATGGCGCAGATCGTACTACTCGGCGCCAACGTCGGCACGGCCGTCACCGCCTGGATTGTCGCCACCGGCATCGAGTGGCTCTCACCGCTCGTGATCCTTGCCGGCATCGTGCTCTATCGCAGCGGCTCGACTAATCGACAGGGCGGTGGTACGGCGCTGATCGGTATTGGGCTGATGTTGCTGTCGCTGCACCTGCTCGGGGCTGCGACCGAACCGATGCGTCATTCGCCAGCACTCGCCGCCTTCATCGGCTTACTTGATAATGCCTGGCTGGTCGCGCTCATCATATCGGCAGGTATCGCCTTCATTTCGTCCTCCAGCCTCGCCGCTGTGGTGCTGATCCTTTCGTTGGCCTCGACCGGTATCCTTTCAGCCGGACTTATCATTGTGCTCGTCCTCGGCGCCAATCTCGGCGGCGCTATTCCGCCCGTTGTCGCGTCCCTTTCTGGTCCAGCCTCGGCCAGACGCGTGACTCTCGCGAACCTCATTGTCCGGACCGCCGGCTGTTTCATCGCACTTCCACTCGCCGGCTACGGCGCCCATCTGCTCGAAATGCTGCCTCTGGCGGCGGAAAAATTGCCGGTCGATGCCCATCTCGGCTTCAACCTCGCCCTGGCGGCGCTCGCATGGCCGTTGTCGCGGCTCTTGTCGCGGCTGATGATCTACCTGGTCCCTGACGAACCGCAGTCCGAACACGGTCCAAAATATCTGGACGCCCAGGAGCTATCGACGCCGGTGATTGCACTCGCCAGCGCCACGCGTGAGGTACTGGGCATCGGAGATCTCATCGAGCGCATGCTGTTACGCACTTCCAACGCCTTCGAGAAAAACGACATCTCGAAATCGAACGAGATCCCTTTGCTGGAAAGGCGTGTCGATAGCCTCCAGCAGGGGGTGAAGGTCTACCTCTCCAAGCTTGGCCGGGAGGGTCTTACCGAAGAAGACGGCCGCAGGTCGATCGTCATCATCGACTACGCGATCAACCTCGAGCATATCGGTGACATCATCGAAAAAGGTCTCTTGCCGCAGGTCGTCAAGAAAGCCTCGCTTAGCCTAAAACTATCTGCAGATGGATACGACGAATTGAAGACGCTCTTCGATCTGACCATCGACAACCTGCGGATCGCCCAGACGATCTTCGTTACCCGAGATTTCAATCTCGCCAAGCAGTTGATGGAAATGAAGGTCGAAGTGCGCCGGATGGAAAAACAATCGGCCGAGCGTCATCTCGAACGCCTGCGCGATGGCCGCGCCGACAGCCTGCAAACGAGCTCACTGCATCTCGACGTGCTGCGCGACCTGAAGCGCATCAACGCCCATATTGTCTCGGTTGCCCATCCGATCCTTGATGAAAGCGGCCTCTTGATCGAAAGCAGGCTGCGCGATGCCGGATGATAAAGTGCGCTCGTCAGCGTTTTCCAAACTCGCCCAAGTCACCGAACAAATCCTGAAGGGGAACGTGGGCGAACAATATGCCGCCATCTGCATAAGGAAAAACTCGCAATCTGACGACGACATCGAGCTCCTCCTGGTCACCAGCCGCGATAGCGGTCGGTGGGTCATCCCCAAGGGTTGGGGATTGCCGAAGAAAAAACCGCATGAGGTCGCCGCCCGGGAAGCCTGGGAAGAGGCAGGTGTTACGGGCAAGGTTAAGAAGAAGCCGGTCGGCTATTATACATACGTGAAGAAAGTGCGGGTAGGAGAGCATGTGCCTTCGCTCGTCCAAGTACACTTGCTTAGGGTCACCAAACTCGACGACGACTATCCGGAAAGTGGCCAACGAAAATCGCGTTGGTTTTCCCCGGAAGAGGCGGCGGCGTCGGTCGATGAACCTGAACTCGCCACGCTGCTCATACGCACCAGACACTTTTTCGGCAAAGTCTGACGAAGGCACGCAAAGTGCCTGAATGCTTGCTTTGATAAGACCTGACTTCTGGGACGTGAGCTTAGATATGGTGTTGTTTGCGCCCCTCAGTGACCTGAACAAGTAAATGAGGTAAGATCGGCCACTGGGATAGATTCCGCTATGCCCCATCTTTCAGGAACAGATCGCGCGCAATTGCTGCTTTTGCCGAAACGGTTGACGATTACGTCGGCCCGGACAACCCGGTCCGCTTCATCGATGCCTTCATCGACCTCCAGGAGGCGCGCCGTTGAAAATCATTGAGCTTCTCTGGTCCCCATGGGGGCAACGCCCAAGTAGCGCCACTTCTGACAATAAAACAACTAGAACCTGTCGATCTTCCTGAGAAACAATCTCTATTGCGCAAGACGAAACCAACATGCTGCATGAACGCTGTGTATGTGCCGCACATCGGACATCGAAAGGGCGCGATAGAGCGCCCTCCCGTTTTTTGGCAGGAACTTACGCTCAAAATTCTTCCCACGTGTCATGCGCGACAGCTGCGGACGAACCGCCACCAAAGGCACCGGCGACCTTGAGACTTAGCGTTCGGGCTGGAGAGGGTGCTGGTCTTGATGCACTGGATGCAGTTCTGACCGTTACCGCAGACGGTGTTGACCGGCTAGCGTCTCCTTCCCTTGCGAGATTGAAGCGTGAGAGCGCCTTGTTGAGGGAGGCCGCTTCCTTGGCAAGGCTGTGGCTGGCGGCAGTCGACTGCTCGACCATGGCCGCATTCTGCTGCGTGCCCTGATCCATCGTGTTAACGGCAGTGTTAATCTCCTGAAGGCCGACTGACTGTTCCCGCGACGATTCGACGATGGCAGTGACGTGACGATTGATTTCCTGGACTTCGGTGACGATGACCTGAAGTGCTTTGCCGGTCTCATTCACGAACGTCACGCCAGATCGGACATGTTCGCCGGAGGTGTTAATCAGGACCTTGATTTCTTTCGCTGCCTTTGCAGACCGTTGGGCCAATTCGCGGACTTCTTGGGCGACGACGGCAAAACCCTTACCGGCCTCACCGGCACGCGCTGCTTCAACGCCCGCATTCAGCGCCAGAAGGTTGGTCTGAAAAGCGATTTCATCGATAACGCTGATGATGTTGGTGATTTCACCGGACGAACGTTCGATCTCGGTCATGGCTGTTACGGCTTCGCGGACGATTTCACCTGACTTTTCTGCGCCTTGTCGAGCCTGTGATACCAAGTGGCCGACTTCTTCTGCCCGATTGCTGGAGTCTTTCACAGTCGTGGTGATCTCTTCCAGAGCGGCGGCAGTCTCTTCAACGGAGGCCGCCTGCTGTTCGGTGCGCTTGGACAGGTCGTCGGCTGCAGAACGAATTTCATTGGCGCCCGCGTCAATGCTCCGAGCGTTTTCGCCGACCGCACAAAGCGCATCGTTCAGGTTAGCAACGGAGCCGTTAAAGTTACTGCGCAGCGTGTCTAGATTGCCGACAAAGGGCACCTCTATGCGATACGCGACGTCGCCTGAGGCGAGACGGTCGAGAGCCTTTGCCAACTCGTCGATAGCAAATTGGGTATCTGCGGCGTCCTTGGCCTTTTGGCCCTCCCGTTCCAAACGTTCCTTCTCGGACACACTTCGGTTGTCCTGAGCTTCCTTTTCCAAGCGAGCTTTTTCAAGAGCGTTTTCGCGAAAAACTGCTACGGCCTTTGCCATCTGGCCGACCTCATCGTTGCGCTCTTGTCCGTCAACTGATGCTTTCGTCTGTCCCTGGGCAAGCGAGATCATGCGTTCGCGCAGACTTGCGATAGGTGTGGTTATGCCTTTGGCGGCCACGATTAGCGACGCCAAAATTCCGAGGGCGAACGTGAGAATAGCGACCATCAAGGATGTAAGAATGGAAAAGTTCGTCTCCTCACTTATCGCCCCACTCTTGATGCGCACGTTCTCATTAATCTTATCGAGGAACGCCCCGGCGTCAGAGGCCAAAGGTACGATCAAGGCGTCAGCCTTACTCAAGGCAATCTTTGCTTTGTAGTATTGGCCCGTCTGTCCGAACTCTACGCCTTGATCCGTCAAAGCGATGATATCTTTTGCTCGCGTAATAATTCCGTCAATCGACGTTGCTTCACGAGGAAGTTTCTCCTTCGCTGCCTGAAGGCGCAACATCAAATATGCTTTGCTATCATTATAAAAGTCGACAGCAGATTTGAGCCTGGCGTCGTCTGTAGCATACGCCAACGTTTCGTAAGCGCCATAGGCGGTTGCCATAAGGTTTCTGTTGGCGCGAGCGATGTCCAGAGAAGCCCCATTCTCTTTGATGATGAACTCGGAATAGGTGGTATCAGCTTGTTTGTAGCGACTCGAAATGAAAGCTGTGGCGCCTATCCCGACCACGCATAGTGGGATGATAAGCGCCAATATTTTTGTGCGAACGCTCGCATTCTTCAAGAACGACATTTTTCCTCGCTGTTGGTTTGGTGCTGCGAACGCGAAGCAAGAGGTAGGGCGCTGTTTGTGACAAGGCGGCCTATCCCTCGAATTCGGGACGTTGAGCTGGTGTGGAATGACAGTACGGGTACGGCACAGTGGCGACGAGACGGGATACGAAAACGGGTCTACCTAGCAGATGAACTTCACTTTATATTGGAGCAGTTACCCGCACTCCCGCGTGTTGTTCAGATGGCAATACATAGACATTATTGGCCTTAATATAAGTCTTGCTTTAGGCCAGCACCGAAAAGATAGACATCCGCTGTTCTTCAGACAGGGAAGGATCCTTTGCGACTACTTCGCGCAGTGAGGCTCCGGAAATCAGCGCATCTTTTGCTAACATCGCCGCTTTGTTATACCCGACCACGGGGTTCAAACTTGTAGCCTGAACCAGCGATCGGTCATGAAGCTCCCGGCACCTTGATACGTCAGCTTCGATGCCGTCGATGCAACATGTCCGCAATATCTCCATCCCTCGCGCGAGAAGCCGGATCGATTGGAGGAGGTTAAGGACCATCACTGGCTCCATGGCGTTGAGTTGTAACTGGCCGGCCCCAGCCGCTAACGTGATCGTCAGGTCGTTACCGATGACCTGGAAGTTGATCTGGTTCATCATCTCCGGAATGACAGGATTTACCTTTCCCGGCATTATCGATGAACCGGCCTGTCGAGCAGGCAGTTTAATTTCGCCGAAACCTGCACGTGGGCCGCTCGAAAGAAGGCGTAGATCATTGCAGACTTTTGAGAGCTTCACAGCGATCCGCTTCAGCATGCCAGAAACTGACACGAACGCGCCGGTGTCCGATGTTGCCTCGATGAGGTTGAATGCTGGCTTGAGTTCAACACCCGATACCGCGTTAAGGTGCCTGCATGCGATAGCGGCAAAACCAGGCGGTGCGTTGACGCCAGTACCGATTGCTGTCCCACCTAAGTTTACTTCCCGCATGAGATCGAGCGTCCTGAACATCTGGATGCGATCTTCGTCGATCGTCTCGGCAAAAGCTTCGAACTCTTGCCCCAGGGTCATCGAAACTGCATCTTGCAGCTGCGTTCTTCCCACCTTGACTACGTCTGAGAACTCCGTGGCCTTGCGGCGCAATGACGCGGTCAGTTTGAGCAGCGCGTTAAGCAATCCCTCGGACTCACGAAGGACGGTCAGCCGGACTGCTGTCGGGTAGACATCGTTGGTGGATTGCGAAAGGTTCACGTGATCGTTCGGGCTGATGACAGAATAGTCTCCCGCCGGGCGCCCCATGCTAAGTAGAGCGATATTAGCAATGACCTCATTCACGTTCATATTTGTCGAAGTCCCCGCCCCACCTTGCATCATATCGACGGGAAAATGGTCGGAGTAATCACGTAAGCTTATTTCTTCGCATGCTCGTTTGATGGCTTGAGCTACATCTGGAGCCAACAGCGAAAGCTCCTCGTTCGCGAGGAGGGCTGCCTTCTTCACCATAACCAGGGATTCGACAAAGGTCGGATATTCACCGAGGCGGATACCTGAAACCCCAAAATTCTCCACCGCTCTCAACGTATGGATCCCGTAGAGTGCGCTGTTTGGTAGGACGCGAGTGCCAAGCAGGTCCACTTCATATCGTTCAGTCGTCGCGTCGGTCATATTAGGCACCTCTCAAAATAAGGAAGAACGACGGCACGAGCCGATGCACGTAGGTGACCCGCTGGGGTCCCAGTTTGCTTCCTCGTTTTTCCGGGTCCACGGTACAGTGTTCGCGAAAGTTGTTATGTCTCAACCTACGACAGAATTCTTACTGATTTGTTGACAATCGTTTGTATTTACGAATACAAACGATTGTCTATGACGATAAGGAGAATTTTGTGTCCCTACTAGTTACGCTAAAAAATGACGTCACCAAGCTGCCCGACCCAACTGGTCGTAAGCCATCGCCAGAAGAGAAGATTGAGGGCGATCCGGATTTCCGCACATGGCTGCAAGATGAATCTTTCGATGGAAAGGTCCGCACCGGAATCTGGGAAGCCACTCCCGGCCTGACCCATGCTATCAAGGACGGTGTCTACGAATACTGCCTTATCCTCGAAGGCGTTGTCGAAATCACTGAGAACGGTGGGGAGTCAAAAATCTACCGTGCCGGAGACAGCTTCATTTTCAAGCCGGGCTTCCGCGGAACTTGGCGCACGATCGAGACTGTGCGTAAAATGTACGTTGTCGTGCGCTAATCAGCGCATTTGTGAAGCCGGCACTGCCGGCTTCATTTCAGGGTGCTGACGCGGGTGCCGCAGTTACTGTTAACTTGCGGGACAGCCTAACAATCCCGCCAGACGCGTCTCGAACGAAAGCCAATCCGCAGCGGATGGTAGTTCATAAAGATGCTCGAACGCAGCCTCGGCTTTTGCACCACCACACAGGGAGACAAACTTATCCTTCATTGCCTCGCGCTCGAACGGCCTATCAGGACTACCTTTTGTCTGTTTTACGGCCTCGCGAAACGAGGAGCCATTTACAAACGTGACCGTGACTTCAGACAGAAACGGATCGTCTTGCTCCTCGAGGCCAACCATTTCGACGCGCTCCATCACATGTCGGATATCCGGGTCGCTGAGCGTCTCGTCCGCAAACGCATTGAGCGCGGCCGACGGCAGGCATAGTGCGGCGGCCGCACAGAACTGCATGCTGAACTTACCTTCGAGTGCTGTCTCCGGCCGGTTATGAACGAGGATCGAAGGGATTGTCCTGCCGACATTGATCCGGACTGATGTGATGTTGCGCAGTGTATCCGTCTGCAGGCGACCGCGAATTATCTCGCAGGCTTCCATGGCCGTATGCGCGGCTGTACAGCAGGGGTAAGCCTTGATCGTCACACCGGGATCCTTGAATGGTGAACCACGACCAATCCGGGCAAGGACCGCATCAACGCGACCCGGATCGCCACCGTAAAGCACTGCAAGCCCCATCGGACCGAAGACCGATGCGTTAGCATCGAGTCCAGTCTTTGCAAGCTGTGCCGAGACATAGCCGTCGCGGGCAGCGGCGGCGACCTGCCAGGGCTTGGCGCTGCTGCCGAACGCGGACCGTGTTCCGCTGCTCGCCGTTACCGCAAAGGACAACGCTGTCGCCGTTTGTTCAACGGACAAACCTAAAATGTGTGCGCTTGCCATTGCCGCGCCGAACACTCCGAGGGTCGCTGAAGCATGCCATCCGAGTGCATAATGTGCCGGATTGAGCAATTCACCTAACGCCACCATTGTTTCGACGCCCGATAGATAGCCATTTAAAAGCGTTTGGCCTGAACAGTTGGTCATGCCAGCCGCAGCCAAGGCCGCAGCCATTGTGGGTACAGTGACGTGCGCTATCGAAATAAGGGCCTCGTCGTCGTCGAAATCATCAAGATGCGCAGCCATTGCGTTGAGCAGTACTGTGTCCGAAGGACGGCATCGCAAGTCACTGCCAATAAGCCAACTAGGACCATCCGCACGAACATCAAATATGTCACTTGCTAGCAACGTTTTGATTTCTGGCCGACGAAAGCCGGCATAAGCGGTGCTGATCCCGTCAACGAAGTTCATGATCGACGATTGCCGGTCGTCGTCTGAAAAACCTGACGCCGAATAGTGTATGGCTGCGGCGAAACGCAAGATTTCTTGTTCAGTGGCCATCTGCCGCACTCACCCCGCCATCCAATCGGCGCCCGGGATCGAGGCTACCAACCTTTGTGTATATTCGTGTTTGGGGCTGCGAAAGATAGCTGAAGGAACGCCGCTTTCTACAACCTGTCCGCGATACATAACGATTATTTCGTCACAGATCTTGCTAGCTACGCGAAGATCGTGAGTGATGAAGATCATTGCGATCTTCAGGTCGTGTTGAATTCGCATCAAAAGTTCGAGGATTTGCGCCTGAATCGACACGTCGAGCGCCGAGACAGCCTCATCGGCCACAAGAACCTGCGGGTCGAACATCAAAGCACGGGCAATGCCTATGCGCTGTCGCTGCCCGCCTGAGAACTCATGAGGGTACCGGTCGAGGCTTCGTTCATCGAGACCGACGAGCTTAAGGAGATGAGCAGCCTTCTCGCGCGCCGCAACTGACGTCAGATTACCGTGCGCAAGTGGGCCTGCAGTCAGTGCCGTCAAGACCCTATGGCGGGGATTGAGCGATGCGAAAGGATCTTGAAACACCATCTGAATCTGAGGCCGCATGGGCCTGAAATCGGCCTCGGACATTTTAGCGATATCCGTGTCGCGGAAGACGATACGCCCACTATCGCTGTCCATGAGCTTGACGATCATACGGCCCAGTGTCGACTTGCCGGAGCCGGATTCGCCAACTACGCCTAGTGTGGTTCCCTTGTAGAGAGCGATGCTGACATCGTTAACAGCCTTCACCACCCGCTGTGGTTTGAAGAGACCGACGGATGTTTCATACGTCTTCCGAAGATTCTCTGTTTTGAGAACTATCTCAGTACCACGATCAATTTGTCGATCGGCCTGAGACATGCGTGGGACTGCGGCAATGAGCTTGCGAGTATAGGGATGTGCAGGTGACTGGAGCACGTCTGCTGCAATACCTTGCTCGACCAGAGATCCTTTCTCCATCACAAGGACTCGATCGGCTATCTCGGCAACTACGCCGAAATCATGCGTGATGAACATCACGCTCATGTTTTTCCGTTTCTGGATCTTGCGGATTAGTTCGAGGATTTGCGCTTGCGTAGTGACGTCCAATGCCGTGGTTGGTTCGTCGGCGATAAGAATATCGGGGTCGAGTGCCAGTGCCATCGCAATCATGACGCGCTGGCGTTGCCCTCCGGAAAGACGGAAGGGGTATTGTCCTTGCAGAACCGTCGGCTCTGGGAGGCCGACCTCGTCCAAGAGCGCCAAAACCTTCTTTCTGCGGGACTCCGCCGTGCCGATGTGATGAACCTGCATGACCTCCTCAATTTGGTCTCCGATCTTCATAAGAGGATTGAGGGCGGACAAGGGGTCCTGGAAGATCATCGCAACCACGCGTCCACGCAGTGACAGCAGTTCACGCTCAGGCAGTTGCAGTATTTCTTTGCCACTGAGCGTGATGGTTCCTTCCGTCGCCATGATGGACGGCGGCAAAAGCCCCATGATCGTGTTCGCAGTCACCGATTTGCCGGAACCGGATTCGCCGATGATGCAGAGAATTTCACCTTTCCGCAGATCGAAGGAAATATCTTTCACCGCATGGGTGCGCTCCATGCCCTTCGGAAGCTGAACTGTGAGATTACGGACCGATAAAGCAACGTCTGGAATAGGGTTTTCGGTGACCAGACCTCGTTGTGACGATGGCGACACTTTAGTCATTACCATGGCTCCTGATGTCGAGGGCGTCGCGCAATCCGTCGCCAATAAAGTTAAAGCTGGTCACCGCGAGGGTAATCGCCACGCCGGGTATGATTGCGAGCCAAGGCGCTGTGGCGAGGTACTGCTGTGCGCCATTGAGCATGTTTCCCCAGCTTGGCGCCGGAGGCTGAATTCCATAGCCAAGAAAGCTGATGTAGGCCTCTGCCAGAATTGCCCGGGCGACAGTGAGCGTCGCTGCGACGATGATAGGGCCCATAACGTTCGGGAGCAGTTCTCGGGTCATGATCCAGCGGCCGGACAACCCGAACATACGTGCCGCGACCACAAAATCCCGCTCTTTCAGTGAGCGAACCTCAGCAGATACGATACGAGCGATTTCCATCCAACTGGTCGATGCAATGAGCACGGTAATCATTGCGGGACTGGGTTGAATGAAAGCTGCAAGCGTCAAAAGCAGGAAGATTGAGGGGAAGCATAGAAATGCATCGACGACGCGCATAAGTGCCGCACCAACGCGACCGCTATAGTAACCTGCAATGATACCGATGCTTGCACCAATGAAAATGCTGATGAACATGGCGGAGAAGGCAACCAGGAGCGATACGCGCCCCGCCATCAGCAATCGTGCGGCAACGTCCCGCCCCAACGGATCCGTTCCCAGATAATGATGGCCTGTCAAAGGTGGGGCAAACCGCGCTCTCAGATCGATGTAAAGCTGGTCATAGGGGAGTAGATATGGGCCGACAACGCAGACCAGTACGAGCATCACGACGCAGGCAATTCCGAAGAGGGCCAAGCGGTGCTGTGCGAATCGGCGAACCGCCGGATTTGCGAAAAAACCTGTACGAGAAGTATCGATGACATTGGAACCGGAAGACATCTTGTACTCCTATGCGTAACGGATTCGAGGGTCGGCGACAGCAATCAAGATATCGGCGATGAGATTGGCAACGATAACGAGGATCGCCGAGAACATCAGGAGACCCATGATTACAGGGTAATCTTTGTAGCTGAGGCTATCGAGAAACAGCCGGCCCATGCCCGGCCAGGTGAAAACTGTCTCTGTTACCAGTGCACCGCTGAGCAGCGTAGGCAGCTCAAGTCCTGCGAGCGCGATCATGGGCAACATCGCATTTCGTAACACGTGCCGGATAATCACCCGACGGTGGCTCATGCCCTTTGCTCGTGCGGTCCTGACGTAGTCCTGACTTAGGACCTCCAGCGTTGCCGTGCGCATATACCGGCTCCAGACGGCCAGATGAACGAGAGCGAGCACGAGTGACGGCATAATGAGGTGTTTGGCGTAGCCAAGGAAAGATTCGTCGCCAACAGTGTACATGTTGCCCGGCGGCAGCCAGCCAAGCTTAAGGGAGAAGACGTAGATCCCGACCAAACCAAACCAGAAGGTTGGGATCGAAAGCGCGATCATCGCGATGACCGTCGTTACATAATCGAATACCGAGTACTGCCTAACAGCGCTGCGCACACCAATCCAACAGCCCAGGACGACCGCGATCAACGTCGCCGAAACCATGAGAAGGACGGTCGCGGCCAGATGAGAGGAGACGACTTCGAGGACAGGTGTGCTGTCACGATAGGATCGTCCCCAATCGCCCATAAGCATTTTGCCAACCCAATCCAGGTATTGAAGGGGAAGGGGGCGGTTGAGGCCCATCTGAGTGGAAATGCGTTCCAGCTCGGCCGCCGTCATGCCGGGCGTGGCAACAAATTGTGATAGTGGCCCACCCGGCGCCAAGTGTAGGACAGAAAAGCCGATAACTGAGACGAGCGCGAGCAGAAGAACGCTCTGCATGAGACGTCCGAACAAAAAGCGAAGCATAGTTTGGTTCCCCCCGTTTTGTCACGGGCTAAGACATCGATCGAAACGCGGGAGGCCAATGGCCTCCCGCAAGCTCTACTTAAGAGCGATACCAATCAGCGATATTCCAGGTATCGATGCGCACATTCACGTTAGCCGCGTAGCCGTTGATGCCACTCTCGTGACCGCGGACAGTGCGACGCTGCCACATTACGATGAACGGCAGATCTTCTCGCACGATTTCCTGGATTTTGGCGTAGATCGGCTTACGCTCCTCAGGCACGAAAAGCTTTCCGCCTTCCGCGAGAAGTCTGTCGACTTCGGGGTTGGAATATTGCCAGAAGTTCAGGCCGCCACCACCCTTGGCTGCGCTGTTAGTCGACAGGAAGAAGTCGCTTGTGTCGGGGTCAAATCCAGTGAGAAAGTCCTGGCCGTGCATCACACTGTGAAACTGCGACTTCAGCCAGAAGTCGGCAAATAGCACCGCCGAAGGCATGTTCTCGACCTTCATCTCGATGCCGACGTCCCGAAGTGTCTGCTGCATGTATTGCTGGATTTGTTCGCGGATCTGATTTCCGGCTGATGTCGAGTTTGTAAAGGACAGACGTTTTCCGTCCTTGACCCGAATACCGTCCGGACCTGGAACCCAACCGGCCCGATCAAGGAGTTTTTTCGCCTCTTCAGGGTCATACTTATGCTTCGGTAAGTCCGGGTTGTAATAGTACGACTGCTGTGGGATGTAGCTCTCGGTCGCAATCGGCACACCATAGTTGATCTGCTCAAGCGCACTGTCCCTATCAAACGCACTGTAGATCGCTTGACGGACAGCCTGTTCGTCCAGAGGCGCTCGGCCGGTGTTGAACGCGATGCACTCCACCGACGAAGCCGGCATCAGATCCACGACCTTGCCCTGGAGAGTTTGGGCGTCTGCATAATTATTTGCGGGGATATACGAAAGGCTAATCAGATCGATGTCGCCGGTCTTGAACTGCGTGTAGAGGACTGTCTGATCGGGAATGTACCGGAAGATCACCTTCTCGATATACGGGCCTTCACCGAAGTAATCGTGGTTGGCGGCAACCTCCATGCTGTCACCGGCCCGTCGATTAACGAATTTGAACGGTCCGGTGCCGATCGGCACCCTGTCGAGGGAAGAGGCATTTTTGTCGGTTACGCCCTCAAATACATGGGCCGGGACGATGAACGTTGCCGCAAGGATTGACGGGTAAGGCGCGAAAGGCTGCTCCATGCGCCACGTCAGTTCAGTTGCCGAGACAACCTTTAAATCCCGAACTAGTTCATGGCCGGTGCGACGCCAGCTGTTGAACTTCGGATCAACAAGAAGTTCCAGTGTGAACTTGACATCTTCTGCCGAAAACGGCTTTCCGTCGTGCCACTTCACGTCGTCGCGCAATTTAATACGCCAGTTGAGACCATCTGCAGATATGCCGCCATTGGCCACTGTTGGCACTTCCGCAAGCGATGGTTCGAAGTTGCCCTCGGGTGTGACAGTGAAGAGCGTGTCGTAGAGAGCGAATTGAATTCCTTCGTCGACCTCAATGTGAAGCTTGTGAGGATTCAATACGGTCGGCTCCTGCGACAGGCCGATGATAAGTTGGCCTGTCGGCGATGACGGTGGAGCAGCAAGTGCCCGATCCTTGCCGAGCAGGTTCGGCGCAAAGTAGCTTACAAGGCCAGCAGCGCCAAGCAGTCCAAGAGTCTTCCTCCGAGTGAAGGCGAGCTTCGTATTCTCATTTTCAGTCGACATAACAGAACCCCTTTTGGTTTGGTGAACGAAGACGGTTACCTGCCTCTTTATCGGGCAGTTGCGGACTACTGGCGCATATCGGGCATGAGCTCGATCTTTGAACCGTCCGAGAAACGGGAGAAGCGGAAATGAGCCGGATCGACGATAGGAGGTCGCCCAGAGACAATATCCGCCATCAAACGGCCGGCAGCCGGTGCGATGCCAAAGCCATGACCGGAAAAGCCGGTTGCAATGTGGAAGCCTGGGATTGAGGCGACGGCGGAGATGATTGGGATTGCATCAGGCAGCACGTCGATATAGCCGCCCCAACGCTGGGCAATCTGAGCATTCGCAAAAACTGGCCAATCTTCGGCGAGCTTTTTAAGCGTTCCATCGGCATATTTCTTCGATGGGACGGGATCGAGCGCGCGGTGGTATTCGAACGGGCTGGCTTCATCCATCTCCCAATGTTTTGATAGGCGAAGCTCTTCGAAGAAGCGCCCACCAAGCCTAAACCGAAGGGACCGCCATTCCTCTCTAAAGGATGGTAAGAAACTCCAGCCATATTTGAAGGAGTTCGGCACGATGTCGACGATGTTTTGGTGTCCCGATGCGATGGTGTAACCACCGTCCTGGCGCTTACGAAGCGCAAAGTCTCGTGTCCACAGAGCACCGTCGGGGCCGCCTTCCAGCGGCTTCGTCATCAAAACAGAGTTCATCACGTTGAGCTGCGGCACGTCTATGCCATACCGCTGGCAGAAAAGATTACTCCACACGCCACCGGCAACGACCACTGCATCACATTCGATCAGTCCGCGTTCCGTGACGACGCCACTTACCCGCCCTGCAGACGTTTCCAGTCCCCTGACAGCACAGTCGGTAAGGATCGTTGTACCCTTGTCACGGGCAGCTTCAGCAATTGCCGGAGCTGCTTTCTGAGGCTCAGCGCGGCCGTCGCCGGGAGTATGCAATGCGCCGTATGGTATTTTCCGAAGACCTGGAAACATCTCGGCAAATTCTTGCCCGTTCAGCATTCGGCTTTCGATCTGGTAGGGCTCGAGATGCCTGTTCCAGTCTGCGTAGGTATTGAACTGCTTTTCTGTTGCGCATGCGAAGGTGATGCCCGCCTTCTTGTAGCCGGTATCACGTCCCAGACGCTTATCGAGCGTCTCCCACATGCGGACAGCTTCGATCATCAACGGGATTTCACGCGGATCGCGGCGCGAGAGTCTCACCCAACCCCAGTTACGGCTAGACTGTTCGTGGCCAACGCCGCCTTTCTCGCATACAGCAACCTTGAGGCCCTGCTCGGCAAGTTCGAGGGCCGTCGAGACACCAACAATTCCACCGCCTATGACAACCACATCAACCTTTTTTGGCAACGCCTCGTCGCCATGAAAAGGAACCACTCTTGGACCTGGCATATCTATTCCTCCCGCACCCGCGGCCCGGTAGCACCTAGGCGACTTTGCCCGAATGCGTTTGATTGATCACTTCGAAAACCGCCTCACTGGAACCTGTGGACACGGGTAGCGGACGGTCGCAACTGGACCCGATCTCGATGACGCGAGATTCAGCCGCAGACCTGCCGATAGCGAGCAGAACATCCAGAACATGCAGTGCGAGGTCGCCATTTGCACGATGAGGACGGCCCTGTCTGATCGCGAGTGCCATGTCTACGACACCGATCGAGCGATGGTCCGCAACTTCGCGGCCGGTCCGCAGGGTTCTGTTCCGCTCTCCGAATGCGAATGCCGATATATCCACCGCCTGCCAATCTCCTCCTCGTTCGGAAACTTTCGGTTCATCTCCAAAGAAGTTGGGATCGGGAACGAGCAACGAGCCTTCCGTGCCGTAGATCTCGATTGGCGATCGTTGATGCTTCCAGACATCCCATGAAGCGTCCAGACTGAAACGGGCACCACTCTCGAAAATCAGAAGAGCGCTGTAACTTGTCGGTGTTTCAACCGCGATATCTTCACCGGCGCGATCCCCACTACCAATCCGTCGCGTCAGATAGCCGGTCGAGGCGGTGGCCGTGACCAACCGGATAGGCCCGAGAAGATTGACAAGAACAGTGATATAATAAGGCCCAAGATCGAGAACCGGACCACCTCCCGACTTGAAGAAGAAGTCCGGGTTCGGATGCCAGGCCTCCATCCCTCGCGAAAGGAAGCTCGCAGAGCCGCCAAGTACAGTTCCGATCCTTCTGTCATCAAGCAGTACTTTGCAGGCCTGGTGTGAGGCTCCGAGGAAAGTGTCAGGAGCACAGCCCACCCGCAAGCCGCGCTTAGCGGCCAACTGCAACAGGTTTTGGGCTTCCTCGACCGAGACTGTCAAAGGTTTTTCCGAATAGACGTGTTTGCCGGCCTCAAGAATACGCGTGCTGACTTCGGCATGGGCATTCGGAATTGTGAGATTGATGACTATCTCGATCGAGGGGTCAGCTAACATTTCGTCGATGGTGGCGTATCCCACACCCATCGCAGAAGCTTGCGAACGGGCGGCTTCCTCCCGGATATCCGCCACCGATTTGACAAGGATATGGCGTGAGCGGGCGGCGCCGCGGATATAGGCGGTGCTGATAACACCGCACCCGATAATGCCAACGTTCATAGGGGAAGCGCTCACCGCAGGTTCTCCTGCAGATAGCGGAAGCTGTTGGCAGTGGTGGCCGCCGGGTTCAGCGGCTTGTCGTGCTCCACCACCATGACCTTGGCGCCATTAGCAATCGCTTCCGGCCACAAGACTTTCCAGTCCAGCACCCCGGCGCCCACATCGGCCCAGCCAGCCTCTTCCTCGTTCTGCCCCTCCGGAGCAAGGTCTTTCACATGTGCCGCCGCTAGCCTGCTTGAATGGCGTTTCAGCCAAACAACCGGATCGACGCCGCCCCGTGTCAGCCATGCGATATCTGCCTCCCACTGCACGGGAGCGGATCCGGCTGCTTCGAAGACCAGATCCAAAGCCGTTTTATCACCGTCCTTGAGATGCAAGTCCCAATTGTGGTTGTGGTAACCAAGGGTCATACTGTGGGCCGATAGCTTGTCGCTCAGGAGCGCCAGCTGCTTTCCCAACTCCCGCCATCCATCTGCTGGCATGTCACGCTGCGGAACAGGAACAGAAGGCACGAACAGGGAAGAAATGTTGAACGCCTGCGCGTTCTCTACAACCGTCTCAAAGTCGTCCGTCAGGTCGGCGAGCGCAACATGGCTACCAGATGCCTGGAGGCCCCGCTCACCAAGTAGCCCAGCCAAGGCACTGCCGCGAGAAAGCTTGGCACCGTAAAGCTCAACAAACTCAAAGCCCGCCGCCTTAACGGTGTCGAGCATTTCAGCGTCGTTTTCGATCGAGCGCATTGTAAACAGTTGCACCGACAGTTTGGTCATAGATATTCCTCGAATAAACCGTGCTGAAATGAAATCCAATCGTTTGTACAGGGTAGACAAACGTTTGTATCCTTGTCAAGCGAGCAAAGTAGGCATAATAGGATTGATGCCAAAATGATTCCGACTTCAGATTAGCTCAAGCACACTCGATTGGATCAATCATGATAAGCCTTAAGGGGCCCGCCATTTTCCTCGGCCAGTTCGCAGGCGACGAAGCACCGTTCAATTCGTGGGACAGCATCACAAAATGGGCGGCTGACAAGGGCTACATTGGCGTGCAGGTCCCTACCTGGGCAAGCCAGTTGATCAACCTCACACAAGCTGCCTCCTCCAAGGATTATTGCGACGAGTTCGCCGGTGTCGCCCGTCAGAACGGCGTGGAAGTGACCGAATTGTCCACCCATCTACAGGGCCAGCTGGTCGCGGTGCATCCGGCCTATGACGAAGCCTTCGACGGCTTTGCCGCGCCTGAAGTGCGCGGCAATCGGAAGGCACGTCAGGAATGGGCAGTCGAGCAGGTGAAAATGGCGATCACAGCCTCGAAGCATCTCGGCATCACGGCGCATGCCACCTTCTCTGGCGCGCTTGCCTGGCCCTACATTTATCCGTGGCCGCAGCGCCCGGCCGGTCTGGTGGAAGCCGCCTTCGACGAGCTTGCCCGCCGCTGGACGCCGATCCTCGACCATGCGGACGAAAACGGCGTCGACGTGTGTTACGAGATCCACCCCGGTGAGGACCTGCATGACGGCGTCACGTTCGAGATGTTCCTGGAGCGGGTGAAGAACCATCCGCGCGCCAACATGCTCTACGATCCCTCGCACTACGTGCTGCAATGCCTGGATTATTTGGAAAACATCGACATCTACAAAAACCGGATCAAGATGTTCCACGTGAAGGACGCGGAGTTCAACCCGACCGGGCGGCAGGGCGTCTATGGCGGCTTCCAGAGCTGGGTGAACCGGGCCGGACGGTTCCGGTCGCCGGGTGATGGGCAGGTGGATTTCGGGGCGATCTTTTCGAAGATGGCGGCCAACGATTTCGACGGATGGGCAGTGGTTGAATGGGAATGCGCGCTGAAACATCCTGAAGACGGTGCCCGGGAAGGGGCCGAGTTCGTCAAGCACCATATCATCCGCGTCACGGAAAAAGCCTTTGATGATTTCGCATCTGCTGGCACCGACGATGCGGCCAACCGGCGCATGCTTGGGCTTTGAAAGCACTTCCAGGAAAAGTGTGAAGCCGTTTTCCGTGTGGGAATGCGCTTAGAAAATGCCGAGGAGACATTATGGCTATTGAAGGAAAGACAACCGACAAGGCGAACACGCGGATTCGCCTGGGCATGGTCGGTGGTGGTTCAGGTGCATTTATCGGCGGCGTTCACCGCATGGCCGCACGGCTCGACAATCGCTTCGATCTCGTGGCCGGGGCCTTGTCCTCGACACCGGAAAAATCCCTCGCCTCCGGCCGCGAACTCGGGCTTGATCCAGAACGTTGCTATGGGTCATTCGAAGAAATGGCCGAGAAGGAAGCGCTTCGCGAGGATGGTATCAAGGCGGTGGCGATCGTTACGCCCAACCACGTGCATTATCCTGCGGCAAAAGCGTTTCTGGAACGCGGCATCCATGTCATCTGCGACAAGCCGCTGACCTCCAATCTGGAGGATGCCAAAAAACTGAAGGACGTGGCGGACAAGGCGGATGCGCTGTTCATCCTCACCCATAACTATACCGGTTATCCGATGGTGCGGCATGCGCGTGAACTGGTGGAAACCGGTGCGCTCGGGAACATCCGTCTGGTGCAGATGGAATACCCGCAGGATTGGCTGGCTGAGCCGTTGGAGCAGACCGGTGCGAAACAGGCCGTCTGGCGCACCGATCCGGCGCAATCCGGTGTCGGCGGCTCCACAGGGGATATCGGCACCCATGCCTATAATCTCGGCTGCTTCATTTCCCGTCTGGAAGCCGATGAACTGGCAGCGGATGTACATACCTTCGTGGAGAGTCGCCGTCTGGACGACAATGCGCATGTGATGCTGCGCTTCAAGCCAAAGGACGGCAAGCAGTCAGCCAAGGGCCTACTTTGGTGCAGCCAGGTGGCTGTCGGGCATGAAAACGGGCTGAAGGTCCGCGTTTACGGCGACAAGGCAGGCATCGAGTGGACGCAGGCTGATCCGAACTATCTCTGGTTCACGAAGCTTGGCGAGCCGAAACAGCTCATCACCCGCGGCGGTGCTGGCACCGGTGCTGCGGCCTCGCGCGTCACGCGCATTCCCTCGGGCCATCCGGAAGGATATCTCGAAGCCTTCGCGACCATCTATACCGAAGCGGCCCACGCCATCGAAGCCCGCCGCACCGGTTCGGAGCTCGACAAGGCGGTCACCTATCCGACCGTCGATGACGGTGTCAAAGGCGTCGCTTTTGTGGAAGCGTGTGTTGCCTCATCTGAAAGAAATGGAGTGTGGATCAAGATGAAGAATTAGGCCCGCGAAACAAAGTTTCCTTGTATTGGTATCGGTAACCGCAACCGCAACGGCGAACAGCGGCTAATTCTGAAAGGAAGGCCAGGTGTCACCACTTCTGGAGAGCGCACGAGCAAGAACTGCACGCACCTCTCGTCTCACAATGGTAGACATTGCCCGCCTTGCTGGCGTCGATGTGTCTACCGTTAGTCGTGCGCTTGCGGATTCATCGCGAGTGACGGACGAGACGAAAGAACGCATACGCAAGATCGTTGAAGAACATGGGTATGTGGTCAACCACGGCGCTCGTATGCTTCGCAACAAGATGGCTGGGCAGGTACTTGTACTACTGCCAAATATCGCGGCATCTTTCTTTCCAGAGGTGATCCTGGGTATCGAGGAAACGCTGCAAAACGAGCAAATCAGCGTGATCGTCGGGAGCACTCAACATGACAGAGCGAGAGAGGACGTCCTCGCACGCCAGATCCTTAATGGTGCTGCCGACGGCATTATTTTGCTGACCGGACGTATCCCCGAGGTTTTGCGATCTTACCCGGGGTTCGAAAAGAAGATAGTAGCCGTAGGCCGCGCACTGAAAGAAACTGAAATCCCATGTGTGAATATAGACAATAAGAGAGCGATCGAGACCGCCGTTAATCATCTCGTTGAACGAGGTTATTCAGATATAGCTCATCTTGGCGGTCCACATGGCAGCCCAACTTTCTCCGCTCGTATTGACGGTTATAAGGCCGCGATGGAGCAGGCGGGTCTTGCATCAAATATCAGGATCGCAGCAGGCGAGCGATTCAATATCGATGCTGGTCGAGATGCCATGGAGAGGCTGATGCGGGAAGGGAAGGTTCCCGCCGCCGTAGTCTGCGCAAGTGACGAAATGGCGATGGGTGCGATACGCTACGTTCGAAGCCAAGGTTTAAGTGTGCCAAGAGATATGGCGGTCGTTGGGTTCGACGACATCCCCTTCGCGGGGGTCTACGAACCACCACTTACCACTATCAGAACGCCACGACGGCAAATGGGCGAGCTTGGTGCGAAGATGCTGCTAAAAAACCTGAGGGCTCCGAGTTTTAAGTCGAAAAGCATTATCCTGAACCATGAACTGATCATCCGCGAAAGTTCTGGGGGAGAATTAGATCGTTAGCGCGCGCGATCTAGCTATCGGAAGCATATAGCAGCATTCCCCATCGCTCCCGCGATCAAGCTTACCAGATGCGTCGACGCAGACGAGAGATAGCAAGGCTCCTCCCAAGACGCCTTCTCTCGGCTAGCGGTGCGCTTATGGCAGGTCCCGACATTTACTCGGGACCTGCCATTTACGCCAACTGTTTGTGCCATAAGGTAGATTCTGCAATCTATGGTTGATTTTGAGGCGCATACAATAATAAACGTCGAGGGGCTCTCGTGATCTGTTCCACCTGACCACCAAAACGGAGTGAAAAAATGCAGCACTGGCTGGACAAGCTGACCGATCTTGCGGCGATACAAGGTGACGAAAGCATCCTGACGCAGGGCCTTTCCGACCTCACCCAACATTTTGGCTTCACCGGCTATGCCTATCTGCACCTCCAGCACAAGCACAGCATCGCAGTCACCAATTATCATCGCGAGTGGCGGTCGACGTATTTCGAGAAGAACTTCGATAAGCTCGATCCGGTCGTCAAACACGCGAAATCCAGGAAGCAAGTTTTTGCGTGGTCCGGAGAACAGGATCGCGCGAAGCAATCGAAGGAAGAGCGTGCTTTCTACGCGCATGCTGCCGATTTCGGTATCCGCTCCGGGGTAACCGTTCCGATCAAGACTGCCAACGGCTCGATGTCGATGTTCACTTTAGCGTCGGAAAGGCCAGCAATCGATCTTGATCGTGAGATAGACGCGGTCGCTGCCGCCGCGGCCGTCGGACAGCTCCATGCCCGCATCTCGTTCCTCCAAACCACTCCGACCGTGGAAGATGCCGCCTGGCTCGACCCGAAAGAGGCGACCTATCTCAGATGGATCGCTGTCGGCATGACGATGGAGGAGATTGCTGATGTGGAGGGCGTCAAATACAACAGCGTCCGTGTCAAGCTTCGCGAGGCGATGAAACGCTTCGATGTCCGTAGCAAGGCCCATCTCACCGCGCTCGCAATTCGCAGAAAGCTGATGTGATAGCGCCGGTGGCCGAGTTGCTCACCACGTGTGATCCTAAATCCGGGTCAGTTAACGGTCACCTTCGGGATGTAGCCGAGGATGCTGATCAGGGTACTCACTGCGCTCATCTGCGCATGCATCTCGATGCTGGCGTCAATGTAACGAAGATGCTGTGGGCCACCGGTCAATTCCCCTGACCTGTAGCTTTCCGGCAGTGCCTGGAACAGTTCGTCAGCCTTTTCGACTAACCGCCGGTGCGTTCGGATCGCGTCGACGGTAAGACTTTCCAAGTCGGCGGGAGGTAGTCCCCGCGTTAGCCCCACCACCGGCCGGAGCTCCACTCCCTTGGACAAGATCACATCTTCCGATTCCATGTTTCCAACCCTGGTTTTGTCTGCGGTCCGCCCCCGCTGACGTTGAACCCTATGAACCCTAGCCGGGGGTTAGAATCCGAGATGAATCGGCCCTGAGACCTTTAGCACCGAAGCGCCTGGACATGAGTCACAGGCCCCCGGCCATAAGGTCAGAGGATTCCTGGCGCCATTTCGGTCAGCGCCAACCTTTCATCCGCGGATTCTACGCCGCAACACAGCACGTACTGCGTCCCGGCCTTTATAAGAGTCATTTCAACGAGATGCCAGCGGGGATTAGTGTCGCGAACGTGCAAATCTTCACATTCAAGAAGCATCAGACGCCAGGAATTCCGTTCCGATCGATATTTTCGAGCGTAGTCCAAGCACTCTGAAATCGTTGCTGGGCAGTTGCTTTGGTTTGATCAACCGACGGTAACGCCTACTTTTGATGAGCACCGATGCCGGACAGGTCGATCCTGATCCCTGCTTTATTGGGATCGGATCCCGAAGCTTCGGCTGGCGTTTCGGACTTGGCTTCATCCTCCGGAAGGCCGGCTTCTGTGTCGGCGCCTTCGCGCCTGACCGGCCCCGGCTGGGCAAGCTTTACGTTACCTGGATCTTCCGCACGGAACACAGCCGTTCCTTCGAAGTATCCCGTCTGCCAGGCGATGATGGCGTCATCGAACACCTGCGGCAGAACATCTTTCTCGGTCGGATTGCCATACCACTTGGTGACGATACGGTAGACCTTGGCGAACAATGCAGTGCCCATGCGGATGTTCTCGCAAGCATCGACCAGGTCCGGCTTCAGCTGGCCCGCCTCCACGATGCCGAGCCCGGCGGGATATTGTGTGATCCCGACGCGAACGGTATTGCGACCGAGGTTGTCTCGGATAAGCGCCAACGACTCCTCGGCTGTCTTCGGCCTTGGCACAAGCACCACTCGGTTGCCGGAGCGGACTGTGACAGCGAGTGGGTCCGGTGCCCCTGCCCGTTCGATGAACTGTTCGACGATCGCCGGCTTCAGGCCGGGATCGCTGCATTCCTTGATGAGGGCGGCATCGACCATCGCGAACAATTCCTTATCTGTTGAAAGCTGTGACGACGGGCAGTCCGAACAGTTTTGCCCAGGCGACCACGCTCGCGTTCTGAATGGCGACGATCGAAGTTCCCGCGGTCCACCATCCGTTGCCCGGGGCAACGATTGCGGTGGGGGAATGCAGCATCGACTGCAGGACCGGCCAGAGGAGGAGCTGTTCGTAGCAGATCAGCGCGGCGAGCTTCTGGTCGTCGCTTTTCACAACTGGATTGCCAAAAAGGTTGGCGCGAGCTCCACCGCCCTGCCCGGTCCATGCCCCCCATGGCTGCCACATGGACACCGGGACCGGCATGCGTTCGCGATAGAGAATTCGTGCTTCGTCAGCCGAAATCGCAACCATGACATTGTCGTAGCCGCTCGGGTCGATGACGGCCGCGCCGGCGATCACAGTGAGCTCCGAGCCTTGCAAGCCTTGTTGCCAGAGCCTCGCGACGATCGGCGTCCAGAAGCCCAGTGCACTTTCGGGAAGAACGATGAAGCGGATTTTCTCCCCGGCAGCCCTTCGCACCGTTGCGATCAGGTCACGGTGATAGTCAAGCGAGCCGTCTCGTCCGAGACTCTGACCCTGTTCAAGGTCGACGCCCTTCCATCCCTCGGGTAGATTCGGTGATGTCCACGTAGCGGCGGACCAGAGCCAGACTCCTCCCAGGACGATGGCGGCAGCCGGCCAATATCGCGATGTCATCATCGCGAGGCCGGCTGTCATCGCGACCAGCCCCCACCATCCCCATCCCGGAAACAGCACACCTGTTGCGGTGAGCGGATTCGCCCAGCCGGTTATGCCGAGGGGCGGCAGTCCCATGAGCATCGCCGCCGACAGATAGCGTGGCGCCATTGCCATTCCCGTTCGACCTACTCCCGGAGACTTCCCTTCCGGTCGCGCCTTCCAGAGCGCCGCATGCACGCCGGCGAAGGAGAGCGAAGCGGCTGCCCAGAGCAGAAGCCCGGGCCAGAGATCGGCGGCATAGAAGTTGGCGACGCCCTGCGGCAGCCCACGCGACGCAGCGAGAAAATATCCCGCGGACACGAGCCCCGCCGTCAGCCGCGACGGCGACATCGCCCAGAGCGCCGGAAACAACACAGCGACCGGGAGGGCCAGGACATGACCGCTCCAGGCAGTCCAGCCGCAGGCACCGGACGCGGCGATGAGCAAGCAGGTTAGCTGCCAATTACGGTTCGAACGTGAGGACCGGCCGCGCCAGACCGAGAAGGCCCGTGTCGGGAACCGGTCCAAAATACCGACTATCATAGGAGCTCGCAAAAGATGAGTGAAGAAACAGATTTCTCAGTGGCACGATGCCGGTTTTAAACGCTGTGATCGGCCTGCCTTCTCCATCGCTTTGTCGGACGATCGACGAAGGAAGAGGCCTGCCGTCGACGATGACCGTCGCGCCAACTTCGATACGCTGTCCGGGAAGTGCCGCCACTGTCTTGATCAGCGGCGCAAAGCCACCGGGGCAGAGGCCACGCCTGACATAGCCGTGGCGCCGTGCCTCCTCGAATGACGCGGTCGCCGGGGGGCAGATGAACACGAGATCGCCAGTTTCGACCGGACGCTGCAGGGCCACGATACGCCAGAGCCCAAGCGGCTCGCTCGGTGTCAGGTTCAACCGAAAGCCGCCTATATAGGCGACTGCCGCCAGAGCGCCGATCGCCCCGCCCGTACTGGCCAGGAACAGGAGAAGCCGCCGCCTCATTGCTTCATCACCGGCGTCTGGCGCTGGGCGAGACGCAAATCTTCGGCCTGCCGAAGGGTCTGGACGGTGCGCTCGTGAGCGGCGAGCTGCTGGGACGCGCGCATGATCGGCCAAGCCTCTGTCAGACGCTCCTTCTGCTCGGACTGCATCCCTTCGGAGAGTTTGTCGAAGAGCTTTCCGGAGGGTTCGCGCGCGGCATTGGTCAGCATGGTACGCTCGCCGAAGCGTTCGGTGACGGCGTGGTTGAACCCGTCAATTTCCAGCTTGGTTTCCCGATTGCTCAGTGCGTATGCCATGGCCGCCGGCAGATCGTTGCGGTCGATCGCATCACGCACGCGCTCCAGCACCACATGTGCTGCCGACGACAATGCCGGGATGTCGATCGACACGCGCTGACGCAAGGCCTGTTCATCCGCCTGCAGCCGCTGCACGGCGGTCTCGCGCATCCTCAGATACTGCTCAAGATCGCGCTTCAGGGCCGGAACATTGAGGTCTGCAACGCGACGGTCCTCGCGCTCGGTCTTGCTGGCAAGAATGCCGGTCTTGCCTCTGAGCGGTCCGATCGACGCCGGGGCGGTCGTCAGCGTCTGAAGCGCCAATTTGGCCGTTTCCTTATCCACTAGCACCGCATCGAAGTTCATCGCCCGGAAGGCGGTCTCGGGATCGGCAAAGACGTAAGAAAAGCGGGTCGAGACCTCTTCCCATTGTTTCTTAAGGGCTGGATCGGTGTCGAGCTTGTTCTCTACCGTGTCGGCAACGGAACCGGGGAATGTCTTGATGCCTGCGACCATGGGCGCGGCCTCCTTCATTGTTTGGGTTTTTAAGGGGTGGTGCAGACCGAGACGCTCTACAAAGACGGCAAGGCGCTGCCCGAGATCGACCAATTTCGTCTTCTGGCGCAGCGTCCAGTCGAGCCGGTCGCGCACGAGCGTGCGGGCCACCTGGACGATGTTAAGGCCGCGACTTTCCGCAAACCGCAGCGCCTCGCGGTATAGCTTTCCGCGCTCGTAATCGAGCGTGGTCTCCTTGGCTTGTCTTCGGGAGAGTACCTTGGCCAGGCCGCCGTTAAAGGCGAAGGACCGGTGGCCGTAATAAAGCTGTAGATCCTCGCGATGGCGGGTCATTGCCACATAGGTCAGATGCCGGTCGAGGGAGAGGCTTGCCAAGACCTTCACGCGGTCGACGGTAGCGCCTTGCGATTTATGGATCGTCGTGGCGTAACCATGATCGAGATTGCGGTAGAAGCGTTGCTCGACGATGACCTGCCGGCGCTGATCACCCTCTCCGACGACAGCAACGATCCTGTTCGGTGCGGCCTCGATGACATGAGCGATCATGCCGTTCTTGACGCCGAGCGAGGTCTCGTTCTTCAGGAAGACGATCTGGTCGCCCACGTCGAATTGGCGAATACCGTCAGCCGTTTTGAAGACATGGCCCTCACCGACAATGCCGCGTTCAACGAGTTTTTCGCGGGCCATAATGTTCAGCATCCGAACGTCGCGGCGCAGATGCGCGAGGATCAGCGTTGTCTTCGTCTGATCGTAATCGTGGTTCCAGTCACCGATGAGCCGCTCGACCGCCTCGGCCTTGAGGCGCGTTCCCGTGATCCTGACATTGGCATCATAGGCGGTCAGCGCCTTTTCCACGTTGCCTCGCGCCAGATCGAGTGACGCCTTGCGCATCCAGTCCTCGCGCTGGCGATAGATTGTCTCGAGTTCGGCATAACCTATGCGGTCAACGATGGCGCGGAAGGCAGCGCCCGCCTCGATCGGCTGGAGCTGTTCGGGATCGCCGACCAGAACGATCTTGGCACCTGCCCTGACGACGGCATCGACAAAGCCGGCCATCTGCTTCGAGGCGACCATGCCCGCTTCGTCCATGACGAAGACTGTCTTGTCATTGAAAGCGTCACGACCACGGTTCCAGCGCAGCTCCCACGACGCGAGCGTGCGGCTCTGGATCCCGGCCTCCTTTTCCAGACCCTCCGCCGCCTTGCCGGCGAGCGCTCCGCCGACCACACGATATCCGGCCAGTTCCCACGCCTCGCGGGCAGCTTTCATCATCGTGGTCTTGCCGGCGCCGGCACGTCCAACCACGGCCGCGATCCGGGCGGGACCGGCGATCCGCTCGATCGCGGTTTTCTGCTCCTGCGACAACCGCTGATGCCGCCGGAACGTTGCGTCCAGAGCAGCTTCAAAGACAGCATGACCGTCCCGGTTCGACAGCCACAAAGCCTGTCGCACCATCGTCGCTTCCAGCCGGATCATCGCCCGGGTCGAATAACGGGCCGGCAACTTTTCTCCGGTCGCGAACTCGATCGTGTCACGCTGTAAACGCAAGACTTCCGGATTCAGGATGATGCGTAACATCAGTTGCTGGAAGACAGTCGGGTCATCGACATAACGATGCAGAACCTTGGCGACATCGCGCTCATCGAAGACGCTCTTCTCGCGGGTGATAAGATCAACCACGATGCCCGGATTGCGAAGAATACGGCGGGCATTCTCGCTCCGCCGCTGTTCGTTCAATTCGATGCGCTCAAGCTCTGGCCGGATGCCCTGCTCCTGCGCCTTGCGCTCGATCGCCTTGGCGCCAACGCCGAGATGGATAGTCGGTTCGAGGTCGATACCCTGCTTCTCGTAGGAACGGCCGTCGATACGGAGATCGATGCCGCCGAGGGACAGATAGTGGTTCAGCCGCTCGAACCATCCATCGCGTAAGGAATTGAAGTCATCGGTCGAACCCGCCCAGAGCTGATAGAGGATTTTCCCGGACTTCGTGCGGACGGGTTGGTCATCCTTGCCGGTCACCGCGACCTTCTTCGATCCGAACCCCTCCTCGGTCAGCGGGCGCAATGTGGTCATCAGGTGGATATGCGGGTTGCCTGGATTGTCATGGTAAACCCAGTCGGCCACCATGCCCTTGGCGAGGATATGCTTTTCCACAAAGTCCCTGACCAGGGCGATGTTTTGCTCGGGCGTGAGTTCCAGGGGCAACGCAATCGTCAGGTCGCGGGCAAGCTGCGCATCGGAGCGCTTTTCGAAAGCCTCGACCTTGTTCCAGAAGGCTTCGACCGCTCCCGATACCGAGCGATCGGCGATCAGCGCCCGCATCCATTTCGGAGCATCTGCAGGGATTACAAACTCCTCATGAAGCAGCCCCTGTTTGCGGGTGTAATCGATGGTCCGAGCCTCGCGCTCATATTCCATCTTCGCGCAGTGCCGGTAGGCCGCAGACAGCACGGCACTGCGGCCGCCGCCGCGGCTGACGATGCTGGCTGAGAAATGGGCGATGGCCACGGCGTAAAACACTCCCGGTTCGAACCTCGTTCGTCGGGAGCGGCAACCCTACGACGGCCCCGCCAGGGCCGCGGGCAAGCACGTCGCATCAGCGACGTATAATTGCGCCCTTGGATCCGCTCCTTCGGAACGGCGGGATCATCCTCCAAAGTGTCGGCTTTGCCGACGTGCAGATCTGCACATTCCTTCGGAAGTGCTTTTGAGGAAATCTTGCAACGGAACAGAGCCGCCAAGATTTCCAAGGAGATGCGACCGGAATGAAGAAACCATCATCGAAGATCAGGGAAGAAATCGCCAGATTGCAGGATCAGCTAAGACAGGCCGAAACACGCGAGGCCGAGCGCATCGGCCGGATCGCACTGAAGGCCGGCCTCGGTGAGATCGAGATCGAGGAAACCGAGCTACAGGCTGCGTTCGAAGAAATCACTGGACGGTTTCGCGGAGGCAAGGCGGCTTCGACCGGAAAGAAAAATGCCGGTGGCGGCAGGACTGCAGGCGAGACGGTCACGACGATCGAAACTGGCGCGCCTGCGGGCAGGCCTGGTGAGGCTTGAACGCATGGCCCGCACGATGACGGCTGACGCACGCAAGAAAGACACCCGCGAAAAAATCGAGCTCGGTGGCCTCATCGTCAAGGCAGGACTGCGCTACGAGAAGCGGGCACTACTGCTGGGCCTGCTGATCGATGCCAGTCGTCGACTCAAGGGCAACGATGCGGAGCAATCGCGCCTCACGGCGATAGGCGCGGAGGCGTTCGCTCATGACGGCGAGTAAAGTGTTACTCGCCGTCATCCCGGCCACGACGATGATCGTCGTCGTGGTGTTCATGCCGGGGATCGAACACTGGCTAGCCGCGCTCGGTAAGACCGCGCAGGCGAAGCTGATGCTCGGGCGGATCGGCATCGCGCTGCCCTATGCCACCGCGGCAGCAATCGGCACGATCTTTCTGTTCGCGGCAAATGGCGCGATGGGTATCAAGGCTGCAGGATGGGGCGTCGTCAGCGGAAATGGAGTGGCAATCCTCATCGCGGTGATACGTGAAGGGGTCCGCCTTGCCGGGATAAGCGGTGACGTTCCAGCAGGACAGTCCGTTCTCGGATATGCGGACCCCGCAACGATGCTTGGCGCATCGACAATTTTCCTCGCCGGCGTCTTCGCACTGCGCGTCGCGATGAAGGGTAACGCAGCTTTTGCCAAGGCCGCGCCACGGCGGATCGGGGGAAAGCGAGCGGTGCATGGCGAGGCCGACTGGATGAAGGTGCAGGAGGCTGCGAAACTTTTTCCCGATCCTGGCGGCATCGTCGTCGGCGAACGGTATCGCGTCGATCGCGACAGCGTTGCGGCTGTGTCGTTCCGCGCCGATGATCCGTCGACCTGGGGCGCGGGAGGCAAGAGCCCGCTCCTATGCTTCGACGGCTCGTTCGGCTCCTCGCATGGCATCGTCTTCGCCGGATCCGGTGGCTTCAAGACGACGTCGGTAACGGTCCCGACTGCGCTCAAGTGGGGCGGCGGCCTCGTCGTCCTCGATCCGTCGAGCGAGGTCGCGCCGATGGTATCAGAGCATAGACGCAAGGCTGGCCGCAACGTGATCATTCTCGATCCCACGACATCGGCCACCGGCTTCAATGCGCTCGACTGGATCGGTCGACATGGCAGTACGAAGGAAGAGGACATCGTCGCCGTCGCGACCTGGATCATGACCGACAATCCCCGCTCGGCCTCTGCGCGCGACGACTTCTTTCGGGCATCGGCGATGCAGCTTCTGACGGCCCTGATTGCCGACGTCTGCCTGTCCGGTCACACGGACGAGGAGGACCAGACGCTGCGCCGTGTGCGTAAGAACCTTTCGGAGCCTGAACCACAGCTACGCGCGCGCCTGACAAAAATCTACGAACAGTCGGAGTCGGATTTCGTGAAGGAGAACGTCTCGGTCTTCGTCAACATGACACCCGAGACCTTTTCTGGCGTGTACGCCAATGCGGTGAAAGAAACCCACTGGCTGTCCTATCCGAACTATGCCGCGCTCGTCTCAGGCGACAGTTTCTCGACCGACGATCTTGCCGATGGCGGGACAGACATCTTCATTGCGCTCGATCTGAAGGTACTGGAAGCCCATCCGGGATTGGCCCGTGTGGTTATCGGATCGCTGCTCAATGCCATCTACAAT
The DNA here is from genome assembly GCF_023701945.1 of Rhizobium sp. CG5. Classification (GTDB taxonomy): domain Bacteria; phylum Pseudomonadota; class Alphaproteobacteria; order Rhizobiales; family Rhizobiaceae; genus Allorhizobium. The sequence continues at coordinate 121,264 of NZ_JABAEF010000020.1, forward strand.
CGAAACGGCGATGTGAAAGGTCGCGCTCTCTTCCTGCTCGACGAAGTCGCCAGGCTCGGCTATCTGCGCATCTTGGAGACCGCCCGCGACGCTGGACGTAAATACGGCATCACGCTGACGATGATCTTCCAGTCCATCGGCCAGATGCGCGAGGCCTACGGCGGCCGGGACGCGACGAGCAAATGGTTCGAATCCGCATCGTGGATCTCGTTTGCCGCGATCAACGACCCTGATACTGCCGACTATATCTCGAAACGCTGCGGCGATACGACGGTCGAGGTCGACCAGACAAACCGCTCTTCAGGAATGAAGGGATCGTCGCGCTCACGCTCCCGGCAGCTCAGCCGCCGGCCGCTGATCCTGCCGCATGAAGTGCTGCGCATGCGCAGCGACGAGCAGATCGTGTTCACATCAGGCAATCCACCGCTCAGATGTGGACGCGCGATTTGGTTCAGACGTAAGGACATGAGCGCGTCCGTCGGAGAAAACCGTTTTCACAAGCCAATCACAGAAGGGGTGAAGAGCTATAAGGCCGCTCCGACGAAAGACACAGAGGCGACATGACATTGAGACTTTTTACGGCAATTGCCAGCCTATCCCCCTTAGCCATTGGCGTCCTCGCATCTGTTGCCTCAGCGCCGCCGAGCAGCGCGAGCGAACCCTTCTCAATCTGCGGAAGCGGGCAACGTATCACCTGCGTGGTGGATGGTGATACGTTCTGGTTTAGAGGTGAGAAGATCAGGATCGCCGACATCGACACGCCGGAGCTCAGCCCGCCAAGATGCGAACGCGAACGCGAGCGCGGACTTGCGGCGAAACAGCGTCTGCTCGACATTCTCAATTCCGGTCCGCTCTCGTTCAAGGCGGCTGCAAGAGATGAAGATCGCTTCGGTCGCAAGCTCAGGATCGTCTACCGCGAGCGACGATCGGTCGGCGATATTCTCGTCGCAGAAGGCTTGGCTCGGAAGTGGGAAGGATCACGACGGAGTTGGTGCCGATGAAACGATGCACGGATCAACGTTGTGAATCGATAATACCGATCCGATTCAAAACTCTCATTGGACGGCCGAATCCAAACGCGCAATTCTTCTGTTATGATCACGCAGCCCTACCACCTCTATGTCGAGCGTATCGCGCCGGAAAAAAACATGGCGCGGTTCTACGCCCTTGCTGTCCAGCCGACATTGTTTGGCGAGGTGTCGCTTGTGCGCGCCTGGGGTCGGATTGGAACGCGCGGACAGCAGATGGTGCATCTCTTCGACAATGAGAGCCAGGCCATCAACCTGTTCCTCGACGTCCTTCGCGAAAAGCGCAAACGAGGCTATCGCCCGAAACGACCTGTGGACATCAAGCGGATCTAATCCTCATCCCGATCGTCACCGATGACAATCCAGTCAGAAGCTGACACGGATTTTATCTTTGACAAAAAGATGCGAGGAATTCCATGACCACCACCAATGAAATCGCCGACAAGATTGCAGCCGATAACGGCCTGACGAAGGTTCAGGCCAAGGGCATCGTAGAATCCGTGTTTCAGGCCATCGCCGATGCCGCAGGATCTGACGCCGAAACCTCGATTCCCGGCTTCGGAAAATTCAAGGTGAAGGCATCGCCTGAGCGCGAGGGTCGCAATCCTGCGACCGGAGAAAAGATGACGGTTGCGGCTTCGAAGAAGCTGACCTTCGCGCCTGCCAAGGCGCTCAAGGATGCACTGAACAAGTGATCCCTGACGTGGAGAGCCCCGCCTTGGCGGGCGGGGCATCCAATCTCAGTCCCGGTTCGACCGGGACCAGATGAGGGAGAGTCCTTCCTCGCCTTCGACCTCGATCAGCGTTGCGTAGATCGGAGCCGGGAAGCTCGGGTCGTCGAGCTTGACCGAGAGGTAGTCGCGACCTTCGTTCGAGGTCTTCTTCCAGGCTGCGCCGAATTCTACCGTAGCCCCGGCGAGGATGCGGTAGTCCGGGCCCTTTTCGGAAGTGCGCTCGACGGCGCGGATGGTTGCCTTGACGTTGAGGTTGAGGGTCTTGATGGTGCCGGAGAAGCCGTTGCCGGAAGCGGTGAAAGAGCCGATGGTTGCCATTGTCGTAATCCTTTTCGGTTGTTCGGGCCGCGTCCATCGCGGCCTCGATGGCAGTCGATAGGACCGGGGACGATCGGCCTGCATCCAACGGACCGAAACGGAGTGGAGGACGGCCAGGGAGAGGCTTTCTTGTCTCGCGAGGAATGGGCGCTTCAGCGCACAGGGGAAGAAAACGAGCCGGCCGTTGCGGATGCCGATCGAGCCGAGCATCGCGAGGTGGTCTTTGGTCAGACATGCCCCATCGAGACCGCAGTGGACGTGCCAGTGGACGGATCAAGGATTACGGCAAATGGCATCATTCTGGTGGTGACCAATGGGAACGGGTGCATAGCGCCAACAGCCCGGATCGAATGGTCGGAGCCAACGACTGCATGTGGGAGGCTGCCGGGAATGGAGCATTGTAGCCCCTCGCTTAGCGGGTCGCGGCGCCAGGCCTTGATGATCGACATTATTGGGAACCGCTCTACCTTATCGTCGGCAGATCCATGCGGGTTCTCAGCGTCGTTCAAGCGGCCACGTGTCGTGTCGGCGCTGACACCCAGCGGGCAACCTACGCCGACCACGGACGCGGCGGTTACCGCCTCCAAAGTTGATTTACTGTCCATAAGCTGGGTTTTGGCGCGAGGCCAGTGCTTCCGCTAGCCGGGCGTTTCGAAAAGGCCGGTCGGAAAGCCGTCTAGGCTGACCTGGTTTTTTTCCCGCCAGTAGTCGTCGATCCCGTCGACGCCTTTGGCCTTGGCCCAGGCGTCCATCTGCGGGCGCTCTTCCTGGTATTCGAACAACGGCACGCCGTAGCCGCAGGATGTCTGAACCAGATCGAAGTCGAGCCTTATCATCTGCCGCGCGCCGAGCGGCGCGTTGCCGTCGAACCGCTCGTCCAGCAGGCTGGCAAACTCGTCACTGTCGCGATGGATGACGCGCCCCTTGCCGAAAAGCCGCATGATTAGCGGCGGCCCGGAAACCGCACAGAACATGATGGTGAGGCGGTCGTTTATCCCCAGATGGGCAGCGGTCTCGTTGCCGCTACCGGTGCGGTCGAGATACATCGCGGCGTTGTCGCCAAGGATACGAAACATGTCCGTGCTGCGCGGAGACATGTTGACATGACCGGTCGGCGCTGCCGATGCGGTGAAGAACATGTGCTGTGCCACGATGAAGCGATGGTGTTGCGGTTCGAGAGTCGGGAAGAATTTGGCCATGCCCGAGAATATGGCTGGCTTCATTCGCTGCCAAGACCGGAATTGCGAAAAGTTGATGACACGGGCGGCCTTGCTTTCAAGTGAACCCTGCATTTTGACAGTGTTAACTGACACACGTCACCTGAGGAGCGCCAGCACTTTGAAAAGCGCCTGAACAGTCACCTGATTGCCCAACGCATAGCTGCACTGCACAAAAATTAGGTGCAGTGTGTTGAAAATTCGGGCACAAAGACTTCAGCTGATGCACATGGCGGCTCTCCCAGTTCCGCCGCAGCAGCTGTTCCCCTCTGGAGGTCTATGACCTTCACACTTTATGGGCCGCGGTTTTCCGTCGGCCCTTTTTTCTTTTCCTAACCGGGTCGCAACAGCGCTCGGACGCCGGAGGAAGGCGGGGCCGGAGCCCCGCGATCGTCCTATTCGAATGCCGCCATCTGGACAGTTGCGGCTTTTTGATCGACCGAGTTCGCGGGCTGTTCGATCGTGCGCTCGTAAGGCTTCCAGGTTTCGCCTGTGATGTCCTCGTAAGCCGAGACGGCACCTTCGGCTGCCATGCGAAGCACGTGGGCCTGTAGGCCCATGTCGGCTGCGAACTCGCGCTTGCGCTGGGCGCGGCTGTCGAAACCGACAGGCCCGTCGAGGTCCTCGTCTCTGGTATCGTTAGAGAGCTTCGTGGTGAGATCGCGGGCTTCTGTGACCGCGCGGGAGTAGAACTGCCCGGCGCCGTAGGCGGAGCCGACGAAGGATCCGACGATGCGCTGCATGTGGATCTGCATGGCCTTCTCGGCAAGGCCCTCCTTCAGGGCATCGGCGCTTTCGATCAACTGGCCGCGGTGGAGGTCGCGGATCCCGTCGCTGTCGATGAGGGCAAGGCCGAAGCTTTCGGAGATGCGCAGCGCCTGCGTCGCGTCGGGGCAGGCGTGCCTGACCATTTCGAGGGTGGTGGCGCGCTGGGATTTTACGGAGCGGTTCTTTTGGGTGGAGCGGTTGAGCGGTGCCATGATCGGATCCTTTAAGAGCGATGTTTCAGCGAAGCCCGGGGTGCCGGTTGTCGTCCGGCTCAGCCCCTCGGGTGCGGGCAAAAGGACATGGGCGTCAGCGGCCCGGCCCAAGGTCAGGGCATTGCCAGGAGGAGCGAGGATGGTTTGCGGCTGGTGCTGCCCGCCTTTAAGCGGGCTGCGACAGACGCGGGCCTGCCTTGCGACGCGGCGATGATCCTGCCGCAACGCGGCGTGGCACACGGCCTTTGACCGGGACGCGCCCATGTCAGACCGCAGCAAAACCGAGGTGCTGTGCCGGCCGACAATCTGGCCCACGACAGCATGATGCAATCGCCATCGCCGATCCGACCGTGGCAACGCCGCTTCACCCACGGAGGCCACTGACAAATCCCGGTCCCATCACAGTCAGTGCCAGGATGGTTGCCCCGTGCCATTTCTTCCGCGCTTCGATCAACGCTTTATCGCACCCTCACGTTGGCCGGGCTTTCCGCTCTCACCCGGCTCCGCTGATATGCGTGCAGTAGCAGATGGTGGGCCATGCCGTGCCTTGCATTTCCACCGCGCCTTCGTTTGTCGTGTCAGCTCCGCCCGCCGGGAGCGAGAATCCCGCTGCCGTGCCCAGATCCTGCGATAGAGCTCGGTGAAATCGATCACCTGATTTCGAGGTGGGTCGCTGTCTGTGAACGCAGCAATCATTGCCTTGCCGCCCAGGTCACGAAGCTGGACGGACCGTCATATGGCTGGTGCTTCAGTGGATCGATGACGAAGCCATGCCGGCCGATCGAGTAGTCGGAACGTGGAACCAGGAACCGTCGTTCGCCGACCTCGCCACGGATCCCGCCCAGCGTCGCGATGCACTCGACAAAGCCAGGCTGTTGATCGGAATTGAGGGCAGCGATGACGACCCAGTCGTTGCGGTGGACACTCTCGAATTCCTGCCGGTCCCGCATGTGAGACTGACCGCCGTTCAATATTGCGCCCGTGACGCGCTCGTAGGCATCAGGGAAATAGTCGCGAAGTGTGCGATCAGCCAACCGACGTTCATAGGTCGTGAATAAATGCGGGAAAGCATGGACAACCTTCGCCCATTCACAATCCTCTTCGTAAAATTCGGTGTCATCACGATAGAGGGCATGGACGATGGCATTGGCATTCTCGGCGAGATGGAAACCACCATGGCTGGCGGTCGAATGCAGAACGATACCGTCGGCGAATTGCCGCGAGATCTGCGCCATGCCCCATGGCGTCGATGCTCCGGCCCGTATCGTCGGCCGGTCCAATGTCCGTAGTTCAGTCTCATGGGCCGCTTTTTCCGTGGCCATGTCATCATGGATCTCTGCCATGACAAACTCCTTCTGATTGCTCGAAACAGAAACGCCGCCAGCGTGAGCCAGCGGCGTTGGTTCAGATCCTGATGCCTGGTGCTATTCGGCAGCCTCGCGGAAACCTTCGTCCGCCTCTTCCTCGGCCGCAGAATGGTCCACAATGTCACCACCAGAGAGCTGATCTTCGAGCGTATCGGGAACGTCGTCAGCATCCTCCAATCCGCTGTCGACGCTGGCGTAGCGTCCGACCCACGATCGCACCTCCTCAGCGGATGGCGCGAGCAACGCATCCGGATACACCAGCCGTCCGTCGGCAAAATGCTCAACCAAAGCCGTGCGGGTATCCTTCACCTTGATCCGACCGGGCACGCCCGCCGTTTCCGCCGCAGCTTCCAGCGCAGTGCGCGACAGGCATGAGAGGAATTCCTCTGTGCCCATATTGGGCAGGAACTCGTCAGCACCGACAGCGTCGCCGGC
>NZ_JABAEF010000021.1:0-5360 GCF_023701945.1 Rhizobium sp. CG5
GGGGGGAGGTCGCCGCGCAGCGGCGGGTGGGGGTGATCAGGGACAAAAACCGGATCATCCACCGATTGTAATGTGGGTCGTTCTGATGGTCTATAAACACCGACAAACCGTCCCAACCGGAGCCTTCCCGATGGCAAAGCTACCGTGCTCGACACGATCTTTGCCGCGGTTGAAGAGCAACAGGCAAACCTCGCGCTTCGGGCGGGTCACCCCACCCCGGAGCTTCGCTCCGACCCTCCCCCTCAAGGGGAGGGTGGTTGATGCCGCCGGCCCCGCACTCCACCTCCCCCTTGAGGGGGGAGGTCGCCGCGCAGCGGCGGGTGGGGGTGATCAGGGACAAAAACGGATCATCCACCGATTGTCATGTGGGTCGTTCTGATGGTCTATTGAAACCCACAAAACATTCCCGATGGCAAAGCTACCGTGCTCGACACGATCTTTGCCGCGGTTGAAGAGCAACAGGCAAACCTCGCGCTTTCGGCAAGGTCACCCCACCCCGGAGCTTTGCTCCGACCCTCCCCCTCAAGGGGAGGGTGGCTGATGCCGCCGGCCCCGCACTCCACCTCCCCCTTGAGGGGGGAGGTCGCCGCGCAGCGGCGGGTGGGGGTGACGCTTCGTTCCGCACACTGTCACCAAACGCAATTTCACGATTGTGCGAAGGGGGCAAATTTTGCTAGCAGGGGCTAGCCTTTTGTCGACCCACCCCGGACCTTCGGTCCGACCCTCCGTTCCAGACGAAGGGTGAGGAAAGAAAACCAATGCCCGATCTTCTGCTCGAACTCCGCTCCGAGGAAATCCCCGCCCGCATGCAGCGCAAGGCGGCGGGCGATCTGAAGAAGCTCGTCACCGATGCGCTGGTGGATGCGGGCCTGACCTATGAGGGCGCGCGCGAATATTGGACGCCGCGCCGCCTCGTGCTCGATATCCGCGGCCTGACGGCCCGCTCCGCCGATATCCGCGAGGAAAAGAAGGGCCCGAGCGTCAGCGCGCCGCAAGGCGCCATCGACGGCTTCCTGCGCGGTGCCGGGCTGTCGTCGATCGACCAGGCTGTCATCAAGACCGATCCGAAGAAGGGCGATTTCTACGTGGCCTTTCTCGACAAGCCGGGTCGCGCTGCCGAAGACATCGTCACCGACGTGATGCCCGGCATCATCCGCACCTTCCCCTGGCCGAAATCCATGCGCTCGGGCGCTGCCTCCATGCCGAAGGGCTCGCGCTTCGGCGGCATCGAGGGCAAGGGGCCGGAAGCGCTGCGCTGGGTGCGGCCGCTGCAGTCGATCGTCTGCACCTTCGGCTCCGAGCATGACGAAACCGCCGTCATCCCCTTCGAGATCGACGGCATCATTGCCGGCAATGTCACCTACGGCCATCGTTTCCATGCGCCGGATGCCATCACCGTGCGCCGCTTCGACGATTATGTCGCAAACCTCGAAAAAGCCCGCGTCATTCTCGATGCCGAGCGCCGCAAGCATATCATCGCCCAGGATGCCGCCAATCTGGCCTTTGCCAATGGCCTTGAACTGGTCGAGGACGAAGGCCTGCTCGAAGAGGTGTCCGGTCTGGTCGAATATCCCCATGTCCTGCTCGGCACCTTCGAGGAAGAGTATCTGGCCATTCCGGCCGAAATCATCCGGCTGACCATCAAGACCAACCAGAAATGTTTCGTCACCCGCAAGCAGGGCGGCGAGGGGCTCTCCAACCATTTCATCCTGATCTCCAATATCGACGCCAAGGACGGCGGCAAGGAGATCATGCATGGCAATGGCAAGGTCGTGCGCGCCCGGCTGTCGGATGCCAAACATTTCTGGACCCGCGACCAGGGCGACCTGCCGGATCTGGAGACGCTGAAGTCCTCGGCCGCCAAATTCGACCTCGATCTCAAAAAACCACTCGATCAACGCATGGCCAAGCTCGACGCGCTGAACGTCACCTTCCATGCCAAGCTCGGCACGCAGGGCGAGCGCGTGGCGCGCATCCGGGCGCTGGCGAGGGAACTGGCACCGGTCGTGTTTGCAACGGCGAAAGCCCACCTCCCCCTTGAGGGGGGAGGTCGCGCGGAACGCGCGGGTGGGGGTGACCCTTCGGCCGCTGCGGTGGGTCACCCCACCCCGTCCCTGCGGGCCGACCCTCCCCCTCAAGGGGAGGGTGTCGATCTCGACGCCTTCGTCCGCCAGGTCGACCGCGCCGTGGTGCTGGCAAAGGCCGATCTGCGCACCGAGGCCGTCGGCGAATTCCCCGAACTCCAGGGCCTGATGGGCCGTCGCTACGCGCTCCTGCAGGGCGAAGACGCCTCTGTCGCTGCCGCCATCGAGGACCACTGGAAGCCCAACGGCCCCTCCGACCGCCTGCCGGAAGACAAGGTCGGCCTGACCGTGGCGCTGGCCGACAAGCTGGATACGCTGGTGGGTTTCTGGGCGATCGACGAAAAGCCGACGGGGTCCAAGGATCCGTATGCGCTGCGTCGTGCCGCACTGGGTGTGGTTCGGATGATTTTGGAACGGGGTGTTCGGCTGAATTTGGTTCCAGCTTTGAACTCGGCTGCAAAAAGCCTCTTCGCATCGAAGGTGCAGGGGCTGTATGTTCAATCACAGCGGTTAGGTGAACTGGTTAGTGAATTCGGCGACTATAAAGACAAGGTATTCAGAGGCGGTGAAAGCAGAATAATAGTCGAGGATGCTTCAGAAATAACTGAATCGATGGTTGAGTTCTTCCACGACCGCCTGAAAGTCTACCTGCGCGAACAGGGCGCCCGGCACGATATCATCGACGCTGTGCTTGCGGCGGCCAACCACCTCCCCCTTGAGGGGGGAGGTCGCGCGGAACGCGCGGGTGGGGGTGACACCCCGAACACCGAGGCCGGTCACCCCACCCCGTCCCTGCGGGCCGACCATCCCCCTCAAAGGGAGGGTGTGGGCACCGACGACCTGCTCATGGTCGCCCGCCGGGTCGAGGCGCTGACCGCCTTCATCACCTCGGAAGACGGCAAAAACCTGCTGGCCGGCACCAAGCGGGCCACCCAGCTGCTGGCCGCCGAAGAGAAGAAGGGCACCGTCGTTGCCGATGGCGTCTCGGCCGAGCTGTTGAAGCTCGATGCCGAAAAGGCGCTGTTTGCGGCGATCAGGGTGGCGACCATCGATGCGGCCAATGCGGTGGCCGCGGAAGACTTCCGCTCCGCCATGCAGGCTCTGTCGACGCTGCGCGACCCGGTCGACCGCTTCTTCACCGATGTGCTGGTCAACGACGAAGACGCCGCCATCCGCGCCAACCGCCTGGCACTGCTGAGCGCCATCCGCGATGCCACGGCCACGGTCGCGGATTTCTCCAAGATCGCGGGATGATCCTGGATTGCCAATGGTAGCGGATATGTTACCATTGGCGCCATGAAGATCCGTGAATATCTGGATCAGCGCGGCGAAAGCCCCTTTGCCCTATGGTTTGCCGGCATCGAGGTGCGGGCGGCCTCGAAGGTTACTGTGGCATTGGCCCGGGTAGAGGCCGGCAACTTATCCAACGTCAAGAGTGTTGGCGCCGGTCTGCTCGAATACCGGATCGATTACGGTCCTGGTTATCGGATCTATTTCGGCCGCGATGGCGACCAGCTTGTCATTCTGTTGGCCGGCGGGACAAAGAAGCGGCAACAGGACGATATTCGCATCGCGCTCGAACGCTGGCAGCTTTACAAGCAAAGGAAAGGCAAGCGCCGTGGCATTGACCCGTGATTTCAAACTGACCGTGAAGAGCCGCGCCGCGACCGATGCCGCCTTTCGCGCAGCGCTGTTGTCGGATGCCGTCGAATTGTTGCTGGCAGGCGACGTCGAGACCGGCAAGTCGGTTCTGCGCGACTTCATCAATGCGACCATCGGGTTTGAGCGCCTGGCGGAAAAAGCCGGCGTCCCGGCGAAAAGCCTGATGCGCATGTTCGGTCCCAAGGGCAATCCGCGCGCCGACAATCTCTTCAATGTGATCCGTCATCTGCAGGAGGAAACAGGCCTGCAATTGGCCGTGGCCGCAGCTTGAGCCAGGACACCTGAACAGCCCTCATGCCTGCAGGGCAGATTTGTCTCGCCCTCCTTTCGTGCTATGCTTTTCTATCAATCCGCATGGAGGTTTCGCTGTGAACAAGCCCGTTCAGGTGACCATCGCCGAACCCTACGGTAGCTTTATCGATGCCCAGGTCGAAAGCGGACGCTTCAAGTCTGCCGAAGACGTGGTCGAAGCCGGACTGCGCCTGTTGAGGGATGAGGAGGCTCGCGTCGAATGGCTGCGCAATGCGCTGATCGAGGGCGAGACCAGCGGACCGGCGGAGCCGTTCGATCCCGAGGAACTGATGGCCACCGTTCGCGAGAGCTGGAAAAGCCGTGGCTGAGGTGCGGCTCAGCCCTGCCGCAAGACGAGATTTCCTGAAGATCGGTGATGACACACGTGATCACAGGTCCGAAGTTCAGGCCGAGCGCTACCTTCGGCAAATCCTGGACATGATTGCTGAAATCGGTCGGCATCCGCTCTCGGGCAGCGCGATCGACTGGCTTCGTTCTGACTATCGTAGACGCCGTGCCGGTTCTCATCTGATTTTCTACGTCATTCTGAATGATGTTATGGTCGAGGTGGTTCGAATCCTGCACGAGAGGAGCGATGTCTCAAGACATCTTGGACCATCATGACCGCCAAAATCCTCATCAGCGCCTGCCTTCTCGGTCGCCCCGTGCGCTACGACGGCCGGGGCAAGCCCTTGCATCATCCGGCGATCGACCGCTGGCAGGCGGAAGGCCGGCTGGTCGGTTTCTGTCCCGAGCAGGCCGGTGGCCTGCCGACGCCGCGACCGCCGGCCGAAATCGAAGGCGGCTTGACCGGCGCCGATGTGCTGGCCGGCCGGGCGCGGGTGATGGAAGTAACCGGTGGCGACGTGACGGCGGAGTTTATTGACGGCGGCCGCAAGGCGGTCGCGTTTGCCCGTTCCAACGGCTGCAGCCATGCGCTGTTGATCGATGGCAGCCCGTCCTGCGGCTCGGGCTTTATCTATGACGGTTCGTTTTCAGGCAGCCGCCATCCCGGCTTCGGCGTCACCGCGGCGCTGCTGCAGGCGGCCGGCATACCAGTCTATAGCGACCGTGCCATCGAGCAATTGGTGGCAATCCTCGACGGTTCCGGCTGAAACGAAAAAGCCGCCGGATCATGCCCGGCGGCTTGTGTCTGCTCGTTCGGCTGGCGAAGGCTCAGCTGGCCCGGCGCATCTGCTGGGCCATGCCGGCCAGCTGGCCGGACTGCGCGGCAGTGGAGACCTTGAAGCTGCGGATCAGCTCCAGCAGGTCGCCGGTGTCATTGGCGAGAACGTCCGCCGATGCGGTGGTTTCCTCGGCCAT